>JADKJX010000001.1:0-1157500 GCA_016720775.1 Chitinophagaceae bacterium
TGCCTGAGAGCAGCGGCTTCTTTTTTGGAGAAGCAAAAAGAACAAGAAATAAAAAAAGCACAAACTTCACTCCACCTCCTGCCCGAAAAAAACAGGCTGGCGCACATAATATTTTACCCGGCGGTTGTGCGAAATGGCCGGGACCCATTTGGGAGATTTTTTCATTACCCGTAATGCTTCTTCATCAAACAACGGGTTGAATGGTATATCCACGTAGGTATCCGTAACATTGCCTTCTTCATCTATAGTAGCATTAATTACCACGGTAATAACATCGGTATTCACCAGTTTAACCCCGGCCGGAAATTCAAGTTTATTTTCCATGAAGGATCTCCATTTCTTATTTCCACCTTTAAAATCTGCTTCCCGGTCCCTGTTGGTTGTATCGGTTAAGGCTATGCCTTCTTCATTATAATATATACGGCTTACCAGTTTGCCTTGCCGGTAATCTTCCAGCGCCGCCGGTTTTCCGTTCTTATGAAAATACTTCCAGCGGCCTTCCTGCTCTCCTTCATAAGAACGGCCTGCAGAAGAAGGTACTCCATTATCGAACCAGTAAACATGTACGGCCGTGCCATCCGGGTTATACACCGACGAATCGGCGATATACCCGTTGCTGTGCCATTTGAATATGTAAGCGGGGTATCCCGAATTGTAAAAAACGGAGTCCTGCATCATCCCATTAAAATACCAGGAGAGCCACAAACCATCTTTTTTCCCCTTTACATATTGCCCGATCGATGACATTTTTCCGTTGGCATAAAAATACAGGAACCAGCCATTCCGTACTTTGGTCAGACTGTCTTCATACAAACCTCTCATCTGCAGTTTTTTTGTGGCCAGGAAAAAATCCTTCCGCAGCCAACCGCTGTCTGTTTTTTCTGCAAGCGAAATAAATCTCGCCTTCGATGCATCACAGGGTTTCCATTGCCAGTCGTAATACTGTTTGCTTTGTGCAGCAACATTACATGCAGCAAAAATGAATACAGATAGAAATACCCTTTTCATGACGGCAAATTTAAATGAATCACAAAAGCAAAAAAGAAAAAATAATTTCAGCGAACATTGGCTTACAAAAAATTGGCTGATCCTTTTAGATACAAAAAAAATTGGCTGATCGCTCAGCCAATTTTTTTACGCCTGCCTGTTACCTAATCTGTGGTTTGCCAGCAGGCCCTATTTACGCATATATATGGAGTTATTATGAATTTATTTATTCCACAATGGTTTTTTACCCGAAGGCTTTACTCTATTCTTTGGTTTGGAGGAAAACTGCAGGTTGCTGTGAGGAACCCCATTTGCCGTTGCCCTGTTAAATACATTCTTGTCGATTGTTTTAACCGGGTCTTCGGTTACAAGCGGCGCATCATTGGATCCGTTGCCGGGTATCATCATCCCGTTGCCTGCATCGAGGTTTGCTGCTTTACTCACCAGGTCTGCTGACTGTTCTTCAACCGGTGGTAATGATACTGCTGCAGGTATAGGTATTATTACAGGCTTTGGCCTTTTTACCAAAACCGTTTTCTTCTTAACTGCCGGTAAGGTTGGTTTGGCAGCCACTTTGGCTGCTGCAACTTTTTTAACCGGTAGTTTTTTTGCTGCTGCTTTCTTTACGGTTACTTTTTTTGAAACCGTTTTCTTTACTACCACCTTCTTGGCAACTGCTTTTTTGGGTGCTGCTTTTTTTACGGCAACCTTCTTAGATGCAGTTTTCTTTCCTTTGCGGGCTGCAGGTTTTGCAACCGCTTTCTTTGCTGGGCCCTTCTTTGCTGCTGCTTTCTTAGGGTTTGCTTTTTTTACTGCCGCTTTCTTTCTTTTAGGAGATGTTGATTTTGCAACCGCTTTTTTTACTGATTTTTTGGGCGCTGCTTTTTTTGCTGGTTTAGATTTTTTTGCCATGATTTGATTTTTTAGAAATTGATTAGTGAAGAGCATTGTGGGGTTAGATCCCATGCCGCTAAAACTGTGCCAGTACCAAAGCATGACAACTGCAACAAAAAACCCATCCGTCCGCCAGCTGGCGGACGGATGGATGGGTCAAGAATTATTTGATTGAATTTCTTACCAGGGATATTTATTCTCTGCGATCAGTTTATCTGCAATTCTTCTCCGGGCATCTTTGCTGTTGAAAGGTTCGGTTTTTGTAAAACGCTTTAAGCCCAGCAGCATCATGCGCTGCTCATCCCCGCCTGCAAAGGCATTGATGGCTTCCTTGCCTGCTTTATTCACTTTATCCACCGCATCATTCAGGTAACAGCGCATCATATCTATCTTTACCTGCACGGCTGCTTCGCCTTCCTTGTCCACCAGTTTGATGATCCGCAACAGTGTGCTTTCTGCTTCGTATGTTTCAATGGCCATGTCGGCAATGTTCATCAGTATCTCCTGCTCGTCCTGTATCTTCATCATCAGTTTCTGCACCGCAGCACCTGCCACCATTAAAATGGCTTTCTTCATATTCACGATCGTCTTCTTTTCTTTTGCAAACGGTGTATCGTCGTCATTTCCAAATTCCGGAATGCTCATCAGCTCCTTTGAAACAGCCATGGCCGGGCCCATCAGGTCGAGCTTGCCTTTCATGGCACGCTTTAATATCATATCCACCGTAAGCAGGCGGTTGATCTCGTTGGTGCCTTCGTAAATGCGGTTGATGCGGCTGTCGCGGTAACCCCGGCTGGCTGAATATTCGTCACTGAACCCGTTGCCCCCGTGCACCTGTACGCCTTCATCCACCGTATAATCCAGCACTTCGCTGCCATGCACTTTTAATATGGCGCACTCCACGGCAAATTCTTCTGCCGCACCAAGGAGGGCCTCGGCAAAGGTTTTACCTGCGGCAGCCAGTTCAATTTCTTTATCATCTATCCATTTACTGGTGCGGTATAAAGCACTTTCGCCGGCAAAAATGCGGATGGCCATTTCGGCCAGTTTATATTTAATGGCGCCAAAATTGGCGATGGCTGTTTTAAACTGTTCTCTTGTTTTAGCGTACACGATCGTATCACTTAACGACATTTTTGCCCCACCCAGCGCAGCGGCACATAATTTTAAACGGCCTATGTTTAAGATATTAAAAGCGATGATGTGGCCCTTGCCAATTTCGCCCAGAAGATTTTCAACAGGTACTTTACAATCCTGGAAATATAATTGAACCGTTGATGATCCCTTGATCCCCATCTTGTGTTCTTCGGGTCCCTGGGTAAATCCTTCCATGCCGCGTTCAATGATGAAGGCGCTGAATTTATCGCCGTCTATTTTTGCAAACACGGTGTATACATCGGCAAAACCTCCGTTGGTGATCCAGCATTTTTGTCCGTTGAGTATGTAATTTTTTCCGTCGGCAGAAAGTACGGCTGTTGTTTTTGCACCGAGGGCATCGCTGCCGCTGTTGGGTTCGGTCAATCCGTATGCCCCCTTCCATTCGCCGCTGGCAAGTTTGGGAATGTATTTTTTCTTTTGGGCTTCGGTACCAAAGTATAAAATGGGCAAAGTACCGATGCCGGTATGTGCAGCAACAGCAACGCTGAAAGAGTAACCACCACCAAGGCCTTCATTAACGATGGTGGAAGTAATAAAATCCTTTCCCAATCCGCCCAGGTCTTCCGGAACAGAAGTACCCAACAAACCCTGCTCTCCTGCTTTCACCATCAGCGATGGCATCAGGCCTGCTTCCATTTTATCAATGCGGTCAACGATGGGCAGCACTTCCGTGTTCAGGAACTGTAAGCACATTTCCTTCACCATCTGTTGCTCCTCGTTGAAATCTTCGGGAATGTAGGTTTCAAATGCGTTGCTTTCTTTGATCAGCCATTCGCCGCCTTTTAAGGACGTTGTAACAGGAGTAGTAGTACTCATAAAAATTTATTTTAAGAATTTAGAAATCATTGTTTGAGGTTTGAGGTTTGAGGTTTGAGGTTTGAGGTTTTTGGTTAAGAGCATATAATTCGCAGACTCTTCATAACCATAAACTTCAAACCACAAACTTGCTATTTCAAATTATCGTACACCATCTGCAACACCTCTTTCGCAATTTCTATCTGCCCGTTGGTCACTCCCTGCAATGCTTCGTTTAACGTAATGTTTGCAATTTCCATGCAGCGCTCTTCCAGTTCTTTTCCAACAGGTGATAAAACAATTAAATTCTTCCGGCGGTCTTCCTTTGATGCATTCCGCTTTACCAGTTTTAATTTTTCCAGGTTATCAACCAGCCGGGTAATGCTTGGTTTATCCCTGAATGTTGCATCGCATAATTGTTGCTGGCTCATGCCATCTACCTTCCATAAGTGATACAGTACACTCCACTGCTCGATCGTGATTTCAATATTGGCCTGCTTGAAATTCTTCTGCAGCCGCCTTCCAATTGCCGTGCTGGCCTTGCCCGTTATAAAACTGTATAATTCGCCTTTCTTAAATTGGTTGTTTGACATATAGTTGTTTATGCAACTAAACAAAGATAATCATTCATTTGAAATTTTAAAATTTATTTTTGTGTTACCGGCATGGCTTTCAGGCAGCATCTGGAGTTTATCCTGAGCGGAGCCGAAGGATCACTCACATGTACCGCAAATCTTTACTGAGCCTTTATGACAGCGGTTTTAACCATCTTCTTTTTATTGTTCTTCAGCTATACGGCACTCATTCTTTATTACCGGAGAAGCTGGCGGCAGATACCCAACTTCAAACTTATCCTGAGCGAAGCCGAAGGACAAACCACAAACCGAAAACCACAAACCAGCATTTCCGTCATCATCCCTGCCCGTAACGAAGAAAAAAATATTGCAGCCTGCCTGGATTCGGTTTGCAATCAATCCTATCCAACGGATTTGCATGAAATATTGGTTGTGGATGATCATTCAACCGACAGCACGGCATCGATCATAAATAACTACCGCACAAAAAATGTAAAACTCATTTCCTTAAAAGATTTTGTGCCGGATGGGGAATTGAATTCTTATAAAAAGAAAGCGATCGAGATTGCCATACAAAGATCAACGGGAAAATTAATTGTTACAACCGATGCGGATTGCGTTGTTCCGAAAAACTGGTTGCAGACCATTGCTGCATTCTATGATGCGTATCAGCCGGAATTTATTGCAGCGCCGGTTTCTATCAACTGCGGAAACAGGTTCATCGAGATCTTCCAGGCGCTCGACTTCATGACCCTGCAGGGCATTACCGGTGCATCGGTATATAAAAAGATACACAGCATGTGCAATGGCGCCAACCTGGCCTATACCAAAAAAGCATTTGAAGAAGTGGGCGGATTCAGCGGCATTGATAATATTGCCAGCGGTGATGATATGCTGCTGATGCATAAAATATACAAACGATATCCCGAAAAAGTGATGTTCTTAAGATCGGAAGAAGTGATCGTTCAGACAGTGCCGGTAAAAACGCTCGGGCAGTTCTTTAACCAACGCATCCGCTGGGCCAGCAAGGCAAACAGGTATGATGATAACCGGATCTTTTGGGTATTGCTGCTGGTGTACCTGGTAAACGTGATGCTTTTGGCTCTACCGGTAATTGCAGTATTTGACAATATTCATCTCGCCTTAGGCGGGACAATGCTTAATATTCAATGTTCGATTATGTGGGTATGGCTGGTATTGCTTCTTTTAAAAACAATTACCGAATTGATCTTCCTTTATCCCGTTGCAAAATTCTTTGATAAGAGACGGTTACTGTGGATGTTTCCATTAATGCAACCGGCCCATATTCTTTATACCGTTATTGCCGGTTGGCTGGGCACTTTTGGCAATTATAGCTGGAAAGAAAGAAGCGTAAAATAACCTGCTGAATTTGTAATTTACACTATGGCAGGAAACCGTTTTTCATTCAGGGCCGAAACCTGGAAGCGCCTTAAAAAAAACAAGGGCGCTTTGTTTGGCCTGCTCATTATTATTCTTGCCGTATTCATATCACTATTCGGTTATGTCATTGCCCCGGATAATTCTCCCAATGCCGATCTGCAAACGGTGGAGATACAGGCAAAGAAGCCGGGATATACCCAGCAGTTTTTAAAAATAAACGAACGAAAATATTGGGCCGGATCCTGGCTTGAGCATATTTTAAGCGGCAAAAAAAATCATTTCAGATTAATCCCGATCAAAGGATACCACATTAGTGGTGACAGTCTGCTGGTAAATAAATTCATTGATGACGATACCTCAGTTGTTCTGTATTACTCTATTAATGCCTTAACCTTCAATAACCCCGGGGCTATTGAGCAAAATATCATTACAAAAAAATACTGGCTGGGTACCGACAAATTCGGACGTGATATTTTAAGTCGATTGATCATCGGTACCAGGGTCAGTCTGGCTGTTGGATTGATCGCTGTGCTCATCTCACTAACCCTGGGAATAATTTTAGGCGCACTCGCCGGCTATTATCGTGGTTGGGTTGATGAGCTGATCATGTGGCTGGTGAATGTTACCTGGAGCATCCCCACTTTACTTTTGGTATTTGCCATCACCATGGCCATGGGCAAAGGTTTCTGGCAGATATTCATTGCAGTTGGATTAACGATGTGGGTGAGTGTGGCCCGCCTGATACGTGGACAGGTAATGGCCATTAAAGAAATGGAATACGTACAGGCTGCAAGGGCATTGGGTTTAAAGAACAGCCACATCATACTTCGACATATTTTACCTAACATACTCGGACCTGTGATGGTGATCGCCGCAGGAAATTTTGCAACCGCAATAATTGTAGAAGCAGGCCTGAGTTTTTTAGGGATCGGTATTCAGCCGCCGCAACCAAGCTGGGGACTGATGATAAAGGAGAATTATAATTTCATCATCACACATAACCCGATGCTGGCACTGATACCCGGTTTTGCCATCATGTTATTGGTGCTCGCTTTTAATTTATTGGGGAATGGATTGAGAGATGCGGTGGATGTGAAGGAAACGTAAAAACGATACTGCATCCTGGATTCTGGCAACTCCCTGAAGTTTTGAAAAGCTTTTCAATAATTGAGCTGTATCCGGTATCCAGGATCAAGTATCCAGCATCCGGTTTTACACAGCCGGCGCCACCTGCACATTCCGGTTAAATCCTTCTTCAAGGGAAATAAATGTTTCGGTACGCTCAATGCCTTTTATCTTCTGCAGTTCATCATGTAATACCGAACGAAGCTGGGTAATATCCTTACAAACAATTTCTATGAACATGCTGTAATTACCCGTGATGTAATTGAGCCGGACGATCTCGGGAATATTCATCAGGTCTTTTGCAACTGCATCGTATAAAGAACTTTTCTCCAGGTAAATACCCACAAAGGCAGTAATATCATATCCCAACTGTCTCAGGTCTACATTAAGTCTTGTACCTTTAACAATGCCGGATTCCTGTAATTTTTTTATGCGAACATGAATGGTACCACCACTTACAAACAGTTTTTTGCCCAGCTCGGCATAGGAGATCTCTGCTGTTTCCATCATTTCATGAATGATCTGGAGATCCAATTTGTCAAGATTTAATTTAGCAGCCATTTCGTTTTTGGTTTTTTAAGTTTTTTTAAACTAATAAGCAAATATTTGAATTATTTCTATAATTTCCAAATATTTGATAAATTATTTTAAACGTATTGGATATTACCATAGATTTGTGTCATCAATCCGGATAGCTATCGGGAAGTTCTTAAAAATTGTGGGGTGATGAAATTTTTGGCAGACATGCCCCCTTGTCTCGGGGGTGAGGATAACAGGATAAACGTAACATAGAGCCGTTTGGATAGCAATATCTGAACGACCGGGGTCGACCACCGAACTTTGTGTTATAGCTAACTGCCTCGTGAAGGTTCGATCCCTTCCCCTACAGCAACTGAAAGGCTCAGAATTAGCGTTACCGCTTGATTTTGAGCCTTTTTTATTTTTTTAGAGTGGACAAAGAGGGTCTTTACAAGGCTTTTGGTTATGTTAATCAATATAAAATTTCCAGTATTCTCTTAACTAACACTTCTTCCTTATCTCAATAAAATAGGCCCCGGAATACTTTGAAATCTTCAAGATTTCCCGCAACCCCAGAGTCGTGTTTAGCCTGTACTTTGTCAAATATAGGGGTGGCTTGTTTTAGCCACTATTATCATCCTATGCAATAAAAAAAGTATCTTACAATACTTGTAATAAAGATCAATGATTGTAAATACCCTATCATGTAAACTCTTATTACTGGTGCTACTTTTCATCTTTGTAGTGCAGCCGTCGTTTGCACAGAAAGAAATAAGTAATTTTCATTATAGTAATACTGGTATTACTTACAATTCAGGAAATCCACAAACGATACCCGGCATACCAACGCCAAATAGCGAATGGAGTATTGCTACTATTTCTGACAGCATTGGAAATGTACTGTTCGATTTTAGTTATACTAACCCTACTGTTGGATCTTTTCGTAACGGAGTCATACTCGACAAAAATTACCAGGTGATGCCAGGCAGCAACTTATTTGGTCCTCACTATGGTTATGGATCTACAGCTTTGGTAGCCCCGGTTCCATCTAATAATTCAAAATATTACCTGTTTTACCAGGTAAGTCAAACATTTTCGTCTTCTGCCCGATGGGTATTAAAATATGCAGTAATTGATATGTCCTTAAATGGCGGATTAGGTAATGTTATAAGTGCCGACAATCCTATTGATACTACAAATGCAGACCAATTGCTGACACCGTTCACGCTTGTACAACAAAGGGGATCTGATAATTTCTGGGTGGTAACCTGTAAGGCCAATTCAGATACGCTTTATTCAAGGCTTGTAAATTCAGCTGGTGTTAATAACAATAAAGTTATTAGCAAGGCCGGAACAGTTTGGTTTACGAATGTATCCAACTATGTAAACCTTGCAACATCGCATGATGGGAGTATGATTGCCGGGGCACGCATTGGTAATCTGATACCTCAAAATATCTGTCAGGTTTTTTATTTCAATTCACAAACAGGAAAAATAACAGATAAGGTTTCCACTAAAATATATGGTAATCCTTACCTTGGAACCACTCCCTCCACGCTCAACGTTCTGGAATTTTCGCCGGATAACAGGCTTTTATACCGGCTTTATTCTGTCTATAAGAATTTTAACGGCAGGTGTGCAAACACTTGATAACATTCTTGAACAATATAACCTTTGTTATACTGATTCAACTGCATTAACACAATATAGTTACTCAAAATTGTTTTTTTGCAAGCCTTATCAGTTCTATATACCTCGTGTTGTACTGAATAAAAAAATGCACCTGGCTTTTCATTATGGAATATCAAGATATGGGAGTATTGATTTTCCCAATCATATTGGAGACTCTTATAACTTTAGCGAAGTGCCTTTCCCTGCTGGTTTACAATCTCTTGAAAGTCGACAGTTTTATCATGCCTACGTTCAAAAAGCTATAAAAAACTGTATTGTTTATACCGGAGGATGCTATCCGGACTCTTTGCATTTTTCTATAACCCGTGATACAACAGCACGTGTGGAGTGGGATTTCGGTGATCCTGCTTCAGGAATAAATAATACAGCTTCGACAGTTAGAGCTGCACATAGTTTTTCATCTCCCCGGCATTTATACTGTAACTGCAAAAATATTCAATGCTGCAATCCTGCTTATTGACAGTGTGACTGCGATCGTAGAAAGAAAAGATCCTAATAAACGTTTATTGTATCCACTCCCTACAGATACCGTATTATGCGAAGGCAGTTCATTAACAATAAAACCGCAGTGCATTAATGGCATTTTTGAATGGGGTGAAGATATTAATAGTATACCGACGCTGAACCTGGGGATCCGTGATAGTTTATATGTTGTAAATAATTCCCGTACTGTATATATAAAAATGATCCAAAATGGATGTAACGGATGTGAACAAACTGATTCAATAAAGATAACGTTTGTACCAAAACCGAGCGTTGCTTTTGGCCGTTACGGTTCTCTTTGTACAGGAGATTCTATAAAACTTGATGCTACATTTCCAGGCGCTTCTCATTTTTGGAGTACAGGAGATACAGCCGCTTACATATGGGTAAAGCAGGGTGGGACATATTGGGTAAACAGTATCATTAATCAAACGGGTTGTACATCTAGTGATACTATAACTATAACTGAGTATCCTGCCGTACAGGTTACATTGCCTCAGGATACAATTCTTTGCCAGGGAGAAACTTTAACATTGATACCAGGGATTGTTAATGCTACAAGTCATACATGGAATGGAACAAGTTATAATGGCGATTCATTAGTGGTAACACAAAGCGGTACATACTGGGTTACAGCAATCAATAATAACGGATGCAGCTCTTCAGATACAATAAATGTGACTTTTAAGCCGTCTCCTTTATTCTCTTTAGGAAACGATACCACCATTTGTGGTGGAACTTTTATAGACCTGGTCCCTTCTCCACTTCAAAATAATGTGAATTATCTATGGAGTACAAACAGCACCAGTGCAACTATATCAGTTGCCAACCCGGGGCTTATTGGCTAAAAGTTATTTCTACAGTTAATAGTTGTTACTGGCGTGATACAATAAATGTGACTTTCAGAATGCTTCCAGATTTTACTTTAGGGCCCGATAAATCAGTTTGCGAAAAGGATACGGTTATTCTGAATGCTACAGTAGCCGGTGCAACCGGTTATATATGGAATACCGGAGCAACTACACCCGTGATTAAGGTTTTTCAAACTGGTATTTATTGGTGCGATGTGAGCAAGGATGGCTGTTTATATCGTGATAGTGTATCTGTAATGGTTAAGCCACTACCTGTTGTTAATCTTGGTAATGATGCTTCACTCTGTGAAGGCAATAATTTGTTACTGGATGCTACCAATGCTAATTCTACTTATTTATGGCAGGACAGAAGTACAGCAGCCGTTTATCTTGTAAAGCAAACAGGTAAATATTATGTAACCGTATACAGAACTGGATGTTTTGCAAGGGACACAATTAATGTAACTTATGTTTCAAAACCTGTATTTACCCTAGGACCTGATCAGCCTATTTGCAATGGTATGTACATAACGTTAAATCCCCGTATTAATGATGTAACCTACTTATGGCAAGATGGTTCTTCTTCGCCAACATATTCGGTAAGTCGGCCTGGTTTGTATTATCTTACAGCAATCAATAATTGTGGCAGCAAAAAGATTCTGTACTCATTACAACAGGTGCTTGCAAACTATATATTCCTTCTGCCTTTACTCCAAATCGTGATGGAAAAAATGATGTCTTTAAATCATATTTTGGAGAAAATGTTACCGAATACCATCTTCAAATACTTGATCGCTATGGTAATTTACTATTTGAAAGTACAGATAAAAATAAAGGATGGGATGGTACTTATAAAGGTGTAGCCCAGCCTCAAGGCTCTTATATCTGGGTCATAAATTATCAGTTAAAGGACAACCCCGATAAACAGCTGTTGAAGGGCTCTGTTCTTCTTATCAGGTAATAATCATTAAAAGAAGCTTAAAAATACCTTCGTTAAAAGACCGAGGCTCTTATTCTAGTGTAATAAAGAGTTTTAAAAAAGCACCGCTGCCGGCTACAGTTAACTGTCCGCCAACTGGCGGATTCGATCCCTTCCCCTACAGCATTTAAAAAGCCTGTTCAGTTTTGGACAGGCTTTTTTATTTAAGCCAATATCGTACAGGGAACAGGGAGCAAGGAATAATGAACAAGGAAGTGATCCTGATCAGAATGCTACTTCGAAATTCGACATTCCGTGTTCCTTGTTCATGATTTTTATTCCGACGTTACCTTATAAACCGTTTTTGAAAAATATTTTTTACCCGGCATTACAATGGTTGATGGAAAATCAGGCTGATTCGGCGAATCCGGGAAGTGCTGGGTTTCCAAACACAGGGCTGCATATTTATTGATCACCTTACCATCCCGGTTCTTACAACTGCCATCGAGCAAATTGCCGGTATATAGTTGCAGTCCGGGTTCGGTTGTAAAGACAGACATTTGCGGTTGCCCCGACGGGCCGGCCAGTAATGCAGCGAATGAAAATGCAGTTCCGTTCTTATTCAGTACAAAATTGTGATCATATTCTTCTGCTGCGGTTTCCAGTTTATCCTTTATTGCAGTCAACTCCCGGAAATCGAATTCGGTTTCTTCCACCGGTATCAATTCACCCGTTGGTATCTGTTCTTCATTCAAAGGGGTATAGTTATCCGCATTTATCTGCAGGAGATGATCCAGTACCGGGCTGTTCATGTCGCCGGACAAATTAAAATAACAATGACTGGTAAGATTGACCGGCGTTGGTTTATCTGTCTCTGCAGAATATCCGATGATCAGCTCATCGTCATCGGTATAAGAAAATTCTGCCGTAACCTTTAAGTTGCCGGGATAGCCTTCCTCTCCATCCCTGCTGAAGTAATTCAGCGATAGTACCGGGTATTCTTTTTCGATCACCAATGCATCCCAGGCTTTTTTATTGAATCCCCGGTTTCCGCCGTGCAAATGATTCTTACCATCGTTGCAGGCAAGCACATAATTGGTTCCGTTGATGGAAAAATGTCCGTTGGCGATCCGGTTGGCATAACGACCGGCAATGCAACCGAAGTAAGCCGTATCATCCAGGTATTGCTGCAGCGTATCAAACCCAACTACAATGTTCTTTATCCCGTTATTCTCATCATTTATTATCCAGGAAGTGATGGTACCTCCGTAGTTGATCACCGAAACACTGTTTCCTTTTGCATTCACAAGCGTGAAACGAAAGATCTCCTTCCCATCAAACTCTCCAAAATGTTCTTTCGTGATCTTGCTCATTTAAATCAATCTTGAAAATTCGTTTTTTCATTTACCGGGCTTAAAGAACGGTATACGCCCCATTCCAGTCCACGCAATTCTGCCAATCCACGTAAACGCCCGATGGCACTGTATCCCGGGTAGGTTGTTTTATCCAGGTCATCCAGCATCTGGTGGCCATGGTCGGGCCGCATGGGTATGGAAATACTCCGCCGCTTCATCAACTGCACCACTTCCTTCATAATGGCATACATATCCGTATCACCCGCAAGATGATCTGCTTCGTAAAAATTTCCTTCTTCATCCCGTTTTGTATTACGCAGGTGAAGAAAGTGAATATTATCGGAAAACCGCTGTATCATGCTTACTAAATGATTATCGGCCCTTGCACCAAAGGATCCCGTACAAAAACAAAGTCCGTTTGCCGGCGAAGGTACCGACCGGATGATATCAAGTGCATCCTGCTCTGTACTGACCACCCTTGGCAATCCCAGAACCGGGTAAGGCGGATCATCGGGGTGAATGGCCATTTGTAGTCCGCATTCTTCTGCAACCGGTACCACCTGCTTGAGAAAATAAAAAAGGTGCTGCTGCAATTGCTTTGCATTAATACCTTCGTATGTTTTTAAAGCCGTTAGCACCTGTTCAGCTGTAAATGCCTCATCGCTGCCCGGTAATCCCAGCATGGTATTACGAAACAGCTTTTCTTTTTCTGCTTCACTCATCTTTGCAAATCTTGCCTTCGCTTTTTTTATTTCTTCTTCGGTATAATCTTTTTCAGCTCCAGGCCTTTTCAGTAAAAACAAATCGAATGCAATGAATGCCGAACGTTCAAAGTACAGCGCCTTGCTTCCATCGGGCATGGTATAAGAAACGTCTGTTCGTAACCAATCCAGTATGGGCATAAAATTATAGGTAACCACTTTTAATCCGCAGGCAGCTACATTGCGTAAACTTGTTTTGTAGTTTTCGATATACTGAAGATACCCGCCGTTTTGTTTTTTTATGTCTTCATGCACGGGCAGGCTTTCAATTACCGTCCATGTTAATCCTTCTTCTTCAATGACCTTTTTTCTTTTACTGATCTCATCAACCGGCCACACATCCCCAACAGGAATATGATGCAGGGCTGTTACCACGCCACTGCAACCGGCCTGCCGTATATCTTTTAAGCTGACCGCATCATTGGGGCCGAACCACCTCATCGTTTGCTCCATCAACATATTTACCTGGTTTATTTTTTTGTACCGCTGCAAATTTAAGAAAGCAACTCTATTTAGATCTATATGGATTAATGGTATGTATTTTCCCGGCGGCATCATACGTAAGCTCCGTAACTTTTACCGACCGTAAATGCGTTACGCCTTCACTTAAACCGGAGTCGTGATAAAACAAATACCATTTATCGTTAAATTCACAAATGGAATGATGCGATGTCCAGCCCACAACCGGTTCCAGAATACGCCCCTGGTAAGTGAATGGCCCGTACGGGTTGTCGGCAATGGCATAACAGATATAATGTGTATCGCCGGTTGAATAGGAAAAATAATATTTCCCATTGTACTTGTGCATCCATGATGCCTCAAAGAATCTTCTGTCGTTATTGCCTTGCAGCAGCGGTTTCCCGTTTTCATCTAAGATCATAACATCTTTGGGTGCTTCGGCAAATTCCAATAAATCATTGGTAAGCCTTGCAACCTTTGCACATAACGCAGGTTCATCATCTGCTGGAAGATGTGCAACCGGGCTTTTCTCTTCTGCTGCATTAAAACTTCCTGTTCTCCAGCGTTGTAATTGCCCACCCCAAATGCCGCCGAAATACATATAATAACTGCCATCTTCATCTTTAAAAACTGCAGGGTCAATAGAAAAACTGTTTTTTATTGCCTGCGGTTGTGGCGTGAATGGTCCTGTTGGCGAATTGCCTGTTGCCACACCTATGCGAAAAATGCCGTCATGGTCTTTGGCTGGAAAGAATAAGTAATACGTTCCGTTTTTTTCCGCTGCATCCGGTGCCCACATTTGTTTTGATGCCCAGGGAACATCTTTTATATGTAATGCCGGCCCATGGTCGGTAGCTTCATCAGCAGGGCTATCCATTGACAACACATGATAATCTTCCATGGCAAAATGGCTTCCCAGGTCATCAAAGGCATCGCCGGCATCTATATCATGCGATGGGTAGATATAAATCTTTCCGTTAAACACATGGGCAGAGGGGTCGGCTGTGTATATATGTTTAACCAGCGGTTGCGAAATGGCCCTGCGGTTTAACTCACTAAAATCGATGTGTTCAATACTGTCTTCGGGCATTTACAGAATATTTTAAAACTTATTTCCTTCTTTCGGTAAGATCTTTTTCGATCTGCACTTCCATTTTTTTATCTATCTGGTACCAGATCAAAATGGCAGCTCCAATAATAAATACCAGGCCCGGGTAAATACTAACCGACATTTTTATTCCCGATACGGCACTGGCTGTTTGCTCCGCCTGTTCGGCTACATAACCATATCTTGATAACAGTGCAGCGCCTATTGCACCGCCAACGCTTAACCCTATTTTTAAACCAAAGATCATGGCAGAAAAAATAATGGCTGTTGCTCTCCTGTTATTTTTCCATTCGCTGTAATCAGCAACATCAGCGATCATGGCCCACAATATGGGAATGGTAACGCCGTATAAAAACCCGTGCAATACCTGGGTAACAAATACAGCCGCTATCGCCGTACGTGAATAAAAGTTAAACATCACCAGGCATAGTGCAGACAAGAAAAGAAAAATACCAAATACATTCCTTTTACCAAACCTGTCTGCCAGCGGTTTTGAAAACATGATACCGATGATCATAAAAATAATTCCACCTGCATTGAACAAACTGTTTGCAGAAGTAGGAGCATCTTCGGGCCACTGGAACTGCCCCAAACCCAAACCGGTAACGGCTTTATTTAACCAACCAATAAAATTATTAAACCCTATGTTCTCTAAAAATGCTGCCTCTGCCGGGGCATTCAGGTAGTACTTAAAATAATAAATATACATGCCGCCTTTTAATGCCAGTGTAATAAATACCAGGATGGTAAGTAACAGCATGATCACCCATGGTTTGTTTTTAGTCAGGTCTTTGAGGTCCTGTAATATGGATGTTTTCTCAGTTTGCGCAGGAACAACCCGTTCCCTGGTGGTTAAAAATGTGATGATAAAGCAGATGACGCCGGTGATGGCAAATACAAACATTACTTTTTCAAAACCTGCTGCTTTATCGCCGTGCCCGACAGAAAGTACCAACGGCAACAACAAAGACTGAATAATAAATTGGGCAACCATTACTGCCACAAAGCGGTATGAGGATAAACTGTTGCGCTGCTTCATATCGCCTGTGATAACACCGCTGAGTGCAGAGTAAGGCAGGTTATTGGCCGAGTAAATGATCACCAGCAGAAAATAAGTTATCAATGCATAGATCACTTTTCCGCTTTCACCGAAATTGGGAGTGGAAAACGCCAACAACGCAATCACACCAAAAGGTATGGATGTCCATAATATCCAGGGCCTGAATTTCCCCCACCTGGTATTGGTACGATCGGCAATAATGCCCATAATAACATTGAAAAAAGCTCCGAAGAAACCTCCGATAAAAATGATGGCGCTGGCCTTGCCGGCGGGTATTTTATACACATCTGTATAGAAATAGGCCAGGAAGGTCATTAAGGTTTGAAAGATAAGATTAGCAGCAAGGTCACCTAAGCTGTACCCAATCTTTTCAATAACAGATAATTTTTGCTGCGCTGGATTCATTTCCTTGGGTTTAAATTCCCTGTCGAATAATAAAGGATAGTTCGTTCTTCCTCTTATCGGCCAGTCGTTGAGCCATGATTGCCCGTCATTCACTCCCCAAAAAGTAATGCGGCCTATCTTGTCTTTATATTTTAAAAATAATTTGAAAAGATCCTCATAGCCTTTTGTAAATTTTGTTTGAACAGAATCCGGTAAACCTTTAGCATACGGGTTCATCTTTTCGCTGTACACTGCTTTTAAATTTACATCTGCTGCATCCGAGTCCCAGGGATTGGGCAATACGCCCAGGTCAAGTTCAGTGAACATTACTTTGATACCTAAAGCAGAAAATTCAATGATGCTGTTTTCAATTTCCTTTAATGGAATATTAGATGCCCGCCAATGCCCCTGTATGCCTACGCCATCAATGCGTACGCCGGCAGCCTGTATCTTTTTTATCAACGCAATGGCACCCGCCCTTTTCTTTGGCTGCTCTATGTTATAATCATTGTAGTAAAGCTCAGTATGCGGTGCTGCCTTTTCTGCCAGCCTGAATGCCTCGGTTACAAAATCACTTCCCAATTTTTCTGAAAAAACAGATTTGCGCAAACTGCCATCTTCTTCCAGTGCTTCATTCACCACATCCCAGGAAAAAACCTTTCCATCGTACCGGCCTGCAACGGTGTTGATGTGATTGGTAAAAAATTGTTTTACAGAATCGGCATCTTTCATGTTACGCATAAAAGCAGGCAGCTGGCTGTGCCAGATGAGCGTGTGCCCGTTTACCTTGATGTTGTATTTGTTTCCGTAAGCAATAATTTTATCGGCCATGTCAAAATCATACCGGTCCCATCCGGGGTGTATCAATGCACTCTTCATGATATTTTCCGGTGTGATGGCACTAAACTGTTGCGGAACCAGGATTGCGGCACGTGGATCTTTTTCTTCGATCTGGGCCGTGTTTAAAGCCGTGCCGATAAGAAAATAATTTTTATAGGCCTCTTTCAGAGAAGAGGCATTTAAACTAAGTTTTTACTGCTGCTGCAACCTTCATATAATAGCGGTATAATGAGTATCATAACCGGAATGATGATCGATAAAAAGTTTTTTTTCATAGTGGTTTTACTTAGCCACTCCCAAAGGAGAGAAATATATAAATATTGAAACGATGACAGCAACAACAATCATGGAAAGGGCCGCATCCCATTTATTCCAGCTTGCACGGCTAGCAGCCCGGTCTTCTGCCACGGTGGTGGCAAAGGTTAATCCCCTGATATGATCTTCATCCGGTTTAGGAGTAAGCAGGCTTACAATAACCATGACCGCTACGGAGAATAAGAACAGGTAGATACAGAAATAAAGGAAGTTGATCGTTGCAAAGTCGTGAAGGATACCTGTTAAACTGGTTTGAAATAATTCCAGCGTCAGTTTTATGATCCCAACAATAAAGCCCAGCACCATTGCAGTATAGGCTCCTTTAGCATTAAGACGTTTGAAAAATACACCCAACAGGAAAACAGCCGCAATGGGAGGCGCTAAATAAGACTGCACACTTTGCAGGTATTGGTATAATGTACCGGATATCCTGCCCATCATCGGGATCCAGATCATACCCAGCAATACAACTACGCCGGTTGCAATACGTCCTACCTTCACCAGTTCTTTGCCGCTTGCTTCCGGTTTCATCTTTTGGTAAATGTCCATGGTGAATAAAGTGGAGCAGGCATTGTAAACAGAAGCCAGTGAGCTCATCAACGCAGCCAGTAATCCTCCGGCCAATAAACCCCGTAACCCGACCGGCATGATCTCTTTAACCAGAGTTGGAAACGCTGCGTTGTTGTCTGTTAAGACCAGTGTGCCCTGTTTCACCATTGCAACGGCTATCAAGCCGGGGATAAGAAAAATAAAGAACGGGAGTAATTTTAAATACGCGGCAAATATGGTTCCCCTTCTTGCTTCACGTTCGTTCTTACCGGCAAGGCATCGCTGCACAATATGCTGGTCGGTACACCAATACCAGACCCCAACAATGGGTGAAGCAAACAAAATACCCAGCCATGGAAATTCAGGATCGCTCAATGGACGGAACATATTCAGTTTTTCTTTTGGAACAGAAGCGATCATGGCATTCCATCCCCCCACTTTATCCAGCCCGATAAATAATAATACCGCAGAACCCAATAATAATATGATGGCCTGTATCGCTTCCGTGTACATCACCGTATGCAAACCTCCCAATATGGTATAGATACCTGTTACTACAACCAGGATGATGGCGCCGGTCCAGAAGTCAACACCTAAAAAAGAATTAAATACCAGTGCTCCGGCAAAAATGGTTACCGATGCCTTGGCAATGACGTAGCTTAATAATTGTATGATGGATAATAACCGTCTTGCTTTTGCATTGAAACGCTTTTCCAGGAATTCAGGCATCGTGTACACCATGCTTCGCATATAAAAAGGAACAAATACCCAACCCAGGATGAGAACGATATAAGAGTGTAATTCGTAATGCCCCATCACCAAACCCGATGATGCGCCGGTTCCGGCAAGCCCTACAATATGCTCTGACCCTACATTCGAAGCCAGTATGGAAGCGCCAATAACCCACCAGCCAAGGTTCCGGTTAGCCAAAAAATAATCTGAAGGAGATGCTTTGCTTTTCCGGATCGACCAGACAGAAACACCTGCAATGACCAGGAGATAAAGGGCGACAAAAAGCACATCAATTGTTCCGAGGAAATGCATGAGCGGTGATTTTAGTTGGTTAAAAGAAGCTTCAAGCAGCAAGCTTCAAGGGGGAAGTTTTATGTCAGCTACAGTTTGCAACATCAAAAACTCTCAAAACTTTTTTTTCTTGTCCCTTGCAACTTCTCCCCTTGCAGCTTATTATTAAATAAACCGGTTAATGATATTTTCCATGTACTCCTGCTTACCGCTGATGACCGTTGGTTCGCCGTTTTCAATGGCATAGTTTCTCAGGTCTTCCAGCGACAATTTTCCTGCTTCATATTCTTTTCCTTTACCGCTGTCGAAGGATGCATACCTTTCTGTTCTTATTTTTTTGTAGTCAGATTTTTGTAAAACAGCATCCGCAATGATCAATGCCCTTGCGAATGTATCCATGCCGCCTATATGTGCATGAAACAGGTCTGCAGGGTCGGTAGAGTTACGGCGGATCTTCGCATCAAAATTTATTCCGCCGCCTTTAAAGCCACCGGTTTCTAAAACTACCAGCATCACTTCAGCCAATTCGTTAATATTATTCGGAAACTGGTCGGTATCCCATCCGTTTTGATAATCGCCCCGGTTAGCATCCATACTACCTAATAAGCCTGCATCTGCCGCTACCTGCAACTCATGCTGCATGGTATGCCCGGCCAGGGTTGCATGGTTCACTTCTATATTCAAACTGAAATCATTCAGCAGGTCATACTGGCGTAAAAAACCTATCACCGTCTCACTGTCGTAGTCATATTGATGTTTGGATGGCTCACATGGTTTTGGTTCAATAAAAAACTGCCCTTTAAATCCATGCTTCCTGGCATAATCCTTTGCCGTATGTAGGAACCTGGCCAGGTGTTCTTTTTCTTTTTTCATGTTGGTGTTCAGCAAACTCATATAGCCCTCTCTTCCTCCCCAGAAAACATAGTTCTCTCCACCAAGTTCTATCGTCGCATCCAGCGCTGCTTTCACCTGTGCCCCCGCATGCGCCAGCACATGAAAATCAGGGTTGGTGGCAGCGCCATTCATATATCTTCTGTTTGAAAAAAGATTGGCAGTGCCCCATAATAATTTTACGCCGCTGGCATTTTGTTTTTCCTTTAAGTAAGCTGTGATGGCCTGCAGTCTTTTTTCATTATCGGCCACATCATTGGTATAATCCACCGCATCCACATCATGAAAGCAATAAAAAGGTAACCCCAGTTTAGTAATGAATTCAAATGCAGCATCTGCCTTATCCTTTGCCCTTTCAACCGCATCCCGTACTGAGCCTGTCGAAGTATTATCCCAGGGAAAAATATGGGTGGATTCACCAAAAGGATCGGCTCCACTGCCAACAAAAGAATGCCAGTATGCGCAGGCAAAGCGTAAATGCTCTTTCATGGGTTTGCCTGCCACCATTTTATCTTCATCATACCAACGAAATGCCAATGGATTGTCTGTTCCGGTGCCTTCGTATTTAATTTGCGGAATGCCTTTAAAAAATTCATTCTGTCCTGCTACAATTTTCATCTTCTTTTTTATTTAAGCTATATTGATTAATTGATCTTCATTCTGAAGGCTGTTGAGTTTTTCATTTAAAAACTCTTTCCAGCGCTGGTAGAGTTCTTCATGGATATTATGACTTTCGGGTTCTACAGAACCAACGGGCTTCCGGTTACTGAAAGCCTCCTTAGTATCTTTAAAGATACCGGCGCCAATACCGGCACCAATAGCAGCACCGTAACTGCCATCTCCTTCATAAAATTCTACGGCCACCTGGGTGCTGTTTACAAAAGACCTGGTGAATACATCACTTAAAAAAAGATTGGTGCGGCCTGCACGTATGATGGATGGATGCATACCATTCTCCCGCATGATATCTAATCCATAACGGAATGCAAATGCAACGCCTTCCTGTGCCGCTCTTATTAAGTGAGCATCGGTATGAATATTAAAATCGAGGTTTTGAAAATGGGCGCCTACCACTTTGTTGTTCAGCATACGCTCGGCACCATTGCCAAACGGAAGTGTCATCAAACCATTTGAGCCGGGTGCGATGGCCGATGCGATACTATTCAGTTCGGGATAAGTACGGTTGGATCCGATCATGTTTTTTATCCAGCGGTTAAAAATCCCGGCACCGTTTATACATAATAAAATGCCTATCCTGGCCTCACCCCCCGCCCTCTCCAAAGGAGAGGGAGCAAGATGGTTCACATGCGCAAAACTGTTGATCCTTGATTGGGGATCATATTCCAGCTGATCACTTACGCCGTATATCACGCCGCTGGTTCCTGCTGTGGAAGCCACTTCACCCGGCTGCATTACATTTAATGAAAGTGCATTGTTAAGCTGGTCGCCCGCTTTATAAGAAACCGGGATGCCTGCTTTCAATGATAACCTGGTCGCCACCGTATCTTTCAATGACCCGTGTGAAGAGAACAGTGTATTAATTTTTGGAAAAACAGACTGATCAAACCCGAAATAATTAATGATGTCTGTTGAAATATTATTATTCCTGAAATCCCAGAATATTCCTTCCGACAGCGCAGATGTTGTGGTAGTAATTGAGCCGGTTAATTTCATGGCAATAAAATCACCGGGTAGCATGGCCTTATCGGTCTTTTCAAAAACGGCGGGTTCATTTTCTTTAACCCATGCCAGTTTTGCTGCAGTGAAATTTCCGGGTGAGTTTAACAGGTGATACAAACATTTTTCCGTTCCGATGTTTGCAAAAGCTTCGTCGCCGATCTCAACGGCACGGCTGTCGCACCAGATGATGGAGTTGCGTAACACATGCTGGTCTTTGTCCACCAGCACCAGGCCATGCATTTGATAAGCGATGCCTATTGCAGCAATATCAAGTGGATCATATAGTTTGGTTGCATTGCATTTGAGGATAGCCTGTTTTACATTTTCCCACCAGCCGTCGGGGCTTTGTTCAGCCCATCCCGGGTGCAATGAGATAATGTCTGCTTCCGATTCGGGATACTGGACGGATGCAATACATTTTTGTGTTGCCGCATCCAGTACAGAAACTTTTACAGACGAAGTACCAAGATCAATACCTAACAGCAACATAACCTTTCTTTATTACTAAAATAATTCAATTCGGTTTATAAAAGTTAAAACAAAAGGAAGGATGAACGAATTCATCCCCCCTTTTTAACGACTGCATATATGAGAAAACTAACTGCCTTTGAACTTCTGTTTCACTTCACCTGTTAATTAATATCCGGGGTTCTGCGGGAAAGGAGGTCCTTCCACAACCCTGTCTATTTGTGACTGAGGTATTGGCCTGAGCATATGGAAATTCTGAATATTCACAGCAGCTTCGGGGTTCCATGCTTTTACCCTTGTTATCAATGAACGGGTACGTACCAGGTCCTGCCATCTTTGCCATTCGCCATAAAATTCACGGCTGCGCTCATCCAGGATAAAATCCAATGTTACGTCTGCGGAAGTAATGGTAAGCGCCGCTGCCGCCGCTGCATTTTGTGGTGCAGTATTGGTTTTTCGGTAAGCGGCCCGCTGCCGGATCACATTCAGCATATTGGCTGCTTCGGTAAGTTTTCCATCTTTAAAATATGCTTCTGCAGCAATAAGGTAAACATCAGAAAAACGATACATTACAACCGGCCTGGTAGAAGGATCATTGAAATTAGATCCCCTGCTCGGGTCCATAAATTTCTTCACAGAAGGGAAATAAGAGTTTGTCCATAAACTGGGAGGAATAATAATTCCTTTAAAAGGAGTAGCTCCATTAAACTGGGGAGCACCGGCAATTTCTACATCTGGTATCCATATGGCTGTATCTACACCAACTGTCATTGTGTAGCCTATACCCCGTGAATTATTTGCAGCACCAGCCGTGTTTGTAACAGCCGTGTTAGAGATCCATACTTTCTGGAAAGTATTATCCCACCTTGAATCGTTGGTTCTGTTTACAAATGCCTGGTCGAGAATATAGCGTTTGCCGGCATTAGTACCTGATGGCCATACATAACTGTTTGGCCTGATGCGGATATAAGGACGGCCATTGGCAGCATCACGAACCATTCCCGATGTTCCACTGTTTACCAAGGCACCTGAACCGTTCTTGAAGGAATTGAGACCGCTGTTAGAAGGATAGTTCCAGATATAAAACCAGGGAGTCAGGTTTTGTGCAGCACCACCTGATGCGCCGCCACCAACAGTATATTGACCGTACTTAGGATCAATAGAGTGGTCGCTTACAAACATGGTTTCTTTTCCGTAATCGTTAACCGGGTTGAAAGCATCGCCATAGTCCTGCCACAGATCAAGTCCATAGGCCGCTTTATTTGCTATAATATTATTACAAATAGTATATGCCTGAACAAAATCAGCATTGGTATTGTTCAACCAGCCCCTTGTTAAATAAACCTTTGCCAGTAAGTACTGAGCAGTTGGCTTAGAAGCTGCTTTTGAAATAAAAGGAGCAGTAGGTGTGTTCGGCAAATCAGCAACCGCATCGGTCAGATCCTTGATGATCTGGTCATATACCTGCGCAACCGGTTGGCGGGAATCGGCCTGAGAGGGCACTGTAATAAACGTTGTATGCAAGGGAACATCTCCAAATGTTTGCACGAGGTAAAAATACCAGAAGGCACGTAGAAATTTTGCCTGGGCAAGATATTGTCTACGGGTAGCATCAGGGAGGTCAATGCTTTGGCCATACTCGAGTACTCCATTCAATGTATTTATATCTGTATAAGCTGTTCCCCAGGCGGCACCAAAGTTGCTTCCATTAAGTCCGTTGTAATTATGTACCTGGATACCACTTGCACTTGCGCCAGCCAAATGCTCATCTGTTCCTGCCACCATTTCTGTTGTAAAGCCTTCTGTACCCCAGGCACTCCTGATATCATTATACACACCGGCAATACCACCCAGCACCCCGGAAGGGCTGGCGAAGAATGAAGGGACAATGCCCGATTGCGGATTTTCTTCCAGTATCTTTTTGCAGCCGCTATTCAGTATAGTGGCGGCCAATAAAAGTATACCGCTTTTTATGAGTTTATTTTTCATATAAAATATTTAAATAGTTAGAGTTTTAGGTTTAAGCCAAATATGAATTGACGTGTAGATGGATTATTCAGGTTTACACTTATTTGTCTTGCCGGAGCTCCTGCATCACCTGCACCTGTTGGGTTTACAGAACCACCATATCCGTTTCCTTCAGGGTCTGGTCCATAACCATCTTTAACAAACGGAGAATAGATTATGAAGGGATTGGTAATATTTAAATAAACCCTTAAAGAAGTTCCTCCTATTCTCTTTACCAAACCCTGGCCAAACTCATAGCCAAGATTTATGCTGCGGCATTTTATGAAAGAGCCGTCCATATAAGCCAGGGTTGATCCGAAAGGCAACCTGTCTGTTCCTGCATCGGGAGCAGGAAAATCAGCGGTTGGATTATCCCTTGTCCAGTAATTAACTTTTACCTGGTTAACTCTTCCCTGGTTAAAGAATGGGAAACCGTTTGCCCCCCCATCTGCTGAAAAGTATGGAGCAAGTACTTTCATTCCCATTCTTGCATAAATAACTATCGAAAGATCAAATCCTTTATAGCTGAACCTGTTTGTTAAGCCGCCTTCCCATTTGGGTTGGAAATTTCCTAAAACCTGCCTGTCGTTTGCATCGATTTTACCATCTCCGTTTACGTCTTC
Source organism: Chitinophagaceae bacterium (assembly GCA_016720775.1). Lineage (GTDB taxonomy): Bacteria > Bacteroidota > Bacteroidia > Chitinophagales > Chitinophagaceae > Ferruginibacter. The sequence continues at coordinate 24,923 of JADKJX010000001.1, forward strand.
CACACGGATCTGGCCGGGATACTGTTTTGGAGAGGTTTGAGCCAGCAAACCCTGTAATGAATCGCTTACCTGCCAGATACCAATTTTCCGATAGTCAAAAATTACCGAAAGAGGCTGGCCAACAAACCAACCATTGCCTGTATTAGCCATTTCACTTGGCGTAGTTAACTGGGTAATTTTTTCCCGGTTAACAGAAAATACCAGGTCGGTAGACCAGCTGAACCCTTTTAAGTTCCTGATATTTTGACTGCTCAGGCTTAACTCAAATCCTTTACTTTCTGTTCTTCCGAGATTTTTCAACGTTGAATTAGCACCATTGCTTATAGGCAGGTTTACAGACAACAGAATGTCTTTTGTCTTTTGTTTATAAACATCGATGGTACCTGTGATACGGTTTTTTAATATCCCAAAGTCAAGCCCTACATCAAATTGGGAAGTTGACTGCCATCCCAAAGAATAGTTAGGCAAAGAGGTAACTGTATATGCCAGTTGTTGGCCGGAGGTTCCGGTTCCGAAGTTATACGTTGATGCACTAAGTAAGCCTAAGGTTGCATACGGGGAAACATTCCGGTTTCCGGAAATCCCCCAACCACCTCTTAACTTAAGGTTGGAAAGGAATGAGATATTCTTCGCAAATTTTTCTTCTGTAACATTCCATCCCAGGCCAATGGCAGGATAGGTGAAATACTGATGACCGGGAGATAATGTTGAAGAACCATCTACCCTCACCGTTGCGGTAAGTAAGTAACGGTTATCGTATCCATAATTCACCCTGCCCATATAAGAAAGTAAACCAGATTCTGAGAAACCGGTATTATTAGCATCGGCAACCACCTGCCCGCTGGCTAATGCAAAATTGCTGTTGCGGATATAATCTGCCGGCACGCCGGTAACCGTAAAGCGGCTGCTTTGGTTATGGTCTTTTGTTACTTCAAATAAGCCCGTAAATCCTACTTTATGTTTCTTAGCAAAAACCCGGTCAAAATAAATCAGGTTCTGAATATTGTAAGACCAGGATTCGGCATTGCTTAAACTTGCGTTTGATGAGCTTTGCACAGTGGCCGTATTGGTATACGTTAACGGGCCGTTGTAGCCGTTGCCATTATCCTGCCTTATATCAAGCCCTACATTTATCCGGTATTTAAGCCCCTTCATCAGTTGCACTTCGCCATACAAACTATTAAAGGTTCTCATTCTGCGTGTCCTTGCTAAAATAGCATCCTTTTTAGTTATTAGTGTAAGGGGACTGATCGTTGCAGCATCTATAGAACCAATGGCGGGAGTTAAGTTCACGGAACCGTCGGCGTTATAGGGTGAAGCAAGTGGTGTTAACCTTATCAAACCGCTGGACACACCACCTCCGCCAGGTGTATTTGCATAGCTTAATGTATTGATCGTGTTTAATCCTAATTTCAGAAATTTATTAATTCTATGATCAAGTGTAGCCCGTAACGTGTACCGCTCAAACCGTTGATTTGGAATGATACCTCCTTCATTATAATAACCCATACTCAAACCAAATTGAGTAGATTCCGAACCGCCTGTAAGGCTTAATTGGTGACTGGTTACAAGTGCTTTTTTGTAGATCAGATCCTGCCAGTCGGTTGAAACACCCGCTGCCAGTGCATCTTTTTCTGCCTGTGTAAGCAGGTAAGATGATGTACCAGGGCCTGTTCTGTTATACGTAGCGGCATCTGTTTTAAATTGTGCATACTCAGTGCCATTAAAAAATTTGTATTTATCCATGATCGCTGTGTATCCCACATAACTATCATAACTTATTACTGCCTTACCTGTTTTACCTCTTTTGGTTGTGATCAGAATAACACCGCCGGCACCTCTTGAGCCGTATATGGCTGTTGCAGATGCATCTTTTAAAATTTCGAGGTTCGAAATATCTTCCGGATTCAGATCATTGATACTGCCACCATATGGAATTCCATCAACAACCAGCAACGGGCCATCCAAAGCATCGCTTTGTCCCTGTGATGATGTAATGGTACGGTTACCCCTGATCCTGATCTGTCCGGAAGTGCCGGGTGTAGATCCGTTTTGAACAACAGATACACCGGCAGCACGCCCTTTCAGCTGTGCTATCAGGTTAGGAGCAGGCACTTCTTTGAGTGTCTTTTCATTAATAGACTGAACAGATCCGGTCACATCCCGTTTTCTTTGTGCACCATAACCTACCACCACTACTTCGGAAAGTGCTATATCCTGTCTTACCAATACCGCATTAATAACATTTCCCTTGCCAACCGGAAATTCCTGGGCTACATATTCCGCAGCGCTGATAACGATCCGGGATCCCGGCGCAGCCTGGATAGAATAGTTTCCATTCGCATCTGTGGAAATACCCAATGAACTTCCCTTTACCATCACAGAAGCTGAAATGGGTTGCCCGCTTTCATTTGTTACCCGGCCTGTGATTGTTTTTTGTTGAGCAAAGCCTGCCGGAGAAAAGAACAGTAAAAAGATCACACAGAAAAAACTGATCAGCATGAACTTTGGTAACTGATTTCCCTTCCCAGGTAAAAGGTTTTTTTGTTTTAGAAGAATTGTTTTTTTCATAATTGTTGATTTGGCATAATAGAATAATACCCGGTTGCCGGGTTCATGTTAGTTATATAATTGTAGCGTAGTGACTTATTTGTAGATCTGATGGAAATAGAATTGCTGCAAAAAAGAGAAGGGAGGGCTTTGTTTCTATATTCAAATAAAGAAGAAATGCCTTGGCGCCCGGCGCCATTACAGACAATTGACCAAAAAGTAAACGTCCTTTTCATATAGCAGCAATCTTAGTTATCTGGATACCAGGAAGCCCCGGTTAAAAGTCTAAAAAGTTATGCAATCGGTTGCAGAAATACTCCAAAAAAAATAGCAAAGCTTTAGAAATGTTACATCCCCTGTATGCCTGCTCTTTTACCGGTTACTTATAATAGTACAGCAACCATTTTGTTTTTAAAATAGATATAACCCTTTACTGTAAAGAATTACACCGGTATAAACTTTAAGAAGAACTCCTGCTCTGCAACAGAATTCTTACTTACCAAAAGCTAATGTAAATAAATTATTTTAAATTGCAACCGATTGCAGTAATTTTTTTTAAAAAACCCTATCTTAGTAAAAAATTACTTCGCCCGGCTTCTATATGAAAAAGGAAATTACCATTTATGACCTCGCAAAAGAGCTCAATCTTTCAGCCGCCACGGTAAGCCGGGCACTCAAGAATCATCATGCCATCAATAAAAACACCAAAAAGAGGATCATAGAGAAAGCAGAGGAACTGGGTTATCGCCATAATAATTTTGCAAGTAATCTACGCAAGCAAAAAACGCATACCATTGGTATCATCGTGCATGAGTTGAACAGTAACTTCATTACGTCTGTGCTGGCAGGTATAGAAAAAGTTACCACCGCAGCCAAGTATGATATCATCATCACGCACTCTTCAGAAAGTTATGAAAAAGAGACCGCCAATGCGCTCAATCTTTTTCATAAACGGGTTGATGGTGTGATCGCTTCGCTGTCCTTCGATACAAAAGACCTTGATCATTTCCAGGTATTTGCCAGCCGTGGTATCCCGGTCATCTTCTTTGACCGTGTGGAAGAGAACAGCGAAAGCACGAAGGTGATCATTGATAACTATAAGAGCGGTTACCAGGCCACGCAGCATTTGATCGAACAGGGTTGTAAAAGAATCGTAATGGTTACCGCTAACCTAAACAGGAACGTATATGCCCAGCGTTTTAAAGGTTATAAAGATGCGCTCTTTGATAATAATATAGCTTTTGATGAAAACCGGCTCCTGATAAAAGACCTGAGCGAACGTTGCGGCGTGGAAGCCGCCATGCAGATATTGAAGATGGACCCATTACCCGACGGTGCCTTTATTACCAATGATTTTTCTGCCGCAGTCTGCATGCAAACACTGAAAGATAACGGGATCAGTATCCCGGCTGATATTGCCATAGTAGGTTTTAATAACGACGCCATCAGTAAGATCGTTGAACCCCAGCTCACCACTATAAATTATCCCGGTATCGATATCGGTGAAATTGCAGCCACTAACCTCATCAATCACCTGAAAGGTGTTTCCAATATTGCACAAACCAATACCATTGTTGTCCGTTCAGACCTGATCATCCGGAAATCATCACTTAAAAAAAGCACCAGGTAACAACTCATGCAATGATATTATGAAAAAGATTTTCTTCCTTTTTATTGTTAGCCTTTTGATATGCAGCAATATCATTGCAGAAGATGGATACCGGCTATGGCTCAGGTACGACAAGATCAATAACCCCGCCCTGCTGGCCCAATACAAAAAAAACATTCAGGCAATTGCCATTAAAGGAACCTCTCCTACTTTGGATATCATCCGAACAGAGCTTAAGAACGGATTATCGGGATTACTGGACAGCGAAATAAAAATTACCGGTAACGCCGGATCAAATGCCGGCGTATGGATCTGTAAAGTTGCCGACCTGCCCGGTGGCGATAATAATAAAGAGATCGCTGAGCAATTAGGAAAAGAAGGATATAAAATATTTTCAAAAATTTCCGGCGGAAAAAAAGTTATCGTCATTTGCGCTAATACAGACATTGGCCTTTTATACGGCACGTTTAATTTCTTACGACTGCTGCAAACCAACCAGTCCATTGAAAATGTAAACACCAGTTCTGTTCCCAAACTAAACCTGCGCATGCTGAACCACTGGGACAACCTGAACAGGGTTGTTGAACGGGGCTATGCAGGCTTTTCCATCTGGAACTGGCATACATTACCCGGCTATATCGACCCCCGTTATATTGATTATGCAAGAGCCAATGCATCCATCGGCATCAACGCCGTTTCATTGACCAATGTAAATGCCAATGCAACCATACTCACCAAATCTTATTTAGAAAAAGTAAAAGCACTGGCAGATGTATTTCGTCCGTATGGCATAAAAATTTTTCTCACAGCAAGGTTCAGCGCTCCGATAGAGCTCGGGAAATTAAGTACAGCGGATCCATTAAATGATTCCGTTCAAAACTGGTGGAATAATAAAGTGAAGGAAATCTATTCCCTCATCCCCGACTTTGGCGGCTTTTTGGTAAAAGCCAACAGCGAAGGACAGCCGGGTCCACAGGATTATAAACGTACGCATGCCGATGGGGCTAACATGCTTGCCAACGCAGTAGCGCCATACAAGGGCATCATAATCTGGCGGGCATTTGTCTATGCTGCCGAAAATCCTGTTGACAGGCACAAACAGGCTTATGATGATTTTGTGCCGCTGGATGGAAAATTCAAAAGGAATGTGATGGTGCAGGTGAAGAACGGCGCCATTGATTTTATGCCCCGTGAACCTTTTCATCCGCTGTTTGGTGCTATGCCAAAAACTCCGTTGATGATGGAGTTCCAGGTAACACAGGAATATCTTGGCCAGGCAACCAATTGGGTTTACCTGGCCCCGCTATATAAAGAAGTATTGAACAGTGATACGTATTGCAAAGGGAAAGGAAGCACTGTTGCCAAAGTGATCGATGGCAGTATTGATGGGCATACATTAAATGGCATGACCGGCGTTTCCAACATTGGTAACGACATCAATTGGTGCGGCCATCCCATAGCACAGGCAAACTGGTATTGCCTGGGAAGGCTGGAATGGGATTACGACCTGTCAAGCGAACAGATCGCAGACGAATGGCTGCGGATGAGTTTTACAAACGATGCCGCATTTCTGCAATCGGTAAAGACAGTCATGCTGCAAAGCAGGGAAATAATGGTTGACTACATGAACCCCCTCGGCCTGCATCATATCATGGGCACGGGTCATCATTACGGTCCTGCCCCCTGGATCAGCAACCTGAATAGGCCAGAATGGAACCCAGTGTATTATCATAAAGCCGATAGTATTGGCATTGGCTTCAACAGAACATCCACCGGCAGCAATGCCCTTGCACAATATTTTCCCGAAGCAAGAAAACAGTGGGAAGACATAAATACCTGTGATGAAAAATATTTGTTGTGGTTTCAGCATGTTGCCTGGGATCATAAAATGAAAAGCGGAAGAACACTGTGGAATGAACTCTGCAAAAAATATTACAGTGGGGTTGACAGCGTGGTATGGATGAAGAACGAATGGCTGAAACAAAAGAATAAAATAGACGAGCAACGGTTCAACCAGGTAAAGATGTTGCTGGACATACAGATCGATGAAGCTAAGTGGTGGCGCAATGCATGCCTGCTCTATTTCCAAACATTCAGTAAGATGCCAATACCAGCCAGCTATGAGCAGCCGGATAAAACACTGGAGTATTACAAAAGCCTGCGGTTCCCTTTTGCACCGGGCAATTAAAGCCCCTGTGTCCCCTAAAGGGGTACTAAGGTTAATGAAGCATTAGAGATTTATAACAAAAAAATGGAGGAAAACTTTCATTATAAAAGAAAATAAAAAATTATGGGATCTAATAATACCCCATTAGCGAATAGGGGCAAAATTGCAATCGTTACAGGCGGTGGTTCCGGACTTGGATTCGCCATTGCAAAAGCATTCACACAAAACAATATCAGCACGGTCATAGTCGGCAGGGATGAAGAAAAATTAAAGGCCGCCAAAGAGCAATTGGGAGAAAACTGTTTTTATAAAGTTTGTGATCTGAGCAACCTGGGAACCATTCCTTCTCTGATTGAAAACATTATATCGGAGTTCGGGCAGGTTGATATCCTGGTGAATAATGCCGGTATCAATATGAAAAAAATATTCACCGAAGTAACCGATGAGGATTTTCAGAAAGTGATCACAACCAACCTGAATTCTGTATTCAGCATCAGCCGTGAAGTGGTGAAGCATATGCTTACAAGGAATTCCGGCTGCATCATCAACATCAGTTCTATGGCTGCACAGTATGGCTTACCAAAAGTGATCGCATACAGCGCCAGTAAAACGGCCATTGATGGCATGACGAGAGCGATGGCAACAGAACTGTCACCAAACGGCATCCGGGTTAATGCCATTGCACCGGGGTTTATTTATTCTGACATGACGGCAAAGGCATTGGACAGCGACCCGGAAAGAAAGGCAAAGGTTTTTGGCCGTACTCCGATGGGACATATGGGAAAACCGGAAGACATTGGTGCTGCGGCACTCTACCTGGCAAGTGATGGGGCAAAATATGTTACCGGCGTGGTGTTGCCCGTGGATGGTGGTAACTCGATTGGGTTTTAATGATTGAGCTAAGAGATCAAAAGAGAAAAGAGAAAAATACCCAATCTCTCTTAGCTCCTTTTCTCCTTCATGTTCTTAGCAAATTGTTTTATAGTCTAAAAGTGCCGATCAATTGTTTGCTTATGAAAAAAAAACGATCATATCTTTTTGGGTTGATCCTGTTATTTACCGGCAATGCTTTTGCCCAGCAAATCATCTCCGATAAAAAATTACCCAATTCATTTTCTATTGACAATGCAGTCATTTATGTTGATGCCAATGATCTTCCGCTGGTAAAAAGATCAGCCGAACTGTTTCAGCAAGACATTGAAATGGTTACCGGGAAAAAGATACAGATCCTACACAGCATCGTTGGTCTTCCCAAAAAAGTAATTGTTATCGGCAGTGCAGAAAACTCATCTCTCATTACAGCCTGGGTTAAACTGTCGAAAATAAGATCGCCGAAAAAAGAATGGGAAGCCTATTGCATACAGTCTGTAAAAAAACCGGATAAAAATATTGAAGATGCATTGGTGATCTCCGGCAACGACAGAAGAGGGGTGGCCTATGGAGTATTTGAGGTCTCAAAACAAATAGGCGTATCACCCTGGTATTGGTGGGCAGATGTACCGGTGAAGAAAAAGCAATCCATCTATATTAAGACAGGAGTGGTTATCAATGATGCGCCCAAGGTAAAATACCGCGGCATATTCATCAACGACGAAGCGCCTGCATTCTCAGGATGGACCAAAGAAAAATTCGGGGGTGTGAACCACCTGGTATATGAAAAGATATTTGAACTCATATTGCGCCTTAAAGGAAATTACCTGTGGCCTGCCATGTGGGGTAATGCATTTAATGATGACGATACACTGAACCCGGTAAAAGCAGATGAATGGGGTATTGTAATGGGTACGTCTCATCATGAGCCCATGCTGCGTGCACAGCAGGAATGGAAACGCTATGGTTCAGGCAAATGGGATTATGACAGCAATGAAGTAACGCTCAAAAAATTCTGGAAGAAGGGAATGGAGAACATGGGCTCACATGAAAGTATAGTGACCGTGGGCATGCGTGGCGATGGTGATAAACCAATGACCGAAGGTACGGCTACCGCATTGCTTGAACGAATTGTAAAAGACCAGCGCCAGATCATTGAAGAAGTGACCGGCAGGCCTGCAGCAGAAACACCGCAACTATGGGCCTTGTATAAAGAAGTGCAGGATTATTACGATAAAGGAATGCGGGTGCCCGATGATGTGACCTTATTACTATGCGATGACAACTGGGGTAATATCCGCAAGCTGCCCAATCCTGATAACTATCGGGAGAATGAAAAACCAAGAAAAGGTGGTTACGGAATTTATTATCATTTTGATTATGTAGGCGGGCCAAGAAATTACAAATGGCTTAATACAAATCCAATTCCGAGAGTGTGGGAGCAGATGCATTTAGCGTGGGAATACAATGCAAGACAGATATGGATCGTGAATGTGGGCGATATCAAGCCAATGGAATTTCCCATCTCTTTCTTCCTGGACTATGCATGGAACCCGGAGAAGATCGGGGCTGCTGACCTGCAGAAATATACCGAGCAATGGTGTGCTGCACAGTTTGGAGCGGAACATGCTGAAGAAATTGCCAGGATCACTTCTGCATATTTAAAACTCAACGGCAGAAGAAAGCCGGAGCTGCTTGATCAAAACACGTACAGCGTTGATAACTATAAGGAGTTTGAAAACGCAGTTAAAGAATATAAACAGGTCCTTACCATGGCAGAATATATAGACGGGCAACTTCCTGCCGGATATAAAGATGCCTATTTTCAATTGGTACTGCACCCGGTCAAGGCAATGACGAATTTGTATGACATGTATTATAATGTTGCATTGAACAGGGCGGCATATAAAAACAGGTATGCCGTTTCCAATGACTATGCAGATAAAGTAAAGCAACTCTATGCAAATGATTCGTTGATCTCTTTGGAATATAACCAGCTAAACAACGGCAAGTGGAACCACATGATGGACCAGGCACATATTGGTTACACATACTGGCAACAACCACAAAGACAAAAGATGCCTGATGTAAGATATGTTCCCAAAGATTCAATCATTCAGCAACCACCACAACTATCCGGAGATGAACGGAACGCCCTGGTTCCGGCAAACGAAAAAGGAAATGTTTTTTTTGAAAAAGAAGGATACGTTTCTATTGAAGCAGCGCATTACACAAGAACAACAGATACGAAAGGAAACAGCATAAAAGTATTACCTGATCTTGGCAAAACAGGTTCAGCCGTTACCGTATTTCCGGTAACTATGGCTCCGCAAACCCTGGTTTACAGTTCTCCTAAACTTGAGTACGATATCTATGTGTATGATACCGGCGCCGTAAAAATTCAGGCTTACTTCTCGCCTACGTTGAATTTTCATAATGATGAAGGATTGAGATACGCGGTTGCCATTGATGATGAATTGCCACAGGTCATCCCAATCAATAAAGATGACAACAATGTAAGAACATGGGAAAAATGGGTCGCTGCAAACATCATCATCAAAACATCAGATCACCGGGTATTAAAACCGGGGAAACATATTTTGAAATGCTGGATGATGAACCCGGCAATGGTATTACAGAAAATAGTAGTTGATTTTGGTGGAGTAAAACCCAGTTACCTAGGGCCACCGGAAACAAGAGTGAAATAAACGGATCGGTACACGAATAAAAATTACATCAATGAAAGCAGCAACTTCTTCCCTGCTATTGGCAATTGCTTTGCTTGTTGCAAAGGCGGGCCATGCACAGGCTGACAAAGCATTTCCTTACTGGAATTACAACCTCCCCATTGAACAACGGGTAAATGATGTAGTGAGCCGCTTAACCCTCGAAGAAAAAGTGGCACAGATGCTGAACGCAACACCGGCAATAACAAGGTTAGGCATTCCGGCCTACGACTGGTGGAATGAAGTATTGCATGGCGTGGCAAGAACTCCTTTCAAAGTAACCTCTTATCCGCAGGCCATTGGTATGGCGGCAACCTGGGATACTAATTCCATGTACCGTATGGCCGATTATTCGGCATTGGAAGGAAGGGCCATCCATAACAAAGCGCTTGAAACAAACAAAACCGGCGACCGGTACGTGGGCCTCACCTACTGGACACCCAACATAAATATCTTCCGTGATCCACGCTGGGGCCGTGGACAGGAAACCTATGGCGAAGATCCATTCTTAACATCCATGCTTGCAAGAGCATTCGTGCATGGCTTGCAGGGCGATGATCCAAAATATCTAAAAGCAGCAGCATGCGCCAAACACTTTGCCGTACACAGCGGTCCGGAACCAACAAGACACTCAGATAATTTCAATCCTTCCGCCTATGATCTATGGGATACGTACTTACCTGCTTTTAAAGAATTGGTGGTTGATGCAAAAGTTGCAGGCGTGATGTGTGCTTATAATGCCATCAACACCCAGCCCTGTTGCGCCAATGACCTGCTGATGAATGATATCCTCCGTAACCAATGGAAATTTACCGGCTATGTAACAAGTGATTGCTGGGCAGTGGATGATTTTTTCCGTTATCATAAAACACATAAGGACGCAACTTCTTCAGCCGTTGATGCGCTGATACACGGCACCGATGTGGAATGCGGCAACGCTGTTTACAGAACATTACTGGATGCGGTAAAGACCGGTTTGATAAAAGAAGAACAGCTCGACGTTTCTTTAAAGCGTTTGTTTTCCATCCGCTTCCGCCTCGGCATGTTCGATCCTCCTTCCATGGTGAAGTATGCACAAACACCCGCCTCATCACTGGAAGCGCCGGAACACAAAGCACATGCGCTGAAAATGGCGCAGCAGTCGATCGTATTGCTTCGCAACGAAAAAAATGCATTGCCTTTGTCGAAAAAAATAAAGAAGATCGTTGTCATCGGCCCAAATGCCGACAACAGGATCGCCATATTGGGTAACTACAACGGAATACCTTCAAAGGTTGTATCTGTATTGGAAGGGATCAAAGAGAAACTCGGAGGAAATACAGAAGTGGTTTATGAAAAAGCGATCAACTTTACCAATGACACATTGATGATCCATAAAGACATCACAAGTCTGTATACATATGATGGCAGGCCGGGCGTAAAAGCAGAATACTTTTCAAATGAAAAGCTGGAAGGCAGCCCGGTGCTTACACAAATAGAAACTGAAATAAATCATACCTGGCCCGAAGGACAGATCCCCTTTCCCGGAATGCAGTCAACACATTATTCTGCCCGATACACAACCAGCATTACTGCCAGCAAAGACGAAACAATGAGCTTTGAAACGGAAGCCAATGATGGTTATCGTGTTAAAGTGAACGACAGCCTGGTGGTTGATGTATGGGAAAGAAACCGTTGGGGCAGCAAACAATTCAACCTGCCCGTTAAGAAAGGGATCACTTATAAAATTGAAATGACCTTTCGCCAGGCGGAAGGAGATGCTACCGTAAAACTCTTTGCCGGCAATTATGTAAAAACAGATTTTGCTGCGCTGGCCAACCGCTTCAAAGATGCAGATGCCCTTGTTTTTGTTGGAGGCATCTCTCCACAATTAGAAGGAGAAGAAATGCCGGTGGCTGTGCCGGGTTTTAAAGGCGGCGACCGCACAAGTATTTTATTACCCGCGGTACAAACAGAATTACTGAAGTCATTGAAAGCAACCGGCAAACCCGTTGTATTTGTAATGATGACAGGCAGTGCGCTTGCCACTCCCTGGGAAGCTGAGAATATTCCAGCCATCATCAATGCCTGGTATGGCGGACAAAGTGCCGGTACTGCCGTGGCCGATGTTTTATTCGGCGATTATAACCCGGCCGGAAGATTACCGGTAACCTTTTATAAAAGCGACAGCGACATACCCGCCTTCAGCAATTACGATATGACCGGAAGAACCTACCGTTATTTTACCGGCGACGCCCTGTATCCATTCGGCTATGGGTTGAGCTATACAAATTTTAAATACGATATGCTCAGTATTCCTTCTTCCGTTGCAACAGGAAAAAGCGTTACCGTTAAAGCAAGGGTAACCAATACCGGCAAAAGAGATGGCGAAGAAGTGGTTGAAGTATATGTGTCGCACATGAATGTTTTTGCAAAAGCGCCGATCAAGGCACTTAAAGGCTTTCAGCGAATTTCATTAAAGGCAGGACAAAGCAAAACAGTCTCGTTCACCTTAACTCCCGAACAATTATCATTAGTGCGTGAGAGCAACGGCAACTTATACCAACCAAAGGATACAATAACGATCAGCATCGGCGGTGGACAACCTGGAGTAAAAAATAAAACAACTTCCAATGTACTGAGTAAATCATTAACCATGAAGTAATGAAAAAAATATAAAACCAAAACGACCAACATAATATATCATGAGCGGAAAAAAGATATTGCTGCTGCTTAGTTTATGGCTTGCCTCCTCTCCGCTATCAGCACAGGTAAAACTTCCCCGGCTGATACGAGACAGTATGGTATTGCAAAGAGATACCAAATTAAATGTGTGGGGCTGGGCTGCCAAAGAAGAAAAACTGAGCATAAAATTCAATAGCAAAACATATAAAATAAAAGCCGGTGCCGATGGCAAATGGCAAATTGTTCTGCCGCCGATGAAGGCAGGCGGGCCTTATACCATGGACATCATCGCCAGTAACAAAATTTCACTGAAGGATATTCTGATCGGTGATGTGTGGCTTTGCTCCGGCCAATCCAACATGGTGCATCAAATGGAGTTGCACAGCATCACCTATGCAAATGATATTGCACAAGCCAACTATCCCGGGATAAGACAGTTCTGGATACCAACCATGACAGACCTGGTTTCTCCGCATGATGATTTACCAACCGGATTCTGGAAGTCTGCTAATCCGCAGGATGTACGGCAATTTTCGGTAGTGGCTTATTTTTTTGCAAGAATGATCTATGAAAAATACCATGTCCCCATTGGGCTTATTAATTCAAGTGTTGGCGGTCCGCCCATTGAAGCATGGACCAGTGAAGAAGGCCTGAAAGAATTTCCTGCAATAATAAGTACCATTCAGAAAAATAAAGACAGTGCCTATGTGAACAGCACCAACAGGAAAGCGATGGCTGCTAATACAAGGCCCCAACCAAATGATAAGGGATTGACGGGCCCTGTTAAATGGTATGACAGTTCTTACATTCCAAAAGCCTGGCACAATATAAATGTACCCGGCTACTGGGAAGACCAGGGAATAAAAGACCTTGATGGAATTGTTTGGTTCAGGAAAGAGGTTTTGGTGCCTGCATCAATGACTGGTGTTCCTGCAAAAGTTTTTTTAGGAAGAATTGTGGATGCCGATGTTCTGTACATAAACGGAAAACAGGTTGGCAACACCACTTATCAATATCCACAGAGAAGATATTCCGTTCCTGCCGATCTATTAAAGCCTGGTAAAAATATTTTCGTGGTGAGGGTGATCAATAATGCCGGAAAAGGAGGGTTCGTTCCGGATAAACCCTACTGCTTGTTTGCCGGAAAAGATACCATTGATCTTAAAGGCACCTGGCAGTACAAAGTTGCCGATGTTTTTATTCCAAGACAAGGTCCGGGTGTAAGAGGAATATCAGCACAGGATCAGCCAACGGCTTTGTACAATGCGATGATCGCTCCATTGATCAATTATAACATCAAAGGTATTCTCTGGTACCAGGGCGAAGGAAATACCTGGAAGCCGGAAGAGTATGAAAAACTTTTACCGGCCATGATCGCCGACTGGCGGAACAAATGGAAACAACCAACTGCGCCATTCCTGTATGTGCAGCTTCCCAACTTTGGCGACATGAATTACCTGCCATCCGAAAGCAGCTGGGCCAGGCTGAGGGAATCGCAATTGAGAACATTATCCGTTCCCAACACGGCCATGGCTGTAGCGATCGACCTGGGTGAATGGAATGAACTTCATCCTGATAATAAAAAAGACATCGGGCTGCGGCTTGCATTGGCTGCACAAAAAATTGCATACGGAGAAAATATTATTTACTCGGGCCCCATTTATCAATCGGCAGCAATTGATGGCAATAAGATCATTGTCAGTTTTACCAGTACAGGCAGTGGGTTAACAGCGAATGATGGAGAAGAGCTGAGCCAGTTTGCCATTGCCGGTGCCGACAAAAAATTTGTTTGGGCAAAGGCAAAGATCGAGGGAGATAAAGTGATCGTTTGGAACGATGGTATTGCCAACCCAATGTATGTTCGCTACGCCTGGGCCGATAACCCCGATGGCGCCAACCTGTATAATAAAGAAGGCTTGCCTGCATCACCATTCACAACAGACAAATAAAAGCAGAAAATGAAAAATATATTTCTTGTTTTGTTAACCGCAGTGTCTTTTTTTGGCGGAGCCATTTATGCACAGAATAAAATTGTCATCACTGCTTCCAAAGCAAAAGATACCATCAATAAAAATATCTATGGGCATTTTGCGGAGCACCTCGGGTATGGGGTGTACGGCGGATTTTATGTAGGCGAAGGCAATAAAACAATTCCAAACAAAAATGGAATACGCCTGGATGTGGTGGAGGCCTTAAAAAAATTAAAGATCCCTGTATTACGATGGCCCGGCGGATGCTTTGCTGATAATTACCACTGGAAAGACGGCATCGGGCCAAAAAATAAAAGAAAGGCGATCGAAAATGTATCCTGGGGAAATGTACGGGAAGACAACAGCTTTGGCACAAACGAATTTCTTGACCTCTGTGAAATGATGGGAGCAGATCCTTACCTGGCTGTGAATATGGGAGGTGGAACAGTACAGGAAGCTGCCGAATGGGTGCAATATACCAATCACGCCAATGGCACCGGGTACCTTACAGACATGCGTCAACAAAGCGGAAGAACCAGGCCCTGGAATGTAAAATACTGGGGCATCGGCAATGAGTCGTGGGATTGTGGAGGCCACATGACTGCCGAGTATTATGTAAACGAGTATAAAAAGTATGCAACCTTCATGACCAGCTACAGCAATACTGAAGGCCTGTTCCGCATTGCTGTAGGCCCGGGTACCGAAGATTACAACTGGACAGAAACAGTAATGAGCAAAATTCCTTTGAGGATGATTGACGGACTATCGGTGCATCACTATTCGGTTATTAACTGGAGCAACAAGGGCTCTGCCACACAGTTCAGCGAAGAGGAATATTTCAGAACAATGACGGAGGCATGGAAGATGGAAAGGTTCGTTTCAAAAAATGCTGAAGTGATGGATAAGTACGACCCGGCTAAAAAAGTAGCATTGATTGTAGACGAATGGGGCGGCTGGTATGAAACAGAGCCCGGCACAAAAGGCGCCTTTTTATTCCAGCAAAACAGCATGCGTGATGCGATGATCGCAGGCCTGACGCTGAATATATTCAATAATCACTGCGACCGTGTACGAATGGCCAACCTGGCACAATGTATTAATGTATTGCAGGCCGTCATCCTGACCAATAAAGAAAAGATGATATTAACGCCTACCTATCATGTGATGGAGATGTACAATGTTCACCATGGCGCATTGATGCTGCCGCTTACCATAACCAGTAATGATTATTCGTTCGGTGAAAAGAAATTGACAGCCGTTTCAGCTTCCGCATCAAAGGATAAGAATGGAGCAGTTCATATTTCCTTGGTGAATATTGATGCACATAACGAACAGGAAGTAAATATTGACCTGGGTGATCTGCCTGCAAGAACGGTTACGGGCCGTTTACTCCAGTCAGGAAAATTACAGGATCACAACAGTTTTGATGCGCCGGATAAAGTTGTTCCTTCTGTTTTTACCGGGGCTAAACTAAATGGAAGCAGCCTCAAGGTATCGCTTCCTCCGTTTGCTGTTGTTGTGCTGGAACTCAAGTAAAATTATTCAAGGGAAGAAACCGCTGTATTAAGCGCCATATAAAACCGATATGAACCCGATAAAAAGATATAAATACCAGGTATGTAGTTTCGGAATTATTTTGTTCCTTTTTACCAATCATTCATTTGGTCAAAACCCCTTTATTCTTGATCAATTCACTGCAGACCCGTCTGCCAGGGTTTTCGGCAACAGGGTATATGTTTACCCATCCCACGATATTCCGGCTGTTAACGGCCGTGGCCGGGTGGGTTGGTTTTGCATGGAAGATTATCATGTATTCTCTTCTTCAAATCTTACCGAATGGACAGATCACGGTGTAATCGTAAGCCAGGATAAAGTACAATGGGTTGATTCAACATCATACAGCATGTGGGCCCCGGACTGTATTTCCAGGAATGGCAAATATTATTTCTATTTTCCTACAAAGGCAAAAGATAGCCTTGCGTATGGAAGAGGATTTAGAATTGGCGTTGCTGTATCTGATAAACCCTATGGGCCATTTAATCCGCAAACCGAACCCATCAAAAATGTACAAGGAATAGACCCAAATGTATTTATTGATAAAGATGGCCACGCTTATCTCTATTGGTCGGAAAGAAATATTTATGGAGCCAGGCTCAAAGAAAACATGCTCGAGCTTGACACGGAACCAAAAATACTTGGCGATCTTCCCACTAAAGGTCTTAAAGAAGGTCCGTATTTATTTGAGCGGAATGGTCTCTATTATTTAACATACCCGCATGTAGAAAATAAAACTGAAAGGCTGGAGTATGCTATTGGCAATAACCCTTTAGGACCATTTAAATTTACAGGTGTACTCATGGATGAATCATCTACGGGTTGCTGGACCAATCATCATTCTATCATTCAATTTAAAAACCAATGGTACCTCTTTTATCATCACAATGACCTGTCACCACAATTTGACAAAAACAGGTCTGTACGTGTTGACAGCCTGTTCTTCAACAAAGACGGCACGATCAACAAAGTAGTTCCTACACTTAGGGGCGTGGGCTTGACTAATGCCACCGGAAAAGTACAGATCGACAGGTACAGCCACATTAGTCAACGAAGCAGTTCTGTTGACTTCCTGGATTCCCTTGATAAATTCAAGGGTTGGAAAGTACGCCTGGATTCAGCGGATGCATGGGTACAATATAACAGCATTGATTTCGGGAAGAAGCCGTTAAGATATGTTGCAGTAAAAGCGATATCCGAAACAGGAGGCATCTTACAAATACGACTGGATAGTATTAACGGCCCCCTGGTGGCTGAAGTTAAGATAACCGGTGGTGCTGATTGGAAACTTAGTAAGGCTCCCGTTATAAAATTCTGGCCGGGCGTGCATAACCTGTTTATTGTTTTGAAAGATAACAGGCGGGTGGAAGCGGACTGGGTGAGGTTTGAATGATCCTTTTCAACCGGCAAAATATAATTATTGAAAAGGCAAGGAAAATAAATAAGTGCAACGCAAAATCATAATGCATGAACTGTACGTTGAATTTCATTGGAGGATTATTGTTACTGGCAACTTCCGGTTTTGCCCAGGTAAACGGGGATAACAAAGCGCCGGGTGATAAGGCAACGAATGTATTCCGCTATACAAACCCCATCACAAGAGATACGGCTATCTCCATGCGTGACCATTACATCATCAGGGTTAATAACAAATGGTATTGTACCGGAACGTCAAATCCTGTATGGACAGGTCCCAATCCGGGTGTACGTTTGCTGGTGTCAGACGACCTGATTCATTGGAAGCAGCATTCATGGCTTATAGATGCAAGTAAGCTCCCTCCCGGTTGCCCGTATAATGGAAGATTCTGGGCGCCGGAAATTCACTTTATAAAAAACAGGTACTGGCTCACTGTAAACAGCGGAAGCGTAACAGCCGATGATCCCAAAGGCATGAAAACGCACAGCATCTGGCTATTTTCTTCCGATAGTGTTACCGGGCCATACAAATTGGTAAACGGCCCGCTAACGCCGCAGTACAATAATGATGCAACGCTGTTTGAAGATGAAGACGGACAAACCTATCTCTATTGCAGCGGCAATGGATTATTCCAGGCAAAGATTGACCTGAATACTGGTAAACTAACTACTCCTATTCAAAAATTTCTTGATAAAAAACAACCCGGCTGGCCCGAATGGATGGTAGGTGGTATTGAAGGACCTTTTGTAATAAAAAAAGAAGGAACCTACTTTATGTTCTTTTCTACCTGGACCCGTGGCTATGAAGTTGGTCTATTAAAATCAAAAACACCTCTGGGGCCCTGGGAATTAGCGTCACCCGAACCGATTTTCGGCACAAGAAAAAAAAGGTATCGTACCGAGATGGCAAAAACCGGCGGCTATGCCGACCTGGAATTTCAGGATACCGAAGACCCTTACCAGGAAACAGGGCATAATGCATTGTTTGAAGGGCCTGACGGGCAGCTATGGAGTTCCTGCCATTATTTTATGTATGAAAAAAGGGCCTATCCTTACAGCCAGACTTTTGAACCATGGGAAAAAACACCACAGATGGGCTTTGAGCCGGTTCACTATAAGAACGGAATGTTTTACATCAATGGCCCTACCTGGACAGAACAAATCATAAAACTGGAAAAATGAAAAATTTATTTTTATTTCTGATTCTTCCTCTATCGCTTATTGGCTATTCACAATCCAACCAGCCCTGGCGGGGAAAGAAATGTGCAGTTGTGATCACCTATGATGATGCATACAACCAGCAACTGGATAATGCCATTCCTGTATTAGACTCACTGGGACTGAAAGCAACATTTTATGTTACTGCTTTTTCTACTTCCGTACAAACCCGTATGAATGACTGGAAAAAAATAGCTGATAAAGGGTATGAATTGGGTAACCACACTTTGTTTCATCCGTGTATTGGCGGTAAAGACAGGGAATGGGTGAGCAAGGAATACGATATGAGTACCTATACAGTCAAACGCATGACGGATGAGATCAGGATGACGAATTTATTTCTTGAATCGCTTGATGGGAAGAAGAAAAGAACATTCGCCTTTACCTGTGCCGATACTAAGGTGGGTGGTATTGATTTCAGCAACGAGATAAAGAATGACTTCGCAGCGCTAAGGTCTGTACGAAATGAAATGCATAAGATAAACGAAGTAGACCTTTACAACGTGGATTGTTACATGGTGAACAATCATACCGCTGAACAAATGATCGAATGGGTGAAGAAGGCAGTTGAAACAAATTCACTGCTCGTTATTTTATTTCATGGAGTAGGTGGTGGCAACGGACTGGATGTATCCCTACCGGCACACCGGCAATTTCTTTCTTACCTGAAACAAAACGAAAAAGATATCTGGGTGGCGCCCATGGTTGAAGTGGCAGATTATATCAAAGGCTGGCAGGACCGCCAGTTGATAAACAAACTCACCGAAGAAGATTACAGGGTCACCTTGGCAAAGCTGGGCATCACGTCTATTCGCCCGGGTGCCAATGGCAATGATCCCAAAGCGCCCAATGCCGCCAATTACGATGAAGCAAAGGCAAATCCATATCCAATACTTCCTGATGCATTGACATTAAAGAACGGAAAGAAAGTAAAGGATGCTAAAACATGGTGGAATAAAAGAAGGCCAGAGATCGTGGAGGATTTTGACCGGGAAATTTATGGCCGTATGCCTGCCAACACACCGAAAGTGAATTGGGAAGTAGTAAGAGCAGTTGATACAATGAATGGCCAATACCCAATAAAACTAAAACAGCTTATCGGGCATGTGGATAATTACTCCTATCCTTCTGTTAAGGTAGATATACAACTTTCGCTGGCTGTTCCGGCAAACGCAACGCAGCCTGTTCCGGTGATCATGGAATTTGGGTTTGTATTTCCACCGGGATTCCGGTTACCACCAACAAATCAATCCAGCGAACCAACCTGGCAGCAACAATGTTTGGCGAGAGGCTGGGGTTATGCGGTACTTGTTCCAACAAGCGTGCAGGCAGATAATGGCGCAGGCTTAACACAGGGGATCATCGGCCTGTTGAATAAAGGCGAAAGAAGAAAAGCGGATGACTGGGGAAGTTTAAAAGCATGGGCATGGGGCGCCGGCAAAGCATTGGATTATTTTGAAACAGATAAAAATGTAGATGCAAAGAAAGTAGCGATCGAAGGCCACTCAAGATATGGCAAAGCCGCATTGGTGACATTGGCTTATGATGCCAGGTTTGCAACAGCATTTGTCAGCTCCTCCGGTGAAGGCGGCGCTAAACTTCACAGAAGAAATGCAGGTGAGCTCGTAGAGAATGTTGCCAGCAGCGGCGAGTATCACTGGATGGCGGGCAACTTCATCAAATACGCCGGGCCATTGAACTGGGGCGATATGCCGGTTGATTCACATGAACTGATCGCCCTGTGTGCACCACGCCCGGTTTTTATCAGTGCCGGTGAAAAAGGTGATGGGTGGGTAGATGCAAGAGGAATGTTCATGGCGGCTGTTGCTGCAGGACCGGTTTATACATTGCTTGGCAAAAAGGACCTGGGCACAACAGTTTTTCCAAAAGTGGAAACAGGATTGATGAGTGGAGAGATCGCATTTCGTCAGCATACTCTTGGACATACTCCCGGTCCTAACTGGCCGGTGTTCCTGGAATTTGCAGCAAGATATTTTGCCCCCAACCCCTGAAAGGTAGCAGGACAAAAGAGTTCTGTCAATTGTACTTCTATGAAAAGAACTAAATCTTAGCGCCGCTTTGCGCCTTCGTGTCTTAGTGGTTAAAAAATAAGTATGAAAAAAAACAGTACATCAAGAAGAAAATTCATTTACAACATTGGTCTTGCAGGCCTGGGCATTCCATTGCTCTCTGCATATTCCAATTGCAATGATGAAAAATCAAATCAAACTAAAATGAAAAACAGGAATGATGGAAAACTCGGCATTGCGTTGGTTGGATTAGGAAATTATGCTACCAACCAATTGGCCCCGGCATTGCAGCAAACAGAAAACTGTTACCTCGCCGGGATCGTTACAGGTACTCCATCAAAAATTCCAGCCTGGAAAGAACGATATAATATTCCCGATAAAAATATTTACAGCTACGAAAAATTATGACTCTATAAAAGATAATCCCGATATCGACATAATATACGTGGTGCTGCCAAACAATATGCATGCAGAATATACCATCCGTGGTTTCGAAGCCGGCAAGCATGTGATCTGCGAAAAACCTATGGCCATCACCGTAGAAGATTGTGACCGCATGATCGCAGCAGCTAAAAAAGCGAATAAATATTTATCCATTGGTTACCGCCTGCATTTTGAGCCTTACAATTTAGAAATGGTACGGTGCGGCACACAGAAAGTATATGGTGAAATAAAAAAACTGTCGGGTGGCTTTGGCTTCAGGGCCAGTCCTTCACAATGGCGGCTCACTAAGAAATATGCTGGTGGCGGGCCTTTAATGGATCTTGGTATCTATGTGATACAAGCCATGTGTTATACAACCGGTATGGAGCCCATTGCGGTCACTGCAAAGGAAGGAGTGAAAACAGATCTTGAGCGCTTCAAAGAAGTGGAGCAGTCACTCACCTGGCAGATGGAATTTCCGAATGGATTAATTACCGACTGCAGAACAAGCTATGACGACGGAATGAATTTTTTAAAGGCTGAAGCCGAAAAAGGAATTTTTGAATTGACCTCGGCTTACAATTATACAGGTCAACGCGGCTCCACTCCGGCCGGTACCATGAACTTTCCACACATAAATCAACAGGCGAAACAAATGGATGGAATTGCCGCTTCAATAAAAAACAACAGCCCTTCCATTGTACCTGGCGAACTGGGAAGAAGGGATGTAAAATACCTGCAGGCTGTTTATGAGGCAATGCACACCGGAAAAAAAGTAATGATCTGACGTCCTCGTCTGAACATGGAATTGCATGGCATAATAAAATTGATATGAGTAAAAAATTAAGAAGCGAAGACTGGTTTGGCAAAGACGACAAAATGGGTTTTGTCCATCGTTCCTGGTTACGCAACCAGGGATATCCCGATGATTACTTCAAAGGCAGGCCAGTGATCGGCATCTGTAATACATGGAGTGAACTCACGCCATGCAACGGTCACCTCCGTGATTTTGCCGAAATAGTAAAGCGGGGTGTTATTGAAGCAGGTGGTTTTCCATTGGAATTTCCTGTCACGTCATTGGGTGAAACGATCATGCGGCCAACTACCATGTTGTTCCGCAACCTGGCAAGCATGGATGTAGAAGAAAGCATCCGGGCCAACCCGCTTGACGGCGTTGTATTATTAACCGGTTGCGATAAAACAACACCGTCCACCATCATGGGTGCATGCAGTGTTGACCTGCCGACCATTGTTGTTCCGGGCGGACCAATGCTTAATGGAAGATTCAAAGGAGAATGTTTGGGAAGCGGCTCCTTCAACTGGATGGTAAAAGAAAAAACACTGGTGGAAAATTATACGGCAGAAGATATTCATGAAGCAGAGATCGGCGCTGCCCGAAGCCAGGGTCATTGCATGACGATGGGTACGGCATCCACCATGGCCTGTATGGCAGAATCATTGGGGTTAACCTTGCCAGGCGCCGCTGCAATACCGGCTGTTGATTCAAGAAAGAAAGTAATGGCACAGTTGTCCGGAAGAAGAATTGTGGAAATGGTGAGAGCGGATATGAAAATTTCAAAGATCCTGACAAGAAAAGCTTTTGAAAATTCAATCATGGTGAATGCAGCTGTTGGTGGGTCAACAAATTTTATCATTCACCTGCTGGCCATCGCCGGAAGGATCGGGATTGAATTAAAGCTGGAAGATTTTGATACCATCGGAAGTAAAATACCCTTGCTGGTTAACCTCAAACCTTCCGGCAAATACCTGATGGAAGATTTTTATTATGCAGGTGGGCTGCCAGTGGTGATCAATGAACTGAAAAAACAATTGCACAATGATGCGGTTACAGTGAATGGAAAAACAATCGGTGAGAATAATAGTAATCCAGTTTGCTATAACAAAGAGGTGATTACCTCCATTGATACCCCGCTGCAAAATGAAGCAGGTATTGTTGTGTTGAAGGGAAATCTTTGTGAAGACGGTGCTGTCATCAAGCCATCGGCCGCAACCCAATCATTGATGAAGCACAAAGGCAAAGCCGTTGTATTTGAAACGATGGAAGACTACCATGCAAGGATCGATGATCCGAATTTGGATATTGATGAAAATTCGGTGATCGTATTAAAAGGTGTTGGGCCGGTTGGTTACCCCGGTATGCCGGAAGTAGGCAATGTTGACCTGCCGGAAAAATTATTAAGGAAAGGAGTGAAAGATATTGTTCGCATCTCCGACGGAAGAATGAGTGGCACGGCTGCCGGAACCGTAGTGCTGCATATTTCACCGGAGTCTTCTATCGGCGGTTTATTAGCGCTGGTAAACGACGGTGATGTGATCGAACTGGATGTAGCACAAAGAAAATTACACCTGGAGGTGAGCGATGAAGAACTTTTAAAAAGAAAAGCAGTATGGGAAAGCGCCGGAGCCGATGGCAACAAGGGGTTATGTGAAGTTTTACATCGATCATGTACAGCAGGCACACCTGGGTGCCGACCTGGATATTTTACAGGGAGGCTCAGGCAGTGAAGTAACAAGAGAGCTGCATTAAACCATTTTTATGAGATACATTTTTTTCTTACTCATTTTTTCTGCAATGACCGGTTGCAGCAGTAAACAGCAATATAAAACGACCGGCTCCATTGAAAGGATAGATCCGGCACTTGATTCCATTATTTCTCCCGATGCCAAAGCAGAGATCATTGCTGAAGGTTTTGAATGGAGCGAAGGACCTTTATGGATCGGGAAGGATAAAATGCTGTTGTTCTCAGATGTGCCAACCAATACTATTTATAAATGGACAGAAGAAAAAGGAAAGGAGGTTTATTTAAAACCCTCAGGCTATACCGGCCCGGTTCCATCAACCTGTAAAGAACCCGGCAGCAATGGGTTGCTGTTAAATGCAAATGGTGATCTCGTTTTATGCCAGCATGGCGACAGGCGAATGGCAAGGATGGATGCTCCTTTGAACGAACCAACACCAAAGTTCATCACACTTGCTGATAAATATTCCGGAAAAAGGTTCAGCAGTCCGAACGATGCGGTTTACAGCGCTGAAGGAGAATTATACTTTACCGATCCTCCTTACGGGTTGCAAACACAAGATGATTCTGACCTTAAAAAAGAGACCTCTTTTAATGGAGTGTACAAAATAAAAAAAGATGGAAAAGTTGTTTTACTGGTGGGCTCTATCACAAGACCAAATGGTATTGCCTTTTTCCCGGGTGGGAAAAGATTGCTCGTGGCAAACTCAGATCCCGGTAAAAAGAACTGGTATGTATTTGATGTATTGGGTGATTCGCTCATCAATGGCAAAGAGTTTTACAACTTAGCCAATAGTGATAAAACCTGGAAGGGGCTGCCTGATGGTTTGAAGATCGACAAGAATGGGAATGTTTTTGCAACCGGGCCTGGCGGAATATTGATCTTTAATAACCAGGGAAAATTGTTAGGCAGACTAATGCTTGATAATGCCACATCCAACTGTGCCTTATCGCCCGATGAAAAAACATTGTACATCACCAACGATATGTATGTATTGCGAATTAAAATGAGAAATTAAATATGAAATTATATAAAACCAAAAATGGGATCGTTGCGGAGAAAGATGAAAAAATTTTCCTGTTTAAAAATGAGGCCTGGGATTCTTTCATTAATGATGATGATCTTTTACAAAAGACTGAACAGCTTATTGAAGGCCTGGCTGCCAACAACAAAAGTTTAATTGATGAATTATTACCCCCCATTGGAAGTAAACAGGAGTTATGGGCATGTGGCGTTACTTATTTACGAAGCAAGGTTGGCCGGCAGGAAGAAAGCAAGGCCTCCGGCGGCGCCGACTTTTACGCTAAAGTTTATGAAGCCGAAAGGCCGGAATTGTTTTTTAAATCAACGCCTCACCGGGTTGTTGGCAACAATGCTTTTGTAAGGATACGGAAAGATTCTACCTGGGATGTACCCGAACCCGAGCTGACATTGGTTGTTACGTCATCCGGAAAAATTGTTGGCTATACCATCGGCAACGATATTAGCAGCCGCAGTATTGAAGGAGAGAATCCATTATATCTTCCCCAGGCAAAAACCTATGATGAATGTGCTGCACTCGGTCCTTGCATTTATGTAACCGACCAACCACTTCATGGCAATATAATGATCAGCCTTGTCATTAAAAGAAATAATGCTGTTGTTTTTGAAGGTTCGGTTGCAATAAACCAGATGAAAAGAACAGTTCAGGAGTTGGTCTCGTTTGTTTACCGGGAATGCAGTTTTCCGCATGGTTGTTTAATAATGACCGGAACCGGCGTTGTGCCCGGCAATGATTTTACCCTGCAAAGTGGAGATGAGATAATTATTTCCATCGACAACATCGGCACATTAATAAATACGGTCGGGTAACCAGTGATATTCATCATCATCATAGCAGCCATTGCTCTCCAGGTTTTCCTTACGGTGAAAATGGTAAGCCCTTTTTTGTCGTTGCTGATCGTTTCAATTCTTACAGGTCTTTGCCTGGGTATGCAGCCGGCGGACCTGTTGCGGTCAATTGAGAAAGGAGTAGGCAGTACCATGGGAGGAATTGCACTTATCATTTGTCTTGGGGCGATACTCGGGAAGATATTGGAGATGTCGGGTGCTGCTGAAAAAATTTCTTCCACTCTCATTCATGCTTTTGGTGAACGGAATATTCAATGGGCCGTATTGCTCACCGGTTTCTTTATCGGCATACCGCTTTATTATAATGCCGGCTTTGTTATACTGGTACCGCTTGTTTTTACACTGGCAAGAAAAACAAAACTGCCGCTTCTGTACATTGCTATCCCCATGGCGGCGGCGCTCTCAACTACTCATTGTTTTCTTCCACCACATCCCGGCCCGGTGGTGCTGGTCAATTCTTTTCATGCCGATATGGGGTTGACATTATTATATGGCATCTGCATTGCCATTCCCGCTGTTATTATTGCCGGACCATTATTAGGAAGACTACTACAAAAGATAAGTAACGGCCAGCAGCAAACAGATGTACCCATGGTAGTATTAAAAAAATTACCGGCGGCTTTTCCCAGTTTTTGCATCGCTTTATTACCTGTATTCCTCATCGCACTGTCGGTTATTGCAGGAAATTTTTTGCAGGATGGCGTACTTAAAAAAATACTGCTCTTCATGGGCGACTCCACCATTGCCCTGCTCCTGTCTGTCATCCTTGGCTTTCTTTATTTCAGTATAAGCATGAAGATAAAAACAGAAGAATGCATGAAATGGCTCAGCGATGCCATTGCCGGAATTGCGCTTATCCTGCTCATCATTACAGCTGGCGGAGTTTTAAAACAGGTATTAACCGATAGCGGTACCGGAGCTTATATCGCTTCCTTCAGCAGCAAATGGCAAATGCCTCCACTGGTTTTTGCCTGGGTAGTTACTGCATTGTTACGGGTAACGATCGGTTCGGCAACCGTGGCAGGCATTACCGCTGCCGGCATTGTATCACCTTTATTAGCACAAACCAATGTTTCGCCGGAGCTGATGGTACTGGCCGTAGGAGCAGGAAGTGTTTTTGGTTCACACATCAATGATTCCGGCTTCTGGATGTTCAAAGAATTTTTTAAACTGTCGTTAAAACAAACTTTCCTGTCGTGGACAGTAATGGAAACAGTTATTTCCATCACCGGGCTGCTCGGGGTGCTTATTTTAAATATGATCATTTGAATTTTTAAACCCGATAACATGAAAAAAATATTTTCAACCGTTCCGCTGTTTTGCATCACTTTAATTTGTTCAGCTCAGCTTACCTATAATAACCCGATCCTGTCAGGCTTTTATCCCGACCCAAGTATTTGCAGGGTTGGTAGTGATTATTATATCGTCAACTCATCCTTTGCTTATTTTCCCGGGCTTCCCATTTTTCACAGCAAAGACCTGGTGAACTGGAAACAGATAGGACATGCGATGGACAGACCTGACCAATTGGATCTGAAAGGAGCCGGCGTATCAAGAGGTTTATTTGCACCAACGATCCGGTATCACAAAGGCACTTATTACATCATCTGCACATTGATAGATAAGGGTGGGAACTTTGTCATCACTGCCAAAGATCCCAAAGGCCCATGGAGCAACCCGGTTTGGCTAAAGGAAGTGAATGGCATTGATCCGTCCCTTTACTTTGATGATAATGATAAAGCATACGTATTATTCAACAGTATTCCGCCAAATAATATTTCATTGCACAACGGGCACCGCACCATACGCATGTTTGAATTTGATGCAGTTAGTCTTAAGGTAACCGGCGAAGAAAAGTTGTTGATCAATGGCGGAACGGATATGGCAAAAAAACCTGTCTGGATCGAAGGGCCTCATGTTTTTAAAAAAGACGGATGGTATTATTTGATCTGTGCAGAAGGGGGAACAGGATACAATCATTCCGAAGTGGTATTCAGAAGCAAGGCCGTGGATGGCTCTTACATATCTTATGAAAAGAATCCGATACTAACACAAAGGCATTTGGATACGGCAAGAAAAAAACCGGTCACCACCACCGGGCATGCCGACTTTGTGGAAACTCCCGATGGAAAATGGGTTGCGGTTTTCCTTGGTTGCCGGCCGTATGAAGCCGATCATTACAACATCGGCCGGGAAACTTTCATGGCCCCGGTAAAATGGGAAGGTGGCTGGCCGCATATCCTGGAGGGGAATGAAGAAGTGAAATATCAATGCCCGGTACCCATTCCTTCATTGACCAAAAAAGTAAACAACCCGTTTGGCGGTAATGCTTATTTCAGTACAGAATTCAATGAAGAAAAATTGGATGCCCGCTTTATGTTTCTCCGAACCGTTACAGAGCCATGGTATAGCCTCACAGAAAAAAAGGGTTGGCTTCGCATCGGTTTACGAAAGGAAACATGCTACGGAAAAGAGAATCCGTCCTTTGTTGCTTTCCGTCAGCAAAACCACAACAGTACAGTTACCACTTCATTAGATTTTACTGCGGGAGCCGTGAATGAAAAAGCTGGGATCGTTGTTTTCCAGAATGAGACACATTTTTATTACCTGTGTAAGTCTGTAAATAATGGCAGGCCCGTTGTTGAGTTATATCAATCAGCGAAAGACAGCAGTATGGTATTGGTTGCCAGTAAAGATATTGACGCATCTGTTAAGGAGCTGAGTTTAAAAATTGAATCCGGGAACAGTGCGTATTTATTTTATTTTTCCCAGGGTGGAAAAAGCTGGATATTGATGACGAAAGAGGGGTTGGATGCAAAATTCCTCAGCACAAAAACAGCCGGTGGCTTTGTGGGAGCCGTGTATGCATTGTATGCAACTTCATCAGGAAAAGAGTCGGCTAATAAAGCCTGGTTCAACCGCTTTGCATATAAGGGAACCGATGAAGTGTTTAAATAATATTTAGTGTTCCTCTTCCCCCGGGGAGATGTTTATTCTTCTCCCGGATGATCTCGGCTGCAATGCTTACCGCAATTTCCTTTGTTGTTTTGCTATCAATAGACACCCCGATAGGAGAAAAGATTGTATCCAGCCATTCTTTCTGCACTCCCTCTTTTTGTAATTCTTTAAACAGTATTTCTATTTTATGGTTACTTCCTAAAAGGCCCAGGTAGAAAAAGCTTTTTCCCGCCAATTGTTCCAAAACGATCTTATCCGTGCGGTATCCAACAGTCATGATCACTACAAAATCGTGTTCAGTAGCAGTAAAAAAATCATTCAACTGATCATAGCCCGGTATAATTATTTTTTCATCAACAAAGTTATTCTGCCACAGTGTCTTTAACCCGGGCCGGTCATCATAGACCTTGATAAAAAAACCAAGAAAGGACATCAGTTCAGATAAAGCCAATCCAATGTGCCCTGCACCAATGATATGGATGACGGGTTGTTCACTTATGGCTTCGGTATATACCCAGTCTTCATCGTTTTTATACTGGAGGCCTTTTGCTTTTCCCGTGATGGTTGATATCCCTGCCGGTGAAAGCTGAATGGTTTTTCCCTTTCGTGTAAAAATGTTGATAATGGTCTTTTTATCCGTTGCCGAGACCGGGATAAAAACATTCAGCTGGCTGCCGGAACAGATCATACCGGACTGGTCGCTGCCGTGATTTTTATCATGATATTGTTTTTGCAACAAAACCTTTGTTTCATTTTGTTGCAGCAGGCCTTTTGCTTTTTCTATGAATTTATATTCCATGATGCCGCCACCGATCGTACCGGAATAGGTTCCGTCTTCGGCCAGCACCATTTTAAAGCCCTGCCGCCCGGGAGAGCTGCCTTCGCTTTCCAATACATAAAGCAGTATTACTTTAATGCCGTCATAAAGTTTTTCATGTATAAATTCCCATACACTCATGGCTGTTTTTTTCTATTTTCAAGGATCTTTTGAATGAACGCCCACGTATTTCGTCCAGTGTTAATCCCGTTACCAATACTTCTTCTTCGCTGATAGCACCGCTGTTCAGTGCACGCAAAAAATAGTTGAGTAAGCCCTGGCCTGTTGCTGCATCATCAAACACATCGCCGATCAGGGTGGCCCTTGCTGCTTTCTCCACAAAGGTTTTCAATCGCTCCACGGCATCATCATAACTTTCTAAAAAGAAGGCAAACACGGCGGCATAGCGCATGGGAAATTGTGCCGGGTTCAGGTCCCATCCCTGGTAAAACCCATTCCACAAAGAATGACGGATATGACCATAGCCTTTTTTCCAGGCACGATGAACCGTATCCATATTCTCCTGCAATTGTTCCTTCGTTAAGTTATCGCCCCGGTGAGGGCCGATGGGCATGGTGTTGGTGGCGCCGTCGCTTAACCAGATACCGGTATGTGCCAGTGCCACTTTGGTCATGTGGTGTGCAAAATCACAAACGGGATGATCCATCTCCTGGTACTTTGCCGTGATGCTGCAGCTTGCGGTATAATCGTACGTACCAAAGTGCATGGCAATGCACCTGCCCTTACTTGCTTTAATGAATTTGTATAATGGATTTGTTCCGTCAATTGCCATGATGGCCTGCGTGGTCTCTACCATCATTTCCATCTTCAGGCTGCCTTTTTCCATTTTTAATTCCGTTTCAAGAATATCAAAGAAAGAAGCAAGGGTTGCCGGTTGTTCAGGAATGGTAACCTTGGGAAGCATTACAATAAAATTATCCGGCAGTTTACCTCCTGTTTCTTTCACCAATGTGCTTATAAAAATATCCAGTGTGCGCAATCCTCTTTCCTTCATCTCTTCCGTAAAGGGTTTTATGCGGATGCCGATGAATGGTGATAATGTTTTTGCCGTCATTCCTTTTGCAACTTCTAATGCTGAAGTACGGGCTGTTTCATCTTCTTCTTCGTTGCTGCGGTTGCCATAGCCGTCTTCAAAATCGATCCGGAAATCTTCAATGGCTTCTGCTTTCAGTTTTGCTATTACTTTATCATAAACCTTTTTGCTAAAGCCGGAATTGGTATCCATGTCGAATATTTTTCCAAACACGTTGTGATCGGGTGCATAGGTCTCAAAAATTTCCAGGGCTCTTTTGCCAAGCGATATGGCTGCATCATACTTAAACAGGTTAGCACCGCCATATAATGTATGCACGGGTTGGCGCTCACTCCGGTCGCCGGGATAAATTTGCTGGAAAGCAGTATTTGCTTCTTTCAGTTTATTAAATAACTGTTCTTTCTGAACGGATGGAATTGTAATACTCATCATTTTTTTATTTTTTATTCGCTCACTTTGCATCTTCGTGCCTTAGGGCTATAAGTTAACTGCCCCGGTAAGTGGAATACCCAAAGGGGTTGATCAGCAGCGGTACGTGATAATGTGCATCGTCAAAAACGATGAATTGAATTTCCACTTCAGGATAAAAACCTTTTATTTTCTGAGCCGCAAAATAACTCCCGGTGTCAAAAACCAGTTTGTAGTTTCCATGGGCCAGTTTTTTTTGAGCAGGCAACAGATCGCCCACTCGTCCATCTTCATTTGTAATGCCCTGTGCAATGGTTTGCCAAACACCGTTTACCGGTATCTGTAACCGGATGCTGATATCTTTCCCGGGCCTGCCCGCAGATGTGTCGAGCACGTGTGTAGTAAGTTGGCTTTGTTTTAAATTAGTCCAGCTTCCTTCTGTAATTAATTTTTGAAACCGGAGAATACTGATCTTCATTTGTTCGCCCATGGCAATATGCAATTCTTCCCCGATCGTATTGCTTAACCTGTCTTCCAGCAGGCGCAGCATTTCTGTGGCAGATCTTCCGGTAGCGCAAACTATAAATATAAATCCAAATTTCGATTCATAGGCTGCATTGGTATCGGCAAGTGCAGCAATGGTCTTTTTTGAAGCAGCGGCAACCGATGCCTGCTCCTTGCCTGCAAATTTTTTAGTAAGACTTTTAATATCCCCGATCCTGGGATGATGCGCAAAAGATTCAAGCCAGTCGATGCTGTTGCAGTGGTTGTACCAAACATCTGTCGCCGCATTCACCAGGTCCGTTTCATCGGCAAACGGGAATTGTTTTATCATCAGGCCGGCCCAGGTTGAGGAACCACAACAACTCATCAGTTGCTTTTTCTTTTCTTCCTTATTAAGTTTATTAAATGCTTTTATTGTCATAATACTCCTTTAGTTATTTTGTTGATGCGCCCTGTTCGATCCAGCACCGTATGATATCCCTTTCTTTTTGTGTGATGTTCGTCTTATTATTCTGCGGCATCGTTTTCGTTACTACAACCCGCTGCATGATCAGGGTTGCCTTCTTCACAATATCATCCGGGGTATCGTACATCACGCCGTTGGGTGGTGCTTTGTACACATCATCCGTTGGTTTTGACGAATGGCAGGTTATGCATCTTGCCTGGATGATGGCATTCACTTCGCTGAATTCTATTTTTGAATTGCAGGCCCCGGGATCTTTGGGCGGAGCAGAAATAAATGCACCAGCCAATAAGATTACCACCGATACCGGCAATACCCAAACCGATAGCTGCCCTTTTTCCCGCAGGTTAAGATAATGCTTTACCCCGGCTGTTCCCAGCGAAATGATGACCAATAGCAGCCAGGGTTGTTCGTATCCAAAAGTACTGGGAAAGTGGTTGCTGATCATTACAAACAAGACCGGTAAAGTAAAATAGTTGTTATGAAGGGAACGATTGAGTGCATTCTTTCCCAATTGAGGATTTAATGGCAATCCTTTTTTTGCCGCATTCACCATTGCCTTTTGTGCCGGTATGATCACAAAAAAAACATTGGCCACCATAATGCTTCCGATCATGGCGCCGAAATGTATATATGCTGCCCGGCTGCTAAACACAAGGCTGTAGAAATATGCAAAGCCAACTAAAAATGTAAAACCAAGCAGGGTAAACAAGATTGGCCTTTTTACCAGGGGCGATTTACAAAGCAGGTCATAGATGATCCATGCCACAACAAATGAACCCACGCCAATACCAATTCCCTGCAGTGCAGTGATATTCAAAACATTTTTATCTATTAATAATGCCGATGCATTAAAATAATAAACTACAAAAAGCAAACAGAATCCCGAGATCCAGGTAAAGTAAGCTTCGTATTTAAACCAGTGCAGATGTTTTGGGACCGTTTTGGGCGCTACTTTATATTTTTCGAGATAATAAAATCCACCGCCATGAACAGCCCAGAGGTTACCGGCCAGTTCATCCCGTACATCCTTGGTTCGGTTCAATGCGTTCTCTAAAAAAACAAAATAGAAGGAAGCACCTATCCAGGCAATACCGAATGTAATGTGCATCAGCCGTACAACAATGTTCAGCCATTCCATCAGGTGGGCCTCCCATGGCGTGCCTTTTACATATAGGTAAAGAGAAGCAACCAGGGCAACAGAAACAAGTACCAGTGCTGTATAAACAAAATTTTGTGAGGATGCGATCTCTTCTTTCTTATTCTCAACATTTACGCCGGCTTCATCGTCTGCTGCAGTTTTTTGAGCTATTCCACGCAGGTAGTAGGTCATGATGGTGAGCATCACAAGCACAAATCCAAAAACCGATAATAAAACTATTCCGATCATTATCAATCTTTTTTCTTTCCGAACAGGCGTAACCTGCTGACGCCGCCATCAGGAAAAATATTTAACCGCACATGCGAAACAACAGCGGCATGATTTATTTCTTTACTAAATTCATGCTCCTTGTCCGCACTTAATTTTTGCTTTGGTAATAATTCTGCCCATTGAACTTTATCATTTATCACATCCGTATCGTTTGCAGTATTACAAGCTTCAATGGAACAGGTATCGGGATAATTTCCTTTAAAATGACAGGTATCCACAACAATGCGGTCAATATTGCCGGGCGCTGCCAGTTTTAAGATTACCCAATCCCGGTTACCGGGAGTACGGTTGCGCTTTGTTTCCCAGCCATCGCCCATATTTACCCCGCGGCCCGGCATTATTAAATTACCCATGGCGCTAAAGAACATATCGTTGCAGGCAATGGCTTTACCGCCGTTGATGGCAGCTGCCAGATCAATTTCTTCTTCAGCAGAAACGAGCTTCCAGTTTTTGAACACTTCCCCATACACCCTTAATCTTGCTACGCCGCCATCGGGATAAATATGCAGGCGGATATGTGTAAATGTCTCATTGCTGTTGCTTTCATAAAAATTTTGTGAGCCGGCATCTAAATGTGACTTAGGCAAGATCTCTTTCCAGTCAGCTTTATCCCAGTCGCTAACCGATGCGGCATCGGTAACATTTATTGCTTCAATTGAAGCATGCGGCGGATGATTGCCCAGGAAAAAGTTGGTATCAATATCAAATCCCACGATCCTGCCGGGTGTTGCTAATTGAACAACTGCCCAGTCATGACCCGGTGTACGTTTGCGGCGGCTCTCCCACCCGTCCATCCATTTGCCCCGGTCGGTGTATTTATCGGTAATAAAAATTCCTCTTCCGGGTTTTACCAGGTTTTCCTTTTCTGCAAAGAAGTCATCGGTTGCATAAAGAACCTTTCCACCCAGCCGTTCAGCAGCCAGGTCGGTGAGTTGCGTAAATGCCGGTGATTCTTTAATGATCTCTTTTACTTTTTCAAAAGCCATTGTCCTGCGTTTTTTTGAATTATTTTTTTGTCCCGATAGCTATCGGGATGATAAACAGTGATACCATTTACAATTGTTTGCTGTACTGTTCCGTATAATTGCTGGCCGGTGTAGGGACTGCAATTGTGCCTGTGTAAAATGTCTTCGGCCTTTACTTCAAATTTTTCCTCCGGGTTCCATACAACCAGGTCTGCATCATATCCAATGGCCAGCCGGCCCTTCCTGTTTTCTACCTGTAAAAACCAGGCAGGATGTTCTGTAAGCAAAGGAATGAATTTTTCAAGGGAAATCCGTTCTTTCATAGCCGTCCACGAAGCCGGCAACAAGAATTGTAAGCCTGCAATACCACCCCATGCTTTTTTAAGGTTGCCGCTTTGCAGTTCTTTTATATCCGGTGGCGCCGGTGAATGATCGGTTGCGATAAAATTCAGCACGCCATCTGCCAGTGCTTTTTTCAACAATTCATTATTTTCCTTTTCCCGGATGGGTGGTGCACATTTGTACAGGCAATCTGCATCCGGAATATTTTCTGCATTAAAATAAATATAGTGTGTACAGGTCTCTGCCGTTAGCGGCAACCCTTCCTTTTTTGCTTTTTTTATTTGTACCAGTGCCTGGGCTGATGACACGTGTACTATATGTGTAGCACAATGATGTTTGCGGCAAAGTTCTATCATGAGGTCAACCGCATCATTCTCCCATTGTTTCGGCCGGCTCGCCAGGTATGCTGCATAGCTGGTTGGATGTGTTGCCAATTCATTTACACAATCGCCTTCCAATTCGCAATGGGCAAGCAAAGGGATATGATGTTTTGCGATCAGCGGCATAGCTTCGTTCAATTCCTTTTCTCCCACATTTGGAAATTCATCGATGCCCGAATGCGTG
The DNA here is from genome assembly GCA_016720775.1 of Chitinophagaceae bacterium. Lineage (GTDB taxonomy): Bacteria > Bacteroidota > Bacteroidia > Chitinophagales > Chitinophagaceae > Ferruginibacter. The sequence continues at coordinate 60,058 of JADKJX010000001.1, forward strand.
AGAAAACATTTGATGCCTAATACGCCCATCTTCATCAGTCCTTCCAGGTCATTCTGATTCCCCGGGATCAGCCCGCCATAAAAACCAACGTTCACGTTCATTTTACCAGCCGATGCATCGAGTTTTAATTTAAACGCTGCAGCATTGGTTGTAACGGGGCTTGCATTCAATGGCATGTCAACGATCGTGGTAGTGCCCCCGGCAGCAGCAGCCTGTGTGGCAGTATCAAATCCTTCCCAGTCTGTTCTTCCCGGTTCGTTGATATGCACATGTGCATCAATGACCCCGGGCATTAAGATATTATTGCCTGCATCTTCTGCTCCGGCTGTTTTATGAGGATGTATTTCTGTAATGATCCCGTTCGCAAAACAAATTGTTGCCGGCTGAAGTTTTCCATCAAGCCAGCAACGGTTACTGTATATCATTTTTTTATCTATCACATTATTTATTCCCGGGCTAAAGCCCATAATTATTATTTTATTATTATCCCTGGCCTGAAGGCCAGGGCAATTCAATGAATTGCTCCACCTTTCAGGGTGGAGATTTTAGCCCACAATTTATTTATATAATGCCATCAACACTTTTTCGGGTGTGATGGGCGCTGAATAAGGAATCGTTGCTGTTGGGTTAAATGCGAGGACAGCATTTCGAATGGCAAAGAAAGCACCAATACCGTACATGAGCGGTGGTTCCCCCACTGCTTTTGATCTGAAGATGGCCATATCATTTCCATCTGTATTCAAAAATTTTATTTCAATTTCTTTAGGCACTGAATAGATATCCGGGATCTTATACGTAGATAATGCATTGGACAACAATTTTCCATCGGCATTATAAACCACTTCTTCCATCGTCATCCAGCCAACACCCTGTACAATGCCTCCTTCGCACTGTCCCAGGTCAACGGCCCGGTTCATACTGCTTCCAAAGTCATGTACCACTTTCACCGCATCAATTTTATACGTTCCCCGTAGGCAATCAACCGTTGTAATGGTAAGTGCCGTTCCATAAACATGATAGGCAAAGGGATGGCCTTTTTCAATTGTTTTATCAAAGTTGATATAAGGTGTTGCGTAATGGCCCTTTGCACTCAGGTTAATGCGTTTCATGAACGCCTGCTGAACCAGGTTCTTCCAGTTGAATATGGAAGCTTCATCATTGATGTAAACCACTTCATCCTTTATCTCAACCGTTTTGTCTTCATTATCCGTTAACTCGGTTTTAATAAAATTAACCAACCGCTCTTTGATCTGGTTGCATGCATTCAACAATGCTTTGCCATTGAGGTCGGCAGTGGAACTTGCTGCAGAAGGAGACGTATTGGAAACCCTGGTTGTATTGGTACTTTCCAGTTTTATTTTACCGGGAGAGATTCCAAAGCAAGTGGCGGCCACCTGCAGCATCTTTGAATTCACGCCCTGTCCCATTTCCACTGCGCCGGTACTCACCCCTACTGTTCCATCTGAATATACATGTACCAACGCCCTGGCCTGGTTCATCATGGTATTGGTAAAAGAGATGCCAAAACAAACAGGCATCAATGCCCATCCTTTTTTGTAAAACTGATTTTGTTTATTGAACCAGTCCACTTCTTTTTTCACAGATTCCAAATTGTAAATATCCGTCGCTTCATCCCAGCAACTTTTAGCCTGGCTTTCAGAAACGATCTGCCCATAAGGAAATTCATCTCCATTATCCATCATGTTCTTCCGCTGGATAAGATCGGGAGCAATGTTCAGTGATCTTGCAGCATGATCGATCGCCGCTTCTATCACAAACATTCCCTGCGGACCACCAAAACCCCGGAAGGCGGTGTTGGGGGGCAGGTTTGTTTTACAGGAATGTGCAACAACTTTTACATGCGGAATATTATAACTGTTGGTAGCATGAAATAAAGTTCTTTCCAAAATAGCAGGAGAAAGGTCTGCGGCAGCTCCCCCGTTCTGATAAAATGTTGCTTCGTAAGCAATGATGTTATGATTTTCATCCAGTCCGATCTTATAATCGCTGCTGTACGGATTTCTTTTACCTGTCATCCGCATGTCTTCCATTCGATGAGGAATGCATTTAGCCGGACGTTTTAATATCCACGCTGCCATGGCTGCCATGGTTCCCCAAGCAGAGGCCTGGTCTTCCTTGCCGCCAAAGCCGCCACCAAGCCTTGGTACATCCACTTCCACCTTATTCATTCCTACACCCAATACCATTGCTGCGGTTCGTTGTACTTGTGTTGGGCCTTGTGTGGATGAGAATATTTTTACACTGTCGTGTTCGGTTGGATATGCATATGCACCCTGTGTTTCTAAATATAACTGCTCCTGTCCCCCGGATTCTGTGCTTCCTTCAAAAATATATTTACACTTACTAAAAGCAACCTCCACATTTCCTTTTACAAATTTTCTTGATGGGCTTAATAATTTACCCTGCTTAAATGCTTCTCTCGGATCGGTGATGACCGGCAGTGGTTCAATCTCAATTTTAATTTCCCTGATCGCTTCTTCAGCGGCATCTTCGTTTTCAGCAACGATCAATAAGACCGGTTGCCCCTGGTAATGCACTTCATGATCTGCAAGGAATGGTTCATCAGGTATGATGCCTCCCACCTGGTTTTCGCCCGGTATATCCTTGTATGAAAATATTTTTACGATACCGGGCATCAGTTCCGCAACGGAAAAGTCAAGGCTCTTTATTTTTCCATGTGCTGTGTGTGAATCAAAACCTTTACAAACAATACTCCCTCCATTACCGGGATATCATCTACATAAAGAGACCTGCCTGTTACGTGATTGGCCGCATCAATGTTACCCCCCCCATCCCCTAAAGGGGGGTAAAGAGTATTAATATTTTTACCAGTATTCATTTATTTAATCTTCTATTTCGAATTTATCCACGAATTACTTCATTAATAAGTTCATCACTGCACTTAAAATGCGCCAAGAATAATTGGCGTAATAGTAATCTTTTATAATCTGCTGTTCCTCTTGCATCGCTGATCGGGGCAATTTCGGTATTCAATATATCTATTGCCTGCTTCAATACATCTGCATCTGTCTTTTTTCCTTTCAGAAAAGCAGCAGTGGCGGAGAGGTATTTTGGAAATGGCGCTACGCCACCCGCAGATAAATGAATATCATTAATTGTTCTATCTGGATTCATATTCACCTGGCAGGCTGAATTTACGCTGGCAATATCAAGATGTGTTCGTTTGCAGACTTTTTCAAAACTGAAACTGCCTTTCTGTGGCGGAGTAAAGATGATCTGTTCAATTGTTTCACCAATTGTTTTATCTATCTGTTTGTATCCTTTGTAGAAATCCTTAAGTTTTATTGTTCTTCGGGTTCCATTCCCATTTAATACAAGTTCACTGTCGAGCGCAAGAAAGAATATGCTCATGTCGCCGATGGGAGAAGCATTTACAATATTCCCCGCCATGGTAGCCATATTGCGGATGGGTGTGGAAGAAATGAGTTTGATGTATTGCTCCAGGTCCGGAAAAATATCCTGTATCAATTCCGATTCAGCAAAAGCAGTAACCGTTACGGCTCCACCGATAAAACATTGTCCATCCTGTAATTTTATTTCCTGCAGTTCGCCGGCATCAAAGAGAAGCTGAACAGTTGACTTTTTAACCATCAATGCTTTCTGAACAACCAGGTCGGTACCCCCGCCGATCATTAATTTTTGTCCGCCAGTTTCTGTTGCTGATTCCGTTATTTTTTCCCTTAATTGTTTAAGGCGGTCTTTTACCTGCAGGAAATATTCGGGGATAAATTTTTGTTTTACCAGCCAGGCCATGGTTCCCTGTCCTGGTTTTTCATTCATTTTTTGGGATAGTATCTCTGCTGCCCGTTCAATTGATTTGTACCCGGTGCAGCGGCATATATTTCCATCAATGGCTGCAATGGCTTCGCTGTATTGCTTAGCATTTTTTTTCAGCACAAACCCGGTGAGTGACATTACAAAGCCAATGGTACAAAATCCGCACTGTGTTCCGTTGGTATCCACCATTGCCTGTTGAACAGGAGATAACGCTGCCATGCCGGCAGGCAGGTTTATCCCTTCCACCGAAACAATATGCTTCCCATGTGCGTTGCCAAGCGGCATCAGGCAACTCGTCATGGAGCGGTAGACCAATTTATCCTTTTCAAAATTGCCAACTAAAATGGTACAGGCACCGCAGTCGCCTTCCCGGCAGCCGATCTTGGTTCCGGTAAGCCGCTTATGATAGCGCACAAAATCCAGCACCGTACTTCCTGGTGGCAGTTCTGTTTCGATCAGCTTATCGTTTAAGATAAAACGAATCATCAATATTCAATTTTATTGGGACTTGTTTTCCATTTTTCAAAAGCTTCCATCGCTTTTTCCCTCAGTATCTGTTTCGTGAACAGTTTTCTTTCTTCTACCGGCTTTGCTATTTCTTCATAAATAAATTTATCATCAAACTGGATGGCGGCTGCATCCTCCTTGCTGTTGGCATAATATAATTTATCTGGCCTTGCCCAGTAAATGGCGCCCAGGCACATGGGGCAGGGTTCGCAGCTGGTGTAGATCTCACAACCGGTAAGCTGAAAAGTTTTAAGCACTTTACAGGCTTTACGTATGGCAACTACTTCTGCATGAGCCGTGGGATCGTTGCTGGAAGTAACCTGGTTAGAACCACGGGCAATAACCTTCCCGTCCTTTACTACAATGGCACCGAATGGTCCGCCTTTTTGCTTTTCCACATTAGAAACCGAAATACGGATCGCTTTCCGCATAAATTTATTTGCTTCCTTATTCATGGATTAAAATTTAAACGCAGCACCGCAGTTACAGGTGTGATCACATAGAACAGCAAGCAAATGCAAATGTGCAGCAACAATAAAAATAACAAATTGCACGTAAGCAGACAAATAAGCTTGCCGGTAAAACCGGGCTGCACGCCGTTTCATATATTTGTATCAACTTGCTTTCTTTACATGAATACCGGGTATAAAAATCTGACAAAAGAACAACGGCTTGCAGCCGTTCAGCGACTGACCGCTTTATGGGCATTCTCCGAATCGGGACTGGGCGGTATCATGCATGCCCTGCAGATCCCTTTTACCGGCTTGTTAGTGGGAGGAATGGCTGTTATCATCATCAGTCTTATTGCCGAAATTTCATCACACGACCTGAAACAGGTTTTAAGAGCGGCGATGATCGTGCTGATCGTAAAGGCAATGGTGAGCCCATACACTCCGCCCCCGGCCTATATTGCTGTTGCCTTCCAGGCATTACTGGGTTATGCAATTTTCAGTCTTTTACCGATCAATTTTTTCAGCATGATATTATTAAGCAGCATCGCCATGCTGGAGTCGGCCATTCAGAAACTGCTTATACTTACGTTGTTCTTCGGCAAGTCTTTCTGGAAGGCAATGGATGAAATGATCGCCTTTATTGCAAAACAGTTTGGCAGTTCTGCCAGCAATGGAAGCCAATGGCTGGTTACAGTTTACCTGCTGATCTACCTGGTTGGAGGGATCATCATTGCATGGATCGCTAATAAAACCATCCGGGGTTTCTTTGCAGGAAAAGACATTGTTATTTTAGACAGTAACAAAATAATTAATGAAGAAATTTATAAAGGAGAACCAACCAAAAGAAAAACAGTTTACCAGAAATTATGGAGAATGATGTTACTCTTGATCATTTTATCAGTGCTGTTGTTTGTTTTTGCCGCCGACACAAAGCAGGGCTGGCTGGCTGTTGTCAAAACCGTCAGCTGGACATTGTCTGCAATTCTAATCTGGTTCATGCTGATCAGTCCGCTGTTTACAAAACTTATTCAAAAGCTTTTGCAGAAAAAACAAAGCAGGTACAGTGATGAGGTTTTAAGAACCCTGGCATTCCTGCCCATGCTGCGCCGGTTTTCAGGATTAGCCTGGCAAAAAAGCAGGGAACACTCCGGCCTGGCCAGGTGGCAGTTTTTCTTTTCTGCATTGGTTCATTGGTCACTCACCTGTTCAGATCCATCAGAAAAAAAATGAGTATCTATCTCTTTTCCCGGCCTATCCACAGCGGCAAAACAACAGGGCTGATGCAGTGGTGCAACAGGCCAAAGAATATCCAGGGCATACTGATGCCGGACATAAACGGCAGCCGGAAAATCATGAACATTAAAACAAAAGAGATCTCTGACATTGAATGCATTGATGCCGCTGGCAGCAAAGAGCCGATTACTAACGTAGGCAGGTTTAGTTTTTATACCTCAGCATTCGAAAAGGCAAATTTTATCTTACTTGATGCACTGGCACAAAACCCTGGCTGGTTAGTAATTGATGAAGCAGGAAAACTGGAACTGGATGGAAAAGGCTTTTACAATTCAATTGCAAAAGCGGTTGCAGTTTACAATAACGAAACCAGGGCCGGCAACCTGTTAATAACAGTGAGAGACAGTTTATGCTATGAGGTAATTTCATTTTTTAATATTAGTAATTACATCATCGTAAACAACCTGGAAGAACTGCCAGGATGAAGCAAAAATTTATTTACTCATGCATCACAAGAATCGGCATCTTGCTGTGGTAGGACCATGTTTTGGTACGATTGCCACTCAATAATTTACCAATGAAGGAATGATTTTTCTGAATGGCGATGATCAGGTCAATGTTCCTGCTTTCTGCAAACAGGTTTACCGCTTCATCCACATCATACAGGCGCATGAAATAGAATTCAGGATTGTAATCTGCAAACATTTGCTTCAGTTCCTGCTTTTCCTTTTCATAATCTTCAGTAAGGGAGATATAATGATCCTTATCCACATTCACTACATGAAGCTGCGGATTGAAGATGTCTAAAAAATCTTTGATGGGTGCCGAGGGAGTTGTTTCCGCCGTATTCTTGAAATCGGATGTGAGCATTACATTTTTCAGTGGTTTGAATACGGCATCTTGCGGAACGATGAGAACCGGGCATACTTTTCTTTCTGCCATTTTCAAGGTATTGCTGCCAAAAAATACCTGTGCCATTGCCGATCTTCCGGTAATGCCCATGATCACAAGGTCGGCCCGGCGATGACGTGCAGCTTTCTCCAGCCCGTCTACAAAATCGCTCTCTTCATGCGCCAATATTTCCATCTTCCCAATATGATCTTTCATCAATGATTCTTTGAGGCCTTCCAGGTCGGCTGTTATTTTTTCTGCTTCTGAAGATTTGCTGTAGCTGTGGTACAAGATCATGGTTACTTCATAGTGACCAGTAAGCAACCGGGCGGCGTAACGGGCGGCATTCAATGAAGTTTCCGAAAAATCAACCGGAACGATGACCGTATTCATATTAGTAGTTTTAGTTTATTATAGCAGCAAATCTACCTTATTTATGCCTTATTATTATCAACCATTGTCATTTTTACCTGATCGGAGAACAGGTCAATTCAATCCCCAATTAATTATCTTTGCCGCCCATGGGTCAAAAAAAATTAAAGCGGTTTAACGAGATAAAAACCTTTGCCAACGTACTGGAATACCCGGTTGGCATGCAGGGACAATGGCATACGTTCTTTAAAAATGAAAACCCGTTGTTGTTAGAGCTTGCCTGTGGCCGGGGAGAATATACGGTTGGCCTTGCCCGCCTGTTTCCCCAACAAAATTTTATTGGTGTGGATGTAAAGGGTAACCGCATGTATATCGGTGCAAAAAAGTGCCTGGAAGATAATATCCCCAATGCCGCTTTCTTACGCACCCAGATAGAAAAGCTGGCCGACTATTTTTCAGCGGGTGAAGTGAGTGAACTTTGGATCACATTTCCTGATCCGCAATTGCGTACGTCAAGGGCAAAAAAAAGATTAACACATCCCCGGTTCCTCAGATTATATAACCATATCTTAAAGCCCGGTGGTATCATTCACCTGAAAACCGACTCTCCCGATCTTTTCTTTTTTACAAAAAAAGTGGCGCAGATGTATGAGCTTACCATACTGGAGGAATCGGATGATCTGTATGCCGGAAAGAACATACGGGAAGACCTGAAAATAAAAACCCATTACGAAAGTCTGGATATCGCACAAAGCAAGAAGATCTATTACCTGAAATTTTCACTCCCTGCTGAAATAAAAGACCTGGATGAGCTACTGCAGGAAATATTAAAACATGAAGAACAACTGGGTTGAAGGCGAAGACTATTATTACAATGAACAGGGATTTATTGTGCTCACTGCCAAATATCATTTAGACAGGGGGCATTGCTGCGGCAATGGTTGCAGGCACTGCCCTTATGATTATAAAAATGTACCGGAACCGAAACGGAGTGAATTGTTATCTTTAGCAACCAATGGCAAAGAAAGTAGTCAGTAAAAAAACAGTTAAAGCAAAACCTACAAAGAAGGAAGGGCCAAAAAATACGCTGAAGGAATACAGTTTTTTCCAGGATGTATATGACGTGGTGAGGCAGATCCCGAAGGGAAAGGTTACTTCCTACGGAGCCATAGCTGCTTACCTTGGCACAAAACTGAGTGCCCGTATGGTAGGCTGGGCAATGAATGCAGCCGGAAGCGCCAAACCAAAAGTGCCGGCACAGCGGGTAGTGAACCGGAATGGTATCCTGTCGGGCAAACATCATTTTGCCACACCCACACTGATGGAGGAGTTATTGAAAAAAGACGGGGTTACCGTTAAGAATGATACGGTTGTTGATTTTAAAAAGCGATTCTGGGATCCGCTTATCGAATTAAGTTTATAACCATGTCCAATACTATACTACAAGGCAGGGTTTCGTTTGTGAATCACGAAAAAAAGACCGTGATGATCGAGTATGATGTCAATGGTAAGAAGAAAGCGATCAATGGCCCGGTAGATGATGAAACGCAGGGGTTATTAAAAAAGAAAGGCGTTATTAAAAAAGTACATGAATTTCATATCGGGGATGTGGTGAATTTCACTTCAGGGATTTCGGCCAGGGGAAATAAAATGGTCGCTTCCAATATCCGTTTCTTATACAATACCGCATTGGATGTTCTTGTGAATAAAGCCAAAACAGAAAACAGGTTTCTTGGTTACCTGAAAATTGCGGATGATAAATATTTTGTAAAAGAGATCGATAGTTACCTGTTCTTCCCGGTGTCCATTTCGCCCTGGCAGGTAAGGCCTGCCGAGGATAAGTTAAATGAGCCGGTAACTTTTATGCTGGAAAACCTGGAGAAGAAAGATAAAATAACCGCCAAACTTTTCGACAATACTTATATCCCGGAATTTCATACCGCCTTAAAACTTCACAAGTCGCAAACCCCGGTTGAAACGGTTGTTTACAAAGTGTCGCCACACGGTATTTATGTAAATGTTGTGGGTGAAAAGATACAGGCAAAACTTCCTTTTAAAGAAGGCGCAAAGGCGGGAGATATTATTTCCGTGAAAATAATGTACCTGAGTCCGGCTAAAATTATTATTGAAGCATTATAGATCCTCAACGTCTGCAGCACTTAAGCCCAATTGCAAGGCCATTTTATTTTTATCGGGCATCTGCATCATAAATAAAAGGGCAAGCACGGCAGCCAGGGCCAGGAACGCATAATTACCTACCAGGAAAAAACAAATGCCACAAAATAAAACAGCGCCTTCCAGCAAAGCCCATTGAATGACAGATGCAGAACGGTATTTCTCAAATTTTTCCTTCACGGTTGAATCAATACGGTCTTTGATAGCCGTCAGCCTTCTTTTAAAGAGTTCGTTACCTGCAAAGAAAGCAAGGGCGGAAAACACAATGGCAATGACCTGGAATATCTTGTCCTGTGCAGCCAGTGGTGGTGATACTGATTTACGGTAAACCAGGAAAAACAATACACCCAGGAATACCAATTGCCCGAAGAACATGGCCCGGTGCATTATTTTGAAAGTCGAAAAGGCGGGGCTGGTATTATTCATTACTGCAGTACATTAATGGTAATAAGGGCTGATCATTAGGTAAACAAGCACACCGGTAACCGCAACATAAAACCATAGGGGCCAGGTGATCCTCACCAGTTTTTTATGCTTATCATATTCCCCGACAAGGGCACGGTAAGCTGTAAATAAAATAAAGGGAAGAACGATCGCAGCCAGTGGGATATGGGTAAAGAGAATAATGTAGTAGATGGTCTTGCTGATGCCTTCTCCGCCAAATTTTGTTTCACCTGCAAACAGGTGATGGCAGATATAGGAAACCAAAAAAAGTACCGACAGCATAATGGCAAAAGCATGATCTGCTTGTGTGCTATATGATCCTTTTTCTTTGCAGTGATGAGGCCGGCAAGCAGCAATACGGCCACGATGGAGTTGATAACTGCATTTGCCAGTGCAAACAGGTGTATGTCAAAGCCCAGGTCAAGCTCCAGTTTTACCCGGCTTAATATTACCACCGCAGCAAATACAATGACTGATACTGACAAAATCAATACCCGTGCTTTTTTGTCATTCTTTTTAAGAGCAGGCTGTAACATCGGTTATTATTGTTTATTTCTTTTATTGCTTAAGATCACCGTCACCACTACCACAATGCCAATGGCAATGAAAATGATGGGAAGTATGGGAATGAATTCCCTGAAAACAGAGGGCGCTTTTTTATCCCGCTCCAGCATCAGCAACGGAATATCTCTTACCAGCTGCGCCTGCTTAACGGTATCAAACCCGTTATACCATCCCCTCACCACCCGGTTACTGTCTAATAAAAAAAAGTTTGGTGTGTGAAGAAAGGCGGTATCCACTTCTGCATCTGCCATGCTTGCTTTCAGTTCATTGAAGGCAAAATCATAGATCTCTTTTTTATTGCCGGTCACGAACCACCAGGTATCGTGGTTGGCATTAAAGCGATCGGCAAATTTCCGGAGTTGTGGCACAGAGTCGTGTTCCGGGTCCACGCTGATGGAAATGAACTGAACGATGCTGTCGTTCTTTACAAATGAATTCTGCAGGCGCTTCATATTGTGGGCGAGGCCGGGACAAATACTCGGGCAACGTGTAAAAAAGAAATCGATCACCAGCACTTTCCCGTGCAGGTCATCCAGCGAAACTTTTTTTCCCAGTTGATTGGTGAACGAAATGTTCTTTACCTTATGCCAGATGGTATCGGTTGTTGTCTTGCCATTCTTTTCTGATACGATAACCGAATCCGGCGCAAAATACCTGGCCGGCATGTGTACGGCTTCCTTGCTGTAATACTTCACGATCAGGTATCCGGCAAGGGGCATTGCTGTGGCAAGTATCAGCGCTAAGATTGCTTTTTTGTTCATGGTTATTTTATGCTGGCAAATTTACATCAATGAGCGTCATTTACCGGATAAAAAAACCATCCGCAGCTGGCGGATGGTTAACTATTTATTGATGTCAAATATCAATTATTTTTTTGCGTCCTTATCAACGGCTGGCTGCTGATGTTGTTCTGTTTTTGCAGGGCGGCTGCCGGCATTGGTATTACGCAGGTTCTTCCAGCTGTTGCCATCCCAAAGGAAGGCCCCGATGAACCAGATGAAAAGGCAAAGCGGAACCACAATGGTCATGATCATGTTCCTGATCTCATCGCCCAGGTGCATGAAAACTGATACGATGTAAAATGCTTTTGCAAGGGATAGGATACAGATCACTCCTTTTACAGCAAGTATTAAACTATGACTTTTTTCCGGCTCTCCAAACCAGTGTTTCGCCAGGCCAAAACCAAGCAGTAACTCTACAACGGTAATAAAAGATAATACCCAGAATATCTTCCATATACGACCAGTGCCTTCTGACGGTGCATGTGCAAAGGTTATTTCCGCTGATGATACATGTTCACTCATAACAATTATTTTTCTTCTTAGTCAAAAAATTAAACCGTTCTTATATATTATTAGATCAGGTAGAAGCAAAGGAATACGAATACCCAAACCAGGTCCACAAAGTGCCAGTACAAGCCGGCCTTCTCGATCATTTCGTAGTGGCCCCGTTCATCAAAGTGGCCCAGTTTTGTTTTTAGCCCACATCACCACATTAATGATCACCCCGCTGAATACGTGGAAGCCATGGAAGCCTGTAATGCCGAAGAAGTATCCGCCAAAAGCAATAGGGCCTGTATGGTTTACGTGCAGCTCGGGTGAAGCCTGGATAGCGCTGATAAGTTCTGCAGATGACATGGCAGATACATTATGTGCCGCACCTCCGTTGTGCAGGGTAGCTGCTATTTCGGCCAGTTTATCATGCGATGTATTTTGTAAGGCTGCTGCGATGGCATCAGGGGCTACATGCGTGCCCCATGGATTCATCTTTACGGTAGTAGGAACTACAGAAAGCGTTCCGTCGCTGAGCATAGCAATGTGTTCACCGGTTAAAAGGTGCGTCCACTCCCAGGCCTGGCAGCCAAGGAATGCAAGCCCACCAAGGATCGTCAGTATCATATATTTCTCAACACCTTTCCGGTTCATCTTATGTCCTTCATGCACAGCCAGTACCATGGTAACCGAACTGAAGATGAGGATGAAGGTCATCAAACTAACAAAGGCCAGCGGCAGGTTCTGGTGACCAAAACCGGGGAATGCATTAAACACCTGGTTAGGATCGGCCCAGCTGTTCACACTGAAACGGATGGTACCATAGCTGATGAGGAATGCACCAAAGGTGAACGCATCACTCATTAAGAAGTACCACATCATCACTTTACCATAGCTGGCATTGAATGGACTCCGGCCCCCGTTCCACCATTTGGTATTTGTTGGTATCGCTGTTGTTGACATAAAAAATTCTAAGTTTTTAGTTTTAGGTTTTAAGCAGTAAGCTTCAGGTTTTTCGGTTAACTCATGAGACTTACCACTTATAACTTTTTTCTTATCGTATCATCAGTAAAAATATCAATAAATAGATCCAGAGTACATCTACAAAATGCCAGTATGTACTCACCAGTTCAACCGGGATACTGTTGTATATCCTTTTCCTGCTGCTGAATGCTTTTGCAAACAGCAGGGTCATCGCAATTATCCCTCCCAGTACGTGTGCGCCATGCAGTCCTACGATAACGTACAGAAAATCAACCGATACTTTTTTACCCAATCCAAGGCCCTGTGCAGCTAATTGCTTAAACCCAAAGAACTGGAACACAATAAAAAGAGTTCCCAGTATAAGTGTCGCAACCAGCAACCGCCTGTACTTCTGCATCTCCCGTTGCTTGAATGCCTGTTCTGCCAGGTAAATGGTAACACTGCTTAATAAAATAGCGGCCGTGCTGTACCAGAATAACTGTGGCAGATCGAATGTTTGCCAGTTAGCCTGGTTGCGCTTAACTATATAAGCACTTGTTAACCCTGCAAACATCATCACCAGGCTTCCTATGCCCACCCACAAGGTAAATTTATGCGGATGAATTTTTTTTCGTTGTTCCATTACCACGGTACTCATGCCCCTATCCCCTAAAGGGGTATTTTTTGTTATGCTTTTTATTAATCCTGATTATCATTTTTATACTCAGCTTTGACTGTATTTTATCAATCTCCCCAATACCCCTTAAGGGGATAGGGGCTACGCCCTGTTTGCAAACAATGCCAGCAAAACGATCATCAAATAAAAATAAGAACTGAACATCACCCTTCTTGCACTCGTTGCATCCATGCGTTTAAAAAGCAAAACGCTTGCATATACCATCCACAGGTTGCAGGCAAGTAAGATAAACATGCTCGTTGCCCCGCCAATGCCTGTATAATATGGCAGAAAACCAACCGGGATCATCAATGCACTGTAAATAATACTTTGCATGGCCGTGAACTTGGTTGGCCCTTTATCTGCCGGCAGTAGTTTAAATCCTGCCGTAGTATAATCTTTATGCGCCAGCCAGGCTATTGCCCAGAAATGCGGAAACTGCCAAAGGAACTGGATGGCAAAGAGCACCCAACCTCCCATCCATGCAATGGTTCCATTCCCAAAAGCTGCAAGCCACCCGATCAAACAGGGCAACGCACCGGGAACAGCACCAACCAGCACAGAAACAGAATTCACTTTTTTTAACGGCGTATAAATAAAGCCATATAAAAAAAGGCTGAATAAACTCAGCATGGCGCTTTCCATATTGAAATACCACCACATCATGAACACGCCTGCCGCCCCGGTGATTAAAGCAAAAATACCTGCTTCGTTCACACTCATTCTTCCGCTGGCAACAGGCCTTTTGGCCGTCCGTTTCATCAGCGCATCGGAACCCTTTTCCAGCACCTGGTTAATGGCATTTGCCGAACCGGTTACCAGCATTCCTGCAACAAAAAGTAAAAGAACTGAACTTATTTTATCTCTTGTATAGAACTGTTCATTCGGTGCAATTAAAAAAGCAACCACCGTACTGAACACAACCATAAAACTCAACGTGAACTTGATCAGCTGAAAGTAATCTTTCACTTTGCTCACCAGCACAAAAGATGCTGAGTTGCTTATGGCTTTATGCTCCCGTTCTATACTTTTCAAAAATCTTTATTTTATTACGCTTCAATTTCAGATCCCCTTTCTCAACACACCCATTAGTGGTGTGATTCATTTTCACCAACCGGTGTATTCTGTGGAATAAATTCTTTTCCGTCTTTACCATAATCATACGCTCCACGATGTACTTCCGGAATTTCGCCCACCCAGTTACCGTGACCGGGCCTGATCGGTGTGGTCCACTCCAATGTATTAGAACCCCATGGATTCAGCGTGGTAACTTTTCTTCCTTTAAAAATGCTGTAGAAGAAGTTAAACACAAACAACAACTGCGCAGCAAAAACGATCATAGCCACAAAACTTATGAACTCGTTCAGTCCGCCAAACATTTTAAATGATTCCCAGTTGGAATAATCATAATAACGCCGTGGCATACCGGCAAGTCCTTCGTAGTGCATTGGCCAGAAGATCAGGTAAGCGCCAACAATGGTAACCCAGAAATGGATGTATGCAAGGGTATTGTTCAGGTAGCGCCCAAACATTTTAGGGAACCAGTGATAAACACCGGCAAACATGCCAAAGAAAGAAGCCACACCCATTACAATATGGAAGTGAGCTACTACAAAATAGGTATCGTGTAAATGAAGATCTAGTGCTGAGTTACCCAGGAAGATACCTGTTAAACCACCGCTGATGAATAAGCTTACAAAGCCGATCGCAAACAACATACCCGGGGTAAAGCGGATGCTTCCTTTCCATAAAGTAGTAAGCCAGTTAAATACCTTTATGGCCGATGGCACCGCAATCAATAAGGTAAGCAGTACGAATACGGATCCTAAGAAAGGATTTAACCCGGTAACAAACATATGGTGCGCCCATACTAAGAATGCAAGTATGGCGATGGCAAATAAAGATCCCACCATGGCCATATAACCGAATATCGGTTTGCGGCTGTTCACGCTTATGATTTCTGAGCTCATACCCATGGCAGGTAATAAGATGATGTATACTTCGGGGTGACCAAGGAACCAGAACAGATGCTGGAAAAGAATAGCACTTCCCCCCTCGTTTGGTAGAATTTTACCTGCTACAACAATATCACTTAAATAAAAACTTGTACCCAGGTTACGGTCGAATAATAATAAGATAGCGCCTGATAATAATACCGGGAAAGAAAGAACACCCAACACGGCAGTAAAGAACAAGGCCCAGATCGTAAGTGGTAGCCGGGTCATGCTCATTCCCTTTGTACGCATGTTCAGGATGGTTGCGATATAATTCAAGCCTCCCAATAAAGAAGACACAATGAACATGGCCATACTTACAAGCCATAGGTCCATACCAATTTTAGCTCCGCTTGATGCATCGCCCAATGCGCTGAGTGGCGGGTAAATTGTCCAGCCACCGCTTGCAGGTCCGGTTTGTACAAACAAAGATGAGAACATGATAATAGAGGCAAGAAAGAAGAACCAATAGCTAAGCATGTTCAAAAAAGGCGAAGCCATATCTCTTGCGCCGATCTGCAGCGGAATAAGAAAGTTTGCGAAGGTTCCACTTAATCCCGCAGTTAATACAAAGAACACCAGGATGGTTCCATGCATGGTAACCAATGCATAGTAAAACTCAGGTTTTAATTTACCACCTGCAGCCCAATGGCCTAAGATATCTTCCAGCCATGGAAAAGTAGATTCGGGATAGCCGAGTTGTAAACGGAAAATAACAGAGAACAGCCCACCGATGATGGCCCAGATGATACCCGTTATCAAAAACTGCCTGGCGATCATTTTATGATCCTGGCTGAAAACGTACTTGGTTATAAACGTTTCATGATGATGATGTTCATGATGTGCATCATGTGCTCCGTGAACATCTGCATGCTGTAATGTGGCTACGCTCATTTCTTTCTTTTTTTCTTCCCGATAGCTATCGGGACCCAATGAATTATTTATTTCCAGGTAATACCTGTGCTGTTTGTTTTGTTGCGATGCTGTCTGCCCCGGCCGGCTTCGCTTCTTTCTTTTCAAAAAGACTAACGTATTCAGGTGTTTGTTCGGCCAGCCATTTTTTATATTCTTCCATTGTTTCTACAATGATCACACCACGCATGGCAAAGTGATTGGCTCCGCACAACTGGTCGCAGGCTATTTCATACGTGAAATTCGGGTTGTTTGTTTTTTGCTTCATTTCAGCCGTGGTGTACTTTGGGGTAAACCACTGCGTGGTAGGAATACCCGGTACGGCATCCATCTTAATACGGAAATGAGGAAGGCCTACGTCATGAATAACATCCTGTGACCCGATCACCATTTTTACCGGCACCCCCACCGGGATATGCATGGTGGTATTAACGTGAATATCGTCCTTGCTTGCTGGGTCTTCAAAGTCAACGCCCAGGTTATTTTTTGATGTGGTGAGTTTGTAGTTCTTTTTGCCCAGCACTGCATCGGCTCCCGGATACCTGAATTCCCAGGCAAACTGGTGACCGGTAACTTCCACTACGATGGCATTTTTTGGTGCATCAGAAGTGATCTTGAACCAGAACTTCAAACCAAATACAACCAGTACGGTAAGAAAGATGGCCGGTACGGTTGTCCATAATAATTCCAGTTTGTTATTGTGTGGAAAATAAAAAGCTTTGCGGTCGTCAGACTCCTGGTATTTATAAGCGAACCAGAATAACAATATCTGTGTAAGTACAAAAACCACTCCCGTTACTGCTGTTGTGATCATGAACATCAGATCCAGGTTTTCTCCTTCCACCGACGCAGAGCCCTGTGGAAAAAGCGTCTTTCCATAATATAACTCATTGCAATACCATACACCGATCAAACCAAATACCAGCAGGCCCATCAGCAGGAATGCGTTGATGCGGTTGTTTTGCTTACGGGTCTTCTCTTCGCCTTTTAAAACACTCACGTACTCGCTGGCTTTCGCAATCTGAAAGATGACAACGAAGATCAAAATGCCTAAGACTACCATTAAAAACTCCTTCATATTCAAAGTTATTTTCTGTAAATGTTATTCAGTTCTCTTGTTTAAAACTCAGTTCTGTATTTAAATGCCTTTTGTCACAAAAGCGATCAAATGTTTTACGTGTGATGGATCATACTTTCTTTCAGGAAAGGATGATTTTTTGCCAGCAACGAATGCCTGCTTAAATAGTTTCCTGTTCCCCACATGATCAGGCCAATGAATAAACAGGCAACGCCGAATTCAAACGGCATCAGTGCAAAATGCTCATGCACGGTGCCGGGCATCACCATCTGGTAAAGGTCGATCCAGTGACCGAAGATGATGAGTACCGCCATTACGGTAACCATGGTCCAGTTTCTTTTGGTTCCTTTTTTCATCAATATCAGCAGCGGGCAAAGGAAGTTAACGATCAGGTTGAAGAAGAAGAGGCCTTTATAAGGACCTGCTTTTTCTGCTGTTCCTATGCGTTCAATAAAATATTTTGTTTCTTCCGGCTGGTTACTGTACCAGATAAGCATGTACTGGGAGAACCAGAGGTATGTCCAGAAGATAGAAAATGCAAACATGAATTTACCCAGGTCATGCAGGTGTTCTTCGGTAACATAAGGCAGTTGGTCCCTGTTCTTTAAGTAGATAACAAATAAAGCGATCAGAGACACGCCGGATACAAATGTGCTGGCAAATGTATACCAGCTGTACATGGTGCTGTACCAATGTGCGTCAATACTCATTAGCCAAAGCCAGGGTATGGTTGAAGCAACGGTAAGGGTAAATACAACGGTGTATAAGGAAGCCCAAACGGTATTATTCCAGATCCATTTTTTTCCGGTCTCATAATCCATTGGCCCGTCTTTATCACTTTTTAAACTAAGGTCACGCATTTTTTTACCAAGGAACCACCAAAGGAAGATGGTAAGGAAAGACCAGATCGCATAAAATTTAGCATTTAAGAACCCGCTCTTGCCGCTTAAAATATGATCTTTCGCAACAGCCTCTTTATCCAGCCAGTGATATATATCAGAGCGGCCACCAAATACAATGGCCATCAATATAACAAAAGTGAGTACCCCTAAAATAGGAACCACGCTTGAAATAGCTTCGGATACTCTTCTGAATGCTATTACCCAACCTCCCATGGCCATGGTGGTAACACAAATAAAGAACATGGCGGCATTCACTACCAGCAGAAAGAATACGCTGTTTTGTAAAAGCACGGCCCAGAAACGGGTGCTGTTTACATTGGTTCCATGCCCGGCGTGTTCAAACGGATGAAACATTATAAAGCCATACAATAATGCGATTACACCGGCACCAATAAGGCCATACGTCCACTTTTTATAACTGCCCGGTAATTGAAATTGATGATCCATCTGATCTTTATTTTGAGTGAATTCGTTAATTATTATTTTTTTACTGCCGCACTGTCTGCCTTTGGCGCCGCAGCACCTGCTGCAGGTGCTGCTGTTTTAGGTGGTTCCAGTGTGCGGATGTATTGTACGATCCTCCACCGCTGTTCTTTACTTAACTGGGATGCATAGCTTCCCATGTTATTCTGTCCGTAGGTCATTACAAAAAACAACCGCCCATCACTAAATCCCGGCGAAGCGGCAATGATGCTTTTTACACCACCGATCTTCGGAGCCATGGGACCATTGGCTTCTCCTTTGGCACCATGACATATAGCGCAATTGATATTAAATAACCGGCCGGCTTCTTCCAGTTCTTTTCCTGCCATGGGAGCCAGCGGGTTTTTTACCTGGGCACTTAAGTTTATCAGTCCGTTACTGTCGTTAGGCACCGTAAAAGGAAACTGGTCGCCTCTTTTTATGGTACCTGCTGCTGGCATATTGTTATAAAATATCCTGTTCCCGGCATCATTCGGATCCATGGTGAATTTTGTTGAGTCCCTTGGTGCATAGCTTTCGTATGCACGGCTGTAAGCCATATCAGGCATATATATCTTACCCGGCTGGCGCTTGCTGTCACAACTGATAAAAACAACGGCTGTTGCTAAAACCAGGGTTGCTATGATTGCTGTTTTTTTCATTCTGATAAACTTCTTATTAATTAATAGCCTTTTTCTTCTTTGTACAGTTTTTGTTCTTTATGATACCTGCCAATCCACCAGCCCGTTTCCGCATGCTGAACATTTATTTCATGTGCTCCTGCAGTTTGTAAAAACGACTGTACTTCTGCATCATTTGTTTTATCGGTACATTCAATAACCATTACAAATAAGTCATCGGTGGCCCTTTGGTGAAAATGATGCTTCTTTACAAAAGGTGCCAGGTTGCACAGGTAACAAAAAGTAAGTACCATACCCACGGCAGAGAACAATACGGTCAATTCGAATGTGATGGGTATCCATGCCGGTAAAGCAAAGTGTGGCTTACCACCAATATTCAACGGCCAGTCTTTTGTAAATACCCAGCTCATGAAAGTGAGTGCTGTTGTGGTACCGGTGATGGCATAAATGAACCCTGCTGTATGCAGACTGGTTTCACGAATGCCCATCGCATGATCTAACCCATGCACCGGGAAAGGAGTATACACGTCGTGTATCTTGTATCCTGCCTTGCGAACATTCTTCACCGCAGGAAACAATACCTTTTCATCATCAAAAGTTCCTACAACAAATTTTTTAATTCCTCCAGCCATATTTAAATGTTTATACCTTTAAAAACTAATTAATGAGCGTGCACGGGACTATGACCATGCTCCACTTCTTCAATATAAAATTTCTCTCCATCCATTTTTTCAAGATCTGTCATCTTCGCCTTATAATTCTCACCGCTCGTTTTTAATATTGCCTTGATCTCGGCCACGGCAATAACCGGGAAGTATTTTGCAAACAGGAAGAAGCAGGTGAAAAACAGTCCGAAGGTTCCCAGATAAAAACCGATCTCCCAGATCGACGGGCTGTAATAGGTACTCCATGATGATGGCAGGTAATCCCTGTACACTGAAGTAACGATGATCACAAAACGTTCGAACCACATACCGATGTTCACTATGATGCTCATGAAGAATGTTACCGTAATATTTCTTCTCAGTTTACGGCTCCAGAACAGCTGCGGCGATACTACGTTACAGAACATCATTAACCAGTAGCTCCATCCATAAGGACTGAACAGGTTGGCCCGGTTCTCTTTGAATGCATACCACTCGTAAGGATTTTGTCCGTACCAGGCAATGAACAACTCCGTTAAATAAGCACAACCCACGATACTGCCTGTTAATACAATTACTTTGTTCATGGCCTCAATGTGGCCAAGGGTAATATAATCCTGCAGGTTCAATACTTTACGAACAACGATCATCAATGTTTGCACCATGGCAAAACCAGAGAAGATAGCTCCTGCCACAAAGTAAGGAGGGAAGATGGTGGTATGCCAGCCCGGAACGATGGAGGTGGCGAAGTCGAACGATACAATTGTATGCACTGACAATACAAGCGGCGTACTTAAGCCAGCCAGTACCAGTGATAGTGATTCATGACGCTGCCAGTGTTTGGTACTTCCGGTCCAGCCGAAAGAAGCAACGCCGTAGAACATTTTACGGAATTTTGTTTTTGCACGGTCTCTTACGGTGGCCAGGTCAGGCAATAAACCCGAATACCAGAATAGTAATGAAACGGTGAAATAAGTTGAGATCGCAAATACATCCCATAACAGCGGTGAGTTAAAGTTCACCCACAAAGGACCTCTTGTATTTGGATAAGGAAGAACAAAGAATGCCATCCACACTCGGCCCATGTGCCAGATCGGGAACTGGCCGGCGCACATTACCGCAAATATTGTCATCGCTTCTGCAGCACGGTTCACCCCTGTTCTCCATCCCTGGCGGAACAGTAATAAGATGGCCGAGATCAGCGTTCCAGCATGACCAATACCTACCCACCATACGAAGTTGGTGATATCCCAACCCCACCCGATGGTTTTATTTACATTCCACTGGCCGATACCATAAGTAACCTCCCGGTAAACACTGTATATGCCGAAGCATAACAGGCCCACACTGATATAAAAACCAATATACCAGAGCAGGCTTGGTTTCATCTCAATGGGGCGAATGATGTCTTCCGTTACCTGGTGGTAATCTTTATTACCATCTACCAGCGGCTCCCTTTGTTGCGATTCGTATTTCAGTAATGACATATCGTATTTAGCTTTTGGCCTTTAGCTGTTAGCTGTTAGCTTGTTTTTTATTTAGCCGGCAACACATCTTTGTTCTACATCGTTGTGTCACTCACTTGTACTTTATTTTCTTTACTCAACCAGAGAATTAAGCATGTGCTTTTTCTTCTTTCTTCATTTCGCCACCATGCTCTTCTTCCACACCAATATGCCTGTCGGTGTTCCGCACTTTTGCCAGGTAACTTACGTTTGGCAGAACGTGTAACTGCTCCAGTACATAGAATGACCGGTGTTTCTGCTCTACGTGCCTGATCTTGTACACATCACTTTCTTTATCATTCACATTACCAAAACTGATGGCGTGTGTAGGACAAGCCTGCATACAAGCTGTTTTTACATTACGTACCAATGTCGGGTCCTGGTGTTTCTTAGCATCCAGTTTACTTTCCTGCAAACGCTGAACACAGAATGAACATTTTTCGATCACACCTCTTGAACGAACAGTTACATCCGGGTTCAATACCATCCGGGTAAGATCTTCATTCATCTGCATCACCGATTCATCCATATATTTATCAAGCATCGGCTTCTGGTTATCCGGGAAGCTATCTGCACCGGTATAATCGAGCCAGTTGAAACGACGTACTTTATACGGACAGTTGTTGGCACAATATCTTGTTCCGATACAACGGTTATAGGTCATTTGATTCAATCCTTCGCTGCTGTGGTTTGTTGCGGCAACCGGGCAAACGTTCTCGCAAGGTGCGTTATCACAGTGCTGGCAAAGCATGGGCTGGAAAACAACATCCGGATTTTCGAGATCACCTGTGAAATAACGGTCAATACGGAGCCAGTGCATTTCGTGCGCACGCTGTACCTGGCGCTTACCTACCACGCTCACATTATTTTCAGCCGTACAAGCTACCACGCAGGCGCTGCAACCGGTACAGGTATTCAGGTCAATACTCATTCCCCATTTGATACCCGGCTTTTCATAATCGGGATAAATGGTGGCATCTTTTACAAAATCTTTGCTGCCTTCTATAGTAATGGCTTCTCTTTCTTTGGTTACTTCTTCTAAAATAGATTCGGGATTAGCTGAGTAACTGGTAAGATTGGTTTCATAAATAACCGGCCGGCTCTCCGTAAATCCATGAACCTGTGTCTGGGCCAATGGATACATTGCACTGGTTTTTTCAACGCGGCACATGGAGGAATATAAACTGGTTCCGTTAAAGCTTACCAATGGATAAGCATTTTTACCGGCACCATTTGCAGAGCGGCCGATGTTGATTGCTGTTTCTTCTTTGTTGGCGCTTTCTCTTCCGTAACCCAACGCAATGGCGATGGTATCTTTATTCAAACCCGGAAGAACGATCACCGGCAATTCTACCACAGCGCCGTTTTCGGCAGTAACTTTTACAACCGGTTTTTCGGGATGCACTTCGTAATCACTTTGCTTGCCGCCATCCTGGTTCATTACATCAAGGTTTAATAATGATTTTGCCATAGCGGGGCTCATCATTACATAGTTGTCCCAGGTTACTTTACTAACCGGGTCGGGCAATTCCTGCAGCCATGGATTGTTTGCCTGGCTGCCATCACCTACTGATACTTTTTGGTAAAGCACCACTTCGTTAACGCCGGTTTTAATGGAAGCAATACCATCTGCGGCATCGCTTAATTTTCCTGCATTGAAAGTGCCGCTTCCAATCGCCATGGTGGCTGGTTCAACAACACCATCCTGCAATGCTTTATCATACATATCGGGGCTGCCTAATTTGCTTGACCAATATGTTTTGAAATATGTTTCGTAATCATTTATTAAACTGCCCGCAGCAGAACTCCATTTTATCAACGAGGTCTGGTACGCCCTTGTTTTGAACAACGGATTAATGACAGGCTGCAGCAAACTGTAATAACCTGTTTTAGGTTCTGCATCACCCCAGCTTTCCAGCCAGTGGTGCGATGGAATGATGTATTTACACAGTTCGGTTGTTTCATCCATGGTTCCGTTGAAGGAAACACTTACCACCTTGCTTAAACCGTCTTTGAATTTTTTGCTGTTTGGTAAAGAATAAGCCGGGTTAACTCCCTGAATAAATACAGCGCCTATTGAGCCTGCATTCATGTCATCCACTAATTTCATCACATCGGCATCACTTCCGTTCTTATAGTTGGAAGTAATGGCCCAGTTAATTGTCTTTCCGTTTGCGCCGATCTGTTCGTTGATGGCGTTCACGATCATCTGGATGTTTGCATCATTGCTTCCGCAAACCACCAGGGCTTCTCCTTTATGTGCATTCAGCTCTGCAGCTGCTTTTTCAATTCCTTTCAGCAGTTTTTCATCTGCAATTTTTATTGGAGCAAGGCTCATCCCAAGTTTTGTAAGCAATGCCAATGCAATTGATCCTGTTTCAGAAGGCTTATGCGTATAACGGTCGTCTGCATTGCTTCCGGTAAGGCTCATCATGCTTTCAAATTGAAAATGCCTGCTGAGGGTTGGCTTTTCTCCGGTCACTTTACGATTCTGTGCATATTGGCCGGCAAATTCAACCAGGTTCAGCCAGGTACCCAAAAAATCGGCACCAAGGCTCACGATCACTTTTGCATTTTCAAAATGATAAGAAGGGATCGCTCTCTTTCCGTAGCAAACCTCGTTTGCCAGCAACATACCGCTGTAGCTAACCGCATCGTATTGTACGTGACGGCTGCCGGGATATTTTGCTATAAATTCATTTATGATCGCTAATGTAGAAGGAGAGTTTACAGTAGAAGTAAGCAACACAACCGGTTTGCCTGCAACGACTGCCAGTGAATTGGCCACCATTTTATCAAACGCATCAAAGCTGGTAACTTCTTTAAACCCCTTACCGTCTTTTTGCATGGGATAACGCAGCCGGGTGTTGTCGTATAAGTCAAGTACCGAAGCCTGTGCCTGTGCACTGGTACCACCTTTTGTGATACTTGATAATTCGTTGCCTTCAATTTTAATAGGACGACCGTCTCTTTGTTTTACCACAACAGAAATAGTATCGCCGCCATTCACATAAGTAGATGCGTAATAGTTGGCAACGCCGGGAATAACATCATCGGGCCTTTTCAGGTAAGGCACCGCTTTGCGTACCGGCATCTCACAACTGGCAGCCACAGCAGCTGCAGCTGTACTAAAGCCCAGGTATTTAAGGAAATCCCTGCGGGGAGTTTTGGCATCTAAAATACCTTTATCATCGAGGTCGGCCAAAGGAAGCAGTTCCTCTTTAAATTCGTTTTTGGTTGACTCCTGAAAACTTTCGGTGTGATTCAGTTCTCCAAAACTTTGCCAGTACTTTTTCTTACTCATATTTATTCAGTTGACAGTTAGCGGTTGGCTTTGCGGCCAGCGATCTGTTCTTTAGTATGATTTCAAATATTCTGTTTCCTGCTGCCCCTGCAGCTACCGGTATTAAATTAATAGTGACATTTCTGGCATTCTGTTCCCCCAATCTTTTCTACGGTCACGCTGTCCAATTTGTGATTCTTAATATCCTGGTGGAATTTCTCGTAGATGCTGTAAAACTTGTTACCCGTGCCATTTTCCTTATCGTAAAAATCAACTTTGGTTTCCCTGTGGCAGTTGATACACCAGCCCATGCTCAGTTCGGCAAACTGGTAAACTTCCGGCATTTCCTGTATGTTGCCATGACAGGTCTGGCATTGCTGCTTTCCTACTTTAATGTGCTGACTGTGGTTGAAATAAACGTGGTCGGGCAGGTTGTGAACCTTTACCCACTCGATCGGCTTTGCCCCATCGGGTATGCCATCGTTATTATTATCGGAATTGTATGTTTTGGTGGTTGGGTTCCATCCGGCATACGCATATAACTTCTGAATTTCGGCAGTACCATCAACGGTAGCTCCATTCTCTCTAACCAGCACATCCGGACCTTCATATTTATTGATCGCTTTGTGGCAGTTCATACAAACATTCACCGATGGAATGCTGGCCTGCTTACTATCCTGTGCACCGCCGTGGCAGTACAGGCAACTGATCTGGTTGGTTCCGGCATGTACTTTATGCGAATAGAAAATTGGTTGTTCTGGCTGGTACTGTTGCTGGCGGCCCAGGCCGATAGCGCTGTTGATGGTATAATACCCCCCCACTAAAAACAGCAGCAGGATACCCACCATCAGGTAGGTCTTGTTTTTATAAAAAGGAACAGGCTCGGTACGCAGTACGCCTTCTTTTTCATCAGAAAGCTTGCGCAGGTTGCTGTTTACCTGTAATAATATAAAAGCAATGAGGGCTAAAACCAGCGTAAGAATTCCAAAGAGAAGAGAGTCGTCGGAGCCTTGTGGCTGGCCACCTGGTGTTGGGCCCGCAACCGGTGGCTTCCAGTCATCCACATATTTCAATATTGCATCAATATCTTCTTTCTTAAGCTGGCTGCCAAAAGCAGTCATTTGCGTTTTATTCCATTTTGCAAAAAGGGCTTTTGCATAAGGCTCGCTTTCACGCAGGTCAGCAGAGTTGGCAATCCATTTATATATCCAGTCCCCGGCAGGCACCCGGTCCTTCCAGCCCTGCAATGCAGGCCCGGTAAAGTCCTTGTCGGGCTTGTGGCAGGCGGCGCAATTCGCTTTAAAAAGCGCTTCGCCATCGGCAGCATAAGAACTGATATTAATAGAAAAGAAAACAAGTAAGAAAAGAGCGGGTAGTACCCTGTTAAAGATTTTTCTATAGCGACTCATACAGTTATTCGGGGCTAATGTGGAAAAATATCCTGGTTCGGCTGCAAAAATAAGGCAGGATACTGACAATATATCAACATTGTTAATTTTTTTTTTACCTTATCTGGCGTGGTTTTCAGCCGATTGTGCCAATGGCTGAAATGTAATTGTCATGTATTTGTAAACAGTTTTAATAGCTTCAATTTTTTCATTTTTCGGTTCCGATTCACAAATTTTTAAGCCACTTTTGCGCCATGTTAGAAAAACTGAAGGCCCGGTGGAAGGTGAATGGGGTAAACCTGGTGCTTATTATAGCAACCTTTGCATTGGGTGGAAGCCTTTGTGGATGGGCAGGCCGCAGGCTATTGCTGCTTACCGGTTTAGAGAAAGGAATTACCTGGATCGTTCTTTATATTTTACTCATTACCCTGCTTTGGCCGCTTTGCGTTTTATTGATAAGTATTCCGCTTGGACAGTTTGCTTTTTTTAAACACTACATTCAACGGATAGGTAAAAAGTTCGGTGGTAAGAAGAACAACGGCCCAGTTAATATTGCCATTTTTGCCAGTGGCGCCGGGAGCAATGCACAAAAGATCATCGAACATTTCGCCGGTTCGCATACAGTAAAGGTCGCATTGATCGTTTGCAATAAGCCAACAGCCGGGGTTTTAAGTATTGCAGCTGATCAGCATATCCCCGCTTTACTGATAGAAAAAGAACGGTTTTTCAATGGAGATAGTTATATAGCCGAATTACAAAAGCAGCATATAGATCTTATAGTACTGGCCGGGTTCTTATGGAAGATCCCTTCCTCCTTAATTGCAGCCTACCCAAAAAAGATCATTAACATTCACCCGGCATTGCTGCCCAAATACGGCGGCAAAGGAATGTATGGCGGCAACGTGCACGAAGCCGTTATTGCGGCGGGGGAAAAAGAAAGCGGCATCAGCATTCATTACGTGGATGAACTTTATGATCACGGCAAAATAATTTTCCAGGCAAGTTGTTCTGTTGACGAAAACGATACACCGGGATCGCTTGCGGAAAAGATCCACAGGCTGGAGCATGCCCATTATCCCCGGGTGATCGGATCTTTATTGCAAAAGTAAAATCGCAGTTAAAAACACCGGCAACAAATCCGATGTGGGGTAACTGCCGTACTTTTATCCCAATCAATCATCAGCCTGTTGCGCTCAATCCTGAAAATAATTTTACTGTTCCTTTTGTATGTTTGCCCCGTTTTTTCATTGAAGGCACAGTTAACCGTAAATGGAACTGTGTTTGATCTTTCCAAAAGGAATTACGTAGAGAATGTGAAAGTTGAAAGTACCGGCGGCAAAAAAACCATTACTGATTCGCTGGGCCATTACAGGATCGCCGTCTCAGAAAAAGATTCTCTCACTTTTATTTACCAGGACAAACCCACTCAAAAATTTGCCGTAAAAGACATTACCGACTTCAACCAGTTTGATATTTCATTACTGGTACATGTTAAAAGTAAATACAGCACATTAAAAGAAGTGGTGGTCATGGCAAAATCCTACCGGCAGGATTCTATGGAGAACCGGCAGAACTATGCAGAGTATTACAACTTTCATAAACCAACTATCAAAACGAGCATATCGCCCGATGGGGCCGTAGGCGCCGACCTGGACGAGATCATCAACATGTTCCGCTTCCGGAGAAACAAGCATCTGAAAGCATTCCGGGCAAGACTTGAGCAACAGGAGCAGGATAAATTTGTTGACTATCGTTTCAATAAAACTTTTGTAAAAAGGATCACCCGGCTGGAAGGCGCCGAATTAGATACCTTCATGATAAGATACCGGCCCTCTTATGAATTTGCCAGCCTGGCCGATGAAGTAACATTCAATAAGTACATTTTAAATGCTTCTTATGGATTTAAACTCGACCTGCTGAAACAGGAAGACCCCAAATTGCGGGTCCGATAAAGTGGATGAGAACACCTTGTTCATGATCGGCAGCAATACAAAAGCTTTTACCGCAACGGCACTTGCCATGCTCGATGCTGAAAAGAAAATTTCATTGGATGATAACGTGACCAAATGGATCCCGCAATTCAAGCTGGATAACAAAGCAGCCGGCGAACAAGCCATTATAAGAGACCTGCTTTGTCACCGCATCGGCTTTCAAACCTTCCAGGGAGATTTTACTTACTGGACCAGCAACCTTACAAGAACAGAAGTGATCGAAAAGATGAGCCACATAAAAGCGCAGTATCCCTTCCGCACAAAATGGGGATATACCAACGCCGCATTTTTAACCGCCGGGGAGATCATACCCAAAGCATCGGGACTTCAATGGGAGGAATATTTGAAAGAAAAAATATTTACACCCCTTGGCATGAACAGTACGTTGGCATTGAGTAAAGATTTTCCAAATGCACTTAACAAATGCAGCGCTCATACCATGGCTGATGGCAAGCTTGTAAAAATCCCGTTTTGCAGCATTGATAACCTGGCAGCAGCCGGCAGCATTGGTTCTTCCGTTAATGATATGAGCCATTGGGTAATGGCACAACTCAGTGGCGGAAAATACGACGGCAAGCAGGCGATCCCCGCATCTGCCATTGCACAAACATGGTTGCCGCATTCAATCCTTGGCAATGGCGGTAAACAATTTAATACCGGCCACTTTGCCCTGTACGGGCTTGGCTGGTTCCTGGAAGAATACTGCGGTAAAAAAGTTGTATCGCACACCGGCGGCGTAAATGGTTTTGTTACCAGCGTAACATTGATCCCCGAAGAAAAATTAGGCATCATTGTTTTTACCAATACCGATCAGAACAGTTTTTATGAAGCGCTGAAATGGGAAATTGCCGATGCTTATCTTGGCAAGCCATACCGTAACTACAGCAAGGTTTATCTTGGTTTCTATAACCAGCAAAAACAGAATGATGCAAAAACAGATAGAAAAATGCAGGACTCTGTTGCCTTACACCTGGCCACATCACTTACTGCAACCAATTACTGCGGCACATATACAAATGACGTGTACGGTACCATGAATGTGGTGCAGGAAGGCGCTGAACTGAAAATGAAATTCAGTCACCACCCCAACATGTATGCAAAACTGGAATCCATTGGGGGCAACCGGTTCTATGCAACATTTAGTGATCCCGAATTCAGCAAGGCAATTTTTCCTTTTACTGTTGAGAACGGGAAAGTGGTTTCTGTAACGGTAAAGGTTGCCGATTTTATTGAATACAATCCGTACGAGTTTAAAAAAGTAAAATAGGTAATCAAATAATGTCGCTTTATGAGCCAGTTGCACAGTGAACTAAAAAAAGAATTTCAACTGGAAAGGATGATCCTTTTCAGCGATGCCGTATTTGCCATTGCTATTACCCTGCTCGTGATCGAACTTAAAGTGCCGGAAATTGAACGGGCAGAACTCACCGAAGGTAAACTGTTGATGGCACTGGCGCACATGATCCCCAAATTCTTCGGCTTCATCATCAGCTTCATGTTCATCGGCATTTACTGGACCGTCCATCACCGCCTCTTTGGTTTTGTGGTAAATTATACCCCGAAACTGTTGCGGTTGAACCTGCTTTTTTTATTTGCCGTTGCACTCATGCCATTCAGTACTGCATTTTACAGCGAGTATGTAATGAAGCATGTTCTTACGCCGGTGATATTCTATACCGGCAACATCATCATGCTCGGCTTATTCAACCTGTTCATGTGGCGGCACGTAGGCAATCCTAAAAATAAATTATCAGAAGGGCTCAGCCAGGCAGACTCCAGCTATTTTTCATTCAGGGCCATCCTTGTTCCAGCCATGTTCACGCTTTTTGCTTTTATATACCTTATAAATCCATACATTTCATCGGCCTTGCCGATGTTTGTTCCACTGGTGATGCGGCTGGTAAAAAAAAGGCACGAAAAGAAAAATAAAATTTCCGTAACTGAAAAAACATAACACAATGGAACCCGAACAACTTACCCTTGGCATTGGAACCCGGTTACAACACACACAATTCGGACCGGGCGTGGTCGTTGCAGTTCGCTATGCAACTTATCTTATCTCCTTTATCAATCACGGTATAAAGGAAATTGATAAAACTGATACCAATCTCGATGAGATCATCGCAGAGAATGTTACCGCCGAAGTGGAAACGGTTTCTGAAGTGGAAAAATCTTTACTAAAAATTTTAAGGCAATGGAGCGATGTAACTGAAGTTGTACCCATTGGTGATAAATGGATCGGCGGTACCATGCTGTTGCAGACCGCAGATAAAACATTAAAGGCAAAAGAAATTCCCATCGACGATTTCTTTCACAAAATTGTGATGCTGCGTGACCGGCTGCGTGTGCTGGAACAAAACATCAACAGCAATAAAAAATTAAGCGACGAGGAAAAAGTAAGCATACAACAATACATCACCCGTTGCTATGGTTCGCTCACTACTTTTAATGTATTGTTCAAAAACAAGGAGCATTGGTTTGTGGGAGAGAAGGGTGGGAAAGAATAATAACCCTTGCTTTACAAAATATATTTACAGAATTGTTACTGACGATATGGTAGAATAAAAAGCCGGGCTTTGTTTTGAAGTGCCGCTCCCTCTCTTTTGGAGAGGGAGGTGGAGGGTGAGGCCATAAAGAGCATTGGTTTGTGGGAGAGAAAGGAAGTGGCGGTTAATTGAACTTTAAAAATCTGATGATGAAAAAAATATTCTTTTGCCCTTTGCTCGTTGCCTGTTGCTTTTCTGCATCAGCTCAATCATATAAAAAGCTCCACTTCAAATCAATTGTTGTTGATACACACAACGACATCCTGATGAAAGCTGCGGATAAGGGAATGGTATTCGACCAGGACCTTACCGGTAAAACACACAGCGACCTGGCCCGGTGGAAAAAAGGCGGGCTGGATGTTCAGTTGTTCTCTGTGTATTGTGATGGCGACCTGAAAAATCCGTTTGCCTGGGCCAACCGGGAAATGGACAGCCTGGATGCGGTAGCTGCTCGCAATCCCGATAAAATTATGAAAGTTGCCAATTACGCCGAACTGCTGCAAGCAGTGAAAGAACATAAGATCGCTGCCATGTTTGGCGTGGAAGGCGGCCACATGATAGAAGATGATCTGAACAAGTTAGATGCACTATACAAACGTGGCGCAAGATACCTGACCTTAACGCATAACATTGCTCCTTCCTGGGCCACCAGCGCTGCAGATGAAACAACCAAGTCGAACATGCCGCACAAAGGCCTCACCGATTTTGGCCGGCAGGTGGTACAACGCATGAACCAGCTTGGGATGCTGATAGACGTGAGCCATGCTGGCGAACAAACTTTCTGGGATGTCATCCAGTTAAGTACCAAACCCATCATTGCTTCGCATAGCTGTGTGTACAACCTAACCCCACACCGGCGCAATTTAAAAGACGACCAGATAAAGGCAATCGCAAAGAACGGCGGCGTGATCCAGTTGAATTTTAACCCGGGTTTTATTGACAGCAGTTTTGGTGCAAAAGAAACCGTCTTTTTTAAAATGCATGCCGCAGAAATGGATTCACTGATGAAAAACGGTATGGGTGATTTTTACGCCATGGATTATCTCTATAATAAATATGCCGAAGAAGCAAATGCCATTCGTCCGCCTTTATCAAAGCTCATCGATCACATCGATTACATCGTGAAGCTGGTGGGTGTTGATTACGTGGGCCTGGGCTCCGACTTTGACGGCGTTAATCTTACCCCGCAGCAATTAGATGATGTTACCTCTTACCCATTAATTACAAAAGCATTGGTTGAAAGAGGTTACAGCAAAAAAGACATTCGCAAAATACTGGGCGGAAATTTCCTGCGTGTACTGGAAGCCAACGAAACAAAAAAATAACTATCATGAAGTCATTGCTCATTTTATTGTTTTTTCCTTTTCAGTTATTTTCCCAGCCATTTTCAAAAACCGAAATTACCCGCTGGGAAGCTCAATCCCGGCATGTAACCATCATTCGTGATAACTATGGTGTGCCGCATATTTATGGCAAGACAGATGCCGATGCCGTATTTGGTTTGATGTATGCCCAGTGCGAAGATGATTTTAAGCGGGTGGAAGCAAACTATATTGATAAACTTGGCCGGTTAGCGGAAATAGAAGGGGAAAAAGAACTTGCCTGGGACCTTTCGAACCGGATCCTTTTTGATTCGGCTGATGCACTAAAAGATTACAACAAAGCACCGGCTTGGTTAAAAAAACTTTGCAACGCCTTTGCTGACGGCATTAATTATTATCTCTACAGAAGCCCTTCGGTTAAGCCGGCGTTATTAACTCATTTCAAACCATGGTATCCTTTTTTGTGGACAGATGGAAGCATCAATGCCATTAATATAGCAGACATCACCGAAAAAGAATTTTCAACCTTTTACTTGGAAGGAAAAAATTTTTCCTCTTTCAAAAAGAACGATGATGAAGAAATGCTTACCGGCTCAAACGGTTTTGCCATTGCGCCAAAGATCAGCAGCTCGGGCAATGCAATGCTGTATATCAATCCCCATGTAACATTTTATTTCCGGCCCGAAGTACACATGGTGAGTGAAGAAGGATTGAATGTGTATGGTGCCGTTACCTGGGGACAGTTCTTCATTTACCAGGGTTTTAATGAACACTGCGGCTGGATGCACACATCAAGTGGCGTGGATGCAGCCGATACTTACATTGAAAAAATTTCGAAGAAAGATAATGGCTGGGTGTATGAATATGATGGCAAACAAAGATCCGTCATCGAAAAAAAGATATTGCTGAATTACAGTTCAGGAAATGAGATCAAAAGCAAAACGGTCAATGCTTTATTTACGCATCATGGTCCTATCATGGCAAACCGAAACGGGCAGGTACTCAGCCTGCGGGCAGACAACCGTATTGCAGCCGGGCTGATGCAATGCTGGTTACGGAACAAGGCAGCCAGTTTCAGTGATTTTAAAAAGACCCTGGACCTGAAAGGAAATATTTCAAACAACACCGTTTATGCAGATGCAGAAGGAAATATTGCTTACTGGCATGGCAACCGCATCCCCACAAGAGATACAAAATACAACTGGAACAAAGCGGTTGATGGAACTACTTCTGCAACCGAATGGAAGGGCCTGCACCCCATCAGTGAAATTGTACAAAGCATCAACCCGGTAAATGGCTGGCTGCAGAATTGTAATTCCACGCCGTATACCGTTGCCGGAAAGTACAGTCCGAAAAAACAAGACTATCCTTTCTATATGGCACCCGATGGAGAAAATTTCCGGGGTATTAATGCCGTGAGAGTTTTAGCAGAAGAAAACAAATACGACATTAATAAGTTGATCAAAGCAGGTTACGATACCCGGTTATCAGCATTTGAGATTCTAGTTCCCGCTTTGGTAAAAGCTTTTCACAAAAAAGATTTTATCAATTACCCGATTGATGAGTTTAAACAAGTTCAGGAAGCAATAGCCATTTTAGAGAATTGGGATTACCGTTGTGGAGAAAATTCCATTGCTACCACGCTGGCTGTTGAATGGGGGCAACGGCTGATCGAAAAAATACAGCAGAGCTCCGGTGCAGATGAATTTGAATTTACAGACCAGGTTACAAAAACAAAGATGTTTGCAGCAAAAGCTTCTTACGAAGACCTGGTATCCCCGCTGCTGGTTACCATCAAGGACCTGCAGGAGCGGTTTGGCAAATGGCAATTGCCCTGGGGGGAGATCAATCGTTTTCAACGCATATCATCCGACATTGATAATAAGTTTGATGACAGCAAACCAAGCATCCCCGTTGGCTTTGCTTCTTCTACCTGGGGCATGTTGCCTTCGTATACAAGCAAAACTTTTCCCGGCACTAAAAAAAGATACGGTGTAAATGGCAATAGTTTTATCTGTGCTGTTGAATTTGGTAAGAAGATAAAAGCAAAATCTTTACTGGCCGGTGGCGAAAGCGGTAATCCGAATTCTCCTCATTTTTTTGACCAGGGACTGATGTACAGCAAAGGACAGTTCAAGGATGTGTTGTTCTATAAAGAGGACGTGATGAAACATGTAGAAAAAAAATATCACCCGGGAGAGAAATAAAATTTATGTTGCCATAGATTAAGTTGTTTCATTGATCGTTGATTTATAGTTTCTGAACAACATCCTCAACATACTCGGTAACACTATCAGCAACAACGGCAATGCTATAATAAACCCGCCAATTACCGAAATAGCTAATGGCTGGTGTAACTGAGCGCCTGTACCAATACCCAGTGCCAGTGGCGACAGGGCAATGATGGCGCCGAGCGCCGTCATAAGTTTAGGCCTGAGCCTTGTGGATATGGCATAGATGATGGAATCGTCCACTGATTTTTCCAGTAAGGATTCTTTGAACTGTAAAAAAGTAAAGATGGCATTCTCGCCAATGATACCCACGATCATGATTAATCCCGTATAGCTTCCCACATTCAAGGCTGTACCGGTAATGAACAAAGCGATATAACTGCCAGAAATTCCCAAAACAGAAATAAGCAGGATAAGTAATGCCACTTTAAATTCCTTGAACAGGAAAAGGATAACACCAAAGACCAGTAGGCTGGCTGCGATCAATATCATGAGCAACTCTTTAAAAGATTGTTGCTGCTCGGCATAAGCGCCGCCATATTCGATATGATAACCGGCCGGTAAAGAAATTTGAGAGCCGATGTTTTTCTGAATGTCTTTTATCACACTGCCCAGGTCACGGTTCTCCAGTCTTGCGGTGATAACACCCATGGTCTGCAGATCCTGTCTTTCTATTTCCGCATCACCGGCATTTATTTTTACCGTGGCTAATTGGTTAATAGGTACCAGTTTCCCATTTGGCAAAAAAATCTGCAGGCTGCTCAGATCATCAATACTTATTTTGCGGCTGCCGGGATATAAAAGCCGGATGGTATTCACCTGTTCATTTTCAAAAATATTTCCTACAATATTTCCTTCCGATGAATTCTGCAACTGGCTTTGCAGGTTGGCCGGTGTAATACCAAATTGCGCCAGTTTTGTATAATCCGGTTCAATGGTCACCGATGGACCGGCAATGACGATTCCGTCAAATACATCTGCCGTGCCTTTTACATTACTTACTATATCACTCACCTGCCTGGAAAGCTCCTGCAATTTTTTTGCATTATCACCATACACTTTCACTTCAATGGGTTCCACCGAACTCATCAGGTCGCCAAGCATATCACCGATCACCTGGCCGAATTCTATACGCAGGGCGGGCTGACTGGCTTCAATTTTTTGCCGGATATCGCTGATCACTTCTTCGGTTGTTTTTGTCCTGTCTTTTTTTAGCTGGATAAGATAGTCGCCCCGGTTGGGTTCGGTAATAAAGAACCCCATCTGTGTTCCCGTGCGGCGACTGTAGGTCTTCACTTCGGGAATTGCCGTGATAATTTTTTCAGCCTCTCTCAGCATATGATCCGTTTCCTCCAGCGAAGTGCCGGGCAGTGAATTGTAATCCAGCACAATGCTTCCTTCATCCATCTCCGGCAAAAAACCCGTTTGCAGTTGCGGAAGTATAAAATAAACAGAAATACCAAGTGCTGCTACAATGATAAAGCTCAACCAGGGTTTTTTGATAAAGAAAGAAACCCAGCGTTGATTTTTAACATGGGCTTCTTTTTGCCTGGCAGTTATTTTTTTTACCGCATCTTTTTTTGTTCTGCTCAATAAAAGATACACAACCGGCAAACCTATCCAGGTAACAAAAAATGAACAGACCAGGGTAATGATCATGGTATCGGTCATCACTTTAAAATAAGCGCCGGCAACACCGCTCATTAAAATAAATGGTATGAAAATTACAATGGTGCTGATAGACGAACCCACCATGGCGGGAAATAAATATTTGATGGCCTGCTGCACCACATTGGTTGTGTATTCCCGGGGATGTTCTTCCTGTGTGCGGTGTATCTGTTCCACTACCACGATCGCATCATCAATGATCAATCCGATGGCTGCGGCAATGGCGCCAAGCGTCATGATATTGAACGTGTAGCCGATGGCATACAATACGATCATAGTTAAACCTAAAGTAACCGGTATGGTAATAAGAATGGTTGCACTTGCTTTAAAAGAACGCAGAAAAATAATGGCAACAACAATGGCCAGCAATAATCCAATCCATAAACTGTCGCTCACACTTTTAATAGACTCCTTTACAAAATCGGCCTGCACATAATAAGGCTGGATGGTTACATCTTTAGGCAATATCTTCTGCAGTGCTGCGATTTTCTTTTCCATATCAGCAGATATAGCCACCAGGTTAGAGTTGGGTTGTTTTACAATGGCCACCAAAATTCCATCATGACCGTTTGCATTTATTTTGGTGTACTCAACACCCTCACGTATCTGCACATCCACCACATCTTTTAAATAAACGATGCGTTTCCCATCATTCCTTACTACAATATTCCGCAGGTCATCTATGGAATGAACCGTAGCATCAGTAACCGTTAAATACAGGTAACGGTAATCAGATAAGAATCCATTGCTCTTGATAAAATTAGTTGCAGCCAACGCATTGCTGATTGCATCAGGTGTCATACCCAACGAACTCATTTTTGCCGCATCCATCAGCAGCCAGTACTCTTTTGATTTGCCGCCAATGATACGAACAGATGACACACCATCTACCTGGCTTAAAAATGGTTTGATGGTATAAACCGCCAGTTGTTTTAATTCAATCGGCGATTTAGTATGACTTTCCAACGTATAACCCATCACTGGTAAAATGGATGGATTCATTTTTTCCACCGTGATAGACAAATCAGCAGGCAATGTATTTCTTATCTCTGCAATCCTTGCTTCTATCCGTTGCTGGCCCAGGTCAACATCTGCATTCCAGTTTATAAAGGCGGATATCTCACAACTACCCCGGCTGGTGGTGCTGCGGATGGATTTAAGATCGGGTATCTGTTTGATGGCATTCTCCAGCGGCCGGGTAACGCTGATCATCATCTTATCTACGGGTTGTAAACTCCCATCAGCAATGATCTTTATTTTAGGAAATGTTATTTCCGGAAATAAAGATGACTGCATTTTGCTGTAAGCAAATGCACCGCCCAGAATGATCATCACCAATACAACGGTAAGCGGGTTTTTAAGAGAGATGAAGAACTTTTGCAAAACTGTATTGATTTATAAATTATTTCTTGATTGAAGATTCATCAGAAATGATCTTCACTTTAGCGGTATCGCTCAATCCAAAATTTCCACTGACTAAAATTTTATCTGTTGCTGAAAATACCGGTGACAAAATCTCAATCCTGTCATTGGTCTCAATTCCTTTTTTTACAGGTGTTTTCACTGCAATGGAATCATTCAGCATTTTCATTACCCAGAATTCTGTTTGTGTTTCATCTGCCAGTACCGCAGATTTGGGTAATGAATAACCACTGGTTTTGGAAGACTTAGCAACCTTAACTGTGGCAATTAAATTTTCGGGGATGGCATGACTGCTGTTCACTTTCAGAATTATACTTTGTGTCTGCGAACCGGGATCCATTGTTGGCTGTGTACCACTGATGATACCGGTGAGTTTTTCTCCGTCAGGCAAAAGCAGTTCTAATGATTTTTTATTGATGATGTAAGGCCGCAGTTCGTAAGGCATATTCAATAAAAAAACAAAACTCCGGGTATCTGTTATAACCGCCAGCTGATCGCCATCCTGCACGTAATCGCCGGCCTGTTTATCAATTTGCGAAATAAACCCACTGCCGTTTGCCCGGATTGCATTAACGCCGGTAAACCGGAAACTTGAATCCAGGATATTTATAGTATTACCGATACTTTCAGCTTCTTTGGTTTTTACGGTGTATAAGGTCTGTCCACGGCTTACCATTTTATTCAGCTGCACGTTGGCCGTTTTTAAATATCCCGTTGCATTTGCCCTTACGGTCCATTTTTGTAAAAAAGCAGAAGTAGCATTCAGTACAACAGATTCTTCCATCGGTTCATTGCTCACCGTAGTTACAGTAACAGGTGTACTTACCTCCGGCAATTCTTCTGCAACAGGTTCATCTTTGCCCTTGCAGGAAACAAGTATGATACTCACTAATAAACAGGCAAATATTTTATTCATTTTAACTGTTTTATCTGTTCCAGTAATTAATCTGGTTGATGATCTGCATCCGGTTGATGCGGTTTTGTGTTATGAGGTTTTTGGCACTCATATAATTATTCAATGCTAAAATATAATCCGCCACCCTTACTTCGCCTGCATTCAGCAATTTGCCGTTTACGTCAATCAGGCTTTGTGCATATTTTAATTGTGCATCAATGGTACTGATCATCTCTTCTGTTTCATGCAATTGCTGTGTAAGCTGGGCAACCTGCTGGGAATACTGGCGGATAAAAAATTCTTTGTAATTACTCCGGTTTCTCTCTGCAATATTGATCTTACTGACCTGAAATTCTTTCTGCCTGCCATCATAGATGGGGATCGTAGCGCTGATACCAAAACTTGTTCCGATATTTTTATATGGCTTATAGGCAAGGCTGGAGTTATATCCTGCATCAGCAAACAAACTGATCTTGGGACGGTAATTTATTTTCAGCAGTTCCCTGCTGTTTAATAATTTCAGGCTGTCTATTTCAAACTGCTTAAAGAAGACAGAGCCGGATATGTCCGGTAAACGATTTGATCTGATTTCCGGGTCGGCAAGCTCAACAGTTGCCGTATCAGTGATGCCGCACAAATAATTCAACAGGGCATAGTCATTCCTGTATTGCATTTCCTGTTGTTTGATAACGAGTGCCTGTTGCTGAAGTGTGACCAGGAAAGCAAGATAATCTACCTGTTTAAACACATTACTTTGGGTGAGTTTCTTTAAGATCGTATCCTGTTTGGTCAGCAGGCTGTTGATCTGCTTATTAAAATTCAATTGCTGCAGATCGCCATAAGCAGTGATGTATTGTGCAATGATGGTTCGTTTGAGATCCTGTTCGGTTATTTTACCCGTATTATTCAATGATTCATTCTGCAGCCGGATATTCTGAAATTGTGCAGCCACTGTTTTCTTATTCAGCAGTTGTTTGTTCACACCAACCAGGGCATTAATATTGGCACCGTTGGTAATGGCATCATCATATCCCCAGCCTTTAATAACCGGTGCGTAAGCATTGTATGTGTTTCCGGTAACCTGTGGTTTGTATGCCGCCATGATCAGCAGGCTGTCGTAGTAGCTTGATTGCACCTGGTTCCGGTAATCCTTCAGCAGCGGACTATTGGTGAGTGCCTGGTCAACATAATAATCCAGCCTGTTGTTTTGGCAAAACCCGGATGAACCAAACAAACCCAAAAAAATAATTACAAAAAAAAATTTCATTAACACAAATAATTTTCAGCGGTAATACAAATTATTTACCCACTACCAATACCTGGAAACTGCCGGGTTTCATCTTAGGCCTTCCTTTCTGCCCGGGTTCCTGCGCTTCGAA
Organism: Chitinophagaceae bacterium; assembly: GCA_016720775.1. Classification (GTDB taxonomy): domain Bacteria; phylum Bacteroidota; class Bacteroidia; order Chitinophagales; family Chitinophagaceae; genus Ferruginibacter. Next base: position 99,688 of record JADKJX010000001.1, read on the forward strand.
TTCTGCAGTAGGCATATAAACCATGTGCGATTTCTCGTCTAGCGCAATTGTCCTGGCGCCTCTTTTTGTAGTTACATTTTCAATTACAGAAAACTTATTGGCATTGTCTTCATGAATCACGGTCATCGTTCCTTCACCGTTTGAAGTATAAATATTTTTGACCGATGCGTCAAAAGCCACGCCATCGCAACCATCGCCAATAGGCAGTTTGTCAACTATTTTTCCGTTTGTTGCATCCATAACCACTAACAATTTATCGCATCCTGCAAAAAGCCGTTTTGTTTTAACATCATAAGCCAGGCCTGTTGGACCCTCGGCCGGTGAAAGACTCCAATGGGTAAGCACTTTGAATGTTTTCGCATCAATCTCCACGATCTCGTTCTTGTCTTCAATATTTACAAATATTTTTCCTGCGCCATCACTCACTGCTGTTTCTGGCTTGCCTCCAACATCCACACTATCAATAAGTGTATTCTTTACAGGATCTATGATGCTCAGGTTATGGCTTCGGCCATTACAGGTAATTATTTTTTTAGAGAATGTTTCATACATGATGGCATCAGGATTTGTTCCGGTTGGAATCTGCCCAAGTATTTTATTTGTGCTCAATTCAAACACGGTAACATTATTTAACCTGCCATTGCTGGTAAAGCCTTTTTTATCGGCCACGTCAAAAGCAATCCCATGTACACCGGTTGTGTTTTCAATAACGCCAACCGAGTCGCCGGTTTTTTTATTGAGAATATTAACCTGTGCGCCATGACTGACATAGAGCCAGTCGTTTACCGGGCCAACAGCCAGGTAGTCCCAGCCACCGGGGCTGGCAATGTGGAAGCTGTTTGTGATGTGCAGGCCCGTAGGGTTTTGTGCATTGGTGGTTACCGTAGTTGCAATCAAAACAATAACGGCAAGTGTTAACTTTTTCATTTTGGTAGTTTAATTGTTATAAAAGCTGTAACCTGAACAGCAAAGTTTAAGTTACAGCTTATTTATGTTGGTCTTCAATTATTTTATGATGGTACCATCGGCTTTTAAAACCACTTCTTTCTTTTTGCCGCCGGTTTTAATTTCAGCCTCGAAGGTTTGTTCTCCCTTTGAGTTGTCAATTTTAAATACTTTTGAAATTACTGCACCGGGATATTTTTTCTCAACGGCAGATTTAACTGCAACCGGCAATTCAGCAGCACTGATCTCAGCTTCGGTTTCTACCCAGCTGCCATCCGTTAAAAAATTAGCCGACATAGATTTACCGTTAAGTTTGAATTCTGCTTCATACTCTTTGCTGTTTTCTTTTCCCCATTCGGCAGTTGCCCCCGGGAATTTTTTTGCAAAGGCTGTTTTAACAGCGGCTGGAACTTTAGAAGCATCTAAGCCCTGGGCACATGCAGCAAGACCAATGGCTGCAAAGAGGGCTGACATCATTATTAATTTTTTCATGTTGATATGTTTTTATGAAGTGTAAACTTAAAAACTGATTCTGAAGGAAAATTGGAGATATCAGTTGAGTATAGGTTAACAAAATTCATTTATAAATTATTATCAAACTGCAGTTTTACTTCATTTGACTTTTTTACCGCTTTGCCAAAACGATAGCTGATGCCGAGGTAAAATATCTGTGCATCCCTTTTACCTACAGCCGTTTGATTTAAATAGGCTGAATTCAGTTCTGTTTTATATTGCAGCGTTTTAAACAGGTCTGAAATTGTAAGGATAACAGACATTTTCTTCTTTAACAGATCCTGCCGCATACCGGCATTCAGTACGAAAGTGCCAAAAGTTTTTCCCTGTGGTGTAAGCCTTGCCGAGCGGTAGTTGCAGCTTAGCTGCAAAAAAGTTGTTGGACTAAAGACGAAGGTGCTGTTGTAATTCAGACTCATAGATACAATAGATTTACGATTGCTGTAACCCAATGAGGATGCATCTATCTTTTCATAAAAAAAATTGGAACTGAGGTTTGCAGAGAAGAATTTTCCCGCCTTGGCAGAAAATATCAGTTCCAGTCCGGCATACTGATCGTTGGACAGGTTTTGCTGAGTTGTCAACAGCACCGTATCATTCAAAGGAATGGTTACTGTGGTAAATCCGTTTTGCTTATACCGGTAATACAGGCTGGGTACAAATGAAAAGTTCTTGTTCTGCCATTTGTAACCAAACTCTACCGAGTGAATGATCTCCGGTAAAAGCCTGGGGTTACCGGCCCGCAGGTTTCTTGGGTCACGGTACTCAGGAAACGGATTCAGGTCATCGCCTTCGGCCCTGTTAACACGCTTGCTGTAATTCAGCTGCAATTCGCTGTTCCTTATTTTATAAGAAAGATGTACGGTAGGAAATATTTTAAAATAGTTATTGCTGATAAGCGAGTCTTTGGTAACGAGGTTGCCGTTTATGTTAACCGGCTCTGCTCTTAGCCCAATCTCATAACCAAATTTTTCATAACTGTGCTGATAAGTTGCATAGAAAGCATGAATGAACTCTTTATACAAAAATTGATTGCTCTTTACTATATCTTTTACAAATTTATGCTGGGTTGTATCATAATACTCACCATAAAAGTTCATATCCAGTTGAGTAAAAGAACCGGAATAACCTGCTTCCAGTTTTGAATTTTCCGACAAGGGATTTGTGTATTCAATATTGAGCTGCTGCTGGTGGTTGATTTGCCTGATGACCGTATTATCAAAAGAAGAAAAAGAAACGGGATAATAATTTACATTGGTATAGTGATTATCCTCCACTTCATTTGAGCCAGACACATTCAGCTCAAACCGCAGTTCATGATCTTCTTTGGGAAAATTATGCTGCCAGTAAGCCGTGGCATCTGATTCTTTTTCTATTTCCGGATCGTATCGCAGCCTGTCGTAATTACCGCTAAGGATATAATTTTTGTCGTAGAAAACGTATTTCGTCACATCGTTCTTAACTTGTTTCCGGTAATGATAATTACCCGAAATGCCGAAACTGTTATGACTGTTCAATTGGTAATCGGATCCCAGTGTAATCAAATGAGAGTATGGCCTGGCAGGCGATTGGTTATTTTCTGTATAATAACTTGCCGTGTTCCCGGTTGAATCCAGGTATTCACGGTCGGTATTGTTCAGCCGGTTCCTGCTGTCCTGCCGGTAACTGTAATTGCCAAAAACATTCAGCTTGCCGGGTTTATAATTCAATCCTACGCTTCCGTTGTACCTGCTGCGGTTACCAACATTGGCAATCACATTACCGTTCCACCCGGTCTTTACATTTTTTTTAAGTACGATATTGATGATCCCCGAAGTACCATCTGGCCTGTACTTCGCCGATGGGTTTGTGATCACTTCAATCCGTTCAATGGAATTGGCAGGGAACTGTTGCAACACTTCCGCCCTTGTCTTTCCCATCAGGGGCGAAGGCCTGCCGTTGATGAGGATCAACACAGCCTCCGAACCCCTAAGACTTACATTGCCATCAATATCCACTTCCACTGAAGGAATATTTTTCAGCACATCGCTGGCGGTACCGCTTTGCGCCATAATATCCTGCGTAACATTATATACTTTCCGGTCAATAGAAGTATTAAGCACCGCTTTTTTCCCGGTTACCGTCACTTCTTTCATGCTGGCTGTTAAAGACAGGATCTCAATCTTACCAAGATTCAATCTTGCCTGTTTGCCGATAATAACCGGCACATCGGTATTTGAAAAACCGATAAAGCTGCAGCGGAGCAGGTAGTTGCCAGGCTCAATATTCTCCAATATAAATTTACCTTTCTTATCGGTTACTGTAGATTTAGCAGCAGAACTGTCAGGTATTTTTAACAATTGAATGGTCGCAAATTCTACAGCCTGAGAGGTAGACTTATCCGTCACATTACCGGTGATAATTGTACCTGCCTGAGCAAAAAGCTGGTGAGAAACTATTGTTAAGGAAAAGAAAGTTATTATTTTTTTAAACAGCATCAGTCAAGTTGGTTTTGCCATGCAATTTATTTTTCGATTCTGAAGAAACCCTGTAGCTGCATAATCAGGTTATTTTGCCAGTTGATTTGTATTAAAACTGATATTGAATTCGTGTTGGTTATTCCCAAAAGAATACCTCACAGTATAACCTGCAATACTGCAAACCTGCTTTACAATAGACAGGCCCAGCCCGTTACCCTCCTGTTTGGTATCGGCATGGCGGTAAAATTTTTGAAACACTTTTCCTTCATCCAATGCGGGCAGAAAAGAGCTATTGGATACGGATAGGCCAGCTGCATCCAGTTTGATAGTTATGCCGCCGCCGGGCACATTGTAACGGATGGCATTGTTTAAGAGGTTACTTATCAAAATATCCAGGAGTTGTTTGTTCCCGGAAATTTTTACCGGCTGAATATCTTCCCTTATTACAAGTTTTTTATCCCCGGCCAGCTCTGCAAACTGTACAAGCCTGTCTTTAATTAACTCATTCAGTAAAATTTCTTCATCATAAACAAACTGGTTGTTTTCCATTTTGGTAAGCAGCAGCAGCGATTGATTAAGTCCCGAAAGCCTGTCCAATGCATCGTAAACGGCTTGCAACTGCTTCATCTGAAATTCACTGAGATTTTCATCCTGTATCAGCACATCTAATTTTGAATTAATGATGGCCAGCGGTGTCTGTATTTCATGCGATGCATTTTCGGTAAAGCTTTTTACAGATTCATATTCTTTCACAACCCGGCTGCTCATAACAGCTACGGCACTGTTCAGTTCTTCAAATTCATTGATGTTACTTTCTTTGAGGTTAAGCGATTTGCCGGAACTCAGGTTAAATTGTTTGAGTTCGTTAAGGGTATTATTAAAAGGAAGCCACAGCTTATTAAATACAAAACGGTTGATGATAAATAATCCCAGCAAAAGCAATATCACCATCGCTAAAGTAAACAAGGCAATCAATTTTACCAGGTCCTCGGTTTCCTGTTGCGACTTTGAAACTGTAGCTGTATAGATCTTGCCCGAAACCTTAACAGGAAACAGCAGCATGCGGGTTGGTTCATACTCATCTCCTTTACCATTTAATATATCCACACTTAAGGTCTTCCTGTCAACCACAGCCTCGGCAGGTTCAAAAGAAATTTTCTGGTCTTTCGAATTTGTTGCTTCAGGCAGGATGTTGTTTGCTTTTATATAGTCGTTGATCTCCTGTTCTTCAATTTTCAGGTCCTTGTCCAGTTGTTTTATCAATACAACATGCAGGATAAAATAATAGCATATTCCTCCAATGATAAACACGGTAATTGTGGCTAAAATATTTACCCGGTTATATTTAGATAATAATTTCATTGGCCGGTAAATTTATATCCCATACCATAAATTGATTTCAGGTAATCATTGGCGCCGGCTTCCAGCAGTTTTTTCCGCAGATTTTTTATATGGGTATAAATAAAATCATAACTGCCGCTCATATCATCTTCCCATAAATGCCCGGCAATGGCATTCTTGGAAATAACCCGGCCTTTATTGCTGATGAAATAAAGCAGTAATTCATATTCTTTCTTTGTAAGTACAATTGGTTTATTATTAACGCTGACGGTTTTAGCGGCGGTGTCAATTTCAATTTCATTAAATTTCAGCAGGTTTGCCCCGCCAAAGTTTTTTCGGCGGATGATAGCGGAGATCCGGGCGCTTAGTTCCGAGAGATGAAAAGGTTTGGAGAGGTAATCATCTGCGCCCAGCAACAGTCCTTTCACTTTATCATCCAGTGAGTTTTTTGCGGAGATGATCAAAACGCCATCGGTTTTATTATTGGCTTTCAGTTCCTGCAGGATCTGCAGGCCGCTGCCGCCGGGCAACCCAATATCCAGCAGGATGCAGTCGTAGTCAAATAATTCGGTCTTTTCAATAGCACTTTTAAAATCCGATGCAGTTTCGCAGATATAATCCTCCCCCTCCAGGTAATCGGCAATACTCTCCGCCAATGCTTTTTCATCTTCTATAATGAGGATCTTCAAAATATAATTTTGAAGTAAAGTACGAAATGAATTTTGAAGAGAAACTGAAGAACGGGCAGGCGCTTATTAATAATTCATCAGTTTGATGACAGTTTCATCCAGCCTGCTGTACGCCATAAAATTCTTCTCCAGCTCTAAATTAAAAGGTACAGGTGTATCCAGCGATGCACATCGCATAACCGGCGCATCTAGATGGTCAAAACAATTCTCGGCGATCCAGGCAGCAATTTCACCGCCAATACCACCAACTAATGTGTCTTCATGCAATAACAACACTTTTCCGGTGGCGGTAACGGCCTCTTTGATGGCATCATAATCTAAAGGAAGTAATGTTCGCAGGTCTAAAATATAAATAGAAATATCCGGATGATTTTTTGCATAGTCCATCGCCCAATGCACCCCGGCGCCATAAGTGATGATGCTGATATCGTCTCCTTCCTGTACCAACCTTGCCTTGCCAATTTCAATTTCATAATATTCCTCCGGCACGGGACCGCTTACTGAACGGTACAATGCTTTATGTTCAAAGTACATTACCGGGTTAGGGTCGTTGATGGCAGCGATGAGCAATCCTTTAGCATCGGCAGGGGTGCTTGGGTAAACCACTTTCAGTCCGGGCGTATGTGCAAACCATGCTTCATTGCTTTGTGAGTGAAAAGGACCGGCACCCACGCCACCACCGGTTGGCATCCGTATCACCACATCGGCATTTTGCCCCCAGCGGTAATGAATTTTTGCCAGGTTGTTGATGATCTGGTTAAAACCTACGGTTACAAAATCGGCGAATTGCATTTCCATCATGCTCTTATATCCTTCCAGGCTTAATCCTAATGCAGCGCCAACAATCGCACTTTCGCAGAGCGGCGTATTACGCACTCTTTCTTTTCCGAATTCCTGTACAAAGCCTTCTGTTATTTTAAAAGCGCCGCCGTACTCTGCAATATCCTGCCCCATCAAAATGAGGTTGGGATGTTTTTGCATGGATTGATGCAGGGCTTCTTTGATGCCGTCGACAAAGCGTTTTTCCGGAGATGCCGGATGTTGAACACCCATATCCTGTATCCTGTATCCCGTATCTTTTCTTACCGCATACACATCCCTGGTTTCTTCAGCAGTATCCGGAACAAGCGCCTTTGCATTATATGCAATGCTCAATTCCGTTTCAATGTATAATTTGGTTTCATTTTTTATAGCATCGATCTTTGTTACAGTTAAAATATTTTCTTCGAAAAGATATTGCTCATAATTTTTTACGGGGTCTTTCTTCTCCCATTGTTCAAACAATTCCTTAGGAACATATTTCGTACCACTGGCTTCTTCGTGGCCACGCATGCGAAATGTCATGCACTCGATCAAATAGGGTTTTTGGTTTTTAATGCAATAATCACGAACGCCTTTGATGGTATCTAAAACCGATAAGATGTTGTTGCCATCGATCTGTACTCCTTCTATTCCGTAACCCGCAGCTTTATCCACTAAATTTTTATAGCGGTATTGTTCATTAACCGGGGTACTTAACCCGTACCCGTTATTTTCAATGATGAAGATCACGGGCAGGTCCCATACCGCAGCCGTGTTCAAGGCTTCGTGAAAATCTCCTTCGCTGGTGCCGCCATCGCCGGTAAAAGCAAGTGAAATCTTATTCTCTTTTCTTAACTTATAAGCAAGCGCTACACCATCTGCAATAGCCAGTTGCGGACCAAGGTGCGATATCATTCCGCAGATATGATGTTCTTTGGTTCCAAAGTGAAAACTTCTTTCTCTTCCTTTGCTGTATCCTTCTTTATTGCCCTGCCATTGCATGAACAACTTACTCAATGGCATATTACGGGAAGTGAACACTCCCAGGTTTCGGTGAAGCGGCATGATCCATTCATCTTTCTGCAACGCCAGTGCAGCGCCCACTGCAATAGCTTCCTGCCCGATGCCGCTGAACCATTTGCTGATCTTTCCCTGCCGCAGCAGCACCAGCATCTTCTCTTCTATCATCCGGGGTAATAACAGTTTTTTGTATATGGAGATCAACTCGTCGTTGCTCAGTCTTTTTCTATCGAATTGCATAGTATTAACGCTGATAATTATTGGTAAAGTTAGCTGATGTTGCCGGAGCTTACCAAATTGCTTTTAGCCTTAAGGACAGGTAAAATAATTGAACAGGGAACCGGGATCCCTGTTTTGCGGCTTATTTCTTTTCCGCTTTTATATCATCAGAACGGAAAGCCTTCCGGTGCACAACCGAGTTAAAGAAAGACAACAGGGCGCCAAATAATAAGGCATGCCAGAAGCTGTCAACTTTAAACCCGTGAACAAAGTAGGCATCCAGCAAAATAATTCCGGCGTTTATTACAAAAAGAAAAAGGCCCAGCGTTACGATCGTTGCAGGCAGTGTAAACAAAACAAGCAGGGGTTTTACAAAAGCATCCAGCAGCGACAGGATAACCGCCACAATGATGGCCGTGAAAAAATCAACGATCCAGACTCCCGGCAATATATACGCCAGCACGAATACATTTACCGAACAAACGAGTATCTTAATAAACCACTTTTGCATAACTTAAATTACAACTAATTCGTAAAAATCTTCCGGCACCAGGTATTTATTTGCAAGCTCTTTTAATTCTTCTGCCGAAATTGTTTTGATGGTTTTTACTGAATCGTAAAAATAAGATTGTTCAAGATTATTCAGCACCAGGTTTTTCCAGCGGCCCATGATGTGAAAGGGGCCGTCCAGGTCGCCGAGTATGGTTCCTACCAGGTAATTGCGTACAAGCAGCAGCTCGTCGGCATCAATTTTTTCCTTGCGCAGCTTCTTCATTTCTTTATGTATTTCTTCTATGGTGGCTTCGCAAACATCCCTGCCTGCTTCTGTGCTTATTACCCAGGCCGATTGCCGGATGTGGTTCTGAACATAGCTGTGTATGCCGTATGTGTATCCTTTGTCTTCCCGTATGTTGGCCATTAGCCTGCTGCCGAAAAAGCCGCCAAGTACCGTATTCAGCACCATCACTTTCATAAAATCAGGATGATGCCTGTTGGGAAAAGGCCTTGCAATACGAATGGCGCCCTGCACTCCTTCGGGATCATTTTGAATGCGGTATTTTTTTTCTGCAGCCGGCAACGCCTCAATAACCGGAAGCCTGTTATCAAAGGCCCTGATGTTAAGATCGCCGAATGACCTGTTCAGTTGTTGCTGCAGATCACCCGGTAGTTTACCACTCACAAACATCACGCAATGGCCATTCAGGTAATATTGTTTAAAATATTCTTTGAGCAAAGAACTGTTCAATGCATCCAGGTCTTCCACGTTGGTGTATTTTCCGTAAGGATGATCGGCTCCGTACAGGTAGGCATCCGAAAGACGGGCAGCTACAAAATCACTCTTTTTTAAATTAACTGCCAGCCGTTGCTTACTGTTCTGTTTGTAAATGTCCAGTTCGGCATCACTGAAAACAGAGTCGGTTATCATCTCCCGGATGACAGGTAATAATGCTGATAAATGTTTGCTTAAAGAAGAAAGCGACACAACGGCTGTTTCATTATAGCAGGCCCGGTTGCAGTAAGCGCCAAAATATTCAAACTCTTCGTTTAACTGGAAAGCCGTTTTATTTTTTGTCCCGTTCTTTATTAAGTAATTGGTGGCCGATGCAACAGATTTCTGCTGTTCAAACCAGTTGCCGGCATAAAATACGAGCTCAAGTTGCAGCACTTCCTGGGCCCCCGCATCCACAGCATATACCGGTATGCCGTTATCCAGTTTAAAGGATTCGTAGGGTTTCAGCTTCAGGTCAAATTCAATAGCATCTTTTATATGCGGTGCTTCGTTTCTGTTCATTTAGTTCAATTGTTGGAATAATAATACAGCGTATTGGAATTCCTTTCGTCAAAAATTATTTTACTTTCGTTCTGTATCTCTTCGGCGGTCACTGCCCGGTAGCGGTCCAGTTCGGTATTGATCAGGTTGGCATCGCCCAGCAATTCATAAATGGCAAGGCTGGCTGCCCGGCTGGTAATACTCATGTCTTCAAAGGCGATCATGCTCTCTGTCTTGTTCTTCACCTTATCAAGTTCCCGCTGGCTGATGCCCTCCTGCTGAAGTTTTATCAACTCTTCTTTTACAGCCGCTTCGGCTGCTTCCATTTTTACTCCCTTCACCAGTTTTCCTTCGATCGTCAATAACCCGGCATCGGTACTTCCCAGGTGATAGCACTCAATATTACTGAACAGTTGTTTTTCTTTCACCAGGGATTGATATAACCTGGATGAGCCGCCACCGCTTAATATCTCGGTGATCAGGTCGGAAGTATAATATCTTTTGTCGGTACGGGGATAAATATGCCAGCACTTATACAATGCATCCAATGGAACATTTGCCTGAACGGTTTCAGCCCTTGGCGCTGTTTGTTTTGGTTCTGCAGGCAGGTTGCGTTTATATTTTTCGCCGGCAGGAATGGGGCCGAACCATTTCTCTGCAAGTCGTTTTACTTCTTCCGCCGTAACATTGCCTGCAACAACCAATATGGCGTTGGATGGGTTGTAGTGTTTATTGAAAAACGCTTTCACATCATCCAGTGTTACGTTTTCAACATGGCTCAACTCTTTTCCGATCGTCATCCAGCGGTATGGGTGTGTTGTATAGGCCAACTCTCTCATCTTGAACCATACATCGCCATAGGGTTTATTGATGTAGTTTTCTTTGAACTCTTCGCAAACAACTTTACGCTGAACCTCCAGGCTTTTTTTACTGAATGCCAGCGATAGCATGCGGTCGCTCTCTAACCAAAAAGCCGTTTCCAAATTCTCGGCGGGTAACTGGCAATAGTAATTCGTAAGGTCGTTGGTGGTAAATGCATTGTTCTCTCCGCCGGCAAGCTGAAGCGGTTCATCATACACCGGAATGTTTGCGCTGCCGCCAAACATCAGGTGTTCGAATAAATGAGCAAAGCCGGTCTTGCCGGGGTCTTCATCCCGGGCACCCACATCATACAGTACATTAACCACGGCCATGGGCGTGCTTTTGTCCTGGTGAACCAAAACGGTTAGCCCGTTGTCAAGACTGAATCTGTCAAATTGTATCATGCTGCAAATGTACGGAGGGGAGAATAAAACAAGGAGGCTGTTTAACGGATACGAACGGTATTTATGGTTAATTCTTTCAACTCTCCGGTTTCTCTTCTTACCAGTACTTTAATGGATTCATTGGGCCGTTGCAAAATGGCTTTATATACCTGCATATTCAAAGAAAAATTTCTGTCCACCGCAAGCACTTCATCGTTCACTTTAAATTTGGCCTTATCCGCAGGCGAATCTGCTATCACATCTTCCACCATTATCTTTCCGCTAACTAAATAAATGCCCAGCCCGGTATAGGCATAATCAAAGTTCTCATCAAAATGGGTGTTGGGTAATAAATGTATTTCCCGGTTGGGATAATTAATTACCATGTTGAATCTGCGCAGCAGATCGTTTCCCAGCAAACCACCGGTAAAAGGATAGGAGGTTACATTATAATCGTCTTTATAAAGATAAGTAGGTACCTGCCTGAATTTATAGGGCCCTATTCTTAGTTCTTTGATCAGCGTAAGCCGCATCTGTAATTTACCGCCCAATCCCTCCGCCTGTGTTACAACCGGCTTACGTTTTGAGAGAAGGATGCTGCTGTCTTTTGCAAAGTCTTCGCTTAGCAAAAGGCAAAGGCCGGCGCCGGTATCAAAATAATAATTGAAACCGAGCCTTCTTCTGTCCTTTATGCTCAGCCATTGGATAGGCAGGTTTGTAAATGCGGGGTGCAACAAGGTTCCTTCCCTGGGATAACTGATCTTACCCGGGCTGTATACTTCGATCATGCTGCTGTCGAAGTTAATCTTTACTATATAACGGCTGAAGAAGCTGTAGCCGATGATGCCATCTACCTTTTCGCCATAAACACTGCTCAATACCTCATAGTCGTTTACATGAAAATTAAGATGCTCCACCCGCAGGCCGGGTAGCTGAAGTGTTCTGTCGAAAGCAAAAGATACTTTCCGTACTCCCCCGATGCCGGTAATACTGGTGTCGGTGGCTCTGATAGGGATCTTAAACTCTTCACAGGTGGCAGAGTCGAGTGAAATGCCGCCGCTCCCGGTATCCAGTATAAAATTCAGGCTGTCGGGTATATCCCCAAATCTTGCATGGATGACCATTACTCCGCCGCTGAACTGATGAAAAGGAAAACTTGTTATGAACTTTGCTTCTGCCTGTGGCAATATCTCCTGGGCCTGTGCAGCAGGCAACAGTAAAAAAAATAGTGCAATGTGACAGAGCTTTCTCATACAGCTTTTTCGAATTTACAACCTAATGGATGTACTTTTGCAGATTATTACACAACCGGGATATATGAATGTAAATGACCTGTACCAGAAAGCCCTTGGTTTTGGGTTTCTGTCAGAAGAAGAAGGCATGTTTCTGTTTGAAAATGCTGCTTTGGCCGAGCTTATGTTTGTAGCCGATGAATTACGGAAAAAGCAGGTGCCGCACGGAAAAGTTACCTGGCAGATAGATCGCAATGTAAACACCACCAACGTATGTATTGCCAACTGCAAGTTTTGTAATTTTTACCGCATACCCGGACATGCAGAAGCATATATCACCGATATTGAAACCTATAAGACAAAGATCGAAGAGACGATTAAGTATGGCGGCGACCAGCTTTTGCTGCAGGGTGGCCATCACCCCGAACTGGGGCTTAGCTTTTATGTGAATCTCTTCAAAGAAATAAAATCGCTTTACCCAAATATTAAACTACACACCCTTGGTCCGCCGGAGGTAGCACACATCACCAAACTTGAAAAAAGCACACACCGGGAAGTATTGATGGCATTGAAAGAAGCAGGTATGGACAGTCTGCCCGGCGCCGGTGCAGAAATATTAACCGACCGGGTGCGGCGGCTGATCAGCAAAGGAAAGTGCGGTGCACAGGAATGGCTTGACATCATGCATGAGGCACATAAACTGAACATCACTACATCAGCCACCATGATGTTCGGCCATGTGGAAACACTGAGGGAACGGTTTGAACATTTGGTAAAACTAAGAGAAGTGCAAAGCCGCAAACCGGCAACAGCAAAAGGATTTTTAGCTTTCATACCCTGGACCTTCCAGGATGTAGATACCCTGCTGGCAAAAATAAGGGGCGTTCATAATTTAACTACTGCAGAAGAATATATCCGCATGATCGCCATCAGCCGCATCATGCTTCCCAATATATTAAACATACAGGCAAGCTGGCTTACCGTAGGAAAACAAGTAGCACAGACCTGTTTACATGGCGGCGCCAATGACTTTGGCAGCATCATGATTGAAGAGAATGTGGTAAGTGCAGCCGGTGCTCCGCATCGCTTTACCAGCAAGTCTATCCAGGCTGCCATAAAGGAAGCAGGCTTTGAACCGCAGTTGCGTAACCAGCAATACGAATGGAGAGAGATACCGGCATCCATCGTTGAACAGGTTGTCAATTATTAATTGCCCCCAACCCCTAAAGGGGGGCTTACCCGAATATGATGAAAGAAAATAAACAAAAAGTACTGCGCCGTTTCAGAATGATCGGGATTGCGGAGGGTATTTCATTTTTGGTCTTATTGGGAATAGCCATGCCCCTCAAATATTTTTTTAATACCCCCGAAGCGGTTAAAATATGTGGCTGGATACACGGCGCATTATTCATCACGTTCCTCTGGTTTGCATTTGAAGTGATGGGAGATCTTAAAAAGGGATTTGGCTGGTTTGTAAAAGCTTTTGCAGCAGCCATCATTCCCCTGGGTACCTTTTTTTTCGACAGGCAACTGAAAAAAGAAGAAAGTACATTACCGCATTAAGAAACTTATTGGTCTTTACTCTCATACAAATGAGTAATAATCTCTTTTATACTTTTTTAATTTTTTATATTACATAAGGCGCTATTTTTTTAAATTTGATAGCATTACCAAAACTCAGTTGTAATTATGAACACAATACCACACTTAAAAAGAATTTGCCTTTTACTCTTTTTCCCGGTAGTCATTAATGTATTTTCGGCTTCCGCACAAAACAGGGCAGAAACACTTCATGAGTTAAATACCCTTTTGGTAAATACGGTAATGATTGATTTTTTTACCCCGCCGGTGGCCAGCCGAATTTATTCATATCCGAATATCGCTTTTTATGAATGTATCCGGCAGGATGATCCATCTTTGCCAAGCTTAGCGGGCAAACTTAACGGCCTGAAAGTTATTCCTGAAGCGCCAAAAAACAGTGAAGTAGACCACTTTATTGCAGCCTGTGTTTGCTTTTCGTTTGTAGCACAAAATCTTGTTGGCTCAGAATACAAATTCGATGATTGGCGTAAATCCTTTGTTGATTCACTTATGCTGAAGGACAATAACGACATAATTAAAAATTCGCTGGTATATGGCCGTACAGTTGCAGACAGTATCTTGCTGTGGTCAAAAAAAGACAATTACGGACCCTCAAGGGGAATGCCGAGGTTTTCCATATCGAGCCAAGCAGGAACCTGGCAGCCCACACCGGCAGATTATGCCCCCGCAATAGAACCACATTGGAATACGATCCGGCCTTATACGCTGAGTTCGCCGTCGCAGTTTTCACCAAAAGAAAAACTTGTTTACAGCAGGAAAAAGAATTCTATGTTTTACAAGACCATGATGGAGGTTTATAAAATAGGTATCAATCTTGATACAACTAAGAAACTGATCGCTCATTATTGGGACGACAACCCCAATGTTTCTGTTAACCTCGGCCACCTTAACTATTTCATTCATAAAATATCTCCCGGGGGTCACTGGATAATGATCACGCAACAGGCCTGTAAAGAAAAGAACGAATCGGTAGGCCGCTCATCGCTTGCATACACCCTTACTTCCATTGCATTGTTTGATGCCTTCATCTGTTCCTGGGATGAGAAATTTAAAACCAATCTTATCCGCCCTATAACGGTGATCAATCAATTTGTTGATAAGAACTGGCAGCCTTATATTCAAACTCCTCCATTCCCTGAATTTACAAGCGGGCATGCGGTTATTTCCAACTCAGCGGCTACTATTCTTACCGGTTTATTTGGAGATAATTATGAATTTACTGATAAAACAGAGATTCCCTTTGGCAACGATACCCGCCATTTTAAATCTTTTTATGATGCAGCCTGGGAAGTGACGTGGAGCCGTGTGTATGGAGGCATACATTATCCTGAAACAGCCCGGATAAGTATTGTGCAGGGAAAAGAAATAGGCAACCATGTGCTGAAAACTTTATATCTCCAGCGTTAACCAAATAAACAGACTATGCCATCATTACACAGACGCTTTGCCTTTTTTTTGCTGATCGTTTCTTTAACCGGGATCACAAAGGCTCAGCAGGCAAATGGCACAAAGCTGTTTTCGCTTTTGCCTGAAACAAGTACCGGTATAAATTTCCGGAATGATATCGTTGAAACACCGAGCCTGTTTTATTATACCTATGAATATCTGTTTACCGGCGCCGGTGTATGTGTCGGCGATATTAATAATGACGGGCTGCCGGATATTTATTTTTCTTCCACCCTTGGCAGCAATAAACTATACCTCAACCTGGGTAATTTTCAATTTAAAGACATTACGGAATCAGCCGGAGTAAATGCTGGTCCGGGAATAAAGACGGGCGTGAGCATGGTTGATATAAACAATGACGGACTGCTTGACATCTTTGTATGTAAGTCGGGATTAAAGGATCCGAATATCCGCAAAAAGATACTCTATATAAATAACGGCAACGGAACCTTCACCGATAAAGCGGCAGAGTACGGGCTGGATGATGCAAGCTTTACCATGCAGGCTTACTTTTTTGATTACGACAATGATGGCGATAAAGATGTTTTCTTTTTAGACCACCCCAATGATTTCAGTAAATCCATGACCATCCCCGTTACCATGGTGAATGGAAAGATGGTTTATGTGGAAGATACAGGCACCGTTTATGTAACCGACCGTCTTTTAGAAAACCGGGGAGGAAAGTTTGTAGACATTACAAAAAAGGCCGGTGTTATTGATCGTGGGTTTGGACTGAGTGCTTCCATTGCCGATATCAATAATGATGGCTGGCCCGATATGTATGTAGCCAATGATTTCAACAAGCCCGATTTTTTATACATCAATAACCGGAATGGAACTTTTACCAACCGGCTTACTGAATACATCAAGCACACAAGTTTTTCTGCGATGGGTTCAGATATCAGTGACATTAACAACGACGGGCTAGAAGATATTTATGTGCTGGACATGGCCGTGGAAGACCCGGTTAGGCAAAAACAGTTGTTTGCTGTGAACCAGAATTACGACAAATTCAACCTGATGGTAAAGTATGGCTTGTACTACCAGTATCCACGCAACAGCCTGCAACTTAATAATGCCGATGGCACATTCAGTGAAATAGCAAACTACGCCGGCGTGGCAGAAACAGAATGGAGCTGGGCGCCGCTGATCACTGATTTTGATAATGACGGGTGGAAAGACATTTATATAACCAACGGATTAAAACGTGACATCACCGACTGGGACTACAAGGTCTTTATCCTTGATTCGGTAATGCGTACAATGAACAGCGGAAAATCGGTTGACCTGAACACCTGGCTGCAAAGCATTCCCGTGGTACCTACCAGGAATTATATCTATCGCAACAACGGTACTTTAAAGTTTGATAATTACACCGATGCCTGGTGTGATGCCCCGGCTTCTTTTTCAAGTGGCGCTGCCTATGCCGATCTTGACAACGATGGCGATCTTGACCTGGTAGTTAATAATGTTGATGGTCCTGCATTTGTTTTAAAAAATAATACAAGGGAGACCTCCGCGGCCTCATCCCATTTTTTACGTTTCCGGTTTTACAAAGCGCCGGGTGCCTTTAATGAAGTGTATGGCGTAACCGTAAAACTAACCGATCAGAAAGGACAGGTACAATTTCAGCATTATGATCCCCAACGTGGTTTTTTATCCAGCATGGAACATGTTCTTCATTTTGGAACCGGTGCCGAAACAATGATCCCGAAAGTGGAAGTTACTTTTCCCGGTAAAAAAAGCATCGTACTGAATAACGTAACAACCGACCAGCAACTAATCCTCTTTGAACAGAACGCTTCGCCCCTTAAGAATACCGTTGAAAAACACAAAACCATTTCCTTCAAAGACATCAGCAAAGAACCAAAATTCAGGTTTACACAAAAGGAAAATGATTTTATTGATTTTAAAAGAGAGCCCCTGATCCCATATAAATGCAGCCGCAAAGGGCCCTACTTTGCCAAAGCAGATATAAATGGCGATGGGCTGGAGGACATTTTTATTGGCGGGGCTGCCGGCTTTGAAGGAAAACTGATGATGCAGAATGTCAATGGCGCCTTTGTTGAAAAAAAACAACCTGCTTTTGCTGCTGATAAAAATTTTGAAGACATGAGTGCTCTCTTCTTTGATGCAGATGGGGACGGCGACATGGATCTTTACGTGGTAAGCGGCGGTGCTGAGTTCCCGGCGGGCAGTAATCTTTACCAGGACAGGTTATATATAAATAATGGAAAAGGAAATTTTGCCCGGTCGGCTAAAGCATTGCCAGCCGAGGGATTCAACGGATCATGCGTTATTGCATTGGATTTTGACGGCGATGGCGATATGGACCTTTTTGTTGGCGGGCACGTGGTACCCGGTGTTTTTCCAAAACCAGACAGGTGTATGTTGCTGCAGAACAACAAAGGCGTTTTTACAGACGTAACAAGTTTGTATGCAAAAGAGCTGCTTACTCCTGGTATTGTAAACCAGGCTGCCTGGGCTGATGTGAACGGCGATGGAAAAAAAGAATTGTCAATAAGCGGGGAATGGATGCCACTGGAAATTTTCAGTTACCAGGAAGGCCAGTTTAGAAAGACGCAGAACATCATACATTTTATACTTCCTTCCAAAAAAGATACAATGATCAGCATGGATGCTTTCAGCGGATGGTGGTATAATATGAAGGCAGAGGACATAGACAACGACGGAGACCTTGATTTTGTAATGGGCAACCGTGGTTTAAACTGTACCATCAAAGGAAACATCAATCAGCCCTGCACCATTTATGCAAAAGACTTTGACAACAACGGAAGTTATGATGCGGTGCTTGGTTATTATATTTGGGGCAAGTGCTATCCGCTTTACAGTCGTGACCAGCTTATAGACCAGGTGCCTTCCATGCGGAAGAAATTCATCCGCTACCGGGACTACTCCGGTAAAACACTGGATGATATTTTCACCACGGCAGAGAAGAAAGATATGGATGTTTATAAAACCAATTTCTTTGAATCGGGTGTGCTTATCAATGACGGAAATAACAGCTTTCATTTTGTCGCATTCCCCGAAAAGGCACAGCTATCCACCATCAATGATATGGTCATTGACGATATGGATAATGATGGCATTAAAGATATCCTTGTATGTGGTAACACGAATGATGCCGCTGTAATGGTTGGCAACCTTGATGCCGGCGGGGCATTGTTGCTGAAGGGAACGGGGCAGGGAAATTTCACCAGCATCTCCGCTGCTGATAATGGATTAAGTGTTCGTGGAGAAGCCAGGAAGATCGTTTACCTGAAAAATAAAAAAACAACTTCGGTTATCTTTTTAAAAAATGATGACGCGGCCCAGGTTTTTGTAAGGGAATAAAATTATTCGGTCACAAAACGGTAGCCGATCCCTTTGATGGTGATGATCTCAAGTTTAGTATCGCTCTTTAAATAACTGCGCAGTTTGGTGATATACACATCCAGGTTGCGGGAGTTGAAAAAATTATCGTTGCCCCAGAGCAGGTTCAGTATGTCGCGGCGGTCAACGATCTTATCCCGGTTCTCGTACAGTACTTTCAGCAATTCACTTTCACGGAATGAAAGTTTCCGTTCATCGCCGTTATTCTTCAGCACCTGGTGATTCATGTGAAACGTGTACTTGCCAATCTTCACAATGTCTTTTTTGTCGTCGGGCCTTTTTTCTCCATTCCGGAAACGCAACGCATTTTCAATACGAACGATCAGTTCTTCCATACTGAATGGTTTGCGTATGTAATCATTGCCGCCGGTTTTAAATCCCTTCACCAGGTCTTCGGTTTGTGTTTTGGCGGTAAGAAAAATGATGGGAACTTCCATATCTACATTCCGTATCTCTTCGGCAATGGCAAAGCCGTCTTTGTTTGGCAACATAACATCCAGCACACAGATATCAGGCCGGTGCTGCACAAACAACGGAAGCGCCTTATCACCATCTGCCTCCATGATCACATGGTAAGAGCGGCTCTCCAGGCTTTCCTTTACGATCTTTCCAAGGAACAGTTCGTCCTCTACATATAATATCTTAACCGTTGCCATTTTCCCTGGGTAATTTAATGATGAATGTGGTGCCTTTGCCCTCTTCACTTTCTACGTTTACCTGGCCCTTGTGCTCTGCAATGATATGCGCCACATAGCTGAGGCCGAGGCCATAGCCCTTCACATTGTGCTTATCCCCATGCGGCACACGGAAAAATTTATCGAATATTTTTTCCTGGTATGCTGCCGGGATACCAATGCCGTTGTCTTTTACCATTAATTGTATATCGTTCTCCTTTGCTTCCACATTTATTTCAATGGCAGGGTTTCCCTTGCTGTATTTTAACGCATTGTCGAACAGGTTATATAATACACTGCTGATGTGAATCCGGTCGGCCATCAGGGAAAAATCTTCGCCGGTAAAATCCAGTTTTACAGAAGCACCTGATTTTTCAAACTGAAGCTGCATGGAATCCGTTACTTCTTTCACCAGGCCCTTCAGGTCAAACCATTCGTATTTCATTTCCAGTTGCTGTTTCTCAAACATAGAAAGACGGAGTACCTTATCCACCAGCAGAGAAAGCCGGTTCAGCTCCAGCCCGGCAATACTCAAATATTCTTTTGTTCTTTCCGGGCTTTGAAGGGCGTTGAAGTTTTTCATGGCCTCAATAGCAACGCTTACCGTGGCGATCGGCGTTTTTAATTCGTGGGTTATGTTACCGATGAACTCATTCTTTATATCGGTCAGTCTTTTTTGTGCCAGTAAACTCCTGTAGATAAAAACAAAGGAGAGTATGGTAAGCGTAATAAGTAAAACAGATAACAGCAACTGCATGCTCATTTTTTTTATCACATACAGACCCGGGTCGGTAAACTCTGCCCGGTAAAAAACAGGATCCAGTAATCCAACCGGCACCCGCTTCGTGGCAAAGGCTCCCTTGGGTTCGTCTATTTTGATGGTGAATTTTTTTGCTTCTCCCGAATCCGATGCAATCATGGTAGGATTCGTTCTAACAATATTGAAGCTGACATTGATCCCTTCTTTTAACAGCAAAGCCTTGTAAATAGAGTCGATCGCTTTTACGGGAATGGAATCGGATAGGTTTTTATTCCGCAACAGCATCTGTCCCATGAACGGGGGTGGTATATCGTCTTGTTTTGATGACATATATACAACCGTATCCCGGTCGTTTTTTTTATTCCGTTCTTCTGTTGAGCTAACCTTTTCCGTATGGCTGTCCATCGATATCACCAGTTTCTGTTTCAGGCTATCGCCCCCTTTTATTTTTTCCACGCTGCTTATGAAGTCTGCCATGAACAGGTTATCATTTAACTCACCCCGCAACGCCAATGTATCTCCGGTAAATCGTTGCACCTGCAGGCGGTACATCGCATCCCGGAAAATAACATCGGTTGTTTTCTTAAAGTTTGTAGTCTCTTCTACATACAGTTTCTGCATCCAGTAAACCTGGAAGGCAATGATCAGCAAAATGGTTGCTGCCATCAATACCCGGGCTGTGCGTAATTTATTCATGAAGCAACAAAGCTACTTTTTTAGTAAATACATTTTCCGGTCCATTAACCTTAATTAACCTTAATGAAAGGCTGTTTAACCTGCTTTGG
The DNA here is from genome assembly GCA_016720775.1 of Chitinophagaceae bacterium. Taxonomy (GTDB): domain Bacteria; phylum Bacteroidota; class Bacteroidia; order Chitinophagales; family Chitinophagaceae; genus Ferruginibacter. The sequence continues at coordinate 120,582 of JADKJX010000001.1, forward strand.
AAGCTGGTTCGGATAGTTTTGTATCATTAAAAAATAAAAATCATACGTCATGAAAAGAGTATTATCAGTATTTACTTTGTTCCTGTTGCTGCATACAGCCGGTGCACAGGTAAAAGAAGGAAAGATCACCTACCAACAAACCGTGGACATGTACCGCCGCATTCCCGAAGAGAACCAGCAACTGCGGTCTATGATCTCTCAGTTCCGCACCACAAAATTTGAATTGCTCTTTGCCGACAATCAAAGCCTTTTTAAATCTGTTGAAGAAGAGCCCGATATGACCGAACAAAATAACGGTGGCGTGGTGATCCGCATGGGCGGCAGCGGTGAAAATCAGTACTACCGGAATTTCAGTACACAACGATCTGTGGAAATAAGAGAACTGATGGAGGATCTGTACCTGGTAGAGGATTCCATACGCAGCCTTAGCTGGAAACTGGAAGAAGGAGAAACAAAAACAATCCTGGGCTATACCTGCAAAAAAGCTACCGGTAAAACAGCCCGTGGCAGCGACATCGTTGCCTGGTATAGTGAAGACATCCCGCTGGCCTCCGGACCCGAACAGTTCAATGGCCTTCCCGGTATGATCCTGGGCATTGATGCAAACAAGGGAGAAATTGTTTTTACAGCAAAACTTCTTGATAAAAAAATTGACCGGAAGAATTTGAAAGTGCCCGCAAAGGGAAAGAAAATTTCCAATGCCGATTTCCTGGTAAAGCAGAAAGAAGTAATGGGCAATGGCCAGGTACGGATCGTAAATAATTAAGCTAGCCATCTAAACAGGAAAGCCCGTTGCAACAGCAGCGGGTTTTTATTTCTATAAAAACAATGCTACCAATAAACCGCCCAACCCGCCTTCCATCAAAAAGGTAAATGGTGCCACAAAGGATACTTTTATCTTACTCGATAAAAGTAAAAAGTCATGAAACAAATTATTTTATCTGTAATCATTGCAATCTCTTTTTCATCCGTCCAGGCACAAAGCCTTTATATGCCCCGTGATATCAAGGCAGCCTATAAAAAAGGCACCCGGTCGTTGGATGGAAGACCCGGGAAAAATTACTGGCAAAACCGGGGGGTATATAATATTACCATATCGGCAATGCCTCCCGACCGTAACATAAAAGGAACAGAAACCATCACGTACTTTAACAACGCTCCTGATACATTGAGGAACCCTGTTATCAAACTTTTACTGAACATTCATAAACCGGGAGCTCCGCGTAATGGCGGCGCACAGGCAGATTATCTTACCTCCGGTGTTCACATTGATGCAGTAACGGTTGATGGAAAAAAAATAAACTGGCAGGACAACCCGTTCAGTTTTACGGCACAGCCCCTTCGTTTGCCAAAACCTTTGGCGCCCAACCAGTCTGTTCAGTTAACATTTGAATGGCATTACGAAATATCGCTGGAAAGCGGCCGGGAAGGGATGATCGATTCCACCACTTATTTTCTTGCCTACTTCTATCCCCGTGTGGCGGTATTTGATGATTACAACGGATGGGACAGGATGCCCTTTATGGATGATCATGAATTTTACAGCGACTTTAATGATTATGATGTGACCATTAATGTGCCGAAGAATTATATTGTATGGGGAACAGGAACCCTGCAACAGCCGGAAAAACTTTTACAACCAGCAATACTGCAACGCTTCAACCAGTCATTCACTTCTGATGCTACCGTACTCATTGCTACAAAAGAAGATGTACTGGGCAAAAAAGTAACCACACAAAATGCGGTAAACAGCTGGCAATTCAAAGCAACCGATATTCCGGATATGGCATTTGGCATAAGCGACCATTTTGTCTGGGACGGTTGCAGCGTGGTGGTTGATGATGCAACGGGCCGGAGAGCAAGCGCCCAGGCTGCTTATAATGATACGGCTAAAGATTATCATTGTGTGGCGCAATATGCAAGGCATTCGCTTGACTGGTTATCGCATAACTGGCCCGGTATTCCTTATCCGTACGAAAAAACAACGGTCTTTCAAGGTTATGCAGGCATGGAGTATCCGATGATGGCCAATGATGAAACGTATGAAGACACGACTTTTTCAAGATTTGTAGCTGAGCATGAAATAGCACATACGTATATGCCCTTCTATATGGGCATTAATGAAACAAGGTATGGGTCTATGGATGAGGGATGGGCTACCACGTTTGAATTATTAATAGGAACAGCGGACCTGGGTGCTGAAAAAGCAGAAGAGCTTTTCAGGCAATTCCGTGTTGCGGGATGGATAAACAGCACTTCGGCAGACCAGGACATTCCCATCATCACGCCGGGCGATGCATTGCGGGGCGGCGGTTTTGGCAATAATGAATATGGAAAAGCAGCATTGGGTTATTTGGCTGCAAAAGATATGCTAGGCGACGATCTTTTTAAAAAATGCCTGCACGAATACATGAACCGCTGGCATGGCAAACACCCCATACCCTGGGATTTCTTTTACACATTTAATGATGTTGCCAAAAAAAATATGGACTGGTTCTGGAGCAACTGGTTTTTCAGCAACAACTACATTGATTATGCTATAAAAGATGCGGTGAAGAGAGGAAGCGGTTATGCTGTTACCATAGACAATATCGGCGGCATGGCAGCCCCTCTCAATATCATAGCAACTTATGCAGATGGAACCAATGAAACATTTCATCAAACACCGGCCATTTGGCAAGCCAATCAAAAGCAGGCAACAGTAATAATTGCTACAAACAAAAAACCGGCGAGTGTAAAATTGAATGGTGGCATTTATATGGATGCGGATGAAAGCAATAATGTTTTTAAAACAAACTAAAAGATCATTTCAACAGCAGTTTCTTAAATTTTTCTATCTCTGCAATTTCGGTTGCAGAGATATTTTCATTGTTTTCGTATTTCGATTGCAGGAACAATACTCTTTTATGCAGCGGGTACCTTGTAAGAATAGCTGAAAGCGTTTTACCAATGGCTTCGTCTTTTACCGGTGCGGCTATTTGCTTTGATGCTGCGGCTATTTCTCTTGTTGGCTTCCTTTTTATGATGGCTTCCAGGGTAGCCAGCTTGCCTTGCGAAATACTGTTTGCCTTAACTGCCTTGCTGTGCAACCCTTCCAGTTGTTTTTTACTGAGCCCGCCACGGTTACAGTATTGCTGGTACAGGCTGTTTACAAATTCCGATTGGGGATGGGTCTTCACCATCTCCTTTAATATATCTAAGAGAATATCCACTAAGTGAAAGTAGGAAATGTTTTCTTCCCGGTGATCTTTACTTCATCACCTGCTTCTATCCATTTACCAATTTCTGTTGGAGGAATATAACAATTCACCGTTAAATAATACCCATGCCCGTAATCTTCCAGGGTAGACCAGCCCGGCAGGCTTTCGATCCGGTATTTTGCAAATGATCTTTGAAATCCATGAATTCCTTCTCCTGTTTCGGGATGCCGGGTTGGCACCACGCATCTTGCCCGTGGGCTAAGACCCAGCAAGGTTACTTTTCCTACTGTAAATTCAATCGCTGTTCCTTCTTCAAGAAAAAGCCTGTCTTCCCAGAATGCGGGCACACTGCTGATCTCTATCGTTGTCCTGAATCGTTTTCTTGCTTCTTCCATATCCATATCATTGAACCAGGCCGAAACATTCTCAAGACTTTCGGTGGAGAGTACTGTTACCCCGGCAATATCCGGAATGTCCATAAAACGTCCTTCTGAATTTTTTAAAAGTGAAACGGGCATTTTAAAAAACCCGGAAAGATATTTGTTGATGCTGGCTATTTCTTTCTGCAGATGAAAGGTATTCCATGTTGTTTCCGATTCGTGCCGAAAAGAGATCATCTCGTTTTCAAGATCAACCCCTGATCGAAGAGAATGCACCCCGGCATTTGATTTTCCGTTTACAAAATCACCGTCAGCATCAACAATGGCATATTCCCGGTCGTGCAACAAACAACCCCCGTTTCCTACCTGCGCTTTTTGCAAAGAGATCCCATCCAGTGATTTAACCGGGTAAATAGTGATCCTGCTGACGGCAGGTTTTATTTCTATTTTTTGCGGCATTGTACAAAGCTAAAAAAACCACCCCGTTTTTGCAGGAAGGTTTTTATTGCGTTCAACAAGAAGGTTTAGAATGTTCTTATCACAGCCCTTGGCCCGCCATTGCCCGCTTTTTGCAAACTGTAGGTAAACCCAAGTGTAAAGTAGCGCTGCAGTGTTTTGTACTGCACGTCTTCCACATAATTGGCATTGCCATTCCGGTCCACGCCAATATTTTGATCCAGCAGATCAAATGCACTTAGTTTGATCTCTCCTTTTTTACTTTTTAATACCTGCTTGCTCACTGAGGCATTCCACAATGGCACTCTTGTATTGTAACCATTACTGCGCCCGGTGAAAACGCTGTAACTGAATTCATTGTTGATGGTAAATCCTTCAGGCAGGTTAACCGTAGCATCCATTTCATAAACCTGGCGCCAGTAATTATTATTGAGCGATGATTGTAATGAGTAGCGTACATTATTGTAGCTGACCCTGGCTCCGGCGCTTATATCCAATATCTCTTTGTAACTGTAGCTTGCATTTATTCTTGGCATTACAGAAAATACGCCCGTGTTATTTTTTTCGTCATTAATAAAATTAACGGAGTGATTATATCCTGCATTTAAACCAAGCTCCAGTCTTGTGTTGAGTTTTTTAATACGGAAGCCCCTGTCAATATTTGCATTTACATTGTACACACCGTTTGCATTCACCGGCATACTGGTTCTTGCTCCCGATGTATTTATCTTATCGCTGCTAACAATGGCATTTTGTGTGGCGCTGTAGTTTAAAAATACAAACAGATTTTTTTGCTGTGCCGGGCTTGCATTAAAGAACTGCAGGCTTGCATTGTGTGAATAGGATTGCTTTAAAGCCGGGTTACCCGATGTAATGTTCAGCGGATCGCTGATATCCTGCACCGGTTGCAATTGCTTCGCTGTTGGTTGCGATGTGGATGTTGAATAATCCAGCCGCAGGGTTTTCATTCTTGTAAAACTGTAATTGAAGTTTGCAACAGGTAACAGGTTTGTAAAATGCTGTTTCACCCGAAAAGCGCTGTCTTTTAAATGGCTGTTAAGCCTTGCGTACTGCAGGTTGGCGCCGATGCCGTACCCGTATTTTTTCTGCTGCGTACGGATGCTGATACCGCCGCCCATATAATCATATTGGTTCTCAAATGCATTACTCAGCTTCGTGTTCATATTATCATGCTTGCCGCTCGTTTTGTTGTAATCATATGTTTTCCGGTCAAGGTCTCCCAGGCTGGTATTGAAAAAGCCCCTGAACTCAAGCAACGAACGTTTGCCCAGCGGTTCTGTGTAACTGGCGTTCGCCCCATAGCTTTGAGTAAGGCTGTTTAACCGGGTGATCTGGTCAAGTGTATCCCGCTGGTTGATGGTGCCGTTGCTGAAAAAATTATTAATGGCATTTTGTGTGCCCCGGCCCCTGCTGTCGTTATATTGCATGGAACCTGTCAGAGAAAATGTTCTTCCTTTCTTTTTAAATTTATGCCTGTATAACAATTCCTGGTTGGTTACGTAACCCTCGGTTGAATTGCTGGTATTTGAAAAACCGTTGTTGAGCGTTTTATCATTGGGTACAAAAGATTCGTATTCATTCCGCTTCGCATTACTTCCCTTCTGGTAACCAAACTCCGAAGTGAGTTTGATGGAATTAAAGGAATCAATTTTATGATCCACGCTGAAATTAAGCTGGTTGCTGCTTGTTTTGTTTTTCGTACTGCTGTTTTGCAGGTATGTGAATTCATTTCCTGGAAAAATATTCTGCCGGCTGGTATTTCTTGTATTATCCAATGAGAGGTTATTATAAAAATAACTGGCATTCACTTCAGTCTTTTTTTTCCAGGTGTCGTTGTAGTTAAGTCCGCCCGCAATGGTTTGAGTAATGCCCTGGTTGTTGTTGATACCGGCAACAGGTAACCCGAACTCATCATCGTTATCCGTGCTGATAACAATTCGTCCGCCACCACCACTCATCATCTTTCTCGACTGCCCGCTGAAGTTGAGCATATCCATGATGGAAAAACCCTGGCGGTTGGTGTTATTCGCCATGCCGATGGCAGACAGTTGCCGGTCGCCATCGAACTTATTAATGTTGAACTGGCCATCGTACCTGTCTTTTGTTCCTGCTGCCATGCTTGCCTTTCCAAAAGCAGCATTCTTTTTATCCTTTTTCAATTTCAGATTGATGGTGGGTGTTTTATTTCCGTCATCAATGCCGGTAAATTCTGATTGATCTGATTGTTTATCGGATACCTGCACTTTATCAATGGCATCTGCAGAAAGATTGCTTGTCGCCATCTTTGGATCACCATTAAAAAAATCCCGGCCATTCACCAATACCCGGCTGATGCGTTTGCCATTCACCCGGATGGTACCATCCTTATCCACTTCCACACCCGGCATTTTTTTCAGCATGTCTTCTACCACGGCATTGGGTTTTGTTTTAAATGCTTCGGCGTTAAACTCCAGTGTATCGCCATTAACCACCACCGGGGGGCGCTGGGCAGTAACGGTCACTTCTTCCATGATCGACTTGTCCTTCATGAGTACTGAACCCAGGTCAACATCGCCAGATACTTCAAAATTCTTCCACCGGGGATGAAAATTTACCTGCGAAGCCGAAAGGCGGTATTTGCCTGGCCGGAGGTGGTTAAAACTGAACCGGCCTGCAGAATCTGTACGGGTAAAACCCACCAGCGAAGAGTCTTTCGCATTTACCAGCGAAACGGTGGCGTCATTCACCTGTTGTTTCTGCAGGCTGTCGGTCAGTTGACCCTTTACACTAAACCCGGTCTTTTGCGCAGATGCAATAGTGGCGGTTAAGAAGACCAGGCCTGCTAAGAAAATGAGATATTTCATGGCTATACTTTTAATGAACACAAAAGTATCGTCCACGAACTGCAAAGCCGGTTAACTAATATTGGTATAAGGTTAATTAAGGTTAACGGGGCTGCCGGTTGTTATTTATGCTAATTACCGGGTTTTTTGGGTCGAAAATGAACATATATACAATAATGATTTATGTATTTCGTTACAGAGAGTATAAAGCTTTTTTCTATGAATAAAACCAAATACCCAAACCAGTCATCGCATATTCTTGTGCAGGCCATCCGTAATTTTATAGACAAGATCAGGCAGAACCCGGATGTTTATCCCATCCGATACTATAAAAAGAACCGCAAGTACAGGAAGGATTTTAACGGGCCGGCAGTAAAATAAGCAGAAAGGTTCGGAAATTACCTGCAGCAAAAATCAGCAGATTTGCGCTTGCACAATAGCCGACTTAGTTTGTACTTTTAATATTCAAAATCCAATGTATGAAAAGCCATAACCCCACACATGCTGTTACATTCAATCTTGTCTTAAAATTTGTAAGCGACGCTTTCAGAAGTTTATTTCAATCCCATAATAACCGGGACTTTAAGCGCCTGAAGGATTTTATTGCATCGTAATTTAAGCCCGGCATTAAGCCTGTTGATCCTGTCGAAAGAACAGTTCTTTGACAGGATTTTGTTTTTAGCTGAATAAATACTCCACGTCCTGTTTGGAAAGCGCCTTAACAAAGCCCGCATCATCAGCAATCAATTCACTGGCTAATTTCTTTTTCCGTTCCTGCAGTTGTAATATTTTATCTTCGATCGTATCGATACAGATCATCCGGTAGGCAAAAATATTTTTTGTCTGGCCGATACGGTGTGTTCGGTCAATGGCCTGTTGCTCCACAGCCGGGTTCCACCAGGGGTCAACAATATATACATAATCAGCCGCGGTAAGATTCAATCCCACACCACCTGCTTTCAGCGAAATAAGGAATACCCTGCACTCATCCCTGTTCTGAAAATTCTGAATGGCTTTTTCCCGATCAACAGCCGAAGTGCTTCCGTCAAAATATTCAAACTCGATATTATCCTCCGTAAGTTTCTTTTTTATTAAGGCCAGCATGCCTAAGAACTGGGAGAAGATAAGCGCTTTGTGATCGCCAATGTTTTCTTCAATCTCCCTTGCCAGTTCATCCAGTTTAATGGAGTGATTGGGGTGCTTCTCTTCTTCATTCAGAATAGCCGGACTGTCACAGATCTGCCGCAGCTTCATCAGGCCCTGTAAAATGGTGAGCTGCGATTTACCGATCCCCTGCTCATCTATACTGCCCAATATTTTTTCCCTGTAGGTGTTGCGGTAAATGTCATAGATCTTCCGTTGCTCTGTCTCCATTTCACAAAACAGGATGGTCTCTGTTTTTTCCGGAAGGTCTTTGGCCACCTGTTCTTTGGTGCGGCGAAGAATGAATGGGTATAATAATTTGCGTAAGTGTTCTTTCTGATCCTGCTCACCAAACTTATCGATCGGTGTGGCAAATTCATTGCGGAAGAATTCCATATTTCCCAGCAGGCCTGGGTTTAAAAAATTCATCTGCGCAAAAATATCGAAGGTATTATTCTGCAAAGGCGTACCGCTCATACACAACCTGTTCTTTGCATCCAGCAAACAGGCCGCCTTGGTAACTTTTGATGCCGGGTTCTTGATGGCCTGGCTTTCATCCAGTACCACATAGTCATAGCGGACCTTCAGCAGCAATTGTATATCGCTTCGCAGCGTACCGTACGTAGTAATGATGATATTATGCTGCTGCAATTCTTCCACGCTCCGGCCCCGGGTACTTCCGTGGTGTATGTGCCAGCTTAATGAGGGCGTGAACTTCTCTACCTCGTTCTTCCAGTTATATATAAGTGTGGTGGGACAAACAACAATGGCCTTCAATGAACCATTCACATCTTTATAATGCTCCAGCATACTCAATGCCTGGATGGTTTTACCCAACCCCATGTCATCAGCCAATATACCTCCCCAACCTACGTCGTTGAGGTAGTTAAGCCACTGGTAGCCGGATGTTTGGTAAGGACGTAATATTTTCTGCAGGTGTTCCGGAGGCAGAACTTCCGGGATGTGTTTGAACTCTTTCAGGCGTTCATATTTTTCATCCAGCTCAAAGCTCAGTTCACTCTCGTCCCTGTTCTCATACAACTCATCAATCACACTCATGTGATATTTTGATAAGCGCAACTGGTTGCTGCGTCCGTCACCCACCTTAAATAACAGCGAATATCTTTTCAGCCACTCATCAGGAAGAATTCCCAATGTGCCGTCACCTAGTTGAACAAAGGACTGTTTATTTACAAGCGCTTTTTTTATATCATCAATGCCTACCCGTTGTGTTCCGAATTCAATTTCCACTTTTGCATCAAACCAATCCATGCCACTGCTTACATGAATATGGGTGCTGGGCCTCGCCGTATTGAAGCGGAAATTTTTCAGCGCTTCAAATCCATATACCGGTATCTTCATTTCCTTCATGGCGTCCACAAACAGAAAGAACCAGTTGTTACGCAGTACATCCACGCCCCGCAATACCAGGCTGCTTCCGTCTTCGGGCCTGGTAAACATGGAGTGAAGGTTCTCCAGTTTTTTAATGAATCTTTCTTCTGCTTCCCGGTTGCGTTCTATGATAAGTATCTTATTTCCTTCGGGAATGATGATATTGTCTTTGTCTGATGCTTTTGTTTCAAATCCTTTATACGAAAAAATAGGTTGAAACACCAGGTAATCGCCTCTTTCCTGCAGTTGCAGCCTTACTTCCGGCTCGCCGCTTTTTACCTCACTCACCAGGCTCTTGTCAAACTCTACGTGGTATTCTTTCGCCAGGGGCAGAATAACTTTCTGCATTTTCTCTGCCCAGTTCTCTTTACTAAGGTGAATATTGCCTTCTTTTAAGAATTTCTCGGCCTGCATCACATCTTCCGGTTTCTGCCACAGGTACAGTACTTCTTCGTGCAGAAAAAGAAGGCTGCTGCCGCATTCATTATCGCTGAAGGGTAACCCGTCGTTGGCCCTTTTCACCCGGCATGCAATTTCAAAATGACTGTTCTTGGCAAACACTTTAAAGAAGGGCGAAATAAAATGATCGCTTAATTCTGCATCGGCCAGGTTTGTGGTGGTGAATGTTTTTCCCTTGGGCAGGTAAAAAATAAAATGACTGCTTGCCTGTTCTTCAAATATTTTTTTCAGCTTGGGTTGCAGGTATTCTGCTATCAGTGCTTTTGTTTCCTCCGGCAGGTCATCGCCATCGGTATGAATGATGTTTTCCCAGATACCGCTGAACGGAGAATTTCGGTCGAGGTATTTATTTATTTCAGTGCCTTGCAGTTTACGTACCTGCTGCAGCAACTGTTTGTCTTCTTCGCTGAACAGTTCTGTATCTACAAACTTGGAGAGATCGATCTTTTCAACCTTGCCCACAAATTTTTTATTGTCCTCATCTGCATCGCCCTGTACGGTATCTACGCCAAAGTAAGGGTAGGTGTTTGCATTGAAATTAAAAACGATGCCGAGTTTTCTTGGCGACCGTTCCACTACGGCCACTTCTTCTTTCGGGATCTCCGGAACGATGAAAGCCTCTGCCGGGCGTGGGGTTTGCGATGTGGCAGCCACTCTTTTTATGGAAGCGTCAAGTACCTTTAAAAAAGGCTTGCCGTCTTTATAGGTAAATTCAAATTTGCCTTCAAGATCATCATCCAGCGTGTATCCGTAGATCTGCAGCAGTTTGTTTTTTTCTTTATCCCAGTTGCGTATGCTGTCGAAATAATTGGGGCCATAGGCATCCAGCAATTGCAGAAATAATAAAGTCTTGTGTTCGCAAAGCGGGTGTTCTGTTTCTCCACACTTACAGGAGGTATCAAAATTCCTTTCGTCATTCTTCTGAATAACCAATGGGAATATTTCGCCATCAATGACCAGTTCTGCTTCCACCCTTTCGTCGGTTGCCTTTAAAATATTTGCCCGGGTACTCCGTAAAATATTTTCTGCTTCGGTATAAATGCCCGGCGATGAAAGCAGTTTGATCATCTTCAGATCAATGTGTTTCATCTTGGCTACGGTATGCCGTTGATTATAATGAATGGAAGTATTGCCCAGCATGTTCTTATCCACCATATCCTGCAGGCGTATCAATGCAGCGGCTTCATGGCGACAGATATCTCCCAGGTTATACGGACAGGAGCAGCGCACCGTCATTGATTTGGGATCGGTGTACTTCTGAACATAGACTTTGTAAAACGTGTTGTAGTTATCGTCTTTTACACGAAACACAACGCCGCCCATGAGCTGGTCATGCTCCACCAATTCAACAAAACCCATGCTATGAATTTTCTTTCCACGCCGGATCACTTCATCGGAACCATTGTTGTAAACAAACTTGATAAGGTGCGGTAATGCCAATTTATTAATGGGGTTTAATGATCAAAATCCATTGGCCGATGCGAAAAAGCCAATTTGCAAAAGTAAAGGAAAAAAACCGAGGGTTTTGTTTGTAAAAAGAAAGATTTGTAAAAAATAATGTTAAGGAAAAAAAATTATACTTCTGTAAAAGAAAATGTACTTTGAAGGGTTTTTGCTTTTTATCCTGCGATCAGCTTTCCGTCTTCATAAACAACCGGAATGTTTGCGCCGTCTTCGGTAAGACAATAGCGGATATCTTTTTCAAGTCCAAAGCCAGTAAGGCGCTTGTAGTGTGAAGCCTCTTTTGTTTTCATGAATTTATACAGATCGGGTTTTGCTTCTTTATAGGTGGCCAATGCCATTTGCGATGAATCGCAGTTAATGGAAAAATGTTTTCCGATCCGTTTGATCACTGCCCCGGCAAATAACGTGTCTTCAATATTTACCCGGTTCTTCCAGGCGGCACAACCTAAGATCACATTTTGGTTTTGCCCCAACAGGTAATCACACACTGCCGAAAGATTGGGAAAGGACCCTGTAATAACTCCTTTTGCATTGCGGTCGAGTGCCATGTGCAGCAACTTGGTGCCGTTGGTGGTGGTAAGTACCAGCGTTCTTCCTTCAATGAATTCACGGGGGTATTCAAAAGGCGAATTACCGTGTTCCAGGCCTTCGGCAACTTTACCATCCCGTTCACCGGCGGTAATGCTGTCTATCTGTTTGCCGATGCGGATGCATTCAGCCACGCTGTCGACGGGGATGATGCTTTTGGCGCCGTTATACAATGCTGTGGCAATGGTGGATGTTGCCCGCAGCACATCAATGATGACCACGATGCTTTTGTCTACATCATACAAACTTAACAGCGAAGGAGAAAGGCAGGTATATAGTTCGGGCTTGTTTTCTTGCATCGGTTCAAAGTTAAATCAATATTGCTTTCCACTTTTGTGTTTCGGCATATTCCTTAATGACGGCATTTCGCTTCAGCAGGAATTTCTCTATGTATGACCGGAGAAATAACCGGTTGAATATTTTTCCGAAAACAGCATGGGGACTTTCAAAGTTAAGCAGGTCTATCATGATGGTTCCATTATCAACCGTTTTAAAATGATGTTCGTGGTAAAAGCTTTTAAAGTCACCTTTTACCATTTCATCTGTAAAAGACAAGGGTCGTTCCATGGCCGTGATCTTAGAAGTAAAGCGCCTTGTTTTGTAAAGATGCTTCGCCTCCCAGGTAACTGTTTCGTCTTTGTTTATCAACCCGTTTATGGTACCGGCAATTGCTTTCTCGTTCGTTTGTTCGGTAGATATCTGATGCAGGTTGATGCTGCGGCTCAGGTCGAAGACCCGTTCGATGGGGGCGTTGATAAAGGAAGTTATGTGGATCTTTGGCATTAATCGCTTACTCTTTTAGTTTTAAACTCCGCCAGAATTTTCAATCGCTGACGGGTTTATACAAACGGCATCTTAACCACTTTTGCCTTCAGCAACGTATTGCGTACGCTGATGAATATCTCTGTATCCACGCCGGCGTGCTTTGTATCAACATATCCCATGCCAATTGCCTTTCCCAGCGAAGGAGATTGCGTGCCTGAGGTAACCCGCCCGATCACCGCACCTTCAAAGTCCTTTATCTCGTAATCATGCCGGGCAATTCCCTTTTCGATCATTTCAAAACCAACCAGCCTTTTTGTAAGGCCATAGGCTTTTTGTTTTTCAAAGTATTTGCTGTTGGTGAATTCTTTGCTGAATTTTGTTATCCATCCTAACCCTGCTTCCAGCGGCGATGTGGTATCATCAATATCGTTACCGTATAAACAATATCCCATTTCCAAACGCAGGGTATCTCTTGCGCCAAGGCCTATCGGTTTTATACCGGCAACTTTTCCTGCCTCAAAAATGGCTTCCCATATTTTATCGGCATTGCCGTCCTTGTCTTCAAAATAAATTTCCACGCCGCCGGCGCCGGTATACCCGGTTGCACTTACCAATACGTTCTCTACTCCGGCAAATGTTCCTTTGGTAAATGTGTAGTATTTAAGATTCATGATGTCCATCTGCGTAAGCGGCTGCAGGATCTTTGTTGCATTGGGCCCCTGTATGGCAAGCAGGCAGGTATTATCAGAGATGTTGTGCATCTCCACTTTTTTATCGTTGAACTGCTGTATCCAGTTCCAGTCTTTTGTAATATTACTGGCATTAACCACCAGCATATAGGCTTTGTTCTCTTCCAGGCAATAAACGATCAGGTCATCTACAATGCCGCCGTCTTTATTGGGCAGACAACTGTATTGTGCTTTGCCCATCGTAAGTTTTGACGCATCGTTGCTGGTTGTTCTTTGTATCAGGTCCAGTGCATCTTCTCCTTTCAATATGAATTCTCCCATGTGGCTTACATCAAAAACACCGGCATTTTTTCGAACGGCTGCATGTTCGTCATTTATACCCGAATAACTGATGGGCATGTTGTAGCCGGCAAACTCAGCCATTTTTGCACCCAGGTCGATGTGCTTTTGTGTAAAAGGAGTGTTCTTCATTTAAAAGAGTTTAGAAGTGATCGTTAATGCCTGCAAAAGTAATTGAAAAACCTGTACGGTTTTGTTTTGGGTTTATAACCACGAAGACACAAAGTCACAAATACTTACCAAGGTTATTTTTTATTTCTTCGTGCCGTCGTGTCTTGGTGGTTTGAAAATAAAAAAGTCCCGCCTATAAAAGCGGGACCTTGTTGGTTTCAACTTCAACTCAACTATTGAAACAATTTTAATTCAATTTTTTGGGATCCTGGTGATCATAACTTAACACCCGTTTTAATTTCCAGGTTCCATTCTCCAAAAGCCACACATGGGTGAATATTGCTGTACTTGATAAGTATTCCAGCTTGTCTTTTTCTTTTGCATAAAAATTATGCCTGCCGGTTTGTATGGCCCCGTACAAAACCCCGTTCTTATTCAATGGGAACACTTCCAGGCTTTCTTCCACCAGCTCTCTTCTTGCTTTGTAACTCAATTTGCAAAGGCCGTTCTTTGTAGCTTCTATAAATTCCGTTTTAGTCCCCATCAATCCGCCTTTATCGTGATAGAATTCAAAGTCGTCGCTCACCAGGTTTTCCAGTTCGGGTATGTCGCAGGTATTAAAACTGGCATTGAATAATAAGCTGTCTTTTTGCCTCAGCGTTCTGAATAATTCTGTTGACCGATCGATCTGCCCAAACACAATGGCTGCAGAAAAACTGAACAAACCGGATAAAAAATACTTTTTCATTTGCTGTTCTTATCGCTGTTTATTCATTATTATCCCCGTTTGCCAGTACGTTCTTTATCTCCTCACACATTTCTTTCATCCGTTCGCAGCTTTCTTCAGAGTTTTCCGTTTTATCAAATTTTATTTTCAGGTTACCCGGTTTGCTTTTAATATGAAAGCTGGTTCCGTCATCAAGTGTTACGTCTGTATCCACATACCCGTGCACAACCGATAAAGAATGATGTGGGTGCAGGTGTGCATTTATGATCCGTTGCACAGCCCTTGTCTTGTCTTCATCATACGAGGCCCTCATCCGGTAAACATCTTCGTCGTCATTTACAGAGATCGAAATGTCGTGATGATGATGAAAGCAGGAGCTTAACACAATCACAATTGATATAATAAGCCCGGCGTATAAAAAATTCCTTTTTTTCATTGGTCTGCTTATTTAATTTCAACCATTAGGTCATTTACAGGCATCCGCATCATGCTTACCGGCGCCGGACTTTCTTCTCCCCTGTTCTCTATCTTTTCTTTGGCGCTGTCTATTTTCTGCTGTTCTTTTTCCAGGGAATCAAGTTTTTTCTGTCGCCTTATCTCTTCTACATTACGAAGAGAATCGGCTTTCTTGTCAAACTCATCATAACGATAGCCCTTTCCGTTGTTGCTGTTGCGATCTTTCTTTTTGCCGTTATCCCTGTCATTCCATCCATCGGCCCTTCTTCCGTCCAGTGTATATAAACCATCTGTTTTCATGATGTAGTCCACATCGCTCTGCCACCTGATGTCTTCTTCTGAATCATAATAATCGTCGTTCCAGTTATCATCCCAGTTGCGGTTGCCTATGTGTACTGGCCATCCAATACCTTTATTAACACGGATCTGTTTTCCTACCGGAACGTAAACGGTGATAGTCACCACCTGGTTGCGGAATTTATCAACCTTGTTGATCGCAATTCCTTTTTCAAGCAACAGGATGGAATCTTTTTGCTCCACGCTGAATTTGATCAGGTTGGCAAGGTTGTTGGCATCGGCACGGGTATTACCCCTTGAAGACCTTTTTATGGTTACCTGGAAACTATCGTTTGGTGATTTGGCTATTTCCACAAACACATTTCTTACATACGCCGTATCGTCATCAACCAAATTTTCAAATGGTTCAAACTTTATCCAGTTGCGGCCATAATATTTTTTAGTGAATGGCAATGAGGAAGTAACGATCAGTTTATTTACCTGCGGATTGGTAAGCGCAACCGGCTGTTCGTCTAAACGGCTGCCGCTTTTGAAATCGCTGGTAACGGTAGCAATGAGCATGATCAGACAAACCCATCCTATTGTCCACAAGCTGCCGAATGTCCAGCCAAGTATGCGGCCATTTGCTTTTGCACGTGCTATCTTCCTGATCAGCCAGGTGATGATGGCAATGATGGGAACGGCAATGAACAATACCAATGTACCCCAGGCATATATATTTTCCCATGGCCCACGCAGGATGTAATCTTTCAGCGGGAAGATACCGATGGAGAAGATACCCATTCCGATCAGTGCCATTACAAAAGCAAATGTTACGCAACCGATGATGAAGTAAGCAAATATTTTAGCGATCATGGCGATCACATTACCCAGTCCTCCGCGGCTTCTTCTTGAAAAATTCTTTACATCACTTGCCATGGCTCCTGCTTTTTCGTTGATGGTACCGGCTGCTTCTTTTCCGAATTTCTCTGCTCTTTTACCAACACTTTTCATTTCTTCTGCCACAGATGCCTTGATGGAATTCATGTCCACTTTCTCGCCTTTCATTTCTAATTTTTCAGACGTAGTATTTGCTTCGGGTATCACCATCCACAAAATGATATATACTATTAATGAGGTTGGACTGAAGGTGAAGCGTATCACATCACCAAAGTCCCAGAAACCGCCCCAATGGCCCCAACGGGAAAGGAAAGAAAGAAATGGCAACAGGAACAACACCCTTGGTATCCATGGGTTGATGCCGAAATAATTTCCGATACCGCTGCACACTCCGGCGATCATTTTCTCATCCGGGTCACGGAAGAGTTTTTTACGGGTACCGCCGATCTGCACCGTAGCGCTGCTTGGAACAGCAATCCACATAATAATATAGGTAAGGAATCCAACGCCGGAGAACAACAGGATCACAAAAATGATACGGGCAACCACTACATCTATATTAAAATAGTTGGCAAGACCGCTGCACACTCCACCCAGCACTTTATCATTTTCATTCCGGAATAATTTTTTATGCCCCGATGCATTGGTAGCGCCCGGTTGTTCCTGGTAAGAAGAAGAAGAGGAGGAGGATGAAGACGATGATGAAGAGGCTGGCATATCATCCATGGCTTCAAAATCTTCGGGGTTGCCCATGCTTTTAATGATGGCTTTTACATCGTCATCCGTAATGCAGATGGCTCCTTTTGAAATTCTTTCCTGGAACAATTCACCAATACGGCTCTCAATATCATTGATGATCTCTTCCTTGCCTTCCTCATTGGCAAAGTGCCGGTTCAGGCTTTCTGTATAACTTTTCAGCAGGTCATATGCTGTTACTTCTATTGGAACCACTCGTCCCTGGAAGTTTATATTTATTACTTGTTTCATGGCTTTAGTTTTTTGTTTCGTTAGTTGATTGATGCCCAACAAAAATCATGGCTATACTTTTTTTATTGAGGGTTGTTGAAGTTGTTGTTATCAGAATGTACCTGTTCTGCCTCCGTCAGCGCCTTTACGGCATTGGCAAGTTCAAACCAGGTGGTTTCAAGTTCCTTATAAAACTCTCCTCCTTTTGCGGTGAGGGAAAAATATTTACGTGGTGGGCCGCTGGTGCTTTCTTCCCAACGGTATGATAAAAGCTCGGCGTTTTTAAGCCTGGTCAGCAGGGGGTATAAAGTTCCCTCCAGTATGTTGAGGTTGGCCGCCTTCATTTTATCAATGATATCCGAAGGATAGGCCTCCCCCTGTTTAATGACCGAGAGGATGCAGAACTCCAGGACCCCTTTACGCATCTGGCTGGCTGTGTTATCTATGTTCATGGCTTCGTTTTTGTCCTGGGCGGAGTAGAAGGGTGTCCTTCGGCTCGGCCCAGGATGCTTTAAAATAATTTTTTCATGGCTATACTTTCAAACCGGTTCCCGGTTATTGCCTTTTGTTCCGGGCCGCAATTTTTTCATGGCTTTTTGCGGCCCGGTGATTTCGTGGCTAATGACTGGCTTTACCCGGGAACCTGTTTTCAGTGACTATACTTTAAGAACTATGTGAGCAGGAAATCAACCGGTTTATCCCTTTCACATCACAAAGATAATAGAATTTTAGTACTATGCAACACATAATACCATATTTTTTACAGTAGCCGGCGTTGAATATTAGCTTGTTTTTGCGAAAACTCATGACAGTATTGAGTTTGATGGGATAAAAATATTTTTTTAGGATTGGTCAGATTTGATGAGTGGCGAAAATTTTGGGCTGAGTGGCGGAAAAAATCCGGTTTTCTCATCAATTTTACCAGTTAAAGGACCTTTAGGCTTATCATATATCAAACAGTTTCCTTCTAACTTACGTATCCATTTCTTGATTTTATTTATATCAGGCGGTCGCCAATTTCCTTTCTATGCACCAGCCCCCGGAAACCCCTGAAAAGAAAATGTGCCTAAAATCTGAAATTGTGACGACATAAAATGAAGTTTGAAAAAAGTATAAGAAAAACCGCTGGGTATCTTATTATTTGAGCTGTGTTAATCTTTTAATAACTTAACCGCCTCCAGTAACTTTGGTACCGCCATTGCCCGTATAGTAGCTAAGGAGGACATTTTATGAAATACATTTTTTACCCACTACTCAGCCTGTTCGTTTTAGTAAGCTGCAAAACCAGCAAGCCTTATTTAGAACGTACCGACAATGACAACACCCTTTTTGACGCAGTTAAGGCAATTAAAAAACGCAACACAGATACCGCTGCCATTAATGCATTGCCGGTTCTATACAATATGGCACAACAACGTCACATCCGTAAGATCGGGAGTTACAGCGAATCAAAAGAGATCAGCCGCTGGGATAAACTTATTGATGAGTACAGCATCCTGCAGGATATGCACAATGCCATCATTGATGTGGATGCAGCATACGCAGCCGTTACACCCGTTAACTACCAGCAAACCATTTACGACCTGAAGCAACGGGCCGCCGAAGATTATTATGCAACCGCTGCCGATTATTTAAGCAATCCCGGCCGTGACAATGCAAAAAAAGCATACAACTATTTTAAAAAGACTGATAAGTATGTAGCGGATTATAAAGACGCCAAACAAAAAATGGATGAGGCTTACCAAAGCGCCATCATAAATGTTCAGGTGAACCCTGTACAGGATAATTCTTATTTCTTCAACAGCAACTGGGGTAACTCAGGTTACAATTTCAGCAATGAATATTTTCAGCAAACCCTGGTGAGGGAGTTGCGGAACAGCAACCGCTATCCTGCCCGCTTTTATACCGACTGGGAAGCAAGGCGTGATAATGTGCAACCGGACTGGGCGGTTGATCTTACATTACGTAACATGAACCTGCCCCGCCCGGTGACTTACCAGTACAGCCGTAATGTAGGCAAACAGGTAGAGAATGGAAGGGACAGCAGTGGCCGGCCAATATATCGAAACGTGTATGCTACGGTGAACATCAGCCGTCAGTCATTCACTGCAAGGGCAGATATGGAAGTGGTTATCACCGATGTGGTTACCGGGAAGATCATCACCCGCAATGCCTACCGGGAAGATTATAGCTGGCAGGAAGAATACGGTTCTTATACCGGCGACAGCCGGGCACTTGATGCCAACGACTGGAATATTATCAATAACACCCGCTATAACGAACCACGCAGGGAAGAAGTATTGAATGAACTGTACCGGAAAATTTATCCGCAGGTGAAGAACAGGATTGTGTATGCGGTAGAGTGGTGATTCATGAATAATGAACAGGGAATGTTGAACATTGATGGTAACTACACACTTCGAAATGCAGCATTCCTTTTTCCTTGTTCGATATTTTTTGATTGCTTTCAAATCCATGAAATAATACTTTTGCGTAAATGCTTCATCATGGAAAGAAAAATCTATAATCCCATTCAAAAAGACCAGGTGATCTTTTTAAAAACGCATGCCGATACAAATGGCGAATGCACCTTAGTGGAAGTGGAGCTGGCAGATTGCGGTGGCGTAGGACTGCACTATCACAAAACCTACAGCGAAAAATTTGATTGCGTGGAGGGAGAAGTGCAGGTGCAGCTGGGTAAAACAATGCATACACTCAAGCCCGGCGAATCTGCAACAGCAGAACCAAACATCAATCATTTATTTCGAAACAGAAGCGGCAAGTCTTGTAAATTTTTAGTGGAGTTGAGGCCCGCAAGCCGGGGCTTTGAACAAAGCCTGCAAATTGGATATGGGCTGGCGAGTGACGGTCTATGCAAAGCAAATGGTTTTCCAAAAGATAAATTAGCGCTTGCCTGGTTATTTGATATCAGTGAAAGTAATTTACCGGGGTGGATGAGTGTGTTTGAATTCATATTACGCAAACAGGCAAAGAAAGCAAGAGAAAAAGGGGTAGATAAAAAACTTGTTGAAAAATATGTAAGGTTTTAGCTAAATATCTGGTACGTTACCCAACTCATTAAATAAGCAAGTCCGGTCATGTACAAAAGCTGAATGACAGGCCATTTCCAGCTACGGGTTTCCCGTTTTACCACAGCAAGCGTACTCATACACTGCATGGCAAGTACATAAAAAATAAGGAGAGATAACCCGGTTGACAGGTTGTACACTTTAGAGCCATCAGGCCTTACAGCCGCAGCCATCTTCTGGCGGAGCGTACTGTTGTTTTCATCGACATCTTCACCCACACTATATAACGTTGCCATAGTGCCTACAAAAACTTCCCTTGCGGCAAATGATGTAATTAAAGCAATCCCGATCTTCCAATCATAACCCAACGGCCGAATAGCAGGTTCAATGGCCTTACCCAATGTACCAGCAAAAGAGCTTTGAAGTAATTCGGTTTTCCGCTGTTTATTTAATTCATTGGCCTGCCGTGGATTTTGTTTTACCAGTTGTTCATCCTTGGCTGAAACATTTGCCATTTTTTCTTTTGGCCCATACGTACTAAGTGCCCAAAGCAACAGGCTTATCATCATGATCACTTTACCGGCATCAAACACAAATATTTTTGCCTTCTCTACCATGGTAGTAAGCGCATTGCTCCACCTTGGCGCCCGGTAGGTGGGCAGTTCTAAAATAAAAAAACTACGTTCAGTACTTTTGATGAACCACTTCATCACCCAGGCAACGATCAATGCCATTACGGTTCCCAGTAAATACAATCCCATCATCACCAGTCCCTGCAAGCTCAAAAAACCAAAGTATAATTTAGAAGGAATGACCAGTGCAATTAAGATCGTATACACCGGAAGCCGGGCACTGCAGCTCATCAGCGGAGTTATCATGATGGTGAGCAGCCGTTCTTTTTTATTCTCAATATTCCTTGCACTCATGATGGCGGGTACGGCACAGGCAAAACCACTGATCATCGGCATTACACTCTTTCCATTCAGCCCAACCTTTCGCATGAGTTTATCGGTAAGAAAACTGATACGTGCCATGTACCCCGTGTCTTCCAGTATCGTTATCAATCCAAACAAGATCATGATCTGCGGCACAAAGACCATGATGCCGCTGAGTCCGGCTACCACACCATTGATAAGCAGGTCACTCCACCAAACCTGTGGTAGTGAATTGCCAAGCCATCCGCCGAGTTGTCCGAATACCCATTCAATGCCATCCATGGGATATTTAGCCACCCAGAATACACTTTGAAAAAGAAGAAACAGAACGACCAATAAAATGATATACCCCCATCGCCGGTGCAGCAACAGGTCATCAAGCCGTTCATTGAACAATGCCTTCTGTAATGGATCTGCTTCTACCACCGTTTGCTGCATAATGTGTTTGATACGGCCATACCGGTGCATAATCTCTTCCGCCTGTGTTTTTGTAGGGTTGAATTTATTACTGATCTCAACCTGTTCAATGGTATCCTGCATTCCTTTTTCCAGCAAAAAATGTTCGTGGTTGATGAGGTAATGAATGGCTTTGTAATTGCTGATATCGGGGTACAGTTGTTTAACTTCAGCAATGGCTTTTTCCGCCAGGGCATTGTTATCAATAAAATCACGGGCAGGGGGCAGGTATAAATTGTCAGCAGATTGTTCAATTACCTTTTTCAGTTGTTCGATCCCTCTACTCTTACGTGGATTGATCTGAACAACCGGTACACCCAATTCTCTTTCCAGCCCTGGAATATCAATTTGTGTTCCTTTCTTTTTCGCAAGGTCCATCATCGTTAGTGCTACCACCACGGGAATACCCAGGTCGATGATCTGCGAACAGAACAAAAGATTGCGCTTTAAATTGCTGGCATCCGCCACCAACAGGACCATATCCGCTTTTATCTCTTCGTCCTGGTTCAGCAATACTTTATAGGCCACCCACTCATCGCTGCGTTTGGGATAAAGGCTGTAGGTGCCAGGCAGGTCAATAAGCGTTGCGGTAAGACCTGGACCAATATTGCTTGATCCGGTTTTTTTATCAACCGTAACGCCGGGAAAATTACCTACCTGTTGCTTCAGCCCGGTCAGGTAATTGAAGAGGGAACTCTTTCCGCTGTTGGGATTTCCTACTAATGCTATGTTTATTTGCTTTGCCAAACTGTTGTGCCTGCAAAAATAACGGTTACCCCCCTTCCCCGGTTACGAATTAGGAAAGATGGGGATGCAATGCGGAATAATCCCTGAGAACTTAACAGGTCTGATATTTGTGATTAATTTTTACAACCCTTTTACACATTTAGCCATTCCCTCAACTAACTTTGTGGCTCTTCACCAAAATAAACTTAATGAAACGGATTTTCTGGTTGCTGTTGCTTATCCCTGCAGCAGGCTCGGCACAAAAATTAAAGAAGGCAGACAAACAGGTTATCAGTAACCTTCAATCACATATTGGTTACCTGGCCGATGATAAACTGGAAGGCAGAAGAACCGGAAGTAGCGGAGAAAAACTTGCTTACGAATACATCAGCAAACAATTTGAAGCAACAGGTTTAATTGCCAAAGGAGAAAACGGAACCTTTATCCAGGATTTTGAAGTGAATGATGGCAAGCAAATAGATCCGTCTACATCGTTGCAGATAAACAGCAACAAACTTTCTGCAGAAAAAGATTTTTTTCCGCTTGCATACAGTGCCAACGCAAACACAACGGCTTCTGCAGCCATTGCACTGCCCGAAAGCGGAACGGTTTGGTTCTGGAATCTGAAAGAACTGCTGGAAGAAAATAAGAGCAATCCCCATTTCGACCTCGAAGACGCCATCAGCAAAAAAATAAACAACGTGGCATCTAAAGGAGCCTCCGCACTTCTTATTTATAACTCTTCTTCCATAAAAGATGATCTTAAATTCGAGCCGAAATCAAAAACGGAAAAAGTAAAAATACCGGTCATCTACATCAGCAATGAAGTAAAAGAAAAATACCTGAAGGACGAAACAGCTTCTTCTGATATAAAGCTGGAAGTATCTATCAGCGAGAAAAAAAGAACCGGGCACAATGTGATCGGTTATATTGATAATGGCGCTCCCACAACGATCATACTCGGTGCTCATTACGATCACCTCGGTTATGGAGAGGATCATAACTCTTTATACACCGGCAGCACACCTATGATACACAACGGCGCCGATGATAATGCAAGTGGCACGGCAGCCCTGATTGAACTGAGCAAGCAATTAAAAAAATCAAAACTGAAGAACAACAATTATGTATTTGTTGCTTTTTCTGGAGAAGAGCTGGGCCTGTTTGGAAGTAAGTATTTTACCGAACACCCAACCATTGATCTCAGCAAAGCCAACTACATGATCAATATGGATATGGTAGGCAGGTTGAATGACAGCACCCATGGTGTTACCATTGGCGGCTACGGTACATCGCCTGTGTGGGGCCAGGAGCTTAGCAACACCGATAAATATTTTAAAATAAATTTCGACAGCAGCGGTGTTGGTCCCAGCGATCATACTTCGTTTTACCGGAAAGATATTCCCGTATTGTTTTTCTTTACCGGCGCTCACAGCGATTATCATAAACCCAGCGATGATGCCGACAAAGTAAATTATACCGGCGAGTTGATGCTGATCAAGTATATCTACAATGTGGTTGACGTCACCAATAAAAAAGGAAAACTGGCCTTTGCCAAAACAAGGGAAGCGGCTGCACAGGGGAAAAGAAGTTTTAATGTCAGTCTTGGTATCATGCCCGATTATACCTACAGCGGTACAGGCGTAAGGGCTGATGGCGTAAGCGAAGGAAAACTGGCACAAAAAGTGGGGATAAAAGCGGGCGATGTGATCACACAGATCGGCGATCATAAGATAAACGATGTGCAGGGTTATATGCAGGTGCTGGGAAAATTCAACAAAGGCGATGCAACCAAAGTGAAAGTAACCCGGGGTAAAGAAGAGCTGGTATTTGATATAGTATTCTAATTACATTTTGTAAATGGCAACGGGGCAAAAATTAAAAATTGATAACGAGGCGTTGGCGGAAGAGTTTTTTGAAGACTCCACCCTGCTGGGTATTGTTGCCCCGATAAAAGATTACCAGTTCAGCTGGCAACTCAACCAGTTGCTGGGGCTCAGCTTCCGGGTGAACAACGACATCGAGATACAGCTAACCAAAAGAAACGCAGTTATTTCTTCAGCATTTACGAATATGTGATCCCTTCTATTTCGCTGGCGCATTATTTATACAACAACCAGTATGATGGAGAATACCTGCTTCCCGAATTCAAGCACCTGGATTTTTTGTGGCTGATAAAGGGCGATCCGGTACCGGCCGAAGACCTGAAAATGCTGGTGCAGAGTATTCGCACCATTCCGGGAGTGCAACTGGTTAATGAAATGACGAATGAGAAAATAAAACACAAACAGCACCTTATCTTTTAACGTAATTGATCAGGAGATTGCTTCACTGCGCTATCGCACTGTTCGCAATGACGAACCATTAAATGATTTAACCCTTTAAACGACTTAAACGTTCAACTATGTGGAAAGAAGAAAACAATACCCTCTATAAAAAATTCGAGTTCAAGAATTTTTCGGAAGCCTTTGCATTCATGACAAGGGTTGCCATTGAAGCGGAGAAGATGGATCATCATCCGCGGTGGACAAATGTATATAATAAAGTAGAAGTTTGGTTAAACACCCACGATGCCGGTGATGTTGTTACCGACAAGGATCATAAACTGGCAGTGCAGATTGATAAGCTCCTTAAATAGTCGTTTTTTGTTTCTCTGCAAAAAAGAATTCCTGCCCGAATGCTTCTCCCGAAAGCATTCGGGCCCAGCATGACGGAACAGATCATTTTGTTTTTATTTCCTTCAATGCAATATAAAACCCGTTCTTCATCCGCAGGATGATGGGCATTTTTGCAGAATTGGCGAACGTAAAGTAAACATCGTCTCCTGCGGGGCCGCCTGCTTCGTTCAATTGCTTTGCGGTAAATTCTTCTACGGTTTCTTTTTCTCCGTTAACCAGGATATGCAATTCTTCAGGATCTTCTTTCGTGTTTCCCATTTTTTGCGGAGGCTCATTGGTATTCATTTTCATCAGCACGCTCTTCGTTCCCTTTGTAAGTCCGGTAAAAGTATTTTTACTCAGCCACACGCTGAGGGTATTATCATCGAGTGTTTTTTGTCCGCCGGAAAAAAAGTTATACATCGTATTGGCTGAGATCATTGCTGTAGCTGTATGGGTGATGGTACCACTGGTATTTACCGGGTCTGTCATCTCCCAGTCGAACACCAAGGCAGGAACAAGTGCCTTCACGGTAACAATGAAATTATATTTCTGTTCATTTGCTTCCACAGCGTAAATTAGTTTTGCACCGGGCTTTACCAGGGTTTGTACATTCACCTGTGAAAAAGAAAAAAAGGAAAAGATCAACAGAAGGGGAAGGAGGAGTGTTTTTTTCATACAAATAATTTAAAGTACAAGTTTATAATTCTTTTGAAAACGGGGAATGCCCGGCAGCCGGTATTTTATTGTTTTACAAAAACAGTCTTCTCTGCGGCAGGTTTCATCACCCCGACCGGTTGAGCAAATTTTCCCAGGCCGTTTTCTTTCAGTAATTTTTTTACTGAGTCAACGGCTCCTTCATTCACAGCAATCAACAAACCGCCATTTGTTTGCGGATCGGGTAATAAATTGAATGCTTCCATCACATTCACGCCCTTTTCAAAACCTGTTTTGCTGCTGTACCCGTTCCAGTTACGGTAAGTGGCATCGGGTACAATGCGCTGGCTTAAATATTCTTTTACGCCTTCTGCAACCGGCAGCAATGAATAACTTATTTCAGCAGAGAGGCCGCTTCCTTCTGCCATTTCAATCAAATGGCCAAGCAACCCGAAGCCGGTAATATCAGTCATGGCCGTTACACCATCAATTTTTCCCAGAAATTCGCCGATCTTGTTCAGTTGCGTCATCTGCTTTATCATCACCGGCAAATGTTCTTCTTTTAATACGCCTCTTTTTTGTGCAGTAGATAGAATACCTACACCAAGCGGCTTGGTAATAAAAAGAATATCACCGGCTTCGGCTGTATTGTTTTTTTTCAGATTTTTTATATCCACCAACCCATTTACTGAAAGGCCGAAAATGGGTTCGGCAGAATCGATGCTGTGCCCGCCTGCGAGAGGAATGCCGGCTTCTTCGCAGATCTTCCGGCTGCCTTCCAATACCCGTTGTGCCAGTTCAGCCGGTAATTTTTCAATGGGCCATCCTAAAATGGCAATGGCTAAAATCGGTTTGCCGCCCATGGCATATACATCACTGATGGCATTGGCAGAAGCAATTCTTCCAAAGTCAAATGCATCATCTACAATGGGCATGAAAAAATCGGTAGTGGAGATCAGGGCGGTACCGTTTTCAAGATCGTAAACAGCTGCGTCGTCTTTGCTGCTGTTGCCAACCAATAAATTTTTTATTGCAGGAGAACTGCTGTTAGTTTTTAAGATCTCATCAAGTACCTGAGGCGCTATCTTGCATCCGCATCCTGCGCCCCTGGAATATTGCGTAAGTTTTATTTCATCCATCCTGCAAAGGTAACCGCTACTCTCTTCTTCTGAATACAATAGCTGCATTTCTTTCCAGGTCGCCGCTGAACCGTATCTCGTAACGGTCGGTTCCGTCATTCACGATCAGCAGTCCGGTATTCGGAGGAAGGCTTCCTAAGGATTCGGCATACATGATTATCTTAATGCTGTCGCCGGCATCTTTTGTAGAGATCATTTTTTTAACCGCATTGGTAGATAAACCAACCTTTGGCATGATCACGGTTCCGTTCATTATGATACTTACGGTATCGCCATCTACTTCGCCGTTATCATAAAGCACCAGTTCCAGGCTGTCTGATTTAAAGTATAATGTCTGTATGGTTTCTACTTTTCTTTTTGCAAGATCTGTTGCGGCAGTCGGGTCAACCTTCTCCGGTTGTTTTACAGGAACTGGTTTTGTTTCTGCTTTTACAACAGGTGTTTCTGTTTTTGCCGGGGCAGGTTTATTATTTGCAACTACCGGCTCTGTTTTCTTAACTGCGGGTTCTGTTGTTTTAACTACAACCTGTACCTGTTCTTTAGGCTTTTGCGGAGCTGGTTTTGCAGCTACCGTTTCTGCAGGCTTCGTCACTGTTTTAGCAGACGGAATCTCTACGGTCTTTGTTTCTGCTTTTACAACAACAGGTTCCTTTTCTGCAGGCGCAGAGACAGCTTTCTTAACTTCTTCTGCCTGTTTCTTTACAGCCGCTTCCACTATCTTTTCTTCTTCTGCAACGGGTACCGGCTTTAATATTTTCGCCGTTGCTGCAGCAGGTTTCATATTTTCTTCCGTTAAGAAAGTCAGTTCTTTTGCAAGGCCCAGCTCCTGCAGGTGAGGGATCAATGCGCTCTGGCTGTAATCGTTTTTTCTTTCTACGTGTATGAACCCGGTAGCTGGTGCGTATTCCTTTGTGCGGTTTGTGCTGAAATGTCCGCTCAGTATCATCACCGTATCTTTCATTTCAAATACGAGGGTATTGCGTACGTGCACTCCTTTGGGTGGTTTAATGGGATAATTGTTTGCGATCAGTTCCACATCTTCGGCTACCAGCTCATCCCCATCTTTTTTTATCTTGATCCTTTTTACCCCGTGGTATTCTTTATCGTTAAGGATAAAATAGGTATGGGTGAATCCGTAAAGTTTTCCTTTGCTTTCACTTATAGCGATCTCGTATCGATAATTCAACCGGGTAGTATCGTTAAACATAAATCCCTTCCACAGGCCGGTAAGGTCCATATCTTCCAGGTTTTTCTTTTTCTGGGCTGTAAGGTGAAATGATGAAATAAGCAGGGCAAAGGCAAGGATCAGGTGCTTACGGTTTGGCATGATAACAGTTTTTGGACATTGGTTTTTGTATCAACGCCCATACAGGGTATTTTATTTAACAGGGAAGCAAGATTTTCCCTGTTATTTAACCCTTTACTGTACCATTTATCGTAATAATTGAGCAAAATGCGGAAACAGTCCTGCAATTTGCCATCCGCCAGGAAGTTAATGGCATTTTTTGTTTCCAGTCCGCCCAGCCGTTTTTGTATCCGTAATATGGATTCGGCGAGCTGTTCTTTTTCTATTTTTCCATATTCTTCTGTGATATAAGCAAGCCGTTCTTCAAAGGGAATGTCCAGAAAGAAAACCGGTGATCTTCGCATCGTGTACCAAAGCGGCATGGGTATCTGAAGATTGCCGATGCGCTGGCTTTCATCTTCGAGCCAGATGCCAGATACTGGATACTGGTTACTAGTCGTTGGATACTGGTCGCTCTTATCCTGTATGCAGCATCCAGTATCGTTCAGGGCTTGTGCAAGAAGATTCTCAAACATTTCCTGTTTTGGCTGTGGCTTACCGGCAATCGATCCAAATGCTGAGCCCTTGTGATTTGCAAGATCTTCCAGGTCGATGATGGGTTTATTTTGTTTCAGCAGTTCGTGCAACACATCGGTCTTTCCGCTTCCGGTATACCCGCCGACAATTTTAAAATCGTATTCCTTTTCAAATTGTGCAAGCACCCATTTCCGGTAAGCTTTGTATCCACCAACCAGTGTATATACTTTAAAGCCATACAGATCGAGTAACCAGGCAACTCCTGCGCTGCGCATACCACCACGCCAGCAGTGAATGAGAACGCCCCCTCCGCCCCCTAAAGGGGAAACTGTAGCATTTGAGTTCATGGCTTTTTCATTCTTAATTTTTAATTCGTCATTCTTAATTATTCCCTCTGCTTCTTCCACCATCTTCTTCATCTTTATGCCAAAAAAATCAAGCCCGGTCTTTATGGCTGCTTCCCGGCTTTGTTGTTTGTATGTGGTACCAACAACTTTCCGTTCTTCATCGGTAAACAAGGGTAAGCTGTATGCGCCTGGTATTTGCGCATGGTTGTATTCACCCGGACTGCGAACATCCAGCACCGGGTATTGCTTTGCCATTTTTAAGAATTCTTCTATGGTTAATTTCTGTATTGCCATTTTTTACCGCGAAGGCGCCAAGACGCTAAGTTACACAAAGAAAAAAGCTGCCGAAATTATCCGGCAGCTCAATTCTTAATTTATAATTCTGAATTCTTAATTATTTATCCGTTCATGCTTGTAAGAAACTCTGCATTGTCTTTTGTTCCTTTCATATTCTTCAGCAGCAGGTTGATGGCTTCTTCGCTGTTCATATCTGCCATGTGCTTACGCAATACCCACATGCGTTGGAAGGTATCTTTATCGAGCAACAGATCGTCACGCCTTGTAGAAGACGCCACAATATCAATGGCAGGATAGATCCGCCTGTTGGATAGTTTGCGGTCGAGCTGCAGTTCCATGTTGCCTGTTCCTTTGAATTCTTCAAAGATCACTTCGTCCATTTTGCTGCCGGTATCAACCAGCGCCGTGGCCAGTATTGTTAATGATCCGCCGTTCTCTATTTTACGTGCTGCCCCGAAGAATTGTTTTGGTTTCTGCATGGCATTCGCTTCCACACCACCACTTAATACTTTACCGCTTGAAGGTGCAACCGTATTATGTGCTCTTGCCAAACGGGTGATGGAGTCTAATAATATTACTACATCGTGTCCGCATTCCACCAAACGCTTTGCTTTTTGCAAAGCCATCGTACTTACCCGTACATGTTTCTCTGCAGGTTCATCAAAGGTGGATGCAATTACTTCGGCCTTTACGCTTCGTTCCATATCGGTAACATCCTCGGGTCTTTCATCTACCAGAACCACCATCAGGTAACACTCGGGATGATTTTCGGCAATGGCGTTGGCCACTTCTTTCAGCAACATCGTCTTACCCGTTTTTGGCTGGGCAACGATCAATCCACGCTGGCCTTTACCAATGGGTGTGAACAGGTCCATGATACGGGTGCTGTAATTATCCGCACGGGTACACAGGTCTAGTTTTTCAAAAGGGAACAGTGGGGTGAGGTAATCGAATGGAACCCGGTCTCTCACTTCTTCCGGAGATTTCCCGTTGATGGTTTCCACTTTCAGTAAAGCAAAATATTTTTCTCCTTCTTTTGGCGGACGAACACTTCCATAAACCGTGTCCCCTGTTTTTATGCCAAAGAGTTTTATCTGGCTGGGAGAAACATAAATGTCGTCGGGAGATGATAAATAATTATAATCGCTGCTTCTTAAAAATCCGTAGCCATCGGGCATCATTTCTAAAACACCTTCGCCCAGTATCACGCCGTCAAATTCAATATTGAATGCCTGCTGATCCCTGCGTTGATTAAATTGTTTTGCCGGAGGTTGTGCTGCATCTTCTTCACCCAGGTCTTCTTCGGGCGCCTGCACGTCTTCTTCCTGCAGCATCTGCGCTATAGCGGGGGGTATGGTGCTTTGTTCATCTGTTATAGGCATTAATTCCACTTCCTCATTTTCTGCTGCTTTCTTTACAGGTTTTTTTTCCGGTTCGGGTTTTTTGTGCTTTGTAAAAGCTGCTTCAGCTTCCGTTTCGGATGCGGTGGGTTTAATGATGCGCTTGCGCTTTGGCTTGTCGTCTTTCTTTTTTTCGGTGCTCATGTTTGATTGGTTTTCCAGGATCTTATTGATGAGGTCCTGTTTTACTAGTTTTTTTGCGTTGGGAATATCAAATTGCTCTGCAATATCAAGCAACTCAGGAACGAGCAGGTCGTTCAGTTGTGAAATGTCGTACATAAATAATGAAAAATGATTTTCTTCAAAAATCCCGTCTTAAAATCTGAAATAGTGATTGAGAATTTATATTGATAGAACCTGACTTCCTGATAAAGAGAATGATTGGATAAACTTATCAGCCTGTTCTGGCTCAAAAGTAGGGCTTTTTTTATAAAATGCAATTTTTTTGGGGGATAGATACACCGAGGGCACTGATTTGGGCGGAGTTTGACTCATTTGATCTGTGCAGACCTGTTTTCATCCGTGTCATCAGCGTTTCTATCTTATCTTTGTCCCCCAATTTATTTTTATATGTTCAATAACAGAACCCGGATCAAAGAACTGCTGGCCAGCGAAAAAGCTAACTACGAAACAACCGTGATGGGATGGGTACGCACCTTCCGCAACAACCAGTTTATTGCCCTCAACGACGGCAGTACTAATAATAACATCCAGGTGGTGGCCGAACTGGGCAAGTTTGATGAAGCCATATTGAAAAGAATAACCACCGGTGCCTGTATCAAAGCTACCGGCGAGATCATTCTCTCTTTAGGCAAAGGACAGAAAGTAGAGTTAAAAGCAACATCCATAGAAATACTCGGCGACAGTGATGCAGAAAAATTTCCGCTGCAGCCTAAAAAGCACAGCCTGGAATTTTTGCGTGAAATTGCTCACCTGCGTTTTCGCACCAATACATTTGGCGCCGTGTTCAGGGTAAGGCATGCGTTGGCTTTTGCCGTACATGATTTTTTTAATAAGAAGAATTTTGTTTACCTGCACACGCCCATTATCACTGCCAGTGATGCAGAAGGTGCCGGGGAAATGTTTCGTGTAACAACCCTGCCCATTGATGGCACGGCTCCAAAAAATGATGACGGTTCTATAAACTTCAAAGAAGATTTTTTTGGCCGCAGCACCAACCTTACTGTAAGCGGACAATTAGAAGGCGAACTTGCTGCCATGGCATTCAGTGATATTTATACATTCGGACCAACCTTCCGTGCAGAAAATTCAAACACCACCCGGCATCTTGCCGAGTTCTGGATGATAGAGCCCGAGATGGCTTTCCATGACCTGGAAGACAATGCAAATCTTGCAGAAGAATTCATCAAGTACATTATCAAGTATGCGATGGACAACAACAAAGAGGACCTGGAATTTTTAGCACAGCGGCTGGAAGAAGAAGAAAAACAAAAGCCACAGAACGAACGAAGTGAACTGGGGCTGATGGATAAGCTGAATTTTGTAGTGAACAACAGTTTTGAGCGCATCACTTATACAGAAGCAATTGAAATTTTAAAAGAAAGCAATCACAACAAGAAAAAGAAGTTTCAATATTTAGTAGAGGGCTGGGGTATCGACCTGCAAAGCGAACACGAACGTTACCTGGTTGAAAAACATTTTAAGAAGCCTGTTATTCTTACGAACTATCCTGCTGCCATTAAAGCATTTTACATGCGCCAGGACGATAACTGCGAACCCGGAAGGCAAACTGTTGCGGCAATGGATATCCTTGCTCCCGGCATTGGCGAAATTGTTGGCGGCAGCCAGCGTGAAGAACGCATGGACAAACTCACCAAACGAATGGAAGAGATGCACATCCCTGCCGAAGAATTATGGTGGTACCTGGATACAAGACGGTTTGGCGCTTGTCCGCATGCGGGCTTTGGGCTTGGTTTTGAAAGGCTCGTGCAATTTGTAACCGGCATGGGAAATATCCGGGATGTGATCCCTTTTCCGAGATATCCCAAGAGTGCGGAATTTTAATAACGAATTAGAGGACCGAAGTTTTATCGCTTCGGTTTTTTTATGTTGCCAGGTAATGCTGCAACATAAATACCGCTGCCCCGGCAAAGTAACCGGCAATGGCTAACCAGCTTATCTTTTTAATGTACCAGAAAAATTCGATCTTTTCTAAACCCATGGCGGCAACACCGGCAGCCGAGCCGATGATAAGAACACTTCCGCCGGTTCCGGAACAATAGGCAAGAAACTCCCAGAAAAAATGGCCCGTGGGATACTGATCCAGCGAATACATTCCCTGCACAGCAGCAACAAGCGGCACATTATCTACAATAGCCGACAGCAAACCAATGCTGAGCGTAATAACAGTGATGTTGCCGATTTTTTCATTCATGGCAACAGCCAGGCTGTTCAATACGCCGGTTGCCTGCAAAGCACCAATACTTAATAATATACCCAGGAAAAATAAAATACTTGGTGTATCAATTTTACGCAGTGCATGATTCACAGAAAAAAGCCCTTTCTCTTCTTCATCTCTTCCGCTGTGGATCAATTCGGTAATGATCCACATCACACCCAGCCCAAATAATATTCCCATATAAGGCGGTAAATGGGTGAGGGTTTTAA
This sequence comes from Chitinophagaceae bacterium, assembly GCA_016720775.1. Lineage (GTDB taxonomy): Bacteria > Bacteroidota > Bacteroidia > Chitinophagales > Chitinophagaceae > Ferruginibacter. Next base: position 153,829 of record JADKJX010000001.1, read on the forward strand.
AAACCGGTACAAACAACAGGCTGCAAATACCTACACCAAATACCAGGTTTCTTTCAAACGCATTGTTATTAAAATTAACGCCGGGCTGATCTGCATCTGCCGGCCGTTTTACTTCGCCTTTCATTTTCCGGCTTATTAATACAGCAGGTATCAGCATACTCGCCAGGCTTGGTAAAAAGGTTTGAATGATGATGGAGCCTGCCGTTATCTGTCCGCCTATCCACAGCATGGTGGTGGTTACATCCCCGATCGGCGACCAGGCGCCCCCCGCATTTGCTGCTATTACCACCAATGCCGTAAACAGCATGCGATCTTCCTTATCGGCAATTATTTTCCGCAGCAGCGATACCAATACAATGGTTGTGGTAAGATTATCGAGTACTGCCGAAAGAAAAAAAGTAACGAAGGCAATAAGCCAGACCAGTTTTTTTTTGTTGGTTGTTTTGATGCGGCTTGTGATAATATAAAAGCCATCGTGTGCATCAATGAGTTCTACGATCGTCATGGCACCCATGAGGAAAAATAAAATGCCCGATATGTCGCCAAGATGAGTGGTAAGACGTTCTGCAGCCGCATGACCGTTGCCGGAAAGCAGGGCATACAAGGACCAGCATAGCGCTGCTGTTACCAATGCCGTAGCCGCTTTGTTGATCTTTACCGGGTGTTCCAGTGCAATGGCTGCATAGCCCAGGATGAATATTATGCAAATGGCTGTAACCATATATTTTTATCCAATTGTCACGTTAAAATAAGTCTATTCTTTTAAAGCGAAAAACAGAAACGCTGATCGGTAGCGATTCGTGTCATCCGTGTTTCTATTTTCTTAATCCCTTATTCATTTCTTCAACTAGTCCGTTTTCTTTCAGGTCCTGCGCCAACTCCCAGAACATAATGCCGCCTAATTTTTTCTTCCGGATAAATTTTGTTTTTTCTTTTATGGAACGGTTGTCATCAAAGGTTGCAAAGAGTTGCCGGGCCTCGTTATATTGATACGGTGCTTTTGCTTTTTTATCCCAGTAATATTTATACCCCGACGTATCACTGAAGTAATTTGTAAAATCAAAAAAGGCAACACCCTGTTTAAATTTTCCGGGTTGGTACAAGCCATGGTTTGTGTCCGGCACATTTTCCCAAACCCTCGCATACATGGCAGCGCCGATGATAAGTTTGTTTGCCGGCGTTTTTTTATCCAGCAACCAGTTCACCGCTTTTGCGGCCGACTCCTGCCCGGGCACATAATCCTGCAGTGGCGTGTGATGCCCTGTTACCGTGGCATAACCACCTACCAGGTCATAGCTCATCAGGTTTACAAAATCAACAAAAGGCATTACGGCATCCCAGTCAACGGAACGTTCCAGGTATCTTTCAAAACTGCCCGCTGCAAAACTCAACAGGTAATCGTTTCCCAGTTCCTGGCGCAACGCTTTGATGAGTTGAGTGAAATTATTTTTATCGGTGCTATCGAATTTATGGCCGGGGTAGCCTTCAATAGCCGGGTATTCCCAATCAAGGTCAAGCCCATCAATACCGTATTGTTTAAATAACGCTGCTGTTGTCCTGGCAAAGTTCTGCCTGTGTACAGTGTCTGCAAAAAGATCGCTGCAAAAAGAGCAACCGCTCCAGCCTCCGATAGATACCATGACCTTTAACTGCGGATGCATTTGTTTTAGTGCAACCAGTTGCCGCACGGTATTTTCCTGTGTACTGTCCCGGAATGTAAGTGTGTCGTTCTGTACTTTTAAAAAACTGTAAATAATATGCGTGAGTTTATCAAGGGGGTATTGTTTGATGGTTGCTGCATTACCGGTGGCATAGGCAATGATCTTATAGGATGCTTTGTATTGAGCAGAGAGCGAAAAGAAGAAAAGGAGAAAAAAGAAAAGCAGGCTTTTTTTCATGGGGGGAAGGTAAAAAATCTTTAACGAAGAAATTGCCTGCTCTTTCAATGGTAGTTTGCAGCAAAAGTAAACCCTCAAATATTTTGCTATCTTTAAAGAGGCAACCGGCCGATTACTTTCTTTTGCCTTTTGTTTATTTTTAACCAGTATTCAGCATGAAATATTTCTCCTTCCTTTTACTACCCATATTTTTACTTACAACCGCAACCCTTATTGCACAGGCAAATGATGTTCCGGGAAAAGTAAACGGAAAAATATTTAACCCGGCTACCTTACTATGGTATACTGCTCCTGCAAACAAATGGGACGAGGCCCTGCCTGTTGGGAATGGGCGACTGGGTGCCATGGTGTTTGGAAAGAATGGGGAAGAACGGATTCAGTTAAATGAAGAAACATACTGGTCGGGCGGGCCTTATTCAACCGTTGTAAAAGGTGGTTATAAAGTATTGCCCGAAATTCAAAAACTGGTTTTTGAAGAAAAATATTTAGCGGCCCATAATTTATTCGGCCGCAATTTAATGGGCTACCCGGTTGAACAAATGAAATACCAATGCCTGGCCAACCTGCATTTGTTTTTAAAAATCAGGATAGTGTTACAGATTATAAAAGATGGCTTGACCTGGAGAATGGCGTTTCAGGGGTTTCATACACAGCGGGGGGCATAACTTACCAGCGGGAAGTGTTTGCATCGGCACCCGACCAGGTAATTGTTGTTCGTATTACAGCCAGTAAACCAGGCAGCATTTCTTTTACAGCTAACCTTCGGGGAGAAAGAAATCAAACACATTCCAATTATGCAACCGATTATTTCAGGATGGATCCTTATGGAAATGACGGGTTGATCCTCACCGGTAAATCGGCCGACTATATGGGCATTGAAGGAAAGTTGAGATATGAAGCAAGGATAAAGGCAGCACCGGAAGGAGGCAGCATGAAAACAGATGATGTGAACCTCATTATAGAAAATGCAAATTCGGTAACCCTCTATTTTGCAGCAGCTACCAATTTTGTGAATTACAAAGATGTGAGTGCAGATCAGCATCAAAGAGTAACAGATTATTTTAAAGCTATTGAAAATAAAAATTATAAAACGATCCTTGAATCTGCTGTAGCTGATTATAAAAAATATTTTGACCGGGTATCGTTGCAATTATCCAGTACTGCCAATTCTTTTTTACCGACACCCGAACGGGTGAAAAAAATTCAAACAGAACCTGACCCTTCCATGGCTGCATTGAGTTATCAATTTGGCAGGTACCTGATGATCAGTTCTTCCAGGCCAGGTACCGAGCCCGCTAACCTGCAGGGCATCTGGAACGACAATATGAATCCAGCCTGGGATTCAAAATATACCACCAACATCAATACGGAAATGAATTACTGGCCGGTGGAGAGTGGCAATCTTTCTGAATGTGCCGAACCCCTGGTAAGAATGATAAAAGAATTAACTGACCAGGGTTCGCAGGTAGCCCGTGAACATTATGGTGCAAGAGGATGGGTGTTTCATCAGAATACAGATTTATGGCGGGTAGCAGCACCGATGGATGGCCCCACCTGGGGAACTTTTACGGTTGGTGGTGCCTGGCTCTGCACACATATATGGGAGCATTATGAATATACCAGGGATAAAGATTTTTTGAAAGAAACTTATCCTTTAATAGAAGGTTCGGTACAATTCTTTATGGATTTTTTAGTGCCGCACCCGAATGGAAAATGGCTGGTCACCAATCCTTCCACCTCGCCTGAAAATTTTCCGGATGGTGGTGGCAACAAACCTTATTTTGATGAAGTAACAGCCGGATTCAGGGAAGGCACTACCATTTGTGCAGGATCTTCGATCGATATGCAGATTCTGTACGACCTCTTTGGTTATTATATTGAAGCGTCAGAAATTTTAGGGAAGGAGGATGTTTTTGTTCAACAGGTTAAAACAGCCCGTGAAAAATTAGTGCCACCGCAAATTGGTAAAGATGGCTCCTTACAGGAATGGGCCGATGACTGGAAATCATTAGAAAAAAACCATCGTCATTTTTCACACATGTATGGTTTATACCCGGGTAAGGTATTGTACGAAAAAAGAACTCCGGCATTGATCGAGGCCTATAAAAAAGTGTTGGAAGAACGGGGAGATGCCTCCACCGGTTTTTCAAGAGCATGGAAGATGGCCTTATGGGCAAGACTGGGAGATGGAAACCGTTCCAATAAGATTTACAAAGGGTACCTGAAAGAGCAATGCTGTGTTTCCATGTTTGCGCTATGTGGCAGATCACTCCAGGTTGACGGCTCCTTTGGCGTTACCGCTGCAGTTACTGAAATGTTGATGCAATCGCATGACGGATTCATAAAATTATTGCCGGCATTGCCGGATGAATGGAGTGATGGAGAATTTAAAGGCCTTTGTGCAAGAGGCGGTTTTGAACTGGATTTTGCCTGGAAAAATAAACAGGTAACACAATTGAAAATTTTATCAAAAGCCGGTGAGCCTTGCAGGATTGAATTTAAAACAGGCATGAAGATCAGCAGCAATGGTAAAGTTGTTTCCTTCAAAAAAACACCCGATAACAAAATCGAATTTAAAACAGGTAAAGGCGCTGTTTACCTGATCGAATGATTATAACTGATATTTTTAAAAATAAAATCTGCAATATGAACCGTAAACTTTCATTCGGACTGATTTTTATCCTCATCGCTTTTTGCTTCAACGACAGCTTTGCGCAAACCAAAAAATTAACATTAGAAGATATTTACTCCAGTAATGTATACCGTGTTAAAGGTTTTGGGCCGGTCAGGTGGATGAAAGACAACAAAGGTTATTCTACGCTTGAGAATAATACGGAAGCAAAGGGAAATGATATTGTAGTATATGATGCAGAAAGCGGAACAAGGAAAGTTTTGGTAAATGCCAAACAGCTGATTCCCCCGGGGACAAACAAGCCTCTGTCCATAGCCAATTATATCTGGAGTGATGATAACAGCAAATTATTGGTCTTTACCAATACCCGTAAAGTGTGGCGCCAAAATTCAAGAGGCGATTACTGGGTGCTTAATCTTGCTAATGGTAAACTAACACAACTGGGTAAGGGGCTTGAAGAAGCTACACTCATGTTCGCCAAATTTTCGCCCGATGGCGGAAGGGTAGCTTATGTAAGCAAGTTGAACATTTATGCAGAAGATATTGCAACCGGTGTGATTACTAAATTGACTAAAGACGGAGGCGATAATATCATTAACGGAACATTCGATTGGGTGTACGAAGAGGAACTGGATGACCGGGATGGTTTTCGCTGGAGCCCCGATGGGAAAAATATTGCTTACTGGCAATCGGACACAAAAGGAGTTGGCACTTTTTACATGATCAACAATGTCGATTCTAATTATTCAAAACCAATTCCATTACCTTATCCAAAAGTGGGCACAGCTAATTCTGCCGTTAAAGTAGGCGTTATCCCTGCCACCGGAGGAAAAACAAAATGGTTTGCAGTACCCGGCGATCCACGCAATAATTATATAGCCAGGATGGATTATATACCCGGTTCCGAAGAAGTGATGATTCAGCAACTGAACCGTTTGCAAAACACCAATACCGTTTGGGTAGGCAATACAAAAACCATGTCGCTTAAAAATATTCTGACCGACAAAGACGAAGCGTTTTTAGATATACATGATAACATTGTGTGGCTGGATAATACAAAAGCATTTACCTGGACCAGTGAAAAAGATGGCTGGATGCATTTGTATAAAGTATCAGGAGATGGAAAAGAAATGAAATTAATTACCAAAGGAAATTTTGATGTAGTGAATATTAACTGCATCGATCCTGTTGGTGGCTTTGTGTATTATATTGCTTCGCCGGATAATTTTACACAACGTTATTTGTATCGAAGCAGGTTGGATGGAAGCGGGGAAGCGGAAAGAGTGTCACCAGCCAATATGGCCGGCCAGCACAGTTACCAGATATCTGCCGATGCAAAATATGCCATCCACAGTTTTGAGAATGCAACTACGCCAAGGAGGATCTCATTGATCAACCTTAATACACACCAGGAAATAAAACTACTGGAAGACAATGCTGCTTTGAAAGCAAAGATGAATGAACTGGGTTTGCGTAACAAAGAATTTTTTAAGGTAGATATTGGCGATGTGGTATTGGATGCGTGGATGATAAAGCCCATTAATTTTGATCCGCAGAAAAAATACCCGCTTTTAGTTCATGTGTATGGAGAGCCTGCTGGCTCTACCGTGCAGGACAACTGGGGCACCGGTGATAACCTCTGGCATCAATACCTCAGCAACCAGTTGGATTATATTGTTGTCAGCATCGATAACCGCGGCACCCGTGTACCCCGTGGCCGTGATTTCAGAAAATGTATTTACCGGCAGATCGGTTTAATGGCTGCAGATGACCAGGCGAAGGCTGCTAAAAAAATTGTTGCAACGTATTCTTTTATTAATGAAAAACGTATCGGCATCTGGGGCTGGAGCGGTGGCGGACAAATGACCCTGCATTGCATGTTCCGTCATGCCGATGTATACAAAACCGGTATCGCTGTTTCCTTTGTTTCCTTACAAACCTTGTATGACAATATTTACCAGGAACGCTACATGGGTTTACCAAATGATAATGTGTCGGGCTACCGGGATGGTTCTCCATTAACACATGCCGGTAAACTGGAGGGCAACCTGATGATCATTCATGGCACCGGTGATGACAATGTACATTACCAGAATTTTGAAATGCTGGTAAATGAGCTCATCAAAAACAACAAACTGTTCACCATGTTGTCTTACCCCATGCGGGATCACGGTATCAGCCAGGGGAAAAACACCACCCTGCATATGCGGCGCAGCATGGAAAAATTCTGGAAGGATAATTTGTAGTTAACCCAAAGAATATTTAGTAACTTAACAAACACATGAGTACATATCCCAGCATATTCAACGATGTCATCGGGCCGGTAATGCGTGGCCCATCCAGTTCGCACTGTGCTGCATCTTTACGTATTGCCCGTTTGTGCAGAGACCTGGTGGATGAAAACATCAAAGACATTCTGATAGAATTTGATCCCAACGGTTCATTGGCAACCACGCATAAAAGCCAGGGCTCTGATATGGGATTGTTTGGCGGCTTTTTAGGATGGGAAGCCCATGATGAACGTTTGCCGGAGTCTGAAAAATATATTATTACTGCCGGCATCAATGTTACCATCAATATTGTTGATATTGGCAACGGCCATCCAAACCTGTATAAAATAACACTGCAGAATAATAAAGAAAGAAGAAAGTTAACCGCCATCTCCACCGGCGGCGGCATGATAGAAGTGATTGCCATTGATGAGGTACCGGTTTGCATGGCAGGAGATTATTTTGAAACATTGATCTATTGCAAAGAGCCCGATAACATCATTGCGTTTTTAAAAGCCTCCATACAGTATGATGATATAGCCTTTCATAAAGGCGAAACTTCGTTTATTGAAATTAAATCGCAGGCATTTTTAGATGAAGGCATTTACAAAGAGTTGCAGGCAATGGAAGAGGTTTCTTTCATCAAACAACTGCAACCGGTTTTACCGGTAATGGCCCGGAAGGATTTACAGGTCCCCTTTATTACCTGCAATGAGATGATCGAATACAATGCCGGTAAAAACAAAGCCCTGTGGGAACTGGCTGTTGATTACGAAATGGCAAGGGGAAATATTTCTGCCACCGAAGTTTTTGAAAAGATGCGGAGCATCATTCACATCATGGGCAATGCCATTCAACTTGGCTTAAAAGGGACACATTATGAGGACCGTATTTTAGGAAGCCAGTCTTTGCAATTCAAGGAAAACTGGGAAGCCAATAAACTGATCGGTGGAGAGACCAACAACCGCATTATCATGTATGTAAGTGCCATGATGGAGGTAAAAAGTTCGATGGGTGTTATTGTTGCAGCTCCCACCGCCGGAAGCTGCGGTGCCTTACCAGGTGCGTTATTTGGCACTGCGCACTCTTTGCAATTACACGAAGATGAATTGGTAAAAGCAATGTTATCTGCCGGATTGATCGGTGTATTCATTGCAGCACATGCAACATTTGCTGCTGAGGTTGGTGGTTGCATGGCCGAAACCGGGTCGGGTGGAGGTATGGCAGCTGCAGCTATTGTAGAAATGAAAGGCGGCTCTTTGCAACAATCCATTGCAGCTTCATCACTTGCTTTACAAAATTCTTTAGGCATTATTTGTGATCCCATTGGAAACAGGGTAGAAGCTCCTTGTTTGGGAAGAAACGTAATGGCTGCAACCAATGCAGTGTCCTGCGCCAACATGGCCTTATCAAATTATGAACAACTGATCCCTTTGGATGAGGTGATTGAAACCATGAAAGCAGTTGGCGACCGCATACACCACACCCTGCGATGTACCAACCTGGGCGGACTCTCCATTACGAATGCGGCAAAAAAGATTGAAGCCCTGCTGGAAGAACAACCGGGAAGGTTTTTTAAAAGTTGTTAAGTAGCCTCATAAAACTGACTATTATTATAAAGAAGCAGGAGTAAATTACCCGGAAAATTCAAATCAATAAAAACGGGGCCCGTCTTAGCGGGCCCCGTTCCAAAATAAAGGCATCTTAATTGATCACGATCTCCTGTTTTGCGTTTTCCTTTCCGGCAATAATGGGTAAGCTTACCTGCAGCACACCATCGGCATATTTAGCCGATATGTTTTTACTGTCGATGCTCTCATCAAGTGTAAAGGTCCTGGAAAAACCACCGCGGCTGTATTCCCTTACTATCCATTCAGGACGGTGAAATCCTTCCGGTGGCGTGTAAGAAACGGTAAGCTCATTACCATTTATGGCCAGGTGAAAGTGTTCTTTGATGCGGCCGGGAGCAAAAACCAGCATTTCATAACTGTTTTCAGTTTTGTAAATGTTTACTGCTGCCCGTTGCATGGAGCGGATGAATCCTGACCTGGCAGGATTTCCGGTGCGGTTGCCTTTTGCGGCACATGACTCGTTGTAGTGCATGTTCTTTGTTTTTTGGTTATAAAATTAATTACAACCAACTCCGTTAAAAATGATGCCGCAAATTATTGAATGAAAATTTGGCAGTACTCACATTGGTTCAATAGTAATTGTTACCGCCTGCATCACTCAGCAGCGTATTACCACATGGGCGGCTTTAGGGTGATTTCACCATTGCAAATACCTGTTACCTTTTATATTTTGTGTTTACTATCATCTCAAAAAATAAACGTTATGAATGCGATCCCAACCAAAGGCGATAACAGCGACCTGGTAATCTCTTACCTCAAGATACGCAGGGCCATTGGCTGGCTTGGCCTGCTTCTTCCTTTTATGCTGCTGATCGGGAACTATACCGTAAACAGCCTTGATATATTAAATAACAGTTTCTTTATTAAAACTTCCTGTGCGGTGGCGGCTTACGAAGCCGGGAGCTCTTTCAAATATTCAATAAGCCATTATTACTACAGTACCGTGGGCGAATTATTTACAGGAGTTTTATGCGCTGTTGCTTTATTTATGTTTTGTTACAAAGGACATAAACTACGCCCGGGGGAAAGAGGCCTGTCAGACAGCACAGTAACAAACCTTGCCGGCTTTTTTGCCCTGGGTGTGGTGATCTTTCCTACCGGTTCAGACGGCTGCATCCGTGATAACATGCGCATTTTTTTAAGCAGTTCCAATACCGGTTATATCCACTTCACCATGGCTTCATTGTTTTTCATCTCCCTGGCTGTAATGTCGATCGTTAATTTCAGAAGAACAGACAGCATCGATTCGTTTGGAACAAAAGAACACCACAAGACCTATCTCATTTGCGGGATCGCCATGCTCGTATGCCTGGCATTGATCTTTGTTTACAGCATGTGGATCGAAACAAAATTTGCATGGCTTGACAGGATACATCCGGTCTTTTGCCTGGAAGCAATAGCATTGATCTTCTTTGGAACCTCCTGGCTGATAAAGGGGCAGTTTGATATAATGGCTATTCCAAGAAAACTCCGGTTAATGAAATAAAAGGGTCATTCATTAAGCAATGCAAGCACGGGAGCCAGGTCGTACCGGCTTTCATCAAAAGGCAGCAGTGTTTTATCCTGTAATGCAGTACCAAGTTTACGCAGGTCGAATTTTTCTTTGAATATCGTATAGGTATTCTGGATCATGGTCTGCAGTTCGGCCCGGTCTATCACATCGGGCAGGTCAATTACATAGGTATTGGCGGCCACATATTCCAGCAGCGTTCTCTTTTCAAAAATAAATTCGCAGGCAAAGCGGCAGGCGATCCCTTTTTTATTGGCAGCCCGCAATTTCATTACGTCCAGTGTAATATAACTGGTCAGTTTTTCCCCGGCGTCATCAAATGCGTTTTGTGGCGGGCGATAATCCCACTTGCTTATAACAAGTTCTGTTTGTTCTATCATTATTTATCATCCCGTTTGTTAATGCCTTAAATAAAATTAATCAACCTTAACTTACCCCGGTTATCTTTCCATCCACCACATCAATAAAATTTGCCTGTGGTATTTTGGGCAGGCCGGGCATACGCACCATTTCACCGCAAACTGCTACAATAAAACCGGCGCCCTTGCTGATCACCAGGTCGTCCACGTCAATTTTGAAATCCCCATCCAACCCGCTGATGGCAGGATTGTGTGTAAAAGAGTATTGGGTCTTCGCCATGCATACCGGCAGGTGTTCCAGGCCAAGTGCTTTTATCTTCTTCAGCGTTTCCTGCGCTTTTTTATAAAGCACCACATCCTTTCCGCCGTAGATGGTGGTCACTATTTTCCGGATCTTTGTTTCAATATCATCTTCTAAATCATACGTATGCTGCAGTGGTTGTGGCGGTGTTTCACAAATATCCACTACGGCCTGTGCCATTTCCAATGCACCTTCCCCACCCAGGCGGAAAGATTCATTCACTGCGAAAGACACTTCTTTTTCAGTACACCAGTTACGCAGGTATGCGATTTCTTCATCGGTATCAAAATGATAACGATTAAGTGAAACCAGCACCCGCTGCTTAAACGATTTAAGAATGGCAATATGTTTTTCCAGGTTCCTTAATCCTTTGGTGAGTGTTTCTTTATCGGACAGCATCATTGTTTTTTCATTGGCACCGCCGCTTAGTTTTAGTGCCTGTGAGGTAGCCACCAGTACACTCATGGCTGGTTGCAACCCTGCTTTGCGGCATTTGATATTGAAGAATTTTTCTGCACCCAGGTCGGTGGCAAATCCCGCTTCGGTAACCACGTAATCGCCAAACTGCAAGGCGGTTTTAGTTGCCATGAGTGAATTACAGCCATGCGCAATATTTGCAAAAGGCCCGCCGTGTATCATGGCGGGTGTGCCTTCGAGTGTTTGCACGAGGTTGGGCTGGATGGCGTCTTTCAATAATGCCGTGATGGCACCGGTAACGCCCAGGTCTTTTGTTGTAAATCCATTTCCGGCAAAAGTGAAACCAAGCAACATCTCGTCAATTTTCCGGCGCAATTCTGTCAATCCTTCAGAAAGACAAAACACCGCCATGATCTCGCTGGCCGGGGTTATCACAAATCCTGTTTCGGAAGGAATGCCGTTGTTTGGCGTATCAAGTGCTGTTACAATTTTACGAAGCACCCGGTCATTCACATCGAGACAACGTTTGAATAAAACCGTTTTGATGCCTTCGGGTTTACCCCGGTTATAAAAACGGAAATTATCAAGCAAGGCAGCCAGCGTATTATTGGCGGCAGTGATGGCATGAAAGTCGCCGTTGAAATGAAGATTGATCTCTTCCATGGGTATAACCTGCGAATAACCACCACCAGCAGCACCGCCCTTCATACCAAAGCATGGACCTAAAGAAGGCTCTCTTAATGCAAGCACTACATTTTTCTTCAGCTTCTTTAATCCATCTGCAAGTCCGATGGATGTGGTTGTTTTTCCAATGCCGGCTTTGGTTGGTGTAATGGCAGTTACCAGGATAAGTTTTGATGCGGCGATCTTTTTTTCATCAAACTCTTTGATGTTTATCTTGGCTTTGTGATAGCCGAAGGGAATGAGCATGTCTGCCGGCAATCCCATATCGGTGGCGATAGATGTAATTGGCCGGATGGCGGCTTCCTGGGCTATTTCATAATCTGATTTCATATTTTATGAATAAGTGAAGAATAGGCTTGGGAATAAAATAATGATCGCACAAATTGCCTTGTTTACGGAACAGGCATGCTGATCATTTACAGCGGCTGAGGTGATTGATGTCAGTCCCTGTTTTTAAAGCAACCGTTTCCTATACCATATAAATTTAATGAAGAAATATGGAATTCGGTTTTTTGACTACCTTACCCTCATGGTTCGCCAGATCTTAAAACTATATTGGAAATTATCCGGATGGAAGATCGCCGGCAGCTTTCCTTACCAGTATAAAAAAATGCTGATGGCCGTGGCACCTCATACCTGCAAGGAGGATGTGCTGGTTGGTTTTGCCGCCCGCAATGAGTTGAAGATAACCCACGCTAGATTCCTGGGGAAGAAGGAGCTCTTCAAAGGCCCGTTGGGTTGGCTGCTCCGTAAGCTTGGTGGCACCCCGGTTGACCGGCATAGTAAACATGGTATGGTTGACCAGGCGGCCGCTCTTTTTGCCAACAATGAAAGTTTTTTGCTGGCCCTTGCTCCCGAAGGCACCCGTAAGCGGGTGGATACATTACGCAGCGGCTTTTATCATATCGCCAAAAAAGCACAGGTGCCCATATTGCCGGTTGCCTTTGATTTTAAAACGAAAGAGGTGGTGATTGGGGAAGTTTTTTTTACGGGTGCTGATGAGGAGGCTGATTTTAAAAAGATCATTGCTTTTTTTTCGGCACATCCGGGTAAATATCCCGGTAAGGATCTGCAGCATTTAAAAAACCTATAAGGTTTTGCGAACGGTACGGCTACGCTGCTAACCTTATAGGTTTTATGGTAATTGGGTTTTTTATAATCATCTATTTCCTCACCACATCGCTGTTCCCGATCGTAACCGAAGCCAGCATACGCCCATTGGGTAATTCGCTGGAAGAATAATAGATCTTAAAAACACGGTTACCAGCTTTTTTAAGCGTAATGATGTCCTGTGCGCTGCACAGCATTTCGCTAACCGCAGACTGGCTGTCATTATAGCGCCATTGTTTTAAAATTTTGTCGTTCCCGTCTTTAACAGTAACGATCCGGTTCTTTCCAACATGTCCGCAGTGGTAGTAGCGGATGGTTAGTTTGTCGCTGGCAGATACCTGGCTTAACTGCAGGTTCTTTGCCGTATTAACGTCTTTGCCGAATTGCTGCAGCAGCACTTTTCCGTTGAGGAGTATCTCAAATCCCTCGCCGCCGAAGTTTGGCGAAAAAGAAAGAAGTGCTGCTGCGGTGGCAACCAGCATCATGGCTTTACTGATGATCGATTTCATGGCTTTATTTTTTTTGTTGAAAAATCTGTTTCGCTGCAATGGCAGCTTTTCAACACAAAAGAAATAAAGCCATGCGCTTAATAAAAATCCGTTTGACGAAAGGGAGGAGATGCTTGATGATCTACAGAAAAGGCTGTTTTATTATTTCATTTTTATTCTCCGGATGGCGGCTTACTGAATATCTTCAACAACAATGCATACAGGTCTGGGTGTTTTTCCTTCAAAAGTGCGGGGCGTTCAAAAAAATATTCAGATACTACCGCAAAAAATTCGGCTTCGTTAGTAGTGCCATAAGGATCAATATCAGATTGATCATCACGTATCAACTCCATTTCCTTTTGCATCAGCTGCAGCCAGGGCATGATGTATTTTTTATCAATCAGGGCTTCGGGTACACCGTCAACATCGCCATCGGTTTTATCAACCAGGTGTACAAACTCATGTATGGCGGTGTTATTCTTGCCGGTCTTGTTGGTAAAAGCCTGCCGCAGTTCAAACTGGGATAGTATCATCACATGATTCAGGGGGCCACTGCCAACCATGCCTAAAATATTACGGCCATTGCCCTGCTGTTCAAATTCATGATCAAAAGAATCGGGGTAAAGCAATACTTCGTGCAGGTTCCGGTATTGCCAGCCCGGGAAATTAAAAATAGGGATGATGGCACTGGCAGCTATCAACACCCGGTCTGTATCATCGGCAATGGTTTTGACCCCGGTGATCTTTACCTGTGTTAAAAATTGTTTTGTTCTTTCTTCAAAGACTGTTTTTTTGTCTTCCGCTAACTGTTGATAAAAAGGAACTTCTTCTGCCAGTATCTCTTTTAATTTCAGTGGCAGCGGATCTGTTATTACTATTTTCTTTTTTTGCAGCCACCATACCGTATAGATAATAGCCCCGATGAAAATAAACAAGACAACTAATTGCATAGGATATAAAATTAGGCATCGTAAGGCAATGATGAACGCAGATCCAATGTATTTTATTCCCTGCGGGAATTGCTATTTGCCACAGAAGAACGGAAACACAGAAAAAAATCCTGCTCCGTATTTCCGTGCCTCCGTGGCAATTTATTTTTTTCGAAAGCAAAATCTATCCATTCCCCACCCGTTCCATCTCATCTCCGGCACTGCCGCTTGAGCGCTTAACTGCTTTGTATGCTTTCCCAAAACGATACGTGAACGACAGGTTGATGACACGGCTGTCGCGGCGCACTATGAAATACTCCGTGGCTTTGGGAAATTGAGTAAACCCCTCCATCGCATTGGTATAAAACAGATCCCGCAGGCTGAGTTTTACTGTGCCCTTCTTTTTAAGTACCGGCCTGCTTATCCCTACTGATAATTGCCCGGTTGGATAAAGTCTTTCCTGCAGGTCGTTGCGGGCACGTGAGGTATAAAAGCCGCTGATCTCAGCATTGTACACTTTGGCAAACCTGAACTGGTTGCTCATATTAACATTCAGCTGGTTTATATCCGATTTAAAATTAGCATCGCCGTTAAACCCTTTCAGTTCTTTATGATTGAATAATGCCTGTAAGGTAAAAGACCACCATTTGGCGGGTGATAATATCAGCGTACTGCTTACGCCCAGGTTATGGGTGCGGCCAACATTACCCTGTGAATAGTAAAGAAGACCGGTTATGGTATCGTTTAAAAATATCTGTGAAAAATAATTTTTTACAATGCTGTATGAAACCGTAGTTGTTAATAGTTCTTTATACTGGTGACTCAACTCAATGTTTGTGCTGTATTGGGGAACGATAAAAGGATTACCGTTCTGGAAGGTATATTTATTGATGATAAACGTAAACGGATTTAATACCTGAAAAGCAGGACGGTCGATCCGGCGGCCGGCCGTTATTGTAAAACTGTTTGAAGAATCTGCCTGGTACGTGATGTATCCGCTGGGGAACAATCCATCATAGTTGCGGCGAAAGGCAGAATCTTTTTGTAGTATGTTTCCTAACTGCTGTGCTTTATAACCGGTTGCTTCATAACGCAGGCCGGCCTGGATGCTGAAACGCCTGTATTTTGTTTCGATGCTGCTGTACAGCGCATTGATATTCTCCTGGTATATAAAATGGTTGCTCTTGCCATAGTCCTCCTGCCAGTCAACACCGTCAAAATTCTGGTAAGAAGCCGTATTATCTGTACGGATACGGGATGATTTGAACCCGGATAAAAGAGTACTGTTCTTTCCGAAGTGTAAAGTATGATCTGCTTTTGCAGACAGGATGGAGATGGTGTTGGGTACATGACCCTTTGATGCATCGTTATATCCACCGGCAACCTGCAGCTGGTTATTAAACAACTGGTCGTTGGTGATCTTGTAATTGAGCCAGTCAATATCAACAGCAAGGTCCTGCTTCTTATTAATGCTGTGGCGCAGGTTGCCGTTGATAGAACCGTTCTTATAATGGTTGTCGTTGCTGGTAACAGTAAGAACCGATGAATCTGTTGATCCTGCTGTATTAAGCCAGGTGGCCGTGGCCTCACCCGTACCTTTGCGGCGTACAGTTGTACCACCAAGAGCCAGTCCTATAGTGGTTTTGGGTGAAAGGTAATAATCAACCCCCGCTTTAATGGTATGGTTGGCAAAAGTTCCTTTGAAATAGGTGGGCTGATCCAGTATGGCTGTAACGTTGTCATTATTGTCATAATATTTACGCAGCGCATAAATGCTGGTAAAATATTTGGTGACATTCAGGCTGTAATTGAAGAAAATATTGAATTTCCCGGTGCGGTAATTTAAGACCAGGCTGTTGTTATTTTTGGGGTATACTCCTTGTGTAAATGCCGTGGTCAGTGTTCCGTTAAAGCCCTTTACTTTACTCTTTTTTGTTTTGATGTTGATGATACCGGCATTGCCGCTGGCATCATATTTTGCCGGTGGGTTGGTCATCAATTCTATCTGGTCTACCTGCGATGAACTCATGCTGCTGAGCAGGTTATTCAGGTCTGAACCCGAGAGGTAGGTTGGTTTATCATCTATCAGTACCAGCACTCCCACTTTTCCCTGCAGGGCAATACTGCCATTCTTATCTACTGTTACACCCGGTGATTTTTCCAATACTTCCAGAACGGTTGAACCTACATTGGTAATTGCTGCATCTACATTAAGAACAACCTTTCCCTGTTTGTTCTCAATAAAAGGTTTACGTGATGTAACGCTAACTTCCTTCATTGTTGTACTTACCGGTTGCAATGTTATGGTGGCTGTATTTGACGAAGGAAAAGAATAAGCTTCTGTCATTTTTCGTTGATAGCCCTTGCTGGTAACAGAAAATGTATAACTGCCTGCCCCGATCTTTTCAAACCGCACCTGGCCTTTTGCATCAGTTATGGCCACCTTCACCAATTTATTATCTCGTAATAATTCTACCGTAACTGCTTCTACAGGTTGTGTTCTTTCATTTAATACCGTCAACGAAAACCGGGGTTCGTCTTTTGTTCCGGGCTGGGCATAGGCAGCAACAGATAAAAGAAATAAAATAACCAGGCTGCTGAACTTTTTAATAACTCTCATAAGCGGCTAAGATAGTCAGGGACAAGAGGTTGACAGGCTGGTTTATGCTGAGCGGTTGTAAAACAAAGGTAGCGGCGCAAACAGGAATGTGGCCTGTATGTTTTTTACATGAGCCGGGATCTGCATACAGCAGATATACCCACCACATGGTATTTTTTGCCGGGCAGCGTTTCATTACATTTATAAAAGAAAAACACAAGTATGAAAAAAATAAGCCTGTCCGTTCTGTTATTCATTCTTACGGCTTTCCCTGCCTTATGCCAGGACTATACCGTTGGCATCAGAAATGAAGATGGGTTTGCTAACGCTTACAAAAGCATTACCTCCGGCAGTGGTTATTATGCTAAAAGCGAAACCCGGTATGGGCTTGTTAACAGCAGCGGAAAGTTCATTCTTCCCATCATATATAAAACGGTGTTTAGTGCCGGCGAGCCAGGTGTTTATGAAGTGAAGGATACGATGGATAAAACCGCCCTCTTCGATGCAAACAGCCAGAAGTTTATTACAGAAGCTGTGTATTATGAAATAGAGCGTTTCAGCGAAGGACTGGCCATCGTAAAGAAACCTATGCAGCCTTATGGTTTTCAATGGGGCGCTGTGGATGCAAGAGGCAACATGGTGATCCCGGCAGAATATGAATACCTGGGCAGCCTGAAGGAAGGCCTGCTGAATTTTAAAAAGGATGGCAAAATGGGATTCATGGACAAAAACAGGAACGTTGTTATTCCGGCCATGTATTATAACTATGCCGACTTCAGTAACGGGCTTGCTGTTGCCAAAGCAGAGGAAACGGGCAAGGTGGGCTACATTGATAAAAAAAATAATTTTGTGATCCCCGCAAAGTATGAAGATGCGAATGCATTTTATAATGGCTATGCCGTAGTTGCCCGTAAAAAAAGTTATACAAGCGGCGGGGCAGGAAAGGGAAGCGTAACCACCCCGGGAGAAATGCTGCTCATCAATAAAGAAGGAAAAGAACTGACCACTTCGGTTTATGATTATATTTCACTTTACAGCGACGGCGGTTTGTTTGTGGTGACAAAGGATAAAAAGAAAGGAGTGATAGACAGTACGGGCAAACTGGTCCTGCCCGTTGAACAAAAAGAAGCAACGAGTGATTATAACGGCAACATCATCTTCCGTACACAGGATGATAAGTATGGAATGATAAACAACAAAGGAGATGTGATTATGAAGCCCGAGTATGAATACATTGCCGCGGCTTCATATGATAAGATGTATTTTAAAAAAGATGGCAGGTACGCCGTCATGGATAAAAACAGGAAGATCATCATCCCTGCCGATTCTGCCCTTTCCATTACCCGTGGCAAAAAGCAGGTGCTTTTTATCTATGAAAACAAAGTGAAGGTTTTTGACAACAACGGGAAACTGGTAAAAACATTTACAGAAGGAAACATAAAACCCTATACCACCGGTTTTGCTGCAAACGAGGATTCCCTTAGAATAAGTTACGATGCTGCGGTTGAAATTATCAATCCGGCAACCGGCGCTAAAAAACAAATCCCTTCTGCCGAAGCCGGCGATTTTAACGGGGAGGGAATATTTATTGTAAAGAACAAACGTTTTAAATACGACTTTTACGATTACTCCGGTAAAAAACTGAACACAGACAGTTATTATGCGGCTGTTAATTTCAGTGAAGGAATTTGTGTACTGCAGGATAACAGCAACAGTAAGCCTTACCTGGCCGACAAAACCTTTAAAAAGATAAAAGAACTTTCGCTCAATTTCCAGGGGCCATTTTCTGAGGGCCTTGCCGCCTGCACAAATCCCACTATGTCGCAGGTTGTATATATTAATAAGAACGGGGACCAGGTTTTCAGCGTAACCGCTAAAGAAGGCGGCAGGTGCTTTAATGGCCGCATTGCGATAAAAGATGCGTATGGTTGGTTTTCTTATCTTGATAAAACCGGCAAAGGGATCGGCAAACAATCCTGGAACAGTTTGGGAGATTTTAGTGAGGGGCTTGCTGCTGTTAAGGCCGACGGCAAGTGGGGGTTTATTGACAGCACCGGAAAGGATGTGATCCTTACGCAATACGATGAGGTAAGCAGTTTTACCAACGGGGCAGCGGTGGTTAAGGTCAATGGAAAATATAAAATCATCAATAAGAAAGGCGAAGCGATCAGTAATACACTTTATGAAGGAGCCGGCGATCCTGCGAACGGCACGTTCCCGCTGATGAAAGGGGATAAAGTTGGTTTGGTTGATAATAAAGGAAACGCCATCGTTGGATTTAACTATAAGAATATACGGCCCATGCGTGAAGAAAGGATCTGGGCAATGCAGGATGGTAAATGGGGATTGCTGGATAACAAAGGCAATGCTATAACAGGATTTATTTACAAAGAAGTGGGTGATTTTGAAAATGGTTATGCAAAAGTAAAAGCCGGCGATAAGATCGCACTGATCAATAAAGCCGGCAAAGTAGTTGTGCCGGCAGATTACAGCAGTATGGGTTCTGTTTATAAGAACAGCATCATTGGCATAAAATCAGCGGGGGTGGTTATGTATGGGTTGAAATGATGGTAAGCAACTACAGTTTCGAGATCAAGGTGCTTACGAGTGAAGGTTCAAAACCTTTCTGCATTAAATGATCCTGCAGTTTTCGTTTTTTGATGAAGATGTTCTTTTCTGACCGAAGCATTTTTAATTTCTGGTCGAATAGTTTCTGCATTGTTCTTGAATAATCTGCTTCCGGAATAGCAGCGATTGCCTTCTTTATACAGTACTCACTCACCTGTTTTTGTTTGAGTGAATATTTTATTTTCACTTTCCCCCATTGTTTCATCCGGAATTTTCCACCGGCATATTGAATGGCGAAACGCTCTTCATTCAAATAATTTTCTTCTATCAGTTTCGAAAGCAGCTCTTCCACTTCTTTTTTATACAACCCGAAGCTGTATAGTTTTTCTTTTACTTCGCTGTGGCAGCGCTCCTGGTAGGCGCAGTATTGTTTTATTTTTTGAAAGGCCTGGTCGGGCGTAAGGGATTGTTTTTCCATCGGCACAAAAATATGTTTTCCCTTTTTTACCACGAAGGGCACAAAGATTTATCCTGAGCAAAGCCAAAAGATTCACGAAGAGCACGGAGAATTTTCGTGTGCCTTGTACTTTACTTTGTGTGCTTCGTGGTTAATTATTCTTCCGGAGAGATCCTATATAAAAGATTATAGGCTCACTTCTTCCTTCGCCGTTGCCATCGGTTTGCGTGATGGGTTTCTTGTCTTTGTCCAGAGATTGAATTGTCCAGATAAATGTTGGATTCTTTCTTGTTTCATTACTATCAACAGGGGCAAAGGCCAATTGTGGTTGCCATATAAATTGGGTGGCTGCCAATATTTCTTTATCCAGTAATGGTTGATTGCTTCGTAATGCCTGTACCGGGCTTTGCGTGGGCAACACTTCAAATACCTGCAAACGGTAAGTTACCGGCGACGATGGTCTTGGCACTACGGGTGTCCAACGGAACGTGATTGCTGTTTGAGCCATCTTTCCGTCCAGTATTTCTTCATTATAAGGTTTTATCAGTATGGGAAGCTGTGTGCTGGCTAAGTAAAAAGTTTTACACTGCTCCTCACCCAACGGCACATAGTCTGTCGGGCCCACAAGCCGTACGCAAAGCATATAATTATCAGCAGGTAGTTTACCGGTTCTTTGCAAACTCGTTTTGTACTTGCCGGTGAACATCATGTATTCCAGCGGCACCACATCCCCGGCAAACAAAATAGTAGTGCCGGAAGGGTTGCTTGTAAATGTTGTTGTCTTTGCCAGGTCGGCAGAACCAATGACCGTGCCGTCAAGTGTTTTTATCTCTGCTTTTATTTTGAACTGTCTGCCCACTGCACCCGGAGCACTTAATATTAACATAAGCACTTCTCTCCGGTTGCCCCATTCCGATAATTGTGCGGGAGGCTGCGCTGCCAGGACCAGGTTTGAATTTATCTGCGCTGCAGCAACAGAAAAAAGAAAGAATGCTATAATGAGAAGAAACAGTTTTCGCATGTTATTATTTTTTTGTGTCGAACCGGTACTGAAATCCGGTCCGGCTTATACTCTCTAAATAATTCGCACCGCTGGGCGATATCTCATTGCCGTATTTAAAGTAGTTGGTCGTTAAGAAAGTGTTCCAGCTAAGTTTCTTTGTTATCTTAAGATCCACATTACATGAAGCAATGAGGTTATTGCTGCTGCTATAGCTATTCAGTTTTCCAAGCGTATACTGAAGCTGTCCTCTTAACCGCAGTTTCTTTTTTGCTGCCGTCATACTCAGTGCGCTGCTGATGGTGAACAGTTTTATTTTCGCCAGGGGCACATCATTGTAAAAATACAATACGCTGAAGTCGGGCGAAATATCTTTTTCAAGGTAAGTTGGTACATAAGTAAGTAATGCCGTATGTGTGTTGTTGGATGTGGTGAGCCCGGTCATTACATCCCGTTCATCGTATTTGCTGTAATTATAGCTTAAGCTTACTAAGTGAATTATTTTCTTTCCCGTCCAGGTAAATGTTGGATTAAATCCAAGGTCATTACTTACATTTTTTATTCCGTATGGGTTGATGCCGCTGGCTGACTGAAAACCAAAATTATTATAGTTCACATTCAGGCTCCAGTGCTCGTTGAATTGGGTGAACCAGTTGAGGTTGCCTATGAACTGGCTTGCCCGCAGTGCCGTGTTCTTTACATTATTCACCCTGCGGCCAACACTTGCCACCACATTCATTTTTTTCTTCCAGGCATTGAATCTTGTGTTGAGGGTATAATCAACCCGGTCTGATTGCAGGTAGGGATATCCTGTTGTTTGAAAACCTGCGCCGATATATTTCATCATTAACCCTATATCAAAATTGGCTGACTTTCTTCCGGCGGAAACCTGCCCGGCAAAATCAGTAAGCGAAGAAGTATGCGGGTCAATGAATGGCTTTAATCCCCGCAATAACGTTGTTGTTGGTGTAGTGGCATCTTTTGTAAAGGTTGATTGCGCCGCTTCGGCTTTAAAATAAATCCCTTTATCAACATATGCATCCGCCACAATGCTGATCACCACGCCTTCCTGCGGCTTTACCGTAAGCGGTGGTGGTGCAGATGATGTGGGCACATCTTTTCCTTTGGCGAGATTCACAGCGAATAAATATTTTCCTTCTACTTCATTTCCTATCTGCAACATCCAGTTCTTTCTTTTGTAAGCGCCGGTAACGGTTGGCGGACCGCCGAAATAATTAACGCCCTCCTGGGAGATGCCCGTAAAGAATTTAAAGCGCCATGTCTTTGGCCGCAGATCAACACCAATACCAAAGATGCCGATATCGCCGGTTGATAGGTCAGAGTATTTTAAGTATTGTGTGCCCAATTGCAGTTCTGCCCATTTGTATTTTGGATTGATTCCGAAACTATTCATGGGGTTAGTGATGAACTGTCCGAAGTTTTGATTTTTTATTCCTGCATAAGGCCCGGCAAAGTTTGTTGGTATGGCCGCAAAATTAAAATTGAATGGCAGGCTTAAATTTTTTCCGAACTTAAAGGTGGGCGTAAAATTAAATCGAACCTGGTTCCATGGCTTCCTGGGTGCATAGCCTGTCCAGCCGGATGGGTTGCGGTTCAACCCATATCCTTCATAGGTTACACCTGCTGTACCGCTTACTGAAAAAGATACAGGCTTTGCTTGTGCAAATGAAGTTTTGTCACAAACAAACACAACAAATAAAAACAGGACAATGGTTTTATTTCTCATAAAGCGTATTGGTTGCTAAGGTATGATCACCGTTAACTGGCAGTTACATGGTTTACCCCCGCAGGTGCCCGACAGGTTATATGTATAAGTTCCCGATTGCAGGAACGTATAATTATAGTTCGGTCCGGTTAAAACGGATGTGACCCCGGTTATATTATTCGTGATCGTTACTGTTAATGCCGATGGTGCACAGCTTGCTGATGCCGGTGTGCATTGGAAATTCGGATTCAGCTGAACAGGAATATTGCCTTTGAATAAACTAATTGATCCGCCGCAGGCTACCGTTTTCTGTCCGCCCTCATATTTAAATACGGGATCCCAGGCACAGTTGCATGGTTCGCCGTTGTTGCCTCCGCCACTGGTAACCTTACAATCTTTACCATTGTATGTTTTATAGCAGATGGTGGTATCACACATTACACAGGCCGTATCAGTAAACGTATATCGCAAACAATATTCAATCGTATCACAACAACAGGCAATAAGACTCCGTGGTGGTAATGGTATGTTGAAACTCAATGGCACACCGTTGGCAAAACTATAACCAAGACTGTCTTTCCATGCTACCAGGTGGGAGAATGGAACGCTTGCCGGAACCGTGTTAAATGGCAGCGGGCTGTTTGGATTGGTAATGTTGCCAAATGTCTTTGGATCTTTGACACACACATCACAATCTTTTGGATGCTTTACTTCAAAATTTACCAGCGACACAGTTACCCTGGTAAGTTTTGTTGGACCTGCAGTAAGTGTTGCATTCACCGTGAGCATATCATTATTTACGCTCTGTGTTGTTGCAATTTTTTTAAGAAGGTCTTTGCAACATCCGCCCGGCGGAACTTCGGGTACCACCACTTCAATGCAAACAGGATTGCTTTCAACCGGGTTGATGGTATAACCGCCCGTTGTTGATTTTGCAATAAATCCAACGGTATTGCAATCAACCAGGCCATTGCCCGTGCCGGCAGGTATCTTGGTCTGGAATGTGAATGTATAGGTTCCTCCCGGTGCCAAGGTATAGGTTGGGTTGAAGGTGAACTTAACACCACCGTTTGATACAGCACCCGTCCATGAACCGGTATTACATGGCGTGCCTGTTGCCGGCCAGGTGGTACAAATATTTTGCGTGGTTGTGTACAGTGCCGTGTAATTAATATTTATTGGCGCTGTAAGCATCTGCATGTTGAACTGGTTACTTACAGATGCGGAGAGCGGGCTTCCTAAAATAGTAAGATTGCTGATCGCTGGTATTCGGTCAATCACCACAAGATTATCTACTGCGATGGTTCCGGTGTTCCGAACAGTTACCTCCCAGTCAACTGCCGTATTTGGATTTCCGGTTGCGCTGTTTGCAAAACTGCCGTTCAGGTTTCCTTTTACTTTTTTATCAATTCCTATTGCTGCGAAAGCGCAGATATTAAAAGATGTATAACAGGTGTATTGTGCATTGATCAGGTTTCCGCCCGACATGATTCCCCAGAATGCATTCGGCCCGCCAACAGCACCGGGTTGCACCACTGCTTTAAAACATATTTTATACGTGTTGGTACCAACGGGAATATTCGGCAGGTTGAATTTTATGTTTGATGCCGGAACAATGGTTGGGTTTGGCGAGAACCCGGTATAAACCACGCTGGAATAGATTGCCTGCAACCAGGTTGGTAATTGGATGTTATACTGTCCACCAACCAGTGTTGCATCGCCGTTGTTTACAAATTCATAGCAGAGGTCAAGGGTATCACCAAGGCTTTTACAGCCTGGAATGTATTGATTGGTTACACAGGCCATATTTGGCTGTGGATTGTAAATGATAACAGGATGCTGGTTTCCGCCCGGTCCGCAAGGGATACATGGAGTTGGTGGCGCCACACAATTATAAGTAATAGACAAACTATCCTTATATGGCGGATTGCCAGCCGGTCCGCTGCAGGAAGAAGTAAGGTCATAATATAAATACAGGCTCACTGATTGCCCGGGCAATAAGTTATTTATCGTGTGGTCGAATTTGTTTGTGTTGGTAGCCGGTGCATTATTATCTGTTGCGCCGTTGCCTATCAAAGGAAACGATGCTGTTGGTGTGAGCGAACAGTTATAATATTTAATACCGCAAACCAGCCCGGCCTGCGACGTGCCTTGCAAAACAGAATTGGGTGAATTTTTTAAATGCACCAATGGCAGAATATTGGTGGTTGTTAAATTAAGTGCTGCATTGCCGGTGTTGGTGATGTTGTAATAGAAATATGTTGCCGTGGACATTGATGAAACAGATATGTTCGCCGTTGCAGCAGGCACCGCCGGAATAGTGAACGACGCAGGCAATGGTCCCCGGATAGTGCTGTTGGGTACATTACAGTTTGTTCCTTTAAAGGTCACGTTGTTGGTAAGTGTTTGTCCGAGCCCGGTATTGCAGGGCAGCTTGACGACATAATAAAAACAATCGCTTGCATATTGATTGAATGCCGGCACGTTGGGGGTAATCGTTGTTCCGGAAAGCGTATATGTATAAGCGCCGCCGGTGACTGATGTGATGGTACCCAATGCCGGAGATAAGTTTATGGTAAAGCTTGGGTTCTCGATCTTAAAGCAATCCGGATTATAAAAACAAACACGGAAAGTTATTTCAGCCGTAAGTTGATTGAACGCCCAGAAGATATGGCTCATCGAAACATTGTTATTCAATATGCCATTGGAAGAACAGGTTGCATTTTGTGTGGTGCTTAAATTATCTGTAAGTGTTCCGGTGAAAGTGGCGGGCTTTGTTACACCGGTACAGGAGTCGGGACAATTATACCGGAAGCAAACATTAAAACTGATGGCACCGGTGTTTGTACAGGAAGATAAATTACTGATGCTGATCGTAAGCTGTGATCCGGTGTTTGATAAAACCATGCAACCCGGTAAGCTGGCGGCACAACTGGCATCGTAACTGACCAATGCTGAATTATAATTGATGACAACGGTGGCACTCGTGGTGCTTGGTGTCCAGTTGAACGAAACGTTTATAGGGAACGTGGTTCCCAAATTATGCGCCACCGGGAATGTAGGATCAGAAATGGTAAACCCATTCACCTGCGCTTTGGCATAACTGCCAAAAGCCAGCGCTGTTACCAGTAAAATAAGATTGAAATATTTATGTAGCTGTTTCATGATTTTCGTTTTTGGCTTTAAAAGGATCATTGTGCTTTTCTTTCTATTTCATAACACTTTATCACATCGCAGGCATGGCAACAGAAATCCCAGATGGTAAACCGTATGCAGACCCTTATCTTATCGCCGCAACATTTTAAACTGCTGCCCGGCGGCACAGCAATTGGCAATGAAAAACTATTGGCCTTGGGTGTTGGATTAGGGTTGGGATCTATAATGATGATACCCGGACCCGTATTTGCAACCTTCCCGGTATTGTTTCGTGGATCTCCCGGGGGAGCAGTAACGCCGGTATTACCACAGGTTGTACAATTTGCAAGGCCTGCATTGGGATTTCCATTATCTACGCCTCCGTTACCATGTCCATCACCACCGTTACCGTGGTTATCACAATCTTTTTGAACCGTTGAGAGCCATGTCCACTCCCTGCCGAAATTTATTCCGTTCAGCAAACCGGTACCGAAGCCGGTGAATGCAGAGCTGGATGGCTTGATGAAATTGCCCCACTCCTTATTCTCTGCGCACTTCACACAATTGCTGTCGCCGGTTTGCACAATGTTGAAATAAACCAGTTCGATGGTTATCTTTTTAACCGTGGCCGGATTCAATCCATTTAAAACACCGGATAATAATATTTGTCCGCTCGTGCTTGCGGTGCTGGTGAGTGTGTCGCCTTTCAACGTAACGCCCATTGTTTTGCAGGGATCGCAGGCGCACTTCAGGGTATCCCAGGCCGTTTCATTATTTATGTTGTCAGGGTCGCTTGGCCATATTGCATCCACAATAAATTTGATCGTCTTCATGCTGTCAACACAATTGATCGACCCGGTAAACACCTGTGATGAATTTGCAGGAATGGTAAAGGGCAATGCCGGAGTAGTGGGAGACAATGTTGTAATAGGCCCTGTTCCATTCACCCGGTACTTAATAGCCGTAACCTGGGCCGGGTTGCTGAGGTGCAGGTTGCTGATCTTTACATAAATATTCTGCTTGCCGTTGATGCAGCAGGTAATATCCACGCTATCGATCTTTGTGTTGATGTTATCGTCTGCAATTTTAAAAACAAAGGGTTCGCTGGTGCCATTATTTCGCCCCATTGGCTTTCCTTCCCGGTTCAGCGCCTGCACACTCCAGATAAAGTCGCAGAGATAAGGTGGTCTGCATGGGCCGGTATATATATTACTGACCACAGCCTGTGTAATATTATCTACGTCTTTTGTAACAATGGGTTGATTTGACCTCATGGCCTGTGTTCCGCTTTGCCCCTGCATCAGTTGCCATACTTTTAAACGATAGGTTACCGGTTCTGCAGGTTTAGGTACAAGGGGTGTCCAGCGAAAAGTAATTGGTTTTGGTGCATCCGTTTTTGAAAACTTTTTATTGTCTTCGGGATATACATTTTTTAGTCCGCCATTTTCATTTTGTCTTACACTGAAAGAAAACGGTTCACTATTTCCATCGTTTCTTCCCATAGGTTTTCCTTCCCTATTCAACGCTTGTACCTGCCAGATAAAATCACAGAGGTATGGCGGCCTGCAAGGCCCGGTATAAATTCCGGTTACAACAGCTTGCGTAATATTATCTACATCTTTGGTAACAATGGGCTGATTTGACCGCATGGCCTGGGTTCCGTTTTGCCCCTGCATCAGTTGCCATACTTTTAAGCGATAAGTAACGGGGTCCCTTGGTTTAGGCACCAATGGGGTCCATCTGAAACTGAGTGGCTTACTCATTTCGTCCTCTCCAAAACCTTTTTCATTATCCGGAAAAATTAACGTGGGCGGGGCGAAGTCTGTTTCTTTTGGCGTTTCCACCCTGAACTCTTTACAGGCTTCGTTGCTGATCTCCCTTCGCTCTTCATTAAAAAACTGGGCACATATTGTATAGGTTCCGTCCTTCAGATCATGACAACCCGCTAAAGCACCAATAAGTTCTGATGCTGAAAAGGTACGGGTGGCAAAATCATCAACCTGCATTCCCCCGGTAGCCGTGTTGCTGCAGATAACTGCCCCATTGGCCCGTATCTGCAATACAAGCCTGATCCCTTTGATCTGGATGGTAGGCGGCTTTTGTGCCACCAGAAGCAATGAGCCCGGAATGCTGTTCCAGTTATCAATTACGCCGGGTAATTGGTTCTTAACGGTAAAATTCAGGATCTTTATCTGTTGCCCCTGGCCATAGAGGCCAATACTGAAGAATGCTGAGAGCATCAGCACCAGTAGTTTTTTCATAAATAATAAATTTTGGTAAAGGCGATCTTAAGCACATCGTCCAAGGTTAACAATATACCCTTATTAAATATTGTGCACAAGCAAAACTTATGAAGGGCTGTTAATTACTTTGACCCAAATGTCATGTTGAGCGATAGCGAAGCATCTGCCGGTTAATGATTCAAATACTCAATTTTAAAATTGCTGCCAGGCAGATTCCTCGTACCTCGGAATGACAAACCAGAACATCCCCTGAAAATTTGTTCAAAAATAGCCCGTACATTTAGGCCGGTTAATTTTATATTTGCCAACTAAAGACACTTATATATGAAGTTCATCGTTTCCTCATCGGCTTTGCTTAAACAACTGCAGCAGATCAGCGGCGTTATCAATGCCAATACTGTTTTACCCATCCTGGAAGATTTTTTGTTTGAGATAGAGAAAAACAAGCTGACCGTTGTTGCCACCGACCTGGAAACCGTGATGAAGGTTCACCTGGATATTGAAGCCAAAGACAGCGGAAAGGTTTGTATCCCTGCCAAGATACTACTCGATTCTTTGAAGAACATTGCCGAGCAACCGCTCACTTTTAATGTTGACAAAAACTTTGCCGTTGAGATCACCAGCGATAATGGTAAGTACAAGGTAATGGGAGAAACCCCGGATAATTTTCCAAAAGAACCCGCTGCCGATGATGCCAATTCGTTTACCATGACATCGTCTGCATTGGTAACCGCCATTAACAAAGCCATCTTTGCCGTAAGCAACGACGACCTGCGGCCTGCCATGACCGGCGTGTTCTTTGAGCTGGATAAAAAAGGGATCACATTTGTGGCAACCGATGCTCATCGCCTGGTTCGTTACACCCGAAGCGATGTAAGCTGTCCTAAAAAGATTGTTTCATTGTTCCTAAAAAACCATTGAACCTGCTTAAGGGTTCCTTGCCCGATAATGAAGACGAACTGAAAGTTTCATACAACAGCAATCATTTTTTGTGGTACACGGTGGTACCGAACTGGTGTGCCGTTTGATCGACGCCCGTTTCCCGGATTATAAAGTGGTGATACCGACCGACAACCCGTACAAGATGACCGTGAACAAACATGATTTTCAAAATGCCTTGCGCCGGGTGAGTGTGTTCAGTAACAAAAGCCCCAACCAGGTGGCATTAAGTATAAGCGGAAGCGAACTGCAGTTAGCTGCACAGGACGTTGATTTCAGTTTTGAAGGAAACGAACGCATGGCCTGCCAGTATGATGGTGAAGACCTTCAAATTGCCTTTAATGCAAAATTTTTAATTGAAATGCTGAACGGCGCCGATACCAGTGATGTGGTGATGGAACTGAGTACGCCAACCAAAGCCGGACTTGTAAAACCGTCTGAGCAGGGCGAAGGTGAACAGTTACTGATGCTGGTGATGCCGCTGATGCTGAATAATTAAGCCTCCTGAAGGGGAACAGGAAGAGAGTAAAACATTTTAAGACCGGAGTTTAAACGCTTCGGTTTTTTATGTGCAAAATCAATCTCATCAGTATTGATTCTTTTCTTGAACTTGCAATTCTAAATCAACTCATCATGTTTTTAATCGTAGTGGGAATTATTGTTCTTGTAATAACTGCCGTATTGCTCAAAAGCAATACCACGCTGGCAAAGTTTAAGCCCCTGGGCCGCATCATTGGCCTTATTTTTATTTCGCTGGGCATTGTCACGTCCTGCGTAAAGCAGATCAATGCCGGTGAAGTGGGTGTAAAAATTTTATTCGGCAGCATACAAAGTGATGTGCTGGGCAGCGGGCTGCATTTTATCAACCCATTGCTTGATGTAAAAAGGATTGACGTAAAAACACAGAACTATACCATGAGTGGTGTGAATGATGAAGGCAATAAGTTAGGCGACGATGCCATCCGGGTATTGACCAGCGACGGGCTGGAGGTAACAATCGATCTTACCGTTTTGTACCGGGTGGTGGGAAGTGATGCACCAAAATTATTGAGAGAAACAGGAGATGATTACCGCGATAAAATTGTAAGGCCCATTACCCGGACCAAGATCCGTGACAATGCGGTATACTACCAGGCGGTAGACCTGTTTGGTAATAAACGGGATGAGTTTCAACAACGCATTTACCGAAGCATTGAGGAAACCTTTAAATCCCGTGGCTTAATGTTGGAGCAGTTGCTGGTAAGGAATATCACCCTGCCTAATTCTGTAAAAGCTTCCATTGAATCAAAGATCAATGCAGAGCAGGATGCTAAGAAGATGGAGTTTGTACTGCAAAAAGAAAAACAGGAAGCAGAAAGAAAAAGGGTAGAGGCGCAGGGCATTGCCGATTACCAGCGCATCATCAACACCGGACTTACCGATCAGCAATTACAATACGAACAGATAAAAGCCATGAAAGAGCTGGCGTTAAGTCAGAATGCAAAAGTGATCGTGATGGGAAAAGGAAATACGCCATTGATCATTGATGGAAAACAATAGCTCTATGAATTTTAAACAGATCGCTTCTTTTGATAATTTTATGCTTGCTAATATGACGCTGGGCATGTTGCAGGAAAATGAGATCAATTGTCATTTAAAAGATGAGCATATTGTGACCATTGACCCGCTTTTGAATCCTGCAGTTGGCGGCATCAAGCTTTTTGTAGAAGAATCCGAATTTGAAAAAGCACAGGCCCTGATCAGAAAAGCAGAAGAAGATTATGTAAAAGAGATCGCTTGTCCCAATTGCAAGGCCTATGCGCTTACAGTAGAAGAAAAAACAAACATGCCGGCAGATTTTTGGGGGAAACTAAAAAACCAGGTGGCTTACG
This sequence comes from Chitinophagaceae bacterium, assembly GCA_016720775.1. GTDB lineage: Bacteria > Bacteroidota > Bacteroidia > Chitinophagales > Chitinophagaceae > Ferruginibacter. The sequence continues at coordinate 184,596 of JADKJX010000001.1, forward strand.
GCCAATCATCTACCAACAGCAAAAAATACCGCTGTACAAACTGCAATAAAGTATTCGATGAACTTCCGTTGTCTTTTTAATTTCTTACAGATGAAAAGGATCACCTTACTTATTCTTTCGTTCTTAATCTGCTTATTTTCTTTTTCCCAGCAAACTTATTACGCTGCCGCAAAAGCCGGCTTAAGCTTAAGAGAGCAGCCCTCCACCAATGCAAAGGTCCTTGATAAGATTCCTTATGGAGAGAAAATCTCTGTTCCCACCGTAGATACCTTTCCCCCGGTAGCCATATCAACCGAAGGATTTAATGGCTTCTGGTGGCATGTGAATTACAACGGCAAGAGCGGTTTTATCGTAAGCAGCTATGTATTGCCCTTGCCTTCACCAAAGGCCGGCACAAAAACCTTAAAAGATTATTTTACCCAGGTATCTTCTGTAATTGGCGATCCGTTGGTAATAAAAAAGACCGACCTCTCACTAAATGAGATGGGCGAATCAACACTCACAAAACAATTTTACAAGAATGGAATGGAGTGGCACAGGTGGGAGGGTTATGAATCTGCTTCAGAACTTTGCCTGCTGCCGGATCTTACTATTGAACAGTGTTTTTTATTAGTTCGTCTCATCGGCCAATACCCGGAATTGATCTCAGACAAAGATATTTTTCCTTCAAAAAACTCAACGATCAAAAACCCCACAGGAGATAAGACCATTGAGGTGGAGCGTGAAAAATATGATGGCAAGGCGGGTCCTGTCAATAAAATAAAAATTATTTCTGCACAGGGTGCCGTTACCGAATTTGAAATATACCTGCTGGATACACAGGCTGTTATTTTCTGGAGCTCGGGGGTATAAATATTATATTTGTTCCATGAAGAAGATCGCCCTGATACCGGCACGATATGCTGCCTCCCGTTTTCCCGCCAAGCTGATGCAGATGCTGGGTGATAAAACAGTCATTCGTCATACCTACGATAATACCGTTGCCACAAAATTATTTGATGAAGTGATGGTGGTTACCGACAGCCAGATCATTTTTGATGAAGTAACATCCCATGGCGGTAAAGCTAAGATGAGTATCAAAGAACACGAAAGCGGAAGCGATCGTATTGCAGAAGCGGTGGCCAATATGGATGTAGACATTGTGGTGAACGTGCAGGGCGATGAACCCTTTGTACAAAAAGATCCCCTGGAAAAATTACTGAATACCTTCGATGATCCGGCCGTTCAGGCAGCTTCATTGATGCAGGTGCTGAAAGAAGAACAATTCATTGCTGACCCTAATTATGTAAAGGTTGCTGTTGATAAAAATATGAACGCACTCATGTTCAGTCGCAGTCCCATTCCTTACCACAGAGATAAAAATGTTTCTCCTGTTTATTACGAACACGTGGGTGTGTATGCTTTCCGCAAGCAGGCTTTACTCAACTTCACCAACTGGGCAATAACGCCATTGGAAGCCGCAGAAAAAATCGAATGCCTTCGCTATCTTGAAAATGGCATCCCATTAAAGATGGTGGTTACCGAATACATGGGCGTGGAGATCGATACGCCGGAAGATTTAATAAGGGCGGCTGCGCTTCTGAAGTAGTCTTTACCACGAAGAACACGAAGTTTTTTTCACAAATTACACGAAGAAAATACCCAGCCACTTTGTGCACTTCGTGCTGACCTTTGTGTTCTTCGTGGTTAAAATTTATTTATGATTCATACAGAGATGCCCTTTGATATAAACGACCTGTCTAATAAAATTATCCGCCTAGCCATTAAAGTACATCGTTCCCTGGGGCCTGGTTTATTGGAGTCTTCTTACAAAGAGTGCCTGTTTTACGAAATTTGTAAAGCCGGGTATTTTGCTGAGAAAGAAAAGGACCTTCCTTTGATTTACGAAGAAGTCAAACTCGACATCGGTTACCGTATAGATATACTTGTAGAAAATAAAGTAATTATTGAAATCAAGTCCATAGAGTCCTTCACTGACATCCATTCCGCCCAGGTTCTCACGTATCTTAAACTCTCCGGCAACCGTCTGGGTCTTCTCCTGAACTTTAATGTTAAATTGCTGAAGGATGGAGTCAAGCGCCTGGTATTATAAATTTGTGCGCTTCGTGCAGTAACTTTGTGTCCTTCGTGGTTAAAAAACATACTTATGGCTTTCAGAAATTTTAAAATGGTCGGCTTTGTAATTTATGGCCGCGGCTCTTTCAACCAGTTAGATGAGATCATTGCTCCGCATCGTAAAGCGAATGCGCCTATGGTTTTTTTGGTGGATCATTTCTTTGATGGTAAACCTTTGGCCAGCCGGGTGCCTGTTCGTGGAAACGACAAAGTGATCTTTGTAGACGTAACTTATGAACCCAAGACAACTTATGTTGACCAACTTGCCAATCAACTTAAAGATGAGTTTGGTACCGTAAGCGGCGTGATCGGTATTGGTGGTGGTTCTGCCATGGACCTGGCAAAAGCCGTTTCGCTGATGATGAACAACCCCGGCAGCAGCGCCGATTACCAGGGATGGGACCTGGTGAAAAATCCGGGTGTATATAAAGCAGGTATACCCACATTAAGTGGTACCGGTGCAGAAGTGAGTCGTACCACCGTACTCACCGGCCCTACAAAAAAACTGGGCATGAACTCCGACTTCACTCCTTTTGACCAGATCGTTCTGGATCCCGAGTTAATTGAGAACGCTCCTGCCAACCAGCGTTTTTATACCGGTATGGATTGTTATATCCATTGCATTGAAAGTTTGAATGGCACTTATTTAAATGAGTTCAGCAAAAGCTATGGCGAAAAAGCGTTGCAGCTTTGCAGGGATGTATATGTAAATAAAGATGGTTGGGATCCCGACAGCGATGACAAGCTGATGATGGCTTCTTATGCCGGTGGTATGAGCATTGCCTACAGCCAGGTAGGTGTGGCGCATGCCGTGAGTTATGGATTGAGTTATTTACTCGGCACCAAGCACGGCATTGGCAACTGCATCGTATTTGATAAACTCTCAGCATATTATCCCGAGGGCGTGAAAGAATTTAAATACATGGTGGAGAAAAATAAGATCGACATTCCAAAAAATATCTGCGCCGGACTAAGCGATGAAGATTTTGATAAGATGATAAATGTATCCCTTGGCATGAAACCACTTTGGGAAAATGCATTGGGAAAGGATTGGGAGAAACAGATGACTAGAGAGAAGCTGAGGAAACTGTACGAGCAACTGTAAATTTAAAAAGTTTATTTCATGAAAAGTTTATTTGACAAAGAGAGCTACGAAGAAATTAACCGCCGCATCAATGCACTCTCCCTTTCTTCGCAACGGCAATGGGGTAAAATGGAAGTGGCGCAGATGCTGGCGCATTGCAAAGCTGCTTTTAGGGTTCCGCTCAGCGATAAGAAAATACCCCGCAGCTTCCTGGGATTGATGATCGGGTGGATGATAAAATCAAAATTGTATAACGACGATCCCTGGAAAAAGAACCTCCCTACTGCACCTGAGTTTAAAATAAGTGGTGAAAAAAATTTCGAAAAAGAAAGGCAGGAACTATCCGGTCTTATCAATACATTTTACACCCGTGGCCCTGGTAATGTGGGCAAATTTCCACATCCGATGTTTGGTACGTTTACCCAACCGCAATGGGGACAGGCGATGTACAAACATTTAGATCATCACTTGAGGCAGTTTGGAGTTTAGTTTTTACCGCAAAGAACGCTAAGTTTTCCGCAAAGGGGCGCAAAGGCACTTCGTGTGCTTTGCGGTTAAAAATCAAAGTTTCATTAATCGGTTTGCTGCTTCTTCCAGGGTAGCTTCATTCTTTGAAAAACAAAAACGAAGCACTTTATTATCTTCCCCGTTCTTATAAAAAACAGACGTGGGTATGGCAGCCACGCCGTATTCTTTAGTTACCCGGATGGCGAAATCTTTTTCATTCTCTTCGCTGATGCCGGCATAACTGTATAGTTGAAAATAGCTTCCATGCGATGGCAGCGGTTTTAATCTTGTCTGCTGCATGAGGTTTAAAAAGTAGTCCCGTTTTTTTTGAAGAAAGCCGCCGAGTTGCAGGTAGTTCTCTTTCTGTTTTAAAAAATCAGTTAATGCATATTGAACCGGTGTATTGCAACTAAAGCAGTTGAACTGGTGCACTTTCCTGAATTCCTTCATCAATGCCGCTGGTGCAACACAATAGCCCATCTTCCACCCGGTGCAGTCGTATACTTTACCAAACGAAAAGCAGACAAAGCTTCGTTCATACAGGTCGGGGTAACGCAGCATGCTTTCATGTTTCATGCCGTCGAAGATCAGGTGCTCATACACTTCATCGCCTAAAATAAAAATGCCGGTATCTTTTACAATGCTTTGCAGTTGCTTTATATCATCGACACTTAACACGGCCCCCGTTGGGTTGTGCGGTGTGTTGAGCATGATGAGTTTTGTTTTGGGCGAGATCTTCTTCTTTACCAGGTCCCAGTCGATCTTGTAATCAGGATAAACAAGCGGTATCAATACCGGTACGCCGCCATTGATCTCAATGTTCGGGATATAGCTGTCATAAGCCGGTTCAAAAACAATTGCTTCATCTCCGGGGTTTAATATAGCCGTGAGTGCCGTGTAAATGGCATAGGTGCCGCCGGGCGTAATGGTGATCTCTGTGTCGGGGTTGATCTTTGTTGTGTAAAGCCCTTCAATTTTTTCTGCGATGCGTTCTCTTAATGCCGGTAGTCCGCACATATGTGTGTACTGGTTATATCCATCCTTCATCGCCTTGTTGACCAATGCGATCAGTTCTTCATTCATCGGGTAGTCGGGGAAACCCTGGCCCAGGTTAATGGCTTTGTGTTCGGCAGCCAGCACACTCATTACAGTAAAGATGGTGGTGCCCACTTCGGGCAACTTACTTTTAATAGAGGGAATCAACGGGAAAAATTTAAATGTACTTATCGCCTTTGTTGCGCTTTATTTCTGCCACGTATTCTTTTATTTCCTGTTCCTTGTCTTTTTTGCAGATGAGCAAAACATCATCGGTATCAACGATCACAAATTCATCCAGCCCCTGTAACACCAGCAATTTCTTGTTATCTGCATGAACCATATTGTTGGTAGCGTCTATCACCATTACATTATGGCCGGCAACAGCGTTGCCGAGGTAATCTTTTTCCAGGTTGTCGTATGTACTTGCCCAGGTACCCAGGTCACTCCAGCCAAAAGAGGATGGAATGATGTACACATTATCTGCTTTTTCCATCACGCCATAATCAATAGAGATATTCACGCATTGCGGGTAGAGGCGCTCAATGGCTTCCTGTTCTTCTTTTGTATTGAAGTGGGCCTTCTCTGCTTCAAATACCTCGGCCATTTCAGGCAGGTATTTTTCAAATGCCTTGATGATGTTCTTTACCTGCCACACAAAAATACCTGCGTTCCATAAAAAATCACCACTGGCAATAAATGTTTTCGCAAGCTGCAGGTCGGGTTTTTCGGTAAAGGTCTTTACCTTATAAACATTCTCATCTACTTTTTGGGGCTCGTATTGAATGTAGCCATAGCCGGTGTTTGGATAAGTAGGTTTTATACCAAGCGTTACCAGTGCTTTAATATGTGCCGTGAATTTTAACGCGGCCGTACATACTTTTTTAAACCCTTCTTCATCCGTAATGAGGTGATCGGATGGCGCACAGATCAGGTTGGCTTCGGGATTTAATAAATGGAGTTTATAAGAAATATACGCAACGCAGGGCGCTGTGTTTTTGCGTGATGGTTCACACAGTATATTTCCCGCCGGCAATTCAGGCAGTTGTTTGGCAACAATTTCCCTGTACTGTTCAGCCGTTACCACATAAATATTATCAGCCGGGATGAATTTGGCAAAGCGGTCGTATGTTGCCTGGATGAGTGTTCGCCCGGTATTTAAAATGTCGATGAATTGTTTGGGGAAGTCTGTCCGGCTCATCGGCCAAAATCTGCTGCCAATACCGCCTGCCATGATGGCTACGTAATTGTTCTTATTCATAATCAGTTTATATGATGCCTTCTTTTACCAGGTCGTGTAAATGTATGATTCCGGCATATTTTTTATCCTGTTCCACTACCAGTTGGCTTATATCATTCTTCTTCATCTCTTCAAGGGCAAGCACCGCCAACACATCGGCTTCAACCGTTTTTGGCTTACTGCTCATGATGTCTTTTGCCAGCAGGTTTTCAAAACTGGTTGCTTTCTCCAGCATTCGCCGGAGGTCGCCATCTGTTATGATGCCTATTATACTGTCTGCTTCATTAACCACCGCAGTGGCGCCCAGTCTTTTGGTTGTCATTTCAACGATTACTTCCTTAAGCGTTGCAGTGGGCAATACTTTTGGCTTTGCATTCTGCGAAGCTAATTCTTCCACACGCAGGTACAATCTTTTTCCCAGGGTTCCGCCCGGATGATATTTTGCAAAATCATTGCTGTTGAATCCTTTTATCTCCATCAGGCAAACCGCCAGTGCATCGCCCATTACCATTTGAGCCGTGGTGCTGCTTGTGGGCGCAAGGTTGTTAGGACATGCTTCCTGGTCAACAGTGGTATTTAAAACAATGTCGCTGTGCTGTGCTAAATAAGATTGCATGTTACCTACCATTCCGATCAGTGTGTTGCCAAAATTCTTTATCAGCGGTGTCAATACTTTTATTTCGGGGCTGTCGCCGCTCTTGCTTATCAGTAAAACAATATCATCAGCCTGTATCATGCCCAGGTCGCCGTGAATGGCATCGGCGGCGTGCATGAAAACAGAAGCCGTTCCGGTACTGTTGAGTGTAGCTACGATCTTTTGTGCAATGACGGCGCTTTTGCCAATACCGCTTACGATCAACCTTCCTTTTGACCGAGCAACCTCTTCTGTTGCTTTTACAAAATCTTCATTGATGAATTGCTTAAGCCCGTTCACGGCATTGGTTTCTACCTCAATGGTGCGGAGTGCAACAGGTATGATCTTTTCTTTGTTCATCAGCAATGGCGCAAACCTACTTTAATTCAGCCATAATGCAAAGAACGAAATTTATGTATGCGCAGGACTTTATTCCCAGCTTTTTTTGTTGCCCGATTTTTTGCAGGTTAAGTTATTTTGATTAACTTAAGTGATTAAAATAATTCGTTAAAAAGAACTGTTTTTCCTTATTGGGTTTGATTTGGCTGTTGTTTTCGATTAACTTCGCCACCCTTTAAAAAACGGGTAAATAAATAATACTGTGTTCAGGTAAAAGATATGGCAAAGACTAAATCCAATATAAAGGAACCGGCTACTAAACCCGCTAAGAAAGTGGCTCCAAAAAAAACACACAGCGATCTTACGCTTCAGCTCCAGGATCAATTTGGTTTTGATGGTTTTAAGGGCCCCCAGGAAGAGATCATCAATTGCCTGCTTGATGGAAATGATACATTTGTGATCATGCCTACCGGCGGCGGTAAAAGTTTATGTTACCAGTTGCCTGCCATCATCAGCGAAGGAGTGGCCATTATTGTTTCTCCATTAATTGCATTAATGAAAAACCAGGTTGACCTGGTACGCAGTTACAGCAGCAAAGACGATGTAGCGCATTTTTTAAACAGCACGCTGAATAAAGGACAGCAAAAAGCAGTAAAGGATGACCTCACCACCGGCAAAACAAAAATGCTTTACGTGGCACCCGAGACGATGACGAAAGAAGAAAATATTTCTTTCTTCAAAGGGTTGAAGATCTCCTTCTTTGCGGTTGATGAAGCACATTGCATCTCGGAGTGGGGCCACGACTTCAGGCCTGAGTACAGAAGGTTAAGAGAAATGATGGACCTGATCGATGACAAAATTCCGGTGATTGCTTTAACGGCCACCGCCACGCCAAAAGTACAGAGCGATATTGTTAAGAACCTTGGCTTACGCAAGCCAAAAATATTCATCTCTTCTTTTAACAGGCCCAATCTTTATTACGAGATACAACCTAAAATAAACCTGGAGCAAACGAATAAAAGTATTGTCCGTTTTATTCAGCTGCATAAAAACAAGAGCGGCATCATTTACACCCTCAACCGTAAGACAACGGAAGAACTTGCAAAAATGCTGATGGCCAATGGCATCAAGGCGGTTTCTTATCATGCAGGTCTCGACAGTAAGCTACGGGCCGACAGGCAGGACCAGTTCCTGAATGAAGACGTGGATGTGATCGTTGCCACCATCGCTTTTGGTATGGGCATCGACAAACCCGATATCCGGTTTGTAATTCATTATAACATTCCCAAGTCGATTGAAAATTATTACCAGGAGACCGGCCGTGGCGGACGAGATGGGCTGGAAGGAAAATGCATTCTTTATTATTCGCACAAAGATGTGGCCAAGCTTGAACACCTGATGAGGGATAAGCCGCTTAGCGAAAGAGAGGTGGGCGCCCAATTAATAAATGAAACGGTGGCGTATGCCGAGAGCAGTGTTTGCCGCAGAAAAGTATTGCTGCACTATTTTGGCGAACATTACGACGATAGTAAAAGTTGCGGACATTGCGATAACTGCCTTAACCCGAAAGAAAAGGAAGAGGCAAAAGAAGGTGCGGTAACTGTTTTAAAAGTTGTAAAAGCACTGGGTGAGCAGTTCCCTGTTGAATATACCCTGCTGATCCTTGCCGGCAGGGCAACACCGCAGGTAAAAATGTACCGTCATGAAGAGCTGCCCGTTTTTGCAAGCGGCAACGATAAAGAAAATCATTACTGGAACAGCCTTATCCGCCAGATGTTATTGGCCGGCTTGATTGAAAAGGATATTGTAGAGTATGGCTTGCTGAAGATCACAAAAAAAGGAGAGGCGTTCTTAAAGAAACCAATTTCTTTCAAAATTGTGATGAATAATTTATTTGAAGAAGCCAATGCAGATGATGAAGAGGGCGGCGATGCGGCTGGTGGCGATGCGGCTGCGGCAGATGAGCAACTGATGGTTTTATTGAAAGACCTGCGGAAAAAAGTTGCCAAGGAAAAGAAGCTGCCTCCCTTTGTCATCTTCCTGGAGAACAGCCTGGAAGACATGGCCACTATGTTTCCTACCAGCATGGCAGAACTGGAAAAGATCAGCGGCGTAAGTAAGGGAAAGGCGTTGCGGTATGGCAAACCATTCATCGATCTTATTGCCAAATATGTGGAAGAGAATGATGTTGTGCGGCCCGATGATTTTGTAATGAAGAGTGTAGTGAACCGGAACAACAACAAGATTTTCATCATTCAGAATGTAGATAAGAAGATACCGCTTGAGACCGTAGCCAAGACCCGGGACCTGCGTATTGACGAATTACTGGAAGAGATGGAGACCATTGTTGCCAGTGGCACCAAACTGAATCTGGATTATGCCATTGATGAAATGGTGGATGAATATGAGCAGGACGAGATAATGGATTATTTCAAGAGCTGCGAGACCTCTTCTTTACAGGTTGCCCTGGAAGAGCTGGCCGACAGTAATTTTAACTGGGAGCAGTTAAAGCTGATGCGGATCAAGTTTTTGTGTGAATACGGAAACTAGGACCCTTCAAGGAACACAACGCCTCCTGAGCATTGAGTATCGGTCATTGATTATTGAGCGTTTTAAGCAGGTATTAATGAAAATATTCAATAATCAATGCTCAACGATCAATGTTCAATTGAAAGAGCCTGGCAATCTTCTCTTTTTTATTTTTTCGGGTAGGTTTTTTCCTTATTTTTGCTGCCCTGAATTTGGTATTCAACATTCCTTTTTCAGTATTCGATATTCAAAGCGGTGCGGTAGCTCAGTTGGTAGAGCAAAGGACTGAAAATCCTTGTGTCGCCGGTTCAATCCCGGCCCACACCACAAAGACCCCGACAGTAACGTTGGGGTCTTTGCATTTGACATTCTTTGTTCCTTATTCGGCTGTATTAGTAGTTAACGGGGTTAGCGCAACGTGACTGAAAATCCTTGTGTCATCCCGATAGCTAACGGGACCCACAACACAAAGATCCCGAAAGCAATATTGGGGTCTTTTCATTTCGATCCCGGACAGGGGCGTTGCCAGGGTTTTTTATTTCCTGGGCTTATAGCTTTTTAAGTGGCGTAAGCAATTCTTCAAGCCCGTTTAGTTTTATCTCGTACATGATCTCTAACAGCTGTCCCAGTTTGTTTTTTGGAAATCCTTCCCGGTTGAACCACTCCAGGTAAGAGATAGGCAAATCACACAAAAACCTGTCTTTGTATTTACCAAAGGGCATTTTTATTTTCACCAGTTGTATCAGCAGATCGGGGTCTGGTTGATTAAGCTCTCTGTTCATTGGTTCGGTTGATTGGAGCTATAAAATTAACGGTTACCGGTTATTCACATAATAAAGCAATTAATCCACCAATCAATAATTATGGTTAATAAACTTTTTAATTAAACAATGCTTTTATACATTTACTATTACATAAGTAACCTGATAAAATAAACATTAATCATTTTAAACTTTTACGGGTCATCCCCTTCTAAAACCGCATGATAACAACTACTATTACTACCCCATCTGCTGAAGTTATCAGTAACCATGTTTTTGCTGAAGTTTTACTGAATAATGCTTCCAACCAAAAGTCATTACATGCCAGGGTTCATTTTGCACCGGGTGATGTGATCTGCAATTTCAACGCCGGCATTACGCAATCATATCCCACGTATTTAACCGTGCAAACCGGCACCGACAGGCACATTACGCTGATGCCGGAATTTTTACAGTACATCAATCACAGCTGCAGTCCCAATGTTTTTTTTGATACCACATCCATGCAGCTGATCTGCCTGCAACCATTGCAGCCGGGAGATGAGTTAACTTTTTTCTATCCTTCCACCGAGTGGGACATGGCACAACCCTTTGTTTGCAACTGCGGCAGCAAAGATTGTTTACAACTAATAAACGGCGCTTCGCACCTTTCGGTGGAAACGCTTTCAAAATACCGCTTAACTGATTTTATCAAATCACAGGTAAAACAAAAGCTTTCGTTGTAACCCATTTGTTCAAGCATGGCCCCTTCTAACTCATTTTTATCCGCTGTTCCGCTAAACCAGCTTTATGTTTGGGTGCTGGCGCCACACCTGGAAACGAGTGATCCGAATATTGATTATTACTACGATTTTTCACAAAGCATTGCAGAATACAGCAAGACATTCAATGAACTGGATGTAGAATGGAAATGGCAGCCCGTCACCATCAATAATTACGCTTCTGTTATTGCCAATATTGCAAAGAAGAATGATAAGGACAATAAGATCCATCTCATCTTTAATCTCTGCGATGGCGATGAAGTAAATGGCACACCGGGCATATCGGTGGTTAAGCTTCTTGAAGAAAAGGGCCTGTTCTATACCGGTTCTGACGAATATTTTTATCACATCACCACTTCTAAAATACCCATGAAAAAGGCTTTTGATAAAGCCGGGGTGCCCACGGCGCCATGGGAAGCCATCACAGAAAGAGATCAGAAGGTCGATAACATCATCAGCAAACTGGGTTCTCCTGTTATTGTAAAACCTTCGGTATCGGGTGGAAGTATGGGGGTTGGTATAAGAAATGTGGTGAACTCAACAAAGGAACTTTGCGAACAGGTTCAGAACATGTTTGATGGCTATCGTGGCTGGCAACTTACCAGCGATGGCATCGTGGCTGAATCTTTTATCAACGGGCCGGAATATACCGTGCTGATCGTTGGCTCTTACGATAAACCCGGCAAAGCAAAAATATATGAGCCGGTGGAGCGTATCTTTCATCCTTCGCTTCCAGATAAAGAAAAGTTTTTAAGTTTTGACAGGCTTTGGGAAATTTATGAAGAAGAAAAGCCTATGCCGGATGCAGGAAATTTTTATGAGTATGAACTTCCGGATGCAGCCCTGATAGACGAAATAAAAAGAATAAGCTGGGAAGCTTTTGTTGCTACCAAAGGCAAGGGTTACACAAGGGTTGATCTTCGCATGGACAAAGAAACCCGGAAAATATATGTATTGGAAGTAAATGCGCAATGTGGTTTAAGTGAAGACGAAGATTATACTTCCATTGGCGCCATACTGAGACTGAGTGGAAAAACATTTACGCAATTGGTGGTAGCAATAATAAACGACGCTTATCAAAGAAAGAAGGCTTCCGCAAAAGCACTGAAACGCAAAGGGTCGATAGGTATTTCTTAAGGCCGGCGGAAAAATAATGAATATGAAAGTTTGCGTTCTTCAACCCGATTACTCCACGTCTGATGTAGATTATAAAAATTACGATCCGGCCCGGGACCTTACACATTTAATGCCCGGTGCTGAGTTTGAGCATGTGCTCCTGAATAAACTTACCATTTACAAACAACTTAAAGAACTTAAGAAAAAAAATTTCGACATCTTTGTTAACCTCTGCGAAGGATACCTTGAATGGAGTGTTCCTTCGGTTGATGTTATTTATTTCATGGAGTTACTTAATCTTCCATTCACCGGCCCCACCTCATTGCTTTACGATCCTCCAAAAGACCTGATGAAGTATGTGGCTTATACTTCCGGTATTAAAACGCCTGCTTTTGCGCTGATCGAATCGATTGATGACATTGAAAAAGAATGCAGTCATTTACGCTACCCTTTATTTGTTAAGCCCGATAAAGCGGGCGATAGCCTCGGTGTTGATGATCATTCGCTGGTTTATAACAAGGAAGACCTGGTTAGAAAATGTGCTTCTATAATTGATGAATACGGACCATTGCTGGTGGAAGAATATATACAGGGCAGGGAGTTTACGGTTATGCTGGTGGCTGATGCCGAAGAAGGAAAAAGCTGTTCTGTGTTCAAACCCATTGAATACATTTTTCCCAAGGGTTTTCTGTTTAAAACCTATTCTTTAAAAACATCAGAACTGCATCCAGAAGCAAATATCCCTTGTAATGATCCCGTGCTGGAAAGCGGGTTGAAAGATGCAGCGCTGCAGATATTCCAGGGCTTTGGGGGTGTTGGGTATGCCCGGCTCGACTTCAGGGTGAACGATAAGAACGAGATCTTTTTCCTGGAAATTAATTTTACCTGCTCTGTATTTTATAAAGATGGCTACGAGGGTTCAGCCGATTACATTTTAAAATGCGATGGCATCGGGCAGGCCAGTTTTCTTAAAAAAATAATTGACGAGGGCGTTACCCGTCACCAACGCAGACAAAAAAAATACACTATGAAGGGCAATGCCATAGCCGGTTATGGTATATATGCAAATCAGCATATAAAAGCCAACGAAGTGATTTTCAGGGGAGAGGAGCTTGCACAGCGAATCACTACCCGCAGGTATGTAGAAAATTCCTGGAGTGTTAAGGAAAAGGAAACATTTGGAAAGTACGCTTATCCTCTCAGCAAAGAGGTATTTTTGCTCTGGGATGATAATCCGGCAAACTGGGCCCCACAAAATCACAGCTGTGATCCTAACACCCAATATGAAGGCTTAAATGTAGTGGCTTTACGAAACATTTCGAAAGGCGAAGAACTAACCCTCAACTACGCAAACTTCCTGGATGAACATATGGAGCCCTTTGATTGCCGCTGCGGTGCAGCTAATTGTTGCGGGCGTATTACCGGAACCCCGAATAACTCGGTAACCGAAAGAGAGCGCCTCCGGAACAATTAAACTCGCCGGATTTCCTCCCGTCTTACTGACCATTGTTACAATTCATCGTCCTTATTGGGCTTTATTAAACAGATGATTTAAGAATCAAAAGAACAGCGCTATGTCTAAGTTTAAAATTTTACGCACCCTGATGATGAAGCATAAGTACCAACTTATCGTTACCTATTTTTTATTCTCCCTGGAGATGCTGGGCAGCTTATTGCGGTTTTATTTCTTTGGCGAGGCGATCAATGACCTGCTAAAAGGAAGTTATCGTGGACTCATCGTATTAACCGTAGTTCATCTTTCTTATTTACTGATCGGAACCGTCAGGCACATGTATGATACCCGTACATACACAGCCATATACACCTCGCTTGTAACAAAATTCCTGAGCCGCAGGTATAACAAAATTGAAGTTTCAAAGCTGAGCGCCCATTCAACACTGGCAAGAGAGTTTGTTGATTTTTTAGAGCACGACCTGGTATATGTAATTGAAGCTGTGTACAATATTTTTGGCTCGCTGGTTATTCTGTTCTTTTACGATAAGACCATTGTGGGTATTTGCCTTGCTATCCTGGTTCCTGTTATTATCATCAGTATGCTTTATGGTAAAAAAATGAAACGTCTTAATAAAAACAAAAATGATGAGCTGGAAAAGCAGGTTGACATTATTTCAACCGGCAACAATTCAATGATCCGTAATCATTATGATAATTTACGTAAATGGCAGGTTCGTATATCAGATAAAGAAGCTTGGAATTTTGGCTTTATGGAAATTATGGTGTTGCTTGTAATTGCTATTTCTCTTATCGTATCCAAAAACATGCATAGTTCTGCCGTAATGGCCGGCAGCCTGTTTGCCATATACAGTTACATTTTGAAATTTGCTTCGGGGCTCGATACCATTCCTTATACTCTTGACCGTCTTTCTTCATTGGGTGATATTACAAGGAGAATTGAATTACAGTCGGATGATTTTCCAAAAGAACAAATTGCGCTGCCGGAATCATTCAGGGTGCTTCCTAAAACCAAGAAGCCGGAGTTTTCAATATAAATAGTTGTAATTACCTGATCACGGTTACCGAGCCCTGGTCGGCCCTTCTGTATTGGCCTTTGAAGAGATAAGAAACAAACCAAACATAACTGCCGGGGATGTTCAGTTTGCCTTTATAATAACCACTCCATTTTTCATAAGGATCTTTACTGCCGAAAACAAGTTCGCCATACCGGTTGAATACGATCAATTGATAATTACTGATGGCAGACAAATTTCCCAGCGGACCAAATCCTTCATTTTTTGAATCGCCGTTTGGCGTAAATGAATTGGGGAAATAAACTTCTCCGCAAGATCCGCTTGCCGGTTGTGAAATAGTTATTGATGCAGAAGCAGAACATCCGTTGTTATCAGTTGCTGTTACACTGTAATTTCCTGCGGCAAGGTTAATAGCGGTAGCAGTATTTTGTAACGGCACGGTATTCCAGCTATATGTATATGGAGGATTACCCCCGGATACTTGTGCCGTAGCTGCGCCGTCACTCAAACCAAAACAACTTACATTTTTTACATTGGTTATACTTATTGTGGGTGCAGAAGCTGTTGCGATGGATATATCAATCTTTTCAGTACATAAATTATTGTCTGTAACCGTTATCGTGTAATTGCCCGGAGTTAGTCCTGTTGCCGTAGCACCGGTTCCGCCAGATGGAGACCAGGAATAAGTGTATGGCGCAGTTCCGCCGCTTTCGTTAATTGTTGCTGTTCCGGTTGGTGAAGAACAGCCAGGCTGAACAATGTTTACCGTATGTGATAGCTTAGCTGGTTCCCCCATCATTACTATTGCCGATGCCTGGCAACTATTTACTGCACTTACGGTGATTGTATAGATGCTTGCTCCCAACCCTGTTGCCGTTGGCGAAGTTTGTACAGGACTTGAATTCCAGGAATAAATAAATGGCGCAGCAGCAACCGGGATCACATTCACGGTTGCAGATCCGTTCTTATCTCCAAAACACTTAATGCTGGTGTTTATCGTTGTGGTTAAGCCAAGTATGTGGATGGTTTGTTGTGTTGATGAGGGGGCATTATCCGGACCGGTTACATTTAACGTGATCGTATAAGTTCCGGGGCCAGAAAAGGTATGAGTTGGGTTTGGCAGGGTGGATGTGTTGTTTACACCCGATGCTATGTCTCCAAAGATCCAGTTTGTTGCCGGGCAAAGAGCGGATGTGTTTGTAAAGCTTACCGTGTTGCTGCTTGTACACGAATAAGTAAATGAAGCATTATTGGGTGGTGCTTCGCCAATTGTTATATCGTCCAAAGCAAAGCCATCAAAATTATTACAAACAGTTCCGGCTCCGAATGTAAATCGAAAGATAACATTCGATACGCCGGCAAGGCCAGGCATGGTATGTTGGGCGTTTACCCAGCGTCCGCTTCCTCCTGTTCCCTGGCAACTTCCGTTTGTTGGCTGAATGGTTCCCGACCAGCCATCTCTTACCGAGGCAACGGGGTTAAGTCCTGATATGGGTGAGTAATTATACCAATTATCATTTAAACAATTTATCGGGTCGGTTACGCTGCCAACATTCGTCCAGGTAACTCCTAAATCTGTTGAGTACTGCAGATTAGCTCCGTCAAATTTTCTTTCAGTTTCCCAAAAAACAGCGATTGATATATAAGGGTGCACGAGAGTGGAAAAATTAAAACATGGGCTCTGTAACCAGGATGCTTCGCCATTACTGTATGCTCCCCCGGTCAAGCCTCCGGTAATCCAGCACCTGGTTCCGCCAGCTGCGCCCGTGATAGTGGGTTTGGATGGTGTACCCCATGCCCAGTCTGATCCGGCACCTCCGGGAGTCCATCCACCATTTGTAGCTTCAAAGCCTTCTGTATAAGGAAATACAGATATTGGAGTGCCACACTGTGCATTGGATCTCTGGATAATGCAAAATGAGCAAACAATCAAAAGCAGTAATCCTGCGGTTCTATATAAGGGCGGTCGTAAAGTCATTAATTAGCCTGTAAAAATACTTTATTATTCCTGCATGAGTACAGATTGTTAAGCCCGTGAAATTGTTGCTTGCTGTGTGATTTTTAACAGCCCTTGTTATTTCTCATTTCTTTTAACGATCAAAAGCCTGTTGTTTTCGAGCTGCAGGTAGCCATATTCATAACAATAAAAATAGGTGTTCCCGTTTTTGGCGCTGTAGTTATGTGTGTGGTATTTGAACTGAAAGCCCTTTTCAATTAATTTATCCCGGCTGGCTTTTACCATTTGTTCTCCGGCAGGAAGCAGGTTTTCCAATATGCGCCGGTTTTTACCAAGGGCGTTGTTTACATTCCGGATGTAATTATTGGCAGCGCTTTTAAGATCATTGTTATAGGCTGCCCGGCAATAATCATCACAAAATTTTTTATCGCTGCGGCCTTTGACCGCTTTTCCACAAAGCAGGCAGGGCTTATCTGTTTTCTCCTTTAGCATATTGAGTGTGTTTTATCTGTAAACCTGGCCTGGGATTTTCGGATATCCGTTTACAAACGCTTATACAGGTAAGTAAAAGGATAATCTCCGGCTAGCCTTCTTCATCTTATCACCTTTGTTCTGTCAATCGGAAACGACGTCGTTCCGGTTGGTTGGAATAAATTAATAACCGCCCCGCCCAAGGCCGGGCACAAATTCTTAACCATGTACACATTAAAAAACAAAGTTCAACTCATCGGTAATCTGGGTAATGCTCCAGAAGTTAAAAACACAACAAGCGGTAAAAAACTGGCCCGCTTTAGTATTGCCACCAACGAGATATACCGCAACGCAAAAGGCGAAAAGGTAAAAGAAACAACCTGGCACAACCTTGTTGCCTGGGGCAAGATTGCTGATATTGTTGAAAAGTATTTGAACAAAGGAAGCGAGGTAGCCATAGAAGGCAAGCTCATCAGTCGCAGTTATACAGATAAAGCGGGCATTAAAAAATTCATTTCCGAAGTTGAGGTAAATGAATTGCTGATGCTTGGTAATAAGGCCTCTGCATAATTTCCCTTGTTAAGATAGAAAGGACTTTGCAACGAACTGTGAAGGACTTTCTATCTTTTTTTTACTATTTCAAAAGCAATGCTATTAAACCCCTTTAAATAATAAAAGAGGAATTCGCGGTTTCTAATGAGAAAAAAACGGGAGCCTTTTTGGTTTATCCGAACAAATAAGCAAAGCCCGGTTCTTATTATCGCCTTATCTTTATTGCAATGCAGACTATTGAGCATAACGAGCTGTTCGACCTGGCGTTTCGCTTTGTTACCGAAACAAGCGAAAATATTTTTCTTACTGGTAAGGCCGGCACAGGTAAAACAACTTTTCTAAAATATCTAAAGGCGAATTCCACCAAAAAAGTTTTAGTTGCTGCACCTACCGGTGTTGCAGCCATTAATGCGGGTGGGGTTACGTTACATAGTTTGTTTCAATTGCCGCTTCATCCCTTTTTACCAACGTCAAATAATAAAAAAGAATTGCTGGCAAAGATCCGGTATGGCAAACAAAAGCAGGATATTCTTCGAAAAATAGAGCTGCTCGTAATTGACGAAATCAGTATGGTTCGCTGTGACGTGATAGATGCAATAGACAGCATACTTAAGAGTATTCGCAGGGTCCACCATTCGCCCTTTGGCGGTGTCCAGGTTTTATATATCGGCGATCTTCATCAATTGCCCCCTGTTGCCCAGAACCAGGAATGGAATATTTTGAGCGAATATTACAACTCACCATTCTTTTTTGACAGTCATGCAATAAAAGAACAAGCGCCCCTGCTTATTGAGCTTACTAAAATATACCGCCAGAAAGAAGAAAACTTTGTTGCCTTGCTGAACAAAGTGCGCAACAACAATATGGATCCCTTAGATTTTGATGAACTACATCGTCGTTTTATTCCCGGATTCAGACCCGGACCTGATGAAAACTATATAACCCTTACATCACACAATAACCAGGCAGATCTTATCAACCAACAACAGTTGTACAAATTAACCTCGCCTGCTTTTACATATAAAGCAATCATTGAGGGCGACTTTCCGGATAATCTTTTTCCTGTTGAAGGAGATCTGGTCTTAAAAGAAGGCGCCCAGGTTATGTTTTTGAAGAATGACCCTGTACAAAAAAGATATTTTAATGGAAAGATCGGCGTTGTTGCGTCATTGGAAAAAGACAAAATTTCTGTTGATTGTGATGGCACCATTATAGATGTACAGCAGGAAATCTGGGAAAATGCCCGCTACAAATTAAACAGGGCCGATGGAAAACTGGAACAGGAAATGCTGGGAAGCTTTAAACAATATCCTTTGCGGCTTGCCTGGGCCATAACAATTCATAAAAGCCAGGGGCTAACTTTTGAAAAAGTAATGATTGATGCGGCCGCAGCCTTCAGCAGCGGACAGGTTTATGTTGCGTTGAGCAGGTGTACAAGCCTTGATGGAATTGTGTTGCTTTCAAAAATACCCACGTCGGCTATTTACAGTAACAGCAGTATTGTTAAAGGCCAACAGTTTTTAGCACAGGGTGGGTCGCTTGCAGAAAGGTTTTCGGGCGCCCGACAGGCTTTTACACAACAATTGCTTGAAGAAATATTTTCTTTTGGGGAAACAGAATTGGCTTTTGATCAGTTATTTTCTTCAATAAATGTTCAGCAGGATAAGCTTAATGAAGAAGCGCTGGCCTGGATCAAAAACCTTAAAGCGGGTTTTGTTTCTGATAAAGCGGTCGGTTCAAAATTCATTACCCAGGTTGCTGAATTAATGAGGATAGACCCGGTTATTGAAAACAATCAACCGCTTCAAAAGAGGATAAGTGATGCGGCGGGTCACTTTCTTCCAAGGTTTAACTCTCTTGAGGAGAGTATAAAAAAACACCCCCTTATTACAGAACATAGGGAAACGGCTACGGTTGTGAACGAGCCTTTACAAAGCCTTTTTTTTGCCGCTTATATTTCTTCGTATTTTTTAATGTTTTGTAAAACGCCATTTTCAATAACCGGGTTTTTGAAGCACAGGCTGGATCTTGCGCTGCCACGAATTTCACTAAGCTCCTATGCAAGTGGTAAAAAAGATAGTTTTTCCGACGTTACAAATTCTGAATTATACGACACTCTTAAACGGTGGCGGGATATGACATGCTCAGAGACCGACCTGCCCATTTATATGGTTGCCAACCATGCGTCTTTACTGGATATCAGTACTTTTTTACCGAGAAACAAGAAAGACCTGATGCTGTTAAGTGGTTTCGGAAAAGCAAAAGCAGAAAAATACGGAGATGAGATTCTTGATATTGTTAATGGTTATTGCAGCAGTAATGGGTTAGAATCAAATATGTCAGAAATAGCAACGAGCCCGAAAAGAGAAAAAATAAAAAGATCAGGTAAAAAGGGAGATGATACTAAAACAATTTCTTTTAATTTATTTAAAACAGGTAAAGACATCGCTTCAATAAGCAAAGAAAGAAATTTATCGGTAAGCACTGTTGAGGCACACCTTTCTTACTTTATTAATGAGGGTCAAATTATTATTGATGAGGTGGTGAAAAAAGAGAAACAGCAAAAAATAAACGAAGCCCTTGCCAAACACGGGCCTTCAAGCCTAAAAACTTTGTTTGAGAATTTACCAGATGGAATAAGTTATGGCGAGATCAGAATGGTTCTTGCTGCAAACAAAGTTCAAGAAAAGAGGGGCGGGTAGTTTTTCCGTTCCGGGGCTGGCTTTATCTGCCAAAATCATCTTGTACCCTAACAATATCCTCCTCGTCGCTTGGGTTCTTTGCATCGGTGTGTCGCCATATTTCAGCAACCACTCCCCAAGTATCCAGACCAATCAAACGATGGCGTTCTCCTTGTTTCAGCTGAATGATATCTCCTATACTTAAGTATTTTGTCTCTTTTTCTTCATCTGTATCGCTTATTGCAACCGCTGCGGTCCCGCCAATCAGTTTCCATATTTCTGCACGCCGGTGATGATATTGCCAGCTAAGTCTCTTTTCAGGAGCTACGATCAAAATTTTAGGGCTAAGCTTTCCCGAAATGCTTAGTTCTTCTTTCGAAAGATTGGGGAAATAAAGTTTAATGAATTTGTCAGATTCGCTTTCTTCAATTACAAAAAATCCTCCCCAGGGCCTTGTGTTATCCTCTTTGCTGATCTTCAGATCCTGAAGATGAAGATACTCTGCAATATTCTCAAAAATCAATTCTCTGGGTGTGTTGCTATGGAAATTAAGCTTCATTTTTTTCATTTTTATCTGCCCATAAAAACCATCAAGATCTGTACGTCGCTTGGGTTTACCCCCGAAATTCTTGACGCTTGTCCCAAGGTCTTGGGTTTTATTTTTATAAATTTTTGCCGTGCTTCATTACTTAGCGAAACCAATTTGTCGTAATTAAAGTTATCGGGAATTATCAAATCTTCAAGTTGATTCATTTTGATCACAAGCTCCTTTTCCTTTTCAATATATGTTTCATATTTTATTTGTATTTCAGATTCTTCCAACTCTTCATTGTCAAAACCCTTTAGGGCTTCTTTTATTTTTGGAATTTGGTTGATCATCTCCTTAAGTCCTATCATGGGTCTGAGTAAGACCTGGGATGCTTTTTGCTTGGTGACCAATGTTGAAGATTGCACGCTTTCTAAAAAAACATTCGTTTCTTCAGGTTCCAGATTTAATGAAGAAAGCACCTCTTTTACTTTTTTTATATTTTCGGTTTTAGATTTCACCTTCTCCATTCTTTCTTGTGAAGCCAACCCAAGCCGGTAGCTTTTTTCTGTTAGCCTCAAATCTGCATTATCCTGGCGCAAAAGTGTCCTGAATTCAGCCCGGCTTGTAAACATCCTGTAAGGTTCGTCTGTTCCTTTGTTTATAAGATCGTCGATTAGTACACCTATATACGCTTCGCTTCTTTTCAAAATAAAAGCTTCTTGGTTTTTTACCTTTTGGTGAGCATTTATTCCAGCAATAAGTCCCTGGCATGCTGCCTCTTCATATCCAGTTGTTCCGTTTATTTGTCCCGCAAAGAACAGATTATCAATTAGTTTTGTTTCTAAACTAAATTTCAATTGTGTTGGAGGGAAGTAGTCGTATTCAATAGCATATCCAGGGCGGAACATTTTACATTTCTCAAACCCAGGAACCATTCTAAGTGCTTGATATTGAATGTTTTCTGGAAGTGATGTTGAGAATCCGTTTACATATATTTCAATGGTATTGTTACCCTCGGGTTCAACAAATAGTTGATGTCGATCCCTTTGCGCAAACCTGCTTATTTTATCTTCAATGCTGGGGCAATATCTTGGTCCCGTTCCTTGTATTCTACCTTGGTACATCGGGCTTTGATCAAAACCTGTTTTTAATAGTTCATGAACCTTCGCATTTGTGTATGTTATCCAGCAACTCTTTTGTTGGTTTGGCGTGATGTGATTAACATCTAAATAGCTAAAGCCAATTATTTCTTCGTCCCCTTTTTGCTCTTCCATTTTTGAATAATCCAAGCTTCGCCCGTCAATTCGTGGCGGGGTTCCGGTTTTTAATCGGGCGGTTTCAAAGCCAAGGGAAGTAAGTTGTTCCGTTATGCCTTCAGAACTTTTTTCAGCAATCCTTCCGCCGCCAAAATTTTTTTCTCCAATATGAATAACTCCGTTCAGAAACGTTCCATTCGTTAATACAACTGCATTTGCTATAATTTCATGTCCAAGGCCGGTTTTAACCCCATAAACAACCCCATCTTTTACCAATATTCCTTTTACTGTATCCTGATAGAAATCAATATTAGTAGTCTCCTCAAGCATTTTCCTCCAAATTGAAGCAAAAAGAGCTCTGTCACTTTGAACTCTCGGACTCCACATAGCTGGCCCCTTTGAACGATTGAGCATTCTAAACTGAATCATACTCTTGTCGCTAACAATACCACTATATCCTCCAAGGGCGTCAATTTCCCTTACTATTTGTCCCTTTGCTATACCTCCCATTGCCGGATTGCAACTCATTTGTGCAATTGTTTGCAGGTTCATTGTCACCAATAAAACCTTGCTTCCTAAATTTGCTGCAGAGGCTGCAGCTTCACAGCCGGCGTGGCCGGCTCCAACAACAATTAGATCGTATTTTGGAAACATGAAAGCAAAGGTATGATTTCGTATTTTTTATATGAGAACAAAGGCTTGTTTCACGTGAAACAATTTTTTGGGTTAAAGTGTTCCTGGGGATTATTTAAGAAAGTAAGTCAAATACTCTTCCTCCTTTGCTCGCATAATTTCTATTTCCCCCCTTTTTTTATCCGAATAACCACACAAATGGAGGGCTCCATGGAAGATAACCCGGCATAATTCTGTTTTTGGTGGTATTTTAAGAGTCTTGGCGTTATCAATTACCCTGTCTATACTTATATACACCTCCCCTTCTACCTGATTTTTAAGTCTTGATAAATCAAAGGTTATTATATCGGTAAAGTAGTTGTGCTTTAAAAATTTTTTATTTATATCTAACAGAAAATCATCGGAACAAAATACATAATCCAGCTTTTGCAGTTTTGTTTTCTCTTTTCTGAATATATGCTCTAGGGCTCTTTTCAATCCCTTTCTGTCCTTTATTGCATATTTTCTGTCATGGAAGTAAAAATTAATCTTCGACATTGGCTTATTTCTAAAGTCGAAATTATATAACAATATTGATTTGATAAATTTGCAGATGTACAGAATCTAATTTCTGTGGGTAGATGAAAAAAAGATTGTCAGAAATATCTATTGGGAAAACCGTAATTATCCGTGAATTTGAAAACGATGATATCTTTTTAAAACTTATGGAAATGGGGTGTATTCCCGGGGAACCGGTAAATGTTGATCAAATTGCTCCATTGGGTGACCCCATATCAATATTCGTAGCCGGGTATAGGCTTAGCCTTCGTTTAGACGAAGCAGAAAAAATTTGGGTTGAGGAAATACCCGCAGCTAATTTAACTTAATTGATCATAAAATACTGATAATCAGTTTTTAATGAAAGTAGGGCTTTACTTTGGTTCTTTTAATCCCATTCATGTAGGGCACTTAATTATTGCCAGTCATCTAGCCAACGAAACTGATCTAAATCAGGTTTGGTTTGTTGTTTCTCCACAAAATCCTTTTAAACAATCTGCAACGTTATTAAACGGGAATCATAGACTTCATTTGATAAAATCTGCTATTGACGGCGAAAATAAATTAAGGGCAAGTAATATTGAATTTTCCCTCCCAAAGCCCTCTTATACATGTGATACTCTAGCTTACCTGGCTGAAAAATTTCCTGGATATGAATTCTGTCTACTTCTGGGCAGTGATAGTTTTCAAAATCTAAATAAATGGAAGAATTATCAGGGTATTGTAAAAAACCACTCGATTTATATTTACAAAAGGCCGGGATTTGAAATCACTGAGCTATATGGGGCAAAAGTTAAAATATTAGAGGCTCCTCTTCTTGAAATCTCATCAACCTATATCCGCAATTTGATAAAAAACAAGAAATCGATTCGGTTTCTTGTACCAGATAGCGTAAAAGAAGAAATTGAGTTGGCAGGATATTACCGAAAGTAATTAAAAAAACCATCCGAGTAACAGGCAAAATAAAACAATAAAGGGTGTGGGTATTTTTGAGCTTTTCAGAATAAAAAAAGTTCCTGCAATTACCATTAAACTAATAAGGCTAATTGAATTAAAGTAGAACAAAGAAGTGTTTTTCAATAAAAATAATGTTGCTGCAATCATAATCCCCACGACCGCGGCATTAATTCCCTCAAGTGATCGATAAACTACTACGAACTTTTTTAGTGTTTGCCATACAGGAAAGAAAAACAACACCAATAATGCACTTGGAAGAAATATTGCAACAGATCCTATAATACATCCAAGCAACTGAATCTTTGGTCCTCCCTTTTTTAAAGCCACTCCTCCTGCAAAAGATGCAATGGAAAAAACGGGTCCAGGAATCGCTCTAACCATTCCTGCGCCCGTCAACAAATCCGACTGCTCGATCCTGATTAGGTCTGGATTTTTCCTTATCACTTTCTCTGAGGTTGGCCTTGCAACATACTGGTCAAGCATCAATGGAATTAAAACATCTCCGCCACCAAAAACAAAGCTTCCAAACCGGTAAAAATTCTCAAAGAGGTTATATGGCTTTCTATTCTCCCAATTTTGTTTTCGGGCCGTTTCACTTAAAATACCGGCTGCTATAAATATCAAAACAAATAACCAGATATTTGTCCACCCGATATGCCTTGGTTTAATTACTTCTTTTTCTGGAATTCGCTTATTACTAAAATTTGTTACAATCCCTCCGCTGATAATTAATGCTGGAATTATCCAGGGTGCCTTAAAAAGAAAAAAGGTAATTATTGCAGCAACAACCATAATTATTTTAGTAATTTTGTTTTTTATGCTTATTTGGAAGGCTTTAAATGCTGCATAAGCCAAAAAACCAATTGCCATAGGTTGGATAAACCGGAATATATTAGTCTGAATACCGCTCTTTTCAATACTACCCACAATAAAGGACAGCGCTCCCATTAAAAAGCAGGCAGGAAATATCCAAATAATTAACGTGATGACTGCCAATTTAATACCACCCCTTTTATATCCAATTAAAGTAAGGGTCTGAGTTGATGAAGCTCCTGGTAAAAGCTGGCAGAAGGCTATATAATCCATTAATTCCTCTTTGGTCAAATCCCGCCTTCTGTCAACAAATGTCTTTAAAACCATCCCTGTGTGACCCTGTGGCCCACCAAAGGCGGTAACACTATGAAGCAACACGGCTTTTAAAAAAGGGATATGCCTAATCAGTTTATTCAAGATAAATTAGGGGCATTAAGTATCCTCTAAGATATAATTAATTTGCTTTGTTTGGCTCTGAGCTAACTATTGGGTTACTTGCAAAACCTGGATTATTGAAACGTATAAGCAGCTACGGTATTAATGATCTGTTTTCCAAATTCCCTTACAGAAAACTCCTTTGCCCTTTTATAAGTAGTTACCGCCTTTAAAACACCAAGATCTGAAATCTTATTCCATTGACCATTTCTGTAGCTATACTTTTGCAGGGAATATTGTATACTATCAACAGAATAATTTCCAATAAACTCAACTCTTATCTTCTTATCTCCCGGTTTTATATTTTTATTACTTTCAGTAACATTCATCAAAGAGTGCATTTCCCCATTCTGTTCTGTTATAAAATTCTGAGAGAGAATTTTCAGTTGGCCATTCTTATAAAAGGCCACTTTCCCAAAAGAATTAGAAGAAAGGTAATTCCCCAGGCTGTCATTAAAATTTATGAATTCAATATAAAATATATTAAATTTTATTTTATTATTATCTGAACACCTGCTTACTGAAAAAATAATTACTATTATAACCAACAACCTGATCACTGTTTTAATAATTCTTTTATAATCCATATTGTGCACTTATTTTTAACATTAAATCGATTGGCCTTTTTGCAGCTAATCGCAATTCTTCATCCATAATTATTTCCGGTAGTTCATATTTCATGCATAGATATAATTTTTCCAGCGTATTAAGTTTCATGTGTGGGCAGTCATTACAGGCACAACTATTATTTGGCGGAGCCGGAATAAATACTTTATCCGGACTATTCTTCTGCATTTGGTGAAGAATACCGGTTTCGGTTGCTACAATAAACTCAGTAGCTACATTAGATTTGGTAAAGTTCAATAATCCGGTTGTGCTTCCTATATAATCTGCTTCAGCCAAAACAATATCCTCGCACTCAGGGTGCGCTATAAATTTTGCTTCGGGGTTACGCTTTTTTAATTTCATAATCTTCTCAAGGCTAAAAATTTCATGAACCATACATGCCCCATTCCATAAGACCATATTACGGCCGGTTTTTTTATTAATATAGGCGCCAAGATTTTTATCCGGCGCAAATATTATTGGTTGATCCCCTGGTAAGCTTTCTACAATTTTATGTGCATTGGAAGATGTACAAATAATATCACTTAATGCCTTTATGCCCGCTGAGCAATTTATATAACTAATTACTTTATGCCCAGGATATTTTTCCTTAAATAATTTAAATAATCCTGAAGGAGCAGAATCACTTAAAGAACAGCCTGCCTTCAGATCAGGTAAAAGCACTTTTTTTCCGGGGTTTAATATCTTCGCTGTTTCTGCCATAAAATGAACCCCGGCGAAAACGATAATATCTGCATCTGTTCTTTCAGCCTTTTGTGCAAGCCCAAGACTATCTCCTATATAATCAGCCACATCCTGAATGTCAGGCTCCTGGTAGTAATGTGCCAGAATTATTGCATTCTTTTCCTTTTTCAGTTTTTCTATTTCTGCAAATAAATCAATTATCGGATCAATATCCATATCTAAAAATCCAACGTCAAAAATTTGCGATTTCGCAATGTTGATATCTGCCATAATATGTATTAATACTTATTATTTATATAATCACCTACTACTACTAGGGGTGTTGATTTGTGGAAATTTAACCAATACAATCATTTGTAAAATTAAATTGTTTCAGTTATTAACTATCATCCACAGGAAATTAACATTTAATAATATCAATATTTTGCCCGCTGTCATAGTAAAAACAGGCGTTATTTTATTACCAACCCTCTTTTAATACCAAGTGTTAATAAGATTACACGTGGAAATAAAAACCAAGCTACTTACCAGTTTTATAGTTGATAACTAATGTATAAAAGGCAAGTTTATAACCGCAATAAAAAACATCAAGAGCCAACCAAAAACTCTCCTCATTTTATTCATACCCACAAACTAAAAAAAACGGTGTTATTAACACACAAACGCTGTTATCAACAAGAGCCTGTGAATATTGCTTAAAAAAGTATTTTAACTCCAACAAATAATAAATTTAACTAATCACTGCAAAATGCAGTATGTTAAGGCCTTTTTGATTGATTGTTGCCCATTTGTATGGTTTTTTACCCTATTTTTGCCCTCATTTTAATTTTATATAAACATGCAAATCATTCAGGGAATTCGTGATAAAGGGGCAGCTATCGTGATAGCAGTAATAGCTTTAAGCCTTATTGGTTTTATATTAATGGATGCCAAACAACAGGGTAACCAGATGTTTAGTTCAAGATCGGAAGATATAGGAAAAGTAGACGGTTCGGTAATTGAATACCAGGAATTTAAGAAAAAAGCCGAGTTTGTTGAACTACAGGAGGAACAACAGTCTGGTAGAAAACCCAACGCTTCCAGATTGTCACAGATCAGGGAACAGGTGTGGAACCAGATAACTTCGGAAAAAATATTTTATGCTGAAGCTGCAAAGCTGGGTATCGACTTCACATCAAAAGAATTAGAAAGCATTTTAAAAAGCAACGATCCTTCTAATCCGCTGATGCAGGAAAAAGGAATGGTTGATCCGCAAACCGGCAAACTGGATATTACGAAGGTAAACCAGGCGATCACCAATATTAAAAAAGCCAAGGACGAACAATTAGACATCCTTAATGCGCAACTACTAAGCCCGCAAAAAATAAGCAGCATATCAGGAAAGTATTTTGCAATGTTGAATGCCAGCGCATACTATCCTTCCTGGATGCAGGAAAAGGACCAGGCAGACAAAAAGAACTTTGCCAGCATATCCTATGTAGGCATTTCCTATAGCGTAATTAGCGACAGTACCATTAAGGTTACCGATGCAGAGATCGAAAAATATGTTCAATCGCACAAAGACCTGTTTAAGCAGGAAGCCGGACGCAGCATATCTTATGTAAACTTCAGCCAGTTGCCCGATGCCACAGACAGCGCAAGGGTAAGGGGTGTTGTTGAATCTTTAAAAGGCCCGTTTGCAAACGAAACAAATGTGAAAAACTTCCTTGCAAGAAACACTTCGGTGATTGATTTTGATACCAATTACTATCCTAAATCAAAGATCAGCAGCATTGCCATCGATACAATAATAAAGCAGGCCCCGGGTTCGGTTTATGGTCCCTATGTAGACAAAAACAGCTACGTGCTTGCAAAAATTATCGGCGTTAAGTCGTTTCCCGACAGTATAAAAGCGAGACATATATTAATACCAACAAATGACCCGCAGACCGGACAACCTATCATAGAAGACAGTGTTGGAAAGAATAAGGCCGATAGTATTTTGGCGGCAATAAAAGCGGGCGCCGACTTTGCGGCTATGGCTAAGCAATTTGGAACCGATGGTACAAAGGATAAGGGAGGAGACCTCGGTTTCTTTGGATACAGCGCACCGATGGTGGAGGAATTCAATAAAGCATGCTTTGGTAAACCCGTAGGCACACTGGAAGTAATAAGAACCAGGTTTGGATACCATGTTATTGAGTTAACAGCAGCGAAAGGGGCCACACCCGCTTACGAAATAGGCTTTATGGCAAAAGAAATATTGGCCAGCGAAGCCACAATTGAAAAAGCCAGCCTGGAAGCGACAAAGCTGGCCGCCCAAAAAGATCCAAAGAACTTCGAGTCATACATTCAGAAAAACGGGTTGAAGAAAGTAACTTCTGCTGCACTAATTAAGGAAAACGATGCACAGGTTGGAGAATTGCAGGAAGCCCGCCAGCTGATACGCTGGGTTTTTGAAGCAAAAAAAGGAGAGATAAGCGATCCATATAATATCGGGGATATGTTTGTAGTGGCCGTAGTGGATAAAATATTTAAAGAAGGTACACAAGACGTAGAAACAGCTAAGCCAATGGCAGAAGGTGTAATACGGGATCAGAAGAAGGCCGAGCAGATCATAAAGAACCTGGGAACAAACCCAACCCTTGAAAAAGCTGCCTCTGCTTATAACAAGGAGGTTCTTACAGCGGGGCTTGATTCGTCCATTACTTTTACCAGCCCGTTGATCCAGAATATTGGAGCAGAACCTAAACTGATCGGAGCAATCTTTAATAAAGAAAACCTGAATAAAGTTGCTGCCCCGCTCGCCGGAAAAACAATGGTATATGTCTTTAAAGTAAACGGCATTGCAAGCAAAGCGCTGGATACCGAAGCAGAAGCAGCGCAATTTAAAGCACAACAAATAACAACGCTTCGTAACCAGGCTGCCACAACCTGGTTTGAAGGACTTCGCAAGAAAGCAACCATAAAAGACAACCGGAGTAAATTTTATTGACCTCTTTGTGTTAAATACCTTTTTTCGAAAACGGCCCTCAATAATCCTGAGGGCCGCTTTCTTTATCTTTACAGTATGGATGAAGTTTTTGTAAATAAGGTTTCTGAAAGCGGTCTGGTTACGCTGGACCTGGAGGACTTTTATCCAAAGGAAGAAGTGGGCGTGTTTGATATGAAAGATCATTTATTCATGGGTCTTATACTAAAAGAAAAAGACTTCAGGGAAGCAATGAAGGGTCTTGACCTTACTCCATATATAGGGAAAAATATTGCGATCACCTGCTCGGCAGATGCGGTAATACCTATGTGGGCATATATGTTGGTGGTAAGCTACCTGCAACCGGTTGCCAGGGAAATTGTTTTTGGAGATGAAAACCAGCTGCAACAAACCCTGCTGCTGAAAAATATTTCAAATATCAATGCGGAAGAATACAAGGACAAAAGAGTTGTGATAAAAGGTTGTGGAGAGAAGACCATTTCGGAATCCGCCTACGTATCTGCTACAAATCTTCTTCGCCCGGTTGCAAAAAGCATCATGTATGGAGAGCCATGCAGTACCGTTCCCATTTACAAGAAAAAATAAGTGTACTAAAACCACCCCCGTCTTTTAAATATCCTGATCATTACGAGCGGGATAAAGAGCATTATGCCAACGGAAATAAAGAACCCCCATTTATTATGAAGCAAAGGAATGGCCTCAAAGTTCATTCCGAATATACCGCCAATAACCGTTGCGGGGGCAAGCAGGCAGGTTACCACCGCCATTACCTTCATCACTTCGTTCATTTTCAGGTTTACATTACTCAGGTACAGATCATGCAGGTTCATCATCATATCCCGGTAGTTTTCAACCAGGTCGTTTGCCTGTAAGATATGATCATACACATCTTTAAAATACTTCCCCGTACGCTCCTGTATCAATTCACTGTCGTTCCTTAATATACCGTTTACAAGCTCCCTTACCGGCGCCACACTTCTTTTCAATACGATCATCTCTTTGCGCAGCAGGTTTATCTTGGCAAGGCTCCGGGTATCGGGCCGGCGAACAATATCTTCTTCCAGCTCTTCAATTTTTTCTCCCAACTTTTCCATCACCACAAAATAATTGTCAACGATCATATCAATTAGCGAATAAAACAAAAAATCTGCACCGTTTTGCCGTAACTTGGTATTGTTTATTTTTAACCTTTCCCTCAGCGGGTTAAAAACATCCCTGTCGGCATCTTCCTGGAAACTAATCACAAAATTCTTTCCCAACACAATGCTGATCTGTTCATGTTCAACAGCAGAATCTTTCTCATTAAAATACAGCATATTCATGAGGCAAAACAGCAATCCGTTTATTTCATCCATTTTAGCCCGCTGCCCAAGACTTAAAATGTCTTCAAGTATTAAATAGTGAATACCGTAATGGTTGCAAATGTTCTCTATGTCATTCTTCCTTAACCCATCAACATTTATCCAGGATACCGTGGGTGAGTCGATGTATGGAAAACAATCGGGAACATGATTCATCTGTTTGGATGTTATATTCACCGCATCGTAATCAAAAACAAAAACGGAGGTCTCTTCGGGCTCTTTCCTTTCGGCGATCACCGGCTGGTTTACCTGCAATACTTTTTTGGTACGCAGCAGCTCCAGCGGGTTGAGCAGGTAAGAAATATATTTCTGCGGGGCCATAAAAATTAATTAAACCACAATGGTATTTTTAAAAGATGAAATGAAAGTAGGAATTTTATTTTGAAAGAAAACGTAAATAAAAAACCGAAGCAACGCCCCGGTTTTCAATTATTGTCATCACACGATGTGTATGTTAGTTTTTGTTTGCCTTATACCGGGGGTTAAAATTCCGGCTTTTGGCTTTATCAAAATTTCCGAATCCTCTTGAACGTTTTGGTGCAGATTTTTGCTGGGGTGCAACAGGACGTGAAAAAGCATCAATGCTCAAGGGGAAAGGATGTTCGGCGATCACCGGAATATTTTTTCCGATCAGTTTTTGAATATCCCTTAATTCATCTCTTTCTTCCCCATCGCAGAACGAAATGGCAATACCCGTATTACCGGCCCTTCCCGTACGGCCAATTCGGTGTACATAGGTTTCGGGCACATTAGGCAGTTCGAAATTTATTACATGTGACAGGTCATCAATATCAATTCCCCTTGCGGCAATATCGGTTGCCACCAGCACCCGGGTGTTTCCGCTTTTAAAATTACTCAGCGCATTTTGTCTTGCATTCTGCGATTTGTTTCCATGAATGGCCGCTGCGGTAATGTTGTGGCGGTGTAAAAATTTCACCACCTTGTCGGCGCCGTGCTTTGTTCGGGTAAACACCAACGCCGTAAGTATTTTTTCATCCTTTAACAGGTGTAAAAGCAGCGAAGGCTTATCCTTCTTATCAACATAATAGAGACTTTGCTCAATGGCATCAACCGTTGATGATGCCGGGGTAACTTCAACCTTTGCCGGGTTTGTCAATAATACGTTTGCCAGTTTTTGAATTTCCGGAGGCATGGTGGCCGAGAAAAAAAGTGTTTGTCTTTTTACCGGCAACTTGGTGATGATCCTTTTTACATCGTGTATAAAACCCATATCAAGCATACGGTCGGCTTCATCCAAAACAAATATTTTAAGGTGTTTCAGATCAATAAAACCCTGGCTTATCAAGTCAAGCAACCGCCCGGGCGTAGCAACCAAAATATCAACACCACGTCTTAAGATATTCGTTTGGTTCAGCTGGGATACACCGCCAAAAATAACTGTGTGCGTAAGACCGGTAAATTTTCCGTAAGCAGCAAAACTTTCATCGATCTGAATGGCCAACTCCCTGGTGGGAGTTAAGATCAGCACTTTAATATTACGGGGTCCACGCTCTTCCTGTTTCTGTCCGTATAAGATCTGCAGGATGGGGATCGCAAAGGCGGCCGTTTTTCCGGTTCCGGTTTGAGCACAACCAAGCAGGTCTCTTTTTTCCAGTATCAACGGGATTGATTGTGCCTGGATAGGTGTGGGGGTGGTATATCCTTCGGCATCCAATGCTTTAAGGATAGGATCAATTAATTCTAATTTTTTAAATGCCATTAAATGGTTTATTTGGTATGGAGCTGGCAAAGACGTTGCATTTTCTGAATCAGCGGGGAAATATTTAGTTACCACATTGGCCTGCAACAGGCGTATCTTATGAAAGGAGTGGAATACAAAAGTACGCTTTTGTTTTTTAATGGCTGTTAAAACGGAAAAGTGATGCAGGTTCTGCATATTCCTATTCATCCAGTCCGTAAATTTGTGTACAACATATTTTCATGTCAACCCTCACTATCAGCACCATTCAAACGAGTTTGTTATGGGAAGAGAAGTCTGCAAACCTGCATATGCTTGAGCAAAAAATTTCTGCCATTGAGCAAAAAACAGAAATAGTTGTATTACCGGAAATGTTCAGTACGGGATTTAGTATGAACCCCGGGTTGCTTGCTGAGAAAATGGACGGCGAAACAATACAATGGATGCAACGGGTGAGCCACGAAAACAGTATCATACTCGCCGGAAGTGTTATCATTGAAGAGGAAGGAAAATTTTTCAACCGTTTAATATGGATGCTGCCCAACGGGCAATACGGCCATTACGATAAGCGGCACCTGTTTGCATATGCCGGCGAAGATGAGAAATACAGTGCCGGAAATAAAAGGCTGATCGCTTCTGTTAAAGGATGGAAAATAAATTTACAGGTTTGTTACGACCTGCGGTTCCCGGTATGGAGCAGAAACCGGGTTTTCGACTCCGCTCAAACCGACTCCGCTCAAACCGGTCACACTTCGACTTCGCTCAGTGTTCCGGAATACGATCTGTTGATTTATGTTGCCAACTGGCCCGAGCGCCGCAGCCATGCCTGGAAAACATTGTTATGTGCAAGAGCGATCGAAAACCAGTGTTATGTAGTTGGGGTGAACAGGGTGGGAACAGACGGAAATAATATTTATCACAGCGGAAACAGTTTGGTTATTGATCCGCTTGGCCAGGTTTTATACCACATGGCCGACGATGAAGACGTATTCACCATCACACTGCAAAAAGAAAAACTCGAAGAAGTGAGAGAGAAATTTCCTTTCTGGAAAGACGCAGATTCGTTTAATATCCTGTAGCGCTATTTTCGCCTATTACTTTCTTTTATCATTTGCATAACCACCACCATCTTCTTATCAATACTTTTCATTAAAGCATTGTAGTCGGTACCGATATAAAGATCAGGAACAACCCCCCGTCCGTTTTTTGCCACATGGTTATATTGCACCAACCGGAATAAAGGAAGCCTTACCCGGAGATGGGTGTTTGGAAGAATAATGTCTGGTATCAGGATGCCGTTGTTTCCATACCAGCCGCCACCAGCTTCCTCGCCCGCCAAAACCACGCCAGGCTGTCCTTTTACCGCATTGCAGAAAATGGTGGACGCAGAAAACGTAGAGCCATTGATGAGCACATAAAGATTCCCAGAAAAATTGTTTTTTGTTTTTGGTTTATAAACCTTCCTTTCCCAATGACCAAAATGATACAGGCCATCTTTATTTCTTTTGGTAAGAAAAAACAAGCCAAGGTTATTTACAAAACCATTTTTTACATACCTGGTATAAGGCCGCAAAGACCTTGCAACTGCAAATGAAGTATCGGCTACTTTAAAATTCCTGCGGCTTACATATTTAGTAAGCAGGGTTGAAAGATTTATTCTTCCCCCGCCGTTGCTCCGAAGGTCGAGTACAACATTGGTGACCCCGGCTTTTCTTATGTATCGGAATGTTTGCCGGTAAAATTTCCGCAACCGCCCGGATGAAAATGTGTTCAGTGTAATAATGGCTGTATTATTAACCGTATCAATAGCAAGCGAACGCATGTCCTGCAATTGTTTATTACGGGTTTCCCTTTTGTCTTTTTTAACAGGCTCAACGGGTTTCATTTTTTTAGTGCTGTCCTTGCGTTGTTCAAAAAGAGGGAGGATGGTTGTTTGTTCTTTACCGAGGCTGTCAATATATTGCACCGTATAATTTTTACTCAGGCCGAAAATATTCCGGTGGTAGTATGGAAAATTACTGCTCAGGCGGATGTAATTCACATTGTTAGCATCCCCATCTTCCGTCATGTAGCCGAACATCGTATTCTTCAGCACCTCGCTGTTCATCCCGTTCACAGACGTAATGAATGCCCCTCTCCTTAAAACAGAATCCCTCTTGTTAAGATTAGCGGTTACTACCATGGTATCGTTCCAGAATTTCATCAGCAGGGGGAAGGAGGAGAACCGTTTATCTGCTGCCCAGTTATTATACGCCTTGCTCATACCAAAGCTGGTATGGCCGCAATGAATTTTGTCGGTTAGAGGTGCGATGATCTTCCAGCCAAACTGTTGTTCGGTCATGCTGTCTTTTATATCAGCATAATATTTTTCAAAGTACATGTCCATGCTGTCTTTGCAGGTATACCAGTAAAGGGATGGATGCTTTTGTTCCAGGATATTTCGCAGCAACGCATAATCCTCCTGTAATTGATGTTGGGAATATTTTTTAGAAGGAGAATAATTTTTATTGCTGGCAGCACAGGAAAACAAACACAGAACCGGTAAAAGAAAAAGAATGTTATTTACAAATTTCATTTTCAGGTTTGAGACAGATTGTGTTCAGTTACAATGAGGCGCTATTTCAGGTGATTCCAACCCTGCGCAACCAGTTCATGTTTATTCCCACCACGGGTAATGATCGTTTTTCCTTCTGATGCTTCGGTAATATAACCAATTATGGTGAGGCCATTATTGGCGCTTATCTTTTCATGGTCTGCCTGTGAAATGGTAAACAACAGTTCATAATCCTCCCCGCCGCTTAATGCGCAGGCGGTAGGGTCAAGTTCAAGTTTATAGGCAAAATCCTTACTGTCTTCACTGATCGGCAATTTGTCCTCATACAAAACACAGCCAACGTTGCTTTGTTTGCAAATGTGCAGCATGTCGCTGCTGAGCCCGTCGCTGATATCCATCATACTGGTTGGAATGATCTCGTGTTTGGCGAAATATTCAATCACATCTTTTCTTGCTTCGGGTTTAAGTAACCGGCCAACAATATAGGCCCTGTTCTCCAGGTCAGGCTGGGCTCCGGTTTCCTGGAATATCTTTTTCTCTCTTTCCAGAATAGTTAAGCCCAAAAAAGCACCACCCAGGTCGCCGCTTACACAAACAAGGTCGTTAACCCGGGCGCCATCCCTTTTAACATAACTATCAGGCGCAACTTCTCCAATAGCGGTAATGCTTATTACAAAACCACGTTGGGAAGAGGTGGTATCGCCACCAATTAGATCAACATTATATTTTTCGCAGGCTGCATAAACCCCTTCATAAAATTCATCCAGCGCTTCCACACTAAATTTATTACTGATGGCAATGCTCAGTAAAATTTGTGTTGGGGTAGCATTCATTGCATAAATATCGCTGATGTTAACCACTACCGATTTGTAGCCGAGGTGTTTTAATGGCGTGTACATTAAATCAAAATGAATTCCCTCCACAAGCAGGTCGGTACTTACAACCGTTTGCCTGCCAAAATGATCGATCACAGCTGCATCATCACCCACGCTTACGATGGTAGATGCATTTTTTGTTTCATTGTTTTTGGTCAGGTGATCGATCAGGCCAAACTCACCCAGGGATGATATTTCTGTTCTTTGTTCCATGTAAATATCTTTTTTGCTAAGAGGAAGAAGTAGAAAAGGAGCTGAAAGAGAAAACATCTTTTACCCCCTTCTCTCTTTAGATCTCTTAGCCCAGTTGTTTTCTGTTGTGTATCACTTCTATCAGTTCGTCATGTATCAGGCCATTTGTTGCTACCAGTTTCTTTTGATAAGGCGAATATTTGTTTCCATTCATGTCTGTAACTTTTCCTCCGGCCTCTTCCACTATCAAATAACCTGCCGCAGTATCCCAGGGGCTGAGGCTATGTTCAAAAAATCCTTCAAACCTTCCGGCAGCCACCCAGCACAGGTCTATGGCTGCACTACCCAACCTGCGCACAGGAACACCCTTTCGAACAAACCGCTCAAACACCTGCAGTGGCCCGTTTTCCATATCAAGGTAGGTATAAGGAAACCCGGTGACAAGGCAACAGTGGATCACTTCCGATTTTTTACTAACACTTATTTTTTTATCATTCAAAAAAGCACCCTTGCCTTTTTCGGCAAAGAACATTTCATTAATGAAAGGATTATATACAGCACCAAGGACCATCTCCCCGTTTTTTTCAATACCAATGCTTACTGCACAAATGGGAATGCCGCTGGCAAAATTGATGGTGCCGTCGATCGGATCAATGATCCATTTCACTTCACTGCCGGTTACAATTTCACCAACCTCCTCGCTTAAAATAAAATGATCGGGGTATTGGGCCTTAATGACATCGATGATCGCTTTCTCAGCAGCATGATCGGCTTCGGTAACCCAGTTATTGATACCTTCTTTGTTGCTGATCTTCAGGTCTTCGTTATTAAAGTAGCGCCTCAGCTCTTTGGCCCCGGCTTCTACGGCATTAAGCAGCGTTGTTTTTAACATGGCACAAAGATACAAAGGCTTCTTTACTATATTTGAATATGCGATTGTCGGTTATAATTGTAAACTATAACGTAAAATATTTTCTTGAGCAGTGCCTTTATTCTGTTCAAAAGGCCTGTGCAAAGCTGGAAGCGGAAGTTATTGTGGTTGACAACAATTCAACAGACGGAAGCAGGGCTTTTCTTGAACCCGCATTTCCCCGGGTTACGTTCATCTGGAACAACAGCAACAATGGTTTTGCTAAAGCCAATAACCAGGCAATTGAATTAGTAACCGGCGAATACATCCTCTTTTTAAATCCCGATACACTGGTTCCGGAAGACTGCTTTGAAAAATGCATTCAATTTCTCCAATCGCAGAAAAATGCCGGCGCCCTGGGTATAAAAATGATCGATGGAACAGGAAGATTTTTAAAAGAAAGCAAAAGAGCCTTTCCCTCGCCATTAACCTCGTTATATAAACTCTCGGGGTTGTCTGCTTTATTTCCCCGATCAAAAATATTTGCAAAATATCACCAGGGACACCTCTCCGAAAACGAAAATCACGAAGTGGATGTGCTGGCCGGGGCTTTTATGATGATGCCGCGGAACATACTCACAGCGATCGGAAGTTTTGATGAACGTTTCTTTATGTATGGCGAAGACGTGGACCTGAGTTACCGTATTCAGAAAGCCGGGTATAAGAATTTTTATTTTTCCGAAAGCAGCATCATTCATTTTAAAGGAGAAAGCACCAGGCGGGGAAGTATGAACTATGTTCGTATGTTTTATACGGCCATGAGTTTATTTGTAAGAAAGCACTACAGCGGAAGCGAGGCCAGGCTCTTTACTTTTTTGATACAAACCGGTATTCTTACAAGAGCCGCTCTTGCTGCCTGCGAGAACCTGCTGAAAAAGGCCGGCCTTCCAATACTGGATGCAGGGATTATTTTAACAGGATTCCGGGTAGTAAAATATTTCTGGAGCACTTACATCCGGCAGGATGTGAATTATTCACCCAATATATTGCAGATCGCTTTCCCGGTTTTTACCGCAGTGTTTTTAATTGTGTCGTACTATTCGGGATTATATGATAAAGGATACAGGCAGTCACAGCTTGTTCGCTCCACAATAATTG
Source organism: Chitinophagaceae bacterium (assembly GCA_016720775.1). GTDB lineage: Bacteria > Bacteroidota > Bacteroidia > Chitinophagales > Chitinophagaceae > Ferruginibacter. Next base: position 222,998 of record JADKJX010000001.1, read on the forward strand.
CAGGCCTTTTCATACTAAGTGGTTACGGCCTTTTACCGGAAAGCCTTCGATTTTCAAGAGGCATCCTGCTTTTTGGAATAATACTGGCATTTATTATCATGAACCTGCTCCGGCAGGTTTTTATAAAATTTCGGTTGCTTGAAACAGACGATGAAGAGGAAGAAAAAAGACAAACAATCGTTGTATCAAACGAGAAAGACTTTGTTGCCATAAATAACCTGATGATGAATGTTGGCATGCAGGAACGGGTACTTGGAAGAGTAAGCACGGGATTTAAGGAAGAAACAACAACAGCATTGGGCATCATTGAACAATTACCCGACCTCATAAAAAAATACAGAATACGGGAAGTGATCTTCTGCGAAGACGGCCTTGGCTTAAAAGATGTGATCAATCTGGTCGGTAAATTACCTGTCGGCACCCGGAATAAATTTCATGCATCCGGAAGCAGAAGTATTGTTGGCAGTGATAGTAAGAACGTAAGCGGTGATTATGTTGCTGCAACAAAAGAGTATAATATAACAAGGCCCATCAACCGGCGCAATAAAAGGCTGCTTGATATTGTTGTTGCAATAATTTTTATCATAAGCTTTCCGGTGCAGTTTTTTTTACAGCGGAAGCCTGTGGGGTTCTTCAAAAACGTTTTCTCTGTTTTATTTGGAGAAAAAACCTGGGTAGGGTATACATCAAACGATAGCCGGTTTCCCCGGATACGTTCAGGAGTTATTACCAGCACAGCGTTGCCGGTTCAACTGAACGAACTCCCGGAAGAGAGTTTAATAAAAACCGACGAGTGGTATGCTTCAGAATATTCGGTAATGCTCGATCTGCAGAAAATAAAAATCGGGTATAAATATTTGTATTATTGATCCCGGCGAATGCAGGTAAGAAATTCTTTTAGCACAGCTCCATAATCTTCTTTCGCAAAGACGGCTTCGTTAAAAGAAAAGGCTTCTGCTGTTTTTAAAACAGAAAGAAGGGAAAAACTTTCCTGTTTGATACAACAGAACAGCTTTCCTTGCGATAAATACTCTGCCAGGTATTCCTGCTCTGTCTGGCCGGGCGTGGGAACAAGAACAGCTTTTTTCTGCAGCTTTACGAGATCCATTACTGTTGAATATCCGCAACGGCTGATGATTAAACCGGACTGGAGAATGGCCCTGTTCAGGTCTTCTGCTCCTAAATAATCATGAATTTCCAGCGAAGCATTATTGTATGTTTTTAGCGGAATTGATTCTGGCAAACCCCTTACCAGCAGAATACTGCCGTCGAAATGTTCAATATCTTTTAAGACGAGGTCTTCAAAAACGGTTCGCTGTGGCTCTGGCCCGGAAAGGATAAAGGCGACATCGTATTTCCTTTCAACGGGGTATTTTTCAAATCTTGATAATGGGCCAATATATTTTACAGGAACGCCCGGCAGAACAGCCGGATGTGACAGATCTCCCGCCAGGTTTATTTTACCAAGGTTGTCGGGCACCCAACATTCATTGAATTTATTGATGAACCAGTAGTGAATTTTTTTTGCAAACCATTCTGTAAGCCTGTTACCTGTTTTTATCTGCAACTGGTGGGTAATGTATACCGAAGGAACAGCAGTGTGAAACATACCCATCCGGTTATCGGAAATAATCATATCTATAGAATATTTCTTCACAACTTTTTTCAGCCATTTGTGTTCACTATAGATGACTGAGGTTATTTTAGGAAATTGCGCAAGCAGGGCAAACGAAAAGCCCCTTCTTTTCTGGGCATAATGGATATTGTAGCCCCTCAGATCAAGACAAAGCAGCCCGGGGAACTCTTTTTGAAGTAAAAGTCGGACGTTTCCGGAAGCCGCGATGATTACGTCGCATTTATACGCTAATAGTTTAGTTATTACTGGAATACAGCGGGTTGCATGACCCAGCCCCCAGTCCATCGGGGCAACCAGGATAACAAGGCTGTTAATTTTTTTATCTTTCATCAAACGAAAACAATAAAGTTTTCTGAAAATAGTTTAACTTCAAAACCTGAAAGTATGCAACAAATAAATAAAAAGGCATTATTAGTTCTGATTATTGCTGGTTTGCTGATCACTGCAGGGTGCTCTTCTTCTAAAAAGGGTCAATGCGGATGTCCAAACAAACAAGGAATGGTTGGATACAAATAATGGTTAAACACCCCAATCTATGAACAATCCAAACAGGGACTTACTTGTTTTGTTCAACCATGAAGTGATGACTCAAAAAGCAATTGAGCATGAAGTGGAACAGCTTCATCAGTTGCTGTATACCATTGAGGGTATTGATAATTTAATTGTTGCCCACGAAATTTTAGACCTCAACAAATTCCGGATCATAAATAATACAACACAACTTCGTAAGCTTATCCGGCAAAGAGAATTAAAGCCTTTTGTTTTCCTGAATTGTAAAAACTGATTTTAGTTTAATTTCTGAAGGGCTGTTTTAAGCATGCCAAGCATTTCACCTATCTCTTCTTTTTTACAGGTACCAACGCTAAGCCTGTACCAGCTGCTGCTCCTGTCTGCGCCAAATGCATAGAAGGGAACAACCGCAAGTTTTGCTTCGTCCAGGATATAAGAGGTAACATCCGCCTGCGTGGTTAACTCTTTACCACCCGGAGTTTTTTTACCAGCATAGTTTATCTGTATAGTGAGGTATATAGCCGCTTCCGGATAAATGGCATCCACATTAAGCCCTTCCTTTTTTAATTGCTGAAAGCCTCCATAGATATTTTGCAGCCGCTCGTTTATTTCTTTTTTGAAATGAGCAAAGTATTTATTGATCGCTTCGGTTCTGTATAAGAAAACAGCAAGCGCCTTTTGTTCAGCCATAGGTGCCCAGGCGCCAACATGACTGTTGATGGAACGCATTTTCACCAACACTTCTGCCGGGCCCATTGACCAGCCAACACGTACACCCGTTGCTGCAAATGACTTGCTGATGCCGTCTACAAAAATGGTGTATGCCTTCATTTCAGGGCGGAGGGAAACAGGGTTGTAATGAACCGTATCACCAAATGTGAGCGTCCAGTATATCTGGTCATACATCAGGTATAATTTTTTTTCTGCTTCACTGCGGTTTTTATTTTCTTCGATCACAAGATCACAAATAGCTTCCAGTTCTGCTTTGCTAAAAGTTGTACCGGTTGGATTCAATGGCGAACACAAGGAAAGCAGTGTAGCACCGCTTATATGTTCTTTTATCTGACTGGCAGTGAGCATGAAATTATTTTCTTTCTTTGCTTCTATCATGACGTGCTTTGCCTCGGTGAAATGAACATAGTGATTGTTGTTCCAGCTTGGCGCCGGGTAGATTACTTTGTCACCTTTATCAACAATTGCCCGATACAAGGCATAGATCAAAGGCCTGCCACCTGCCGAGATTAGAATTTCATTGGGTGCATATTGCAAACCTTCCCTTTCTGCAATAAAAGAGGCAACCGCTTCCCTGAGGTCCAGGTTTCCTTCTGCGGCCGGATAGGTGGTGCAGCCCTTTTTATAAGCTTCTATGATATCCTGTTCCAGTTCGGCGGGTATGGGAAAAATAGAAGAGTCAAAATCGCCAATGGTATAATTATAAATCCGTTCCCCCTGCCTGATTTTTTCTTTGATGGTTGCTCCCAGTCGAACGATCTCTGATGCCTGTAGTGTTTCTGCAAGATGGCTTAGTTTGGTATTGCTCATAAGTTTACTGCCTGTTGATAAAGCGAAGATGGTTATGGGGCAAAAGTAAAATTTAAAGGGTGTTTGGCAAAGAATAAAAAGGGCGCATAGCAATAGAGCACGTAATTATGAGAAACTCTTTTACTGCTTTGCAAACTGCAACACCTGTTTAGCATTACCACCTTCTATCCTTAGCCAATAGTGACCGGCGGGCAGGTTTTGTACAGGAATGGTGATTAACCTGCCGGAAGCAGAAACGCCATAGAGCTGTTTTACTAACAACCCGGCAGTGTTTATGATCTGAACATTGATTTTATCATAGGTCCCGTTCAACTCCAACCGTAAAACATCGGTGGTTGGATTTGGAAAAACCAGAATTTCAGTAGTGCCATTGTACTGCAGCTGCTGAATATTGCTGTAATCAATTTGCCCGGAAAAGCCTTTTACCTTGATGCGGTAGAATTGTTTTTTGCCTGTTGCGTTGCCATCAATGAAAGAATACGATTGTATGCCGCTGATGTTTTTCGCGGGCAATGTCCCAATTTTATAAAAAGTAAAACCATCTTCACTCTTCTCAATTTCAAAACAACAAACACCGCTTTCCTTATCGGTTTTAAAATCGAGTCTTGCGGTTTTCCCTTTTTGATGCCAAGCCGCACTAAAAGAGATCAATTCTATCGGCAAAGCCCCAAGGCTGTTTCCATCAATTATTGCCGACACATTACGCCATGGACCATATACCTGACCGGTGATAGCTGTTACAGGATCATATTTAACCCTTGCTCTGAGTTTAGTATATCTGCCACCTCCCATTAATTTATTAACGAGATTCTTTAGCTCGGCACCGCTTAAACCAAGGGAGGTATAAGCCCCCTGTTGCGCCGTGAATAATGTACTGTTGGTAATGGGGGTTCCACTGTATGCGTTATAATTAAGCCTTGTTTCCCATACCATCTTGGCTTTCGCTTTACCTAAAAATGATTTTACAAACAGACCTGCACCGAAATTTCCAAACACAAAATTGTTTTTGTTGATTGGTGTTGTTAAATCGCTATTGTAAAGGCGGAGGTTGTTACGTTTATTGGTTCCTGGGCTATTGCCCAGGTAAATATAAAAAGACCCTTCGTTTGTTTGGCCATTGGTGAAATGATAAGCGCCCGCAATCACATCGCTATAACCATCTCCGTTTACATCGCCTGCCGAAGCTACCGAGAAACCTAAAATAGCACCTGCAAGATTACTTTCTATGACTGTTGCGGTGGTATTAATTCCGGCGGCCGAACCATAATATATAAATATGGCACCCTCATTTGCCTGGCCGTTTGTATAAGTATAAGCCCCAACAATAATATCACTATACCCGTCTCCATTCAAATCTCCGGCGTTTGCTACGGAGCTGCCTAAAGATGCGTTTGCAAGATTGCTTTCTACCATTGCCGCCGCAGTAGTATTAATACCCGTTGCCGAACCATGATAAATAAATGCGGCACCCTCATCAGTTTGTCCGTTATCGTAAAGCCAGGCCCCCACAAACACATCGCCGTATCCGTCTCCGTTTACGTCGCCGGCACCGGCAACCGAAATGCCCATGAAAGCAGACGCCTGATTGCTTTCTACGGTTGCCGCAACCGTAGTATTGATGCCCGTTGCTGAGCCATGATAAATGAATGCAGCGCCTTCATCAGCTTGCCCATTATCATATTGATAAGCCCCAACGATCACATCATTATATCCGTCTCCGTTTACATCACCTGCGCCGGAAACAGAAATACCCATAAAGGCATTTACCTGGTTGCTTTCTACAATTGCCGAAACCGTAGTATTAATACCCGTTGCAGTGCCTCGGTAAATAAACGCTGCGCCCTCACTGGTTTGGCCATTGGTATATTGATAGGCACCTGCGATCACATCACCATATCCGTCATCATTTACATCGCCTGCGCCGGCAACAGAGATACCCATTTTAGCATTTGCCTGGTTGCTTTCTAAAATAGCCGCAGCTGTTGTACTAACGCCCGCAGCCGAACCATGATAGATGAATGCAGCGCCCTCGCTAGCTTGTCCATTTGTAAATCCATCGGCCCCCACAATAACATCTTTATATCCGTCCCCATTCACGTCACCCGCACCGGCAACAGATCTTCCAAAAAGAGCACTTGCCTGGTTACTTTCCAAAATGGCGGCAGCCACTGTATTAATGCCCGTTGCCGAGCCATGATAGATAAACGCAGCGCCTTCATCAGTCTGTCCGTTATCGTATTGATACGCACCAACGATCACATCACAGTACCCATCGCCATTTACATCACCTGCGCCGGCGACAGAGTAGCCCATCAATGCGTTTGCCTGATCACTTTCAACTGATGCTGCCGAGGTTGTATTTATACCAGCAGCCGAGCCATGATAAACAAAAGCAGCACCTTCACTTGATTCGCCATTACTGTAACTGGAAGCCCCCGCAATAATATCGCTGTATCCATCACCATTTACATCGCCTGCGGAGGCCACGGTACCTAAACCAGCATTTACTAGGTTACTTTCAATAATCGCTGTGGCTGTAGTGTTTATACCGCCGGCAGACCCGAGGTAAACAAAAATGGCGCCTTCGCTTGACTGCCCATTACTATAGTTCCACCCTCCGGCAGCCACATCGCTGTACCCATCTCCATTTATATCACCAACACAGGAAACTGAGGTTCCCAGAAAAGCATTAACCAGGTTGCTTTCCACCATGGCTGCTGCAATAGTATTAATGCCTGTTGCACTGCCGTGGTATATGAATGCGGCGCCTTCAAGACTTTGCCCATTTGTATATTGCCCAGCCCCTACTATAATATCACTGTATCCATCGCCATTTACATCACCTGCAGAGGCGACTGAATAACCAAGCAGCGCACTTGCCTGATTACTTTCCGCCATCGCTGCAGCGGTAGTATTAATGCCTGCAGCGCTGCCATGGTATATAAAAAAAGCACCTTCGGAACTTTGTAAATTTGTATATAGCGACGCCCCGACAATGATATCGCTGTACCCATCTCCGTTTACATCGCCGGCAGAAGCAACAGACCAGGCAAAACGTATATTAGACTGCGGGCCTTCTATCTTGGCTACAACAGCTGTATTGATCCCGCTTGCACTGCCATAATAAACAAATGCCGCACCCTGGCCGGATAAAGTATTGGTATAGCCCGCAACCCCTACAATCACATCGCTGTAGCCATCCCCGTTTATATCTCCCGCGGAAGCAACAGACCACCCCATTTTATAACTGATCCCGTTGCTTTCAACCGTGGTTGTTGGAGAAGTATTGATACCCGAAGGGGAGCCATGGTAAATATAGAAAGCGCCTTCATTGGTTTCTCCATTGCTATATAAAGGTGCCCCTACAATAATATCGCTGTACCCATCACCATTTACATCCCCCGCCGAAGCCACCGAATATCCCAATTGAGTACTTACTATATTACTTTCTATCATTGTTGCAGGCGTTGTATTGATCCCGGTAGCAGAACCAAGGAACACGTAAAAAGCACCTTCTGCCGACTGCCCGTTATTATAAAAATAAGCGCCAACAACCACATCACTGTAACCATCCCCATTTACATCTCCCGCTGAAGAAACAGAAGCTCCCATCCTTGCGCTTACATTGTTGCTTTCTACCTGGGCTGCGGGTGTAGTACTGATGGGATCAATGGTAATAGGGTATATAGCACTTGTTGTGTTTACTTTAATAGTATAGCCATTGCGGTTGTTTTTTTTGAAAGAAGCTTCCAAAGGTTTATGATTGGCATCCCAGACTTTAAGATCATCATAATTTAGTACAGCATTACGCTTATGTAAGAATTGCAAACGGTTTTTGTAAACGACGGTTTTTAGTTTTGTGTTGACCCTGAAATTTAATTTTAATGCTTCTTTTTTTGAGAATGGGGAATGCACAATGAAATTCTGCCGCATGCCACTTTTATTATTTAAATACTGAACCGTAATCTTATTTGTAACATACTCGGCTATGTTTTCTGAAACCTTCCAAAAGCCCTTGCCAAATTGTTTTTTATCGAGACGGAATTTTACTTTCCATTCCGGAATGGTCCGGTACTTTATTTTATCCTGGCCGGGTATCGGGTTAAATTCAGCAATGGGTATTTTTGTTGTTCGGGGTTCAACAGAAAACCCATCCTCCTGATAAAAGAATCGAAGATTATTTTTTCTGTTGGGTGTACAATAAGCGTTTAATTTTTCTTCCCAGGTAAAATGGTATTCGGATTTTAGGATATTTTCCTGTACCATTTCCATCCAGCTTTGTGACCAAAATTGCTCCGTTTTTTTTTCAGGATCCCAGAAATTAGCAGTTGGAGGCTGTATATGCGGCAAGATACTGACGGGAATCTCAGTAATATTACTCACCGAAAAACGGTAAGCCGGGCTCTTTTGTGAAACTGGTAAAACGGCCACCATTGCGGCCAGTGTAAAAATTTTGTACATATCGGATTCAAAAATTAAAATTATTATTCTTTTAATCAATACTTACTTTGTAGTAGTATAGAAATAAAAGAATAAGGCTGGATTTGGTATCGTTATGGACAGAACATGTTTATGCGGATATTAAAAAAGCAGCAAAATTACAGCTGCTTTTGAATAAAAATTTACACAAACAGATTATTCGATCGGCTTGTATTCCTTAAACAGGTTCAGTTTTGTTCCTTCCACCTGCTGTCGGTAATCCTTCCACCTGCCGCCATAGAAGTTGTTTATCTTTTCCACGATATCTTTTACAGCTTTCTCCGCATTTCCTACCAATACATCTTCCTGCGCTCCGGGCACCACCATTTTGCTTCCGATTGATTGTTGTGCCGTTTGCAGTGCCGTTATTACGGTTACATCAAAGGGGTTTCTCGTTATTCCCTGTTTATCACTTGTTTTACCGTTGATGAGTTCACGCATTGCTTTTATTTCGTCCTGCATCTTGTTGGTTGCCTTTCTCAGCGAATCAGCATCTTTTCCTTCAAGACCCTTTAATTGCGACAGCATTTTTGTAAGCAACTCTTCACTTTCTGTAAGCTGGTCCATACCGGTTGTAAGTTTATCGGAAGACTTTCTCAGGCGATCATACATTCTTCTTTGAGCAATTTTAATATCATTCCGGTTTCCGATCCGGGGATCATCATTCACGGTAATAAAGGTTGAATCAGCGCTTCCTCCATACATCATCACCAGTTTATAAATTCCTGGCAATACCTGTAAACCGCCCGGCTCCGGCGCACCCGGTTGTGGTTTTGGTGAACCCGGCTGACGGAATCCCTTTTCTTCCATACCCCAGTACATTTTATTGAATCCCGAATCAACAGCCCACCTCAATGATCTTACCTGTTCATTGTTTGTATTATATATCCTCACCATTGCCGAGTCGGTCCTTCTTCCGCCGCCACCTCCAGGTCCACCCTGGCCACGCCCGCCACGCCCGCCTCCGCCTTGTTGTCCGGGTGTTGCTGTTGCGGCAGGTTGTGCAGCAGGAGTAACTGCAGGTTGTTGTTTTGCGGCAGTGTCCTGCTTTGGTTTATTGATGAAAAAGGAAACGGCAGCACCCCTTCTCCTGTTCTCTGCTTCGTACAAACCATAAGTACTCCAGTCGTAACCTGTTGCAGACCTGTATTGAGCCTGGTAGGCATCGGGAGCTGGAAAAACGGTAACCGGGATTGTAAACCGCATTCCTTTGTTTGCGGCAACTTTTCTTAATGAACGAATATCATCGAGGATCCACAAGGCCCTGCCAAAAGTTGCGATCACCAGGTCGGCTTCCCTTTCTTGTATGGCCAGGTCGTAAGTTGAAACAGAAGGATAACCGTTTTTAAACTGTTCAAACGAATTGCCATTATCAAAGCTTACCCATAGCCCGTTCTCTGTACCCACAAAGATCAGGTTCGGTTCTGCAGGATCCTGCAATACACATAGAGCATATCCCCTTACTTTATTTTCATCGATCATCCTTGTCCATGTTTTGCCATAATCTGTTGTGTGGAAAACATAAGGCTTCATATCGCCGCGGCGGTAATCATTTGCCACCACAAAAGCCTCACCGGCATTTTGTGCAGACGCTTTGATCTGCGGTATCCAGCAACTCAAAGGCATTCCGGGAATTTTTCCACGAAAACTTGTCCATGTTTTTCCGCCATCTCTTGTCAGTTGAACATTGCCATCATCTGTACCGGCCCACAAAAGGCCCTGCTCTTTCCTTGATGGTTCAAGGGTTACGATCGTACAATGTGTTTCTGCGCCGGTAATATCCATCGTGAGCCCCCCGGGTATTTTGATATGCTGCAATTTTTGCCGAACCGTTTGTTGTAAGATCGGGAGAGATGGCTTCCCAGGTAATTCCTTTATCGGTGCTTTTATAAACGAACTGGCTGCCGAAATAAATAGTTCTTTTATCAAAGGGATCTTGTGCTAAAGCAGAGTTCCAGTTGAAACGAAGTTTTAATGAAGGGTCCAGTGCCTGTGGTTTTATGAACCAGCTTTCGCCGGTCTTCCAGTTTCTTTTTCCAATAGAACCTCCCTGGCTTTGACTATATACCCAACTTGCATCCTCTGCATCTGGCATGGCATCAAAGCCATCGCCGCCACCGATATTATTCCAGAAATAATTGCGGATGCCGCTGTTGATCCAGGCATAGGCCGGGCCATGCCAGCTGCCGTTATCCTGCATGCCACCCATTACGTTGTACGGAATTTCGTTGTCCACATTAACATGATAGAATTGGCCAGCCGGGATCTTTTCGTCAAAGGTCCAGTTCTTTCCGCGGTCATGAGTGATGCCGATGCCACCATCATTTCCTTCGATCATAAAATTTGGGTCCTTCGGACTGATCCACCAGGCATGGTGATCGGGATGAATACCGGAATATGGAATCAGCGTGCTGAATGTTTTACCACCATCCTCGCTTACCTCTACCTGGTCGTGAATATTATACAAACGATTTTCATTTTTTGGATCCACCCGGATGTCCTGGAAATAGAAAGGGCGATTGGTCACCCACCTTGCATCGCTGTTCACCAATTCCCATTTCATTCCGCCATCGTCACTTTTGTATAAACCATTTTTTGTTGCCTCCACCATGGCATACACCCGGCGGGAATCATTGCTGGCAAAGGCCAAGCCAATTCTTCCGAAATTTCCATCGGGCAAGCCTTCTTCCTTGCTTAATTTTTTCCAGTTCTTTCCACCGTCGATCGTTATATATAATCCGCTGCCGGTTCCGCCGCTTTTGAAATCCCAGGGCGTACGGCGATGTTGCCACATGCATGCAATTAACCGGTTTGGATTTGATGGGTCCATCACAAGCTCTGCACAACCAGACGAATCATTGGTATATAAAATTTTATTCCAGGTTTCTCCGCCATCGGTTGTTTTAAACACGCCACGTTCGGGATGAGAAGCAAAGGGATTGCCGATGGCTGCAGCATAAATTGTATTGGGGTTAGCAGGATCAATAATGATGCGATGAATGTTCTTTGTTTTTTCCAGGCCCATCATCTTCCATGTTTTACCGGCATCCATGCTTTTAAAAATTCCTTCACCAAGGTTTAGTGAATTGCGTGGGTTGCCCTCGCCGGTGCCTACCCAGACAATATTGGGGTTTGATTGCTGAACAGCCACCGAGCCGATGTTTTGTGTGGGCTGATCATCAAATACCGGCGCCCATGAGTTACCGCTGTTCTCTGTTTTCCAAACACCACCAGAAGCAGAACCCAGGTAAATGATGTTTGGGTTGTCAACAACCACATCCACAGAAGTAATGCGCCCGCTCATACCGGCAGGCCCTATGTTACGGGGCTTTAGATTTTTAAACTGGGCAAGCAAAGCTTTCTGTGCATGCGTTGAACCGGAAATAAGCACCAGGCTAATAACAGCAGCAATTAGTTTTTTCATTGTCAAAAGAATTGAACAATGAAGGTGCAAAAAAAACACCGGAGCCGCAAATCAAATATATAAGCGGAGGAGCCTAAATTATTTTTTCACCTTACTCTTTTCTTCAAATCCCTTTGCTGCATCTTTTGCTTTTTCAAAATCAAGAATTACGGAATTAATGCAATACCGTAAACCGGTTGGCGGCGGACCATCTTCAAAAACATGGCCCAGGTGTGCCTTGCAGCGGCCACACATTACTTCGGTACGCTTCATTCCATAACTGTTATCAGGTGCATAAATAATGCTGCCCTTATTGATCGGCTCAAAAAAACTGGGCCAGCCGCAACTGCTTTCAAATTTTCCATTGCTGTTGAATAGCGGGTTACCACAGGCAGCGCAGTAATATGTGCCCACCTCTTTATGATCCCAGTATTTTCCGGTAAAAGCCCTTTCGGTGCCCTTTTCACGGGCGATGCTATAAACATCTGATGGCAACATCTTTTTCCATTCATCGTTGCTGATGTTCACCTTTTCAGAATCTGTATTGGAGTAAACGGGATTGATATTTTTTGAACTGTCCATGGTCGTTATATTTTTTTGCTTAACCGAAGAGCTGGTACAACCGGTTAAGACTGCTGAAAAAAACAGGATGCTATAGAAAACCTTCTTCATGATTTATTCAACAAATTTCGTCATTAATAGTTCTCTATGTACGAAAAGCCGGTATTTTAAGATTTTCAACAGATAATCAGCCTTGTTAAAGAATATTTAAACTCCGATTATTATATTTGCTATCTTCATACCGATAGCAACCAACATGTTTAACCTGATATTATTTGGCCCTCCCGGCAGTGGCAAAGGAACGCAAAGTGAAAAATTGATCGCAAAGTACGGCTTAAAGCACCTGAGTACGGGTGATCTGCTGCGCAGCGAAATTAGCCACCAAACCCCCCTGGGTAAAGAAGCACAGAATTTTATGGATAAGGGCCAACTGGTTCCCGATGAAGTGGTGATCGGGATGATCAGTTCAGCGCTTGATGGTAATCCCAATGCAAAGGGTTTTTTATTCGACGGCTTTCCACGTACCGCAGCCCAGGCAGAAGCGCTTGATAAGTTGCTGGAATTAAAAAATGCGCCGATCGCGGTAATGCTTGCCCTGGAAGTAAGCGAAGCAGAATTGATAAAGCGATTGCTGAAACGTGGAGAGACAAGCGGCCGAAGTGATGACAATAATGAAAACGTTATCCGGGCGAGGATCACCGAATACCATAACAAGACCGCTGTTGTTGCAGACTATTACAAGCAATTTGAAAAAGTGGAAATGGTAAAAGGCGAAGGATCCATTGATGAGATATTCGACAGGCTCTGCAAAGAGATAGATAAAAGGGCCTGATCTTTTAGATAACGAAAATGCATCGAAGCATCCGCCGGTTTGCGGATGCTTTTTTGTTTTACATTGCGATGTAAACAGAAGCTATGGATACAGAAAAACTCAATTTTATTAAGACGGAATTTATACCCCGGGTAAAAACTCTTTCGGCAGATGCTGTCGCTAAATGGGGTAAGATGAATGGCCAGCAAATGGTGGAGCATGTAACAGCATTCTTTAATGTCTCGGTAGAAAAAATAAAATTTCCCCTGGTTACTCCCGTTGAGCACCTGCCCAAATTCAAAGAATTTCTTTTGAGTGACAAGCAATTCCGGGAAAATACCAAAGCGCCCGTGGATGTAATTGGAGAAGAGCCCTTACCCCTGCGTTATGAGAACATGGAACAGGCCGTGGACAAACTTGCGGCTTCTGTTACAAACTTCGAAATATATTTTAAAGACAACCAGGACAGGAAAACGATGCACCCCGTTTTTGGTGAACTGAATTTTGAAGAATGGGTATTGCTGCATTACAAACACGTAACACACCACCTGCGACAATTTGGGTTGCTATAAAATAATTTTAAGAAAGAGGCGTAAAGCCTCTTTTGTTTTTAGGCTACCTTAGCAGGGAAAAATAACAGGGAATGAAACTTGAAAATTATATCACCGGCAAATGGATCACCGGCGATGGCGAAGGACAGAAATTATACAATGCGGTTACCGGCGACGAAATTGCTGCAGCAACAACAGGCGGGCTCGATTTTAAAAAAATTCTTGAATACGGAAGAGAAGTGGGCAACCCGGCTCTTCGTAAGATGACCTTTCATGAACGGGGCAATATGCTGAAGGCGCTGGCAATGCACTTAAGAAACCATCTTGATAAATTTTATAAGATATCTTACCAAACCGGTGCCACCAAAGCTGATAGCTGGGTAGATATTGAAGGAGGGATTGGAAATCTTTTCGCCAATGCGTCGCTACGCCGCAAATTTCCAAATGAAATCTTTTGTATTGATGGCGACAGCCATAACCTGGGCAAGAACAATACATTCATGGGCACACATATACTGGTGCCAAAAGAAGGAGTAGCGGTTCATATCAACGCATTTAATTTTCCTGTGTGGGGCATGCTGGAAAAAATTGCGGTGAATTTATTGGCCGGGATGCCAGCAGTTGTAAAGCCGGCGACCGTTACCAGTTATTTAACCGAAGCTGTAGTAAAAGAGATCATCGCCTCAAAAATCTTACCCGAAGGAGCGTTGCAATTACTATGTGGCAGCGCAGGAGACATACTTGATCATGTTACCTCGCAGGATGTGGTAACATTCACCGGTTCTGCATCAACAGGGCTGTTATTAAAATCCAACCCTAATATTTTGAGAGAGAATGTTCCGTTCAACATGGAAGCAGACTCGTTGAATTGCATCGTACTTGGAAATGACGTAACACCCGAGAAACCCGAATGGGATATTTTTATTAAAGAAGTAAGAAAAGAAATGACATTAAAAGCCGGCCAGCGCTGCACCGGCATAAGAAGAATATTTGTACCGGAAAATAAAATGGAAGATGTGTGGAAAGCTATCGCCACATCGCTTGCGCAAACAACCATTGGTAATCCATTGAATGAAAAGGTAAGAATGGGTTCGTTGGCCGGGCAAACACAACGCAACGAAGTAAAAGAACAGGTGCAGAAACTCCTTGCTTCTTCACAAATAATTTATGGATCGCTGGATAGCGTGGATGTGGTGGATGCAGATGCAAACAAAGGCGCATTCATGTCGCCGGTGTTACTGATGAATGAAAAACCATTTGATGCAAAAGAAGTACACGAAGTAGAAGCATTTGGCCCGGTAAGCACCATTATGCCTTATAAAAAATTGGAAGATGCCATTGCGCTGAGCAAACTTGGGAAAGGAAGTTTGTGCTCTACCATTGTTACGGCTGATCATAAAACCGCCCGGCAATATGTCACCGGCGCAGCAACGCATCACGGAAGAATACTGGTATTGAATAATGAGTGTGCAAAGGAAAGCACCGGGCACGGATCACCATTGCCATTGCTGGTGCATGGCGGACCCGGCCGTGCAGGTGGCGGTGAAGAAATGGGAGGTTTACGGGGAGTGAAGCATTACCTGCAACGCACGGCATTGCAGGGTTCTCCAACAACGATCACAGCCATCACAAATGTTTACCAGCAATACGCAGCCGGAAAAGATCCCGGCAAACATCCGTTCACAAAATATTTTGAGGAATTAGAGATAGGCGACCAGATCGTAACAGAAAAAAGAGTGATCACATCAGAAGACATTGACAGCTTTGCCGACCTGAGCGGCGATCATTTTTATGCACATATAAAAACCACCGATTTTGAAGGAACCATGTTTGAGCAACAGGTGGCACATGGATATTTTATCATGAGCCTTGCTGCCGGCTTGTTTGTAGCCGGGTATGAAAAAAACCCGGTATTGCTGAATTACGGCATAGATGAACTGCGATTCACCAAACCGGTTTATCCCGGTGCCGAAATTCATATCCGCTTTACCTGCAAAGAAAAATTGCTGAATGATAAACGGGTGATCGAAAAACCGGAAGATTTTAAAAGAGGAGATGATATTGATAAAGGAATAGTAAAATGGCTGGTGGAAATGATCGATGAAACAAATGAGATTACCGGTGTGGCAACCATTTTAACAATGGTGGCTAAGCAAAAGCAATAAGATTTTATAAATTTATAGTAGAAAATATTTTTTATGAGCACAGAATCATACGTAAGATCACATATTGAACACGGCATCAATACCATTGAATTCTTTCATCCGCAAAGCAATTCGTTGCCGGGGAAGATACTGGAAGAACTTGCCCGGGAAATTCATTTTGCAGGCACACACGATGATACAAGGGTAATTATTTTAAGAAGTGCCGGCGAAAAAACATTTTGCTCTGGTGCAAGTTTTGATGAATTGATCTCCATTAAAACGGAAGCAGAAGGATTGAAATTTTTCAGCGGCTTTGCTAATGTAATAAACGCCATGCGCAAATGTCCAAAATTTATAATTGGAAGAATACAGGGCAAATGTGTGGGCGGCGGTGTTGGTTTGGCAAGCGCCGTTGATTACGCAATTGCAACAAACAAGGCCGAAGTAAAACTAAGTGAACTGGCCGTTGGCATTGGCCCCTTTGTGGTTGGCCCGGCAGTGGAAAGAAAGATCGGCACATCTGCTTTCAGCGCCCTGGCCATTGATGCCGGCAACTGGCGTAATACCGAGTGGGCAAGAAAAAAAGGATTGTTTTCCGAAGTGCACGAGAGTATAGAAAACATGGACGAAGCTGTTTACCGGCTGGTCAGTACGTTGGCCCACTCCAACCCGGCGGCAATGGCTGAAATGAAAAAAATATTCTGGAAGGGAACAGAACACTGGGACGAACTGCTGAAAGAAAGAGCAGCCATTAGTGGAAAACTGGTGTTGAGTGAGTTTACAAGAAATGCAATAACTAAATTCAAAACAAAAAAATAAGAAATAAAAAAGGAGACGTTTCGTCTCCTTTTTTATTTATCTGATCATTTACAGATCTTCATACGCATACAACGGGTCAATATAAGACCCGGGCGTCATCTCCAGTACGGGTTTAATGATTCCGTCTTTCAGGCCATATACCCAACCGTGTAAATGCGGGCCGTTTTCTGTTTGCCAGGCCCGCTGAATGATGGAGGTTTGCGCCAGGTGCGTTACCTGTTCAACCACATTCAGTTCAACCAGCCGGTCTGTTTTTTGTTCTTCATCTTTTATAGAATTAAGTTCGGCCTGGTAAATGTGGTACACGTCTTTTATGTTTCTCAACCACATATTAAGTACGGGTTTATAATCCCTGCTGCTCATGGCGGCTTTAATGCCTCCGCATCCATAATGCCCGCAAACGATCACGTGTTTAACCTTCAGATGGTTTACCGCAAAGTCGAGTACACTTAAAAGATTTACATCGGTGTGCACCACCATGTTGGCGATGTTGCGATGTACAAAGATCTCTCCGGGTTGTGTTCCGGTTATTTTATCAGCAGGCACCCGGCTATCGCTGCAGCCGATCCATAAAAATTCGGGTGTTTGCAGAGAAGAGAGACGCTTGAAAAAATCAGGGTCCTCTTCTACCTGTTCTTTTGCCCAGGCTTTATTTTCGAGTAAAAGCTTTTCGTATGGTGTCATAAAATTTAAAATGGTGTTTTTGGGTTATTTAATAATAAATGTACAGCCTTGAACTGGCTTTTCTTTATTTCTATACTAATGTTTTTAAGATGGGCGTGTAGCATGAAGTTATTTATTTCTTCGATCACGTCTTTATCGATAAAATCAGCCCGGGTGGCATCAATGATCACGTAGGCATTTTCGGGCACGTCTTCAAGCGTTTTCTTGATGATGGGTTTATTTAAGAAGGAAACATCTTTCCGTAGCCGGAATAAAAATTTATTATCGTCATTTACGATAAAAACAGCCGAGCGGAAATTGCTTCTTATCAAATAGAACAGGCCAACGCCGATTCCGATCAGTATTCCCTTCAGCAGATCTGTTATGAGGATTGCTGCTATGGTAACCACAAAAGGCACAAACTGGTCCCACCCCTTTTGAAAGAACTCTTTGAACAAAGAAACTTTTGCAAGTTTGTACCCCGTAAAAATAAGAATAGCAGCCAATGCGGCCAGCGGGATCTTGTTCAGGACAAAGGGAATAAACACTACGCATAACAACATGAATACACCATGCAGGATGGCGGAAAGTTTTGTTTTAGCGCCGGCATTTACGTTGGCAGAACTTCTTACCACCACAGAGGTCAGGGGAAGTCCGCCCAGCAAGCCGCTTAAGATATTTCCAATACCCTGTGCCTTAAGCTCCCTGTTTGGCGGCGTTACTCTTTTCAACGGATCAAGCTTATCAACCGCTTCAATACCCAGCAATGTTTCCAGGCTGGCAACAATAGCAAGTGTTATACCGGTTATCCATACATCGGGATTGTTTAAGTAATCAATGTTTGGAAAAGTAAAAAAAGAAAAGAACTCTCCCATATCCTTTGCCACGGGTAATGCAACAAGATGTTTTAGTTCAAGTGCATAGTCGGGCCGGTATATTTTGAAAGCTTCGTTAATAAATGTGCCGGCTAATACAGCCAGCAAAGGAGCCGGCACCAGTTGCAACCACTTGTTAGAAGAGATGACGGGTCTCGACCAGAATATAAGAATGAGTAAAGCGCTGCCGCCAATGACCACCGCCGATGGCGTTATATAATTAACTGCATTCCATAGCCCAGAAAAAGTATTTTCATCGTTACCCTGGCTGAAATTTTCATCGCCGGAAAAATCTGCATCATAACCGATCAGGTGAGGAACCTGTTTTAAGATCAGTATAAGACCGATGGCAGCCAGCATTCCTTTAATAACTGCGTTAGGAATGTAATCGCCAATAACACCCGCCTTTACATAGCCAAGGATCAACTGGATGACCCCCGCAATGACCACGGCCAACAAGAAAGCCTCAAACACCTGGAGTTTTAATATAGCGGTTGCAACGATCACGGTTAACCCTGCTGCCGGGCCACTTACGCTTAATGACGAACCACTTGCTATGCCAACAACAATTCCTCCTACAATACCGGCAATGATCCCGGAAAATAAAGGGGCACCCGATCCTAATGCAATTCCCAGGCAAAGCGGTATGGCAACCAGCAATACCACTACCGATGCCGACAGGTCGGACGTAATATTTTTAAAAATATTTTTCATGTAAAAATTTATTTGCGCATAAGAAAGAGATCTTATACCCGGATGAATAAATTAAAAGCGCACAGGATCGTTCCTGCGGCGTTAAAAAGCTAAAGGATGATATCAGGCAACCGGGTTGGGAGGCGGGGTAAGAATATCGGCGGTATAGAAAGCCGGAAGTTTTTCAGCGAAAATAAAGGAGGAACTTTTTTGTAAAGGGCTTAAATGGAATTCAATGCCGTTGCAGCTGTGTATTGAATTAAGATCTTCTTCAAGGAGGCGGAAATTTTTTGTTACACCTTTTCCTGCCGCTATAAATTCTTCTATCAGCGGTGAATCAGTAAAAAAATAACGGATAGCCTGTTTGATGGGCAGCAGCTGCAGGGCCAGCACCCAGATAAAAAAAACAGCGGTTATTTTTTTTGCCTTCATTGGGTGCAAATATATTTTTCATGCCGCATATGAGCAAGCATTTTAAAACAGATTAACAGAAATATGACAGTAAAAAGACGCCGTTACTAGATATTCAACCCACCGCAGGCGCTTATTACCTGCCCGGTAATGTAATTGCCCATATCACAAGCTAAAAACAGGCAGACATTGGCTATGTCTTCAGTGCTGGCAAATCTTCCTAATGGAATGTCGGCTTTATATTTTTCGGCGCCCTCGCCTTCTTTTAAATAACTGGTCATGTCGGTTTCCACAAAACCAGGAGCCACCGCATTGCAGCGGATGTTGCGGCTTCCCAATTCTTTGGCAACACTTTTTGTAAAACCAATAATACCCGCTTTGCTGGCCGCATAACTGCTCTGGCCGGCATTGCCCATTTCGCCAATCACACTGCTCATGTTGATGATACTGCCGCTTCTTGCTTTCATCATGGGGCGTATCACCTGCTTGGTCATGTTGAAAACGCTGTTCAGGTTTATCCGAATTACTTCGTCCCATTGCTCAGGCGTCATCCGAAGCAGTAAATTATCTTTTGAGATACCGGCATTGTTTACACAGATATCAATGGCACCAAATTCTTTCAGTACATCATTCACAAAACTTTCGCAGGCCGCATAATCGCCGGCGTTGCTTTTCCAGGCCTTTGCTTTTACACCCATACCGGCGAGTTTTTCCACCAGCGCATTGGCTTTTTCTGCACTGTTATCACTTACATACGTAAAAGCAATATTGCAACCATGTTCTGCAAATTTTAAAGCAATGCCTTCGCCAATACCACGGGCAGCCCCGGTTATAATGGCGTTTTTTCCTTCTAATAATTTCATAGATATGCTTTTTCTTATCTCAAGATAAAATCAAAACTTTAAACAGTTCCGATATTTTTTATTTTCAGGATCTCTTCCAGCACCTGCCGCTCGTTGCTGAGCCGCGGCACCTTGTGCTGCCCGCCCAGTTTTCCTTTACTCCGTAACCACTCCCTGAATGTTCCCTTGGGTAACTTGTGAACAATGGGCATGCGTAACGCAATATTTTTATGGCGCTTAGCTTCGTAATCGCTGTTGATATTCTTCAGGTTTTTATCAAGCTCTGTAACAAAAACAGTGAAATCGTCGGGCTCTTTTTCAAACTCCACCAGCCATTCGTGTGCACCATTGCTGTGCTCGCTGAAATAAACCGGCGCAGCCGTATAATCATTTACAATGGCATTTGTTTTTTCTGCAGCAATGGCAATGGCTTTATCGCTGTTATCAACGATCACTTCCTCGCCAAAAGCATTCATGTAATGTTTTAACCGTCCGCTTATTTTTATTTTATACGGATCAAGGCTGGTGAACTGTATGGTATCGCCGATCAGGTATCGCCACAAGCCACCGGTTGTACTGATGATAAGTGCATAATTTTTTCCGGTCACCACATCTTTCAGACCAATGGTTGCCGGATCTTTTTTTCCATATTCTTCCACCGGCATGAATTCGTAAAAGATGCCATGCTCGGTAAACAATAACATGCCATCATCATCCGGGCTTACCTGCGCTGCAATAAAACCTTCGCTGGCATTGTATATTTCCAGGTAATTTATTTTTTGACCGAAAATCCTGTCAAACTGTTCTTTGTAAGGAACAAACGAAACGCCGCCATTTATGTAGAGTTCTAAATTGGGCCACACTTCTTTGATGTTTGCCTTTCCTTTTATTTCAAGAATTCTTTTTAGTAAAAGAAGAGTCCAGGTTGGTACACCCGCCAGCGAAGTAACATTTTCATTGGCAGTAACCTGGGCAAGTTTTTCAATTTTCATTTCCCATTCGTCCAGCAACGCCACACTCAATTCAGGCGTACGAATCCATTGCCCCCAGAAGGGTGAGTTTTGCATAAGCACCGCACTGAGGTCACCATACTGTATCTCTTCATTTACTTTGCTTATCTGGTGAGAACCTCCAACCACCAGGCCCTTGCCGGTAAGCAGGTCGCTGGAAGGGAAGTTTTTATAGTAATTGCTCAGCAGATCTTTGCTGGCTTTAAAATGATTGTCGTACAGGCTTTCTTCACTTATGGGAATGAACTTGCTTTTATCAGACGTGGTACCTGAAGACTTTGCAAACCATTTGACCGGGGTATTCCATAAAATATTCTCTTCCCCCTCCATCATGCGGAGTATATAAGGCTTTATGTCATCGTACTCATGAATGGGGACATTCTTTTTAAATTCCTTCAGCGTAAAGAGTTTTGAAAAATTATACTTCCTGCCAAACTCGGTGTATTGGGCTGCAGTAACCAGCTCCTGCAAAACCTCCCGCTGAACGGCTACCGGGTGGCTGCTCCAGTTCTCTATACGCCAAAGGCGCATACGTGCTAATTTGGATATGGCGGGGGAAAGCAGCTTCATTTCTCTCCCAAGATAAAAAATTATCGGGCAGCTTCATCATGTAAATAATCCTTGCGCTTTAATTCGAAGTTTTTACCCAGGTATAAGCGGCGTACTTGTTCGTCACCGGCAAGCTCTTCGGCAGTGCCGTGTGTAAATATTTTACCATCAATGAGGAGGTATGCCCTGTCGCAAATGGAAAGTGTTTCGTTTACGTTGTGATCGGTGATCAAAATACCGATATTTCTAAATTTCAGTTTTGCCACAATAGCCTGTATGTCTTCCACAGCGATCGGGTCAACACCGGCAAAGGGCTCATCCAATAAAATAAATTTCGGGTCAACGGCCAGTGCCCGGGCAATCTCGGTTCGTCGTCTTTCACCACCACTCAATGTGTCGCCGTTATTTTTACGTACCCGTTGCAGGTTGAATTCGTCCAGCAGGGTCTCCATTTTTTCTTTTTGCTGTTGTTTGCTCAGCTTTGTCATTTCCAGCACGGCAAGAATGTTGTCTTCCACGCTCAGTTTACGGAAAACGCTGGCCTCCTGTGGCAAATAACCGATCCCCATCTGCGCTCTTTTATACATAGGCAGCCTGGTGATGTTGATGTCATTTAGAAAAACCTCTCCTTCATCTGGTTTTACCAAGCCCACCACCTGGTAAAAAGAAGTTGTTTTGCCGGCCCCGTTGGGTCCCAGTAAGCCAACAATTTCTCCCTGCTTTACTTCAAAGGAAACATTGTTTACCACAGTTCTGCTGCCATAAACTTTTACGAGCCCCCGGGTTTGTATCGTTAAATTCAAAATGAAGTATTTAAAGCAAAAATAGCATAAACCGCTTAATGACCCCGGATACAGGATTTATTAACAACAGTTTTGAACAGATCTTATGTACTGCCTGGCAGAATAATGCTCAGGATAAGCCGTTTTTAATTATTTTTAATGAACCTTTATCATCGTTAAGCAGGAACAAATGTACAAGCAGAAATATTCATTACTTTTTTTACTGGTACTTTCAGGAATCTTATTTCTATCCTGCCAGAAGGAAATAGACGGCTCATTAGCACCAGGCTTTACGCCTCCTACGCCTACGAACCTAAAACCCAGACTTGGCACTACCTGGACATATCGTTATTACATTTACCACCAGGACGGAAGCTTATACCAGGCTAGAATCATGACCCTTAAAGCTAAAACCGAGGATACTATTGCCGGAGAAAAATGGCTCAATGTAGTGGATGTTGATAAAGATACCACGGTTTGGCTGCTGCAATCGAAAACAGACGGATTGTATCAATACGCAAACAATGCCTCCAACCTGTTTTGTAAAGAACCGGCGGTAATAGGAGACAATTATACTACATTCAATGAAGGTGCTGCAGAAAATTTTATTGTGCGGGGAGTAAAAGACACCCTTCCAACCGGCATTGGTGATATTCCAACAAATTATTACGAAGGGTATAAATCAACAATCCTCATTGACCTGGTATGGTATAATAATAACGCCTGGATAGTGAGGAAATTACAATACCGAAACAGATCGAGATTAACCCCATTCTGGTATAAATACAGCACCCTGTATTTGGACCAGATCATTTACTAAGCACCCTGTTCATTTTTAGCACAGCTTAAGTAAGTTTGCATTTTAACTGAACAGATGAAAGTAACAGATCACATCAAAGAAGCGAAGGACACCCTAATTTCTTTCGAGATATTACCACCGCTTAAGGGCAAGGGGATCCAGTCGCTGTACCAGCACCTCGACCCGTTGATGGAATATAAGCCGGCGTATATAAATGTAACATACCATCGTAGTGAACATGTGTTTAAGAAAAATGCCGATGGAAGTTTTCAGAAAGTAGTAGTACGTAAGCGCCCAGGCACAGAAAGTATCTGCGCAGCTATCATGAATAAATACAGCGTTGACACCGTACCTCATCTTATCTGCGGAGGTTTTGATGTGAACGAAACAGAAGATGCATTGATTAACCTTCACTACCTGGGTATTGACAATGTGCTGGTGCTGCGTGGCGATGCTGCAAAAAATGAAACGGCATTTCTACCCGAGCCAGGCGGACATAAGTATGCAAGCGACCTGTTGAAACAGGTGGTTGATCTTAACTCGGGTATTTACCTGGAAGAAGACCTGAAGAATACCAGTAAAACAAAATTCTGTATCGGCGTGGCCGGCTATCCCGAAAAACATTTTGAAGCACCAAACATGGAAAGCGACCTGCAGTACCTGAAAATGAAAGTGGATATGGGAGCAGACTATATAGTTACCCAGATGTTCTTCGATAATGAAAAATACTTTGCGTTTGAAAAGGCCTGCCGGGATGCCGGAATAACCGTTCCTATAATTCCGGGATTAAAACCTATTTACAGCGCTACGCAACTGACCATGCTTCCCAAAGTGTTCCATATTGATCTGCCGGCAGCGCTAAGCAACGAAATAATAAAATGTAAAACTCCCGAAGCGGTTGAACAGGTAGGAAAAGAGTGGCTGCTTAACCAATCGAGAGAGCTGAAAAAATCCGGTGTGCCCATCCTGCATTATTATACACTGGGCAGGCCACAGATTGTTGGTGATGTGGTAAAACAACTTTTATAAAAAATAAAAAACCCCCTGTAATGAACAGCGGGTTTTTAGTTTTCATCAACGGGTAATTATTTTCCCAGCGGAATACCAACCGAAACACTGATCGTTCTGTATTTGTTTTTGTTGTTTTGCGAATTGTTGCCTTCGGTAGAATTTATTTTTGCAAGCCCCAGCCCGTAATTCGCTTTTAATATCAGGTGTTCAAATTCAAAGCCTCCGCCAAAATTCAACCCATAATCAAAGCGTTTTAATTTATCATACGCAGCATCGTCCTGTTGTGAAGTGAACGGATCGTCGTTGCTGAACTTTATACTTTTGGTGGAAGAAGATACCAGCGGGCCGATCTTTGATTCCATCTTTGATTTTCCACCGATGCCAACAGCAATATATGGTCCGGCATGAAAGAAGATACCCGATTTTTTATCCAGCGGAATTTTTATTACTGCATTCAGCGGCGCCTGTATATAAAGCGGGTTGAATTTTGATTTTACATAATCATTCCCGCCATTAAAATAAGTTTCAGCCTTTGAGCCGTGGCCGGTAAATAAAAGCCCCGTTTCAATATCCAGTTCTTTGGATAAGCCCCAACGTCCCATGATCCCTGCATTAAAAGAGGGAAGAATATTATTCTTTTCTGTTTGTCCATCGTTGGTCTTTGTGATGTTGGCAAGATTTAAACCGCCCTGGAGATATATTTGGGCATCTGCGTTAATAAAGGAAGAAAATAAAATCAATAGAAATCCCGTTAATACCGTTTTCATATTTCATGTGTTTTAGGTAAGGTAATAGGTCAACGAAAAAGCAGCTGCTGCATAATTCAGGGCCCCTGTTTGTTATTCACCCCATATACGCAAAAAACCTGCCAACGGTTGCAGCAGGCAGGTTTTAAAATTGTAATAGAAATGTCATTATTTAAGCAGGGACTGAAAGACGGCTTCGTTTACTTTAACCGGGTATTTCTTTTTCAACTCTTCGATCCATTTTTCTTCCAGGATATTTTGATAGTCATTTATCACCAGCCCCCTTGCTTCATCAAAAGTCCGTTGTGCACCATCGTCGTATTGCTTCACTACTTTCACAAAACCGGCCGAACCATCTTGCTGGTTTGTTGCAACCTCCGTAATACTTCCTGCAGCAAGTTTTGGATCAATAGTAACAGGTATTTGCGAAAGCTCAAACCTTCCCGAATCTGCCTGGATGCTGTTGTTGGACTCTTCCACTATTTTTTTCCAGTCTTTTCCACTCTTCAGCGATTCTCTTGCCCCTTCAGCGATCGTTTTATTAAAGCAGTTGAAAAGAATGATGTCGGCGCTGGAAGCCCACAGGTATTTGTTTTTATTTGTGTTGTAATGTTTTAATAAAGCGGCGGTATCGGCAGCGGCATTTCCCCACACATTTCTTTCCATAATCTCAAACAGCACATTTCCATCTTTGAACTCCTGCATCTGGTACCTGAATTCGGTATTATAATCCTCCAGGTGTTTTTTATAATACTCAAGTGATGTGGTGGCAGCAAATTTCTCAAGCAATGCTGCATTGCTTTCATTCCGGTAAAGTTCCGGGTTACCTTTATACCTTTTTACAAAATCCAGCCACTCTTGCCCGGAAATCTTTGCCTTTCCAAAACCATAAATAATTTTATTGCTGATGGGATAAACATCCGTATTGCCTTTTTCAACAGCAAGGTTTGCAATAACACTGTCGGCATAGCGAAACAGGTCCTGGTCTGAAACAGCGCCTGTTTTTTTAAAGCTTACCTGTTTCTGTACCTCTTTCACAAACAGTTCCTTTGCAACATTTATCCTTGGATCCTGCTGAACTTTTTGCTTCAGTTCAAAAATATAAGCAGGATCATTCCTGTCTGTTGATACGGCACTGTGCGATAATCTCTTTACAATATGATACCCATATTCTGTGAGGAAAGGTTTGCTTATCTCCCCATCACGACTGAGTTTAAAAACTTCGTTTTCAAAAGAGGTCTGGTATCTTCCTGAACCGAACTCGGGCAGCTCACCATTGTTTCCATAGCTTAACTTATCATCGCTGAATTGCCTTGCCATCAGGGCAAAGTCCATTCCTTTCTGCAGCAACTGGTAAATAGAATCGGCTCTTTTCTGCAACAACAGCTTACTAACATCCTGTTGTTCGGGAGGCATAGCAAGCAGTATCTGGGAAACTTTCCATTTTCCAACCGCTGCCCTTTCGTCAATCACTTTAAAAATATGCCACCCGTTTTTAGACCGGTATGGTTTACTTACCTGGTTTTTGCCTAAACCATAAATAACATTTTCGTATTCGTACGGCAGGGAAAAAACGGTGATAAATCCAATGTCTGATTGTTTGATGCTTTCTGCACCGGCGGCTTCAACCAGTTTTTCGTAATCCGTTTTTCCCGAATTGAGAGAGGAATATAAAGTCGAAACAGCCTTGTAAATTTTTGCGGTATCCTCCGGCTTAAGCGAATTATTTGTGGCTGCAAAAAAATGCAGCACATGAAGATCTTTCTGGCTTCTGTCAAATGCTTCAGCAAGCAGGCCGTCGAGTGCTTTTTCATTATTAAGGTAACTGTCTTCTATCTGGGTGCGGAAACTCTGAGCATCGTATTGCAACTGCGGCAGGGTATCAAGCTTCATATCAATGGCCGCATTTACTTTCAGTTTGAATTTAACATACAGGTCAAGATATTCCCGCAGGGCTTTTTCTTTATCGGCAACGGGGGTTTTGTTCTTGTTATACGCACGCAAAAATTCTTCTTTATCAACAGCTTTGTTCCCATAGGTGAACAGCGTTTGAGAAAATGCAGCGGCTGCACCAAGGACGAGCACAAATAGTAAATAAAATTTTTTCATCAGCAGTTTGTTTTAATTCGAAGAAGGCGTTTTCCATTTTACCTCCAGGAGGTCGTTCATTTGTTCCCAGGTAAGTTTTTTAGCGATGATGCGCTTTTCTTTATCCAGTAAAAACAACGTGGGTGTCATGGAAACATCATATAACTGGCGGAAACTGGGCCTTTGTTCGGCCACATTTTTTGCTTCCGCTTCTTTGGTTTGATAAACATTTACCCAGTCTGTCATTTTATGATTGTTTATAAAACTCAGCCATTCGGGTTTTATGTCTGCCTTTCCATCGGGAGTAAGCACGCCAAATATCTTTACGTTGTGTTGTTTCCAGCTGGCTTTGTAAATGGAGTCAAGCCGCGGAACCACTTCTTTACAATGGCCGCAGTTGGGATCCCAGAAACAGATAACGGTATAGTCGGCAGAAACATTATAAAGCGACATTGGATTATCGGCCACGTCAAGCATATCCAGGTCGGCTGCTTTATCACCGATCAGGTTCGACATAAGCATATAAGCCCTGCGGCTGATCCCGTCCATCTGGCTTTCATTAAGCCATTTGCTGAGTCCCTTGCTGTGGTATTTTTCAAACAGGTGAACAAACACAGCATCCTGTCCCATGTATTTTGGATTGATGTATTCATCGGTAAGCCAGTTAAGCAAAAACTTGTACATCTCCGGTGCCGACCTGGCCAGCAATAATTTATAATCTACGTCCCGTATGATGCTGTCGGAAGCCGGGGACAGAACCTCCCGGTAATAACGCTCCAGTTTTCTTAAAAAGAAAGGCGTTCTTATGATGCGGTCGTCCATGAAAGTAATGCCGTCCCAGTAATGATTTTTATACTCGTAATAATTACTGAGGGAGTCTTGTTTTGTAACCGGAACCTTTGTTGGCACGGGTGGTTCTTTCATTGCCTTCAGCAGCGCCGCCATCATGGAATTGGGTTGGTTCTTTATGATGCCTTCCCGGTATTCGTTCAGTTGTTTGTTGTAATTATTGTAGTTCTTTTCATGCAGCAGCGAATCTTCTTTCGTACGGGATGTTGCATAGGCATTTCGTTCCTGTTGTATCAGCATTCCTTTTGATGAGGCAAATTTCTGGTACTGGTCGTACAGGATGTTTTCTTTTGACCCGGTAATAATGGTTTTGTTGATGAGGTCCGTAGTATCGGCCGTTACCGCGATCACCTGTTCTTTGTCGATAAGGAACTCCACCCGTAGCCTGTTTCCCGGCAAGAAAATAGCATAAATGCCCGGGGGTAATTTGGAAGCGCCTTTAAAGATGGCCGTGCCTTTATTACTGATGGCGGCAGAGTCGGCTACATTAAAATTGCTTCCCATGTAATAGGTAAGATAGGTAATGCCGCTTTTGAAGTCGGGGGTTTTAAGGGAAATTTGATAGCCCTGGCCCAGGCCCGCCTTAAAAACAACGATGGCTAAAAGAAGTGTATAGTACTTTTTCATGATTATTAAAGGATAGCAAATGTATTTAAAATCGCCGGTTATTCTTCACCCGGCCCGGTTATCGTGGTTTAACAATTACAAATCATTAACAAAACAAATTCTGATGATTTATACGGTATTTTTGCCGCCGTGCGAAAGAAAAATAAAAACCAGGTACTGGAAGACATTGCCGTTACGGGCTATGCTGCAGAAGGCAAGGCATTGGCAAAGCTGGACGGGAAAGTGATCTTTATTTCCGGTGCCGTACCCGGCGATGTGGCCGACATACTGCTTACCAAAAATAAAAAAGACTGGGCCGAGGGCCGGGCCCTACGGATAAAGGAATTTTCAAAAGAACGGGTGCAGCCTTTTTGCAAACACTTCGGCGTTTGTGGTGGCTGTAAATGGCAAATGCTGCCTTACGAAAAACAACTATCCTATAAACAACAGGAAGTGGAGCAGAATTTAAGACGCATTGGTAAAACAGGCCTGCCGGATATTTTACCCATCATTGGCGGAGATGATACCATTCACTACCGGAATAAACTGGAATTCACTTTCAGCAACAAGCGGTATTTGTTACCGGAAGAAATTGTCTCCCCAAACCCCTCCAAAGGAGGGGCTTTTGAAGAGTCTGCAATTGCAGAAAAATCGAAAGGATTCGCAGACTCTATAATCCCCCCTTTGGGGGGTGGGGGGGCATTGGGTTTTCACGTACCCCGGATCTTTGACAAAGTGATCGACATTGAAGAATGCTACCTGATGGATGATGTGAACAACCGCATCCGGAATACCATCCGGTCATTTGCACTGGAAAATAATTTTTCTTTTTACGACATACGGCAGCATACCGGCTGGCTTCGCAACATCATTGTACGGCTGTGTACCACGGGAGAACTGATGGTGAACATCTGCCTGAACCATGATGCCGAAGAAGACCGGAAAAAACTCTTCGATCATCTTTTAAAACAGGTGCCGGAAATAACCACGCTGCTTTATACCATCAATCCAAAATGGAACGACAGCATCTATGACCTTACGCCACAGGTTTATTTTGGAAAAGGGTATGCGATTGAAAGATTAGAGAACTACCAATTTAAAATATCTGCCAAATCATTTTTTCAAACCAATACAAAGCAGGCAGAAAAATTATACCGCATAACCCGTGATTTTGCGGGGCTTACCGGCAACGAAGTTGTGTATGATCTTTATTGCGGTACCGGCAGCATCGGCATCTTTGTGAGCGGGCAGGCAAAAAAAATAATCGGGGTGGAAGTGATAGAAGAAGCCATTGAAGACGCCAAAGAAAATGCGGCATTAAATAATATCGGCCACGCCGAGTTTTTTGCCGGGGATGTTATTAAGATATGCAACGACGATTTCTTTGCCACACACGGCAGGCCCGATGTGGTCATAACCGATCCGCCCCGGGCAGGCATGCATGAAAAACTGGTGAACAAGCTCCTGGAAATTGCAGCCCCCAAAATTGTGTACGTAAGCTGCAATACTGCCACGCAGGCAAGGGACATTGCTTTACTGGATGAAAAATATTCGGTAGAAAAAATTCAGCCGGTGGATATGTTTCCCCACACCCACCACATCGAATGTGTGGTGCTGCTGAAATTGAAATAACATTTAACTACTAAATTTGTACCATGGCATATAATAGTTCCGGAAGCGGTTTTCAAAAAACATCGGTTGTAATAAATTTAATAATAATCAATGTTCTTGTTTGGGTGGCGCAGTTATTTTTTGATAAGACCGCAACCCTGGGAGAAGCACTTACCGATAAAATTGCTCTCTTTCCCTATGACAGCGGTTACTTTAAGCCTTACCAGCTGGTAACACATATGTTTGCACATGCGGCATACGACGCAGGAGGAGGCATTGTTATTTTTCACATCCTTTTTAATATGTATGCACTCTGGATGTTTGGCAGCATGCTGGAAAAAGTGTGGGGACCTAAACGTTTTCTTATTTTTTATCTAGCATGCGGACTGGGAGCCGGAATTGCTCAGCTGTTCTTGTCTGATTACCCTGCCGTGGGTGCTTCAGGTGCCATCATGGGCCTTATGGCGGCCTTCGCATATTTATTTCCCAATACGCAGTTCTATATTATCCCACTCCCGTTTCCCATTAAGGCAAAATACCTGGTTGCTGTTTATGCAGCGATAGACCTCTTTGGGGGCATTCATCCGGGAAAGGCAGATAACGTTGCTCACTTTGCCCATTTGGGTGGAATGGTAGTGGGTTTTATACTCGTGCTGATATGGAATAAGACGAACAAAAAAACTTTCTACTAACAGGAACAAATCATTGCAATAACTGTTTGTACTTTTGAAATACCAAGTCTTTTATTAATATGGGCGAAGCAGACCGCTACCAGGAATACCGGATAAAAAAATACCGCTTTACGCTCGGTCAGCCAGATAATGCACTGATGTGGCTCTTTGCGCTTAATGTCATTTTCTTCCTGGTATTGCTGCTGATCAGAACAGCCGTTTCGGTAAATACCAACTCCAGCGCCGCATTCTATGCTGATGTGGTAAATTGGTTCCAGTTGCCTGCCAGCACCGTAAAATTTACCCAACGACCCTGGACCGTTCTCACATACATGTTCAGCGACACAGCACCGGTGGGGGGCGTTATTCCATTCCGAATCATCAGTAACATGCTTTGGTTATGGGCCTTCGGTTCTGTTTTGCAGGCGCTCACCGGAAATAAGAAACTCATCCCGGTGTATTTGTATGGAGGCTTTGCCGGGGCATTGTTTTTTATGATTACCGGCAACCTGGTTCCTTCAATAGGGGTTGCTGATATGTGGCTGCTCGGTGCCAATCCTTCGGTGATGGCGGTGGCACTTGCTGCAACGATGATCTCTCCGGGCTATCGTTTTTTCAGTCACCTGAATGGTGGAATACCGCTTTGGGTGCTTACGGTTGTTTATGTTGGTATCGACCTGTTTTCAGTCTCTCGCCTGCCCATTGCATACCCCGTTGCCCATGTTGGCGGCGCATTAGCTGGCTTTTTATTTGTGATGCTGCTCCGCAAAAGAATAGATGCAAGCGCTTGGATGAATAACCTGTTTCATTGGGTCATCAACCTTTTCAACCCGAACAAAAGCAAGAAGAACTATTCAGTAAAAGAGAAAGTATTTTACAATGCCGGTAACCGGAGCCCTTATCATAAAACATCAAACATTACCCAGCAACGGGTTGATGAGATACTCGACAAGATCAGCCAGAAAGGGTACAGCCACCTTACCAGGGAAGAAAAAGAGATCCTGAAAAAAGCAAGCGAAGAATAACCGCTGCTCCTTCCTTTCACATTCTTTTATATTGGTTAGCATTATCTTTATGCAATGGCCAAAGGCTTTTTCCGCAGACAAACAAAACGGATCGTCATCATTGCAAATATTCTTGCAGGCATTCTCTTTTTGCTTGGCAGCTACAGTTACCTGTTCAGCCCTAAAAACTTTTGGCCGGTCGGGCTCTTAAACCTTACGGCTTTTTATTTTTTGCTGGCACTCATCGCCTTCATCATTTTCTGGCTTTTTGTAAAACCACGCCGGGCCTTAATTTCCGCTGCCGCCATATTGCTTGCTTATAAGCCGATAAACAACATACTTCCCTTCCGGCTTTCCAATTCATTTACAAAAGAAAAGCAAGCCGGCGATGTACGGGTGATGACATGGAATGTGGCACAGTTCAATGTGCTGGATGATAAAAAACATCCCGAAGTGAAGAACGCCATGTTCGACATCATCAATGACTACCAGCCCGACATTGCCTGTTTCCAGGAAATGGTTGCCGAAGACAGCACCATAAAAAACCACGGGCACATGGATGAGTTCTTAAAAAAACTTAACTACCCGGATTATTTTTACTCTTACAACAGTAAAGAGGACTATTGGGGTTATGCCCATTTCGGCATCATTATTTTTTCACGCTATCCCATTATCAATAAAAAAACGATCTCGTATTATCCAAACAATTATAATTCTATTTTCCAGTATATCGACATTGTGAAGGGCGAAGATACCATACGGGTATTCAATATTCACCTCCAGTCCCTGCGTTTCAGCAGGTCCAATTTAAAATATATCGATGAGCCAAGCATTGAAGAAGAAAAAACGCTCAAAGAATCAAAAAGTATTCTGGGCAAGTTTAAAAGAGGATTTTTAAAGAGAGAAGAACAGGCGAACCGGATACGGGCTGAACTGGACAAAAGTCCTTACCCGGTAATACTTACCGGCGACTTTAATGACCTGCCCAACAGCTATGCCTATCACACCATTGGCGGATCGATGAAAAATGCTTTTGTTGAAAATGGGGCAGGGCTGGGCCGTACATTCAGCGGCATATCGCCGGTGCTTCGGATCGATAACATTTTTGCAGACAGCCGGTTTGAAGTAAAGCAGTTCAAGCGCATCAATATAAAACTAAGCGATCACTTCCCCATTTTTGCTGATGTGCAATTGAGCAAAAAATAATACCTTAGCGCTTCAGATGAACACATTCCTCCCATCCCAAGTTTTCTGTTGCCCTTGCGGCATAGCTTAATATCTTTGTAAAAAATTACATTTACGTTTCCATTTGTTGCCCATGCTAAAAAAGTACAATTGTGGGATGTCACTGAAGCTAAATAAACATTCAAAAGCCAGGGACAAAAAATATTAAACATAATATTCTCCCTGTCCCCCTTTAGGGGATAGGGGCAAAACTACAAACCGATCATGTCCTTAAAAATATACAACACCCTTTCAAGAGAGAAAGAAGAATTCAAACCCATAACCCCGGGCCACGTAGGCATGTACGTATGCGGCCCAACGGTTTACAGTGATGTGCACCTGGGCAACTGCCGTACCTTTATTTCCTTCGATATTATTTATCGCTACTTAATTTACCTGGGGTATAAGGTTCGTTATGTACGCAACATAACCGATGCCGGCCATTTGGAAGGCGACCGGGATGAAGGCGATGATAAATTCAGCAAGATCGCCCGGCTGCAGCAACTGGAGCCCATGGAGATCGTTCAGAAATATACATTGGGTTTTCGACACGTGATGCAATTGCTGAATAATCTGCCGCCATCTATTGAGCCAACAGCCACCGGGCATATTGCCGAACAGATAGAAATGACAAAACAGATTCTTAAAAATGGATACGGTTACGAGGTGAACGGCACCATTTATTTTGACGTGGAAAAATATAATAAGGAACAGCCTTATGGAATTCTTACAAACCGGAAAATGGAAGACCTGCTGGAAGGAACAAGGGAACTGGGCGGACAGGATGAAAAAAAGGGCAGGCTCGATTTTGCTCTTTGGATAAAAGCCAAACCTGAACATTTGATGCAGTGGCCAAGCCCCTGGGGCATGGGTTTCCCGGGCTGGCATATTGAATGTTCCGCCATGAGTGAAAAATATTTGGGAAAAAAATTCGATATACACGGCGGCGGAATGGACCTTGCTGCCACGCATCATACCAATGAGATCGCACAGAGCCAGGCATGTTATCATACCAGTCCGGCCAATTACTGGATGCACACCAACATGCTTACAGTAAATGGCACCCGGATGAGCAAATCATTAGGCAACGGGTTTTTACCCGAAGAATTATTTACGGGAAATCACCCATTGCTGGAAAAAGCGTATGCGCCGATCGTAGTACGGTTTTTTATGCTGCAGACACATTACCGCAGTACGCTTGACTTTAGTAATGACGCATTGCAGGCATCTGAAAAAGGGTTGAAGCGGTTATGGGATGCTTATGAAACACTAAACAAATTTTCAATGGGCAATGTGCAACTGGCAAGCGATCCGGAACTGGATGTTAAAGTAAATAAGCTGGTGAATGAATTTGATGAGTTCATGAACGACGATTTCAACACCGCAAAAGTGTTGGGCAATATGTTTGAACTGGTGCCGGTCATCAATTCAATAAAAGACGGACTGATAAAAACTGATGCGGTCTCGTCAGCTACTTTAACATTGCTCCAGGCAAAATTCAAAGCGTACCTGGAAGATGTGTTCGGTTTAAAAAATTCATCGGCAAATAATGAAAAGCTGGGGGATGTAATGGAGTTGCTGATCGATATCAGAAAAGAAGCAAAGACAAAAAAGGATTTTACAACCAGCGATAAGATCAGGAACCAGCTGGCATCGATAGGGATCAACCTGAAAGATGAAAAGGGCGGGGAGATGAGTTGGGATATTGATTAAACCGGACCTGCTTCAATTTATTTTTTAAAGCTGCCTGGAAACAGGCAGCTTTTTTCACGCAATAAAAAACGCATTTCACTCCGGTTCTTTTACACTCCACTCCTGTATGCAGATCCATACATGTTGTTTTTGTTGATCATGGTATAAAATAAACCATTCAACAATGAAAACAAAATTCAACACTATTTTAATTGCGGCCGTATCGGTCGCAATGATCAGTATGCCATCATGCAAAAAAAATGATGATGAGGTAATAACCCAGGCATCAAACACCATCACCGATGTGGTTGTTAACACGCCTACCTACAGTGTATTAAAGGAAGCGGTTGTAAAGGCCGGGTTAGACGGTACATTAAAAGGCCCTGGCCCTTTCACAGTTTTTGCACCCGATAATGCCGCATTTGGCGCAGCAGGTATTACATCGGCTACTGTTGCATCGCTGTCTCAGGCCCAGTTAAGCTCCCTGTTACTGTACCATACCCTTGGTGCAAAAATCCTGTCGGGCGACGTTCCGGCCGGCCCCAATGCAAAAGTGATAACGGCCGGCGGCGACTCTGTATTTGTTACACGGAATGCTGCGGGAGTATTTGTTAACGGAATTTCCGTTGCGCAGGCAAACATTGCTGCGGATAACGGGGTGATCCATCTTTTGACAAAAGCATTGAATAAACCATCTGGTAATGTGGTAGCTACTGCCCAGGCTCCGGGTTCCGGACTTGATTCATTGGTAAAAGCAATTGTACGGGCCAACAATGCACCCGGCGGAGATCCCAATTTAATAAACACATTGAGCAGCGCAACCATCACAGTTTTTGCACCCACCAATGCTGCTTTTACACAATTATTAGGCGCATTGGGTACCAACGACATCAACAATATCCCGGTAGGAACATTACTCGCCGTGCTAAGGTATCACGTGGTGGGTGGAAGGGCCTTCTCGTCTGACCTGGCAAACGGAAGCCTGGCTATGCTGGCAGGAGGAAACACTACTGTAAATCTTGCTCTTGGAGGAGGACCTTCCATTACCGGTAACGGGAATGGAGGAAACCGCTCAAACATTGTAGCCACCAATATCATGTGCCGCAATGGCGTGGTGCATGTGATCGACCGTGTTCTGTTACCCTAGGTTTTGTTTCTAAGTTGTAACATCAGCGGTGAACAATTTTCCTTTTTCACCGTTGATGTTTTTAGTATAACCGGCTTTTATGTTTTCACATAAGTACAGATATTTATTCATCCTGGGTCTTGCCGTATATACCTATCTCAATACGGTATTGTGTGAAGTTTACAGCTACTTTCACATTGCTATTGAGTGGTATTATGCATTTGGTACCATCGCTTTAATAACGGGGTGTATCTGGGAAGGCAGCCGGCTGATGGAACCATTGTTTAACCGGCTCGTCCACCGTCAAAAAAACAAGATAAAGGCACTGGGGATATTTTTTGCTGTTGCTACAGTGCTTACAACCATCCTCACCACCGGGATCGTTTTTTTGGTAAGTATGGTGCTGCACGATCATACCGTTGCAGAAACGGTGATACCATTGAAGTTAAACCTCATTTATGCCTGGCTGGCCAACCTGCTGTTTCATTTGCTCAATGCCATCAAATATTATTTCACGGAGTATAAAACAAAGTGGATGGAAGCGGAAGAACTGAAACGGATGTCGGCACAGGCCGAGCTGCAACTGGTGAAAAGCCAGATCAACCCGCATTTTTTATTCAACAACCTTAACGTACTCTCTGCTCTTGTAATGAAAAATACCGACGAGGCCAACCGTTTCATCGAAGAGTTCAGCAAAGTATTCCGGTATATACTTAACAACCACGACAAAGAACTGGTGAACATAAGAACTGAAATGGATTATATCAAGCCGTATATCTTTCTGCTTAAAAAAAGGTTTGCAGAAGGCCTGGACATTTCGGTGGACATCCCGCAGGACAGGGAGAACTTTTACATCATACCGGCCTCCATCCAGATGCTGATAGAAAATGCTATCAAACATAATGTAGTGAGCAGGAGCCGCCCGCTGCATATAAAGGTGCATGCAAACGGAAACAACACAATCGTTGTGACCAATAACCTGCAGCTGCGTGACTCGGTTGACAATTCAACCAAGATCGGGCTCAATAATATTATCAAACGTTACTTGCTGGTGAGTGGCAGAAAAGTGGAAGTGTTTAAAGACGAAAATGCCTTTACTGTTACATTACCCTTGCTAAGTTTAAATTGAACAGGAATATGAATATTTTAATTGTGGAAGATGAACAGCTTGCCCAGGAACGCCTGCAACTGTTGATCAGCGCCTATGATCCCTCCATTCATGTTGCCGGCTGCCTGGAAAGTGTGAAAGAAACGGTGAACTGGTTAAACAGTAAGCCACATCCCGACCTTATCCTGCTTGACATTCACCTCTCGGATGGGGAGAGCTTTGAAATATTCAAACGAACCCAAACGCAAAAGCCCATCATCTTTATTACAGCCTATGAGAATTATGCCGTGGATGCCTTCAAGCTTTTCAGCATAGATTATATCTTAAAACCTGTTACTGCTGAAGCGCTTGCTGCAGCACTCAATAAATACAAACGACTTACCGATATTTTTGTACCCAAGGATTACCGCCTGCTTTTGGAACAGGTGAAAGACAATAGCTCGGGCAATTACCGGAATCGTTTTTTGGCCAAAGTGGGACAACGGCTCTTTTTTATTTCTGCTTCCGAGGTGGCTTATTTTGCCGCCGATAATAAAATCGTTTATTTGATAGACCGGGAAGGAAACCGGTTCGTGATAAACACAACCATGGAAAAACTGGAGAATGAACTGAACCCCCGTGATTTTTTCCGGCTCAGCCGAAAGATCATCATTCACGCCGGGGTGATTGCGCAGGTAAAGCCTCATCATAACAACCGGCTTAAGCTACAATTAAAAGGGTTGGCTGCTGCCGATGAAATGATCATCAGCCGGGAACGGGTGGCGGAGTTCAAACAATGGGCCGATGCATGAAAACGCTGTTTAAAAAAAGCAGATATTCGGGAAAAATTTCCCGATGCAGCATATTGCTCACCTTTCCAAAGACAAAAAAATTAAGAAGATCATTGACCTGCAAGAGCCTTTTGTTCTTGTAAGGAGAGAAAGAGTTTACCTGCATCTCTGCTACTCCATCATGAGCCAGCAACTGAGCACCAAGGTTGCGGATGTATTTCACCGCCGGTTTATTAACCTGTATGGAGGCAAGGAGCCGGCAGCAAAACAAATTGCCGAAACCCCCTTCGAAACATTACGGGGTATTGGCCTGAGCAATGCCAAAGCAAATTACGTATTGAACGTCTGCAATTTTTTCATAAAAGAAAAGATCAGCGATGCAAAGCTGCACAAGATGAGTAATGAAGAAGTGATAAAATACCTCACACAAATAAAAGGAGTTGGGCAATGGACGGTGGAAATGGTACTCATGTTCACCCTGGGAAGAGAAGATGTTTTTGCATTGGATGATCTTGGTATTCAGCAGGCCATCTGCAAACTTTACAAGATCGATCCGGACGATAAAAAAGCAATGAAGGAAAAAATGCTGGCCGTTTCAAAAAAGTGGAGCCCATACCGGACCTATGCTTGTCGCTACTTGTGGGGCTGGAAGGATAATGTGCCTGAAACACCCCCTCCGCCCCCTAAAGGGGGAACCAGGAGAAAAAAAGTATAAAACTCCTGTCTTAATATCAAACAGCATTAATTTTAAAAGTACCAGGAAGTTATTCTTAAAGCGAGAATCAATATTCCCCCATTAGGGTACAGGGGCAAAACTAATCGACTCAATAATTTCTTCTAAATACTTTTTATCCGTTTCATCAAACCGGGCCAGCGCCTCACTGTCTACATCCAACACGCCGATCACTTCATTGTTACGAATTACGGGCACCACAATCTCTGACCTGGATAAACTGCTGCAGGCGATATGGCCGGGGAATTTTTCCACGTCATCAACGATTAGTGTTTCTGCTTTTTGCCAGGCCGCTCCGCAAACGCCTCTTCCCTTTTTTATTCTTGTACAGGCAACCGGTCCCTGGAATGGACCAAGAACAAGTTCATTGTCCTGAGCTGAGCCGGAGGGCTTCACCAAATAAAAACCCACCCACAACCAATGGAAC
Source organism: Chitinophagaceae bacterium (assembly GCA_016720775.1). GTDB lineage: Bacteria > Bacteroidota > Bacteroidia > Chitinophagales > Chitinophagaceae > Ferruginibacter. Next base: position 261,744 of record JADKJX010000001.1, read on the forward strand.
TGTTCTTTTAATGCTGCGGTAACATTTGCCAGGTTGGCAATAAGATCGGGCTCGCCGTCAAGCAATCCTTTTATCTGCGGAATGAGCGATTGATAAATTTCTACTTTTGTTCCCTGTGCAATTGTTAAGTCTTCTGCCATGGGGCAAAGATACATCCTCTATGTCATGCTGAGGAACGAAGCATCCCTTTCACTTTTATGAGATTCTTCGCTATCGCTCAGAATGACAAACGCAGGAGTTACCCCTTTTTGCAAGATCATATCACTATAAGAAACCGAACAATAATCTTCTGCAGTAATACCAAACAATGCCGCATATTGATCACACTGCGACTGTAGCTTTTTTTCCCCGATCGTTCCATTTTTATCAATAGCTTCTACTTCTATAAAAGTTCCCAATCCATCCACGGTGTCAAAATGAAATTTTACGTTGTCAATAAAATAGATCTTCCTTCTTTTATCCACTACGGCTTTTATGCCCAGCGTTTTGGTAAGAATTTCCTTTAGTTTTATGTCGGGTTTGTGATGATATAATAAAACATGGCTGGCTTTGGCGCCGGCTGTATCTTCCCGTTCGTAATGGATCAATGCGTTTTCAATATTACCCTCCCGTAGTTTCAATCTGCCGGCTGAAACATTGAAATAGGTATCCACCTGGTGGTCTTCGCCAATGAATAAAGGATTGTGCTGCTGAAGCAGGGCTTCAAGTTCTTTAAGTTTGTTTGTTGCGGCTTTGAATTCGATGTTTAGGATAGACATGAATTAAAGGTATAAAAAAACTGTCTCGCCTTAGGCGAGACAGTTACTCCGGGTCAATAACCTATTAATTCTTTACGACTTTCAGTACTTCCTTATTGCTGAGCCTGATAAAATAAACACCGTTTGTATACTTGCTTAGATCAACAACCTGGCTGCTTGCTGAAATTTTTATGTTTTCCAAAGGCCTGCCGTTAATATCATACAGAACAGCCACGGAGCCCACCAGCGTATTATCGCCAACAAGTATGGTAATTAAACCCGGTGTTGGGTTAGGATAAACAATGGTATTGGCTTTATTTTTTTCGTTATACCTGAGCCGCACAATATTGCTGTACTTAAAGTTGCCATCTATATCAATTTGTTTTAGACGATAAAACATGAATTCACTGTTAAGCCTGTCAATATTACGATCGGTGTATTGGTATGTATTTGTCTGGCTGCTGTTACCGGTTGCATTTACAATTCCTATGCGGCTGAAATCTGTTGCATTCAAACTCCGCTCCACATCAAACTGTTTGCTGTTTTGTTCATTGGCCGTTGCCCAATCGAGTATATTATCTTTTGCAACTGTTTTTCCCCTGAAGTATAGCCAGGTTACCGGCAATGGCGGACCAACATAAGTACATTTTATTTCACCGGGCCTCAGTGTTTCCTGGTTTTCTACCCTGTCTGTAGCTAATACAAAAAAACAATAGGTGGAATCGGGTGGCAAACTAAATGTTGTATCGGTACGGCTGATCCTTGGTATGAACAAAGTATAATTCACCATATCCGTTGAAACATAAATGGAATAATGATCTATACCGCAACCTCCCGTATCATCTGTACCGCTCCAGCTGATTGTGATGGGGTTGGTGGTGGAAGTGATCGCATTCATGTGGCTGGTGGGTGCAAACGCATCAATGGTGTTGGTATGAATGTTTGTAGGAATGGTATCGTTTTCATCAAACACAATGGATGCCCTGGCACCAATGGTATCTAAGGTGAGTGCATTTTGTTTTGGTTTGATACTGAAATTTACAAAACCATGGCCGTTCACCAGCGAATTACTGTCTTGCAACAGTAAGAAACCTTTCAATGGATCAGCAGGCGGCATCAGTGTTACAGGGTCTATGGATTGAAATTCCCAGAATGCCACATTGTTCACCGGGTCGTAACCGGCGGTAATATCTACATACAGCCCAAGCGAATCCCTTACATCAAGCCGGTTGTAATAGGAAGAGGTATTGGATGGCACATTGAATGTTGTATTGTTGAATCCAAAATCGCCGAGTAAAAAAGTACCGGCATCCTGCTTGGGTTCAATGGGTGTGGTGATGCGTACATATTTTGCAGGGGCCGTTGCTTCGGCGGAGTTTTCATAAAGGATGGTATAAGGCAACATGTCTTTAACACTTACCCAATGTACATCCGGTTGCCCGGCGGGACCAATGATGGCATTGGGATCGTTGGAGGTGACGATCTCTGTGTTGGCATTTTGGCCTGCACTATTCGGCCTGCCTTTTCGGCTGCCGCCGGAAGGAGGGCAAGGGTTCTTCCTTTTTTTGGTGCTTCCGGATCCTAGCTTCCTGCTTTTCTCTTGCAGCTTTCCACTTCAGGTAATAATCATAATCGTAGTATCTCTGTGAAAATGTTTCATCAGAACTCTTTTTCCATTCGTATTCGTACCACACATCTGCCCAGTGCTTACCTGCATACTCTGCATTATCATTCATACTTTGACCATTGCCATCGGTAAGGACATCGGTTATTTTATCCTGGCCAAGGTCAAACAAATTATATGCTGCCCCCCAGGGAGTAAACCCAAGAGCACTTTGGCCCAGGTTGCCGCCGGCTTTTGTTACTTGATATCCATCAGCTGTCCCATTTTGGTAATCATTAATTGTGGAGCCTAATGTATAAGTTTTAAAAAGTACGTCAATAGTAGTCATACCATTAGCTAATTTGTTCAAATTGCCGCCCGTTTTTAATGCATCTTGAAAACCAGGTATATTGCCCAGTTTAACTAAATTACTTGCTATTGGCCCATTCCTCAAAGCCATTGCATCCATATATCTTCCTTTACTCACAAGGTCTTCGAATAATTTAAAATCGTTTTTGATTATTTCAGTTAATTTGAGGGCCTCATCACCTTTATTTATTTCATTAAGTGCTGATACTACTGTGCCGGCCTCGGAATTATTTTGTTCAAATGTCCTGTTTGTAGATGATGCTGGCGGGCAAGGATCCTTCTTTAACCCCAATACATCCACTCCATTTGCCGGGTTATTACCCACGTATTGATACATACCCATCCCATCCCCATATTCGATCAGATCACGCTGATTAAAAACACCGGTTGCCGGAGAATAATTACGGAAGAAAAAACGATAGCTGCCCGAAGCGCTGTCGTATTCCTGCCCGGTAAATCCAAAACGGTTACCGGCCAATGAAGATGCTAAGGGGTTATTCAAACTATCATACCTGGAAGGTTTACCATATACATCATACTGGTAGCTCTCTAATAATCTTCCATTACCGTTTGTGATCGCTTCTACCGAATTCAATTCGTTTTGATGATAATAATAAAGACTACCGTTCTTCTCATTCATTACCGGCGATAAAAAGTTAGTGAACACTGTTTTGTTCAGCAGGCTGTTGCTTCCATCTCTTTCTTCTATCTGCGCTATACCGCTGTAGGTATATTTTAAAGGACTGCCATTGGTATTTTTTATTACCCGCCTGTTAAGGGCATCGTAGTTGTAAGCAATGATATTTACCGGCGAAGCAGAATCTTTAAGCAATCTTCCTTCGGCATCATATGTTTTATGGAAAACGCCATCGTAAGTAAGGTTGCCGCGGCCATCATAAATAAATGATACATTTTGTCCGCCGCTGGCAGAGGTGACCTGGTTCAGGTTGTTGATGCTGTAATTGGTATTTGTTCCGTTGAGGTTGGCAAGGGTTCTGTTGCCCACCGCATCATAGCTATAACTGTTCTGTATCACCGGTGACCCAACCGGGCCTCTTTTATAGTTGGTAAGGCGGTAACCGTTGTCATAAGTAAATTGTTCAAACAATGATGGATTGTTATTCCGGGTGATGGCTGTTTTGTTCATCTCCTTATCATAGGTAAAAGAAGTATTTTGAATGGTACCGTTTGCTGTGGAGATGCTTGTTAACCGGTTTGCAAAATCGTACTGCATATTGCTGATCACACCATTTGCAAAAGTTTTATTGGTTAACTGGTTGGCATTATTGTAAACATATTCAACAATGGTAACACTGTCTTTCAGGATCTTTATAAGCCGGTTACGGGTATCGTACTCTTTTTTTACAATGCTGCCACCGGGGTATACTGTTGTTTGGGTACGGCCAGCAACATTGTACTGGTAAGACGTCGTTCTTCCGTCAAACGTTTCGGATGTGATGCGGTTGAGTGCATCATAGGTAAGCGTAACCGTACCGGCATTGTTGGTAGCAGATATTATCCTGCCCAGTGCATCGTACGTATAGGTATAGTTTTCTCCACCCGGTAATTGCCGGGCAATCACCCTGTTCAATGTGTCATACAGGAAACTGATAATGGTACCGTCTGTAAGCCTTTTGGAAATAACATTCCCTTTATTATCATACGTATATTCATTGAAGCTGCCATCCGGGTAGGTCATTCTCATTCTCCTGTTAAGGTTATCATAAGTGTACGTGGTTGTATTGTTGTTCTGGTCCTTCAGAGATACAACATTGCTTATTGCATCATACTCAACGGTAGTAACAAAACCATTGTTATTGGTAAAGGTCTTTACACGGTTCAGACTGTCGTAAGTAAAATGACTGGTAAAGCCGTTCCGGTCTGTTGCAGAAACGATGTTGCTGTTCTTATCATAAATATAAGTAGCACTGTTGCCAAGGGGGTCGGTTATTTGTTTGATTCGGTTGAGGCTGTCGTAAATGGCAGATGTGGTGGCGCCGGTTCCATTGGTATAACTTGTTATATTATTGTTCTTATCATAAACAATCGCCGCAACAGTGCCCTTATTATCACTTATCGCCGTTACCCTGTTCAATGCATCATAGGTATAAGAAACTGTTTGCCCGTTGGGCATTGTCATGCTGGTGATATTTCCATTGCCATCATAACTCATGCCCCTGTTATTGTTGTCTGCATCTTTCGTTGCACTGAGCCTGTTCCTGGTATCATAGCTCATCTTTGTTTCATAACCCATTGCATTTTTTACACTGGTAAGGTTGTCCATCGCATCGTAGCCAAAGGTTGTTTTGTTGCCGGTTGGGCCGGTGATCTTTACCACCCGGTCACTGGCATCATAAGTAAAGACGCTGTTTTCATTATTCTTCAGCACGGAAACAATGTTTCCATTGGCATCATAAGTAAACTGCACGTTATTATTAATAGGGTCGGTAATTTTTTTCAGCCGGTCTAAAATATCATATTCTGCAGTGCTGTTGTTTCCCCGGGCATCTGTATAAGCCAGCAGGTTTCCCCGGGCATCAAAAGATAAAGTTGCATTATAACCATTTGGCCCGGCTACATTGGCAGGATTACCATACCCATCATAATTGTAAGTAAAAATATTTCCTTTTGGATCGGTGCTGCTGATGATATCGCCCTTGGCATTGTAAGTCGCCGTATAAATATTATTGCCCGGTGTGATCATCTGGGCCAGGTTCCCGGCAGCATCGTAGGAGAGGGTATATAAAAACCCTTTATTGTCTTTATAACTGGTTATCTTATTATAATTGGCAGAATAAGTATAGCTGCTTACCTGGTTCAATGGATCTGTAACAGTAAGCATATTACCATTGCCATCGTAGGTATATTTATAAACCCGGCCATTGGCATCGGTTATTTTTATTTGGTTGCCCTGGTCATCATACTCGTACTTAATATTATAACCGCAGCAGTTGCCCGACATGGAACTGATCCATCCCAGGTTTTCTGCTTTTTGATAAGTATAAGTGGTTACCTGGTTGGTTCCGCCATTATCAAAATGATCTGTTACAACCGTTTTTTGAGCAAGTGTATCATACGAAAAACTTAACCGCCTGTTGCATCCAACCAGTTCCCTGGTACTGTAGCCGGGATAATAAATGATGTCAACCGTGTTATCATTTTTATCGCTGATGGTTTTCATGGGGCCATTGAGGAGGTAGGTATATTTATCTTTCCCGTTCAAGGGGTCTTTTACTTCTTTTAAATTACCGGAAACATCATAGGTATAGTTATAAGTACGGGATGGGGCCGCTACGGCATCAATAACATTGGCTAATCTTCCTTGTGTGTTGTAAGTAAATGTAATGGACTGGCCATCGGCATTGGTCAGCGAAGTGAGCAGGCTGTCGGTATAATTAAAGCTGATGAAGTTTCCGTTTGCGTCCTGCACCCGGGTAATTTTTCTATGAACAGGGTTGTCAAAAAAGAAAGCCGTGCTGTCTAACTCTGTTAACCGGTATTTACCTGGTTGGTACTGCACTAATTTACTGAAGAAACCACGGGGTGTTTTGTATCCGCCGCCGGCAATGGAATCATATGTATCTTCCCTGCCATCTCCCCATCTTATTATGCGCCCGCCGGATGTATCTGCATTGTATTGCACTCCATACTTAAAATTCCACCCTTTTCCAAAGCCCACATCTTCATTTAAAAGATAACTGTTGTAATAAAAACTGATATCAATATCAAATCCCCTTGCCGATACCACAAGGTCAGTGCGGGGTATAAATAAATTTCCGCTGATGGTATTTACCTGTGTGCCCAGGGGGCCTGTTTTATTAGGTGTATTCAGGTTTTGTGCTTCTGCCACGATCAGGCAACTCCCAAAAACAATAAGCAGCAAACTTTCTTTAAGTCTTTTCATATTGAACGCTTTGAAAAATATTATAATAGTCAGTTCATTTTCTTCTAGTCTTTATTGTAGCCTGAACATGGTAATGGTATGCGCCGGCACGGTTGATTTGGATTTACCATATAGTACAATGGAACCACTGCCCCCCGCCCTGATAATTCCGGGAGGCCCACCCTGTTCAGTTAATTCCAGGGTGAGGGCGTGCACGCCGGCATTATTGTCAAGCCCTTGTTTTGTAAATGCCATTTTAATGATGTCTTCGGAATATAGTGTGCGTACCTGTGCCGGTATATCAAAATTGGTGGGGTTGCTGTAATTGATATATATGATAAATGGCCAGGCCCGCAAAACATATTCGGGAACTAATAACTCGGCAACCAACTGAGAATTCCAACCGCTGGCAGCACCGGGATCACAACCGGGTGCATTGCCATTTCCGCTGCCGGTATTATTTCCACCGCCTGTTACAAGTCCGCCATTATTTGCAGGCACTACAGAAAAACCATTTTGCAATACAGCAAAAGCAGTATCGGCTTTACTAAGCGTAACGTCATAAATACCCAACGGTTTGCCCTGCAGATTAAAGGTTGCATATACCTGTGTTGTGTTGGTAAAGTAAACAGTCGATGCAATTATCTCGGTACCAGGCTTGTTCAGTTTTGCCGTCATGCCCTGGGGTAAATAATGCGCCACTGATCTTAACGGTCACATTACCGATATTACCTCCGGAATTTGTGTGAACACTGGTTATTACAAATGGCAGCTTCTTAGCAAGCAGGCTGATATTCTGTATCACGGTTCCTGGATTGATGCTTCGGATCATGATATAATAAGTGCCGGCAGTAGTGTATGCCATTACAATATCCTGGTTGCCGTAATTGGCTGTTGGGTATGTATAATCAAAGTGTGCGGCACTTGGTACATAACCTTTTCCAATGAACATCTGGTTTACCCTCGTAAGTGAATCTCCTGATGTAAGCTTTACAGATATGGTTGCGCCGTTCAAAGAATCAGGGATGATCAGTTTATAAAAGCGTGGATCAGTTGCAAGCGTATTGTTTTCAATAACGTTCATTGTTATCTCTTTCACTTTCACATATACCTGTCCGGCTGAAATTGTTGTGTTGTTTGTTTCATCCGTTTCGGGTATCTGGTCTGTAAGGTCTGTACGTATGAACATATTGTAATTACCTTCTGTAACGCCGGTGACCAATGGCGCATGTGCCAGCGTATCCATTTTCAATGGTGACATGTTCAGGTACCTTGTTTTAATTCCGATAAGCGTTGCCGATGTATCAGGCTCATTTGCCTGCGTTAAATAAATACCATCAGACGAATAGCCGATAGCTGATTTCCCTGAATTGTTTTTTACAACCCAGCGGGCCGAATCCATTTTGTAACCCAGCGTAACAGTATCAGGTGTTGAAACATTCTCTACGATAAGGTCTGAAGGATCGGGACTGAAAATATTTATGAAGCCGATACCGGCATTATTATTCTCGTCTGTTTCAGCAACCTCATCTTCGGCATCTGTTACGGAGTATAATGTATAGATCCTTGGGGCTAAAAAAGAAGGGATCAATAGCTGTACTGTGTCGTCAATATGCTGACCCGGCAACAATGTTACAGGCAATCGCTTAGATGACAGGTGAGCATAGATGGGGGCTCCCGAAGGGTCGTTGGTAAACCTGATCTTATGAACAAATGAATTTGGATAAGTTGCGCCGGCACCTGTATTTGTTATGCGATGAATGATGGTTGCCGGCTGCCCGGTGGCAATGATCGTTGGCGCAGATAATATGGAGTCTGTAAGATCCGGAAGTAAAGGCCGGGTTACCCATATCTTCTTTGCCGTACCATTAACATTCCTGATAAGGTTCACATTGTTGGAATGATTTTTCTCTGCATCAATTTGTTTAGTGGCATTATCTTTTACAAAAACATAATAGTAGCCCGATGAAACATTTGTAAAACTGAAACTTTCCGAAAGTGTTTTTATCTGATCATGATTCAGTCTGTTATTCCATTTGTGGCGGTCCGATCCTATTGCGTTGCCGTTCAATACAGAATCAACAGAAACGTAAATGGAGTCCCACCTGCTGTCATAATCTATGATGGGGTTGCGGCCGATATTTTTTACGTTCCATGCAATATTATACACATGGCCTACAATAGCCGAATCGGCGCCGTTTACAGCAGTGATAATATGATCTACTACGGGGTTGTCTAAAACCTTTAAGCCGCTTCCGCTTATATTATTATTGGCATTAGCGCCTTCATAAATGCCACTATCCGCATTTGCTTTTATGAAGAAGTAGCCATTGTTAAAATCATATTGCGTAAAACAATTATTGATCTTATAAGTAAAGGGAATATTAAGCCTGAATGTATCTGCAATACTTCCGCCAGCTGCTATGGTACGGGATTGTGTTTTTCTACCAAGATAAAAAGCAGTTGACTGGCCATATACATTTGTACAGCTTATAAAAAGACTATCTGTGCTGGTACCACTAGCGGCCCCGCTGCCATTATTTGTAATGGTATAATTTATTTGCGATTGAAATACGGTAACTAATGTATCGGTTGTTTGAATAGCCGAAACCACCAGGTCAACAGGAGAGGCAGGAGCAAAAACAGTAACAGCAGCAGCGCTTACATTATTTGCATAGTTGGTTTCCCTGAATGCCGAATCAATGTTTGTTTGTACATAAAAATAGCGGGTGCCGCTCTGAGACGGTGGCAGGCTATAATTAAAATTATGACTCACCGCTGTGCCAACCGGCAGGTCTTCTGTGAATATATTGGTACCGATCAATACAGCAGAAGCATTAAATACCGAGCTATTACTTATATAAATACTATCCCGGCGTATATGATTATAAACAGCGCCCGGCCCGTTATTCGTAATGGCATATCCTATTTGAATGGACTGACCGGCCAAAGCATTTGCAGGAGAGCTTATCGATGATACAACCGCATCGGGCCTTTGTATGGCTAATGCACCTGTCCGTTTTATTTGTGGGGTACCCGGGTATTCGAATACGGACTTGCTGGCATTCGTCCATACATATATATAATAGTTGCCTGCCTGCAGGTTGGATGGAATACTAAAGTTTGCAACAGCAGGGAAGTTAGAACCCGGATTAATAATATTATTAACATTTACATTTCCGCCAACAATTGCGGGGCAACTTATATAACTGGGATTTGGGTCTGCATATAATCCCGAATTTTGCACACCATGTGTTGTTTCCTTTAACAATATGGCATTAGAGAGATTTAGCCCACTGGAATCAGCACTCAGGTAAACCCTGTCGAGCCAGTAACTGCTGCCAAATGCAATACTGTCTTTTATTACCGAAGGACCATCGCAAATGCTGTTCGGGGGGCTCCCTGGCGGGCATGGAACCTGGCAAGTACTCATTGTAATATAATGACCCCGGTTCTTTTCGGTATTATCCCGGAAGCCGTCGTTATAAATATTCCAGTTCAACCCGATCGGCTGTGTTGTGCTTGCCTGTGTTACAGGGAGATTGACCGAACTGATCGTAAGTTTTGGCGTAGGGGTTAGATATACCTGTATTGCATTGTTGTTGGTATTATTATTAAATGAAGGTCCTTCATACAATGACCCGTTATTATTTGTTTTTACATGCAGGAACCAGGTGCCAAAGATATTATTGGGAATGACCACCTGGAAGCTATTGTAATATGCACTATCATGCTGGAGTTGTGTGTTTATTGAAGCACCGGCACTGACAGCATTAGGATAATAAGAACCATTCGCTTTTGGCGCATCCAGTTTAATGGCACTGGCCGAATCAAATAACAGGCTTTGCGATAAATAAGCAACATCCTGCCAACTTGCCCCGGCGGGCGTAAGTGATCCGTAATTTTTTACTTTATAGGAAACATTTACAGTACTGCCGCTGAATGTTGAGGATGGCGTGAACATCGAATCCACCCGCAGATCAGGTATTGGCGCCAGTGTGATATTAATTGGATTCTGTGAACGGGCTGTATCATTCGCTTTTGTAACTTCTAAAACTCCGTAGTTACCAATGTTTGTTATTACATAAGCATACAAGGGTAAATTATAGCTGATGGGTATTGTAAAATTGATGGAATTACTGTATTGCTGCCCCGGCTGTAATGCGCTAACATTATTCATGCTGCCCAGTATCAACGCCCTTAATGGGAAACTGCTGTTTGACCAAACATGCGGCAATACTTCAGGGTTTAAACTGAAATTGGTCATGGTATCAAAAGTGAGATAGACTGCATCCTGCCAGCTACCGCCTGTCGGTGTATTTCCAGGACCGTTGTTCTTTACCGTCCAGCTAATAGTTATGTTTTGCCCGGATATTGCTGTTGCAGGTGCTAATACACTTGTGACGGCCAAGTCAGGTAAAGGGATCAACCTGAAAGTTTGTATGGGGCCGCTAACCTGGTTGCATGGATTCTTTGAAACCAAACGCCATTTATAAGTTGTATTATATGCAAAGGTCAATTGCGGGATCGTGTAAGAGATGCCCGTGATATTTGTTTTGTAAGGAATGCCCGGTTGTGCAGTTGCGCTATCCCAAACATAAAGGTCATAGGTTTCTGTATTAATGCCCGGTACCCATGAAAGGGTGAGTGGCAGCGATTGCCCCTGTGCATTATTCTCCGGTAACATAAAACTCACCGGTGTAGGTATTGAATTACCGATGGTAATACTCTTTTGCGGCTCATAACTATAGGCTGCATTGCAACTGCTGTTTGCTTTTACTTTTAATGTATGTGTGCCGGTGGTTTGCCAGGTTACAAAAGCGGTATCATTATTAGTGGTCATGGTTCCGCCTCCGCTTAATGTCCATAAATAATTGGCACCTGGTATTTTTTGAACCCTGTATGTGTAGGTGCCCAGGCATGCGGTGCCGGCCCCAACAATTGCAGATAGTGTATCTACACCAACACAGAATGTGCGGTCTACGGGGGCTGCTGCATTATAATTTGCATTGCCCGCCTGCGAAGCCCTTACGGTTATATTACCGGCGCCTGTTACCTGAACCGTGCTGCCGTTAATGCTGGCATTTCCGGAAACAATGCTTTTAGTAACGGTAAGACCAACAGAAGAAGTTGGGTTGACGGTAAAATTCCCAGACCTGAACATCCTGTCTGCGATCGGCGGGAAGTCAATTACCTGATTTCCTTTTATAACAATGATGGTATCATACTTTGGAGTAGCGGCACTATAAATATCATCTCCCGGCTGCATGGCTTTTACAATGATGGTACCAACGCCGGTAATGGTTAAGCTGTCTAAGGTAATCGTGCCGGGTCCGCTGATCTTTGAATAATAAACCGGCAGGCCCGAACTGGCTGTTGCAGGCAGCTTGATCTTTAAAACCGGCGCCATGCTTTGATTGGGTGTATGCGGGAATGTAATGGTTTGTGCTATGGCATCAGCGGGGAAGCTGTATGTATTGGATGCAGTACCGGCGCCGCAATTATTAATGAACCTAGCAGTATAACTTCCTGCCATTGCTGCATAATAAACAGTATCAGTAGCATTTGCTATTGCTGAACCATTCCTGTACCATTGTACATATGTGGCGGCAGGCCTTGTGCTTGCCGTAAGTGTGCGTGCAAAATTACTGATCAACGGGGCCTGGGTGGTAATGGCCGAGTCAACGGATACATTCAGTGTTTTGACCTGCGAATTTCCCTGTGTATTGGATAAATAAAGTTGTACCGAACGGTTGCCGCTTCCATTCCAAGTTACGGTGGCAACGCTATCAACAACAGATAAAGAACCTCCGCCTGCAGGAAGACTCCAGTTATACATAGACGTTGAATCATTGCCAACATTTGCGGCGGTATAAATTTCTGTTCCATAACAAACCGCTGTATCTCCTGTTATAACAGGTAAACGAAGATTGGTGCTGAACTCATATTTAAATGCATCGGTTGCTTCATATCTTAAATAAATGGTATCGGGAGCTGTTATAAAAAGTTTGAGTGTATCATAAACCGTTTGTCCTGCAGCAATATTGCTGTTATTTGCAATAAGCCTTGTAGCGATTTGGGTTTGATTTTTATTATACGCCCTGAACCTGATATTCTTACTGTCCTCACAACTGGTATTGGTTGCCTGCATGGGAATCTTCAGGCTGTCGCTTTTGGTGTAGATGAATTTATAATAATCGTATGTATCTGTGACAACATTGGGTCCTATATAATTTACGTGTCCTTTCTTTAGTACTCCGCCGGCTACCGTGGTTGCTTCGGCAAAACTGTTATTGGGCTCAGCATCATTATCAAGGCTGCTTGTATCTGTCAGCACATACCTGACCTCATATTCATAGGCCAGGCTTGAACCCAATGTAAAAATGATATCTCCTGCACCCAGGCCGCAGATCAGGAAAGTATCCAGATATACAGCATCGGGAGTGAAACCGGTAACGGGTGGATTAGAGGGAGTGCGGTCGGTAAAGCCGTTTGTGATCAATGATAAACGGTTGCCGGAACTGTTGTTGGCCCCATCATAATCTCCCCGGTAAGTGGCTTTTAAATAAACGGTAATACTGCCATCGGCAGGCATGGTAACTTTGTAAATATCCAGCGCATCAACCAGGGTACCGTTCTTTTTGAATCTTACATGGCCTTTTTTGACCACTCCTTCAGCAATCGGTAATACAGTTGATACGGGATTATTGTATGATTCATTTGCATCGCTGGCGGTACTATCTGTCCTTTGATACCTGATGTTATAGCTTACCTTCCCATAGTAATCACTGTAGTTTGTATGCAGCCTCAGGTAAAACGTATCCGCAAAGAATGCCCTGAACTTGATCGTGTCTGATTTTATAATACCGCAGGCGGGATAATTGTCCCAGGAGATCAGGTCTGAATCATACAGGTAGTTTCCGTATTTATCCAGTATATCAGCGGTCAAAATATAGTTCCATTCTGTGCATTCATCGTTTCTTGCTTTTACGATCAGGTTAAATGCCCCGTCATGCGGTAAAATGATCCGGTAGGTATCGTATTCATCAATATGCTCATCGTTATTGTAATCGTATGTACCAACATTCCCGCTTTTGGGTATATTTTCTGAAAGCGGTATCGCATTATTGGTACAACAATTATCCTCGATGTCGGGTGCAAATTCATCAAGGGGACCGTATTTGAACTGGTATCCGAAAGCCGCACTGGCCTTAAACTTTACAAGCAATACATCGCCTGCCTGCATGTTGCTAAGCGGAATGCCCGAAGCCACCTGCTGGTAAGAGTTGACCGACTGGTTGTTGCCCACATAGCCCGAATCAAAAGCGATCGGGTTCCCGTTCTTATAACAGGCATAGCTTATCCATTTACCATCGGCGCAACTGTTGTTCTGTGCCAGGATGTCAAGAAACACATTGCTGTAACTGCCGGCCGGCAGCGTGGTGGTAAAATAGTCAGTGGTATCGAAATTCTGGCTGCCCCAGAACTCATACTTTAAACTGGCCAGTTTTTCAACATTATAGGTAAAGGGTGTAGCGGTTGCGGGGGTATTGTTATTGGCGCCATCATTAGGGTAAGGGTTCATCCCTTCCCAGGTAAAACTATAATCGAATTCCCCGAGGCTTTTAAAGACGAGGTAAAAACTATCAATGGCTTTTCCGCAAAGAACATATGTTTGTTGAAATGTTGCTCCCGGATTCACTAAGGCGCTTGTGACATAGAAATTTCCTACATACTGCCCACTGATACGCAGGGTATTATACATCCTTAATTGCAGGCTCTGTGGGGTGTTGCCGGTATTGGTTGCCTCGAGCGTAAGCTGAAAATTGGCATTCGAGTTAAAATACAACTTATGGTAATCAACCGTATCACCTCCGTCCAGGCTTGCTGTTCTCTCAACGCCGGCTGCTATCAGGTTGGCTGTGGCATAACTGTTATTGGGCTCCACCTCATTGGATTGACCGAAGGAAAAAAATTGCACAGATACTGCCAGTAAGATGGAAAGGAAGATCTTTTTCATACCAGTTAGTTGGTGATAAATGGGAATTAAAAGTATCTTCTTACCAAAGGGCTTCAAATAATCCTTTTGGATTATTTATTTAATCAATGGGCTTGGCGTAATTTGAGAAAAACATACAGGGTTGAAAGCCAAAACGCTGCTATACTGTTATACCTGGATATTTTCCCTGGTAGCTGCTTCCACGGCATGGGCTCAAAATATCAATCGGTATAATACCTTTAGTTACAGTGTAAATGAAGGCCTGTTGCAAAGCACGATCGGTGATATCGCCTACGACAGGAATAATTTTTGCTGGATCAGTTTCCCTAATGGTATACAAAAATTTGATGGCAGGGATTTTACCATCGTACCCATACAACCAGGTCTGCCCGATGATAAATTAGTAAGGCTCTTCCGGTGCAATAATGGTGAACTGCTCATCAGTCACTCGCAGGGTATCAGCAAATACCTGGTCGCCAGTAACAGGTTCATACAGGTATACGATCTTGCTGCTGAAAAAAAAGCTGCACAGTTCATAGGTGAAGATGGAGATATCGTTTACTGCTATACGCTAAACGGTGAGATCGTTGGGATTGATTGCCGCAACTTCAGGATAATAAGTACAGTGAAGTCGGGGCTCCCGAACCCTGCATCAAGTTCTGATAACAGGCCATTATTCAGCAGTAATATCATTGATCATAAAACAACTATCCGGGTAAATGATGTGCTGTATTGCTGGGACCTGCAAAAGGGACAATTGATAGGGAGATCTGCACCCATTAAAGCGCTGTCGCCATATTTTTTGAGAATGAGATCTGCAAACGAGGTGTTTTATTACGACTACATAACGAATAATGCCCTGCAGCTTTATGACTTCGGCAGCAATACCAGCAGGACTGTGATCATTAAAGGCAAGAATGACAAGATTATCGGGCGCTGTATCATTTTCCCCTGGCAAAACAAAACCCTTATCAGTTTCAATGAAAGCCTGTACGAATTCGATACGGCTAACATGGCACTAGGGCCTGAAATAGTCAACTTCCAAAACCAACCCATCGGCGGTAACGCTGCCATTGCAAAGCTGGTGGAAGATAATTTCGGCAATATTTGTTTAAGTACGGTCACGGCAGGTATCAAAAAAATAATAAAGAATAATTACCCGGTCAGGTATTATGGCACATTGAAGAAAGATGATAATAATACTATACTCAGCATTTTCCCCGATAAGAAAAACAACAGGATACTCGCCGGCACTTCGGGTAACGGGTTATTGGTCTTCGATACCTTGCAACGCCTGGTCAAACATATCCCGTCGGTGCCCGGCGACGGCACAGCGCTGTCCTTTAACTGCATCATCAAAGACAACAAAGGTAACTACATACTTTTCTCCAATAGCAATGACAAGGTATGGATGCTGTCTGCTGATCTTTCCGATGTAAGACAATTTCCTGCTTCATCAATGTCAGGTCAGAAGTTGGGTATTGATTATTTTGGCAACCCCATCTACCAGGATGAAAAAATGGCCATTACCCAGTCGCAGGGAAGATTGTACAGGACCAACTTTGCCAGCAGCACATGTACGCAACATGAATTCACTACTTCCTATACCATGAGCGGATTGTATTATCATGGTACCATCATAAGTCACGCCAACGACGAACTCATCTTCCTTGATGCCGCTACTTTCAAAGAGTTGAAAAAGCTGCCATTTAAAAACACCGGGGCTGTGCGTTGCTTTGCCAGGGACGTTACCGGGAATATTTTTATGGGAAGCAATAAAGGGATATTTAAAATCGACAGTACTGGAAAAATGTTATCTCACCTGGCAAAAGAAAATGGACTTCCCGACGAATGCATCTATGCCATGACGCTGGATGAGGAAGGCGCTCTGTGGTGCAGCAGCAACAAGGGCATCTTTAAAGTGAAGTCCGACAACAGCATATTGCAATTGAAAAAGAAGACGGTCTGCAGGAGAACGAATTCAACACCAACGTTGTGGCAAAGGCTGCTGATGGTGAAGTTTTTTTTGGTGGTGTGAATGGTCTGAGCAGCTTTTATCCATCTGCTATCAGCAGCTTTGAGGAAAAGATAAAATTACTGGTTACCAGGATCAGGATAAACAATGAAGAAGCCTTTAAGGATACAGCTGTTTGGGAGATTGAAAAGATAAGCCTGCCTTATTATAAGAATTCCCTGGCATTCGACTTTGTAGCAATGGCCAGCAATAATCCCGGCCAGTATATCTACCAGTATAAAATGGAAAGCGTCGATGATCAATGGATACAAAATGATGGCTTGCAAACGGTAAGGTATCTTCTGCCTCCCGGTAAATACGTGTTCAAAATATATACTTCCCGTTTCTTTAACAAAGATGCTGTGCCGATGAAGGAGATTCACATCACTATTCATCCCCCATTCTGGAAAACATGGTGGTTCCTCACTGTTATGGGACTACTGGCCATAGCAGGTATTGCCTATGCCGTCAACCGGTACAATAAGGGAAAATATGAAAAAAAACTGGCCGAGCTGGAAAGTGAACACAAAATTCAACTGGAAAGAGAACGCATTTCCCGTGATCTGCACGACAGCATCGGTGCCTATGCCAATGCAGTTTTGTACAATACCGAATTACTGCAGAAGGAAGAAGATGTGGTAGAAAGAAATGAACTGATGAATGATCTGAAATTTGCTTCAAAAGATATTATTACTTCCCTCCGGGAAACCATCTGGGCCCTGAAGAAAGATAATTATACAGCAGAAGACTGTTTGTTCCGGATAAAGAATTTTATTCAGCCACTGTCACGCTACTATTCACACATACAATTTTCTGTGGAAGGTGAAGTGCCTGCCACCAAACTACTTCATTACAGCAAAGCGCTGAATGCAGTACGTATTGTACAGGAAGCGGTGACGAATGCCATCAAACATGCATCCCCATCTTATATAAAAGTAACCAGTAAAGAAACCGACGGGCAATGGAACCTTGAAATTGCAAATGACGGAAAAGGATTTAATTACAGTGCTGTGAGATCAACAGAACCCGGCAACGGCCTGCAGAATATGGAGCAGCGGGCTAAGGAAGCTGGTTTTACTATAAGTATCCTTTCGGATAAAAATGGAACCGTGATAACAATTCTGATATAAGAATGAGTTATCCACTTGGATTATTATTTATACTGTAATGTTTTTCAATATTTGCTACAAGCAACTTAATCATGTTAATAAAAACCGCTATCATCGACGACAAAGCCAGCAACCGGAACATCCTGAAAGATAAACTGCTGCGCCATGGCCATTTTGAGATAACACTCACAGCAGAAGACGGTAAAGATTTTTTAGAGAAAATGAAAATCCTGCCTGCCGACAAACTGCCCGATGTGGCATTGATGGACCTGGAAATGCCGAACATGGATGGCGTGGATGCCATTGCTGCCGGATCGTCTTTTTTCCCCTCAGTGAAATTTGTGGTGCTTACCATATTTGATGATGAGGATAAAATATTCAAGGCGATAAAAGCCGGAGCCTTCGGATATTTATTAAAGGATGAAAGCGCAGAGAATATCACCGATACGCTCTGGCAGATGCATGAAAGCGGTGTGGGGCCATTGTCTCCGGGCATAGCGCATAAAATATTGCAATTGGTACAGAACAATGAGCTTACGCTTGTGAGAAAAACCAACAGCAGCAATGAAAAATTTTTCTTTGATCTTACCGAACGGGAAAGAGAGATACTCCAGTTGCTGGTGGATGGATTATCATATAAAGAAATTGGCACCCGTTTAAACATCAGCGCCAATACCGCAAAAAAACATGTGATCAATATTTACAACAAGCTGCATGTGAACAGCCGGGCACAGGCGTTACACCTGGCATATGAGAAAGGATTATTGTAAAAAGACATGAGAATAAACATGGCTCTGCCTGTTTTTCTTTACAATTTATTCTGCAGGCTTCCCCAGCCTCCGCCGTTATACACTTCTTTGTAACCGCATCCTTTAAGCAGGCTTTTTGCCGAAGCGCTCCTCATGCCCGAAGCGCAGCAGGTAATGATGGGTTTATTCTTATCCTTTAGTTTAGCGAGGTTATTGCGGAGCTGGTCAAGCGGAATGTTGACAGATCCCTTTATGTGCCCGCCGGCATACTCGCCCTTGCTGCGTACATCGATGATGGTGGCCCCCTGCTTTACCAGTTCTGCATAATTAACCTGTGGGCCCATGCCCAGTAATTTTTTTAATGTACTGATCATATTTATTTTTTAAAAATGACTTTTAAATTTATGCGGCAAGGGTTTCCTTTCCGGCAGGGTTGTTATTGAATAGCTGAACCCCGTTATAATTCACTTCCCAGGTTACCGGGATTGCTTTCTTCAACATGTGACTTACGCCGCAATATTTTTCCTGCGAGGTGGTCACTGCGTCCAGGGCGGCTTCTTTATTGGCTTCTTCGCCGGTAAAATCATAGGCCACATGCATGGCCATATACTCAATGGGTGGTTGTTTGCTTAACTCCCCGGTCACTTTAATATTCAGGTCCTTTACTTCTTTCTGTGCTTTGCGAAGTATAGAGACAATGTCCATCCCGGTGCAGCCCGACAGCGCAGTAAGCACAAAGGGTTTTGGAATGGGCCCGTGGTCTTCGCCGCCCACCCGTTCGGGAGCATCCATGATGATGGTATGTCCGTTTACCAGCGTATTGAACTGCATTTTACCCATCCATTGGGTTTCTATTTCGTGTTGTGCCATAATAGTTGAAATTTAGTTGTGGTTAAATCATCCGATCACAGGACAAAAGTACCCGGGAAAAAATGGCCGGTTGGTGATAAATGTTACAAAGGAAGGATTGCCGAAATACTCCAAAATAAATTCAACAGTATCCAAAATATATTCTTTATTCGTTCTGCAAAACAAAACTGCTATGGCGCCGAAACAGATCCCCCTCAAAAAAAGGCCGGTTGACATTGCGTTGGTGATATTCTTCATCATCAATTTCATCTTCATCACCTACATGATCGACATTGAGCAATTGGTTATTGCCGACACCAATAATTTTCAATACCCGGCATGGCCGCCCCGGTGGCTGGTTGACCTGGTGCATTGGTATGGAAGAAATTTCGACCCGGTACTGATGGCCCGGCCGGCCTGGTGGCGGGCAACCATCTGGATAGACAGTTTATTCTTTGGCCCGTTTTATTTAGTGGCCATTTATGCTTTTATAAAAGGAAAGAACTGGATCCGCTTTGGCGCCATCATCTGGGCATCGGTGATGATCACCAACGTAACCATTATTTTGTTTGAAGAGATAAACGGGGAACATGCCAGTCCCGAATTAGCAAGAGTGTTAATGGCAAATGCGGCCTGGCTTATTTTCCCGGTGATCGTTTTGTACAGGATGTGGAAGTCTGTTCATCCGTTTTCGGAGGAGTAACAAAAAGAACGATGAACTATAAAATAAAAACCGCCCCGAAATTTCGGGGCGGCCTGATTAAAACAAAACAGTTTTCTTACCGCACCAGCTTCAGCTCATTAATAATATTCTTTGCTCCACCCAATTTGTCAATGCACCAAAGCACATAACGTACATCCACGCAAATGGTGCGGTTAAGGTCTTTGTCGAATGCAATTTTATGACTGAGGGCTTCGTAATTACCATCGAATGCAAGTCCGAGTAAATTACCATTGGCATCAATTACCGGGGAACCTGAGTTACCACCGGTGATATCGTTGGTGGTGATGAAACCAATAACCAGGTCGTTGGTGCGCTTGTCGATATACTGGCCGAAATCCCGCTTCTTCAACAGTTCAATTTGTTTTGCAGGCAGGTCAAACTCATAATCACCCGCAACATATTTTTCCAGGATGCCTTTGCTGGTAGTAACATAATCATAGAACACCGCATCACGAGGACGATAGCTTTTTACATTCCCATAGCTCACCCGCATGCTGAAGTTTGCATCGGGATACATTTTACTTACCGCAGCAGGATTCATTTCCATGATACCCTTCATATAACTGCGGCCTAGTTCATTGTTCCTGTTCACGAAAGCTGTGTACAACGGGGCATACTTGCCGGTATAATTTTTTATGAATGCGGCTGCAAATGCAAAAGCCGGATCGGCCTGCAGCACTGCGCCATCAGGATTTGCCACAAAGGCATTCCATTTGGCGTCGTCCAGCATCATGGTCTTTGTAAACACATCATGCGCCCATTTTTTATAAGTGGCTTCGTCTTTCAGGTCGCCGTAGTTTGATCTAAGCCCTTCGTAAAAACCGATCGGGTGCTGGCTCTTGTCAACATCATTATAGAACATCATGCAAACAGCAGCCAATATCCTTTCGTCACTGGGCAGGTCTTCATGTTCTAAAAATCCTTTGCGGTTTGCTGTTGCAGCATCGGTAGCTTTTTTAAGATCGGCTGCAGAGGTATTATTCTTAAGCAGCTTGTCTTCTAAAGAGATCAACCCGGCAGCAGCGGCTGCCAACGGAGAACCAACAATACCTTCATTGATATACTGGCGATGCTTGCTGTATGGCGTCCAGGTTGCGTAATTCTGAGCGTATTCGGCCATCAGCGTTTCATAATCAGGCTTGCCTTTTGCCCAGGTGGTGAATTTATTTTCGTAATCCTGTTTTTGTTCGTACGTATGAAACTTTATAAGTTGTTTTGTTTCGCCGTCGAAGAATTTCCAGTAATTGGCAACACTTGCATAGTTATCTGCCAGTTTTAATTTTACAGCGGGGTCCTTGATCATTTGTTCGTGCATGTATTTCAGGCGCATGTCACGCAAATTAACCAGGGAAGGATTTTCAATTTCATTTTTCAGTTTGATGCCATAGCTGGTTTCGTAACGGTTGGTGCCGCCGGGGTAACCATAGATCATGGCATAATCACCATCTTTAAAACCTTTGATGCTAACCGGTAAAAAATATTTTGGTTTTAAAGGCACATTGTCTTTGCTGTAATCCGAAGGCTTGCCATCTTTGGTTGCATATACACGGAAGATAGAGAAATCGCCGGTATGACGAGGCCATTCCCAGTTGTCGGTATCCCCACCAAACTTACCCACGCTTTCCGGCGGAGCGCCAACAAGGCGGATATCACGATATGTTTTGTACACATACATGATGTATTGGTTGCCTTTGAACATGCTGTATATTCTTCCCGCCAAACCATTATCCTTATCCATTACTTTATCGGTAATGGCTTTATAAACATCAGGAAGTTTCTTTACCCGGTCGGCCCAGCTCAATCCTTTAACACCGTCTTCCACGTCTTTGGTAACGTCAACGATCCGGTCCAGGAACTGAACCGTTAACTGGCTTTGTATTTCCTGGTCTTTGTTGTAGGCATAAAATCCATCCTGTAAATAATTATGCTCCACCGTGCTGGCACCAGAGATGGCAGAATAGCCGCAGTGGTGGTTGGTGAATATCAATCCCTGGTCGCTAACGATTTCGCCGGTACATCCGCCGCCGAAGATCAGTATCGCATCTTTTAAAGATGATTTGTTGATGGAATAAAGTTGTTCTTTGGTGAGTTTCAATCCTCTTTTCACCATATCGTTGTATACCTGCTGGCCCAGCAGCATAGGTAACCACATGCCTTCGTCGGCACTGGCTTTTAACAGGCTGAGTGATAACACAGCCGCAATAAAGATCTTCTTCATATAGTTTAACTTTTTAGGACGACAAACGTACTCATTTTTTGGATACCGACATCCTGGCCATTTTATGAATTATATCAGTTTTGCCGATTGAATTATATGCCACAGAAGCACAGAAGCACAGAATCACAGAAGTCTTATGTTTTCTCTTTCGGTGTTTCTGTGGCAACCTCCATTTGCCGAAGGCAAATCATAACCCGGTGAGGTGTTTTTAACTATATTTGCTCACTTTAACCGTTATAACTGCAGATGGCGATAATTGACATCAAGCTTCCAAAATCCATTGCCAGGGCGCTCAATATTCCTATCAGCGATCCCCGGAGGCAGCAGATAAAAGTATTGAAGAAGCTGCTGCGTAAAGCAAGGTTTACTGAATTCGGACAACGCTATCGTTTCGATGATATTCTACTGAGCAATCATCCCGGTAAAAAATTCCAGCAAATGGTTCCCGCCTGTGATTACAATAAGATCTATGACAGCTGGTGGTATAAAGCAAAAGAAGGGATCCCTGATGTATGCTGGCCGGGCGTGATAAAATATTTTGCCCTCAGCAGTGGCACCAGCGATGCTACCAGTAAATATATTCCTATTACCAAAGACCTGATACGAAGCAATACCATCACCAGCTTTAAACAGTTGCTGAGCTTAACCAAGTATGATAATGTACCCAGGAGTTCCGTGGGAAAAGGATGGCTGATTTTGGGAGGCAGTACCCAATTACAAAAGGGACCAACCTATTTTGCTGGTGACCTGAGCGGTATCCAGCAAAAGAATATCCCATTCTGGTTCCAGGGGTTGGGGCTTTATAAGCCGGGAAAAAAAATCGCAAAGGTAAAAGACTGGGCTACGAAATTAGAAGAAGTGGTTAACAATGCGCCCAACTGGGATATTGGTTTTATTGTAGGCGTACCAGCATGGCTGCAGTTGTGTATGGAGAAGATCATTGAGAAATACAACCTGAAGAATATTCATGAGATGTGGCCAAACCTGGCTTTTTATGTTCATGGCGGCGTGGCCATGGAACCGTATAGAAGAGGATTTGACAAATTAATGGGCAAACCCATTACCTATATCGAAACCTACCTGGCCAGCGAGGGATTTTTAGCCTATCAGAACCGCCCGGATGCTGCCGGTATGCACCTTGCCCTCAACAACAATATGTTCTTTGAATTTATTCCTTTTGACCAGAAGAATTTTGACAGCGAAGGAAATATGGTGGAAGAACCGGAGGCATATATGATACATGAGATTGAAGAGAATAAAGATTATGCCATCCTCATCAGTACCAATGCAGGTGCATGGCGCTACGCCATCGGCGATACCATAAAACTGGTGGACAGGGAGCGAAGTGAGATCATTATTACCGGCCGCACCAAACATTTCTTAAGCCTGGTTGGTGAACACCTGAGTGTTGACAACATGAATAAGGCGATTGAAATGGTGAGCAGCGACCTGAATATTTTTATTCCCGAGTTTACCGTAGCGGGCATACCGTATGGAAACTTTTTTGCCCATCAATGGTATGTTGCTACAGATGATGCGGTTGACCCGGAAGAACTGCGTCACCGCATCGATTCAAAATTGAAAGAACTGAATGATGACTACGAAGTGGAACGCAGGCATGCACTAAAAGATGTGCTGATTAAAGTGCTGCCCGAAAAAACCTTTATGGACTTTATGAAAGCCAAGGGGAAAGAGGGGGGACAGCACAAGTTTCCACGGGTGCTTAAAGGGAAAATGCTTGAAGACTGGGAACAGTTCCTTCAAAGACAAAGCGTGAGATAAATTTTCTTTTACCTGTTTCATAGTTGTTTAATTTACTGAGGGGCAGCCAAGCCCTTTTTGCTTTTTTCCAAACTTATATATCAAACCAACCGATGTGCTGTGGTAATGGTCTTTCAGCCGGGGGTTGGCCGATTGACTAAAGCCGTCCAGGTAATCGGTGAAAACAAAACGATAAGAAGTTTCAAGATTAACCGAGAGCCGTTCTGATATGGGATAATCTGCACCAACACCCACCGGTACAGAAAGCAATGCATTGGGTGTTCCATGAGCATTATCAACAGCAAGGCCGGCATATATATCAGAAGACTCACCAAAATAAGCGGTATTCATCCGGCTGTAATCCTTATTTACACGAACAACTGAAACGCCTGCGCCTGAAAATACATAAGGTTGTATTCCATGGTCATCATAATTTCTGCCAAGGATATTCCATACCAGCTGCCCGGAAAATTCCATTACCGGGGAAAAGAAAGAAAAATTCCGCTGCTGCCTGTATTCGGGTTTGCTGTAACGGCTGTCGTTGCCCTGCAGGCTTGCAAAGCTCATTTGTACCCTGGCAGCCAGGAAATGATTGATCGGTTTTTTTGCAAACAGGGAGAAGCCGGGCTTTATGGTTCTGAAAGAACCGAGCGGATCGGGTGTCAGATCGCCCTGGTAAACATACATACCCGCATTGATGCCCACGCTCATATCTTTATAAAACTGGGCATGGCTTTTACCGGCAATAAATAAAAGAAATAATACAATGGCCTGTGCTTTTCGTTTCGCTTTCAAATGGTTCTCTTTTTAAGGATTATGAAATGAAAGCAGCGTTGAGGTAATTAATTAAGTAGCCATGTATTCATTCGGGGAGTTTTTATCAAAACGACAAATGACTTTAATGATTTTGTTTTAAATGTTAAATGATTTATAATAAGAATCCTTTCTTAAATTTAGCGCATGGTTGACGTGGTATTAAAGGGACTTGCCATTGGTTTACTGCTGATCTTTTCAGTAGGGCCGGTTATATTCACCACCATCAAACAAAGCATCAACCATGGACGCCGGGGTGGTTTTAGTTTTATTGCAGGCGTATGGTTAAGCGATATTATCTGGGTGGTGCTCAGCAATGGTTTCAGCGAGGCAATAAAAGTGCTCCTTGATTTTAAAATTCCCATTGGTATTGCCGGCTGTTGTTTTTTGATAGGCATGGGTATTTACTTTGCTTTTTTAAAAAAGATAGAACCACGCCGCATGCAGGAGCCAACAGAAATTGCCGGCGATGAAATAACTCCATCCGGCAAGAAGACAAACTACTTCGCCATCGTCAGCTCAGGTTTTATCATCAATACCCTCAATCCGGCCGTAATTTCTTTTTGGGTGCTGATGGCCGCTTCACTGGCTTCAGTTTATTCACTTAACGACCGCATTATTATTTTTTCCACCTGCCTGGCAGTTACCATGCTGGCAGATGTGGGTAAGGTAATGGGCGCAGGTTATATAGGTAAAAGACTGAGCGACCGGGTGATCCTGCTCATCAACCGTATTTCGGGCATTTTATACCTGGTGTTTGGCGCCGTGATACTGGCGGGCATCATCTACACATTGTTAAAAGATTAACATCCTTCATTAGGATGTAAAAAAATCCCCTGTTTATTTTGCTGCATGAAATTTTTTCTGCCAATCCTGCTTTTGACGTCTGTAAGTTCATTTGCACAGTCTGCAGATTTTATCATGCTAAAAAAGAAAGACAAAACGATCGAGACCTTTTACAGCGGATCAAACATTTCCCTTACTACCGAAAGCGGCGCTTTTATTAATGCACTGATCAACGGCATTAAAAACGATACGCTCTACCTGCAGGAATTCATCATTCGCTACCAGCCTACCACCATCGGAACCTATATCATTGACACATTGGGCAGCTATCACTATAAATATCATTACAACCAGGTAGTGGCCATTGGCCGTAAAGAAAAAACAAACTTTAACAACCGGGGAAGCGGCGCCGCATTATTGGGCGGAGGCATTGTGTTAACGCTTGCCAGCGGGGTTGTTTACATTGCCGACCGGAGTAAATTCAGTTTACCTCTTTTGCTGGCCGCTGTTGGCCTGGGAACGGCTGGCTATTTTTGGTCGAAGGGAAAAAAGAACGGTGGCGCCATGGTCATTGGAAAAAAATACAGGCTGGTTTACATGAACATGAGTAATAAGAAAATATAATTTTTCATTTTCTTACTGTTGATAGTTTTGCCAGAGTCCCGTTAGGGACGACAAGTTGGTAGAAAAATTACATAAGAATTAATTCAGCTCCGTAGGAGCGATATTTTATTTTCATTTTAATTAATATGCCGCCCCGATGGGGCTTTGATTCTTTCGGATTCTTGTTTTCTGCCAACTTGCCGCTCCTGCGGAGCTATTAACAAGAGAGTAATTTTTTTCTGCGAAATCCTTAATCTTTATATTGCAGCTTAACCAACAGCCGGCAATGAAAAAAATATGGACGTGGATCAAAAGGATATTCCTGGTAATTCTTATCATTCATGTATGCTGGTTCCTGTTCTTTGTTTTTACTCTCTCAGAAGCAATTGAAATAAAAGACAGCAAACAAACACTGGTAATTGTAATCGTCGCAATAATTATCCTGGCGCTTGTGTATTTTTTCTGGCTGCGGAAGATCAAACCGGTAAAAAAGATAAGCATTGGTTTATGGAATGTAGTTTTTGCCGCTTACATCCTCTCCTTCATCTATTTCCTGGCCGGCTTTTTATTCAACCCGCCTATTACCCTTACACAGGTTGGAAGTTTATTGCAGGGAAATGGTTTATCGAGGGATTATATCAGCTATGATGAAATGGGGCCTAATATAAAGTTGGCGGTAATTGCCAGCGAAGACCAGCTCTTCCCCGATCACGATGGCTTTGACCTGAAAGCTATCAAGCGTGCCATAAAATATAATCAACGGCACCCGAATAAAGTACGTGGTGCCAGTACCATCAGCCAGCAAACAGCAAAAAATATTTTCCTTTGGCAGGGGCGAAGCAAATTAAGAAAGGGGCTGGAGATGTTCTATACATTCACCATTGAAACGGGTTGGACAAAAAGAACCATTTTAGAACGCTATTTAAATATTGCCGAGATGGGCCGAGGTATTTTTGGCGTACAGGCTGCTGCAAAAAAATATTTTAATAAAGATGCAAAAGACCTTACCATGGCAGAAGCAGCGCAGATCGCTGCCTGCTTACCCAATCCTAAATTGTTTACGGTTAAACCTTTGAGCCGGTATGTTGCCGGCCGGTATGATAACATAATGCGGCAGATGGGTAACCTGGTTGGTGATGCAGATGTGCAGGCGATCATTAAATGATCGTATCAACAGCCATAATTGCTTTTTGAAAACGTTCTTCATAACCGCCACTGATATCTACCCACGGCACACTTTGATTCACCATGATGTCTTTATAATGGTGATACAACGTTTTCCTTGATTCCAGGTCGGGGTATTCCCTCAGTTCATCTTTAACCCATGGCAGGTCGGTATTACAAAGCAGGTACAGGTCGTATTTTCTTTCAGCAATCCGGTTCAGGATCCAGTGGTGGCATTTTTGAAAAACAAATTCACACCAGACTTTCATTACGTACATGTCGGTGTCAACGAAAAGAGGTTTGGAGTTTGAGGTTTTAAGTTTGAGGTTAGCTGCATTTAAACGCCTGGTCTCTGCTTCTTCATCTGCGACCTGTCCTTTCGCAATTTTAAGCAGTGTTTCAAAAGAATATTCAGTTCCGTTCTTTAAAAGGTATTCCCTTGCATATTCCTTTACCCAGGTGGTGTTATAATGGGCGGCAAGCTGCTCACACAAAAAACTTTTACCGGTAGATTCAGGCCCTATGACAACTATTTTTTTCAAGACTTGGGTTTTCTGTAATTATTCAGGTCGATCAAAAAACTGATGACAAAAATCACCAGCATGGCAAAGCGCATCCATTTTCTAAAATTATCCTGCGTAGGTACCAGGAAGATCACAAGGGTAAACAACAGGATCAATACTCCCTTGATGATAAGCCAGGGTTTTTTATTTCTCATTCCACTTGGGTTTTGCCTTCATTACTTTTTTATGAACAGGACAGCTGTGTTCATGAGCGCCGGGCAGGTAGCCGCAGCTCATCAGGAATTCATTTACAATTTCACCACCGGTAAAACGAAATGTTTTTTTAAAAAGCGTTGTCCACTCTTCCCTGTTTTTGGGATGATGATGTGCCAGCCATTTTTTGAAAGAGCCAAACTCCTTTTGCAGCGTCCGTATTGTCTTTGCATTTTCTACAGCTGCATTTACTTTTAACCGGTTGCGGATGATGCCGGCATCGTTCAGCAAACGTTGTACATCCTTATCCTTGTAAGCTGCCACTTTTTTAATATCAAAATTATGATAGGCCTTGCGGAAAGTTTCCTGCTTTTTTAAAATGGTGGTCCAACTCAGGCCCGCCTGGTTTATCTCCAGGATCAGGCGACAGAATAATTCATTATCATCCTCAATAGGAAAACCATACTGGGTGTCGTGATAGATCTTGTGAACATTCAGTTCGTCGCCCTTCATGTTGTTGATCGCTTTGCAATAGCTCATGCGTTATTTGTTTTTGCTTTTTTTGTCCATTCTATTAACCCGGCTACCGCCATTACCAGTAATACCACATAATATACACTGGTAAAAACATAATGCTTTACAAAGTATAACGGGACAGATGCTATGTTCGTGGCGATCCACCAATACCAGCTTTCTACCTTCTTCTTTGTCATCAGCCACATGCCGGTAAATGCCGTTGCCGATGCAAAAGCATCGGCCCAGGGAATCACACCTTCAAAGAATGCGGTCTTAAAATATGTTAGTGCGAAAAAGATACCCGTGTAAAAGAATAAAAAGAACAAGACCTGTTTCATCCATTCTTTACCGGAAGAACGGGTAATGTGCAGAACAACTTCCTGCCTGCTGTCTTTTTTCATCCACATGTACCAACCGATGATGCTCATGATGGTATAATATAAATTTACCGTGGCTTCACAAAGCAGGCGGACTTTTATGCTGATGAAAATATAAATGATGGTATTGATGAGTCCGACCGGGTAAACCAAAATATTTTCAGCACGGGAATACCACACGCTTGCAATGCCGGCAAACACTGCCAGGTATTCGTACCAGCTGGTATGGTACATGTCGTTTATGAACTGCTGGTATATCTCTGTTAAACTCATTGCCCGTTATTCCGGTAAAATCGGAATGGCCGAAGATAACGGATTCCTTTGTTGGTTTGAAAGCGGGTTCCTATTTGTGTCCATTGCCCTTTTTTGTCAAACTTCCATACGATAAAATGTAAATGCGGAAAATAAGTGTAACCGGTTCTGCCACTCAGGCCAATGACCTGTCCTGCTTTTACCGTATCGCCCACATTTACCAATGCGCCGTTGTATCTTAAATGCCAGTAGCCCGACCGGCTGTTATCATCGTGCTGTATCACAATTAAATTTCCATCGGGACGGTACTTTACATTACTCCCCCCTTTTTTCCCATCTTCTTTTACCCGGATAACAACACCCGCCCTCGCTGCACAGATTTTTGTTCCTTTTTTCATTTTAAAATCAAGGGCAGCCCTGTTCTTATGTGTGTACCTGCTGAAATAACCCTGCACCAACAGATGGGTTTTACCTGCTTCATAGGGAAGCTGGTATATAAAACTGGTATCGTCTTTAATGATCCCCTTTTGCAGCAGTTTAATTTCTTTTCGTTGCGGATTATTACTGACTGCACAACTTCCCAAAAGAAGGATACCAATAAAAAGGGTAAAATAAAATCTCATGGCTTATTTGTTCCCTAAGATAATTTATTCCAAAATAAAAAAGCACTTCAAACAGAAGTGCTTTGTATATTATCGTGTTAAAAAATTATTCTGATTCTGCCACTACTTCTTTTACTTCCGGGATCATGCGCTTCATCATCCCTTCAATGCCTGCTTTTAACGTGATCATGCTCGATGGGCAACCACTGCAGCTTCCCTGCATCATCAAATTCACCTTACCGTCTTCATAACTTTTAAATTGTATGGCACCTCCATCCATTTCAACAGCAGGCTTCACATAATTTTCCAACAACTCTTTGATACGCTTTACCACATCATCATCATCGGCGCTTACTTCATTGCTGCTTTCCGATTTCATGCTGGCAACTTCTTCATCATTCACCACCACTTTGCCTTCTTCCAGGTATTCTTTTAAAAATTGTTTAATAGCAGGGATCACATCCTGCCAGTCTTCGGTATCGGTTGTTTTTGTAAGCGTAACAAAATTGCTGGCAATAAAAACTGCTTTAATGAACGGGAAAGTGAACAGTTCCTGTGCCAGGGGTGATGGTTTGGCACTTGCTTCATCTGCAAAGTCGATGCTCTTGCCCGGGTACAACAGCTTGTTTGCCACAAACTTCATCGTTTCGGGGTTGGGCGTCATTTCGGTGTAGATACTGATAACCGGGTTTCCTGTCTTGATCATAAAAGGCATTTAAAAATTTCGATACAAAATTAACAAGAATTGGCCTTTTTTGGTTTGAAATGGTTGTTAATAAAGGAGATTTTTCGGATTTCGAAAGACGCCTCCTTCTCCTCTCCTTAAGGAGAGGAGCGGTACATTCTACATGACCAACCACCAAATCTTCCAATTTATCATTTGTAATTTCCCCAACAGATAAAACAAACAGAACTAATAAAGAGAGCTGTTACTCAACAATACGGAGCTTGGCATAATTAAGCATGATCTTCTTCTCGCCATTCAATTCAAATTTTACTGTGGCGATGGGATTGTGTGCCGATCCTTCCATCTTCATCACTTCACCAAACCCGAATTTCTGGTGTTCTACTTTATTGCCAACCTGTAAATTACCGGTGTCGCTGGGTTCAAAATTTTCGGAAGGAGTATGTTCTTTTACCTGAGGCCTTGCTGCAGGCACCACATAAGCAGGCTTCCTGTTTTCAACAACCGGCTTGCTGCTTGTTGACCATTGCTTGTCGCCGCCGAACTTTCGTTCATCACCGAACCAGCTATTTTTAGCACGGCTGTCTTTTACGCCACCGGCATAGCTTTTATCTAAATAATTTTCTGAGATCTCTTCTAAGAAACGGCTGGGATCATTTTGCTGTAATTGCCCAAAGCGGTAACGGGCATTGGCATAGCTGAGCCATAATCTTTCTTTTGCCCTGGTGATGGCAACATAAAATAACCGCCGCTCTTCTTCCAGTTCTTCTCTTGTATTAATGGACATGGCATTAGGAAAAAGTGTTTCTTCCAGTCCGCCTACAAATACCACCGGAAACTCCAATCCTTTTGCCGCATGTATCGTCATCAGTTTAACCACATCTGCGTTTTCTTTGTCTTCATCCGAATCGGTCAATAAAACGATCTGCTGTAAATAACTTCCCAGGCTCTTGTCGCCCACTTCGCCGTCTTCTTCATTCATGGGTGTTTCGGTAAACTCTTTGATGGAGTTCAGTAATTCCTGTACGTTCTCATAACGGGCAAGGCCTTCGGTTGTTTTATCGTTAAACAGTTCTTTAACGATGTTGGTGCTTTTGCCAACGATCACCGCAAGGTCATAGGCATTCTTTTTTGTAAGCTCGCTCTGGAACATTTTGATCATTGTTACAAAGTTGTCGAGACTTTCTAATGTTCCGCTTTTAAAACCATAGATGGCTGCATTGCTGATAATGTCCCAAACGCTCAGGTTATTTTCATTGGCAAAGAGAACTGTTTTATCGATGGTTGTTTTACCAATACCCCTTGCCGGGAAATTGATGATGCGTTTTAATGCTTCTTCGTCTTTTGGATTTACCACCAGGCGCAGGTAAGCAATAAAATCCTTTACTTCTTTACGCTGGTAAAAACTCATGCCGCCATAAATGCGGTAAGCAATACCCATGCGGCGCAGGGCTTCTTCAAAACTCCGGCTTTGTGCATTGGTGCGGTAAAGGATCGCAAAATCCTTATTGTAATAATGATTGCGCAGTTTTTGTTCCTGGATCGTATCGGCCACCATCTTTCCTTCGTCATTATCCGTCATGGTACGTACCAGGCGGATCTTTTCACCTTCACCGTTATCGGTGAATAATTTTTTCTCGATCTGGTTCTTATTGTTACCGATTATTTCATTGGCAACGTGAAGAATATTTTTGGTGCTGCGGTAATTCTGTTCCAGTTTCACCAGCTTTACTTCTTCATAATCTTTTTGAAACTGCAGGATGTTCTCAATGGTGGCGCCACGGAAACTGTAAATGCTCTGGGCGTCATCACCTACCACGCAAACATTTTCGTGCATGGCGCCTAACAGTTTTATGATCTCGTACTGCGCCGGGTTGGTATCCTGGTACTCATCAATAAGAATGTATTTGAACTTGCGCTGGTATTTACTTAATGCTTCGGGGAAATTTTTAAGCAGGATATACATTTTCAGCAACAGGTCGTCAAAATCCATGGCGCCGTTCTTGAAGCAACGCTTTACATAGGCATCGTATATCAGCCCGGTGGCGGAACGGTTTGCCCGGTTGTCTTCCTGCTGCAACGACCAGTCGTTTATATATTCTGTTGGGCCAATGAGTGAGTTTTTAGCTGCAGAGATGCGGTTGTAAACCACGTTGGGTTTGTATTGCTTGTCATCCAGAGCTAATTCATTGATCACTGTTTTAACCACACTCTTTGCATCGTCGGTATCGTAAATAGTAAAATTTGAAGGATAGCCAAGCTTGGATGCTTCGGCCCTGAGTATTCTTGCAAACACGCTGTGAAAAGTACCGATGTATAAATTCCTGGCTTCGGTGTTTCCCAATATCCGTTCTACCCTTTCTTTCATTTCAGCGGCAGCCTTATTGGTAAAAGTTAAGGCGAGGATATTGAAAGAATCAACGTTATGCGCTGCCATCAGGTGAGTGATACGGGTAGTGAGCACTTTGGTTTTTCCGCTGCCTGCCCCGGCAATGATCATGATGGGTCCGTTCACATGTGTTACTGCCTCCCGCTGTGGTTCATTCAGTTCGTCTAAATAATTCATCATGCGGCGAAGTTACGAATTGAGGATAATGAACCACTGATGTAAAATTTCTTTTTCCCCGGTAATACCACATTATCTTTAGTATTAGAAAGTACAGCCTTGCAACACATCGAATTTTTTCATATTAACCACTTTGAAAATAATTATCACCGGGTAAAACCATTGCCCGAGCTGGAGAGCTTTATTGATTTTTTCTGGGAGACCCGGTTTGATGAATTACTGGAGCAATATCCAGATGGATTTTCAGATGCCCTGTTCCCCAATATTGGTTATACTTATCTGATTAACCTGGGCACCCCGTTTGTTATGCAGGTAGGCGATAAAAAGTTCGACATGAAGACGGATGGTTTCCTGCCGCGAAGCAAAGCCATTGAATGCTATCACAAGCAGGGCAACCGGTTGTTTGGCATCAAGTTTAAAATATCGCCGATCATATTTAAAACCAAAGTGAATTTTTCGGAATACCGGGAATACATTTACCCGTTGAGTTACCTGATGGAGCAAATTGTGATCGACAAAGTAAAAAAGGCCGGTTCGTTTGCGGAAAGAATAAGGATACTCAACGAGTATTTTCAATCGATCATCCGGTCTTATTCAGGCACCTGGGATACCATACACATTGTTTCTGATATACTGCAGTATTGCGAGCGGGAAAATGATTTTACAAAAACAGTGGAAGAGTTTGCCGCACAGTACAATATTTCTGCAAGATCATTGCATCGTTATTTTGAAACCACCACAAGCCTCAGCAGTAAAAAAGCATTACAGGTGTTACGCATCCGGAAAGCGGTACAGCAGTTAGCAGATGATCCGGCCGAATTCAGTTATGAGAAATACGGCTATTATGATTACAGCCATTTCTGCAAACACCTGAAACAGTTTCTTCAAAAAGATACGGTTGCAAACCTT
The DNA here is from genome assembly GCA_016720775.1 of Chitinophagaceae bacterium. GTDB lineage: Bacteria > Bacteroidota > Bacteroidia > Chitinophagales > Chitinophagaceae > Ferruginibacter. Next base: position 295,748 of record JADKJX010000001.1, read on the forward strand.
CGTCCGCACCTGCAGTTGCTACAAAAAGTAAATCGAAAAAAATAAATACCCCATGATGACTTTTCATGGGGGTAATGCTGTTGCGGTTGGTGAGCAGAAAAAAGGCGGTCAGAATTTTTTTCATGCTGACCAGTTTTTCGTCAACTAAAGATTTGTTTCCCCGGCAGAATATCCGCAGCGAATTGCATCAACCAATACAGAAGCGATGTAGGTGGTCAAACATCGATAAATTACTGGCGATTTTTTACATTTTTTATAATGCGCTGGATAATCAGCCAGTTACGGGTATAAAAAAACAGCAGTAGAAATATTTCTACAGGCAAATCATATCATATACTACAAGCCTTTATTTTTTTTCAGGCAATCTTTATTGCCTGTTCATAAATATCCAATAACCAAACTTACCTCTACTACTATGAACAACCAGAACAGCATGACTGATGAGAAACTCATTCAGTTTTATCTAAATGGCGACCCGAATGCGCTCGCCACTCTCGTTGAACTTTATAAGGACAGGGTTTACAGGTCTATTTATTCAATTGTACAGGATAAATACGTAGCCGAAGAAATTTTCCATGAAGTCTTTATCCGCATTATTGATAACCTGATGGCGGGTAAAACTGCCGAAGAAGGGAATTTCCTGCAATGGGCAATGAAGCTTGCTTACGGCCTCTGCGTGGAACATACCCGGAAAGTAAACCGGGCCATTGTACTGGGCACAAACCATGCAAAAGAAAGCATGGCTGCGATCCCGGCTTCGGTAAACAGAACCGGAACAGGGTATCACGAAAGTCATGGGAAAATAAAAAACATGATTGATATGTTACCCGACGAACAAAGGGAAGTAATGGTACTGAATCATTATGCCGGGTTGAGTTTTAAAGAAATTTCAGAAACATTGCATTGCAGCCTCAATTCTGCATTAGACACGATGAAATTCGGACTTAATAACCTGCAGAAACTGATGATTGAAAAAGAAATTGTTTTGCAATAACCACCGGGCAGCATAATTTTTATTAACCGTATCTAAAACCACAGAATATCCAAACTAAAACCAGATCCTGACTATGAAAACATTTATTACCCTTTCTGACCAGCAATTGGTTCAGCTTTTTACAGACGGAGAAACAGCAGCGCTTGACGTATTGGTAAACCGGCACAAGGTCCGCATTTTCACATCTATTTATTTATTGGTGAAAGACAAATACCTGGCGGAAGATATTTTCCAGGAATTGTTTATTAAGATCATCGAAACATTAAGAGCCGGAAAGTATAAAGATGAAAATAAGTTTGTGGTTTGGGCAATCCGGATAGCTCACAACCTTTGTGTTGACCATTTTCGAAAGATAAAAGGAAAGCCTGCCATTAAAACGATTGATGGAAAAGATATTTTTGAAGTGTTACGGTTTAATGATACCAATGCAGAAGAAAATATCATTAAAAGACAAAGCCACGAGCGCATCATGAAACTGGTGGGCCAGCTTCCTGAAGAACAAAGAGAGATCATTATTTTAAGACATTTTGCTGATCTTAAGTTCCGGGAAATTTCAATCATGCTTAACTGCAGCGTAAATACGGCACTGGGCCGTATGCGCTATGCCCTTTTAAACCTCCGGAAAATAATTGAGGAGCAGCGGGTAGCAATATAAAAACCTATTTCAATAATCAACAGCTCCGACTTCTGAAGAAAACCGGGGCTGTTTTATTTTACAGCAACATTTAATATTTATGAAACGACCGGGTAGATTTTTCCCGGTGCGATTACCTGGAAAATGAAAACCTATTTCCTGAGTTCCTTTTTTGCAGGCGACTTACCCTTGCTATTAAAACAAAAAAGTATATGACTGGCGAAAAAGGGCTATTTTCGCCTCAAAATAACCACTTTGTGGTATTGTTAAGTTCAAAAAACTATCTTCTATTTGTCTTAGATTTTAAACCGACAGCTTTTCGGATTTAATATACAAAATCATTTGGTCCGTTTTTATAGCCGAACCTTCTTGAGAGCAGAAGGGAAGCCTTCTGCAGATTTTTCTCATGCTTGAACACAACCCGTCCCGATTCCTCGGGATGGGGCTTTTTTTTAAGAGCCTTCTGGCCACACTAAATAAGTTGTCAAAAAAATACTAAATAAATTAGTGTTGATAAAAATAAACTCCTATCTTTGGCTCTCCAATTACATTTACAACGCAAAACCAGATACATCACTTTAAATCAACTAAAATGAGCAAGACAGACAATCTAGAAAAATCAGAAAAATTCAAGGCACTGAAATTAACGATGGATAAGATCGATAAGGATTTCGGAAAAGGATCGGTAATGATGATGAGTGACAAAGGAATTGTTGAGCAGGAAGTCATTTCAACGGGTTCAATCGGCTTAGACATGGCGCTGGGGATCGGTGGCCTTCCCAAAGGAAGGGTTGTAGAAATTTACGGGCCAGAGAGTTCGGGTAAAACAACATTGGCAATTCATGTTATTGCAGAAGCACAGAAAAAAGGGGGCATGTGCGCTTTTATAGATGCAGAGCATGCTTTCGACAGCAACTATGCACAAAAACTTGGTGTTAATATTGATAATTTATTGATCTCGCAGCCCGATTATGGAGAACAGGCACTGGAAATCGCAGATCGTTTGATCCTTTCAGGAGCTTTAGACGTAGTGGTTATTGATTCGGTTGCAGCATTGGTTCCTAAGGGAGAATTGGAAGGAGAAATGGGGGATAGTAAAATGGGCCTCCAGGCAAGATTAATGAGTCAGGCTTTGCGGAAGCTCACTGCTACCATTTCAAAAACAAACAGCTGCTGCATTTTTATTAATCAGCTGCGTGAAAAGATCGGCATCATGTTCGGTAACCCCGAAACCACCACAGGAGGTAATGCATTAAAATTTTATGCTTCTGTGCGTTTGGATATCCGCAGGCTGGCGCAAATAAAAGATGGAGATGAATCTATCGGCAACCACGTAAAGGTAAAAGTGGTAAAAAATAAAGTAGCCCCTCCTTTCCGCCAGGCAGAGTTTGATATTATTTACGGAGAAGGCATTTCCAAGGTTGGTGAAATTATTGATATGGGAGTTGAACTTGGCATCGTTCAAAAAAGCGGATCCTGGTTCAGTTATAATAACGACAAACTTGGCCAGGGAAGAGATTCGGTAAAGCAACTGTTGATCGACAATCCCGGGCTGGCAAATGAAATTGAAATCAAGATCAGGGAGAAGATCAAGGAAATGCAGGCCACATAAAACTACTTTTTGGGTTAGTAAGTATAAAGTCATTGTGGCAAAATCACAATGACTTTTTTTATTGCTTATTTTTACAACTTAATAATACTGCTTGAATAAAAAACAATTAGCCCACCTGGCACTCCTTTTTACCAATCTTTTTTTTGCTATTAACCTTTCTGCGGTAAAGCACCTTACCAACGCCCATTTAGCAGGTCCATTTGGAATTAATGTGGTACGAGTTGGTGTTAGTGTGATCTTGCTTTGGTCCTTATTTTTATTTAAACCCGTAAATATCAATATTAAAAAAGACGATCGGGGAAGACTGGTGCTTTGTGCCGTTACAGGAATCGCAATCAATCAACTGCTTTTTTTAAAAGGGCTGTCATTAACATACTCAATTCACGCCTCCCTGTTAATGCTGACTACTCCTATCCTGATCGTTTTTATTGCAGCATGGCTCCTGAAAGAGAAGATGGGATTTTTAAAGATCGCAGGGCTTGCGTTGGGTATAGCCGGGGCAATGATATTGATCCTGGCGAAAGACAATACAGGAACCGGAAATAACATTCTTTTCGGCGACATTCTTATCATCATCAACGCAATATCCTACACGATCTTTTTCATATTGGTAAAACCCCTGATGCTGAAGTATAACCCGGTTGTAATAATCCGATGGATGTTTACAATTGGCCTGTTCATGATTCTACCCTTCGGCTGGCTGGAATTTATACAGATACCCTGGGAAAAATATGCCATGCTGGATTTTACCAGCATGGCACTGGTAACAATTACCGGAACTTTCTTTGCATATTTATTTAACGTGTACGGAATTAAAATACTCGGCTCAGCCGCCGCAGGATTTTATATTTATACGCAACCTGTTTTTGCTGCATTGATAGCCATGCTGTTTTTAAAAGAAGAACTAACACTGTATAAAATTGCAGCAGCATTTTTTATTTTCAGCGGCGTTTATCTTGTAAATAAACAAACACGAAATGATGGTTGAGATTCTACAGCAACTTATCAGAAACAGAACTAACCATTACTTACCACCCTTTTGGGATAATCAAAAAACAAAAAATCCTTTTTTGAATGGTTGAATTCATGCCACCGGCTGATATTGGTCTTTATTGCAAAGAGTCCGCTGGTAGGCATGTTGTCAATTTTTATATCCTCCACCAGCGAGTTTACAAAATAAGTGATGCCGGGGTTGTGTGAAACAACAACAATATTATTCAGTTCATCCGGCAGGCTGCTTATAACATCATAAAACACTTCGGGCGAAGCATGATAAAGTGCCGAAACAAAAACAATCTCACCTGCGACAACCTTAAAAGTCTCTGTAAAGATCTCCGCCGTCTTTTTCGCCCGCTTAGCCGGACTGGATATCCAGGCATCAATATTCACCTGCCTGTCTTTTAACCTCTTTGCCATAACGAGCGCATCCGACCTGCCCCGGTCGTTCAACGGCCTTTCAAAATCGTTTCCCCAGAAACCCTGGTCGCTTTTTGCGTGACGGATGATAAAGAGTTGTTTCAAACGGCAGTTTTTATAAAAGTATAAAAACTTTACGCAAACCACAATCCGATGTTTTATCTTTCGGAACATTGTGTATAAATCAAGTGTATGTATTCAAAACAATTTTACAGCCCATTCCTGATTGCAGCGATTTTTTTCATCAGCTCCTGTGCCACCGTTAAGAAAGTAACACAACCTTCCGCAGATATTACCAACATAAAATTCCTGGGCCAGTATGAAATACCATACAATCTTCAATATAAAAACACCACCATAGGCGGATTGTCCGGCATTGACTATGATGCAAAGAATAACATTTATTACATGATCAGCGATGACCGGAGTGATAAAAACCCGGCCAGGTTTTATGCAGCAAAGATCTATCTGCATGATAAAGGAATAGACAGCGTTGTTTTTACTGATGTGAAAAACATGTTACAGCCTGATGGAAAAGTTTATCCAAACAATAAGCAAAACCGCTTTCTCACACCCGACCCGGAGGCCATGCGCTATAACCCTGCAAGCAAAACACTTGTGTGGACAAGCGAAGGAGAAAGGATCGTAAATGAAAAAGATACGGTGCTGGAAAATCCTTCCATAATCAATATCAGCCCGGTTGGAAAATACATTGACAGTTTTGCTTTACCTGCCAACTTATTTATGCATCCCTCCGAAAAGGGGCCACGGAAGAACAGCGTGCTGGAAGGAATAAGTTTTGCCGACAACTATAAAACCATTTTTGTAAGTGTGGAGGAACCGCTGTATGAAGATGGTCCGCAGGCGGATGTTACCGAAAAGAATGCATTTATCCGGATCAACAGGTTTGATGTGGCTACAAAGAAAAACACAGCGCAGTATGCCTATAAACTTTCCCCGGTTGCTTATGCCGCTGTACCGGAAACGGCATTTAAAATAAACGGGGTGCCTGATATACTTAGTTTAGGTAACAATAAATTATTGGTAATTGAACGTTCTTTTTCTACCGGACGGCTACCTTGCACAATCAGGATATTTATCGCCGACCTTACCGGGGCTACTGATATCAGCAACATCGAACTCAACAATAATAACAATTTTGTTCCGGCAACAAAAAAACTGTTATTAAACATGGATGACCTTGGAATTTATACAGACAATGTTGAAGGGGTAACTTTTGGACCGGTATTGCCCAATGGCCACAAGACATTGCTCTTCATCGCCGATAATAATTTTAATGCCCTGGAGAAAGCGCAGGTGTTTTTATTTGAAATAACCGAGTAGTTAAAACCAATCCCTTTTCGAAGACATTGAATTAGCTTTACCTATAAATTTTACAGCTATGATAAAAAACATAAAAAAATTAGCGCTGCTTGTATTCTTCTTCTATTTACCTCTTTCAGGATTTTGCTGGGGAGCGCTTGGCCATCGCATTGTTGGACAAATTGCCGACAGCTACCTTACCAAACAGGCAAGGCGGGAAATATATAAGATACTCGGAACAGAATCAATTGCCATCACAAGCAACTGGCCGGACTTTATAAAATCTGATTCTTCCTATGCGTACCTAAACTCCTGGCATTATATAAATTTTAAACCAGGGCTCGGTGAAACAGAAATAAAAACCTACCTGGCAAACGATACGGCTGTAGATGCTTATACCAAAATAAACTGGCTGGTTGCCCAGTTAAAAAATAAAGACCTGGAGCAAGAGAAGAAATTAATGTACCTGCGCTTACTGATACATATTGTGGGAGATATTCATCAGCCAATGCATACAGGCAGGCCCGATGACCGGGGTGGAAACGGTATCCGCTTATCGTGGTTCAACAATCCATATAACCTGCACCAGGTATGGGACGACAGGCTCATCGATCTTCAGCAGCTGAGTTATACAGAATATGTTTCCGCCATTAATTATTCCACAAAAGAACAAAGAAAAGAATGGCAGGCCCAACCTGTAAGCGAATGGATCTGGCAATCTTACCAGATTGCTGAAAAGATCTATGCAGACGTTAAGCCTGAAGACAAATTAGGGTACCTGTATAATTTTAAAAACATTGCAACGCTTAACCAGCAGTTGTTAAAAGGAGGCGTACACCTGGCCGGATTGCTGAACGAAATATTTGGTTAAGCGCACAAGATCTGAAAGTACTGAATGATGGATGAAGTAAAATGCGCTTAACTACAAACCCTAAACATCAAACCTTAATACCCTCTTACATTTTTCCCTTCCATGTAATTCATGAAGGCTTTGTTACAAACCCGGTTACCTCCCGGCGTAGGATAGTTCCCCGTGAAATACCAGTCGCCTAAGTTGGTTGGGCAGGCTTCGTGAAGCGATTCGATGGTTTGATAAATAACAGAAACAGGGATCTTCAGGTCCGGCGGCGTTATCAGCTTTGCAATTTTAGCCGAGATCTGGTCAAGTGTAAATGGTTTATAAACCTGGCGTACGATATTTTCGGTATGCAACTGGTTGTTTCGCTGCAGGTCTTTGCACTTATTTAATAAGGTACCAAGTAATTCCTGCTGCCCGGTGTCATGCAGCAATTCAATGGCGGCACGAAAGGCAATGAAGTCACCCAGTTTGCTCATGTCTATACCATAACAATCGGGGTATCGTATCTGTGGGGCAGAAGAAACAATGATGATCTTCTTGGGCTGCAGCCTCGACAGCATGCGTACAATACTTTCTTTTAAAGTGGTTCCCCGCACAATGCTGTCGTCAATAACAACGACCGTATCTGTATTTTTTCTTACCGTTCCATAGGTGATGTCGTAAACATGCTGCACCATTTCATTCCGGCTGCTGTCTTCGGTGATGAAAGTACGGAGTTTGACGTCTTTGATGGCGATCTTTTCGATCCGGATCCTGCGGTTCACCATTTCAGATAATTTCTCTTCATCAAAATCTTTGTTCCAGCTCAGTATCCGTTCGATCTTTATTTTGTTCAGGTAATCTTCGGCCCCTTAATCAAACCATAAAAAGCAGTTTCGGCGGTGTTTGGGATAAATGAAAAAATGGTATTCTTAAGATCATAATCAATGGCTTTTAAAACTGTATCGCTCAGGTTATGGCCAAGTGCAATGCGTTCCCGGTAAATTTTTTCATCACTTCCCCTGCTGAAATAGATCCGTTCAAAACTGCAGGCCATTCTCTCTTTTGGTTCAACGATCTGTTCAATGCTGTAGCTGCCATCGGCTTTAACAACCAACGCACAACCGGGCATCAGTTCTTTTACTTCACCCTCACCCAGGTTAAAGGCTGTTCGTATGGCAGCCCGTTCGCTGGCACCAACAATTACATCGTCGTTTATATAATAGTAAGAAGGCCGTATGCCGTGGGCATCCCTCATTACAAACCCGTCGCCATTGCCTAAGATGCCGCTGAAATTAAATCCGCCATCAAACAGCGGAACAGCTTTTTTTAAAACCTTAATGATGTCCATCTGCTGAGGAAATGCTTCGTCTGCTTTAACCAAAAAATGATACAACACTTCCATCATGGCGGCCAGATCGCTCTGGCGTTGAAATTCGCCGGGGTCGATATTTACAAGGCCAAACATTTCTTCGGTATTCACCAGGTTAAAGTTTCCTGCAAGGGCCAGGTTACGGGATGGGATCGTATGACGCTTGATGAACGGATGGCAAAACTCTACATTATTTTTTCCCTGGGTGCCATAGCGCAGGTGCCCGAGTAAAACCTCTCCCAAAAAATTAAGATGGCCTTTCATAAGGCCGGGGTGATTTTTTATATCGGGTTGGTACTTTTCAACCTCATCAATTTCCTTTCCTATCTGCGAAAAAAGTTCAGCAATGGGTTGGTGTGCGGCGCTGCGCATGCGGTGCATAAAAGGGTATCCCGGCTCGGTATTCAGCTTAACAGCGGCAATGCCGGCACCGTCCTGTCCACGGTTGTGCTGCTTTTCCATAAGCAGGTACAGTTTGTTAAGGCCGTATAAGGCTGTTCCATACTGTTGCTGATAATAACTGAAAGGCTTGCGGAGACGAATGAAGGCAAGACCGCATTCGTGTTTTATTTCGTCGCTCATGGTGGATTTCCGATAGCCATCGGAAGAGCCGCAAAGTTAAGGCATTGCAAAACAGCACCAAACAAAAATCCCGGCCTTGGCCGGGATTAGGAGTATAATTTTCAGAAAAGATCAAAGTCCGCTGATGCACAAGCCGATCTGGAACAGCTTTACATCGGCAGCAACCCCGTCTTTAAAAATATTATTCAGTTGATAACTTGCTGCCAGCGAAAAGTTACCATAACCCACCCTTGCGGTGGCGGCAATACGGGTTGAGTTGAAAAAACCCTTACCTGTTTCTTTGGCGGTATAACTGTTAATGACCTTGCCACTTGCATCCATCAGGTTTTTTCCCTTGGTATGAACATTCAGCAAAGTACCCACTTTAACCCCAATGGCTGCTTTGATGGCCTTGCCGTCGTTTTCCGGGTCGGAAGTAAAGCGCAACTCGAGTGGCACTTCCAGGAAGGCGGTAGCAAGTTTGTATTTTTTGAAATGGCTCAGGGTATCCAGGTTATTAAATGGCAGCGTATTGGTCTTGGCTTTTACATCAATACTCATGTTCTTGAAATACATACTGCTTGTGCCAACTCCTAATCCAAAAGCCACACTGAAACGGGGATTGCTTTTAAAGCGCTGGTCCAGCATTACATAAACATTTAAACCACGGGCCAGGCCTTTCATATGAGATTTAACACTGTCTGGAGTTCCCATCCAGTGGTCACTGGTCAATTGCACCATGAAGTGATCGCCTGTTTGAGACGTAAAACCACCCATTTTCTTTTTGGTTTGGGCAGATAAAGTGAATACGGATAAAGAGACGAGAACCAGCAGTACTATTTTCTTCATAATTAATTTTGAAGTTGCAAATTAACGGCAAATAATTTAATGAAGCGTTAAATTAAGAGCCGGGATCGTTTTCACGGGATTGATGACTGCATTTAATGGATATCCTGGTATAGGAGAAAAGAAGAGGCTGGTATCATGGTACCAGCCTCTTTATCATAGGGAATTCCGATTCTTTTATTGTTTTAAGAATGTTTTTGTCTGCCGGCCTTCCTTATTTTCAAGAGTAAAGTAATAAAGACCATTTGCCAGTGAGATCACCGGGATGCTTACTGCATTATTCCCCTGGCTTAGCTGAACCGGGTTTGAATAAACAGTTTTCCCCGAAGCATCGGTAATCAGAATAGTCACGGTCTCTTTTTGCTGAGCCGGTAATTGCACCTGCAATAAACTGCTGGCGGGATTAGGAAAGAGTTCAATGGAAACAAGCTGGCTGCTGTTTTTGATGGCTATTGTACGGCTGTACGTATAAGTGTTGTCAAGATCCGCAAGTCTTAAGCGGTAATAATTTGTACCCACATCTGCCTTTTCATCAAAATAACTGTAAGCCTGTTTAATGGTGGAGTTCCCTTTTGCAGTTACCCTTCCGATCGGGGCAAAATTTGTTCCGTCAATACTTCTTTCAACTTCAAAGTAAGCGGTATTCTGTTCAGAAAGGGTTTCCCAGTTTAGTTGTATACCGGTTGATTTTTTTACTGCAGTAAAGTCACCCATCTTAAGCGGTAAAGAGTATCCTACTAAAAGAGCTATTTCAGCAGCTGATAAAGCCCTGTTATAAAAGCGCATTTCATCCAGCTTGGTTCCATTAGGAGCCGGGTTGTAATTGCCGCCCCCGGAGGCAAAATACATTTGGCCAAGTACCGGGGCATTGGGATAGGTGATTGCCGAGGATCCCTCTGTTCCCGTGGCTACCTGTACACCACTTACATATAATTTTATAGTGCTGCCGCTCCTTACTGCACACACAGCTTTCCACTGGTTTGCAGGCAATGCTGCCACAGCGCCGATGGAAGCATTTTTAAAATTAAATCGCAGGGTATTATCTGAGGCGAAAAACCATATGCCGCAACCACCATAGTTCAGTCCATTATCATAATATCCATGATTTACGGTTATGGAAGTGGTATATACCCCAAATGCAATGGAGAAATCGCCGGAAAAATCAAGGTTGGTATTATCTGTAATACTGACGTATGAAGCAATGCTGCCACCAAACATTAAAGCCTTATTAGCAACCCCCACACTATTGGTGCTGAAAGTAGTGCTGAAAGAAGTAGCCGTCATAATGGCCGGACCGGAATTAGCCAGGTTTCCGTCAAACTTAAAATGCCCAACCAGCCCTGCGGTAGGCGGGGGTTGTGTAAAAGCCCGGAAAGGTTGCGACAAAGAAAGACAAAATAGTCCACCAGATAAGAGTAGTTTTTCCAGTTTCATGCCTGTAATTTTTTAGTGAATAATGAAGCGTTGCCACAGATAGGATTAAAAGCAATTTTTCAGGGGAGGGATTGATATTGTAAAAATGGACAAATACATATAGTTATATAAGGGAGTAATAACGGAGATTGCCAGGGTGAAAACACGGTAATAACAGATCGGGGCCGGGAGCGCTATTATTTGAAGAGGAAGAAGATTTTTATATAACGAAATAGATAAACCGCCTGTTAAATTAAAGGGCTTTAACTATATTTGCAGCCTCATTCTTCAAAATACAGAAGAAAGGGCCCATAGCTCTCCCGATAACCATCGGGAGGTTAGAGCATCTGAGTCATAATCAGGATTCTTATAAATATTGAACAGATCTAAGATTATTTGAACAACTGATCCTTTGTAGCTTAATTTACCGGAATTAAGCAGGTACAATAAATCTTTCCTTTATGAGGAGAGGGCCTATAGCTCAGCCGGTTAGAGCATCTGACTCATAATCAGAGGGTCCCTGGTTCGAGCCCAGGTGGGCCCACGAAAACCTCACAGATTTTGTGGGGTTTTTTACTTTTAAAAGAACCTTGTGACCGGAGGAAAACCGCACAATAAATATGTTGCCTTTTGTTGTTTTACATTATGACAGCATATGTTTACATTTTGTATAGTGCTTTGGATGATTCATTCTATACGGGGGCGACTACAATAAAGACGGAAAAGAGACTAAACAGACACCTGGATGAGTATTATGAAAATAAGTTTACAAGTAAGTTAAAAGACTGGGAGTTATTCCTGGAAATTGAGTGTTTTTCAATGAAACAAGCCTTGTTGATTGAAAAGCATATTAAGCGAATGAAAAGTAAGGTATATATTGCTAACCTGAAGAAACACCCGCTTATTATCGGGCGTTTAAAAGAAAAATATTCTGCACCTGACTCATAATCATAGTTCCGATAGCTATCGGAACTGGTTCGAGCCCAGGTGGGCCCACGAAAACCTCACAGATTTTGTGGGATTTTATTTTTTAAAAACAGATTTATAACCTGATCACGGTTTTAATGCAATGAAAAAAATAAAAATATCATTTTCGACCTGGGTGGCGTGCTGCTGAATATAGACACTGCCAAAACGAACAAAGCATTTGAAAAACTCGGGGTCAAAGATTTTAAGAACAACTATTCGCTGTATAAAGCAGATAACTTGTTCGACGATCTTGAAAAAGGAAAAATATCAGAAGCGGTTTTTTTCGATGGCATCCGAAACATCAGCAAATTGCCATTGCACGACAATGATATCCGCAATGCCTGGAATGCACTGATACTTGATTTCCGGACAGAGAGCCTGAAACACCTGGAACAGCTAAAAACCAGGTACAGCCTGTATTTGCTAAGCAACACCAACAGCATTCATCACCAGGCTTTTCACAAGTCATTTACCCTGCAAACAGGAAGGCGCAACTTTGATGACTATTTTACCAGGGCTTATTACTCACACCAGATCGGGTTAAGAAAACCGGAAAAGGAAATTTACAATTTTGCGCTGCAGGATGCAGGCATTATTGCCGAAGAAACCATTTTTATAGACGACCTGCTTAAAAACACAGAGGCCGCCGCCGCACTCAGCATTAATACGCATCATTTGCAGCCGGATGAAAAAATAGAGGACTTAAAATTATAGGAGGGTTACTTCAGTTCCTCAAATTCTATATAATCTTCCCGGGCGGCTTTGGGACTGTTGTCTTTCGGAGCCGAAGAATGATTGCCGGTCTGCTGATTTTTCAAATGCTCGTTCATCTGGTTCTGCATTTCACCCACCTTTTGTTTTACCTGTTTGGTGGTTTGATAAATGGGGATGATGAAATCGAAGATCAGCTTGTAAACCAGGTACAGCACAAACAGTTCGAAAAGAATTTTAAGAATGTTCATGACCCAAAGATACATACCAGCCAAACCGGATGTTGTTAAAATAAAAATAACAAAGAGCCGGGCATTTTCGGGGCTACAATTTTGGCAGTTACAGCTCCGCAACGTATATTTGCCACGGACAAAGAAACAAATGAAGGGAACGGAGGCGTTCCCTTCTTCTTTTATCATGACCCAGGATCCGCACATACAGACCGTTGAAAAGATGATTGAACCCTTACTTGAGGGAGATATCTTCCTGGTTTCGATAAAAGTAAAACCTACCAACAACATAAAAATATACCTGGATGCGGACAGCGGACTCGGTATTGAAAAATGCATCCGTATAAACAGCGCTCTTTATAAAGCCATGGAAGAAAACGGGATGTACCCCGATGGCGATTTTTCGCTGGAAGTTTCAAGCCCGGGAATAGACGAACCGCTGAAGCTGCTTCGCCAATACAAAAAGAACATTGGCAGAAACGTGGAAGTGATAACCACGGAGGATGTAAAAAAAGAAGGCAGGCTGACCGGGGTTACCGAAGAAAAGATTATTATTGAATACACAACAGGCAAAGGAAAAAAAGCAGAAACAAAATCAGAAGAGATCGGCTTCGGAAATATTAAGCAAACAACAGTACAGGTAAAATTTTAATTATAAATAAACCCCCCAGCCCGGCGGGGAAATAAAAGTGAGGCCGGCGAGGATTATGGCAAGTATTAACTTAATTGACTCATTCCAGGAATTTAAAGATGCGGAAAACATTGATCGTCCAACACTGATGAAAGTGATGGAAGACGTGTTCAAAACACTCATCCGTAAAAAATACGGCAGCGACGAATGTTTCGACGTGATCGTAAACGACCAGAAAGGTGACCTGGAGATCTTCCGTCGCCGCACCATTGTGGACGATGATGACCTGTATAATACCCTCACAGAAATTGAGTACAAAGACGCCATCAAGATAGAGCCTGATTACCAGGTAGGAGAAGAATTGTACGAAGAAGTGGACATACAGAAAGAGTTTGGCCGCAGGGCTATTTTGGCCGGTAAGCAAACCCTGGCCGCCCGTATCAACGATCTGAAGAAGAACATCCTTATAAAAAAATACGAAGACCGGGTGGGTGAGATTGTAAGCGGGGAAGTTTACCAGGTCTGGAAAAAAGAAGTTTTATTACTGGATGAAGAAGGCAATGAAATGCTGCTTCCTAAATCTGAACAGATACCAAGTGATTATTTTAAGAAAGGGGAAACCGTACGGGGCGTTGTTAAAAAAGTAGAATTGAAGAACAGCCAGGCGGTGATCATCATTTCAAGAACAAGCCCGGTATTCCTGGAAAAATTATTAGAGATAGAAGTACCGGAAATTTTTGACGGACTGATCGTGGTGAAGAAGATCGTACGGGATCCGGGCGAGCGGGCAAAAGTTGCTGTTGAAAGTTATGATGACCGTATTGACCCGGTAGGCGCCTGCGTAGGTATGAAAGGAAGCCGTATTCATGGTATTGTAAGAGAATTGAAAAATGAAAATATAGATGTGATCAACTGGACAAGCAATATCCAGTTGCTGATCCAGCGTTCATTAACTCCGGCCAAAATAACCAGTATGGAGATCGATTCGGAGAAAATGCATGCGAATGTGTTTCTTAAACCCGACCAGGTTTCCCTGGCCATTGGGCGCAGGGGTGTTAATATCAAACTGGCTTGTGAACTCACCGGCCATGAAATTGATGTATTCCGCGACAATGAAGGGGAAGAAGAAGCATACGATATCGACCTGGATGAATTTACAGACGAGATCGAACCATGGATCATTGATGAACTGAAGCGGGTGGGTTGCGATACCGGAAGGGCGGTGCTTGATCTGACAGCAGAAGAACTGGAACGCCGTACCGACCTGGAAAAAGAAACCATTGAAGAAGTGAGAAGGATACTGCAGGAAGAATTTAAAAAAGAATAATTACCCGCAGGGGCTGATTCTTAAAACTTAAAAGATAATAAGCCTGTGTCTTAAAAAAATCAGGCAAACAAACAACGAATGTCAGAAGTAATAACACCAAGGTTGATGGCTGCGGCCAAAGAGTTTAACATAGGTAAGGATACCTTGGTAGACTTTCTTGTATCAAAAGGATTCAATGAAGATGACCTGAAGCCCACATCGAAACTTACAGAACAGATGTATCGTGTGCTGCAAACAGAATTTCAGCAGGACAAGGTTGCGAAGCAAAAAGCGCAGCAGATAGATCTGCCGAAGGGTGCAACAGGTAATGAACCAAAGAAGAAAAAAGATGAAGAAGATCTTTCCTTCAAGAAAAAAGAAACAGTTGCAGCGGCGAAGCCTGTAGAAGAAAAACCTGTCGAAAAACCTGTTGAAGAACCATCGAAATCCGAAGCGGTGAAGAAGGGAGCGAAAGAAGCAGAGACAGAGGTAACAAAAATAAAGGCGCCCGAACTGGAAACTCCGAAAGTACTTGATAAAATAGACCTTGATTCTATTGATTCTTCCACACGACCAAAGAAAGGAGCAAAAAAAGCCACTGCTAAAACAGCTGAAGAAGAAGCAACTGAAGCGAAAGCCGAAGCAAAAAAAGGCAAAAAAGAAAAACCTGCTGAAGAAGTAAAACCGGTAGAGCCGCCGGTTGCAGAACCTACACTACCGATCATCGAAAACATACAGGCAAAAAAATTATCAGGTCCCAAGATCATGGGTAAGATAGAATTGCCTGTTGATAATGATACAAGGCCTAAAAAAGACAGCGACGAAAAACGCAAACGTAAACGCATCCCGGTAGAAAGAAAAGGGACTCCCACTCCGGGACCCCAGGACAGGCGACCAGGACCAGGAACAAGCGGGCCTTCTTCTCCAAATCGTGGAGGAGATAACCGGTTTAACAGGAACAAGCCTGGAACAGGAACCGGTGGAAGAAGAGAGGAAAAAGTAATTGACGCAAAAGAGATCCAGGATAAACTGAAGGAAACACAAGCCAAATTAGCCGGGGCCGGCGGAAGAGGAAAAAGCCTTAAAGCAAAATACCGCAAGGCAAAAAGAGAAGAACATGCCGAGCATGCTGGTGCTGAAACAGAACACAGCAACAAACTGCAGGTAACAGAATATATTTCTGTGAGTGAGCTTGCCAACCTGATGGACGTAAGCTTTGCTGATGTGATCAGTAAATGTATGAGCTTAGGCATCATGGTTTCCATCAACCAACGCCTGGAAGCAGACGTGATAGAACTGGTAGCAAGCGAATTTAATTATGAGGTTGAATTCATCGGGGTGGAAGATGCAAACGAGATGGATGCCGATGATGAAGAAGACAGTGAAGAAGATCTTAAAGGAAGGGCGCCGATTGTTACCATCATGGGTCACGTTGACCATGGTAAAACATCGTTGCTTGATTACATACGAAACACCAATGTTATTGCCGGTGAGGCCGGAGGGATCACACAGCACATCGGTGCTTATGAAGTAACCCTGCCCAGCGGAAGAAATATTACTTTCCTGGATACACCCGGTCACGAAGCCTTTACGGCGATGAGGGCCCGTGGTGCCAAGGTTACCGATATTGCGGTGATCGTGGTGGCTGCCGATGATGCGGTGATGCCACAAACCAAGGAAGCCATTTCACATGCGCAGGCTGCCGGGGTGCCCATGATCTTTGCCATAAATAAAATGGACAAGGACGGCGCCAATCCCGAAAAAATAAAAGAACAACTGGCAGCTATGAATGTGCTGGTTGAAAGCTGGGGCGGTAAATACCAGAGCCAGGAAATAAGTGCGAAGAAAGGATTGAACATCGACCTGCTTCTGGAAAAAATATTACTCGAGACAGATATTCTTGAACTAAAAGCAAACCCCGATAAGGAAGCAAGCGGAACCATTATTGAGGCTACACTTGATAAAGGCCGCGGCTATGTGGCTACCATTCTTGTTCAGAACGGAACGCTGAGTGTTGGCGATATGATCGTATCGGGCCAATACTTTGGAAAGGTAAAAGCCATGTACAACGAGCGTAACCAGCGGGTGGATACTGCTCCGCCATCAACCCCGGTATTGATACTTGGATTGAACGGTGCCCCACAAGCCGGTGAAACATTCAAGGTTTTTGAAAACGAAAGTGATGCAAGGTCCATGGCCTATAAGCGTGGACAGATATTGCGTGAACAGGGAATGCGTGCAAAGAAACACATTACGCTTGATGAGATCGGCCGCCGCCTGGCACTGGGAAGTTTCAAGGAACTGAATGTGATCATCAAAGGTGATGTGGACGGATCGGTGGAAGCATTGAGTGATTCATTACAGAAATTAAGTACAGAAGAAATTGTTATCAGGGTGATCCATAAAGCAGTGGGTGCAATTACCGAAAGCGATGTTACGCTTGCCAATGCATCCGATGCGATCATCATCGGATTTAACGTACGTCCTTCAATGCAGGCTGCTAAAATGGCCGAGCATGAAGCCATACAGATAAAATTATATTCCATTATCTACAACGCCATTGAGGAGATCAAGAGTGCCATGGAAGGTATGCTTGAGCCGGTGGTGGAAGAAAAGATACTGGCGAACGTGGAAATAAGAGAAGTATACAAATTTGATAAAGCCAGTGTGGCTGGTTGCTTTGTACTGGATGGTAAAATGGCAAGGAACAGCCGCATCAGGCTGGTACGTGACGGTATCGTGATCTTTACCGGCGAACTGGGAAGTTTGAAGCGCTTTAAAGATGATGCCAAAGAAGTTACTTCCAGTATGGAGTGCGGCTTAACCATAAAGAACTACAACGATATTAAAGTAGGCGATATCGTGGAAGCTTTTGAAGAAATTGAAGTAAAGCGGACCTTGTAGTTCATGGATCATAGCTAATAGTTCATCGCCGTTTAATCAGGAAGCACCACCATGAACCATGAACTATCACCCATGAACTTGCGCCCAATCTTTTGTTAAATGAACCCCTGCCGGAACAGGGTTTTAAAGCAGAGGTTTATTTTTGATGATGTGTTCCGCTTAAAATTTTAATCAATGAAAAAATATTTTTTACTCCTTATCTCCCTTTGCGGATTGATCGGTTCGTCTTTTGCTCAAAACAGTCACCCAAAAGGGATTGTTGCCGATAAGATCCTTGCGGTGGTTGGCGATAAGATCATCTTAAGAAGTGATATTGAAAACAGCCTGATCGATATGCAGCGCCAGGGTGTGGAGATACCTGAAAATGCCCGCTGCCAGGTGTTGGACCAGGCCATGGGTATCAAGGCGCTTGTTCTGCAGGCAGAAAAAGATTCCCTGCCGGTAACCGATGAAGAAGTGGAAACGATCATTGATAACCGTATCCGCAGTTTTATACAGCAGTTTGGTTCGAAGGATGAACTGGAAAAAGTGGCAGGCAAATCGATCTACCAGTTAAAAGAAGATTTTAAGGAACCCATCCGTGACCAGGAACTGGCAAAAGCCATGCGTAATAAAGTGGTTGAAAATGTACGCATCACGCCCAATGAAGTAAGTGTTTTTTTCAACAAGATCCCCAAAGACAGCTTGTTCTTTTATGAGAGTGAACTGGAAATAAGCCAGATAGTTGCATATCCAAAAGCACACCGGGATGCGGAAGAATACTGTGTTCAGCAATTAAAAGAATTCAAAGAACAGATCGAATCCGGCAAAAAGACCTTTCAATCGGTTGCCAGCATATACACACAAGACCCGGGAAGTAAAGAGACCGGTGGATATTACGAGGTGAACCGCTATTCAAAAGAACTGGATCCGGTATGGCTGGGTAAAGCATTTACATTAAAAGAAGGACAGGTTTCCAACCCGTTTAAAACGAGGTTTGGTTACCACATCATGCAGTTGATAAGCCGCAATGGCGATGATGCTGCAGTAAGGCACATTTTGCTGATCCCCCAGGTTACGTCTATTGAGATCAAAGCAGAAATTGAGAGACTGGATTCTGTCAGGGCCAACCTGATATCCGGCACCATTGATTTTGGCGCAGCGGTAAACAAATACAGCAATGATGATGAACATAAATTTACTGCCGGCCGTATCCTGGGTCGTGATGGCAGCGGGAACTTAACCATCGACCAGCTTGATAAAGACATGGTATTGATGCTTAAGGACCTGAAAGTGGGTCAATACTCACACCCAACTGAGTTTACAGATGAACGGGGAAAAAAGGGCGTTCGGATTGTTTACTTAAAATCAAAGTCGGAACCACACCGCGAAAACCTGAAAGACGATTATGACCGGATCGCACAACGGGCGCTGGAAGAAAAAAAGAATGATGTGCTGGAACAATGGTTCCGGAAGAAAGTGGTTACGTATCACCTTATGGTGGATGATGAATTTAAAGGATGCATTGAAATGAAAAAATGGTTACCGGAAAATACAGCATCAAGAAATTAAGCAACAAATAATATTTATAAAACGTTCCGGCATAGTGACCGGAACGTTTTAATTTTAGCACAAGGGGAACAATGGTATCTGGCCGGTATAATTATTTTTTCTTATTGGGTACAGTTAATTCATAAAGCACTTAAAAAATTTGTTCGGGGTTATTACCGGCCTGACATATAAAAACAACAACTTGATAGAAAATAAAAAAATAATCCGCCAGGAAGAAAACGCCATACTTGTTGGTTTGATCTATAAAGAACAAACCGAACCCATGGTGAATGAATACCTGGATGAACTTGCATTCCTGGCAGAAACAGCCGGGGCCATAGCCGTAAAGCGGTTTACGCAGAAACTTCCACACCCCGACAGTAAGATATTTGTTGGCAAAGGAAAACTGGAAGAGATCAAACATTTCATCCAGCTAAAAGGAAACATCAGCCTGGTGATATTTGATGATGAGCTTACCGGTTCGCAGATACAGAATATTGAAAAGGAACTGCAGGTAAAAGTGATCGACCGAAGTGACCTCATCCTGGATATTTTTGCCAGTCGTGCCAAGACAGCCCAGGCAAAAACGCAGGTAGAGCTGGCACAATACCAATACATCTTACCCCGCCTGAAAGGAATGTGGAAGCACTTAGAGCGCCAGGGCGGCGGTGTGGGAACAAGAGGCCCCGGGGAAACTGAAATTGAAACAGACCGTCGTATTGTAAAAGATAAGATCGGCTTGTTGCGCAAACGGCTGGCTGAAATAGATAAACAGGCATTCACCCAACGAAAGGATCGTGGTGAATTCATCCGGGTGGCATTGGTGGGTTATACCAACGTAGGCAAATCAACCCTGATGAATGTACTGAGCAAAAGCGATGTGTTTGCAGAGAATAAATTATTCGCCACGTTGGACACCACCACCCGTAAAGTTGTGTTTGAGCAAACGCCATTTTTATTAAGTGATACAGTAGGGTTCATCCGTAAACTGCCGCATCACCTGGTGGAGAGTTTTAAAAGCACGCTGGATGAAGTGAGAGAAGCTGATGTATTGCTGCATGTGGTGGACATATCGCATCCGCAGTACGAAGAACAACTGAACGTGGTGAATAAAACCCTGGCAGAATTAAAGGCCGCTGAAAAACCCGTCATTACCATTTTCAACAAGATGGATAAATACGAGGAAGAAGCATTTGATCAGTGGTTAGAACCTGAAGTCAAGAATGAAATACTCAGCGACCTGAAACAACGCTGGCAAAATGAAACGAAGGGCAACTGTGTTTTTGTTTCCGCTACCGAAAAAGTAAACCTCGATGGACTTCGCCAGACCATATTAAATGCGGTGAGGGATATGTACAGGATCCGGTATCCGTATAAGGCGGAGTTCTTCTATTAAACAGATGTTGAAAACAAAACAAACCCATTGAATATTAATTGTTGAACATGGTTGAATGTTGTTGAAGATCGAAACCCACAACAATATTCAACCACATTCAACCCTTCAACCTTTAAACGTATTCAACCATTAAACCCTTTAACGATTCCTCCGCCTGGCATAAGATCGCCGAAAGCATCGCCGGAATTAATTTCGCTGCGAACAGCCTTGCGTTGGTTACTGTTTCCGGTAAAACAATTACTGTTGGAATGCATAGGGACCAGCTGTTTGCCTGTGCACAAAAATGCCCGCATGCGGGCGGTCAGCTTGCCGATGGGTATGTAGATGCGTTGGGTAATATTGTTTGTCCGCTGCATCGCTACCGCTTTGATCCCCATAATGGCCGCAATACCAGCGGTGAAGGCTATTTCCTGAAAACCTTTGCTGTAGAACAACGGGAAGACGGCCTGTTTGTAAATATTCCAGGGCTCTGAACGGTTATTAACATTGTGCATAAAAGGTGCGTTACGCTGGTAAAAGCAAGCATATATTTGCGCCAGTAAAAACCATTTGTTGTGCAGTACAAATGGAGGATACGCCCTGATTTTTTTAACGATTACCACCCTGTGTAAACGGGTATGCTTTCTCTTTAACTGCAACATCCAAAAAAAATAATCAGCTAGTTTCTGCTGTCAACAATATTGTTGGCTAACCGAGTGGATACAATACCTGATGAAAAACCATTTTTTACTACCATTCATTTCCAACGATACTATTCGATAGTTTGTTCATTCCCCGCTATTTTTCCCACAGAACACAAATATTTTCACAGAAAGCACAAAGCACATTTTCAACTTTGTAGCCGCCACGCTTAAAAGATAAACTGACAAAAGTCATATTTCTCCCTGACTCCCCTCACTCACCTGGTTAATCAGAGTCAATAATTTAGCTAACGCTCGTTAGTTTTTTTTACTAAAAAATTAGAAGCAGCCTTTTACCTCATATTCAAGCATTTATCTCTTCTTGTCTGTATCGGCTTTTTTGATAACCTGGTAAATAACAAAAATGGAAAAAAATAATAAAGAAGATTCTCAGCGAAGGAAGTTCCTGAAATATGGGTTGTTTGCCGGGGGAGCTGCGCTGGCGGGCTTAGGTATTCATAAAAAATTGTTCGCCGACTCCATTCCCGAATCAGGTCAAAAAGTGAAAGTAATGACCGCTGATGGTAAATTAATGGAGGTTGACAGCAACCACATGCACCATATGGCCGAAACAGTAATTACGAATGTCCAGGCACGGGAAGGAATTGAAGGTAAAAAATTCGTGATGGTCATTGACATGGCACGTTGTGCAAATGCCAGAAAATGCGTTGAAAGTTGCCAGAAAATGCATCACAGGAAACCGCCTGTTGAGTGGATCAAGGTTAAAAAAATGCAGGATGCTCCTGATTCATCACCTTACTGGATGGCCCAACCCTGCTTTCACTGTGATAATCCTCCCTGTACCAAGGTTTGCCCGGTAGATGCTACATTCAAAAGAAAAGACGGAGTGGTTTTAATAGATAACGACCGTTGTATCGGCTGCCGGTTTTGTATGGCCGCATGTCCTTACAATGCCCGGGTATTTAATTGGGGGAATGACTGGGGTGTAGCCTCAAAAGCAGCACAGGATTCTGCTTCAGCAGAAGGCAATACATGTGCTAATAACTCAATAGAGTCAAGCATGCAGGATAAGATGGGAACCGTATCAAAATGCGATTTCTGTGTTGACATGGCCAGGCAGCAAAAACTTCCGGATTGTGTCACCAATTGCCCGAATGGAACGTTGTTTTTTGGAGATGCCAATGAAGATGTTGTTACGAATGGAGAAGATACATTCAGGCTGAGCGAACTGATCAGGGACAGGGGAGGATACCGTTACCTGGAAGAATTGGGAACAGAACCGAGGGTGTATTATTTACCTGCTGTTGAAAGGCAATTCCCCTTTGAAGAAGACAAAGTAATTCATAACCCAGTTGAATAAATAATCTATCCATGGAACAAGACGCACACCCAGGATTTGAATATCACAATCTGTTAACCGAGGAAGAAAAAAAACAGCACCGGCAGGAAATGAGGGAAGTGGTATTGCGCCCGTTGCGCCATACCGGAATTGCAGGAAAGCTGTGGATCGCATTCCTGGTAATCGTATTTCTTTTTGGTTGTTATGCGTATTACCTGCAGCTTAAGAACGGATTGAAGGTTACTGCAATGAGAGACTATGCTTCGTGGGGTTTATATATTTCCAATTTTGTTTTCTTTGTTGCAATAAGCCTGGTGGGTGCACTGATCTCATCGGTATTGCGGCTGACCAACTTTTCCTGGTATCGCCCCATTACACGTATCGCAGAGATCATTGCAGTATCGGGTATCATCTTTGCCGGGCTCATCATCATTGTTGATATGGGACGCCCCGACAGGGTTTTAAACCTGTTTACACATGGCCGTATACAATCGCCGATCGTTTGGGACGTGATCATTGTTTCTACTTACCTCGTCATGAGCATTTTGTTTCTCTACTTTCCTTTGCTGCCGGCCATCGCTTATTGCCGCGATACGCTGACAGAAAAACCCAAATGGCAACGTTGGATATACAAGAAGCTTGCATTAGGCTGGACCGGAAGCCACACCCAGTGGAGGTTAATGAAAAAAAGCATCGCCATTATCTGCATACTGATAATTCCACTGGCTATTTCCATTCATACTGTTACAGCCTGGTTATTTGCTACCACATTAAGGCCGGGATGGGATAGTACCAACTTCGGTCCCTACTTTGTTGCAGGTGCTTTCCAGGCAGGTACAGCCTGTGTTATTATTGCCATGTTTGTTTTCAGAAAAGCCTATAATCTTCAGAAGTACATAACAGAAGTACATTTTAACCAAATGGGAAAACTACTGGTATTCCTGTGTTTGATCTATGCCTACTTCAATTTAAATGAATACCTGGTACCTGCTTATAAAATGAGGGGAGCTGAAGGAAAATTACTGAATGATCTTTTTACCGGCCACTATGCCCCGCTATACTGGTCGGTTCAGGTATTTGGTATGGCGTTGCCGGCTGTACTGCTTCTGTGGAAAAAAGCGAGAAAGCCATTACCGGTTGCCATCATTGCATTGGCAGTAGTAGTTGCAGCATGGTTTAAACGATACCTGATCGTTACGCCGATCATGCTTCATCCATATACACCCATACAGAACGTACCTGCTAACTGGGCTGTTTATTTCCCCACGTGGATTGAAATAGCGATCGTTTCGGCATCCCTGGCAGGGGTATTACTGATCATTACCGTATTCTCAAAATTCTTTCCGATCGTTTCAATCTGGGAAACCCTCGAAAACGAAGGCATCGAACTGGAGGAAATGGACAACCCTGAAAAATAATCATATGACTTTCAAAAGAAAAAATAACACGATGGACTTGCATTTAAAGGGGATATCATTCCTGGTTTTTTTGCTGCTGCAATTAACAGCCATCAATATGTATGCGCAGGAACAAAAACAGGCAACCATACGATTGTCATTTTTGCAAACCGATACAACCAAAACCTGCAGAGCCACTGTTTTTCCTGATAGTTTACCCGTAAAAGGAACTGAAGTGCATTTATATGTGAAACGGATGTATGGATTATTAACAATTGGGAAAGCTGTGGCAACAGATGAAAATGGCGTGGCAGAAATTAAATTTCCGATGGATCTGCCCGGTGATGCAAACAACATGATTGTTGTAATTGCAAAAATAGAACGCAACGAAATTTATGGAAATGCTGAAACGCAATCAACTGTAAAATGGGGCGCTGTGTCATTCAGCGAATCTTACAACTGGGGTAACCGCTCTTTGTCTGCATCAAGAGAAAAAGCACCGATGCTTTTGATCATTGCATCCGTGTCAATCATATTGGGCATCTGGGGAACCATACTATACCTGGTCTTCCAGCTTTTCAGGATCAGGCAATCAGGCAGGGGAATTAAAATACAGCCAGGTACCGCATAACAAAGAAAGTATAAACAACACTCAATTTATTAATATAAAACAAAACGTAAAAAAATGAAAGCAATGATTAAAATGTCTAAACAAGTAAGGTCCCTTTTTTTAGTGCTATTCCTTTTAGCCCTGGCCACCCAGACAGCAAATGCCCAGAAGCCCAAAGGATTGCCCTGGCCTGCTCCTGCTGCTGCAATTGCGGTAAAAAACCCGGTTAAATCCGATGCAATATCCATTAAGGATGGCAGAGAACTTTATATCAAGAATTGTAAATCCTGTCATGGCGATGAAGGAAAAGGCGACGGTACCAAAGCCAGGAATTTAGACATTTCATGCAGTGATTTCAGTATTGCAGCATTTAAAAAAACCACCGATGGTGAAGTATTCTGGAAAATGACAGAAGGAAGAAAACCAATGCCTTCCTTCAGCAAAAAACTCACAGATGCTGAAAGATGGTCTATCGTGAATTACATACGCACATTTGCCAAATAAAAAAAATACCGGTTTATGCATTATGGGCATAACGGAAAAATATTGTTATTAAAACCGAAAATACATTTTATGAAAAGAAATAAATTAAGTATCACCATCATCATCATTTTGATAGGAACTGTTATGCTTACGCAATGCACCAAAGATGACCAGGTACTGGATGTGGCTGTTCCTTCAAATGGAAATGAATTGTATTCGCAGTTCACAGGCACAGCGCCTGCCATTGATGGCATCGTTGATGCCGCATGGGCCAATGCCCAAAAATTAGATATATCGCCAACTGTTCCTGATGCCGGTAACGGGCTTTTTACCGGGTACATCGGACAGGTGTATCCTGCAACGATCCGATCAATGTTTGATGACCAGAATATCTATTTTTTAGTAGAATACGCTGATGCCACACAGGACATCAATGTTTCTCCCTGGTATTTTGATCCTGCCCTGAATGTGGCCGGTAAAACAGGCTGGCAGAAAGAACCTTCCAGCAAAACCTTTGATGTAAGCGGCGTTTTAACAAGGGATGGCTGGGGCGAAGATAAAATTGCCATGCTGTGGAATGTTGATAATTCAACACCTAAATTCATTTCTCAAACCTGTTATGCCAGTTGCCATGTGTTTACTCCGTATTTGGATTATTCTCAAACACCTGCAGCCATGGTGTCAAACTCTGCCAATGGTAATCACTATACAAACGGGCCAAATGAAAAAATTGATATGTGGTGGGGACGTTTAGGCTATATGAGCAAAAACCCGGCACTGAACTACCTGGATGATAACTACCAGGACTGGGCAGGCGGACAGGCCATAACTAATCTAACCGGTGGCAATGCAAATGGCCGGCACGTAGATGGCATCGTTCCTGATGGAACCAAATCAGCAACCTGGCCATTCCGCCCGAATTATACCGTTTCACCGGCACAGGGCGAAGTGAGTAATTCTCAAAACCTGAAATTAGACGGAACCGGCGCAACCGTTGCAGTTCCCATCTGGGTAATCCCTGGTTCTAATACCAATATGATACTTGTTGCTGATACGGCAGGTGGCAGCGCTAAAAAAGTAGTTGCTGTTAGTTCTACAGGCGTACTTACTTTAAGTGATGCATCAACAATTAATCCAACAACAGGTACCGATTACCTGAGAAGCGCTTCAGCAACAGGGGCTACTGCTCCCAAAGCGATCGCCAGTTTGATCGGTGTTCCTTTAATTGGTGGAAGGGCCGATATAAACAGTACCGCTGTTTATACAGGTACCGGATGGATCGTTGAATTTAAACGCAAGTTAAAAACCACGGATGTGTTGGCACAGGATATTGACTTTTCCGGTTTAGCAGACCGGCAGTTTGGTGTAGCCATCTGGAATAAATCAAACTACCAGCATGGTATTAATCCAAACCTCGTACTGAAATTTAGAAAATAGGATTGCCCGTTATTGCTAAAAATTAAAATAATAAGATCATGTTATGCAATAAAAAGATCATGGGGGTTATTCTGGCGGGCGGCATTGTTCTGTTTTTTCTGCAGGGATGTTATAAGGACAAAACAGTAGTTTCTGATACTGGTGCAGTAATAACAAGAACAGTAACTTTTTCCGGAGATATCATTCCCATTTTTAACAAAAGCTGCAGTTTAAGCGGGTGCCACACAGGAGGCGGCAAGCCCCCGGACCTAAGTGCTGCCAATGCGTATAATTCTTTAAAGGTTGGAAATTATTTCAATACCAATAACCCTGAGAGCAGTGTGCTATACCTGTGGCTGACCGGGAAAAAGACGACCCAAATGCCCGTTGGCGGTATGAATAAAGACTATAACGCGTTGGTGATTGCCTGGATAAAACAAGGCGCCAAAAACAATTAAAAAAAAATGTATGAAAAAACATAAGCAAAAAAAAGTATCATTTTTTATAAGCGGCTGTATATTCCTGGTGCTGTTGTTCGTTAGTGCAAGCCCGCTTTTTGCACAGGATTCAACGGCTGCTGCACAACCGGTACTTAAACCCGAAGTAAGGCTGGCAAAAAACACTTTTGAAAGTGCTTGGCTCATCGATAACCAGACCGTTATGGTGCCCAAGAAAAAATCACTGGAATTCATCATCATGCACCGGTTTGGAATAGTTAATAATGGATATAAGGATTTCTATGGTCTTTTTGCACCTTCTAACATTCGTTTTGGATTGAACTTTGTTCCCATCAATAAACTGAGTGTTGGCGCCGGGCTTACCAAGGAAAGGATGCAGGTTGACCTGAATGCCAAGTATGCCATCCTGAAGCAAACGGAGAGCAACAAAATTCCGCTGAGTGTTTCGTTCTATGGCAATATGGTCATCGATACCAGGAATAAAAGCAATTTTACCTATGGCGTACACCGCTTTTCCTATTTCAGTCAACTGATGCTGGCCAGGAAAATAACCGAACGGTTTTCGGCACAGGTTGCCGGAAGTTTTTCCTGGTTCAATAATGTAGAAGGATATGTTGACAGCAAGGGGCAGGTACAAAAGAAAATGAAGAACGGGCACCTGGCAATAGAAGTAATGGGCAGGTACAAATTCTCAGACAAATCGGCCTTTATAATCAATTATGATCAGCCGCTTACACAGCATCCAACCAATAATCCGCATCCGAATATTGCCTTTGGCCTGGAAACCACTACCGATTCGCATGCCTTCCAGGTGTTTGCAGGTAATTATTATGGTATTGTACCGCAGAGTAATAATTTTTTCAATCAACACGATTACACGAAGGGACAATTTTTGATCGGCTTTAACATGACAAGGCTTTGGGCTTTCTAGGATCCCTGCTTTGATCCAGCCGGAAATTAAAAATAGAACCAGCTTGTTTTACAGGCTGGTTTTTTAATTGGAACAACTAAATATTGAAAGTGGAGCATTGAATATTCTTGTTTTTAAACAACGTCCCCGGCCTTGCTTCAAACTTCAGGAAAGACGTTGCTGGAAAAAAAGGTGAACAGCTGCGCCAAAGACCTAAGCCAGTTGGGAGGGTACACTTACGTCCGTGAGGGTTTGCGGCAGCGTTATTTTTTTGCTTTGGCAGGGGCCCTGTAAAGAAGCACCACATTATAAGCGTCCTTATCATGAACAATGAACGGCTTCTGAACCTGCTTGGGCAGATCCTTCCATATGTCGATCGGCACCTGGCTGCTCTTCATCTCAAAAGTGACGGTAGCTGTTTTTTGAACTTTTTTTAGATCCGTTATCCCTTCCAGTTTTTTAAGTGCAGCTTCAACCGGTACCAGGCTCTCATCTGCATAATTGATGCCTACAAGGATCAGGTGTACTTCGCCCGCCGTGTGGGATTTATCATTGGCTACCAGGCTGTCGATCATTTTCTTCACATCCTTAAGCGCATTGATCACATCATTAACATTCTGCACGGTCTCCGCAACATTACCAGCTTCCCTTTGTGCATTGTTCGCTTCACGGGCAACCCGGGTGGGTGATGGGGCGCCCGGCGGCACCTGTGCAGATGCCGGGGAGGCTGCAAAAAGTATTACCGCAATAATTACTGGTTTTATAAGTATACGCATAAGAGTAGGTTTAGGGATCTCCAAGATTGACATTTCTATTTTAAAAACCAAATATTTGGATATGAATCTGGGGCGCAGCCCATCTTGTATCCTGTACCACTAAAGGAGTTTAAGAATGGTAAACCCTCGACGCAATGATTTTTCCATTTTCGATAACAAGCACTTCGCCTACCTGCAGGTCTTCCTCCCCGGGAGTTTGACGTATGTACTCCATGAATACCCGGCTGTCGTTTGCTATTAACTGTAAAACCTTGTAATGCAGGTTTGGTAAACGGGTAAAAGCATCTGTCCACCAGGCCCTCAGGGCAGGCTTACCTTTTATTAAACCATTCGTTTCGGGCTGCCTGGCCTTTAGTTTGGGACTGTAATGTTCTGCATCGGCTGCGTATAAAGACAGCAGCATTTCTATATCATGCTTATTGAACGCATCAAACCATGCGTTTGCTACCTGTTGGGGAGATTGCATCGGGAGAAAATTGATACGGATACAAGATACGGGATTGAAATTATTACTGAACCGGCCAGTTATCCCGAATCATGCCCGCGTGTGAAGGGACGCTGAAAAAAGTCATTAAGTCATTTTGATTTCAGGTATTGCCTGGCTCTTTTCAATGACTCAATGACCAATGACCATTTTCCAATAACATGTTATTCTTTTACCGGCGCTGTGCTTCTCAAATTCTTTGCCTGTGCCGTTGCGCTTTCCCTGATCTTTGATCCACCCGCTTTACCGTAGGGACAATAATAATCAATGGCAACCTGGGCCTGGTTATACGTAAGATCATATTCCACCACGTTTCCCCGGGTAACCAGGTCGGCCGAATAATTATAGAAATCCCTGGTACCATAACCGCCAAAGTCTCCATACATGATATCTCCGTCGTAGGTTCTTAACCCATCCAGGTTTTGAACAATGGTATACCCGTAATTTGTTTCCACTACATAGAACCCGCAGGCGTTATTGCTGTACACCACATCGCCCCGCTCCTGCGAAAGCCAGTAGGAGTGGTCATCATATATTACCCTGTCTTTGCGGCAGCTGGTGAACAGAAAGACTGTTAATGCAGCCAGTACTGAATAAGTAAAGATCTTTTTCATAATTAAAGTTTTTAATGATCAATGATTTTGATCATGAGAAGGCAAAGGGCGGGCTGGATTTTGTTGGAAATTGTTAAAATGAAAATTGTACCGGCGCAGCGGCAGTGGTATGAGTATCCGTTAACGAACAGTTTGTATTTACTCCTCTCTTTGTCATGGTTTCGTATCACAAACCAGTACCATGTTGAGATATTATTTAGTGAATCCTATTCTTTCCCGGTCTTCCCATTTTCTTTGGGCAGCTTTTTCATCTAACAGGTTTTCCATGGCATCATAGATCTGGTTTAGCTGGGCATCATGCCCGCCCAACCTCTCCTTTATTTCCTTCAGTTGCTCTTTCATATCATTTTGCCGCAAAAGTATTTTCCTGATTTCGATGAAGGCTCTCATAATGGCAATATTCATATTAATAGCCTTATCCGAATTAATAATGCCGCTTAACATGGCAACGCCCTGTTCGGTAAATGCACAGGGCAAATACCTGTTACCACCCCAGCCTTTTGAGGCCGTAATTTCCGGCCCCAAAGGCACAATTGATCTTGAGGTTTCAATTTGAAACCTCAAGATCTCAAATTCTTCTCTTGTAAGCCTGAACATAAAGTCAGGAGGAAATCGCTTGATATTCCTTTTTACAGCAAGGTTCAGGGCCTTGGTCCCGGTTTCATAGAGGATCGCCAGGTCCCTGTCCAGCATAACCCTTACTCCCCGTACTTCGTATATCCTGTTCTGGATACTTCGTATTACCTGCATTTCTTTTTGGGATGAAAATAATTGACCAGGGAATACCTGGTAAGAGAAAAACCTCTTCATACTATGCTGTTTTTAGTCAGCAAAGTACCCGGCTCTGCTCCAGGTTTTTGGATACCGGTTGTCGGGAAAGAAGGCAGCTTATCAGAAGCTGAATTATATACTCAGCAACCCGCTGGCAGAACACCGGCAATTGGTAAGCGATCGATGTAGCTATAAATATTCGTCAGCGAAATTTTATGAAATGGGAGAGAAGGATTATACTTTTTTAAAAAATTAGCGGGAGGAGTTTTGACTTGAAAGATTGGTTCGTGAAGCGAAACCAAGGCGGAGTTGGTGGGGACACCAACCGGTAGAAAAATAGTTTATACATATGAATTGTATTAAGAATTACTCAGTGGTGTTATTTTATGACACGGCCATTTTCATCATAATGCTTTTGAACTTCCGCAGCGTCGTTGCTGTATAATAATTCGTATTCCAACTTACCACTTTCGTAGTACGATTTACCCGGACCTTCTTTTTTACCATCCACGTAAATGACGACTGCTTTTAATTTGCCGCTCTCATAATAAACTTTAGCAGTTCCATTTGCTTTATCATCTGTAAAGGGTATTTCCTGGTTCAGATTGCCGTTCTCCAGATACATTTTGGCAAGACCATTCATTTTACCATTAACGATAACCACCTCTGCTTTAAGCTTGCCACTTGGATAATACGACCTCTTTATTTCAGAGCTTGATGAAGGTTTATTGATAAGGTCCTCGTCTTTATATTCTTTTACATCGCCACTTAATACATCCTCCTTAAAAATTGCTTCGGATTTCAGTCGACCACTTTCGTAATAAATTTTTGAAGTGCCATTTCTTTTACTATCCGAGTAAGTGAATTCCGACTCCAACTTTCCATCTTCATAATAACTTTTCGTAACTCCATTTATTTTGTCATTCACAAAAGGAGTTTCAAGACTCAGCCTGCCGTTTTCAAAATAATCTTTGCGGGTACCATTAATCTTTCCATCGGCATATTGTGTCAATGCTTTCAGCTTTCCACTTTCATAATAATCTTTAAGAGGCCCCACTATTATACTTTGATGCAACAGGAACTCATATTGTAAATTCCCGCTTTCATAATAGCCTTTTTTAAGCCCTTCAGCGGAACCATTCTCGAAAGGTATTTCAAATTTAAGTTTACCACTTGGGTAAAATTCTTTTTTTATTTCGGTTTGTGCATTTGTAATAACGCAATGCGTAAAAAAGATGACAGCAAACAGCAGTATTTTTTTCATTTTTGTAAATGTATTATATTGTAAATGTATTAATTCCTTATTGACATAATTATACCCTGTTCATGGTATTTTGAAGGAATCATTTTTAAAGGGAATTACTCCGCCTTGGTTCGTGAAGACACCAAGCAAGGCGGAGTAATTAGCATATCCGGCATTGCCCGTACAGAAAAAATGAAAATACCATCAACAGGGTATTGTGTTATCATAAATAATATTCACTTTTACACCGTCTATATTGATTTTATTAAACAAAAAAAGTGAAAAATACACTACTGATTCTATTATTGCAACTCATTGCTTTTGGTGGCTATACTCAAAATTATGAGGGCAAACACAAATTATACCTTGGAAAAAGTAAAAATCATGCAGCAGGATTTTATAATAGCGATGGTGGATGATGCACCATCAAAAGCAATAAACAAGTGCGTGTTGTAGGCCTGTTAAATAACAAAGAAACTATGCAGACAGACAGTATTTACATAGAGACAAAATTGAATCACCAAATATTATTTTCTGAATCCCGGTCATGTTGGAAAAATGCAAAAACAATTTATATTTATGTTGAGATTCCCAATCAAAATTCAAAAGATGGATACATTATTTCCGTTTATGATAAAAAAGGGGGCAAACTGCTGGCAGATTGTGGTCTTTCAATTAATCCTGAATAAATAGCAATACGCATGAAAAAAATACTGTTTATCCATGCTTTGCCCTATCGGTTGCTGTCCTCACCAACCGAAACATTCACTCATTATTATGCGTTAAAATACCAAATTCATCTGGCATACCCATGTAAAAGCCTGCACTACTCCACCTGTATTCTTCAGGAAGATTAGTTAATTGCCATTTTTCTCTTACAGGGTTATTATGAATATAATCCAGCTTCTGTAATAAATTTTTTTCATTACTCAAAGGAATG
Source organism: Chitinophagaceae bacterium (assembly GCA_016720775.1). Taxonomy (GTDB): domain Bacteria; phylum Bacteroidota; class Bacteroidia; order Chitinophagales; family Chitinophagaceae; genus Ferruginibacter. The sequence continues at coordinate 328,516 of JADKJX010000001.1, forward strand.
GCCAAAGGATCTCTTTTCCAGAATTGATATGACCTGTCGGATTTTAACGAACTATATTCCTTCAGCAATTGAGGATTGCCGGCAGCCAGTATTTTTTTAAACTGCTGTGCAGTGTACTTTGCAAAACTACCGGCAGGGCTTTCTTTCCCATTTACCGAAAGCATTTTCCAAAGAAGATGAATATGATTGGGCATTATTACGTAGCCGTATATTTTTATCAAGGCATTATCTACTAAATACTTCCAGGAATTGATGCAAACCATTTTCAGCCTGTCATCTTTAAGCAAATACCTGAATTCAAATATGGTATCAGTGTAGAAATAACACAGGAGTGTGTCCATATGCCCCTGTCTTTTATGTTTAACATCCATTGCATAGAAATTTAGTTCTAATTTGTTCCGGTTGGTGGGGACACCAACCGGTAGAAAAAAAAGGCGAAGGGTGCAACCAAACCGAAAAGATTAACTTAGAGAAAGCATTAATTAAACCCGGTAAAATATGGCCAGTAAAACCGATTACTTCGATCATGTAGTAGTACTGATGCTCGAAAACCGTTCCTTTGATAATATACTCGGTTACATATCCACGGATGTGGATGGTGTGATCGGTAAAAACCTGTCGAACCCGGCGCCTGTCCGAACCGATGGCAAGATCGTTCATGGTGCATCCGAAGGCCCGGTATTTGTATCTCCCGGAACAGTGATGGATGAGCCAAACCCGGACCCGGGAGAATATTTCCCGCATGTGAATACCCAACTCTACAATTGTGTGTCGCCCAGCAGTAATGCTTTTGAACATAAGGCAGCAGATTTTAAACCGCCGTATAACCAGCCGGCCGCAGGGCAACCTGCAACCGTAGCCTGCGCTCAGTTGCCCTACCCGGCGCCTATGTCGGGTTTTGTACAGGATTATTATAATAATTGTGATAAGACCGGTTTGTTTGAGGATACCCCCCAGCGGAAAGAGTACGAGGTCATCATGAAATGCTTTTCACCCGAAGTGGTACCGGTGATGAGCGGACTGGCAAAACATTTTGCCGTTTTTGATAAATGGCATTGTGCCGTTCCCAGCCAGACCTTTTGCAACCGTTCTTTTTTTCATGCCGCCACTTCTAACGGGCAGGTGGTAAATACCCCTTATACCAAATGGCTGCGTACAGATTTTAATGCGCCCACTATTTTTAACCGGCTGGAAGATCTTGGCCTCAGCTGGGTGATCTATTACGACAAGACAGATTATTTTCCGCTTACGCTGTTGATCCACTTTCAGCAACTCTGGCCCTTTTTTAAACATAAAGAGAACCGCAAACTGCACTTTAAACATATGGAAGATTTTGACGCCGATGCCGCCAGCGGAGACCTGCCTGCTTATGCTTTTATTGAACCGCGGTTGTTCTTTAACCATAACGACCAGCACCCGCCCATAAAGATCCTGGGCATTCCGCAGCGTTCCACCGTAACCGCCGGCGAAGAACTGGTGAACCGGGTATATAATGCCGTACGCAAATCCAATAGCCAGGGCGCGGGTAAAAGCAATTCATTAAATACCTTACTTACCATTACCTACGACGAGCATGGCGGCTGTTACGACCATGTACCGCCGCCCCAATGTGCTGTTCCGCCGGGCGATGGCGCCGCCGCAGAAATGGGTTTTGGTTTCGACCGGCTGGGCATCAGGGTACCCACCATTATGATCTCTGCATGGATAGATGCCCAGGTCATCAGGTCGCAAAAACAGCATACTTCTATGTTAAAAACGCTGGGCGCCAAATGGTCTTTTGAAGCACTTACAAAAAGAGACGCTTCTGCCCCCGACTTCCTGGAGGTTTTTAACCGCGAAAGTCCGCTTCCCGGATCAGCATGGAAGGTATTTACGCCCATCAATCAGCCGGAGGGCCTCGAAAATACAGATAACCGCAGCCATCCTTTGAACGACCTGCAACGGGCCATAGTAAATGCCGTTAATGGCATCGGCAATGAAACGGCCGTTCTGTTTGACGCTGACATGACGGTTGGGGAAGCGCTGGACCTGATGGAAAAAAAATTGAATGGTTTGGTTGAAGGGGTATAGTCATTTACCTTACTCCGCCTTGGTTCGTGAAGCGAAACCAAGGCGGAGAATATAACCGGCTGCCCGAATTGCGGCAATGCTATGTTACCTGGCGTTATTTTCGTTATTAACCACTTTCATAATTAGTTCAGGCAGTTCGTTCCATATAACTTTGTCGGCATACATAGCATTTGATAAAATTATTATTCCAATATTTTTGTCCGGATAAATTCTAAGTGTTGAAGCGTAGCCTGGGTCTCTTCCAACATGAAAAACATAGTTCCCGGTCAAGCTGTCAGAAAACCTCCACCAACCAAGTCCTATTGAAGTTTTTTTGTTTTCTATGCTCCGTTGTAAAGTCCACATATTTATGAGGGTAGTAGTTGAAAGAAAACTGGTTTTTGAGTTATTGTATATTTGTAAGCAGTAAATTATCCAATTGCTTAAATCGCCTGTTGTGGAATACAAATAACCACTCGGATTATGTTCGGGTTTACCCCACTGATAATTCGGCCATTCAACAATAGGTAGTTCGGGATATTTTAAAACCGGATTTATGTCTTTTATTTCTCCGTATAAATTAAACCTGTTTATTTCTTTGTTGTCTCCACTGATTTTTAAAGGTGCCGCAAGTTTTGTTTCAGGTATATTTTAAAATAAAAAGTAGAGTTTGACATTTCTGCCTTGTCAAGAATATTACGTTTTACATACTCCTGAAAAGGCATTGACGTAATATGCTCAATTAAGTACCCAAGAATGTCAAATCCGGTATTACTGTAAGTCTCCCCGCTAAATTTTTCACCTGGTCTGAATTTTAGTTTTGTGTCGTAAAGTGAAAAAATAAATTCTTTTAATGCCATACTATCGCTGGATGCCTTAATAAGTTCATTATCCCAAGGCAAACCAGATGAATGTGTCCGCAAATGTAAGAGCGTAATGTCTTTAAACCGGTTGTCTTTAAGTTTAAAGTCTGGAATATACTCGATTAACTTTTTGTTTAAGTCAAGTTTTCCCTGTTCAACTAATTGCATTATTGCAGTAGCTGTAAATAACTTTGTAATTGATGCAGTTACAAATCTTGTTTCCGGGGTTACTATATTTTTACTGTCAACACTTGTAAAACCGTATCCTTTAGTATAAAAAGTTTTCCCGTCCTTCACAATGCTTAATGAGAGACCTTTTATCTTATACTCAGTCATTTTTGAGATTACAATGCTGTCAATTATTTTGTCAAAACTATGCTGCGCCCAGGTAATGGTCGGCAAAGTGAAAGAAGTTAGGATAATAAGTATTTCTTTTAGCATAAAATGCTGCTTGATATAATGGCAGGTAACAGTTTTATTTATGTAGTAGAAGTTTTATTATCAATTCTTAATGTTATGTATTTCTATACCTTGTTATTGAGCAATTAAATTGTTTGCAGCCTTTACAATATAATTTATTTTAACCTTAACCGCAATACCCAAATATGGCAGTATCCATAAGGTTACCGGAAATTCTCTCCTTTTCTTTCCCTTTTTATCCGTTTGTATCCATTCTTTTACCCGCAGCCTGGCCGGGGTGATACTTTTGTTTTCAGAAGTTCATTGACAGATCTACCGGAATAAAACCTGTGTCAAAAAAAATTCAACCCAAAAAAATTGCCACACTGCTGTGTCAAAAAAATCTGAAATGAAAAAAATTGCCACAGTTCCGTGTCAAAAAAACAGGTGACGGAATTTTAGACACAAAATTTATTTATTATGAATGGTATCAAAAAACTCCGTTTGCAGCCGGGCCTTTCGCATTAAAGGCTGGCCGAATACCCGGTAAACCCCGCAGCACCCTTAGTATGTGTGAAGCAGGCAACCGTTGTATTCCCGCAAAAGCGCTGCAAAGCCTTGCCTTATTGCAACATAGCCTGAATTCTTCTCCTGGCACAAGAGATCCCGTGATCATTACGTAAAAAAATCAGGCAAGCTGATGGGGAACACTTGTGCCAGAGGGGGAGTTTAAATTTAGTAAAAATGGCTCGTGGAGCGAAACCAAGGCGGTGGCCTTCAACACCTTCAACAACAAAGCCCTTATAATTTCTCAATCTCCGTTACCGGGTGTATCTCCCAGCATGTTCTTCGCCAGGCGCCGGCACAGGAGTTGCAGGTGTTGATGGCGTCTTTTTCATGAATAAAATCATAGAGCAGGAAACCTGTTATGCGAACCTGGATGTTCTCTTCCAGCATGTCTGCGTAATCCGGGTGTTTCTTTTTAAAGGCCGGCGTGATCTCCACCACGATGCAGTCTTTTTTGAGGGCATTCTTTTTAAGCCCCAGGTACATGTGCACATCCCCGTTCTTCAATGATTTTTTTGCCTTGTTGCAGTTGCAGGCTTCGGGTCCTTCTTCTTCAAAACTGATGAGCCAGCCTTCGGTAACCACGTAGGCGCCATCGGCATAGAGGTTTCGGTCTGCACGTTTGCGGGAAGGAAGCAGGTTCTTAAGCGGCAACGATTCGGGTGTACGGCTACCACTCACCGTTACTCCTGCATTTTTCAGCGTGTTGAGTTTTTTCTTTTCGGGCGTATCGGCAATGCCGTATTTGGGGCAGGGCTGTGAGAATGCGATGAGCTGTAAACAGGTGAAAAGGAAGAGGAAGATATATTTTGCGGGGGGATGCATTGCCAGGTTAAAATTATTTCTTGATAAAAACGATTGCGGAAGGAGGCTAAGCTAGCTAAACCTACGATTTGAAATAAAAGAAAAAAAGCGTAGTAATACGGTATTTTAGTAAAAGGTAGGTTTTTCAAATGCCGGATACGTTTGGTGGAATTAAATAGCCCAAGTGATCCTATAGACTTTACGTGGGTAATTTAAATGTTACGGAGGGGAACACTTCCGCCAGTTGGGGGAACTAAAAATAATATTCAGGTAATTTTTTTACAGTGTTTTTTCTGTACTTACTTTTATTGAATTGAGCTTACTTTTTTAGCAGTTATTTCATAATAAAAACCACTACCGGTAAACAAATAAGGAGGCTCCTTTTTATAGGCCCAGACTATTTTTTTCTTTCTTCCTGAAAACCTGCCAATACCAATACTCCCGCTTACCTGCTTTAACCGGTATCTTGTTTTGGGATCTGATTTTTTCCGAAAAAATACTTTTACATCTATTGTATCTGCGTTCTGGGGTAAGTCATAAAATATTTCAATTTTATCACCGATCGTGCGGAAAAAAATATTTGACACTTTTTTGTTTTGAGCAATACCGTTGATAGAGATTAGTGTGAATAATAGCAGCAAAATACCGGGAACCAATTTATTAAAGAGGAAGTTTAAATTCCCTAAGCGGCTATATGAATGTTGCTGAGTCATTTTAATGCTTAGATAATTCACTCATTCTCTCAGCTTTTGCAAGTTGCAGCTTGTTCACAAAATTTTCAATTTGTTGCCCGGGCATTTGACCAACTTCAAATTCCAGCGGCTTTCCTCCATCAGGATAAATGGAAACGGTATGCTTTCTTGATAAAAACCATAATAACAATAAAAGTAACCCGGCTAACAAAGACCCCATTATCATATCAGATTTTCCAGTTGATAAAGAATAAAGAAAAACCAATGCGCTCAGCAAGGCAAGCATCAACAGGCCAAAATTACTTTTATAAATAAGTTGTACTGAACTTATGTTTTCCAAAAATATTGTTATGCTGTAAGACCGGCCTAATTCTTTTTCTGCCATATGAATCCGGTAATTAGTTAAAATAATATTATTGCTATTTGAGGTAAGGATCTTGTTCTCATTTGGTAAAAGCACAAGCGAACCCAGGCTTTCCATGGTGCCGCCTGGCTGCTCATTATTTATTTTCGTTGGTTGCTGAACTTCTCCTGAATATTGTGTCCAGGGCAATAATATCTCTCCGCATTTTACCGCATCCCCATTATTTAAATAGCGGTTGGTTATACGGGTCCCGTTTACAAAAGTACCATTGCTGCTTCCCAGATCCTTTATTTCAACCAGGTGATCATCATAAATGATGAGCTGCGCATGATGCCTGCTTACAAAAGGGCCTTCAAGCACTATTTGATTGCCCGGGTCCTTACCGATGGAAAATATTTGCATAATATTATCTTTTATAGCCAATACTGATTTGTTTAAGGGCGGTCGGCTATTATATTATTTATTACTCTTAGTATTATTGGCAATAACGGCTAACGCTTTTATAAACTCTGAAAAGAACCTGAATACGACAACGATCAGAAACCGGTTAGCGGACCAAAAAAATGAGACTCCAGCCCGACCCATACAGGAACGGCATTGAGAATATGTCATCGAGCGGATTCCTGCTGTAATAATGGGAATAGTCATTGCTGCCACTAAATACCAAAGACAAAAGGCCCATCAAAAAACCTAATACACCGGTAAGTATGCCATACCATTCCCCAAATGTTTGTATGAAATGGGCCACAACCGGCGTAGCAACAAACTCAGCACCAGCATACGAGGAGTGATTTACCTTATCTCTCCTGTTCCACCATAACTGGAAACTAAACCAGCAAAGCAGCGCAAGCACGCACCACAATAAGAGGAAGGTTAAAACATATTTACCCTCTGCTTTAAAAATGCCGATATCAATTGCTTTAAATAAAATATAAAATGGGACAAGGATATTTAATATGGCAATGACCACATAAATAACTCCAAAAACCCTTCTGAAGAAAGAGCCATTGTCAATTGTTCCTAAAAAGGGGTTTATAAAGGAGAGAAATTTATTGTTCCATTCATCCGCTTTACCGGCAACCATTAAGATATCTGTTTTCTTTTCCTTTGGAGCAACCTGGGTGTATTGAATCCAGTTTAGGAAAACAGGCCCGCATTTCACGATATCTCCCGCATTTAAATTGGTTTCTGTAACCCGGTTCCCATTTACAAAAGTACCATTACTGCTGCCCAGGTCCTTGATCATTACCTGGCCATTATCTAAAACGGTAAGTTGTGCATGGTGACGGCTAACCAGCTTATCGTCTAAAACGATTTGATTGCCTGCATCTCTGCCGATGATGAATGTTTGCATAAATAGTTGTTTTAATTTTTTATTTGGTTAATGAACTTTGGTAAAAGACTGACCTGTTGCTTTTGCACTAACCCGATCAGTTCTCCCCGCGAGTTAAATACGGTGCTTCCTTCCTGGATACCCGGCAATGAGTCCAAAATGGGCATCGCCGGAAATTTATTTATATCAAAACTGTCTTTCCGGGCATAGAAACTGTCTTTCATTATTTCGCCGTTCTTAGGAAAAGAAAAGTAGCTGTAGTATTTTTCTTCCGTATTGTGCATGTTTTTACCCGGCTTATTGCTAAATGAAATATCTGCGACAGCGGTATTTAACGGCAATCCTTTTTTTACGGATTGTATCACAACACTTGTTGTGTCGGTAAACATGCATACTGCGATTGCGCTGGCCTCAATAAAATTTTGCTGGTTATTTACTGCTCCGTTCGGTAGCCATTTTAAAACAGCCGTCTCTCCACATAGAACAGCCTGGCTGCTATTGCCATTATTTAAGCCTTTTATTGTTTTGCTGGCGATCACTTCCGAGATCATTTTTGATCTCTCTGTCTCATTTAGCCAGGGATTTATTATAAGTGATGAAGTAAGAATTGAACCATCCGGTTTTATAAAACAACCACTCCCTGAAGTGCGGCTATAGGCCAGCAGGTATTTTTTATCCGGGTTTGCTTCTGTTTGGTCGGTAAAGTTCTTATTCTTTCCAACATAGTACCTGGTACCATTAAACAGGATCGTATAATAGTATTCATGTTCAATGTAAACCAATGTATTTTTATTCTTTTGATAGACCTGTTCTGCAGATAAGTTACAATCCCACCCGAACCAACTACACCTGTTGATATAACCTATCGTTCCTGCAGTGAGCAGTAGTATCATGGAAAATGAGGTCCAAACTGCTTTTTTATGATCCTTCAGGAAATTGATCCGCAGTTTTTTATGTTTAAACCAGTCATTTGGCAGATCGGAACCGGCAATCTTCACTACATCCGTTTTGGAGAAATTCTTTGTAATTACTCTTGCACCATTTACAAAACTGCCATTGCTGCTGCCCATATCCTGCAGGAAATAATTACCGTTCTTCAGGACAGAGACCTTTGCGTGGTGAGCAGAAACAAAGCTATTATCAATAACAATATCGTTGTCATCGGAAGAACCAACCATGATCGTTTTCCTGGTTTTTGAAAATGGATCCTCCTGTATAATTGTATCCGTTTTTTTTGACAGCGAAGACTGGAAAGCGGCTTGCCAGTCAACCCTGCTTGAACCAACCATTAATTCATCTCCCGGTTGTATGATATGCAGTGTAATTCTCTGCCTGTTCACAAATGTTCCGTTGCTGCTGCCCAGGTCTTTTACTTCATAAGAACCATTGCCCAGGTCAGTAACAATGGCATGGTTCCGGCTAATACCCGGCTCATTGATGATCACATCATTTGAATTATCGCGGCCGATCTTTATCGCAGATTTCATAAAACGATCATTTTTTATTCTTATTTACTGAGTCTTTCCGGTCGGGTTTTTTCGTTAATGAGTCACCAGTGATTTTTTTGATTGTAATTTTCGTGTCCTTTGGTTTTATGACTTTATTATTCATATAGTTTTTCTTATAGATCCAAAATGAAAAAAAGAGGGCGGCAACAATAAGCGTAAAAGCAGCTGCGATTTTTTTTACCGGCGATCTCCGCCTGGCCTGAATATTCTTACCGAGGTAGTGTATCAATTGCACTGTAGTATTGTCTGAACCCCCGCCGTTATTCGCTAGTTCTGTTAATTTCAATGCCGTATTTTGAATATCCCCGGTGGATCGAACAGTTTCCAGGATCTTTTCCTTGGTTACGTGCGCTGTCAGGCCATCACTGCATAAAAGGAGCTTATCATTTTCAAGTAATGCCATTGGCTTTTTGGTAATAGTGGGGCCTACTTTGTCAAAAATTCCAACGGCTTTAAGGATCTCGTTTTTTTTGTCGCTCATTTCGGCTTCTTCTTCAGTAAGTACACCGGCGTCTATTAATTTCTGAACAGAAGAATGGTCCTTTGTAATTTGTTTGATGCTTCCTTCCCTTACAAGGTATATCCTGCTGTCGCCAGCATGGGCAGTATACAACTGGCGCTCTTTGATCAATACCATTACACAGGTCGTTCCCATTCCCTTTAATGCCGGGTCCTGGTTCACCATTTCCCGCAATTGGTAATTTGCAAACTCGATTGCGTTTTTTAAGACAACAGGAATATCCGGGTCTTCATTCTTGGGATCCTGCAGGAATTGCTGAATGGATACTATCGCGTTTTGCGAGGCAACTTCGCCGGCTGCATGTCCGCCCATCCCATCACAGATAATAACACAATAACCCATGGGAGTATCAAAGTGCGCCATATAGTCTTCGTTATGCGCTCTTATTTTACCAACGTCGGTTGCGTTGCCAATGGAAATATGGTAGTCGGAAGGGTTCAAATCAAAAGACAGTTTTGAATTTGAATATAGTGTTGCCTAATTTTAATTCATCGCCTTCCTTTAATTTCCCCTCATCAACCGATACCCCGTTTATTTTGTGCCATTGGTAGAGAAATTATCCTTTATTAAAAACTCGTTGTCCCGAAAAGAATATTGGTGTGGTCACCAGAAATGGATGAATCCTGTATAACTATATCGCAACCGGCAGCACTCCCGATTTTATTCTTCCCCGCATAGAGTTTATAGTCCTGGCCGTACTCATTGTTAGTGAATGTTACCAGCCAGCCGGTGAGCTTTCTTTTTTCAGTCTGCGGCAGGGGAGCACCTTCTTTTTCTTCCGTTACGATCGATGTTCGTTTAAACGGGTGGGCACCGCCTTGTGTACCCGGCACCGGGGTTGTTTTAAAATCAGCCGTTTCTTCATTGATCAGTGTTTTTTTGAACTGCTGGTCATTGCCTTCATCGAACAACTGCGTATTTTTAAAATCCGTCAGTGTTTTCTCATAATCGGCCCCCTGCACGCCGGCGGGGCAAAAAGGACATTCGGAATACTGGCCTGCATCGTAATTATGGCCGTTTTTGCATGTTTTGAAATTTGACATTGTACTTAATTTTTGAGTGAATGTTTTTATTTAGTTGAATTTTATATCCTGCCCCTTTAGCTGGTCATTTATAATTATATCACATCTCTTAATATTATATTTGGATTCCCTTTTTTTGGGTACATATTCTCTCCTGAATTTGTTTTTCAGATCCTCTGAAATTTGTTCAGTAGAGCCAATAGGCCCTAATACTTCGGGTTTTTTATCGGTTTTTGGTTTGTATTCCCAAACCTCGTCTCTTACTATTGATTGGTATTTTATCCGGTATGTATACAGAGTAGGCCTGTTTATTTCTTTATCGTGGAATTTTGCAAATTCATCATAGATCTTTATTTTTAATTGGGTAAAAGGAGTTGTTTCATCCTGTCGAAGGTTTAGATTTTTTATTCTTTCCAGGTATTTATCATCAAAATTGCTTTGTAACGGAGGGGCTTTCCATGATTCAGTAACATTCTTAAAACTTTCGGCAGTAATTAGCGGGAGTACCCTGTTTTTAAAACTGTCTTCAAACCATTTCAGCTGTTGGGAGTTTACTGAATAAATATCATTCTCCTTTTCAATTTTACCGTTAGCATCACATATAAATACAACCTGGATAGTACTGTTGCAGTCCTGGTATGGGAAAACATTTTTGTAATAGTCGATGAATATCGGGTTCAGTTGAATTGCAAATTGCTCGTTTAATACGTTATTAGCCTGCACCGGCTGTTTATTTTTACCTGAAAGCTCCTCCGCATTTTTTAATTCTTTGATGACCGAATTTTTATAGTCTGTCATTTCATCTAACAGGTTCTTCAGTTCTTTTTCCCGGGCTTCCGGGATCATCAAATTTCCGGGCTTATAACGGTCGAAATAAAGTTTGGATTCAGCAATATGGATTTTTAACTGGAGCGTATTTATGACTGACACAACAAACGCCTTCGTTTTATCATCCGGTAATTGAAACTGGTTCAGGATTATATGGGGCTTATCTATATCCGGGATGGTGAATAGGATCGGGTAATTTTTTTCAAACCTGTTTATTAATGTATCATTGGCTTTATAATTTTTAACCATCCCCATGGAGCCCCTCCGGTCAAGTTTGGTATAGTTGGTATCCCGGTGCCCGGTCTGCTCATTAAAGTAAATAATTGAAATACTGTCAAGCGATCTATAAAAATAGAAATCGAGTTGATAAGTTTCTTTATTTCCATTGACTTTAAAAGTGTAGTTAGTGTGATACCTATTGTTAATTGGGTTTGGATCCGGAAGTCGTTTAAAACAAAGGGCACCCACCTCCTCTTCCCCGTTCAACAAAAGAGTGCCGGGCTCATACGATGAATTGAGACAGGCTTGTCCAAACACTTGTAAAGACAGGCAGAAACTGCAAATAAGGTAAAAAAATATTTTTTTTGCCATGAATAAAATATATCAGTTCGTAATTGGAGGTGATAAATCAAAATCAGATTCTCTTTTTGTGCAAATGACCTGGTAATTACAGGTATTGCCCGGTGTTTTGCCTGTGAATCTAAAATACAGGATTATCACCTCGTTAGACTTCATTTGTTTTAGTTCGCTGGGTTTTGGGAAATTACTAAAAACAATTGCCTGCTTTTCCCCATCGTATACTTCCCCATTGCAATCAACCTTGCCCGCCAAAAATTTATAGACCTGTGATTTATCAAAATACCTGAATGGAGGATCTTTTATTATGGGATTTTGTGAAATCTTTAGACCAGGTTCATCAGGTTGTTCTTTCACAGTGGAATCAAAACTATTACTGTTGGTTGAAGTGATAATAGTAGAATCAGCAACTATCGCAAGGGGTTTTGCAGCAATAGTTGAGTCAGGCTGTTGGGTGCTGCTGGTAAAACTACCTGGATTATGAATTGAATCAATAATGCCGGGAGGAGGATCGCTAATGCCGACTTCAGTTTTTTTATTGTCGAAATAAGCCAGGGATAAAACTACAATGGCTATTAAACCTAAAACCAAAAATACCCACCCAATGGTTTTCTTTTTTTTCACAACATAGGATTCCAGCAACTTCTGAGTATTGATATTTTTTGGTAATGGGATACTTGCTTGTTGAGGTTGGATGTCTTGCTTTGTTTTTGTCGCTGGATTTTTCTTAAGCGGTTGTGTTGAATCCATTGTGGCCCCTGCATTATTATCCCGGGGTTTTGTGGGGGTTATAGCAGGCGCTGCATCCGACAACAAAAATGTTTTGAATTCAATGCAGGAATGAAACCGCTTTTCCGGTTTCTTTTCAGTCGCCCTGGTTATTGCATTTTGCAATCCCGGCGAAACGTGCGGATAATACCTGCCTGTTGGCGGCAATGATTCATTTACAATTTTATTTTGCAGCTCAAATAAATTAGTAATGGCCTGGTAAGGGCATTTACCCGTCACCATTTCAAATAATGTAACCCCCAGCGAGTATATATCGCTTAACCTGGTGTAAGGCGATCCCTTTACCTGTTCCGGACTCATGTAAAATGGCGTACCTAATTGTGTATTCGCAAAAGTGTTTTTAAAATTTTCCGCATCCATGAATTTTGCAATACCGAAATCCATTATCCGCACTGTCATCCCGTCTTTGCTCACCATTATATTTCCGGGCTTGATATCCCGGTGATAAATATTATTGTCGTGTGCATATTGAACAGCATCCAAAACTTTGCCTATGATGTGTAAGGCCTTTGCTGTAACGAGTGGCCCTGAAACTTTTGCAATGTAGTCATCCAACGTGTAGCCTTCAATATACTCCATCACCAGGCAGGCAAAATTATCCTGCTCAACATAGTCGAATATCTTTACAATATTCGGGTGCTCCAGTTTGATCAGCGCATTGGCTTCGTTCTTAAAGCGGTTACGGATATTTTCATTGCCAAATAAATTCTGGTGTAAAACTTTGATGGCTACCAGCCTGTCTATCCGGTTGTGCCGGGCTAAATATACATTACCCATGCCGCCTTCGCCGAGGCTGCGTTCAATAGTATAATTGTTAATAGTTTTGCCCGTCATGCTTTTTATATAGATGACAACTTGAAAAAAACAGGTACGGGCTTCGGATAGGAATTGAAATGATATTATTTGCTAAACCAGGACAGACCATTTGAACACAGTTTTATTATCTGCAATTTTTACTTGCCCGGTATTGTATAAAATCTAATTGCTTATCTGCAGATATACATTCTGCTAACAGGGTATTTATTCAAATGATTAAGGGATATTGCTGGTTTACCTTGTAATATATGACTTCTTGTTCCGATATACAACAGGCCGGGCATTTAATATCATCCAATACTGACTATCAATCTATTAATCCTGTTTAGATTTTGTACTAACAGTACTTATTGGATTCCCAATCAGATACCATGGGAGCCTATGCCCGGCAGAAGAACACGATTAAAAGTACAAAACTGGGTAAATGAAAAATACCGTAGTAATACGGTATTCATAAAGTTGTATGTTTTTTACCTTACCTGCTGACTGCCAGTTACCGGATGCAATCCGGCAGAATTAAACGGCCCAAGTGATCCCATAAACTTTGGTTTGTAGTTAAAGGATTTGGGTGGGGAACACTTGCGCCAGTTGGGGTAGTGGTGAACACCCAAAAGGCGAAGAACTTCATTCATCAGAAAAAACTTTTTAAATCATTCAATTATACTCTCCACAAAAGTGGTGCCAGGAATTGAAAACTAAAATCAGGACGTTCCTTTTTTTGTATATTTAGTTTTACATCCTGTTTAAGACCACCGCTTATCTTCTAAAATATTTTAAGGATGTATAAGATTTATACTTTAGCGGTGGCAGTAGCGGTTATGCCGCTTTCACAAAAACTCCCGAAACAGGATTCCTGTGTTTTTAACAGGTTTGAAAACGCTCCTTACATTTTCCCGTATAAGAACACCAGTACCACTGGTTTTTGGGAATCTGAAAAAAAATCAACAGGAACCTGGTCGCAAAACTGGATGGGGCAGGCACAGGAAAATATCCGTAAGAGTGAATACCAGTTTAAGTGGGAAGAAAAATACAAAGCTTACTGCACTCCCAACCGCCAAAATAATCTCCGGTTTTTTTATAATGCTAAAGGCTTTTCAGTTGAGCCGCGTATCATACAAATACCCATTGGTAAGCTTGATCCGTTGAAAAGACCCGGTGAAATAAAATACAGATATATCCCCAACTGGAAAGTAAAATTCGACCTGGATAAAAAGCAGGTGGGCATAGGGACCTGGCAGGTTTCTGATAACAAAGCAGACTATGTTACTGATAATATTACTGTTCAGTACATTAACAACGATGAAGGCATGCGGCAGAATTTTATTGTGCGTGCTCCTTTATTGAAAAATAATATGCTGAAAATAAATTTCAGCATTAAAACAAAGCTGAAAACTTATTTACACGGCAACCAGTTACAGTTCTTTCATAAAAAAACAAATGTTTTAAATTTATGATCAGTTAAAAGTTTGGGATGCAAACGGTAAGCCCCTTGAAGCATTCATCAAAAAAAACGGAAGAAATAAATTTTCAATAAATGTAAAATCAAAAAATGCAGCCTATCCAATTACCATTGATCCTTTAAGTGCAACACCCGACAGTACGCCGGATGATGCTGATCAGGCTGGTGCCCAGTTTGGTTATAGTGTAGCTTCTGCCGGCGATATAAATGGTGATGGATATAGTGATGTGATTATTGGCGCTTATACTTACGATGATGGTGCTAATACCAATGAGGGCCGGGCCTTTGTTTATTACGGCTCAGCAGCTGGTTTATCTGCTTCTCCAAACAGTACGCCCGATGATGCCAACCAATCTTTCGCATCCTTTGGCGTTAGTGTAGCTTCTGCCGGGGATGTGAATGGAGATGGCTACAGCGATGTGATCATTGGGGCATATTTTTATGATGATGGTGGAAACATCGATGAAGGACGGGCCTTTGTTTATTATGGCTCAGCGGCTGGTTTATCTGCTTCTCCCAACAGCACACCCGATGATGCTAACCAGCCCGGGGCCTTTTTTGGTGTCAGTGTAGCCTCCGCAGGAGATATAAATGGTGATGGTTACAGCGATGTGATCATTGGCGCCAATCAATATAATGACGGCGCTAATACAGCAGAAGGGAGGGCCTTCGTTTATAATGGCTCAGCAGCCGGTTTATCTGCTTCTCCCAACAGTATACTTGATGATGCGGATCAGGCTGGTGCCTTTTTCGGTATTAGTGTAGCCTCCGCTGGCGATATAAATGGTGATGGATACAGTGATGTGATTGTTGGTGCTTATGGATATGATGATGGCGCTAATACAGCAGAAGGCCGGGCTTTTGTTTATCATGGTTCTGCAGCTGGATTATCTGCTTCTCCCAACAGCACACCCGATGATGCTGACCAGTTTAACGCCCAATTTGGTATCAGTGTTGCTTCAGCAGGAGATGTTAACGGAGATGGATACAGCGATGTGATCATTGGAGCTTTTACATATGATGATGGAGCCAATACAGATGAAGGCCGGGCTTTTGTTTATCATGGTTCTGTAGCTGGATTATCTGATTCTCCCAACAGCACACCCGATGATGCTGACCAATTTAACGCTCAATTTGGTATCAGTGTAGCCTCAGCAGGAGATGTTAATGGAGATGGCTATAGTGATGTAATTATCGGAGCCTGGGCATATGATGATGGAGCCAATACAGATGAAGGCCGGGCTTTTGTTTATAACGGTTCATCAGGCGGTTTGTCTGCTACGCCCAGCGGTGCTCCTGATGATGCGGATCAGGCCGGGGCCCTATTTGGAGTCAGTGTTGCTTCAGCAGGAGATGTTAATGGTGATGGATACAGTGATGTGATTATTGGGGCCTGGGAATATGATGAAGGCGCAAATACAATTGAAGGCCGGGCATTTGTTTACCATGGCTCCGCAACTGGTTTATCTCCCACTCCGAACAGTACTCGAGATGATGCAGATCAAACTGATGCCGCTTTGGGTGGAGTGTAGCATCTGCAGGGGATGTAAATGGTGATGTATACAGCGATGTGATTATTGGTGCACATTATTACGATGATGGTGCTAATAATGAAGAAGGCCGGGCTTTTGTTTACCACGGTTCTGCCTCTGGTTTATCTTCTGCCCCCAACAGTACTCTTGATGCTGCAAATCAGGCTGGTGCGCTATTTGGTGCCAGTGTAGCATCTGCAGGAGATGTGAATAGTGACGGCTATAGTGATGTAATCATTGGTGCTTATGCATATCAGGATGGCGCTAATTTTAATGAAGGCCGGGCTTTTGTTTATTATGGCTCTTCTACTGGTTTATCTGCCATCCCCAACAGTACCCCTGATGATGCTGATAAGACTGACGCTCAGTTTGGAGTTAGCGTGGCGTCTGCAGGAGATGTAAATGGGGATGGTTACAGTGATGTAATAATAGGGGCCCACAGGTATGACGATGGCATCAATAATGAAGAGGGCCGGGCTTTTATTTATTATGGCTCTGCTACTGGGTTGTCAGCTTCGCCGAATAATATATTAGATGATGCTGATCAGGCCACTGCCTATTTTGGCTGGAGGGTTGCCGGCGCTGGAGATGTAAATGGCGATGGATACAGTGATGTAATTATCGGCGCTTATGGGTATGATGATGGTGCTAATACTGACGAAGGCCGGGCTTTTGTTTACTTCGGTTCTTCAACTGGTTCATCCGCTTCACCTAATGACATATTAGATGATGCGGATCAGGCTGGTGCTCGTTTTGGTTATGGCGTAGCCTCTGCCGGCGATGTAAACGGCGATGGATACAGTGACGTGATTATTGGTGCAGATTCATATTCAGACGGCGCAAATACCTGGGAGGGCCGGGCTTTTGTTTATCATGGCTCTGTAAGCGGGTTATCTTCCACACCCAATAGTACTCCTGATGATGCTGATCAGGCATTTGCTAAATTTGGATTCAGCGTGGCTTCTGCCGGCGATGTAAATGGAGATGGATATAGCGACGTGATCATTGGAGCCTGGGGATATAATGATCCACCCAATACAGGGGAAGGTCGTGCATTTATATATCATGGCTCTGCAACAGGGTTATCTTCCACACCCAATAGCACTCCTGATGATGCCAACCAGTTTTCTGTCTCTTTTGGAACCAGTGTGGCTTTCCGCCGGAGACATAAACGGTGATGGTTACAGCGATGTGATAATCGGAGCACCATATTATAACGATGGCGCCAATACAAGTGAAGGCCGTGCCTTTCTTTATAATGGAAATGAGTTAACTAATAACAAACGCAATAACCTGCGCCTGTATAATTCTGATCTGATAACCCCCATCAACAGTAGCAATTTTGTTATCGGCAATTTTGGCGCCGGCTTATTTGCAAAATCTTTCTTAGGAAAAGTAAAAGGCAAAATGGTTTGGGAAACAAGGCTTAACTATAATGCTTACAGCGGCAATCCTATTACCAACAGCACTTTATTTACCGCACAACAAAGTGCTTATACCGATCTTGGCCTGGCCGGTGTTGAATTAAAAAATATCATTGATAAATTGCTGGGAACGGGCAGGTACACCAAACTAAGGGCAAGAGTAAAATATAGCCCGGCCACCGCCATCACCGGCCAGTTATACGGACCATGGCGTAATGTATCGGCTGTTATTGACGGCAACAGCCTGGGCGCATTACCTGTTGAATTAATTTCTTTTGATGCGGCGTGGATCCAAAAAGGAAAAACGGCACAGATCAGGTTTACTACAGACAAGGAAAGCGGCATCTGCTGTTTTACTATTGAAAAAAGTACGGATGGATATAATTATACTTCAACCGGAACAATTAACGCAAGAAATACAACAGGTATTCAGTCTTATAGTTTTGTTGATAACGCCGCAACAAACAAAAAACAATTCTACCGGTTAAAGATAAAAGGAGATAACGGCAGGACCGAATACAGTAATATCCGGCAGCTGCAGCATAATGGTGCCACTGAAATATTGGTCTTCCCAAATCCAACAACCGGTGTTTTGCAATTGCAGCTCAATGGTTCGTATGATAAAATAAATGTGCAGATCGTAAACAGCGCAGGACAAATGATGAAACAGTTAAACAGCCTTTTGGTAACCAATCAAACCATAACAATACCGGTACATAATTTACCGGCAGGCCAATACTGGCTTAGGTTGCAAAGTGGCGCAGAAAAACAGGTGCTGCAGTTTGTGAAAGAGTAGAGGTAAAAAGCCAATTATTTAATATTTTGCTCAGGCTTTTTTATTTATATCCAGGCCAGCGGAATTTCTCGTTAACGCAACGATTGGGATGGTTGTTATGATGGCAGGGTTCATGATTTTTTAATAATATCAATTTTAAATTTTTACTCCACTTAAATTTATAAATCCGAAAACAGAAAAGATACCGTAATAATAAGGTATTCATAAAGTTGTATGTTTTTTACCTTACCAGCTGACTGCCAGTTACCGGATGCAATCCGGCAGAATTAAACGGCCCAAGTGATCCCATAAACTTTGGTTTGTAGTTAAAGGATTTGGGTGGGGAACACTTGCGCCAGAAGGGAGCAATCCGGCAGAATTATAAAGGCACAAGTGACCCCAAAATCATCATTTATGTTTTAAGCTATTCGTGGCGGGAACACTTGCGCCAGAGGGTTAATACCATTTGTTTTTAGGAACATCAATAGTATAATTTTTAACTTGAATCTGCAATCCTGAAACAAGGCCATATACTTTATTAATATGAATTCCTCTGTAATCATAAATTTCTAGATTTCCTTGTTCTGTATCTATCGAATAAAATGCAGTACTTTTTCCTTTTGAGATTCCCAGCTGAAAAATATCGTTAACAACCTTTTTCTTACTATTAAGCTGAGTGAGTTCTTTATTATACTTTGCCCCATTTATTGTAGCCATTATATATCCCCAAAATAAATGACCAGAATCATCAGTCGGTTTTTTATACAATTTAGTCAATAAATATAAAATTTCATGGCTAGGAGCAGGATTAGAAATTGGAATCCAATTATTCCAATCAAATTGCCGGTAGAAGGATAAATAACGATTTCTAAACCTTAAGTATTCATCATTATTATCAAATAAATCAAAATGTAATTTTCTAAAACAAATCAATTTCTAGGTTTTCAGTTCAATGTAACTATGACTAATTAAAGCAGGAGTTAAAGTAGCATCAAACCTGTGTATTTTAAAAGCACATGATTTGCGGATTCAAAATTAAATACTCTTGTTCCCTTTCCATCTTCTTTTGCTAACTCAATATGTATATTTTCAAATGTTTCTTTGGGGGGCAGCCCAGCTATATTTGGTACCGTATAATAGGAATAATTTTCATAATTAGGTGGCAGGATCGAGGTTCCAAAAAAAGAATTACCATCAAGCAATAATGAACTAAACATCCTTATATCATATAATCCTAATTCATCAAACTCTTGCACTTTATAAAAGTCAATTATGATTTTATATCCCAACTGGTTTTTTTGATTTATAAAAAATATATTTATCTCATTTAATCTAAAAACAAAATTTTGTATTTCTGCATTATTTAAAATAAGCCAATCAATTAGTTGCGGTAATACATAAATCTTTTTCATTAGATAGCCTGATTTTTCATTAGGCTTAAATAATCGTTGTCAATCTGATCAAAAAAACCAGCAATCCCTCTTGCTTTCATTTCTTTAATAGGCATCCTGCCATTTGAATCAATATTTATAGATTCCACTAAAGTGTTAGAAGTCATTGGCTCTTTATAGAAATAGAAAATATTTACATTTTCATGAGATATTAGGGAAGGTTTAGCTGAAACTGCCACCCTTATACCATTTAATATATGATCACTATGTGTTTCAATTAATACTTGTACCCCTCATTTGCACACCTTACAATCAATTCGCCTAATTTGGATTGTGCTTTAGGGTGAAGGTCGCTTTCTGGATTTTCGATAATTACAATATCTCCGGGAGATGCGGCTAGCAGAGATGTAACTACTGGTAAAGAATAAGTAAGTCCAAATGCAGAATTTTCAGTAGAAAATGAATCCCAATTTGAACCATTATAAAATTCGAAATTCAAATTATAATTGGTTGTATTAATTTTCATTATACTAAGCCGAACGTCTTCTGAAATAAAATTTAACCAATAATTTATTTGCGATTCAAGCGGTAAATCTTCTCCCATTTCGCCTTTTACAAGATTAACTATGGATTGATATTTTTTATTTTTTTGCTTTCCAGAATGTATTCTACCATATTCAGCAATGTATGAAACAACATGCTCACCATTTTTCCCAAATTGTTTATTTTCAATATCGAAACTACTTTTTTTAAATTGAATTCCGGGTGCTATTCTCGATGCTGAGATATATTGAAATTTGCTTTTTGAAAAAAGCGGATTTGCTTTAAATTTTGAAAGTTTTAAACTACCTTTTAAAATGGTATCATTTGTTTTGTTTTTTGTTTTAAAAGATTAATGCACTCATCGATAGTAATTTCAATTAAATTTTCAACTGAAGACTTATTTTCAATGTCACCCACACTTCCCAGATTACCTGTCAATTCTCCATCTAATGGAAACCCCTTCTGTATATTCTCCACGTAGAAAAGGATTGACGCAGTAGGAGCAATGATTGTATTAGCGAAGATTTACCCACACCGTTAATACCTGTAATTACATTTAAATGCTTCAACTTTAAATCAACAGCTTTGAGCGATTTGAAATTCCTGATTTTGATTTGCTTAATCATTAATAAAAGTTTTAATAAATTTTTCAGTTGTTTCAATATTTGTTTTCAAACTTTCAATCGTTTCAAAATATCTGCTATCTATTGATCTTTCATAATTGACATCCTTGACAACTCCTGCGCTGCTTTAATAAAACATCGCTTTCCCATCTACTAGTAGGTTGCGTTCATCATCATTTAGTCTTGAAATAACATATACCCAAACACCAAAAAGATTGCCATTAAAATTTTTTGGACCCTCTTTTTGAACCATACTCTTTGTATATGCTACATCTTTTGGAAAGATATCATTAATTAGCTTTAAAGTTTTTTCAAAATCAATTTTGAATAAATCCAACTTATTTAATTCCATACCGTTGATACGTTCCATCGCTTTATCTAAATAATCTTGAATAGAACCATTATATTCATGTTGGTAATTCAATATCCTGAAAGCTAAAAACCTTAATGAAAGTTCCGAATCGGCCATTCGTTCTTTACCCAAAGCGCCTTTTTCGGGTATATCTAAATACCTATTTATTATTGGGGTAAGACTCTGTAGATACCTTGACGAAGTAAATTCAGAATCTTCATCTTCATTAATTGCATGTCGTATTTCTTGCCTATTAAGTACCAAAGCACTTACATTTTATATTCTTAAATATTTTATAACGAACGCTCTTGGGTGTACCAGGATATATTGCAAAATACGCCAACTGTTTTTCCTCAAATCTTCTTCTATATTGACGATCTAAATCAGAGAATTTTTTCCCTTGAAGTTCAGGCAGATAATCAAGATTTACTAAAGTCAATTCATCATTAAAAAACGCTTTTATCGCACTAACCCTCTGAAGGCCATCTACAATAAGCCATCTATCATCATTAGTTACATCAAAAAATAGGGGAGGAATTGGCATATTTAATATTATTGTCTCAATTAATCGACTTTTGATATCATCTGCCCAAAGATTTGATTTGCGCTGAAAATAGCCTTCAAGCCTAATTTCATTTTCTTTTATTCTTTTGAAAATGTTATCAATAGTTATGACGTCGCTACGAACATTAATTTTTTTCAATTCTTCTGGTGAAATTGCTGTATTTCCGGGAGGGATATAACCGGGTAGATTTAATTTATCTAATACACGAGAATCAATGTCAATAAGTTTTACCTGTTTAGCAATTTCAACAAAATTTCCATTTGATCTATTCGTAATATCGTCTATCTCTTTTTGAAAATACAACCTACCTGTTTCATGTTGCAAAAACGTTATTAAAAATCCTTGCGGATTACTTATCATTATAAAATTATCAGATGGTATTATATTCTTGCCAAGGTCTTGAACATATCTAAAAATCGTGTAGCTTTCTGAGCCAGGAGTTCTAAATATCAAATAATCATTGTAACCGATGCTTAATGGTTTTTTGACTTGTTTCCTATACGACTTTTCAGAAATATATTTGGCGTTCGCCTCAGAGATTGCAATTCCTTTTTCTATATTAGGAATCTGCAGATAAAGGTAGTTTGTAGGAATCGAGGTTAAATCATCTTTGCTAAATTTCGTACCCCTAGTTATGCTATCTGCTAATTCGGTTATTCTCATAACGTTTATTTTAAATTCAATTAAAATTAATTCTATTTAAATAGCTTTTATTGTTTCATCACCACTAATATTTCTCACTTTTATTCTCAATGGTTTTTTGGCACTAATAATTTTGCCATCCCAAAAGTTTCTTGATTTTGCTCCATTGGTAATTACATAACCGAGTTTGTCAATTTTTATTTCAGTGCTGCTGTACCATTTTCCTTCTGTGTTTTCACAGTCAAGAGCAATCAGTTCAATAAGTTCTAACCCCTCTTCGCTAATATTAATTGGGTTGAATTTTTTGCCTTTGGTAACTGATTGCAAATTTCCTTTTTGGTTAAACTCACTAATTTTTTGTATAAGCCGGTCGCTGATGAATTTGCTTATTTCTGTTTCGTAACCCTCTTTTGTTTTGGTGATTTTAAAATCTATAATGTCTTCAATAACTACATCGTGAAGCAGGTTTTTCAAGTCTTTTAGCTCAACCTCAATTTCGGTTGCGTTGTTGTCATTTATGAACTTCTCTAAAACCTTTTGGTCGTCAATGTCTATGTAATACACAATTACTTTTTAGCATTGACTTCTAAATTTTGCAGTTCCTGATTGATAACGGTATTTATGGTTGGAATGTCTAAAACTTTTTCTTGAGTGTTAAGCAAATTGGGAACATAAACCGGCACAATTCCTTCTTTACTTTTTGTAATTGCACCAAACCAAAAATTACTAATTCCTTTTACTCCTTTTTGTAGGCCTGGAATAAGCGTTGCTACTTTATCCATTGTCTGCTGAGGATTGCGGAATAAACTAACTCCATCTTTAATTTCTAAAATTTGAAAATTAGCTTTTGCTTCTTTCAGCCTGTCTCTTACGGTTTGAATACTATTGATCCCAATATCATTATGAATGAACTTTCGTCCCAAGCTGTTAGCAACTTTTGCTGCTACTCCGCTTCCTCCAAAGAAATCAGCGACTACCATTTCTTTGTGACTACTCAGTTTTATTATCCTTTCTAACAATTCTTCTGGTTTTTGTGTGCTATAACTTACATTTTCTAAAGCCATTGGATTTACATGAAAGATGTCAGCCCATAAATTATTTAAAGGAATTCCTTTCAGCTCCTCTAAATATTGTTTATACTCTGGCTTAGAAGAACCCTTCTGCCAACGAATCATTCCTTTTTCCGTCAAGTCCTTTAATTTATCTTCTGAATATGTAGCCATGTATTGCCAACGATAGAATCCTTTTTCATCCTCAAACTTAAATCGATCAAGATATTCTTGAGAGTAGGGTTTAAATTGTTTATTAAAAGTTGCCTGAAAATCTTTTATATAATAAAAAATGCAATCAGTATCAGTACTCAGTTTGTTTGCCATGCCTTTACTACTGCCGGTATTTGTTGTTCTTTGCCAAATTATTTCGTTTTGGAAACTGCCTTCTCCAAAAATCTCATCCATTAGCACTTTTACATAATGGCTAATGTGCCAATCCAAGTGTACATAAATACTAGCATTTTCACTCATCACGTTTTTTATAGCCATCAAATTTTCATACATCCAATTGAGGTAATCTTCTTTTTGCCAAATATCGCCATACATAGTCTCTTCAAATGCCCTAAGCTTATTAAGTTCAATTTGAATTTCCTGGCTAAACTCTTCTCCTAACTCTTCAGAAATAGCTTGAAGTTCGGCTAACTTTTCTTGAATGTCATCTTCTACAGATTTTATCTGTTCTGCAACTTTTGGGTTTTTGCGCAAATAAACTTTTTTAGCATAATCTGCTCCACTCGCAAAGGGTGGGTCAATGTAAACTAAGTCAACAGTAAGACCATGCTCTTTTAAATAGGCACACGCAGAAATACACTCACCACGGATAACCAAATTTTGGGATTGCTCACCAACGATTTCCAATGCCTCTACTTCGTAGTAAGGCATACCTCTTTTTAGGCGGTCGTAAACCTTATCATTTTCACGGTAACGCAAAACCCTTTGTGTTCGGGTAATGTTGTCTAATATAGCTTGACCTTCAACCGTATTAGGGTAATATGGAATGTATTTTATTGGCATATCTTAATCGTTAAAAAACTGGGTTAACTTATTGTTCAATTTTGTGATATTAGCTGCAATGTTTTTGCTGTCTTCCAAATACAGGAAGTCGAAACGTTGGTAGCCGAATTTTTCTTGGTTGAGTTTTAAAAACTCGGTTTCTACATAGTTTTTCTTGCTCTGAAAAACCTTGTCTTCTGCATACAAAGAACCTTTGGTTTCAATAAGCAAGGCTTTATGAATTTTGTCTTTGGCGGTTCGTTTTATAATTAAAAAGTCGGTGGTGTATTTGCCAATATGTTTCCAATACTTGCCTTCTTTGGCAAAACAGTTTATTACAAATTCTGTTAAACCACGTTCACCGTTGTAGTAAATTTCTAATTCTTTAGTTTTGAAATCGGCTAATCGCAAAGTTTGTTGAAGCGCTTGTATTTCAAAACCACTGCTTCCGCTTCCGCCAAAGTTGTAGGGTAAATAGTGGAAGGAATTATTTTTTGCTTTTACTGTTGAGGAAAATTCAAATTGTGTTTGGTAGCTGTCAAATGCGGGAACAAAATTTCCCATTCCTTGAGCTTCCAAAGTTTGTTTCAACGTTTCATAAGCCTTTTTAATTTCTGCAAGGTCAGCGTCAAGCGGTGCATTGCTTTTGTCTAATTCTAAAATTTTATTTGTGTCAGCTTCGTTCGGATAAAGCTTAGGGTTTTTCTCTACATCGGTCAAGCGTTCAGCTATCAATAATTCCGCTTGTTTTGGAATTAATTCTGTGTCGGTTTGTAAATCTCTTTTGATGCTAAACGCAACACGTATTTTTGATTGTATCAAATGCAGATCGTACAATTCATTGAAAAACCGGTTCCCGCCCTTTTCAAAAGAAACTGTTTCAAATATTTCATTTAATTCTGCGTCGTATTGGTGCAATTGCGTTTCCGAAACTAAACCGAAACTTTGTCGGCTTATTTCAAAAAGCCATTGGTTGTAATTGGCAAACGAAATTCCTGTTTCATTGATAATGTCAGTAGTTCCAGTATCAATGTTTGAAATTTCGCTGGTGCTTATCAAAGCCGAAGCCTTATAATCTTCCAGCTTTTTAATGATGACTTTTAACTTGGCTTTTGTGTTTGCAGTTTCCTCCTCGTCAATGCTTTGGTAAGTAACTTTCATTTGATAAAAGTCCACTTTCGGTAATTGCAAATAGTCCATACGGCTGTGGCGTTCTACCATTTCGGCTTTGCCAATGCGTTTAGTGCTATTTAGTTCGTCAATGCTACTGTTTTGTTCTTGCTTTAACTGTTTGTTTAGAGTATCTGCATTGTCTTTGTTCAACCAAATCAAAGCCGTTTCTTCTTTGCCTTTGTCCACTTGTCGTAAACATCTGCAAGAAGTTTGCAAAACCATATTTTGTGGGCTGTCGCCTTTTTGAGAAAGGATAACTCCTGTTAAACTTGGACAATCCCAACCTTCTTTACCTACCTGAACCAAAAGAATGTAACGTTTTTTTGAAATAGCCAAATCCAATGAACGGAACTCTAATTCATTTTCTTTAGGCAAAGTATAATCTTTATTGCCACCATGATATTTTAGAATTTCAACAGGATTAATTTTTAATTCGGCAATGAGAAATGGATATATTTCTTCTTCCAAAACTGCTATGTTACTGCAATAGATGGCTATTTTAGCAATAGCACCATTTTCATAAACTGTTTTCTTGTATAGCGTATCAAAGTCTTCAATTCCTTTTTTGATAATTTGAAAACGGTCAAGGTTTTGCCCTATTTTTACTGTTGGTGTTTTTAGGAATTTTTTTATGGCGGTTATCAACGGATAATAATAAACAGTGTTGGTAATTTGAGAAAATTTGAAAGCATAACTTCCAGCGTTAATAGTTTCAGCAGTTTGTAAATATGGTGTCCCTGAAAATCCAAGAACAGTAGTTATGTTGCCTTTGCTTTGCCAATAGTTAACAACTTGTCTCAATTTAATATCATCGGTTGCAGCATGGTGAACTTCGTCTATAAAAATTGAAAGGTTTGGAATTTGTCCAAATAATCTTTTCAAGTCGTTGCTAGTGTCTTTATCTTCTTCCAGTTCTAATTCAATTTGTAAACTGATGCTTTCCAAAATCACTTTCTCTGCATTAACAACAAAAACCTGCCCGAATGGATTAGGCATACAAGCATTTACTTTTTGAGCATTGGGATTTCTTGCCTTGTTACTTTTCTTTGCGGATTTTTGTTCATCTAATACATCAAACTTTAATAGTTTCTTCAGTTTGCTGGCTGATGGTTCAGGTAACACCCAGGAAGGGTCGTAATTTTCAATGGTCTTTAAACTTGGAACAATAGAAGATTTTAAACCAGATGGAATAAGAACCAAAAAATTATGAGCAAACGTTTTATTTTCTGGTTCATTGTCTGCAAAGTATAAATCTAAATAAATGAAAGCAGCCATCAAAAATGTTTTACCTGCACCCATTGGCAAACTCATTAGATAGTCGGCATAACTTACATTGTAGAAAATGCTTTTAATAATTGTATCATAATCTAATTCGGCAGGCTTGTCAACTATTAACTTTTCAAGTTCGGGGAGTAAAGAGCCGTTTCCATTTTTTGTTCTTGCAAAGTCATACAATGCAAAAGCGTCTTTGTTGGCTGTTAAAAAATCTCTTGTCGTTTGGTTAATATTTAGTTTAGATAAGTCTGTGCCATTGGTAAAAAAACCCTCTGAAAATAATTGCCAAAGTGCTTTGTTTTGCCCTTGTATTTTCAAAAACAAATAAGTCTCAATAGCTTCAATTTGCGTATCACGCAACTGTCCTTTGTCGCGGATATACTTTATCAAATCACTAATGGTGCAGTTGTCAGACTGCAACCATTTGTCCTTTTTTTCTTTTATTATTGAATGAAGCATTATTCTTATTTAGTTTCCATAACTATCCATTTTTCAGGGCAAACTGATTTCTAAGAAACTAGTAATAGCGATTTAAATAGATTATATCATAATATTGCAAAATACAAATTAATGTCACTTATTGCTGTCATGATTAGTTAAAGGCCTCAATGCCTTGGTTTGTGTCTTCACGGACTGGATAGTTGAATAATGAATTTGTTACCTAAGATAATGGCTCCGGCTTCGGCACACCCCCCGCCGGCTTCGACCTATCATCCGGCAGCGGAACAAATTCCTTGTTATCGGTTGGAGGTAATATGATGCGGCCCTGCTTCCAGTCTTCCTTGGCCTGTTCAATACGTTCCTTGCGGGAGGAGACAAAGTTCCACCAGATAAAACGTTCGCCCAATGGTTCGCCACCTAAAAGCATAAGGGTTGTGTTTTCGGTAGCCAGTATCAAGGGGTCATCTGCTTTATTAAATACCAGCATCTGCCCTTCATGGTAGCTAATGCCGGAGATCTCAACAGTTCCTTTTACAATATAAAAGCCCCGTTCGGTATGTTCTTTCGGCAGGGCAAAGCTTGCTCCCTTGTTGAGCATTACGTGCAGGTAAAACAGCGGAGAGTTTGTTTTTACATTATTATTAAGTCCGTATGCATTGCCGGCAATAAGCCGCATCCATACTCCCTTGTCGGTAAATACCGGTAACTGGTCGGGCGTATAATTATTAAAAGAAGGCATGGCTTCTTCATCTTTTTCGGGAAGTGCCACCCAGGTCTGTATCATTTCCAAATTGCCTCCTGCCAGTGCAGCAGGGTCTTCAAAGCGTTCGGAGTGGGCGATGCCGCTGCCGGCTGTCATCCAGTTCACTTCGCCGGGGCGGATGATCTGCTCCACACCCAGGCTGTCGCGGTGGGTAACCTGTCCGCCAAAAAGATAGCTTACGGTGGAAAGCCCGATATGCGGATGCGGCAGCACATCCAGTGAAGATGCAGTTGCTGGCATATCCGTAACCGGCCCGGCATGGTCCATAAAAATAAAGGGGCCAACCATGCGCCGCAGGCGAAAAGGAAGGATGCGTTTCACCTTCATGGATTGGCTGATGGCGGCATTGCGGGCCTCTATAATGATTTCGGGCATGGGGTGATTTGTGGAACTATGAAATTAGGATAAAATTCAGCTTCTTTAAAAGGGAATAATGAAGCTGCCTGCCTGCCTGGTAGGCGGGCTCAACACTCAATTCTCAATGCTCAACACGATTCTCTGTAACAGGACTTTCCTGGAGAATAGGTTTCTTTGAAAACAGCAGATATTTTCACTAGGGAAGTATCAACTTCAATTCTCCGCCCAGTCCCAGCCGGACGATCCGGATAAGCGTGGAAAGTTTGATTCCTGAAGCATCATTCTCGATACGGGATATATATGCTTTATTGGTTCCGCATTTTTGGGCAAGTTCCTGCTGGGTGAGTCCCATTTTTTTACGGGCTTCTTCTATGAGGATGCCGATGCGATGGGCTTCAAAACCCTGTTCCCATTTTTCCCGTGCAGACTGGCCACGGCCCCCGTACTTATCATCGATATAAGTTTCAAAACCGGTAAGATGCTTATTTGTTTTTTTCATGGAAGTAATCGTTCATGATCCGTAATGCTTTTTCAATTTCTTTTTTTGGGGTGCGTTGGTCTTTCTTTTGAAACCCGGAAGTGATCACAACAAAGTTGCCCTGGTCAAAAAAACAGAATACCCGGTAAATGTTTCCCATCCATTCGCAGCGCAATTCATAAAGACCCTTCCTGCCGCTTATGTGTTTGAAATATTTTTCCGGTATATGGTTCAGCGACTGCAATAAAGCAATGGTCCATTCGATCTTCTCAACTGCCCCCGGGTCGAGCATCTTTATAAAATCAAAAAAATAATTCTTATAGAAATACACCTGTCTAAGCATTCCCAAAAGTTATCTGTTCAGACAACTTGCCAAGCAGAAAAAAAGCGGAATTACCCGCTTTTTTGCTCCCCCTGCCCGACTTGAACGGGCGACCCTCTGATTAACAGTCAGATGCTCTAACCAACTGAGCTAAGGAGGAATTTCCAATACGCTTCCGTTTTGGGAGGGCAAAAATAGGGTTTTTTAGGGTTTGGATGAAAAAATAACGGGTGAAAATTGTTGAAGATGGTTGAATGAAGCTGGTTTTTGGTTTGGGAGGGAGTAAATCTGGGGTCAAAATGGTTGAAAGTCTTTTAAAGGTCGGAGGGTGACAAAAGCTGGGAATTGAACATTGAAAATTGGTAGTTGAATATTTTACAATGCTCAATACGCAATGCTCAGCTATCAATGTTCAATATGCTTCTTCGTAATCGATATTCAGCTTCCACAATAAAAAGATCCCGGGTACTCCGGGATCGGTGCTTGCGTACGATATCCTATAAATAATAGCGGCTATACTTTTATATATGGAATTACATGGCGAAATTTCTGCGGCTGGCCATGGTCCTGCTTCTGCGCTGGATATTCCAGAGATCGGCAGTACTGAAGGTTTTAGGCCTTACGATGGCGAGGGTCTCTTTTACCACATTGGCCAGGTTGGCTACATCCTGTTTGGTTAAGAGAGAGAACCTGTTTTCTGATTGCTTTTTCATGACTATACTTTTATAATTTTTTAAAATGGCTTTAGGCTGTTATGGCTGCGAATGTGAGGGCTATAATGACTACGAGAAATAGATAAAACTTCATGGCTGCTATACTTTAAATAGTTTAGGCGAAGTAGTTTCTCCTGCTCATCATTGTCCTGCCCCTGCGCTGGATGTCCCAAAGATCAGCGGCGCTGAATGTGCGGGCTTTTACCAGGGTTTCGGGGGTTACAGTGGTTAATTTTTCCATTTGCTCTTTACTGATAGTGCTGAATGGGGTGGTTGATTGCTTTTTCATGACTTTTGTTTTATTTGTTTAATAGTTGGTTGCTTTTTTTTAATCCCGGGCGTCCTGAGCGAAGTCGAAGGGCGCTTACTTTGATAACACAAAGATAAGGGGAAATTTAGTACTATGCAACACAAAGTACTAAGTATTTTTTAGTAATGGGCAATTGGTATTACCAAAATAACCATTGAACTCATTTACGATCAACGACTTAGAAAAGTTACCAAAGAAAAGAAAATATTTTTCCCATTATGAAGAATGGAAATATGGTGGTATGAGTGGCAGATTTTTACGGGAATTCAATTAAAAATGAAGAATTAAGAGTTAAAAATGCCTTTGGTTTCGGGGTCTTTTAGAGATTTAAAGGCAAAAAACAGGGAAGATCAGGTAAAATCCACCTGTTTACGAATGGAAAGGGAGGGGTAACCGCAAAGAACACAAAGATGAAATTCAGCGCAAAGTCCGCTAAGTTGCTTTGTGACCTTTGCGAAAAACTTAGTGCACTTTGCGGTTAGATTTCTTTGGAGCGGCAAAAGGGACTCGAACCCTCGGCCCTTAGCTTGGGAAGCTAATGCTCTACCAACTGAGCTACTGCCGCAGCTGAAATAAATATACTAAGAAATTAAAATTTTACCACAAAGAACACGAAGATATTCACGAAAAGCACAAAGAAACTTCGTGTGCTTTGTGTTGCATATCCTCTGTGACCTTCGTGGTAAAAATCCGGGAAATACTATTTAATAGCTAAATCGCTGATATTACGATTGTGCAGCCTTCCCACTTTCATCAGCCTGATCATCGGCCCGAGGATGAACCGTAAAAAACCGCGACTGTAATTCTTATATACCGCTTCGCCCGTGAAGATCCGGGTTAAGTGTCGTTGCATGTGCGGGCCAATAAAGCGGCCAAAAGCAGTATCCATTCTTTCCTTTCCAACAGTCATCAATGTGAACAGCCCGCCGCTGTACCAGGTGTTGACTAATTTCTGCCAAACATATAATTCATGCATCTGGTTCTTCTCATACTTTTTAAATGCGGCATCGGTTCCTTCCATAATGGCATCGCAGGCAGAAAAAGAACTCTTGATAGCAAGAAATAACCCGGAAGAAAAAATGGGATCAAGAAATCCCCCGGCATCACCAGCCAGCAACCAGTTCGTTCCATACATCTTCTGTGAGATAAGCTGGTAATTATTATACTGTACCACACCGGTCTCACGCTTTGCATGTTGGGTAAACTTTACCAGGGTCTCATCGGTCTTCAATATATTATCATACTGCTCTTCTCTCGTTGCACCGTATTTTGCCAGGTGCTTGGGATCTATCACCACACCAACCGAAGTACGGTCGGGTAAAGGGATCCGCCAGGTCCAGCCATGTTCCAGGCGGTGAAGGTGAATATTATAAGGCTCTATTTTTTCAGCATTGCTGAGGTGTGCAAATACGGCGATGTCTTTGCGTTCTCCTTCTTTGGTTGGAATGTTCAACAGGCGGGAGATGGTTCGTGAACGGCCGGTGGCATCAACAATAAGATCGGGCTGGCCTTTGAAATAATCGCCGGTTGCATCTATTGTTTCTGCTGCTAATTTTAATTCATCCCCATTACCAGTTTTTTCTATTTTGGCAACATGGTTGAAGAAGGTCACACCCTCACGTACAGCCAGGTCAAAGATCGTTTTATCGAATTTCAACCTGGGAACATTATATGCATAGGGAGGAAGTCCGCCGCCGCCAAAGCTGAACGGTGAAGTTGCTTCTTCTTCTTTATTAACCCAAACCGAAGCGCCGGGTTTATAAGTACTGTATGATTTTACTTCATCTTCCACACCCAGTTTCCGCAGCAAGGGAATGATGGCCGGCAACAAGGATTCGCCCACGATGATCTCTGGACGCTTTTCAAGATAGAACACAGCAACATTAAAGCCTTTTCTTTTCAGCAATGTTGCCAGGGCGCAGCCCGAAGGGCCCCCGCCAATGATGGCAATGGATCTTATATTTCTTTTCATAAGGCTGCAAATGTAAAAAAAGAACATTTAAATCGTTGCAGATGTTTAAGAGGGTTTCATTTCGTTTCATACATTTGAGTCGTTTCAATCGTTTAATGCATTGAAAATATCAAACATCAGGACCTGTGATCTATGCATTGCCGCATAAAGAAAAAGGTTTAAAACGTTGGACTCTCAACGTCTTAAACCTTAAACGATTTAAACCTCTTAAACGGGTCTTTAAAAGTTGAACGCACCCGCAAGTCCGAAGATGCTGGGCTTATTCTCATTGATCCCTTTCATGTAAGAGAGACGGATCTCAATGTTTTTATGGGCCCTTCCCACTCCTATGCGAACACCGCCGTTTGCTGCAGGACCATACGTGTTGGAAGAGTAGCTGCCGATGTAATCTCCTGTATTGGGATCGTACATGTCTGATATGAAATCACCGTGATGAAAACCAAAACCGGCGCCAACAAAATAGCCGAACTTTTTGGTATTCTCTTTTGTAGAACCACGGCCCATGTTTAAGTTAATGATTAGGGGCGCATTCACTATAAATCCCACCGAACTGTTATCATTATAATACGAGTTGCCGTATGGGTCATAAGTATATCCCGAGTTGCTGATGGCAGAGATACCAACCACCAATGGAATACCAACTGAAACAGAAAGGGCTTCTGTTTCTACAAAATTAAAACGGGGAAAATACGTAAAGCCTTCGCCAAAGCCGATATCGCTGTTGCTTCCCTGGCCGGTAGTGCTTCCTACTACCGTAATGCCGGCTCCATGCATGAATGTCTGACTGAAAGAAGTGCTTAAGAATAATACGAGCGCAATGGATAAAATGATCTTTTTCATTGGTTGACCTGTTTAAATAGTTTCGGATAAATATTAAAATCGGGTGCAAAGATAGGGTGGAAATGGTTGTTAAAAAGAGTTGAATATTGTTGAAAAGTTGAAAATTGTTGAAGGCTGAACGGTTGTTGGTACCCATAAACCCTTAAACAATCTTCAACAACTTTCAACCCTTCTCTTCCCCCAAACAAAAAAGCTACCCGGATTATTAAGATCCGGATAGCTTTCCCTGGCTTTGCGGGGATACTGTATATTATATTCGATGAAAAACAATAAGGTTTCAAAAACCTTATTGTTTTATTATTATGTTAGCTGAATAAGCCACCTTTCTTCAGTTCACGTGTGCCCTGGCCGATGAGGAAACCGTTTTGATAGATCATAACCTTGTAGTTACCTTGTTTGAAGGTAGATCCGGGAACAAAAGCGAACTCAACATTCTTTGCTTTTGCTGTTTCCAGGTCAACCGGAACTTTAGCTGTGAAGGCTTTTTCTCCTTCATCACGAATGGTGAAGGTTTCTGAACCTGTATTGATCGCCTGGCCATCAGGTCCGATAACCAATACATAGATATCAGTTTTACCGGCCTGTGCAATGCGGTTCATTACATCAAAGCTTACTACGAATTTGTCTACACGTTTTGCGGTGGTAGAAATTTTTTCTTTACCGTTATTCTTTACATTGATCGGTGTGATCACAATATTAGAGGCATTCAAGGTCGAAGCAACATCTACTTTCTTTTCCAGCTCTACTTTAGCCGTTGTGGTGGCGGTAAGATCCTGGTTCAGTTTTTCTTTTTCCTGTGTAAGAACAACCTTATCATTAGTCAATGTCTGGTTATCCATAGTCAGTCGTGCTACATCCTGCTCCAATGAGGAGATCTTCTCATTTAAAGAAGCGATCAGCGTTTTTGCCCTGCCCAATTCAGATGCGGTTGCATTTTTCTTGTTCAGGATACTGCGGATCTCAGCTTTTACTTTGGTTATTTCGTCGTTTCTTTCAGTCAGCTTGCCTTCTAAGCTTGTGTTTACGGTTGACATAGAGTCAAGCCTTGACAAAGAAGCGTCAAAACTATTTTGCAGCTCACTTTTCTCGGTGCTTACTTTCGCAATTTGCGATTCCTGCTGCTGAATGGTTTGTGAACTTTGCGTCTTTGCATAAATCAAGAATCCAGATACGGCAATAAGGCCTGTAGCAAGAACGCCGATAACTATATTCTTATAGCTCTTGGCCGGTGCAGCCTGTGCAGCGGGTGTTGGAAAATTTGTTTCAGTCATAATATCAGATTTAAAAGTTTAAAATAATTTTTCTAAAGGGGTTACTTAATTAATACCAGACCCCTAAAATCCAAAACCGTGCCACAATAGTTTTTAAGCCGGGAAATCAACCTGGTAAGCAAATCTGAAGCACTTATATAAATGTTAATAAGCAGTAAGCCGGATTTGATGAATTTTATCTGATTTTTTAATAAGGGATCCTGTACACATAACAGATCGTTTTATTAAAAGGATTATCTTCCGGCAACAATGAGCATTAAAAAAGAGTTTGATACCATAATTATAGGTTCCGGGGCCGGGGGATTGTCTGCAGCCCTTTGTCTTGCAAGGGCAGGCCAACGGGTAGCTATTATTGAACAGCATTATGTACCCGGCGGCTGGTGCCACAGTTTTTACATAGATGGACAGCGTTTCAGTCCCGGCGTTCACTACATAGGCGCAATGGATAAGGGCCAGTCTGCGTGTAATTTATACGAGGGACTTGGCATTGCCAATGAACTTGTTTTTTTCAGGATGAACCCCAAGGCCTATGAACATTGCTGGCTTCGAAACGAACGTATTGATATGCCCGCTGGTATTGACCAGCTGTACGAAGCCCTTGCAAAACGTTTTCCCGCAGAAAAAAAAGGATTAAGAAAATACCTGGACCTGGTACAAAAGGTAAGCAGGGAAATACAACTGGTCTCAACAATGAATGGCTTTTGGGATAACATTACTATTCCATACCGGACAAGACACCTGGGTAAATACGGGTTGTTCAGTTTAAAGCGGGTAATAAGCTGGCACATAAAAGATCCGTTATTAAGGGAAGTGCTGAACATACAATGTGGCGATCATGGACTGCCACCTTCCAAAGCCAGCTTTCCTTTTCATTGCGCACTCATGGACCATTATTTTAACGGGGGGTTCTATCCAATGGGTGGTGGAGCCGCAATTGTGAAAGCCTTTACCAATGCCATTAAAAAATACGGGGGAGAAATACATACCGGGCTGGCAGTAAAAAAAATACTACTGGAACCGGGAACTAAGAAAAAGGCGATCGGTGTGGAATTACAAAACGGGGAACAGGTAATGGCCAGGCAGGTTATTTCCAACACAGACCCGGAAACAACCTTTAAAAAAATGATTGGCCACGAAAACCTGAGCAGCAAACTCATAAAGAAGCTGGATAAGACCCGGTATTCAGTCACCTCCCTTATCTTTTTTATTACCGTAGAAATGGATCTGCGTAAAACAGTATTGGACTCAGGTAATATATGGTTCTTTCCAAACAAGGATATGGATGAACTGTATAATAACTATGCAAAGGAAGATATTTTAAAATCAGACGAACTTGATTCGCTTTTTATCAGTTGCTCTTCACTGAAAGACCCGCTGAGTTTTGACGGAAGGACACATACCATCGAAGCGGTAACGTTTATTGACTACGATTCTTTTAATGTGGGCAGGGCGATACGCAGCGAAAGCGAAGAACAATACCAGCAGGTAAAAGAACGCCTCTGCCAGAAATTAATGAATACGTTTAAACGGATACTGCCCGAAGTGCATGCAAATATTGTTCACCTTGAGTTGGGTACCCCATTAACCAATGAACATTACATCAATGCAACCCGGGGCAATGTATATGGCACCGAAAAAGGATTCTGGCAAACGGGCCCGTTCTCTTTTACAGCTAAAAGTGAAATTGAAAACCTGTTCTTATGCGGTGCAAGTACTATGTCGCACGGCGTTTCGGGAGCCAGCTATTCGGGCGTAAAAGCAGCAGCAGAGATCCTGGGCTGCACCGAAGCCGACCTCTTGCAAAAAGATCCATCACAGGATCTGCGTGTTTATGAGGCAGAAAACAGTTCCGGATGGCCCGAATGGATAAAACAAAAACTGGCAGATAAACAAAAGCGCTCCGAAAATAAAATGGCCAGGGTGGTATAACCTCTAATACGCGGAGACGCAAAGAAGCCATGAAAACAAATTTACTTTTCAATTGAATTTCTCTCTGGGTATGTGTGCAGGAAGACTCACCTGGGAATACAAGCAAACAAATAAAAAAATTTGCGTCTCCGTGTCTTAGCGGTTCCGATAAACATCCCGGCCTTTATTCCCTTTATTGTTTTAATTTTACCGCTTCCCTGTAAGGGTTCATTTAATGCCAAACAAAAACAATAATGACCGGTTCTGTTTCCCCGAAGGAGAAAGCTGATTTTTTGAGGGCCTGTGTTATTATTCCCACCTACAACAACGCTGTTACGCTGGCAGGGGTGATCAAAGACGTAAGCCAATACAGCGATCACATCATTGTAGTGAACGATGGCTCCACCGATAATACCACGGAGATCATTCAGTCATTTCCGGCTGTGCAACCGGTTGGTTATGAAAAGAACAAGGGCAAAGGCTCGGCCCTGCGCCAGGCATTTAAATATGCTGCAGCAAAGGGATATAAATATGCCATAACCATCGATTCAGACGGACAGCATTTTGCAAAAGACCTTCCCCTGTTTTTAAATAAGATTGAAGAAAATCCAAACAGCATCATCATAGGCGCCCGTAACATGAACCAGGAATCCGTTCCCGGCGGCAGTAGTTTTGGAAATAAGTTCTCCAACTTCTGGTTCAAGGTGGAGACGGGCATCAGCAGTCCCGATACCCAATCGGGCTACCGGCTTTATCCATTGGAGCCATTGAAGAAGATGCATTTCTTCACCCGTAAATACGAGTTTGAGATTGAAGTACTGGTAAGGTCGGCATGGAAAGGCGTTGCCGTGGAATCTGTTCCGGTAACCGTTTATTATGCACCGAAAGAAGAAAGGATCTCTCACTTCAGGCCTTTCAAAGATTTCTTTCGCATCAGTGTTTTGAATACAGTACTTGTGCTGATCGCATTCCTGTATATAAAACCAAGAGATTTTATTAGAACCCTGTTCAATAAAAAGAAACTGGGCAAACTGCTGGATGATCATCTGTTTAATACACACCAATCCGCTCAACTGAAAGCCGCTTCAGTAGCATTCGGCATATTCATGGGAATCATTCCCATCTGGGGGTTTCAGCTGGTGGCTGCTATTTTCCTGGCGGTATTATTCAACCTGAACAAGCCGCTTGTGATCATTGCCGCAAACATCAGCATTCCGCCGATGATCCCGGTCGTCATTTTCTTAAGCTATAAAATGGGCACGTTCTGGATGGGCGACAAAGCCATGCAGATAAGTTTCAGCAAAACCATAACGCTTGATTCAATAAAACATAACCTGCTGCAATATATTTATGGCAGCATATCGCTGGCCATTGTGGCCGCCATTATTTTCGGGTTGCTCACATTTATTTTTTTAAAACTTACCGGTAAAAAACAAGCTGCTTAGCAAAGAGAGACCAGGGCATGGAAAAAATATTACTTAATATCTATAATTTTTACAGCAGGCGTAAACTTGTTCTATATACCAGTTTCATCGTTCTCTTTTTGTTAGCCGGCTGGTTTGCCATGCAGCTAAAGTTTGAAGAAGACATTTCAAAGATATTACCCAACGATAAGAAGATCGAGAAACTGAACGAGGTTTTCCAGAACTCGAAGTTCATGGATAAACTGGCCATTACGGTTTCTTTAAAAGACAGCACCGCTGCGGCAGACCCGGATAGCCTGGTCGCTTATGCAGATGATCTTGTTACCGGCATGAAGGAAAAACTTTCACCCTTCATCCGGAAAATAAACGATAAAGTAGATGATGGGTTTGCAATGGAATTGTTTGGAACCATCAGCGATCACCTGCCGGTTTACCTGGAAGACAAAGATTACAAGGCAATTGATTCACTCATCGCCCCTGCTGCAGTAAGGCAAACACTGGAGCAGGATATCCGCACACTCAGCTCACCTTCGGGCATTGCACTCAAAAGCATGATCAGCAAAGACCCGGTGGGGATCAGTTTCCTGGGAATAAAGAAACTCCAGCAACTGCAGTACGACGAGAACTTTGAACTGTATGATAATTATGTGATGACGAAAGACATGAAGAACCTCATACTCTTCATTACGCCTGCCTATCCTCCTA
This sequence comes from Chitinophagaceae bacterium, assembly GCA_016720775.1. Taxonomy (GTDB): domain Bacteria; phylum Bacteroidota; class Bacteroidia; order Chitinophagales; family Chitinophagaceae; genus Ferruginibacter. The sequence goes on from JADKJX010000001.1 coordinate 366,949, forward strand.
ATAACACCGGAAAGAATGCCCTGCTCTTAAAAGGCATCGACAGCCTGATCGACAGTAAGAATGGAAATATAACCGCAACATACTTTGGCGCCACTGCAGTTTCGGTTGGCAATGCCTTGCAATTGCGGAAAGATTCATTACTCACCCAGGGCATCACCATTCTGTTCATCATTGTTTTCCTGGGAATTTATTTCCGTAAAAAAAGAGCACCGTTTCTTATTCTTATTCCTGTTTTATTCGGCGCCTTGTTTTCATTGGCCGCCATTTATTTTATCAAAGGAAGCATCTCGGTGATCGCATTGGGTACCGGTTCGGTGGTGCTGGGCATTGCAGTTAATTATTCATTGCATGTGTTTAATCATTATCGCCACACAAGAAGCATACAGGAAGTGATACGTGACCTTGCCATGCCCATGACCGTGGGAAGCTTTACAACCATCGGCGGTTTCCTTTGCCTGCAGTTTGTAGAATCGGAGATGCTGAAAGACCTGGGCCTGTTCGCAGCATTCAGTTTAATAGGCGCTTCTCTTTGCTCCCTGATCTTTCTTCCGCATTTTATTGCATCAAAAAAGGAACAGGCCATACACATCAAAAAAGAATTTTCATGGATCGATAAAGCGGCTTCTTACAAGCCCGAGTATAATAAATACCTGGTGCTTATCATTCTTATACTTACCATCATTTTTTCTTTCTGGGCAGGTAAAGTGAGTTTTGAATCTGACCTGCAGAACATGAACTTCATGAGCAGCAAACTGAAAGAGTCTGAACAGAAACTGAATAAGATAAATCAATACGCCCTGCAGTCTGTTTACATCGTTACCGAAGGAAAGACACTGGATGATGCACTGGTGAATAACGAAAAGCTGGTAACGGAAATTGAAAAGCTGCAGGATAAGGATGTGGTGAAAAAATATTCCGGCGTTTCTTCACTCATCATTTCCGACTCATTGCAAAGAACCAGGATCGAAAAATGGGATCAATACTGGACAGCGGATAAGAAGGCGGCCTTGATGAACAACTTACTTAAAGAAGGAGCCGCATTAAAATTCAGTGCATCGGCTTTTGATAATTTTAAAACGCTGCTGGATAAAAAATACGAGCCTGTTGATAAAGATGCGATGGCCGGCGTTCGTAAAAATTTCCTGGATGATTACATCACCGAGAAGCCGGGTAAGTCAACCGTGGTGACCCTGGTAAAAACCATCCCTCAAAAAAAACAAGAAGTTTATAAAGCATTCGAAAACGAAGAACACGTTACGGTGCTGGATAAGCAATACCTCACCAGCCGTTTTGTAGAGATCATCAATGCTGATTTTACCAGCATTGCGCTGATGACCTCTTTGCTGGTGTTCTTTGTATTGTTATTGATGTATGGAAGAATTGAGCTCACACTCGTCTCTTTCATCCCCATGTTCATAAGCTGGGTATGGATACTCGGCATCATGGCCATGGCAGGCATACAGTTCAATATCATCAACATCATTGTGTCGGCATTGATATTTGGTTTGGGCGATGACTACAGTTTATTCATCATGGACGGGTTGCTGCAGGAGTATAAAACCGGGAAGAAGAATTTATCTTCCTTTAAATCTTCCATCATTCTATCAGCCGTTACCACCATTGCCGGCCTGGGTGTTTTAATATTTGCAAAGCACCCGGCCTTACGGTCTATTGCGTTCATTTCCATCATCGGCATTCTTTGCGTGGTGATCATGGCGCAGATACTGATCCCCTTCCTGTTCGCTGTTTTGATAAAGAACCGGGTAAAGCGAAACCGTTTTCCCTGGACAATGTGGGGATTTATTAAATCTTCTTTTGCCTTCTCCTATTTTATAGGATGGAGCATCACCTTTACACATATTGCCTGGCTGTTCGCTTTATTCAACATCAGGGAAAAAGGTAAGTTGCTTTATCACCGGATCATTGCCCGTGTCTGTCACCGCCTGGTGTATATCATGATCAATGTAAAAAAGAAGATCATCAATCCGCAGCAGGAAAAATTTGAAACGCCGGCCATCATCATTGCCAATCACCAGTCATCGCTGGATATATTGCCGCTGATCATGTTGCATCCCAAACTGATCATGTTCACCAACAACCGCATCTGGAATTCACCTTTATTTGGTAAAGTGATCCGCATGGCAGATTATTTTCCAACGGAACAAATTGAAAAAGACATTACCCTGGTGGAAGACCGGATCAGGAATGGTTACTCGGTTATCATTTTCCCGGAAGGTACAAGGGCCGAAGACGGCGTGATAAAACGTTTTCATAAAGGCGCATTTTTTCTTGCCGAAAAACTGAACCTGGATATTCTGCCGATCATGATCCACGGAACGGATTACACGTTGACCAAGCAGGACCAGCTTTTGAAAGACGGCCAACTCACGGTGAAATTCCTGCCAAGAATAAAACCCACCGATAAAAGTTTTGGAGAAGGCTATGCAGAAAGAGCAAAATCGATCGGCCGTTACTTCCGCCAGGAATTCAACCAGCTTAAAACAGAAATTGAACAACCAGGATACTTCCGGGAAAAACTGATCTATAATTACCTGTACAAAGGCCCCATACTGGAATGGTACATGCGGATAAAAACAAGGCTTGAAAAGAATTACCAGGCTTTTCATGAACTGGTTCCGGTGCAGGGAAGGATACTGGACATTGGTTGTGGTTACGGGTTCATGGCTTATATGCTTTCCTTTACATCTGCACAAAGAGAGATCACCGGGATAGATTATGATGAAGAGAAAATAGATACCGCCAATCATTGTTTCAGCAAAACAGATAGCATTAATTTTGTGCACAGCGATGTGATGGGATTCTCTTTTGAAAAATACGACGCCATTATTTTAGCCGACATGTTGCATTACCTGCAGCAAAACGAGCAGCGGCAGGTAATTGAAAAATGCATACGCCATCTTAATGCCGGGGGACAGATCATTATACGGGATGGCGACACGGATAAACAGGAAGAACACAAAAAAACAAAACTCACGGAATTCTTTTCCACCAAAGTTTTGAACTTTAATAAAACAAATAAAGCCGGATTGTGTTTTTTATCAGGTAAGATGATCAGGGGGATGGCCGCAGAACACGGATTATCCTGCAGCGAAATGCCTGATTCAAAATTTACGTCTAACACGATATTTATTTTAAGGAAGGGTTAGGGGCGGAGAAGTTTAGTTCAATGGTGAAAATGGTTTAAAGTAGTTGAAGATTGTTTAAACCCCTCAACTATTTTCAACAACATTCAACAACATCTTCAACATTACAACAACAAAACCCTTCAACTCAATTAAAAGGTTGTGACATAAAAAGCAATAAATTGAACAACAAATTCGACATAGTGATCATCGGCAGCGGCATGGGCGGACTTATTTGTGCAGATGTACTGGGCAGGGAAGGATACAAGGTTTGCGTGCTGGAAAAAAACAAACAGTTTGGCGGAAGCCTGCAGACCTATGTGCGTGACCGGGTGATCTTTGATTCGGGCGTGCATTACCTGGGTGGATTGGGCAAGGGACAGAACCTTTACCAGGTGTTCAAATACTTAGGACTGATGGATAAGCTGAAGCTGCAGAAAATGGATGAAGACGTTTTTGACAAGATCATTATTGAAAACGATGAAAAAGAATATGTGTTTGCGCAGGGCTATGAAAATTTCATTCAGCATTTACTGAAAGACTTCCCCAATGAGGAAAAAGCACTGCGGGCTTACTGCGATAAGATAAAAGAAGTGTGCGGCAAGTTTCCTTTATACAACCTGCGGTCGGGCGGCGATGTGAATGAGAAAACATCGGTGCTTGGGATCGACACCAAAACATTCATTGAATCCCTCACCACGGATAAAAAACTGCAGGCGGTATTGGTAGGAAATAATATGCTGTATGTTTTACAGGGGAATAAAACACCCTTCTACGTGCACGCCATGATACTGAATAGCTATATTGAAAGTTCGTGGAAATGCATTGATGGCGGTTCAGCCATCGGAAAATACATGGTGCAGAACATACGGCAGCACGGGGGTGATATACGACGTAATGCTGAAGTAAAGAAGATCGTAGTGGAAGAAGGAAAAGTAAGTTCCGTGGAACTGGCAGATGGGTCGCAGGTATATGCAAAGTACTTCATCAGCAACATGCACCCGGTACGAACACTGGAGATGACCCAGACCAATCTCATCAAGCATGCTTACCGGAGCCGGGTAAAAGAACTGGAGAATACAGCATCCTCTTTTATTGTGAATATTGTTTTTAAGAAAGATGCTTTTCCCTACCTGAAGAATAATTACTACTATCATAAGGAAGGACATATCTGGAACATGGCAGATCATACATCAGCGAACTGGCCCTTGTGCTACTCTTTATTTTTTTCTGCGTCTTCCCGGTCGGATATTTATGCCGAGTCGATGACGATCCTGGCATATATGCGGTTTGACGAAGTGAAACAATGGGCACATACATATAATACCGTGTCTAACGAGGTTGACCGGGGTAAGGACTACGGGGAATTTAAAAAGCAAAAAGCAGAGAAGCTGATCGACCTGGTGCAGGAAAAATTTCCGGATCTGCGGAATGCCATTCAAACTTATTACACCGCCACACCGCTCTCTTACCGTGATTATATTGGTAACGATGACGGCTCGATGTACGGCATTGCAAAAGACTACCGCAACCCGTTAAAAACATTTATCTCTCCCCGAACCAAAATACCCAACCTGTATTTAACGGGCCAAAATCTTAATTTACATGGTGTGCTGGGAGCCGCCATGAGCGGGCTGGTTACCTGTATTGCGCTGCTGGGAAATGAAGACATCATTGAAAAAATAAGAAATGCTTAAAAGAAAGAAATTCTGGCGAAGGGTGCTGTATGTGCTGGGAGCATTTGTGCTGCTGCTTGTTATTGGCGCCATTTATATCGTGCAGGTTTCAAAAGTGGATCCGCCAAAGGTTGCCAACATGAGCAGCCTGCAATTGCAACGTACCGATCATGGCAATGGATTTTATACATTAAAAGATAGTTGGTTCCGCCACAGCAAAAGCGGCCTGTACGAATTGTATGTGGAAGGCGATCCTTTTGAACGGGGTGTTATTAATGGAAAACTTACCAAAGAGTTGGTGGTACGGCAGGAAGATCATTTTGCAGAACAGATCACAAAAATGATCCCGTCAAAATTCAAACGTAATTTTTTGAAGTACCTCATCGGGTTTTTTAACCGCAACCTCGATAAAAATATTTCGGAAGAGTATAAAGAAGAAATTTATGGCGTATCAGAATCGGCTTCTCCTGACTATCAATACCTCGGCACCAACTACCAACGCATTTTAAATTACCATGCGGCACATGATATTGGCCACGCCGTGCAGAACCTTGCTATGGTGGGTTGCACTTCATTTGGCACCTGGGGAGCAATGTCGGCAGACAGTACCATGATCATCGGCCGCAATTTTGATTTTTATGTGGGGGATAAATTTTCAGAAGATAAGATCGTTGCTTTTTTCAATCCTTCGCAGGGACATAAATTCATGACCGTAACATGGGGTGGTTTCACCGGCGCCGTGTCGGGTATGAATGACCAGGGATTATCGGTAACCATCAATGCAGCAAAATCCAGCCTGCCTACCGGTTCTGCCACGCCGGTATCGCTGGTAACAAAAGAGATACTGCAGTATGCAAAAAATATAAAAGAAGCGATCGCCATTGCACGGTCGAGAAAAATGTTTGTGTCTGAGTCTTTCTTAGTGGCATCTGCAGCCGACAACAAAGCAGTGATCATTGAAAAAACACCGGATGACCTGGATGTGTATGATCCGCAAAAAGATTTTATTGTTTGCACCAATCATTTTCAAAGCAATGGCCTTGGAAAAACAAAGATGAATATTGAGCAGGAGAATGAAAGCGCTTCCTCTTATCGCTATAAACGGATGATGGAGCTGCTGCATACAAACGGAAAGAACACCGTTCAGAAGACAATAAATATTTTAAGAGACCGGAAGGGGATCAATAATGCCAACATTGGCATGGGCAACGAAAAGGCTATCAACCAACTGATCGCCCACCATTCCATTGTATTTGAACCAAAGAAATTATTGGTTTGGGTTTCCACTTCACCCTGGCAACTGGGAGAATACGTGGCGTACGACCTGAACAAAATATTTGCATTGAAGGGAATGAAAGCGGACAAAGAAGTTTACGACAGCAGCCTTACCGTTGCCGCTGATTCGTTCTTATTAACCCCGGACTATAGAAATTTCGTGGTATTCCGCAGGCTGAAACAGCGAATCATGGATGGCGGAGATGTGAATACAGATAGCCTTGTTGCAAGCAACCCTGAGTTTTATAATACGTATGTGCTGGCCGGGGATTATCTCTACAAGAAGAAAAAATATGAAGAGGCACTAAAAAATTACCAGCTTGCATTGACAAAAGAGATTGCAACAAAGAAGGAAGAAGATCATATTAGGGAGCAAATAAAAAAAATAAATAAAAAATGAACCACATAGAAACATAGATCACATAGGTTGCTTTCTATGTTCCCTATGTTCTATGTGGTTCAAAAAAATCACCGGGTAAAACAAATAGTATGATACTGGGCATTGGAACAGACCTGATAGAAGTGGAACGGGTGGCCGAAAAAATGGAAAAGAAAACAGGTTTTAAAGAACTTGTCTTTTCCCCTGCAGAAATAATCTATTGTGAAGCGAAGGCCAGTAAATATGAACACTACGCTGCCCGCTTTGCCGCCAAAGAGGCTTTTTTAAAAGCGATCGGTACGGGCTGGCGCAGCGGAACTGCATTCAATGAAATAGAAATTTATAACGATGAAGAAGGAAAACCGGAGCTCCGCTTCCTGGGTACAACAGCAGATACCGTTGCCGCAATGAAGACAGGAAAGATCTTTGTTTCGCTCTCTCATCTTAGATCAATGGCATGTGCCATGGTAATAATTGAAAGCATTCATTAATACGGGGTTCATTTTATTTTCCATTTAAACCGGAACTCCGTTTTATAGGGTGAAATGCTACTGTTTAATTTATTACTTTTAGTAAAATAAAAATATACTTTATGCACGAACAGTATGATGTAGTTATCCTCGGCGGCGGACTTGCAGGACTTACCCTTTCACTGCAACTTAAGAAAGCAAAGCCGGATATTTCTATCCTTGTACTGGAACGAAGAGAGGCAGAGGCTTCTGTGGCGGCGCATAAAGTGGGTGAATCAACCGTAGAACTCGGTACCCATTATTTAAGAGAGGTATTAGACCTTAAAGGATACCTGGAAGAACATGAACTTCCCAAACATGGCCTGCGTTTTTTCTTCCGGTCACATACCAAAGAAGATATAGCAAGCCGTGTGGAATTAGGTCCACGCCTGCGCCTGCCTGTACCAAGCCATCAACTGGACAGGGGAACCCTGGAAAATTACATGATGAAGCTGACGAAAGAAAAAGGCACCCGGCTTTTACTTGGCGCAAAAGTTTCTAACGTAGAACTTGACAGGGATGCCGGTCACAGCGTTTCTTATATAAAAGACGGAGAAGAAGTTACCGTAAAATGCCGTTGGGTAGCTGATGCATCGGGCAGGTCAAGTATCTTAAAGCGTAAGCTGCAGTTTCAAAAACCAATGGAGCATCATACCAATGCGGTGTGGTGGCGACTAAAGGGAGTTATTGATATTGATACGTGGACGGATAATGCAGCATGGCAATCATACCTGGAGCCGGGGTTGCGGTATTTAAGCACGGTGCATTTTATGGACAGTGGTTATTGGTTATGGGTAATTCCGCTGGGATCAAAAAACACCAGCATCGGGATTGTTGCCGACCCGGCCATTCACCCGTTTGAAACATTCAACACCTACGAAAAAGCAGTGGAATGGATGAAGAAAAATGAACCTCTGCCTTATAAGATGCTGGAACCATTGGGACAGGGTGATGGGTTACTTGATTTTAAGATACTGAAACATTATGCACATCATACCGAACGGATCTATTCAGAAGACCGTTGGGCAACGGCAGGCGAATCAGGTCCTTTTTTAGATCCGCTTTATTCACCGGGTACCGATTTTATTGCGTTGAATAATTCCTGGCTCAGCGATCTCATCCTGCGTGATATGGATGGAGAAGATATTTCCGGGCGTGTTACCATTTATGAAAAATCACACCTTGCATTGGTGGATAGCTGGATACCGGTTTACCAGAATAAATACCTGTTGATGGGAAATACCCAGATCATGGTGATAAAAATATTCTGGGACTGGGCAACATACTGGGCGGTACCAGCCCATTTATTTGCCAACAAAGCATTTACCAACCTGCGGGTACTTAAAGATCTTTTTGTTGCACCCGATAGCCTGGGCAGAAAATTCGGCCGCTTAAACAAAACCATGCAGGACCTGTTCCTGGAATGGCTTCCTTTTGAGAACCAGGTATTCTCCAACCGTTATATCGATCCGTTTGACCTTGCTGTGTTAAGAAGATTTCAGCAGGAAATAGAAGTGCAGCGTGGACCAGGTGAAATGGTGACGCAGATCCAAAAGAATATGAACATACTGGAACAACTTGCCGTTGCCATCTTCCGGTTTGTAAGTACCGAGGTTAATGGAACATCCCCCGATATAAAAGTGAACCCTTATACCATTAATCTTGGCAAAAAAGAAAATGCGATGCTGCTGGATACTGAATCGGCTGATGCCATCGCCCCGGGCGACGACGTAATTAAAGATGTGGAAGTGATGTGGTTTTACCCGAAAGGAGTACCCGTAGTTGTACAATGATAATAATTGAAACGATATGAACTATTCTCCGAACGCTGCATTTGAAAGTAAGGAACAGATCAAACTTATGCAGGAAAAGAAACTGCAGGAAACCGTTGCATACCTGAATGAGCGTTCTCCTTTTTACCGGGAGCTTTTTACGCAGGCGAAGTTTAATGTAAAAGGCATTAAGACGATCGAAGACCTTTCGGTGATCCCTGTTACCGTTAAAGAAGACCTGCAGCAGCGCAACAATGATTTTTTATGTGTGCCGGCAAATAAGATCATTGAATACAGTTCCACTTCCGGCACCCTGGGCAGCCCGGTTAACATTGCACTTACCGAGAATGACCTGGAGCGCCTTACCTACAATGAGTACTTATCTTTTTTAAGTGCAGAAGGAACGCCGGATGATATTTGCCAGCTGATGCTTACGCTCGACCGGCAATTCATGGCGGGCATGGCCTATTATGCAGGCCTGCGGAAATTAGGTGCAGGCATCATCCGGCTTGGGCCGGGTGTACCCTCCCTGCAATGGGAAACCATCCAGCGGTTAAAACCAACAGCCATTGTTGCGGTTCCGTCTTTTATCCTGAAGCTTGTACAGTTTGCGAATGAGCATAAGATCGACATCAATGCTTCTACCGTTAAGAAAGCGATCTGCATTGGGGAGAATATCCGCAATACCGATTTTACTTTGAACACCCTGGGCAAACGGATAACCGAAGCATGGAACATAAAATTATTTTCCACCTATGCGTCTACCGAAATGCAAACAGCGTTTACCGAATGCATCGAATGCAGGGGCGGTCATCTTCAACCCGAATTGCTGATCGTGGAACTGCTGGATGAAATGAACAAGCCGGTGGCAGCCGGTCATCCGGGCGAGGTAACAATAACAACCCTTGGTGTAGAAGGAATGCCGTTGCTGCGTTACAAAACCGGCGACATCTGTGTGTACGATGATGCGCCATGTTCCTGTGGCCGAAATACATTACGACTGTCACCGGTGGTTGGAAGAAAAAAACAAATGATAAAATTTAAAGGCACTACGTTGTACCCGCCTTCCATTTTTGACCTCTTGAATGAAATGGAAGAAGTAAGGGATTTTGTTGCCGAAGTATATTCGAATGATATCGGTATGGATGAAGTAATGCTGCATTTATTACCTGTTGATAATACCAAAGAATCAGACCTTAAGATCCGCTCCTACTTGCAGGCCCGCCTGCGGGTTAGTCCGCACATACAATATGTGTCGAAAGAAGATATGCAGAAGATACAGTTTCCGGAAGGAAGCCGGAAGGCAATTAAATTTATTGACAGGAGAAATTAAAAAAGAAACGTCATGGCGAGGAGATACGACGAAGCCATCTCCTAAATAGAAGATGGCTTCACAACGTTCGCCATGACGTTTGAAATTAATTGACCGTTATCAGCAAAGGCTGGTAGCGGTTTCTCTTAACCTTAGCTCTCCCGATGAATTGATTTCCGTTTATTCTTGTAAACTTCGCCGGGTAAACCATTACATCTTCTTCCCGGGTATCAAAAAGTATTTCTTTATTGGTGATCACACCGGCATTATCCAGTTTGGATACCACTACCTGGCCACCGGCGCCATCTACGTGGTATTTGGGAACCTCGTCTTCCTGGATGTCGATGTTCTTTTTATTATCTAAATACAAAAAGTAATAACCGGTTGCATCGTTGATCAGTTTGAAACCCATGGTACCCGGTAAATTATAATTGACCTGTGCGGTGTAACTGGTGGTGCTGCCCTTTTGTTTTTTAGGAATTTTCCGCAACCACTCAAACGTGCCTGCTGCATTGATCTTCCCGGCAATGATGTCTTCGTAATAAAAAGTGGTATTGGTAGTTGTTTGTCCCCGGCTGTCGTAGGTTCTGTACACCACTTTATAATATTCTTCCAGCACCATCAGCACGCTGCCATCCGTTTCTACGAGGATATTTCTTACCACCAGGTTCGGCGCTTCATAGTCTTCCTTCTTTTCCATTTTGCGCTTGCTTCTTGCTGATTCAAATTTCTGAAGGTCTGCCAACGGGAATTCGTAATAACCATTTTTGTATTTTATCACTTTGTTATTTTGGTCCAGCGCCGCTAAGAAAACCCCATCGGTTCCGTTTCCCTTCGACTTTTTGCTGTAGGTACAGGCGATGATCATTTCGTGGTTGAAGTTCTCAACCAGGGATGCTTCATTGATAAAATCATCAAGTGAAATGGTTGCAGAAATTATTTTGCTGCTGCCTTTTATAAATTTCAACACTTCAAAATGATAAGCAGGCTTACCCGTTTCCTTGTCCTTTTCTTTTCTTTTTTCTGAATCATACACTTTGGCAAGCATGTACGCATTGCCATTTCCGTCAATGGAAAAATCCGAATTGTCCATGATGGCTTCGGTATACGGCATGGTAAATTCACCGCCCCAGAGTTTGGTCATGTTCTCATCAAATACCTGCAGGCCGATCCGGTCGTAATTTTTTTTATCGTTCTTTTCTTCCGGCCACAGGCGATAACTTACCAATAGTTTTTTGTGTTCGGCATCGTAATTGAATTTGTATTTATTCTCCACCTTTACCTGGTAAAATCCGGATGAAACATAATCGCCGGTGAGCCGGGTGGTCTCAAACATTTTGATATTGGTTGTGGTTAGTTTACCAGACACAATATCCAGCCTGTCGTAATACAGCATTTCGATCTTGGTTTCTTTGTCCCAGTCGCTGTGCATCCAGAAATAGTTGTTATTATTAAACTCGGTTACACCTTCGCTGTTGAAATTCTTTGTTGCTTCGGGTAATTCAATTTTCTTTTCAGAGGTCTGGGTCAATGCCTGCGGATCAAACCGTACAATGTTCAGTTCATCTTTTTTAAGCGATAGATTTATGATGCCATCTCTTTGGTTGCCGAAAAAAGAAAGGTCTTCCGATTTCCGGGGCAGTTCATATTCGGAGCCCAGTTTAAAGATGAACTTTTTGCTTTGTGCAAAGGAAGACACAGACATCAGCAATGCTGCGATCAGGAACGAATACTTCATAGTGGTATATTAAATTTTGAGTTTAAATTAATGACGGATAAAAATGCAATGGATCAATCGCCGCCTTTCTTAATGAACTTACCAACTTTCTGGCCCGATAAATAATAGGCATCGGCAATTCTTGAACCGGCGTCAAAGGCTGCTCACCGGAACATATTTTCGCCCGGCCTTTCAACAGAGATCACAATTAATTTTTTTGCAGGGTTGGCGGTTTCTACAATGGTAACCGTTCCATCAATGCCTGCATTTCTTTTTGAAACGCCCACGCTGTAACCGGGTTCCATCGCCTTGGTATTAAAGATGAGGGTGTATTTGGCGTCCTTACTTACCGTCATTTTACTGAGGTTGGTAAAGCCGAGGATAAATTTTGGCCCAAACCTGTCTCTTTTATCTTCCTCCCACTTTCTTGCCCAGATCTCGCCGCTTCCTTTTTCTTTATCGTTGTTTTCCTGGGTTTTTCTTTTGATGTAATTGGCTTCCTTTCCGTCATCACCTACGGTCATATTATCATAGGTAAATTCGATGTTGATGGTTTTCTCATCTTTTAAAATGGAAAGGTCGCCCCGGGTGAGGTCAACCTGTTGTGAAAAAGCGGTAGTACCGGTGAACAATAAGGCTGCGATCGCCACGAAAATTCTGATAGTTTTCATTTAGTATGTTTTTTATTTATCGGGCACAAAAATAAAGACTTCCAGTTACCGGGAAGTCTTTATTAAATATAGTTCTTGTTAATTTCCTTATTTCACGTACTTGCCCAGTCTTTTGCCAGACACCGCATACGCTTCCTGTATCCGTAGTCCCGTATCGTAATCATAACCGCCGTATATTCTTCCCGGCGCATTGGATATGGAGAACTCAGCCAGCTTTTTAGATTTATCGGCTGTTTCAACGATCCAGGCCACGGCATCAATTTCTGCATTCTTCCTGCTGATAACAATATTATATCCCGGTTCAATGGAAGTGGTTTTGAATACCAGGGTATATTTTGCCTCTTTTTTTACTGTCATGCCGGTAGCATCCTGGAACTCGTTGATGAAACGTGGTTCAAACCTTGATTCCCTGTCGCTAACCCAGCTCTTGGCCCAGGCGTCGCCCCTGCCCGGTTCTTTTTTATTGTATTCATCTGTTTTGGCTTTAATATAGTCAGCCTCTTTGTCGTACTTGCCTACGCTCAGGCCATCATATTCAAATTCGATATTAACAGTAGTTTCATTTTTTAAAATGTCGGAATTGCCGCTGGTCGTTTTGATCCGCTGGGCATTCGCTGTAAGGGAACCGAGAACAATCAATGAAATAGTTAAAAAGCCTGTCAAGAGTTTCATATCAAAAGATGTTTTTAGGTGATTATATAATTAAAAGTATAAAAAAATCAGGTAATAAAAATACCCAATAACCACCAATTTGTTGCATGATCTTTTTATACCTTCATAACGGCTTCGGGCAAAAAATTAAAATTTGAAATCTTTATTCTATTTTTACCTGAATAGTTGCCAAATAATAAACTTGCAGATAAAATTCGGACCATGGTACATGTAGGAGACAGAGCCCTTTCCTTAGATGACTTTTCAAACATACTTTTTAAGGATAAAGAGGTTGTTTTAGACACGCAGGCAGTGGAAAAAGTGGATGTGAACTTCCGGTTCTTACAGAATTTCTCCTCCAATAAGCTGATCTATGGCATAAATACCGGTTTTGGCCCCATGGCCCAATATAAAGTGAGCGAAGAGAACATGCTTCAGCTCCAGTACAACCTCATCCGGAGCCACAGTTCCGGAAGCGGAAACATGATGTCGCCCCTTTTGGTGAAAGCGGTAATGATCGCCCGGCTCAACAGCCTGATGCAGGGATTTTCGGGGGTACACCCCGAAGTGGTTCATTTACTTAAAGAACTCATCAATAAGAACGTAAGTCCCTGCATTTTTGAACACGGAGGCGTGGGTGCCAGCGGGGACCTGGTTCAACTGGCGCACCTGGGACTGGTACTGATAGGTGAAGGAGAAGTTATATATAAAGGAGAGGTTCTTCCAACCGAACAGGTATTTGCCAAATTGAAGATAAAACCGCTTTCCATTCACATACGGGAGGGGCTTGCCATACTTAACGGCACGTCTGCCATGACGGGTATCGGTATGGTGAATATCATACAGGCACAGAAGCTACTGGAATGGTCGGTGATGTTATCGGCCATGATCAATGAAGTGGTGGAAGCATTTGACGATCATTATTCGTATGAATTAAACGTGGTAAAACATCATAGGGGGCAGAACAAAGTTGCTGCCCAGCTTCGTGATATTCTGAAAGACAGTAAAATGATCCGCAACCGTTCGGAGCATTTATATAACCCCGAGAAACTTGACCAGGAAGTTTTCCAGGATAAGGTACAGGAATACTATTCGCTGCGTTGTGTTACGCAGGTGCTGGGCCCTATTTATGATACCATCATCCAGGCCGAGAAAGTAGTGGTGGATGAGATCAACTCGGTGAACGACAATCCGGTTATTGATCACGAGAACCAGAATATTTTTCATGGTGGTAATTTCCACGGCGATTATGTTTCGCTGGAAATGGATAAACTGAAGATCGCCATCACCAAACTATCCATGCTTTCCGAAAGACAATTGAATTACCTGCTGAACGAAAAGCTGAACCAGAAATTTCCCCCCTTTGTGAACCTGGGTGTACTGGGTTTCAACTTCGGGATGCAGGGCATGCAGTTCACCGCAACATCCACCGTGGCCGAAAATCAAACCATGTCTTTCCCCATGTATGTACACAGCATACCCAACAACAACGACAACCAGGACATTGTAAGCATGGGCTGCAATGCGGCATTGATGACAAGACGGGTTATCAATAACTCTTTCGAAGTACTGGCCATACAGATGATGACGGTGCTGCAGGCGATCGATCACATGAAATGTACCGACAGGCTCTCTGCCGAAACGCATCATATTTATTCGGAGATAAGAAAACTGTTCCCTGTTTTTATCGAAGACAAACCCAAGTACAAAGACCTGGAAAGAATAAAGAACTACTTTGAGAAATCAGACCCTGTTATTTCTTTCAAATTAGGTAAGGTGAAGGAACAAATAACATCCTGAGCTGTTATTATGAACAGTGTTAAAGAACCTGCACAGCAAAACAAATAATATGCAGATAAAACAATTGAAGTATTGGTTAATAATGCCGGCATACGGGAAGACGGGCTGATGATGTGGATGAAAGACGAACAGTGGGACAGGGTGATTGATACAAGCCTCGGCGGGTTCTTTTATGTTACCCGGCTGGTGGTTAACAGCATGCTGCAAAAAAAATCCGGAAGGATCGTGAATATTGTTTCGCTCTCAGGCCTGAAAGGATTACCCGGGCAAACAAATTACTCTGCCGCCAAAGCGGGCGTTATTGGCGCAACAAAAGCGCTGGCGCAGGAAATAGGAAGAAAAGGAATTACCGTGAATGCGGTAGCACCGGGATTCATTAAAACAGATATGACCGGTGATCTGAATGAGAACGAACTGAAGGTAATGATACCGGTGAGGCGTTTTGGTTTACCGGAAGAAGTGGCACATACGGTTGGTTTTTTAGTTTCGGAAGGTGCGGCGTATATAACCGGTGAAGTTATTTCAGTTAACGGAGGATTGTATTCGTAGTCATTAAGTCATTGGTCAATGGTCATTTGTTGAGATTTTAAATTAACAGAGACCTAAAATGACTAATGACTAATGACGATTGACCAATGACATTTATTTTATGAACAGAAGGGTTGTTATAACAGGCATGGGTATTTATTCCTGCATAGGAAAAAACCTCGATGAGGTAAGGGACTCCTTATACAAAGGAAGGTCCGGTATCATCCTGGACCCGGTGCGTAAAGACTATGGCTACCGTTCGGGCCTTACCGGGTACGTAGATAAACCCGACCTCAAAGGAAAGCTTGACAGGCGAGCACGTATAATGCTGCCCGAACAAGGCGAATATGCTTACCTGGCAACCATTGAAGCATTGGCCCAGGCAGGCATTGATCCGGATTATATCCAGGCACATGAATTAGGCATCCTTTATGGCAACGACAGTTCCGGTAAAGCGGTGATAGAAGCGGATGATATCATCCGGGAGAAAAAAGATACTACACTCGTTGGTTCGGGCGCTGTTTTTCAAACCATGAACTCAACCGTGACCATGAACCTGGCCACTATTTTTAAATTACGGGGCGTAAACTTTACCATCAGTGCAGCTTGTGCCAGCGGATCACATTCAATTGGATTAGGATATCACTTTATAAAGACCGGCCTGCAGGATTGTGTTGTTTGTGGCGGTGCACAGGAGATAAATCATTTGTCGATGGGAACATTTGATGCATTGTCTGCATTCTCAGTCCGGGAATCAGATCCAACAAGGGCATCCCGCCCTTTCGACCGTGACCGGGATGGGCTGATACCCAGCGGCGGTGCTGCTACGGTAATATTGGAAAGCCTTGAATCGGCCCAGAAACGTGGCGCCAAAATACTGGGGGAAGTGATCGGGTATGGATTTTCTTCCAATGGCGCACATATCTCAAACCCAACTGTAGAAGGGCCTGTAAGGTCACTGCACATGGCCATGAAAGATGCCGGCATAGGGGCAAAAGAAGTGGATTACATTAACGCACATGCTACCTCAACACCCGCAGGCGATGCCAGCGAGGCAAAGGCGATTGATGAGGTTTTTGGGCAATACAAGCCGTTGGTAAGTTCAACAAAATCGATGACCGGTCACGAGTGCTGGATGGCAGGTGCCAGTGAAATTGTATATTCATTACTTATGATGCATAACTCTTTTGTTGCACCTAATATCAATTTCGAAAATCCCGATGAAGACTCAGCCCGGCTTAATATTGCAAAAAGTACCATTGAAAAAGATATAGTTGTATTTTTGTCCAACTCTTTTGGGTTTGGAGGAACAAACTCATCACTCATTGTACGAAAACTGATTTAATAAACTGCTATGACGAATACCGAAATTATTGAGAAGATTCACGAATTCCTGATCGAGGAATTTGAAGTGGATGCAGCCAAATTAGTTCCGGAAGCCAACTTAAAAGAAACGCTGGGCCTTGACAGCCTTGATTATATTGACCTGGTGGTGGTGATTGAAAGCAATTTT
Source organism: Chitinophagaceae bacterium (assembly GCA_016720775.1). GTDB lineage: Bacteria > Bacteroidota > Bacteroidia > Chitinophagales > Chitinophagaceae > Ferruginibacter. The sequence goes on from JADKJX010000001.1 coordinate 383,895, forward strand.
GCTTTTAAGGTAAAACCCGAAGATTTTACCAATATTGCTACGTTCCAGGATTTCTGCGACTACGTTATCTCCCGGGTGAATTCTAAAGAAATGGCATAATGTCTTCCTGGCATGGAAAATCAAAAGGCACTCCATTAGGGTACCGCATTTTTGTGTGGGTATTAAAAACATTTGGCGTTTTACCCGCCTACTTCCTGCTTCGTTTTGTGGTACTGTACTACTTCTTTTTTTCCGGGAAAGCATCCGGGCATATCTATCGCCTGTATCACCATAAACTTGGTTATGGTAAATTGAATTCTATATTTAAGATATATACAAATTACTATCTACTTGGCCAGGGGCTTATTGATAAAGTGGTGATGATGGCCGGTATAAAAAACAAATTCAGTTTTGATTTTGATGGCGAAGAAAACCTGCGTAAGATCGCCACCCTGCAAAAAGGAGGCATCCTCCTCAGCGCCCATATCGGTAACTGGGATATAGCCGGGCATTTATTCACCCGCCTGGAAACAACCATAAACATTGTGCTTTATGACGGCGAGCATGAAAAGATAAAGCAGTACCTCGATGGCGTTACCGGCAAACGCAAAGTGAATATCATCGTGATCAAAGAAGACCTCTCCCACATTTATGCCATCAGCGATGCCTTTACCAAGAATGAACTGGTATGCATGCATGCCGACCGGTTCATGCCGGGGAATAAAACCATGACGGCTGATTTCCTTGATGAACCTGCAAAATTTCCACTCGGCCCCTTTTTACTGGCAGCAAAATTTAAAGTGCCGGTTTCATTTGTATTTGCCGTAAAAGAAAGCAAATTGCACTATCATTTTTTTGCAAGCGAAATAAAAGAATACGCAAATACCGATAAGCAGGCTGTGATGCAGGAAATGCTGCATGATTTTGTAAAAGAGATGGAACAGAAACTGCGCAAATACCCTGAACAATGGTTTAACTATTACAACTTCTGGGCTTAACTTTAAACAATGATACCGGTAGAAAATATACAGAACCTTATTCCGCAGCGGCCACCCTTTGTAATGGTAGATAAAGTCTTGTCTTTTAGTGAAACGGGATTCAGTACCGGGTTCGGCATAAGGGCGGACAATATTTTTACCGAGAACGGTTTGTTTAAAGAACCGGGCCTGGTGGAAAACATTGCACAAACAGCGGCGGCAAGGGCAGGCTATGTTTCAAAGGCAGAAAACAAACCGGTGCAGGTTGGGTACATCGGCGCTGTGAACGGACTGGAGGTTTTTGCCTTACCTAAAACCGGCGATGAATTAATTACAGAAATTACCATAGAAAACCAGATTTTTGATGTAACATTAATATCCGGGAAAATAACCTGCAACAACGAAATTATTGCCCAGTGTAAAATGAAAATATTCATTAATAAAATTTAAAACTCCTGATTATGAAACTTTTTAAAAGACATCATTGGATCGCTGCATTGGTTTTATTTTTTAGCAGCGTTACTGCAGCTTCTGCACAAACAATAAAAGATTTTTTCAACGACAAGGGAATTGCGCTTACCTATCTCGGCATTGATTATTATAAGAACCGGCTTATCAATGACCCGGGTGGAAACCCTTCGGATATAAAGGGCCGATTGTATAACAGCATGAACGAAGTGGTGGTAAATGAAATGCCTAAGAACTATGATATCGCCGGCGCCTTTAACCGGGGCAGTTTTGTGAACTCGGATATTTCAGCCGTTACGGCCAGAAATGAAAAGGTTGATGCAAAAGATATCAGTTCGGGCAATGAAGCCGATTTTAACCGGTTAACAGAAGCTGATATTACTGCTGAAGTAAAAGCACTGGCCATAAAAGATAAAGATGGTGTTGGACTCGTCTTCGTTATGGAAGGCATGAAAAAAGAAGAAAAGAAAAGTTATGGCTCGGTTTGGGTGGTGCTTATTGATATGAAATCAAAAAAAGTATTGATGGCCGAACGAATGGAGCAGGAAGCTGCCGGGTTCGGGTTCCGTAATTTCTGGGTGTCTATCATCAAAAAAAGCCTGGTAGAGATTGAGAAGAAAAAATACAAAGCCTGGAAGAGCAAATACGCCGGTTGATCCCAAACATCATGAAGACAGACCTAAGCTGCAAGAGAGAGATTCTCGTACGATTTAATGAAGCCGATCCGCTTGGGATCGTTTGGCATGGCCATTACATCCGTTATTTTGAAGACGGAAGGGAGGCTTTTGGCGAAACACATGGCCTCAAATACCTTGATGTGTACCAGCAGGGCTATGTGATCCCGGTGGTAAATGTTCAGTGCGATTTTAAAAAATCATTGCGCTATGGCGACCGGGTGATCGTGGAAACAATTTATGTTCCCTGTGAAGCAGCTAAAATGAAATTCACCTACCGGCTGTTCAATGCAGCAACCGGCGACCTGGTGGCAACCGGTTCTTCTGTACAGGTTTTTTTAAGTAAAGATGATTCCATCCTTCAATTGTCTAACCCGCCTTTTTTTGAAGACTGGAAAAAGAAACATGACCTGGGTTAAAAAACTATGACAGACATTTTTATCAGTGCCGACAATATTATTTCCCCGGTAGGATTTACCACTGCTGATAACTTTCAGCAGCTTCTCAAAAATGTATCCGGTATAAAAATGCATACCGGCACCGCAATTTCTGAACAACCTTTTTATGCAGCCCTGTTTGAGAATGACCAGGCATTTCAAAATATTTCAGAACAAAGTAAATACACCCGTTTCGAAAAACTTTTGATCGCTTCCATCAGCGATGCACTTGCAAAAAGCAAGGTAGATCCAGCAGATAAAAGGACGGCATTAATTATTTCAACCACGAAGGGAAATGTAAGCCTGCTGGAAACAGAAGAACCCTCTGCTGAATTAAATAAACGGATATCATTAAACACATCGGCAAGATTAGTAGCCGATCATTTTCATTTTGCCAATGCGCCGGTCATTGTTTCAAATGCATGCATATCCGGCATCCTCGCCATTTTAACCGGCATGCGGCTTATTCGGTCGGGCCGGTATGATCATGCAGTAATTGCCGGAGCCGATGTAATAACAAGGTTTGTTTTATCGGGATTTCAATCTTTCCAGGCGATCAGTACATCCGCTTGCAAGCCCTTTGATGCAAACAGGGATGGCATCAACTTAGGCGAAGGAGCAGGCACCATGATCCTTACTTCAAGGAAAGAATATTCCAATGGAATAAAAGCAAGCGCCGGTTCAGTAAGCAATGATGCCAACCACATTTCAGGCCCCTCCCGTACCGGGGAGGAATTAAATCTTGCTATTACCAGGACGATGAATGCTGCCGGCCTTTCCGCAACCGATATTGATTTTATCTCGGCACACGGCACCGCCACGGTTTATAATGATGAGATGGAGGCGAAGGCGATCAACCTGGCAGGTCTGCAATCAATACCGGTGAATAGTTTAAAAGGTTATTATGGCCACACCTTGGGAGCAGCCGGGCTTATTGAATCGGTAATTTCTATCCAGTCGCTGAAAGAAAATACCGTGATCCCAACACGGGGTTTTGGTAAAATGGGTGTTACACAGCCGGTAAATGTCTGTTCATCATTATACAAAAGCGAACTGACCAACTGCCTGAAAACAGCTTCGGGATTTGGTGGCTGTAATGCCGCCATCCTGTTCGGCAAAGAATAGTTACTTTTAAAGGTCAAACGCAAAAGAAAATCATAAAATGAATTACTCATGAAATCAGAAAAAGTTGATGTGCTGGTGATAGGCGCCGGCCCATCAGGAACCGTAGCTGCTTCGATCATTAAGCAAGCAGGCTTCAGCGTTAAGATCGTTGAAAAAATGAAATTTCCCCGGTTCGTAATTGGTGAAAGCCTGTTGCCCCGGTGCATGGAAGCATTGGAAGAAGCCGGGTTCCTGGAAGCGGTAAAAGAAAAGAACTTCCAGGAAAAATTCGGGGCCAAGTTTGTCAAGAACGGAAAAGTATGCGACTATTTTTTTGCCGACCAGTTTACAAAAGGCTGGACGCATACCTGGCAGGTTCCAAGAGCTGAGTTTGATCAAACACTGGCAGATTGCTGTGAGAAAATGGGAATACCGGTTAACTATGAAACAACGGTGACCGGGATTGAATTCAATGGTTCAGATTCTGTAACAACCGTAGAAGATACAGCAGGAAACAAATCGCAGATAGAAGCAAGATTTATAGTTGACGGAAGCGGTTACGGCAGGGTGATCCCGAAATTGTTCAACATGGACAGGCCATCAGACCTTGTTCCCCGCAAAACCCTGTTTACCCATGTGGTGGATGTGAACCGCTCAATGGATGATGAACCAAACCGCATCACCATCATTGTGCACGGTAAAGGAATATGGATATGGGTGATACCTTTCTCAAGTGGTATTACTTCGGTTGGTTTTGTTGCCGAACCCGGCTTCTTCAATAAAGTTTCAGGAACGAATGAAGAACAGCTCCGGGCTTTGATCGAAACAGAACCATATCTAAAAGACAGAATGAAAGGCGTGGAATTTAAATTCGAACCCCGGGTACTGGAATCATGGTCAACCACCACCAGCAGTTTTTATGGAGAAGGATTTGTACTCACCGGAAACGTAACCGAATTCCTTGATCCTGTTTTTTCATCGGGTGTTACACTTGCAACCGTGTCAAGCCAAACAGCGGCCCACCTGGTAATCAAAAAATTAAAAGGCGAACATGTTGACTGGGAAAAAGAATATACCGAACCCATGATGCAGGGCGTGAATACCTTCCGCTCTTACGTAATGGCCTGGTACGACGGAACGCTGGATACTATTTTCTTTTCCGATAACCCCAACCTGGAAATAAAAAATATGATCTGTTCTGTTTTGGCCGGTTATGTTTGGGACCTTGATAACCCGTATGTAAAAAATCATAGTACAGCACTGACAAAACTGGCAAGGCTCATTAATGTAGAAAAAGCATTGGCAGAATAACGGAAGATCATTTTGAGCAAAGAAAAATATATCACATCCAGTTGTATCATCGCCGGCCAGGTTATTTATAAGAACGGGCAACCGGTTTTTAAGTGCCCAGCCACAGAACCATCGGAATTCCTGGTCTCCGCATACCGGCATTTTGCATTGCAATACCCGAAATTTCACAAAATGGATAACCTGGCTAAACTGGGCTGGCTGGCCAACGAAGTACTGCTGGATGGTTTTGATAAAGAAAAATACAAACCGGAAGACGTTGGCATCGTGCTTTCCAATGCCAGTTCAAGCCTTGACACCGATATTAAATATTACGAAACGGTAAAAAGCATACCCAGCCCGGCATTATTTGTTTATACCCTGCCCAATATTGTGATTGGTGAGATCTCCATCCGGCATCAGTTTAAAGGCGAGAATGCCTTCTTTATTTTTAATGAGTTCAACGCCGGATTTATTGAACAATATGTGAGTGATCTGGTTAATAATAATATCTTGCAGGCCTGTATCTGCGGCTGGGTGGAAATACTGGGTGACAGCTACAAAGCTGCTTTATTTTTGGTGGAGAAAGATAAGACCGCGGATTCAGTTATTTTTACAGAAGAAAATCTTAATAATATATACCAGTTACACAATGGATAAGTTAATGTCGGACCTGAAATCGCAGATCGTTGCCCAATTGAACCTGCAGGATATTAAACCCGAAGATATTGGCGATGATCAGCCGTTGTTTGTAGAGGGGCTTGGCCTGGATTCAATTGATGCACTTGAATTGATCGTTCTGTTGCAACAGCAATACAAGATAAAACTCAGCAATGCCGATGAAGGCCCTAAAGTATTTCGTACGGTGCGTACCATGGCCGAATACATCACTGCTCATCAAGCCCAGAATTCATAAATAAAATGAATGAACCCGTTTTTATTGCCGGTACAGGGATCATTTCGGCGATAGGCAACAACGTCGCCCAATGCTTTGATGCGTTGGAGAACAGCCGTGCCGGTATCGGGCCCATGAAATACCTTGATTCGGTTCATAAACACAGGCTCCCGGTTGCCGAAGTAAAACTCAGCAATGAGGAACTGGCAAAACTTGCCGGATTGCCCAAAACAAAAAGCCGTACTGCGTTATTAAGTTTGATCGCTGCTAAAGAAGCATTAAGCAATTCAGGAATTGAAAATATTACTAAATGGCGCACGGGGTTTCTTTCCGCTAATTCGGTTGGGGGCATGGACAAGACAGAAAATTTCTTCAAAACATTTCTTGCAGATAATAACAAAGGACGATTACGTGATGTAGTTGATCATGAATGCGGCGCCGTAACAGAACTGGTGGCCGATGCATTGGGCATAAAAGATCACATCAGCACCATCAGCACTGCCTGTTCCTCTTCTGCTAATTCAATTTTTTTAGGAGCAAGGCTTATTAGGAATGATATACTCGATGTGGTGGTTGCCGGCGGCACAGACGCTCTAACAAAATTCACACTGAACGGTTTTAATACGCTGATGATCGTTGATGAAAAACTTTGCCAGCCATTTGATGAGAACCGCCGTGGGCTTAACCTTGGTGAAGGTGCCGGGTACGTAGTGTTGGTTTCAGATAAAGTAGCCGCTACCTTAAAAAATAAACCATCGGTAAAACTGAGCGGCTATTGCAATGCCAATGATGCGTATCATCAAACAGCATCCTCACCCGAAGGAACAGGGTCTTACCTGGCAATGAGCGGGGCACTTAAAAGAAGCGGATTGCAACCAGCGGATATCGATTATATCAACCTGCATGGTACCGGCACACAGAATAATGATATTGCAGAAGGAACGGCTATTAAAAGATTGTTTGCCCCGCATTATCCAAAAATGAGTTCAACAAAAACATTTACCGGGCATACCCTGGGCGCAAGTGGCGGCATTGAAGGGGTGTTCTCTGTGCTGGCATTGCAGCATGGAATTATTTTTCCGAACCTGCGCTTAGAAACGCCCATGAAAGACCTGCCCTTTGTTCCGGAAAGGGAAGTAATTAAAAATGTAAAAATGAAACACGTGCTTTCAAATTCATTTGGGTTTGGTGGCAACTGTTCTTCTTTAATTTTTTCAAAAGTATAAGATGTACATACGGGCAACAGGAAATATCTCTCCGCAAAAAACCTTTGGCCACCCGCCAATGGAAGAAGCGCCTGTTGCTTATGCCGGGAACCGTCTTGCCTGCTTTGAACCGGATTATAAAGAATTCATTGACCCCAAACTTATCCGGCGCATGAGCCGCATCATACGCATGGGTGTGGCGGCGGCCATGGAATGCCTGAAAGAGGCAGATGTTAAAGTGCCGGATGCCATCGTTACCGGAACGGCTTATGGCTGTATGGAAGACACCAGTTCTTTTTTGAGTAAGATGGTTGAGTTCAATGAAGAACTGCTTACACCTACTGCATTTATACAATCCACACACAATACCATTGGCGCACAGATCGGACTAATGCTGCAATGCAACAATTACAACAATGCGTATGTACATCGTGGTTTTTCTTTTGAAAGTGCCTTGCTGGATGGCATGCTGCTGTTGAAAGAAAAAGAAGCCACAACCGTTCTGGTCGGTGCTGTTGATGAGATCATCAATAACAGTCATGCCATTTTAAGCCGGATGGGTTTGTACAAACAGGGGCCGGTATCAAACCTGGAAATTTATAAAACGATCCCGATAGCTATCGGCACAAAAGGAACCATTGCCGGGGAAGGCGCTGCATTTTTCATGCTGGCCAGCGAAGCATCGGCAACGGATTACGCAAAACTTGACGGGTTGCATACTTTCTATAAACCAGCTGGTGTAAAAGAAATTGAAAGGCAGATCTCATCATTTTTAGAAAAGCAGGCAATAAACATCAACGATATTGATCTTGTCATAACAGGAAAGAATGGAGATGCGGCTTCCGATAAGATATATGATCAGCTGGGGCAAACTGTTTTCAATAACAGCAGCATGGTTAATTACAAACATTTATGCGGCGAATTTCCCACCGCTTCTTCCTTCGCTTTCTGGCTGGCTGCAAATATTGCTAAGTCAGGGAAGACCCCGGCCTTACTGGGACAAAGCAATTCGGCGAACAAAACAATTAAACGTGTTTTGGTTTATAATCACTACATGAACATGCATCATTCCTTATTTTTGCTCTCGGCATGTTAAACTTCCGGAATACGAATATCTTTTTTGGGCTGTTGCTCCTGGCTTTGATCGGGCTGCACATAAAATACGGCTTGCCTGTGTATGTTTATCCGCTGCTGTTTGTTATTTATTCACTCTTCGTTTTCCGGGGTTGCTATTATGTGGGCTCCGGTTTTTTTATAAAGATCGTTTGCAAGGCAATAACTGATAAAAAAGAGATTGCCATCAGTTTTGATGATGGTCCTGCTGCCAGCTATACAAAAGAGATTTTGGAAGTGCTGAAGAGAGAAAATGTAAAAGCAACATTCTTCTGCATCGGCAACCGCATTACCGGGAATGAAGAAATTTTGAAACAGGTACATACAGATGGTCATCTCATCGGCAACCACAGCTACTCCCATCATTTCTGGTTTGATATGTACTCTGCAAAAAAAATGCAGGCAGACCTGGAGCAGATGGATCAGGAAATGGAAAGAGTGATCGGCATTAAACCGAAATTATTCAGGCCACCATATGGGGTGACCAATCCCAATGTAAAGAAAGCGATCATCAATGGTGGGTATACCCCTGTTGGCTGGAGTGTACGCTCAATGGATACGGTAATAAAAGACCAGGAAAAATTGCTTACCAAGATCACCAAAGCAATAGAACCCGGTGCTGTTTTTCTTTTTCACGATACCAGTAAGACAACGCTGGGGGTCTTGCCCGTATTTTTACAAGAAGTTAAAAAAAGAGGATACCAGGTCAGTCCGCTGGATAAATTGTTACATTTGAACGCTTATGAATAGGATCATACTTACGATATTAATAGTGGCTGCTGGAATTGGCATGAAGGCACAATACCCCGGTTACAACCCGGTTGCAGACATGGGAAAATTCAAAACAGAATTTTCAGCTGCCACACAAAAGACCACTTCTATTAAAAGTGATTTTACACAGGAGAAGAACCTGGCCATGCTTTCTGAAAAAATAATCTCAAAAGGAAATTTCTGGTTCAAGAAAGACAGCCGGGTGCGGATGGAATACAACCAGCCCTTTAAATACCTGATGATACTTAACAAGGATAAAGTGTATGTAAAAGACGGGCAGAAGGAAAACAAGGTCTCAACCAAATCGAACAAGCTGTTTCAGCAGATCAATAAGATCATGATCGACTGCATGCAGGGAACCATGCTGAGCAATACCGATTTCATTACCCGTGTGTTTGAAAATAAAAATGCAGCCCTGGTGGAACTGAGCCCGGTTACGAAAGGCTTAAAGGAACTATTCAAATCCATCAACGTGATCGTTGACAAGAAAGACTTTTCTGTTACCAGTATTGAAATGAAAGAACTTTCCGGAGACAATACCATCATACGATTCACCAATAAAGAACCGAATGCCTCTATCCCCGATGCGTTATTTACTATTAATTAGCCTGCCGGCGATGATGCATAGTTGTTCTCCTGTTCATAAGCAAATGCAGGAGACGACAGCGGATGTAAGCAGGATTTATAGGTTCAAACCGGTATTTACCGTAGCGCTTTATAACACTACTGTTGATGTGGTAGGAAATCATCTGAGCGGACTGTTACTGATAAAAAAAATGCCCGACAGCAGTACCCGCATGGTCTTCTCAAACGAGATGGGATTTACTTTCTTCGATTTTGAGTTTGCTGCCAATGGCAATTTTAAAGTGTATTCCATTATTAAGAAGATGAATAAGAAGTCGGTGATAAAAACCCTGCAGCATGATTTTGCATTGGTGCTGATGAATCGGATGGAAAGTTCCACCGCATCCGTGAGAACCAGCGAAGGGTTGCTTTATTTTATCTTTCCGCAAGCAAAGGGCTTTAATTATTATATTACCGATTCTGGGTCGAATGAATTGATACGGATGGAAAGGGCCTCTAATAAAAAAGTGATCGTGGAAGGAGTAATGAAAAATTATGTCAGCGGGATTCCTGATACCATAGGCATATCACACAAAACATTTGATTTCAACATTGGCTTAAAACGAATAGAAAGAAATGCTGCTGAATGATTTTTTTACAATAAAAAAAATGGAAGTTACCGACACAGAAGTGAAGGCAGAGCTTGCCATTAATGCCTGGCATAGGATATTTGAAGGGCATTTCCCGGGCCAGCCGGTGGTGCCGGGTGTTTGCATGATGGAGATGGTGAAGGAAATACTCGAGCAGGTAACCGGTAAAAAAACCAACCTGGTAAAAGCACAGGAAATGAAATTCCTGGCTGTTATTGATCCGGCAAGGAATAACCTCATCAGCGCTGATATAAAGTATACTGCAGGAGAAGATGGGAGTATTAATGTGATTGCTTCTTTTTTTAAAGAGGAGCTGATACACTTCCGGTTTAAGGGATCATTTACAACCCGGTAATTATTTAAGAATTTCTACGAATCTCTATTTGAAGCCTTCTCGGGTATCAACCAATGTATCAGATCCAGCGCCGGCACTGTCATAAAGGTTGTAACCAGCGCCATCAGCACCATCATCGCAAATATCTCCGGAGAAAGGATACCAAGGTCGTACCCGATATTTAAAACGATCAGTTGCATCAGGCCACGGGTATTCATCAGTACGCCGATCGACAGGCTGTCACGCCAGCTTTGTCCAACTACTTTTGCAGCAATTGTGATACCGCCGAATTTTCCAATAATTGCCACCAGCAACATCCACCCGAAGATCACCCACAAATGTCCTTCATTTAGCAGGCCCATTTGTGTTTTTAACCCTGTTATTACAAAAAAAAGCGGGAGCAATAATATGATGCTTACGTCTTCGATCTTGTCGGTTATGATCTCCCGGAAATTTAAATTGGGTGGCATGATAATGCCGGCAATGAATGCGCCGAAAAGGGTATTAATGCCGATAACTGAAGCGATATAAGCTGAACAGATCAGCATCATGAATAAAATGGCGATAATGGCGTTCCTTACCTTTTCACGGTGGTTATATAAATATTCCAACCGGAGCAGGGCGGGACGAACTACTTTGAGCATGATTAGCACATAAATAACTGCCAGGCCAATGGTAAAAAAAATGCTGAGAGATGAGCCGGATTTTACCAAAGCAATTACGGCTGCTAAAACACACCAGGCGGTAATGTCATCCGCAGCAGCGCAGGTTAAGGCGGTTACACCAAGCTTTGTACGGATGAGATTTTTTTCCTGCAAGATCCTTGCAAGAACAGGGAATGCTGTAATACCCATAGCGATCCCCATAAATAGAGCGAAGGATAAAAAAGAAGTTGTGGCAGGGGCATAATCTTTATAAATAAAATAAGCAAGACCCATTCCGAGCGTAAAGGGAATGATAATGCCTGCATGACTTATTACTACAGCGTCGTAAGCCTGTTTGCCAACTGATTTAAGATCGAGTTCCATTCCGATGATGAACATAAAAAGGATAAGGCCGATCTGGCTGAGAAAATTAAGGGTGCCCAGTGAAGCAACAGGAAACAGAAAATCAGCAACACCCGGAAAATATGCTCCCAAAACAGAGGGGCCTAAAATAATTCCCGCAAATATTTCACCAATAACAGCAGGCTGATTGATCTTTTTAAAAAAATATCCAAAGACCCTGGCAAAAAAAATAATAATGATGATCTGCATCAGCAGAACCGCGATGGGTTCTGTTATGTTGTGTGAAAACGAACCGGCAAATTCCCCGAAACTGCTTCTTGCCGCTGACTCACCTTCGGATTGGACCTCCTTTGCAGTCAGCAATGGACTTTGTAATGCCCTGCCCTGCTTTATTATCCAATAGATAACGGCAACTGACCCGCCAAGGGTCAATACATAAAATAGTGTACTCCATTTTTTCTTCATAAACAGTTACCAGGCTTTTATTTCGCCCGAATTACATAGAAAAATACATATACCTATGTGCCCAATGTTTCTATATGGTTCACATGCTATTTAAAAATCTAAAACGGAAATTACAGATTGTTTCTTAATACAATTAATTTTTCCGGATCAGCATGAAACTGTGTTGTATGCCCTTATAATTGTTGTAAAGAAGAATGGTTTTAACGGAGGATAATTCGACAACTCTTTTCATCATGTGTGAAGGAATATTTTGCTGTTGCAGAATATGGCATGCCAGCCACAAAGCCCAGGAAGATGCCGTCGCATTCTCACCACTCATGTGCTTGAAGCGGACTACCGGGGTGTTTTCATTCAGGAGCTTTTCGCAGACGGTATAAAATTTCAGGGTACGGTTATCGCCACTTTCACCAGAAATGTACAGGTCGATATTTTCTCCGGCTGGTAAATTTGTTGTAATGAACTGCTGAAACATATCGGCAACCTGGCTTTCATCTTCACTGTGTAAAATATTTATGGCTGCAATTTGGCAAATGGCGTTTTGTTCCTGGTCATTAACTAAAAACGTAGCGGCGCCTTCACCGGCAATACTGCCTGGGCTGTCGGTATCGTACAGATCTTTGTTTGAAATGGATTCCTTCTTATAAGCCCCGTCAAGATCTTCAATAGTATAATCATACTCAGATATTTCATCCACACCACCGAGTAAAAAGTTACTGCCGGGGAATTCGTTGAGCTGCATCACCGCATCGATCACGGCATTTTCAAAAGCATGGCCACGGTGAACATGGGTGGTATTATACGATTTGTTTTTACTCATCATGCCAACCTGTGCGGCTACTGCATTGGAAGTACTCTGCACAAAATTACCCGGTGCAAGCAGGCCTTCTTCGTATTGAACGATCTGGTTTAAGAATTTAATGCAGTCTTCCATTCCGCCTTTGCCTGTGCCGATGATGATCCCGTTGATCGCCACTGCAGAATTTATTACCGGCATAGATGCGCCAACCCCCATCCGTACCGCCCTTCCCATCCTGCGTAATATGCCCGGGGTATTCCCTCGTAAGTTGGTTCAGTGGCAAGCAATCTTTTTTCAACCGGCTCATTTATTATTTCCAGGTCAACATCCTGAAATGTTTTTTGCGGAGAAATGCAATATGCCTGGTGGATGTACAACATTATGCTTTTGAAAAAATGAGTGATGAACAATTACCTCCAAATCCAAAGGAGTTTGACATAACATGTTGCACCGGCATTTTTTTATACGAGGCAACAGGGATCAACCCGGTTGACGGAATGGTTTTTTTAAAACGGAGGGTTGGGTAAACTTCCTGGTGAATAAGGCTCAGGATGCTGTATACGGCTTCCACAGCACCGGCGGCCCCTAATGTGTGGCCGGTATATGATTTCGTTGATGCAAAAGCCGGCGGGGTTGAAAATAAACGCAGCATGGCCCTGCTTTCCACTTCATCATTGTTTTCAGTGCCGGTACCATGTGCATTGATGAAGTCGATCTTATCAGCAGAAAGTTTTGCCAGCTTCAATGCTCCCTGCATGGAAAGAAAGGGCCCATCGCCTTCATCCGATAGGGAAGAAGGATGGTAAGCATCATTGGCATTGCAGAACCCAGTCAGTTCGGCATATACTTTTTTCCCGGCAATGTCTTCTTCTTTTTCCAGCAATAAAAAGGCGGCACCTTCTCCGAGATTAAGACCGTTCCGGCCTTCATCAAAGGGCGTACATTTTTCCGAAGAAAGAATGTGAAGGGCATTGAAGCCATTGATGGTGTATTTTGCCAGGCTGTCAACGCCGCCAACAATGGCCCGCTTTGCAAAACCATGCTGAATAAGCATAGCGCCATACATAATGGAGTTTGCAGAGGAAGAACAGGCCGTATTGATCGTATTGATGATGCCGTTCATTTTATAATGCTTCTGCAAATACATATTTACCGAAGCACAATCGTACGAAGAAGTATAGGGAGAACCGTTCGTGTTTTTATTTGCGTCCGCATACAATTCATCCGTAAGGCACATGCCGCCTACCGTACTTGCGCCTGCCAAAGCCGTTTCAGAAGAAGACAGGTCTGCAAGAGAAAGGCCTGCATCCTGCAGCATTTCGTTTAAAGCATGTAGTGCAAGGAGGGTTGTTCGGGTAACGCCTGGCTCCGTAACATTCAGTTTTTTCAACAGGTCAGCTGTACTTATTCTTACCTGTCCGAATGGAAGCAGGTTGGCATATTTTGTAGGAAAGAGATCCAGTTCATTGCGGATGCCGCACAAGCCTTCAACAAGGCTCTTGTGGTTTTCGGCCACAGAATTTCCAACAGCGCTTATCACGCCCATGCCCGTAACAAAAATTCTGCTCAATGAAAAAGAGTTTATTTGGTGCGGTGTTGTTCAATATAGGCAGCCATGGTATTAACATCCACCAGTATCTTACGACCTTCTTTCGGGTCTTTTATATCGATGCCATATTCCCGGCTCAGTAAAACGATCAGTTCTATCGAATCAATGGAATCCAGGCCCAGCCCTTCGCCAAACAGCGGCTCGTCATCTTTTATGTCATCGGGATTAACCGATACCAGGTTTAAGAACTGCACGATCTGCTTTTTCAACTGTTGTTTAAGTTCTGCTGTTTCCATGTTAATTTATTCAAATGAGATTTTTCTTTTCAATCCGTATAGCGTGATCAACTGAACGGCCAGTGTAATACCCAATAAAGGTAAAATATTTAAGAGAACATCTTTCAGCTTTCCACCTTCCAAAAATAAACCATAATAAGCCTCCAGGCACCAATGCAGCGGCGATAGCTTCATTACAAACTGGAAAGACTGCGGCATGGCGAAACTGGGCACCAGCAAACCGCCTACGGCTGCCATCAATACAATAGAAACAGCGCCAATGCCATTACTCTGCTCCTGTGTTTTTGCAAACACGCCGATCATGATGGCATAGCTTACGGCACACCATCCGCATATCAGGGTTACCACCACCACGCCGGCTATATCCGGCATGTTCAGCCGGGGAAGGCCCATGGAGGGAAAAAGCCAGATGCCGAGAGAGAAGACCACGGCAGCCTGCATCACGGTTACAAAAAGATACGTGAGTTGCTTTGATAATAATGAAACAAGGTAATTTGTCGGCAATGTTTTCAGCCTTACAAAGCTTCCGTTTATTTTTTCCCTTACCACACTTCCGCCTAAAGAAATTACAATGAAGAACATAGCAAATACCGTCCACGCCGGTACATTATGCTGCGATGCATTGGGAATATTTCTGCTGCCGCTTCTTGAAACAGGAATTTCGTTAATGAGTACCTGGCCGGCCATCAGGTCTTTTTCCATCGAATCGGGCATGGCTCTTTCATTCAGGTTAAAATACAGGCTTCGTAAGATCTCTTTATTCTGCACTACCTGCAAAGCACTTCGTAATGCACCTTGTATGGAACGACGGAATGTTTCCTGTAATACCGGGTGATAAAGCAACGTGATGGGCTGAATAGCGCTGCTGTCGACCTTTATATTGTCGACTGACTGCATACCAAAATTCTTCAATGCTTTTTGGGCGGTTTCGTTCGCCTTTAATTTTATTTTACTGCTGAAATCGGAAGGAATGATAATGGCGATCACGGCATCTTTAGCATGCATGCGGCCTGAAATAACTTCATCCTTTTCATTGGCAGCAACTGTTTGAATTCGGAACATGCCCACTTTGTAGATAGCTGTTTCCAGTTGTTTGCCTGCTTCGCCGGTGTCGCGGTTGCAGATGATCATGGGAACGGTGTTGGTGTTAAGCATTTCAAAGGTACTGTTCTGCACCGCGGTAATCACCACCGCCAAAACGATCGGCATCACAAACATGAATATCAAACCCAGTTTGTCGCGGGTAAGTATCCGGATGTCTTTTAATATGGTTGACCAGAGTTTGAACATTACGAATCCCGAAACGATTTACCGGTTAAATTAATAAAAAGCCCTTCCAGCCCGTCTTCTTTATGATCGAGCATTAATTGCTGCAGGGTATCATGTGCCATTATCTTTCCATCGTCTATCAGTGCCACTTTGTTGCACAGCTCTTCTGCTTCGCTTAATTGATGCGATGTATAAATTAAGGTTGTTCCGTTCTCATTTAATTTTTTAAGGTAGTTGATGATGGCGTGGCGGGAGTGCACATCCACCCCAACGGTAGGCTCATCTAAAAATAGGATCTGTGGATTATGGATCACGCCAATGGCAAGATTCACTCTTCTTTTCATGCCGCCGGAAAATTCCTGTACTTTTTTATTGCGTACATCAGTGAGGCCGAGTATTTCCAAAAGCTCGGTTGTTTTGTTTTTTATCTCGCTCTTTTGTAACCCAGACCAGGCGCCAAAGAAAGAAAGGTTTTCTGCCGGGCTTAATTCCTGGTAGAAAGAAAAATCCTGTGGTACAAATCCAAAAAGTTTGTTGATGGATTTTTTATGATGGGTAATTTCGTTGCCCAGTAACTGGATGCTTCCCTGCTGGTAATTGAGGAGGCCGGTCATGCAGTTCATTAAGGTTGTTTTGCCGGCACCATTGGGCCCGAACAAACCAAAGCGTTCCCCTTGCTGTACTTCAAGATTTAAATTGCTGAAACAAGCTGCTGTTTGCCGTGGATAAGTGAAGGCTAAATTAACTATACGCACTGCTGCATTGCTCATGAATTCCATTTTATTTTAGACAATGCCTGGAAAGCTTTTTTCTCCACTTCAGAAATTTCGATGAGGTAATCACCCATCACATCAAAATCGGCCTGGCTGCCGATGCGGCCTTTATAAATTCCGGCGGCATGCACAGCGGCGTTGCGCCACTTGTCGCCTGCCTCGGTAAATATTTTAGAAATGTCAAGCAGTTCGTCAATGGGTTGCCAGGCATGTGACTCCTGCAGAAAGGCTGCATATATATACCGGAATCCGCCGCCGCCAGTGCCGATCTCTTCCTGCATGCGGACCAATTGCGCTAAATATAAACCTGCTGTTTGCTGGCCTAAATTATCACGCCACTTTTTTATTTTTCTCCCGGTATTTGCAATGCCTTTCACGCCGGCAATGTTACCGGGTATGCGTATCATGTGATTCACATTTCTTTTGATCCCTTTCTCTATTGCCTTCTTCATCTGCTCATCTGTTACGATCTTTTTTCTTTCGGATAATAGATCTGTCCCCTTGGTGCAAAAGCGCCTTTTGCAAAACGCACCCGTTGCAGTTCGTAATCAGTGAGAGAAGTAACGGTTTCCATTACCGGGTCGCTGATCATATATTTATCTTCTTCCTTTCCAAACACGATCATATTATGTGCATTGAAATGGAAACGGTATTCTTTTGGAAAATACGTTAGGTAATAAACCCCCACCTGTGCCCCGACTGCCCTTCCGGCATCCAGACATTCATCTAAATAACGTTTGCCTGCTTCCTGCGAAGTAAATTTTTTACGGGCCACTGGTATGCCAAGCGCATTACAGGTTCTTTTAAAAATAAGTCCGGGCATGGTGCGGAAGGCAATGGCCGGGCCGTTATTTATTTTAAGAAAAGGAAGTTGTACGTAAAATAAACCAGAGCCTATTCCAAAAGAAAGCGGTTCTGTAAGTTGTTCTGCCCCGGCCGACCTTAATAAGTTTGTAGTAACCCCGTTCTCACAATGAGCTGCCTGCAAATGTTTAAATTCATTATTCATGCACATTCATGGTTTTTAATTCTTCCACACTTACATTAAATGCGTCAGCATATTTTTTTAATTTCTCCTCCGGGAGTTTATTGAAGGCAGCTGTTTTGAGGTGTTTTTTTATTGTCCATTTCCAGAAGCCGGTATAGGCAGAAACGATGCCCATGTCCATCAACCGCAATTCCATAAAATATAAAACCGGGCTGGCTTCGTTGCGCAATACTTTTTGCCGGGCATCTTCAATGCGCTTTTCAATATCTTCCCATGCCACATCCAGCGCTTTGGCCTTTACTTCCCAGCCGGAGCTTAGTTCAGTGCTGTATTTGCCGGAGCTGTCAACAGCATACACCACTTCCTTGGTTAATTTATTAAGCGCACCATCGTCCTGGGGTATTTCTTCTTTTTTCATATTGCCACAATTGTGCTGTTGGAATGAAAGATGAAATTACTACAATAACCTAAATATTCCTTTTTAAACGGGATGTTTAGCAAACAGTAAGAAGGCTGTACATGTATGAAAAACGGGCGCTTTCCGGAACAAGCAATAATATCTTATCACCAACCTTCAGTTTGCCGCTGTGGTATAATTCATCCACCATCAGGTAAACTGATGCAGCGCCCACATTACCAACCGTGCTGAGGTTAACGAACCATTTATCGTAGGGGATGCCGGTTCCGTTCTCTATAAGCCGCTGGAATATTTTATCCTTAAAGAAATTACTGGACATGTGTGGCAGGAAATAATCGACCTCTGATGATTTTACCCCGTGCTTATCCAGTGCCGCTTTTAATCCTTCGCCACCCAGCGGAACAATATTTTCACTGAGCAGTTTTACATCCTGCTTTATGCTTAAGATCGATTTATTGTTTATCTCATCATGGGTGAATTCCATGTAGCTTTTTAAGGAACCGTCTTTCATTTTTTCACTGGCGCTGTACATGCAGGCTTCCATTTTATTGGCATACGAAAAACCTTCCAGCCATTCAACACGAAGACTTAACCCAATCTCATTTTTTTTGTTGGTCATTAAAAAAGCAGCAGCACCGTCTGATAACATCCAGCGCAAAAATTCTTTTTCAAAACCGATGTAGGGATTCTCTTCCAGCTCCTGCAGTTTTTTAGCTTCATCTTCAAAAACATCTGAAACCAATAAAGTTGAAAACCGTTCAGAACCGGTTGCTACAGCCAGGCTTGCATCGCCTGTTTTGATTGCCATGAAAGCGTACTTTAATGCATGCATGCCGGCACAACAAACGCCTGCCGGGGAAACCACTTCAATAGAATTGGTTTGCGGCAACAGGCCATGCACCATCACCCCATGCGAAGGCATCACCTGGTCGGGTGTGGAAGTTCCGCAAGAGAGAAGATCAATTGCTTTTAGTTGGCTGTCGTCATTTCCTAAAACGGCTTTCACCGCCTCGGCTGTTATCTGGGCATTGGTATGCGTTACTTTTCTATCTTTTGTTAAGGCGTAATAACGGTTGGTTATGCCATTGTTCCGTAAAACAATGCGCTTTGATTTGGAAGGCTGGCCATTGATATAGCCCAGGTAATCTTCCATTTCGTCATTTGATACCGGGTTGTTTGGAAAAAAAGAAGACGTATTAGTAATATAAACCTCGTTAAAAGACATCTGCAGTTAGGGTTAATTAATTTATACCTGAATATTGTTGTTTTTGCCTTTTTATGCGTTCCGATAAAAAGGGTTTGAAGAATATAGCATCAACAGTTAGTATGATCGGTGCCGCTATAAACAATGCAATTAAAAGATAATATTTGAATGCAACAAGCCACGCTGTCTTTTTTTTCTTTTTGGCTATGATGTTTGCCCATATCCCAAAAATCCGCTTGGCCTTTGATTCTATAAACATTAAATTATATTTTACTACCACGGCTTTTTGCTTAAGCAGTTCATCCTGCATACCATCCCAATTATCCCGGCCAAGATATTTTTGAATGGTAGCCCCGTATGCGGCTGTGCCGGTTATATCTTCATCAGAAACCCCGGGTTTGGGAAAAAGATTCAGCCAGCGCCCCTTTTTTCCTTTGAACATCCAGTAAAAAATGGTGATAAAGCTGATGAAGTTGTGGTGTTTGTCGACAAGGGCAATATGACCAACCAGTTTTGCGCCGGAATCTTTAAGGATCGCTTTTATCCTTTGCATGGCACTGATCCACATATTCCGGGCGCCGGTTATGGCAACCACAGGAGTATCTTTTAATACCGGCCTTACTGCAGGGTGAAGTAATATGGAATTGACAGGAATAGAAGGCGAGAGAAACCATGCCTGGTAGCCAAGAATGACCAGGTCGTATTTGCTTTCTTTTAACTGGAATGGTTTTAATTCTGTGGGAACTTCCTTTACGCAATCAGGCATTACAGAAAAAAAAGCTTTGCCCGTCCATGGGAAAGGATAGTCGTTCGCAACCTGCACACAAACCTTTTCTACCGAATTACCGGCTTCAATGAGCGGCGCTGTTAAGCTATCAGTAATGTCGGTAAGCTGGCCAGACTGAGAATAATAAATAACAAGAATTTCTTTACCCATGCGATGCAAAATTAAGGGACTAACCCTTTTAAAGCCTTTGATTTTTTACTGTAGTCTATAACAGCCTGTTGCGTTGCCGGAGATAGATTTTTATAATTGGACCGGACAAGTTTGCTGTCGTGATCAATATCGCTCTTGTAATCAAGTGCTTTTGGGGCATGTTCCTGGATGATGAGCCGCAGGAAACAAAATTCGGTATTATCGCTGTCCTTTTTGATGGAGGCTTCCAGTTTTTTTCTGCCTTCCTTAAACAAGCTGAGCTTATCCTTTGCTTTGGCAATAAGCCCGGCCTTTTTCATAAGCAAGGCACCTTCAAAAGCTTCTTTTTCATTTATGGAAGATGCTTTTATAATATTGAGTTGTGTGTTTATTTCATCCACCGTTTCTGCAGCCATGGCATTATAAAAAGCAGCCCTGTCAAAACCCGTCTTATGGAAATATCCTTTTGCAGGCATTACCGAAAACGTCAGCAACAGGCAAAAAAGTGATATAATATTTTTCATGGTTTAATTAAAGTACAAAGATATAGCATTGGGCTTTCACAGTAATAAAACGAAGGCGTTAATGCGTTGTAAAGTACAGTCCCTAAGTAGTTTTACTTTTCAGAACATAACAATAAAATATATCTATCTCCTTTTAGTTTGTTGCACAATAAAGTGTTCAGGTAAAACGATTTATATCACGATTCATGTAACGTCTGGATCCGTACTGAAAAACCACAAGAATGAGACTAACCCGATATGCGCTTGCTTTGCTGTGTATGCTGCTGCTGCTGTCAAACAGTTCCTCATCTCGTTTTACAAAACAAATTGTAAAGGAAACAGGATCGCCTGTATCCGGGCTTTCTGTTACAGAAAATACAGCAATAAGTTCATCTGCTCTTTATAGTGCCTGGAACCTGGGATCTGCCGGATTATCAAAAGAGGCTTTTGAAAAGGCATATAAAGGATTTACGGTTTTGCAGGCAAAGAATTTATTAAAAAACTGCAACCTGCTTACCATTGTTGATTACAGCATGTCTTCCATTCAAAAAAGATTGTTCGTGCTGGAAATAGCCACCGGGAAGATCTTATTCAATTCATTGGTGGCACATGGCCGCAATTCAGGCGTTGATCGTGCAACCAATTTTTCCAATTCCGGCGCATCATACAAGAGCAGCCTCGGTTTTTTTATAACACTGGATACGTATAAAGGCAGCAATGGCTATTCAATGAAATTAAAAGGATGTGAATACGGCATTAATAACAATGCGCTGAACAGGGCGATTGTTATGCACGGAGCAGATTATGTGAGTGAAAATTTTATCCGCAGGAATGGTTATTTGGGAAGAAGTCATGGTTGTCCCGCCGTACCGGCGGACCTGAGTAAAAAGATCATCGACGTTATTAAAAACGGGAGCTGTATGTTTTTGTACTATCCTTCAAAAACCTATATCAACCGTTCAAAAATACTTAACAGCTAAAATTTTATTTCCGCTACAGTTTTAGAATTTTTTATTGTTAGGCACGACAGGAGACAAGAGGCTCTGCTTTTAGCGGGGCTTCTTCTTTTTTACAGGATTATGAAAGCAGCAATAAGCTGGCAGGCAAGGCCAACCATCAACCCGGTATAGATCTCTTTTTGAGTATGATCACTTATGATAAAACGGGCGGAACATACAATGCCTGTTATCAATATTGCCAGCGCTAAAGGCCAGGTCATTAACATGCTGTTGCTGTTCATCACTACCAGGAACACACCGATCAGCCCTCCGCAGGCAATGGCATGCATACTTATTTTAAAGAAGATGTTTATTATGAGAGCAAAAACGGTGGTAAGAAAAACGCCGGTCATGAATGCAGGTAAAACAGGCGAAAGCTGTGGTTCGAACTTAAAGAAAACCCTTGCTGCCCAGAAATAGAAGATCATGGCTGCCAAGTAAGGGCCTATCCGGTCTTGTTGTGTAGGCAAAAAAACAGATTTTATAAAACCAAGCCCCTTCATTATTAAAACAGAAAAAGCCGGAAAGAAGGCGGTGTTTAATATGGTTGTAAGCAACAGCATCAATTTAGATCCGTTGCTGAAGCCGGAGAAATACGAGGGATGAAAATTTAATAAAAAGACCACTACATACGTGGGAATGAACAGCGGGTGAAAAACCACAGAAAACAACTGGGCAAGGATCCGGAGGGTGAAATTGTGTTCTTTTTTATTATCCGAAGCCGGGTTATGTATCAGCATTTCTGTCATAGTTCTTTTCTTAACCGGGCAACCGGGATGTTTAATTGTTCCCTGTATTTGGCAACGGTACGCCGTGCAATATTATATCCTTTTTCCTGGAGCATTTCGGTTAACCGTTCATCGCTGTGCGGATGCTTTTTACTTTCGGCTTCAATGATGTCGCTTAGTATTTTTTTAACTTCCCGGGTGCTTACTTCTTCACCGCTGTCGGTTTGTAAACTTTCGCTGAAGAAAAACTTAAGCCGGTAAGTCCCGAATTCTGTTTGCACGAATTTGCTGTTTGCCACACGGCTTACGGTAGAAATATCCAGGCTTGTTGCTTCTGCAATATATTTTAATATCATCGGCCGCAGGTCTGTTTCATCGCCGGAAATAAAAAACTCATGTTGGTAATTCATGATGGCTTCCATCGTGTTCAGCAAAGTATTTTGTCGCTGTTTTATGGCATCAATGAACCATTTTGCCGAATCGATCTTTTGCTTGATGAACATAACGGCTTCTTTCTGACGTTTATCTTTTTTACTGCCCCGTTCATAGTCCCTGAGCATGTCACGATATCCCTCGCTGATCCGCAGGTCGGGTGCATTCCTGCTGTTAAGCGTCAGCTCCAGCTTTCCGGCATTGTTGTAAATAAAAAAATCGGGCACAACATAACTTTCTGCTTTGCTTCCTTCTCCTATGGTACCGGCGGGCTTTGGATTTAGTTTGATGATCTGGTTTATGACTGCTTTCAATTGTTCGTCGGTCAGGTCAAGCCCCCGTTGAATTTTTTCGTAATGCTTCTTTATAAACTCTTCAAAATACTTTTCCAGTACTTTTATGGCCATCTCTACATGCTTGCCGCTGTTGCTGTTTCTTTCCAGCTGCAACAGTAAACACTCCTGCAGATTCCGGGCAGCAATGCCGGCAGGTTCAAACTGCTGTATCTGCAGCACCAATTCTGCAACTTCTCCTTCAGTTGTTTCAATGTTCTGCCTGAATGCAAGATCATCTACGATCGCAGAGATCTCTCTTCTTAAATAACCATCATCATCCAGGTTACCAATGATCTGCTCGGCAATACGCCGTTGATGATCGGTTAAAGTAAGCATACCCAGTTGTTCAAGCATCAGTTCGTTAAAGCCTCTTTCCACCTTGATCGGGATGGTCTTGTTCTCATCAATTTCCGGGTAATTGTCGTCTTTTAGTTTGTAATCAGCCACATCATCATCGCCATCGCTTACATATTCAGAGATATCAATATTATCATAGTCATCTTCACTGCCGTCTGGTTCCGCATCATCAGTTTCCTTATCTTTAAACTCGTCATTTACCTCGTCGTATTCATCCTCATGTCCTTCTTCGGCTTCTTCCAGTGCCGGGTTTTCCTCGATCTCTTCCTTAATACGTTCTTCCAGCAACGCAGTTGGGACCTGCAGCAATTTCATCAATTGTATCTGCTGGGGAGATAATTTTTGTAATTGTTTCTGATATAGTCCCTGACTTAAAGCCATATTGCTGTTCTGCTTAGGGTAAAAATTTGATGTGGTTTAAAAAATAACTGATCCACAAGATCAATAACAACGTAAATTTACAGAGATAGCGTGTTGTAAAATGAATAAAAAAGCTAAATTTTTGTTTTTCTGCATGATTTTTGTGGCAAGCGCCGTCTTTTGCCAGGAAATCGGTATAAAAGCGCCTGGCTCTACAGGTTTTTCTCCCTTTAAACCAGCCGGGAGACCGGGCAAGATCACGTTCAGTTATTTTCATAAAGAGAAAAGTGGACAGGCAATTCAATTGGGATCAGGCAAGCCGAATATTAATTTATCTACGTCATCCTGTCTTGCTATTGGGGCAGATTTCTACACCCGGAATTTTGGTTTTTTTCTGTAAAAGGGAACTACAATTTGAGAAAGTAACAAAGATCCCGGTAAGATTCAGGCTGGGTTCTTTGCAGTATAATGATTATTTGGAGCAGAAACCTAATTCGATAAATCCCTTCTGATATAAAATCCTCTTTTTAAGCCATTTGTTTTTCTGCACTCAGTACCTTCCTGATCACATTCGCCATGTGTTCTCCTTTTGCCTTCAGTTGCTCATCGGTCCATAACAAACCAATGGCAGTAGATATGCAGCGGCCCATGATGGCATCGCTTACGCTGAAATCTTTTGCGGCGTGATGAATGACCGCAGCTTTCAGGTCGGGGTGCAGGGCATTTAGTGTAACAGAATTTTTGAGATGATCCCATTTGCGGATATAATGCCAGTTATTGTCGTACCAGTAAAAGTTACCGGCTAAAATATTCTGTGCTTTCATTTCTGCAATCACAGCTCTTGTTGCTTCTTCGGTAGGAAGAAACCAGCTTAAGAACGTACAGCTGTCACCGGCTTCATCCGGGATTCTCCTGAAAGAGATCTCAGGAATTGCAGAAAGTATGTTTTTTAGTGCAGCATGATTTTTTTTCTGGAGAGATAAAAAGGTATCCAGTTTTTTTATCTGTGCTAAACCCACAGCGGCATGTAACTCACTGATGCGAAAATTGTAGCCAATGAAAGGATGAAGATCAGCTCCCCGGTCAACACCCCTGTGGTCGTGGCCGTGATCGCTGTAACCATCACTGCTGATATAAACATCATCCCGGTTGGTCATTACAGCACCACCTTCGGCACAGGTAATTGTTTTTACAAAATCAAAGCTAAATGTGCCGGCATCGCCGATGGTACCCAGTTTTTTTCCTTTGTAAGTTCCGCCAATACTCTGGCAGGCGTCTTCCAGTAAAACAAGGTTATGTTCTTTACAAATTGATAGCAATGCATCCAGATCTGCCATACTGCCGCACATATGTACAGGCATTACGCATTTGGTTTTTGAAGTGATGGCATTGCGTACCGCTTCGGGATTCAGGGTTAATGTATCATCCACGTCCACAAATACAGGTACCGCACCAACACTCAATACGGCTTCAAAACTGGCCACAAAAGTGAAAGAAGGCAATATCACTTCGTCGCCATATCCAATGCCTAATGCACCCATAGCTGTTGTTAATGCAGCGGTGCCGCTGCTTACTAACTGGGCATGTTTGGAACCAAAGGTTTGGCAAATGGCTTCTTCCAGTTCTTTTGATTTCCATATTCCTTTACGTGGACCATCGAAGCCATAGCGCATTAAAATCCCTGTTTCCAGCACATCGTTTACTTCTTTGCGTTCTGCATCGCTCCAAAATTCATAACCGGGCATAACAAAATTGTTTATTGGTTAATTAGTTTAATAGTGCTAAGGTAGATAAAATGCGCATGGGTTAAAAGCCGCAAATCATTCCCTGCTGCTGTTTATCCAGTTCATTTCGGGTGTTTTTGCAGGCTCTTTAAAATATTCCAGCCGCAGGCTGTCGCTCCAGCCATTGGGATTATTATTGAAAGACTTGCTGCTGAAAAATATCATGCCCTGGATATTGGGTGTATTTCGCAGCGCTTCTATCTGCCTTGGTAATTGCGTAATGTCTTTCCAGGCGGCATTGCTGTTGGCACGGTAAATACCCAGGCCAATGTAGCAGTTCCTTCCATACGTGTGTTTGCTCCACCAATCAAGCAATACTTCATACGGAGCGGCTTTATGACCAAACTCCCAATACAACTGGGGGGCAACATAATCTATCCATCCGTTTTTTAACCACAATACGATATCGGCATACAGGTCATCGTAATTTGTCTGGCCGGCTTTGGTCTTACTGCCTTCGGGATCCTTGTCTTCATTACGCCATACACCAAAAGGACTGATGCCGAACTGGCATTTAGGGTTTCCTTGTTTTATGGCTTTGCTCAACATCAGGATGATGGAGTCTACATTGCTTCTTCTCCAATCATCTTTGTTGATGCCGTTTCCGTAACGCAGGTAGTTTGCATTATCCGGAAACTCTTTTCCGGCAATGCGGTATGGGTAAAAATAATCATCAAAATGAACAGCATCCACGGCATAACGGCTCACCACATCTTTCACCACATTGGTTACATACTGCTGTACGTCTTTATTACCGGGGTCGAAATATTTTTTATCGCCGTAGGTAAGAAACCATTCCGGGTGAACTTTGGTGATGTGGTTTGCAGCGATGGACGATTTGCCAATATTAAACACAGCCCGGTATGGATTCATCCATGCATGAAACTCCATTCCCCGTTTATGTGTTTCGGAGATCATAAACTCCAGCGGATCGTAATAAGGCATGGGCGGTCGGCCCTGGATGCCGGTAAGGAATTCACTCCAGGGTTCGTACTGAGATGGATAAAAAGCGTCTGTAACAGGCCTTATCTGAACGATCATCGCATTCATGCCGTTGTGCTGGTGCATGTCGAGCAACTTTATAAATTCGACTTTTTGTGAATCGGAATTGTAATTACCTCTCGATGGCCAGTCGATATTATCAACGGTGGCGATCCATACCCCCCGGAACTCCGGTTTTGCCTGGGCATAGATGTGGTAAGTAGAAATACAAATCAGCAATATAAGTAAAAGAGATTTTTTTTTCTGCATGAGGGTTTAATCTTTTTGACGGATCTTATCTAATAATTTATTTAACTGTGCTGCTTCAGCCGGAGAGAGGCTTCCAAAGATTGCATCCATCTCTTTTTCATGGCCGTCTATTTTTTCCAAAAGCTTTTTTCCTTTAGTGCTGATGCTCACATCAACCAGGCGCTTGTCATTTTTGCAGGTATTTTTTTGTGCAAGGCCTTTTAGTACAAGCCTGTCAACAATGCGGCTTGTATCGCTCATTTTATCCAGCATCCGTTCTCTTATCTGCAAAGTTGAGATGGGTGTACCGGCTCCACGAAGTATGCGGAGGATATTGAACTGCTGCCCGGTGATGCCTTCTTTGTCAAAAAAGAGCTTCATCTTTTCATTTAACCAGTTGTAGGTATAAATAAGGTTAATGGCGGCTTTTTGATGATCGTTCCGAAACGATTGTTGATTAATGTCTTTCTCTATGCCCATACTAAAAGATTAAATGATACACATCCCCGGTTCAGCTATGCTGTATCAGTGGGGTTTCCAAATTCATTCAAATATATCTTAACTAAAATAATAACATAGCTGATAAGCAGTGGGCCAAAAATCAATCCCATAAACCCAAATAACCCTAAACCTACTATTACACCTAATGCTGTTACCACCGGGTGTACATTGCCCATCTTTTTTAATAAACCTAAGCGGGCAATATAATCAACATTTCCCGTTACGATAAAGCTGTAAAGGGTTAGCCAGAATGCAGAATACGAATGGCCGGTTGAATAAAGATATATGACCAGGGGTACCCAAACGATCATGGTACCAACCAATGGAAAAAAGGCTAACACCCCTGTTACAAATCCCCACATGCCCCAGTCTTTTACACCAAAAATTAAATATCCGATTGCGGCAAAAATGCCCTGTACCACGCAAATAACAGGAATACCAATAGCGTTAGCCCTGATCATTAAAATAGTTTCATCCGAAAGCTTATCTACGTTTTCAGATTTTAAGGGTATAATTTTATGTAAATATCTTTCAATGGCCGTACCGTTTACCAATAAGTAGTACATCAGGAAAAACAGCATAATGAGATTAATAACCAGATTAGCCGTACTATTAAGAAAACCCGGAATGGCGGCAGATATTTTTACTGCAACGGACTTTGTATTTTCATCTGTAAATAACTGAATGCCAAATATAGCCTCCAGTCTATCTGAAAATATCTGTAAGCCCTGCATTACTTCCTGCTGGCTATGTAATAAAGAATTGATTTTTGGAGAAATCATTATAAATGCGAAATAAACAGGGATCGCAATAATTACAAGCGAACCCAGCATAAACAGCAAAGCCGTAAGCCCCCTTTTCCATTTTTTTTGCCCGGTTAATGTTAAATACCATTTACGGGTAAGTATGTATAAAGTTATGGCACCCAAAAAACCGGGTAAAAATATATACAACTGCTTTAATAATAAACCAACAAGCAGGATTATTACCAATAGTAAAATTATTTGTCTAAGCCGGTTGTTAAATATAGATGGCATAAAGGGGGATATGCAAATTTGTGTTGTTTAATCTTTCCAAACCGAGACTCCTTCGCTGCAATTGGCGCAAATATCAATATTTTTCCTGCTTTTCATTAACTCGGCCCTGAACTGTCTGTAATTATCATTATGCCATATCTCTTTGAAGGATTGGGTTTTGAGGTTTCCAAGCTGATGAGTAGCGTCTTTGTCAAAGCAGCAAGGCACTACCAGTCCATCCCAGGTGATCACATTGGCGTGCTGCAGTTTCCAGCAACGGTTGGCCAATTTATTTTTCGCGGTATAACTGCCATCGGCATTCTTTTTATAGCGACTGTATTTGTCAATGGTTGGTATCAGGTTGTTTGGGTCGGTCTCATACTCATATACCTGGGCCGTTTTAAAACGAACTTCATCCACGCCTACTTCTTTGGCCAGGCGCTTAATATCCTCTACCTGGTGTTCATTCGGCTTAACAACAAGAAACTGGAAAAACACAAAAGGCGTTTTGCTTTTCAATTCCTTTTTCCATTTCATGATATTTTTTGCGCCCTGTAAAACTTTTTCAAGATTACCGCCAACCCGGTATTGTTCATACACATCCTGGGTGGTGCCGTCAATAGAAATGATAAGACGGTCCAGGCCACTTTCTACCGTCTTCTTTGCAACTTCATCAGTAAGGTAATGGGCATTGGTTGAAGTAGCCGTGTATATTTTTTTATCACTGGCATATTTCACCATCTCCAGGAAACCGGGATTCAGGTACGGCTCTCCCTGGAAATAGAAAATGAGGTAAAGTAACTCCTTATGAATGTCATCAATGGTTGTTTTGAAGAAATCATTTTTCAGCATACCTGTTGGCCGGGTGAACTGCCGTAAACCACTCGGACATTCGGGGCAGCGCAGATTACAACTGGTGGTTGGTTCAAATGAAACCGAGACAGGATAACCCCATTGCACCGGCTTGTTCAATAAACGGCTTGCATAAAAACAGCTGAGCACTTTAATGCCGTTTGTAAAACGCCGGAAAGTAAGTTTGCTTAATAGATTTGTACTGTCGTTCCAGTTGAATCGGGGCATAAGCAAAGGTAAGCCGAATGAAAGTTATTTACAGGAACTCGTTATAATTAAATGCTGTGAAGCCGATCTTGTAAAATAAAAATGTGATCCCGGTTATTTCTGGTTACTTGCTTCATCAAGCGCTTCGGTAAGATGCTGCTCAAAATTATCAAGTTTGATCTTTACCGGGGAGAACGTAAGACTGTTGTCGGTAAATTTATCGTAGTTGTGAAAGAGTACATTCAGTGTGATGAAGTTCATTACATAAGCTCTTGTTTCGGCAGGCAGGTAGTCTTTTACATCCCAGAAACCGGGGTTATCCTTGCCGGTTCTTTTCATGGCTTCCCAAACATTGCCTATCCCGCAGTTGTAACTGGCTACCATCAGTAAAAGATCGTTATTAAGATTACGGCCCCTGTCTTTTAAATAACGGGCAGCAGCAAAGGTTGATTTATTAAAATTCTTCCGGTCATCTCTTCCGCCGGATTGTTTTTTTACAATTATTTTTTTACCGTTTTTCCCTTTTATGGTCCGGGTTGCTTTGCTGTGGCGGGGAACATATTTTAATCCATACTCTTTTGCCACATCATCCATAAACTGCCAGTAACCTACGGCGCCTGCTTTTGAAACCGCATTGGCATTGAATGCACTTTCCAGGGCAATAAGCATTTTCAGTTCATCAGGCAGATCATATTTTTTCAGGATGGCGCTTACTTTTGGGAAATATTTTTTGCCCCTGTTATACGTACGGATCACATACGCTCTTCTGTTCTCTGAAAATTTTTCAATGTATTCCAGCGCTTCTTCTTCATTACCCGTCAGCGTTTCCGGGAATTGAACATTTGCTTCCAGGGTAACATCACCGGTACCCGCTTTTTTTTCAACAGATGCTAAAAGTGTTTTCTTAGAAGTATCATAAACCGGATCGGCATTAGCAATACCTGCTATACCCATAGTAAAAAACAGTATCAAAGTTGACTTTGATACTGTTAAAGAAGTTTTCTTTCTTCTGCTTGAACTTAGTTTTAAAATCATAGAGGTATGCAATTAAAAACGGGCTTTTTAAAAACGATAAGCTGGTTTTATTATTGCCCTTTCACAAAAAATTGGGAACTTTAGTGAACCTGCATGTGCAGGTTGTTAACTTTAAATATGCGTATTTTTTCTATCGTGTTTTTACTCGCCTGCCTTAACGTGCAGGCACAATCACCTGAATTGAGGTGTAAACAGGTGTATGATATCGCTGCGCAGGAACGTACCCACCACGAGCAACACAATATTATTAACGGAACATTGGCCTCAACAAATTTTGATGTTAAATATTACCGTTGTGAGTGGGAGGTGGATCCGGCTGTTTATTATATCACCGGAAAAGTCACCGTGTATTTCGTGATCACCACATCTGCAAGTTCTATTTCATTCGACCTGATGAATGGGTTGAATGTGGATAGCGTTAAACAACGTAATACGGTGCTTACTAAAAGCCACGTCAATAATTTATTGCAGGTAAATTTTCCTGGCCAGGTAAATGCCGGCGTGCTTGATTCGGTAAGTATCTATTATAAAGGTCCGCCTGCCAATACCGGCTTTGGGTCATTTGTGCAGACCACACATGGAGTAACGCCGGTGATCTGGACCTTAAGTGAACCTTATGGCAGTCGTGATTGGTGGCCCTGTAAAAACGGGCTTGATGACAAAGCAGACTCGATAGACGTGATCATTACAAATCCTGCCGCATACAAAGCCGCATCCAACGGAATGCTGCAAAGCGAAACACTGATCAACAGTGGAACAAAAAAAGTTACGTACTGGAAACACCGCTACCCGATCGCATCTTATTTAGTTTGTTTTGCCGTTACCAATTTTTCGGTGTTCAATAATTCGGTTCAGCTTGGTGCTGTAAACATGCCCATGCAAACCTATTGTTACCCCGAAGATCTAGCTTCTTTTCAAAGTGGAACGCAAAACGTATTGAATGCACTTCAGTATTATCACGGCATATTTGGCGAATATCCTTTCATCAAAGAAAAATATGGTCATGTGCAGTTTGGATGGGGTGGTGGTATGGAACACCAGACCGCAACCTTTGTGGTATCAATTGATGAAGGGCTTTGTGCACATGAACTCGGGCATCAGTGGTTTGGCGATAAGGTCACCTGTGCATCCTGGGAAGATATTTGGCTTAATGAAGGCTTTGCAACTTTTCTTGCTGCTATGTATATGGAAAATAAATACCCGGCCAGTGTTATTGCTAACCGAAGATCAATTTTGAACAATATTACTTCAGTAACAGGAGGTTCGGTTAAAGTAGATGATACGACAAATGTTGGGAGGATATTCAGTGGAAGGCTGAGTTACAATAAAGGATCGTACCTTCTTTATATGCTGCGCTGGAAACTGGGTGATGATGTTTTTTTCCGTGCCTTACGCAGGTACCAGAAAGATCCTGCTGTGATCTATGGATTTGCCAAAACAGCCGACCTGCAACGAAACCTGGAAGCAGAGAGTGGCGTTGACCTGGGTAAGTTCTTTAAAGATTGGTTTGAAGGACAAGGCTATCCCAGCTATAAAGCAGAATGGTCGCAACTCGGCAGCAGCTATGTAAAAATTAAAATGAGCCAGGTTACTTCGCATCCTTCGGTTAGTTTTTATGATCTGCCGGTTGCATTAAAGTTCAAAAATGCAACGCAGGAAAAAACCATCGTAGTTGATAACAAGACCAACGGCGAGATATTTATCCGGAACATTGGTTTTATTGCCGACACGGTTTTAATTGATCCCGATTACTGGTTGGTCACTAAGAACAATACTTCTAAAGATACTAAACACGGCTGCCGGGCAAAACCGGGTGCAGGTATTTCCAAACCCGGTTGGGAACCTGTTTTATATTTCTCTGGAAGGCTTCTCTTCATCCACCGCATCTGTTTTCCTGTATAATGCAGCCGGGCAGTTGCTATACAAGAAAAATATTTTGTTGGTCAACGGGTCGGAGTATATTGAAATGCCCGCTGCACAACTTGCAGCCGGGGGTTACTTCTTAAAGATCACTGCCGGGAAAGATTTCAGGTTTGTAAAAAAACTTTTGAAGTAAATAAGCATTTAACAGTAAGCCAATGAAAAAAAGTACCGGCAGCAGGATCACTTTTTTTGGTGTTTGCATTTTTATTGTGCTGTATTTTATCGCTGCATACCTCTATCCGGGCGGCTCACAGGCTGATAGGACGGCGAAGGATTTCAGCTGGCTCAACAACTACTGGTGCGACCTGTTGAGCGAACAGGCGAAGAACGGCCAACATAATGCCGCAAGGCAAATCGCAATTACCTCCTGGCTTATCTTAAGTTTCTCCCTTTTGATATTCTGGTATTTTTTGCCGACGTTGTTTGCGGTTAATGACACTGTAAAAAAAACAATTCGGTTTTGCGGAGTTGCAGCAATGGGGATATCATCATTATTGTTTACGCAGTTGCATGATGTGGTCATACATTCCGCAAGCCTTTTGGGGTTTATAGCCCTTTGCGGAACCTTTACCGGGCTCTATAAAAGCGGGTATTACCGGTTTTTCTATGCCGGGCTTTTGTGTATCGCCCTGATGTGTTTGAACTACTTTATCATGATGAGCAATACATTCATTTCTTTCCTGCCGCTGATCCAAAAGATCACCTTTGTAATTGTGCTGGGCTGGATACTTTTTATTAACCGGGAACTGTACCGGTCAGATCCGGAAAAATCAAACAAGATCTTTTATTAAAACTTTAGCAACGGATTGAAATATCTTTTCTGCAAATTTGCTTTCTAATATTTCCCGGTTGGCAAAAAAGAAAAGATCGATCCTGCGTATAATTTTAATACCGGCACTGCTGCTTGCCATAGCGGCTACGGCAGTTTACTATATCGCCAATGTGGTTAACAAGCCAAAGTTTGTGCGCTATCCTGCCTTTGAAATTGATCTCCCCGTTAATTATAATATCCACGGGATTGACGTAAGCCGTTATCAAAAAAATATTGATTGGGAAGCAGTAAAAGCCATGCAGGATAAGCAGGTGAAGATCGGTTTTGCCTTTATTAAAGCCACTGAGGGGTTGGGAAGAGTGGATAATAACTTCCGGCAAAACTGGTTCAATTCAAAAGAAGCGAATATGCCAAGAGGGGCCTATCACTTTTTCATTCCATCCAAAAGCGGAAAAGCACAGGCCGAAAATTTTATAGCAACTGTTTCACTAACAAAAGGCGACCTGCCGCCGGTACTGGATATTGAAACCACGAACGGGGCATCTGTTGCCGATATACAGCAACGCACAAAGGACTGGCTTGAAATGATCAGTAAATATTATAAAGTAAAGCCCATCATTTATACCAATATAGATTTTTATGAAAATTTCTTAGATGGAAAGTTTGATGATTACCCATTGTGGGTTGCTCATTATTATGTACAAAACAAACCGAGAATCGAACGAAGGTGGAGTTTTTGGCAGCATAATGAAAAGGGCAGGGTGAATGGTGTGGATGCCTATGTTGATTTCAATGTATTCAATGGCGACAGTACTGCGTTCAGGAAAATACTGCTGAAATGATTCAACATTAGTATTACTTTTAAGGGTAAACAATGAACTTCAGATAAAAATCCGGGCATGGGAATGGAAGACGAAACCAGGGCATTCCTGGTAAAGATATTGCAGACCATATCCATTGTTTTATTATGGATGATGATAAATGTGTTTGCGGGTATTTATAAAGGGTATGCTTTTTTTGAAAACAAGCCGGACTGGACGAATTACCTGTACTATTCTCTTTTCCTTGCCAGCCTTATAGTCCTCATTATCCACCTCAGGCATAAATGGAAATTATGATCAACTGCTGTGATCGGCTATGATCAGCCATTTATTATTGATTTTTTTGAAAAACAATGTGAAGTGTCCTTCCACATTACCAATGCTGCGGGTAAGATGCCATTTGCCTACTATAAAGAAATAGGTATCCGATATTTTTTTAACCTGGAGGATATTGAAGTCCAGCTTCCCCATGGCTGCAGTATCAGGATAGCCTCTTTTATAATTTCCCAGTGTATTCTTCCAGCCATAGGTTACGCCGCTTTTACCAATGAACATGAGCGAATCGCTTTGCCAATAACCATTCATAAAACCCTCAATATCGCCCCTGTTCCAGGCCAGGCGTTGTTTTTCAATTTCAGAACGGATGATGGTTTCGTCTTGTGATTGTGCATATGAAAAATTAAAGAAAGAGAACAGCGCAACAAAAAGCAGGAATAGCTTCTTCATAAATGTTGATTGAACCATAAATATAAAGGATCGGGAATAAATGCGCCAATAACGGATTTAGTGTTTATGATGCGGTGATGAACATTTGCTGCGGTGACATAGCCGGTAGTTGTAAAAATGAGCGCTGATGATCAACGCAACAGCAATTAGTAAAAAAGGGATCTCTAATTCCACAAAAAACTGTTTAAGTACCAGGAATACAAAACCGGCGGTAAAAATCAAAACAGGTACCAGGGAGCGGTGATGTTTTATGAAACCATGAAAAAGTGAGTAAGAACCAACAACAAACGCCAGGGCGATCATGCCCCATTCAAAAAAAACATTGTGAATGATGTTGATCCCAAACACGGGGAGTGTAGACATCAGTACCGGCAATAAAGCGCAATGGATGGCACAAGCGATGGAAGTAAAGATTCCAAAAGCATCCCAGTTCAGTTTTATATTCATGCGAAAGACAAAGGTAGCAAAAATGCAATAATGTTGCAAATTTTAACTTGAAAGGGTTGTAAATTTGCACCAAATGATCTTACATGAATAAGCGGTTATTGATTTATGGTGGTTTTTTTGTTTTGCTGCTGGGTGCTTTTTATTTCTTTCTGTTCAGTGACTACGATTTTTCAAAATCAAACCTGGTTGTGCGAAACGCCAATGTGGAAGATTTCTCATTCATAAACCAGGATGGAAAGAACATTACCCAGCGGGAAGTAGAAGGCAAAGTGTATGTAGCCGAATATTTCTTTACCACCTGCAAAGGCATCTGCCCGAAAATGAATGCCAATATGCGGCGGGTATTTGATGCATTCAAAGATGAGCCGGATTTTATGATCCTTTCGCATAGTTGTATGCCTGAAACAGATTCGGTGCCACTGCTAAAAGCCTATGAAGAAAAATGATCAACGGGGACTTGTTAAGGAACGAGGATGGGTCTTACAAAATAAAATATGATCCTGCCACAAACTACAAACCACAAACTGCAAACCAAAATTGGAATTTTGTTACAGGCGACAAAGCGCTTCTCTATAAAATGGCCCGGCAGGATTACGGGATAGATAACGGAAAGCCCGATTCAACACAATTGCTGAAGGACCAGTTCATACATACCCAGTTTTTTGCGTTGGTAGACAAACAGCGAAGGGTAAGAGGTATGGTTTACGACGGCCTGAATAATGATGAGGTGGACAAAATGATCAATGATATCAAAGGATTGCTGAAAGAAAAAGTAACCAGCAAACGTTTTATGAACGGCTTCAGCAATACACCTAATTAAAATTTATGGATCAGCTTTTAGACATACTGAAAAGAAACCAGCTCAGTGTAACAGAGGGGAGAAAAAAAATACTCGAACTTTTTTTAAAAAGCCCCGGGGCGTTGGCGCATGCCGACATTGAAAAAAGTACGGATGCCTCCTTTGACCGGGTAACAGTATACAGGACCCTGCAGACATTTGTTGAAAAAGGAATAATCCATAACATTCCCACTACTGATAATTCCATCCTTTATGCTTTGTGCAGGGATAATTGTGAAGCAGGACATCACCACGATAACCATGTGCATTTCATCTGCGATGTATGTGATAAAACGATTTGCTTAGAGCATGTTGCTATCCCGGAAGTAAAACTTCCGAAGGGCTTTAAACAAAATCAAACCGATGTGGTCATTAGTGGTGTATGCAGCGAATGCAGGTAAGCATTAGGTCATCTGTTTCTTTACAAACTCCATCAGCACTTTTATTTTTTCCGGGCTGAAGTCAAATTGCAAACCGGCCGTTTCAAAAAGCTGCGGCAATGTTTTTGTGCCACCAAGGCTTAATGCCTTGCAGTAATTGTCCATTGCCAATTGCCTGTTTTCCTTAAACTGCATCCACATGCCGATGGCGCCTAATTGCGCAATGCCGTATTCTATATAGTAAAAAGGCACTTCAAATAAATGCAATTGGCGTTGCCAGCTGTTGCTGCGGTAATTTTCCAATCCGCTGTAGTCGATCACGTCATCCTGGAACTCCTTCAGGATCTCATTCCATTTTTCGGTGCGTTCATCGTGACTGTGTGCAGGGTGTTCATATATCCAATGCTGAAACTTATCAATGATGGCGATCCAGGGAAAGATGGTGATCACTCGTTCTAATTGATGATCTATTGCTTTTTGCAGGTCTTCTTTATCGGTGAAGAAAGTTTCCCATTCATCCATGCTCATCAATTCCATGGCCATGCTTGCCACTTCAGCGATCTCCATGGGGTATTCTTTAAAGCCATTCAACTCAAGCGGGTGTGCCAGGAAAGAATGTATCGCATGTCCGCCTTCATGCAGCATGGTGGTTACATCATGCATCTGCCCGGCGGCATTCATAAAAATAAAGGGAGCACCGCTTTCGGCCAGCGGACAATTATATCCTCCGGGAGCCTTTCCCTTCCTGCTTTCCAGGTCAAGGTGTTTTAGCTCGTTCATCTTTTTAAGACAATCGCCAAAGAAAGGCCGAAGTTTTGTAAAGCAGGCAACAGACTTCTCGATGAGTTCCTCGCTGGTTTTAAAAGGATGTAACGGTTTAACGCCTTCTGGCTCTGCATCAATATCCCAGGGACGTAAAGTATCCAGTCCCAGCTTTTCTTTTTTGTTTTGATAAATAACATTCACCAGTGGTAACACATGCTGCTTTACGGCTTCGTGAAACTGGTAACAATCTTCTTTGGTATAATCAAAACGGCCCAGTTCTTTAAAACGATAATCCCTGTAATTTGCAAAACCGGCATTGAGTGCTTCCTGGTTTCTTTTTCCAATCAATTGATCGTATAATTTATCCAATGCTTCTTTATCCAGCAACCTTCTTTCGTTTATTTTCCGGTATACTTCTTCACGTAAAGAACGGTCGTGATTTTCCAGGAATTTTGCTGCCTGTTGCAAAGTGTATTCTTCATCGTTTACTTTTACGGTCATTTTGCCCGAGATAACACCGTACTGCTGCTGCATTACTGAAAGGGCTGCCTGCAGGGGAATGTTCTCTTCCCGGAACAATTCAATGCTCTTGCGGATATTACGCAGGTAAGTAAAATATTTTTCTACATCCAGCTCTTTTGCCAGTGGATGATTCACCAGTTTTTTATTTAGTGCATCGGAATACGGCTGGATCTTTGGCTGGATCTCCATGCAGAAATATGTAAAGGCTTCTTCCAGCGATTTGTTCTCGGTATCACAGGTCATTTTTATCTGCCGCCAGCAGGCATCTTCATTTACCACGGCTTCCAGTTCACTCTGGTCCTTCATCCACTTTTCAAGGTCAGCCTTCGTATCAATTTTTCTTTCCAGAAGGTCCTTAAAATAAGGCTCCAGGCTTTGCCAATCGGTGATGACAAAATTTTCAGGAATGAAATGCCGGGGAAGTTTTTTTATATCTGCGGTATACATAAGTAGGTAGATATGTAATTTAAAATCCCGCCTTTATACACAAGGCAGGATCTTAATTATTAAAAAAGTTTTGTTGATCAACTTTATCTGTGTCATCCGTGTTCTATCTTAAGCCATCTTCCTCGGTGTATTTATTTTTTTAGCCGGTGCATTTTTTACTGCGGCGGTTTTTGTTTCAACCGTCTTTGGTTTATTTTCAGTAATACTGTTGTCTCCTGCATCCGGGTTCTCAGATAATTTGAACTCTATGTTGTTTGCTGTTAAGATGCCAAACCATTTTACCATTTTTTTCATATCGCTGGCATATACCCGGCTGAAATCCATATCGGGATAAACCTTTTCAAAGTACTTTTTTACGGCTGCAGCATCATTGTCTTCAGGAAGTTTGCTTTTGCTCTCCTTCATGGCATTGAAAATATCAACCAGGTTCACATTGTCTTTGGTTGTAAATACTTCAATGCTCTCCAGGTGCGAAAAGTTATGAATGCGGCTGCTCACAAATTTTGTGCTTTTGTCTTCCAGCGATTTCACCACACCCCCATCTGCTTTTGAGGATAATAATTCAAATAACCCCGGCAGTCCGGTAACCGATACCAATTTGCTGTATTCCATATGAGTCGTTTAATATTTTAGGCGTGCAAGTTAACCCTAAAATGGCAAATTCATCATTTATCAGGATGTGCCCGCTAATCATGAGTGAATGCCACTTATCCGGAATGGGTGCCGTATTTAATATCCGGACTGAAAACCAGGGCTTCAGGCACCTGTTTGATCAAAAGCTGTCGTCTAATAGTACATACAATAAAAAATTATGAGATTAAGATCTGCGTTATTAGTATTGATTTTCAGCCTGGGCGCCCTAGCAGCAAAGAGTCAGAATCTTACCCTTAAGGGCAAGCTACTGGATAAGGATACCAAATCACCCATTGCGGGAGCTACCGTAACCCTTATTGCACAGAAAGATTCTCTGCACCCTAAAACAGTTTTATCAGATGCAAAAGGAGAGTTCTCTTTTACAGGGCTGGCGGTTGATAAATACCGTTTGCTGACAAGTACGATCGGGTATGATGTAATTTCTCAAGTAATAAACTTACAGGCAAGTAATAAAGAGCCACTTCAATTCAACCTGGCAAAAATGGCAAAGGAGCTGGAAGGTGTTGTAGTAAAAGCCAGGAAACCGGTCGTATCACAGAAAGGAGATACCCTTGAATTTAATGCCAGTGAACTGAAAGTTAATCCCGACGCCAATGCAGAAGATATGATCAAGAAATTACCGGGTGTAACCATTGATAAGGATGGTAATGTGACCGCCGGAGGCGACCAGGTAAAAAAAGTAACCGTTGATGGCCGTGATTTTTTTGGCGATGATGCTACGGCGGCATTAAGAAACCTACCGGCATCCATCATTGATAAGATACAGGTATTTGATAAACTAAGTGACCAGGCAGCGTTTACCGGCTTTGATGACGGCAACAGTACCAAGTCCATCAATATCGTTACCAAATCAGGCATGCGTAACGGCCAGTTTGGAAGAGTATTTGCCGGGGCAGGAACAGACGGACGTTACAATGCCGGAGGAAATATAAGTATGTTTAAAAAAAGTATGCGGTTGACTTTTGTGGGATTGGCCAATAATATTAACCAGCAGAATTTTGCGTCGCAGGACCTGCTGGGTGTTACAAGCAGCAGTGGCGGCGGCGGCAATCGCGGAGGTGGCGGTAACCGAGGTGGCGGAGCCGGAGGTTTTGGCGGCGGTGGAAATAACAACGGAAACAACTTTACCGTAGGGCAGCAAAACGGTATCAGTAAAACAAATTCATTCGGTCTGAATTATTCTGATGTGTGGAGTAAGAAAGTAGATGTGTCTGGAAGCTATTTCTTTAATAACAGCAATACAAATAATGACCAGGTCTCTAATACTGAAAATTTCCAACTGTCTGGTAAGAACCAGTTTTATGATGAGAATGCACTGTCAAGTTCAAAAAACTACAATCACCGGATCAACTTCAGGCTGAATTACAAAATTGACGACAAGAACTCTATTATGATTTCGCCAAGCCTGAGTTTTCAAAACAATAAATCAGTAAAAGACATAACCGGACTGAATAGCTATTCTTCAATTGATACCATCAGCCGCTCCATTAATAACACCGATAATAAAACATCGGGGTATAACTTTAATAATAACATTTTATTCCGTCACTCTTTTGCCAAAAAAGGCAGAACCCTTTCTGTGAACTTTAATACGGCATTGAACAGGAAAGACGGAGATACCTATGTTCAGAACGTGAATAATTATTATACCAGCGGTGGAATCGTAAGTGATTCGCTCCAGCAATACACCGGTCTGGTTACAAATGGGTACCAGCTTTCGGCTAATATTGCTTTTACAGAGCCCGTTGGTAAGAAAGGGCAATTACAGTTTAACTATACTCCTTCTTATTCAAAAAGTAAATCAGACCAGGAAGTTTATCAATATGATTATATCGGAGGAAAATACTCCGTGTTTGACGATTCTCTTTCAAACAAGTTTGACAACGTAACTACCAAGCATAATGTAGGTACAAGTTACCGGGTGGGCGACCGGGACAACATGTTTTCTGTTGGCGTGTCGTATCAATACACCATTCTTACCAGCGACCGGACCTATCCCACTCCTGCCAATGTAAGTAAGACGTTTAATAATATTCTTCCCAATTTAATGTGGAACAAGAAATTAAATGCCCGAAACAGCATCCGGGTGTTTTACCGGGCAAATACCAATACGCCTTCTGTTACCCAGTTGCAGGATGTATATAACAACAATAATCCGTTGTTTATTACAGCCGGCAACCCCGACCTTAAACAACAGGTTGGTAATACCCTGAGTGCAAGGTATACGTATACAAATACGGGAAAAGCCAAAAGTTTTTTTGCGAACATATTCCTGCAGCAGAACAGTAATTACATAACCAATGCAACGTATACTGCATCAAAGGACAGTGTGCTTAACAGTTCGGTTACCTTATACAAAGGGTCGCAATTATCCAAGCCGGTAAATATTAACGGTTACTGGAGCCTGCGTTCGTTTTTTACCTACGCGATGCCGCTGAAGTTCATAAAATCTAACTTAAGTTTCAACGGTGGATTAACGTACAGCAACACACCGGGACTGATCAATAACGTACGCAATAATTCAAAATCATCTACTTATACCGCAGGGGTAGTGTTAGCCAGTAATATCAGTGAGTTCATTGATTTTAATGTTAACTACTCTGCCAACTTCAGTAATGTAAAAAATTCCATTCAGCCGCAGTTGAACAATAAATATGTTCAGCAGTCTGCAGGCGTACAATTGAATCTCTTGAATAAGAAAGGATGGTTTATCCAGAATGATGTAAGCAACCAGAGCTACAGCGGGTTGACCGGAGGATTTAACCAGAATTACTGGTTATGGAATGCGGGTATTGGAAAAAAATTCCTGAAAAAACAACAGGCCGAGTTAAAACTTACGGTGTTTGACCTGTTGAAACAAAACCAGAGCATTACCCGTACAGCAACTGATTCTTACATTCAGGATGTGCAGAACCAGGTGTTAAGGCAGTACTTCATGCTCACCTTTACTTACAGTCTGAAGAATTTTGGTGTGGCTAAAGCAGCCACCAATTCCGGGTTTGACAGGGAAAGAATGGGTGCACCGGGCGGAGGCTTTCGTCAGTTTTAGTTACTTTTAAGCAGCTAATTAAATGCGACGTTTTGAACCAACCGGAACTAATTGTACAACTGCAGCAGGGCGATGAATCGGCTTTTAAAAAGCTGGTGGATGAATGGCAGGATATGGTTTACAATACGGCATTGAGCATCGTGCAGGACGAAGATGATGCGGATGACATAACACAGGATGTTTTTATACAGGTGTACCAGTCGGTTAGTTCTTTTAAAGGCGAATCAAAATTTTCCACCTGGCTTTACCGCATTACGGTGAACAGGGCGCTGGATCATGAGAAGAAAAAGAAAACAAAAAAACGTTTTGCTTTTGTACAAAGCATTTTTCGGAATAATGATGAGGAACAGGTTCAGCCGGCGGAATTCAATCACCCGGGTGTGCAACTGGAGAAAAAGGAAAGCGCAGCTGAGTTATTCAATGCATTGAAGCGGATACCGGATAAACAACGGATCGCTTTTACGCTGCACAAACTGGAGGGGCAGAGTTACCAGGAAGTGGCTGAAATTATGAACACAAGCTTATATGCAGTAGAATCGCTGATAGCAAGGTCTAAAACGAATTTGAAAAAGATTTTAAGTGGTTATTATGAAAAAAATATTTCGGAACAATAAAAAGATCCGTTATGAATAAGAAAGAACAGATAAGCAAACTTATTGATGAAGCACTTGCCAGTGTGGAATCGTTAAGCCGTGCAGAAGCCAAGCCCTTCCTGCTTACCCGTATTCAAGCCCGCATGACTAAGGAAACAGAATCGGTATGGGAGAAGGCAGGGTGGTTCATAACCCGTCCGGCAGTTGCTTTTTCGGGTTTGTGCATGATCATTTTAATAAACCTGGCAGTGATCGTATTCAAAGGTACGACAGACACTGCCGGCTCAACAGAACAGGTAGCCCAGTCATCAACGGATGAATTCTCTTATACCGTTGCCACTATTTACGATACTGAAAACACGCAACCATAATGATAAACACACAAAGCAGGAGCAAGGTTTTTCTTTTGGTGATAGCCATATTGCTGGTCTCGAATATTGCCATGCTCACCTTCTTTCTCATGAAGAAAGACGACAGGGGTTTTAATAAACGGCCCGACAGGAAGACGATGATCGCTGAATTTCTGAAAAAGGAAATAGGATTTACGCCGCAACAGCTTCAACAATATGATACCATCAGCACAAAACACCAGGAAAACGTAAAGAAGATGTTTGAAGACCTGAAAGCCTCAAAAGATAAACAGTTTAAAGATCTTGCTGCCGGTAATTTTACAGACTCTGTTATTAACCTTGTAGCCGACCGGTCAGCCGCATCGCAAAAAACAATGGAACTGCAAATGTTCACTCATTTAAAAAGTATAAGAATGCTGTGTACCCCCGAACAACTGCCGAAGTTTGATTCTCTTTTTGCAAAAGTATTGAACCGGAGAGGTACTGAGGCGAGAAAAAAACCAGGCAATTAAAACGACTGTTTCTTTCAGAGATGTCGTCTGAATCAATACATGTAAACCTTTAATTTAAATAAAATGAAAAAACAATTGTTATTAATGGTAGTTGCTGCCACGATCAGCATTACTTCAGTAAATGCCCAGGGTGGCGGAAATTTTCAACGCAGAACACCCGAGGAAAGATTGAAAATAGTTCATGACAAATTAGACAGCGCTTTTAAACTGGATGCTGCTACAATGACCAAAGCAGATGATGTTTTTTTAACCTTTTACAAAGATTCGGATAAAAAAATGGACGAGATAAGATCTGCCGGCGGAGCCAGGGAAGAGATGATGGCCGCAAGACAAAAATTAATGGAAGAAAGAGATGCCAAATTAAAGGGCGTACTCACTGAAGCCCAGATGAAAATATGGAAAGATCAGATAGAACCCGCAATGAGGCCACAAAGGCCAGCCGGAGGCGGAGGTCAATAATACTTTAAAGGTGAATGCGAATAAAAGGGTTCCCGCTCAGGCGGGACCTTTTTTTATTACAAAGCCCCCGCCTGGGCGGAGGCCTTGGCCAAGATCCCAATAGAAACCATCCTAAACCAAACCCTTCCAGCGCATCAATCCGGCAGCACCTAAAACTGCGGCACTTAATAAAATGATCCCGGTGGGTGCAGAACTTTTGTTTTCAACATCGTGTTTGTATTCCGGGATCAAGGTTGCATACTGAATATCGGTATTTGTTGCTTCGTCGTTTTTTGCCATGGCATCTTCCTGCCAGTTATTTATATCAGTTCCTGTAAGGCGGGTCAGTTCCTGCAACTCTTTCTTTCTACGCTGCCTTAGTTCCTGTAAATATTTTTTTCCGGCATCGCAACTGAAATCACCATTAGCAGGATGGGTGATGATATACCTTGCCTGGAAATTTTCTGTATTCGGTGTTACCTGGAACATCAGGTCCTGTGCAAATGATTTCCGGTTGTAACGGAAATGCAATCTTGTAAAATGCACATTCCGGTTTCCATCATCCGGTTCATCA
Organism: Chitinophagaceae bacterium; assembly: GCA_016720775.1. Lineage (GTDB taxonomy): Bacteria > Bacteroidota > Bacteroidia > Chitinophagales > Chitinophagaceae > Ferruginibacter. Next base: position 428,183 of record JADKJX010000001.1, read on the forward strand.
TTGTCAATATCGCTGTAGTCGCTCCAGTCTTTACCATTGAGCCACCAGACGCCACTTTGAACCAGGTCCTGTTCTGTTGGCGGATTTCCCACACAAGGGTCGCATTTCATCTGGTTGATGGGAGTAACATTCCAGGCATATTCCAAAAAAGACACGCTCTTGTCTTCATTTTTCCATTGTTGGGTAAACAGGTTACCGTAAAAGGCATTGAAGTTTTTTTGAACAAACAGCGGAATGTTTTTCCCTGTTTCAATGGATGTGTTCCTGTAATTGGTACATTCAATTCTTCCCTTACGGGTGAATGCATATACGATCAGGTCCTGGTCGCCATCGGCATTTGCCATACCCAACCGGATGGGCAACATGAATTTTGGTGAAGTGAAACTTATCTGGATGGGGCGAAGAAAATTATTATTCAGCTTCTGCTTTTCTTTTTCATTCACTTTAACCACAAAGAATTTGAGGTTGCTTTTTATGTACGGGTCGAGTACTTCTTCTGCATTGGCAGGGATCTTATAACCATTTTCGTTCAGCCAGTCTTTTAATCCGCTGCTTTCTTTTGCGCTGAGGATCAGGATATCGTATTCGCCGATGATGTATTTAGCTTCAACAGTAACTGACCGGACGCTTCTTTTGATACCATATGCAGACGTAACAACTACTTCGTTCAATGATTTGTCTGCCGCCGCAGATTTTTTCATGCTTTCATATTCATAACAGGGATTCTGATCCCAATACTCAACCAGCCTTGGTGCGCTGTAATCATTCAGTTTTTGAAAGATGGATTGATCCACTACTTTAATATTTTCTTTCTTAAGCACTACCGGTACCGGTACTACCATGGCAAAGTCTTTGGTATCGCCCTTAAAATCATTGTACATAGTAATTACATTCTTGTTGCCATCCCGCACAAGAATTACCTGGCTGGTCTTGTTTTTTAAAGTACCATCAGCCTTGCTTACATAGAAGCCGCAAAAGGAAAACAACACAGGAGATATCGCAATCAATCCCCCGATGATCAGAACTTTCTTTTTCATAATTTATTTTTTGAGTTGAATAATTACATTACCGACCTGCTGTAGATGGTTTGCAGGAACCGCTCTTCCTGCTGCGTATATTTTTTGGAAGAGGTCCACGCAAACTTCCGGGCTTTAAAAAGTATGTCAAGCAACGGCACAAGGGGCTGTGCCATTACCAAAACAAATATTGGTGCGCCATTTAGGAATTTGAATGTAGCCAGGTAAAAGGCCACGGCAGCAACCACCGCACTCCATATCATCCTTGCTATGCTGTGATCGGGTGTTGTTCTCGGGTCGGTGATCATAAAAAAGGAGAACAATAACAGGCTGCCGGTACTTATTGATTGAATGAAATAATCCATCGGCCAGCCCAGATAAATGATCTGCCGGGTATATAACAATGCTGCAAATGTTCCCAGGAAAGCGAGGCTTACATCTAACTTCTGAACTCTTGTTGTTACAATGAACCCCAAACTCAAAACCCCAAACAGTATCACCGCCCCGCTTCCCCACTGGCCCGGGCTGATCCAGGCGTTGCCGGTTAACAGAACGGCGGCAGTGATGCCCAGTGCTGACGGATTAAAGACATGCTTGCCTTTTATCCTGATAATATATTTTGAAAGAATAGAAACAACGGCCGCAAATACCGCTACCCATACATAGTTTGTTTTGAGCAACAAGCTCAATCCAAAAGAAGAGATGAGAACAGAAGGAATTCCTCTTTTGTAACGTTGCCATACCGGGACATCTTTTTTTCCAAACACCCATTCACAAACAAACTGTGTAAACAGGCTGGTAATAAAGTAAGTGGCATATAGCCACGTTTCATTATCCCAGTGAAGAAAGAAAATACCGTAGCTTAAAAAAACAGATTGAAAAATGATCTGGAAATAGCGGGCATCTTTAAAAAAAGCGGTCAGTTGCATAACAGTTGATTTGTCTTAAGGATGAAATTGCGTTCCCGTTTGCACAATTCAATTGTTAAAAAATGGCAAACGAACCGTAAATAAATATTTATGGAAAAAACACAACGGCTGCATCGCCGCCTGTAAAAAAACCTTCGGGGATAATTTTTAATTTCATACTTTGAAATAAAAAGATGATGAGGAGACTTCCGCTGAAATCCTTTTAAATGACAGGCGGAAAAAAAAGCGGATAAGGAAAGAAACGAAAGGAAGTATGTACTTGTCTTTAGCTAAAAAACTAATATGCAAAAATTAATCGCTTTTATTATTTTCTGTGTTTTACTGTCTTCTGCAAATGCGCAAAACGGGAAACTTCCCTGCAGCAGGCCCGAGTATCGCCAATTTGATTTCTGGATCGGTGAATGGGAGGCATTTGGAACAAATGGGCAAAAGGCAGGCGACAGTAAAATCAGCCTGATACTGGACAGTTGTATCATCCTTGAAGAATGGACCAGTACATCCGTACAACAGGGCCTTCGGTATGCCGGAAAAAGTTTTAATACATACAATGCAGCCACCAAACAATGGCAACAGACCTGGGTTGACAATGCCGGCGGAACCAATGAATACATGCAGGGAAAATTTGAAAATAACCGGATCATTTTTTCCTCTACTCCATTCAGGTTCAGTAAAGACACGATGGCCATAAGAAAAATGACTTTTACCAATTTGAACCCGGTTAAACTCAGGCAGTATGGGGAGATCAGCAAAGACAACGGGCTAACCTGGACAACCGAATATGACCTGGAATACAGAAGAAAAAATAAATAACCAATAAAAAAATATAAAATGAAAAATGCGATCAGTTGGTTTGAAATTCCAACCACCGATATTAACCGGGCACAAAAATTTTACGAAACCATTTTTGGCATCAGCATGAACCCCATGGATTTTCCCAGTATGAAAATGCGGATGTTTCCGTTGGATGATATGATGACACAGGTGGGTGGTGCGCTGGTCGACAGCGGCGGTTTTCACAAAGCATCGCTAACGGATGGTCCATTGATCTATCTTAATGCTAACCCTGATGTACAAAATGTTCTGGATAAAGTGCCTGTGGCAGGCGGAACCATCATGATGCCAAAAACAGAAATAAGTCCCGAGTATGGTTTTATGGCGGTGATCACCGATACCGAGGGCAACAGGATCGCACTGCATTCAGTTCCTCAAACAAAATAAATTACATGAAATACAGTTTAGAAAGATCGTACGAGATATTAGACAGAACACCGGCTGTCCTGCAGTCATTACTTTCAGGTTTGCCTGATGACTGGATAATGCCCAATGAAGGCCCTGAAACATTTTCTCCGTATGATGTGGTGGGCCATTTGATACACGGTGAAAAAACCGACTGGACCGCCCGTGCAAGAATGATCCTGGAATTTGGTAACACAAAAACATTTGAACGCTGGAACCGGGTTGCCATGTATGATGAGAGTGAAGGGAAGAAACTGCAACAGTTGCTGGATGAATTTGCAACAATACGAAAAGAAAATATGGTTTGGTTCAGATCGTTGAAGCTAACAGAAGCGGACCTTGACAAACACGGAATGCACCCCGTGTTGGGGGATGTTACTTTAAGAAACCTTTTAGCTACCTGGGTAGCACACGATCTTACACATGTTGCACAAATAACAAGAGTAATGGCAAAACAATATAAAGAGGAGATGGGCCCCTGGCCAGAATTTTTCCGGATCTTGAATTTTTAAAATTGATTCTATGCAGTCAAAAGCAACAACTGTTGACCAGTACTTAGCAGAGCTCCCGTACGAAAGACAGGAAGCAATGGACAAACTGCGAAAAGTAATTTTAAAAAACTTACCCAAAGGGTTTAAGGAAGTTATGGGCTATGGTATGCTTGGCTATTCCGTACCACATTCTATTTACCCGGCCGGTTACCACTGTAACCCGGAACAACCTTTACCCTTTGCGTGCCTGGCATCACAGAAGAATGCCATCTCTTTTTACCATATGGGTGTATATGCCGATCCTAAACTGTTTAAATGGTTTACTGATGAATATGCCAAAGCTGGTGTGGGCAAGCTGGATATGGGAAAAAGCTGCATTCGCTTTAAAAAAATGGAGAATATACCATTCAAACTAATTGGAGAACTGTGCAGCAAGATAACGGTTGAGAAATGGATTGAGATCTATGAAAAAAATCTTACAGGCAGTAGAACAGGCAGAAAAATAAAATAAAAATAAACCCCGTGAACTCGGGGATTATTTTTAGAGATTACTTTTATTTTTTCCTTTTTACCGTTGCTTCCATAAATTTCATTTCTTTTCCTGCATAATCATCCCCATACATTACCATAGTGTATGTGTCGTCATCAACCATAGACATTTCCTCCCTGATGTTTCCGTCTTTCCCGTTCATTGGATTGGTTTGAGTTCCTCTCAGGCTTAATGTTTTTGTTGCCTCATTGTATGTGCCGGTCATATTTACCATGCCCGTACCCACATTATCGATCCAGGTGCTTACGAATATTTTCTTTGCGTTGTCATAACCCATGGTGCTCATTCCTTCAAATGGTGCGCCCATCATAGTACCTGTGTATTTACTTGTCACATACCTTCCACCCAGTACCGAATTCTGTACAATGGTTGCCTTTGATTTCATGGGAGGCGCTTTGGGATCGATCCATTGTGTCAGATCGGCTTCCCATGTTCCGTTTGTTTTTTCCATCCATTTGTGCATGGCACCGGGGGTCATAAACTCAGCCCAGGCCTTATTCATGGCAGCAGTATCCGGTGCTGTTGCGGGGGCAGCTTCTGGTTTTGCTTCGGCTTTAGTTGTTGTGGAAGAATCTGTTTTGGCTTTTTCTCCATCGCCGGAACCACTGCATGAAAAAAGCAAAAGCGATGCAGCGAGAATTGTTTGTGTAAAGTATTTCATGTTTCATTTTTTTTACAAAGTACAATTTGCCCAAAATATATGCAACAGAAATTGATGAACGGCTCATGGTCTGACGCCCCCGCCTGACCATGAAAAAAAGCAACGCTATTCCCCGGTCTCTTGTAACACATTTTCAATACGTTCTTTCAGATCCCCATAAGCGGTATAACCCCGTGCAACCATTGCAAACTTCAATTCTCCGGTTTGAATGAAAACTGTTGGGAAGCCGGTAACCTGCAATTGTTTACACAAAGAGAATTCGTAGTAAGCGGCTTCTTTGTACTCCTTGCTTTTAAGTTTTCGGTAAAAGGCTTCCGGTTGTATGGAGTATTTTTCAAGCAGGTGGCGGTAGGCTTCGTCGTCATCCAGATCCCGGCCTTCATAGTTGAGTGCATACTGAAGGTCGGTGGCAAAATCCAGTTGCTGCTCCGGAAGGTATTCTTTAAAAATACTTAAAGCGATCGCCGGTTTTTCAGAATTCATCACCCAGTCGCTTTGTTCGGGATTAAATACGTGCCACAAAAAATCTTCGCCGAATTTTATACCGGTAAGTTCTTCTACTCTTTTGTAAGAGGATTGTATGAATGGCCCGATCTTTTCAATGGGCATTATTTTTTCACCGATCATCATGCCGCCACTCAATACTTCAATATCGAGATTGTCTTTATATTCTCCGGCAATTTTTTTTATTACCGGGCTGAAGCCATAACACCAGCCGCAGTAGGCATCGTAACAATAAATAAGAGTAGGTGTCATAAGATAATTAGTGCGCTTCCAGCCAGTTTACTCCAGACCCGATCTCCGCATCGGTTGGTACGCCGTTTGGTAATGCCAATGCCGTCTGCATACAATCTAAAATGATCGGTTTTATTGTTTCCAGTTCCGACTTGTGTACATCAAAGACCAATTCATCATGTACCTGCAGCAACATCTTTGATTTGAACTTATGCTTATTGAATTCGTGCATGGATTTTTATCATTGCCAGCTTTATCATATCAGCAGCGCTGCCCTGTATGGGTGAGTTGATGGCATTGCGTTCAGCAAAGGCACGAACCGTAAAGTTTGCACTGTGTATGTCCCTCAGCCAGCGCTTGCGGCCCATCAGTGTTTCCACGTAATCATTTTCCTGTGCAAAGTGAATGGTGTCATCCATGTATTTCTGAATGTTGGGGAATTGCTTTTTATAATTATCAATGATCTCTTTTGCTTCGGTGCGGCTGATGCCCAGGTTTTCTGCCAGGCCAAAAGCGCCTTGTCCGTAGATGATCCCAAAGTTTACGCTTTTGGCTTTGTAGCGCATTTCTTTTGTAACCTCTTTTTCTGCCACATTGAAAACTTTTGCTGCCGTGGCCGTATGAATATCTTTTCCGGTGCGGAATGCCTCACACATATTTGCATCGCCGCTGATGGCTGCCACGATGCGTAACTCGATCTGTGAGTAATCCGCCGAAACAAGGATATGATCCTTATCCCGGGGAATGAATGCTTTTCTTATTTCCCGGCCCCTTTCCGTTCTTACCGGAATATTCTGCAGGTTGGGATTATTGCTGCTCAGCCTCCCGGTAACAGCAACCGCTTGTGCATACGACGTATGTACCCGGCCTGTTTTTTTATTGATCATCAACGGCAGTGCATCCACATAGGTTGATTTCAGTTTGGTGCATTCCCTGAATGAAAGGATATCATCCACTATTTTATTCTTACTTGCCAGTTTTAAAAGCACGTCTTCACCGGTAGCATATTGCCCGGTCTTTGTTTTTTTCGCCTTAGGATCGATCTGCATTTTGTCGAACAGCACCTCGCCCAATTGTTTGGGCGATGCTAAATTGAAGCGAACCCCGGCCTGCTTATAGACAGATTCTTCTGCTGACTTTGCTTCCTTTTCCAGTTCCTTTGAATAATTATTTAAAAAACCCTCATCTATTTTTATTCCTTCAAACTCCATGGCGGCTAATACTTTCACCAGGGGATTATCCACTTCATAAAAAACCTTCTCTACTTCTTTTTCTTTCAGCTTAGGAATAAAAATATTCTTTAGCTGCAAAGTGATATCTGCATCCTCCGCTGCATAGTCTTTTATTTTTTCCGGCTCCACGTCCCGCATATTTCCCTGGCCCTTTCCTTTTTTGCCGATCAGTTCCTCAATATGCACCGGCTCGTATCCCAGGTATTTTTCACTCAATGCATCCATGCCGTTCTTTCCATCGGGCTCAATAACAAAATGCGCCAGCATGCTGTCGAATGTATCTCCTGCCAGTTCAAACCCATACCACTTTAAGATCAGCATATCGTACTTGATATTATGCCCGATCCATGTTTTGGAGACATCGTTGAACAATCGTTGAAAATTGTTTAATAGTTTAATACAACCTTCATTATTGTTGGGACAGGGGATATAAAATCCTTCGCCGGGCTTTACCGAAAAACTCAGGCCCACCACTTCAGCATCGTTTGCATCAATACCGGTGGTCTCTGTGTCAAAACAGATCTCTGTGTAGCCGGATAAATATTTTATGAGTTCTTTTATTTCGGCATCTGTCTGAACCAGCGTATAATCATGCGCTGTGTTGTGGATGTTCTTGCTAACAGAAATAACATCTTCATCATCCTTGATCTTTACTTCAACAACCTCGGACTGTTCAATGATGTTCCCGAACAGATCCATCTGCGGTGAAGCGGCTTTCGTTTTAGTTTCTGGAGAACCATTTCCCTTTATACCCACTTCCGTATTTTCATTTCCGGGTTCTTCCTCTCCCAATATTCTTTTGCCGAGTGTTTTAAATTCCAGTTCTTCAAAGATCTCTTTCAACGCAGGCTTGTTCATTTCTTTTATCCTGAAATCTTCTTCATGAAATTCAACCGGCACATTGGTAATAATGGTTGCCAGTTTTTTACTCATGACCGCCATTTCTTTACCGGCCCTTACTTTTTCGCCAATGGAGCCTTTTATATTATCGGCATTTTCAAGTACGCCTTCCACGCTGCCGTATTCCTTAATAAGTTTGGCGGCTGTTTTTTCACCCACGCCTTTAATGCCGGGAATGTTATCCACTGCATCGCCCATTAACCCGAGGATATCGATCACCTGGTTCACATTTTCAATATCCCATTTCTCACAAACTTCTTTTGGTCCGAGTATTTCAAATTTTCCTCCCTGGTAAGGCGGCTTGTAAATTTTAATATTCTCGGAAACCAACTGGCCGTAATCTTTATCAGGTGTTACCATGTACACTTCGTAGCCTTCTTTCTCTGCTTTCTTTGCCAATGCACCGATCACATCATCGGCTTCATACCCATCCAATGCAATAACCGGAATGTTCAACCCTTCAATGATCCGTTTAATATCGGGCACAGCCGATAAAATGTCTTCCGGTGTTTCCTGGCGGTTGGCTTTGTAATCGGCAAAGTCGGTATGACGTTCGGTTGGTGCATGCGTATCAAAACATACGGCCATGTGCGTAGGGTTCTGATTTTTTATAAGTTCCATAATAGTGTTGGTAAAACCAAACTGGGCGTTGGTATTTCGGCCTTTGCTGGTAATACTGGGGTTGCGAATGAGTGCATAGTAAGCACGGAAGACAAGTGCGAATGCATCAAGTAAAAATAATTTCTTCGGCATGTCGTAAAAGTAAAACAAATTGGCTCGTCTGTCAACTTCATACTAAAACTTAAAAAGCTGCTCCTTTTGGGGAACAGCTTTTTAACATCATTAAACTCAAACTAAAACAAAACCTTTTTTCTCATTTTATCATAAGCTGGTTATCTGTAACCGGTCGCCTGGGGTGTTTTCAGTATTTTTTAATTGTATGGTATTGTCAGTGGCAGTAGAAATATCCCAATAGTGATTCAGTTTTTCCAATGCCGGGTCCTTGGTATCAAGGCTGATGGTGATCCTTTTTTCTATTTCATCTTCTGACCAGTTGCCGGTAATTATCTCACTGTCCTTTTTTGCAGTGATCTTTCCGGAAGGGGAAAAGGTGAGGTTGTACCCATTAAGTTGACTGGTTTCATCCGTGCCGGTGGACGTAAAATGATTCACTTTCCAGGTTCCCTTTATTACATGGGGAGTGGCAGCAATGGAGGTGGTGTAGTTATTGATACCCGTACAGGCAGCAAAATATAAGATCACACAGCACTTTAGGGTGAAAAGAAGAAAGGGCTTTTTCACTGTTTTAGGATTTTTGGATACCTGTATAACTGAAAAAGACCTTGTGTTATTGTGTAAGCTTGGAAAATCAGAACCGTGTTTCCAGGTAAACAGGTAACATGGCCCTCCAGGTAGGCCAGTCGTGTTTCCATTCTTCGCCCCAAACGTCCAGTTCATAGTTGATGCCCTTACTATAGAGTAATCCGGCAAAGTCCCGGGCGGCATTAGGGTCTTCATAAGCGCCGCTGCCGGTAAGAATGTGTATGTGCCTGCTATTGCGTATCTGTTCCAGGATGTTGTGGTCGGTAAGGTTTCCCATATGGTGCATAGGCGAATTGAAATATACCTGCTCGTCCCAAAAACCTTTGGAATATTCGGTAAGGTCGTAAACTCCGCTCATAGCGATCACGCCATTGATAAGGTCGGGGCGCTTCAGGAAAAGATTCATACTGTGCAGTGCGCCAAAGGAAGCACCACTGACGATGATCTCCGTTTCGTTGGAGGTGCTGTTCTTAATAAAGGGAATAACCTCGTTAAAAACGTATTCGTTGAACTGGTTATGCCGGATGGCTTTATGTTCTCCCGCCATGTCATCATTTAACCAGCTTTCGTTGTTGATGCTGTTTATGGAAAAAACCTTCACTTTGCCGGCATTGATATAGGGCGCCAGGGTTTCCATCATCTGGAAACGCTCATACTCCAGATAATCTGCTGCTGCAGTAGGTACGAATAAAAGTGCAAAGCCGTAATCACCATAGGTAACAATCGGCATATCTTTTTGCAGGGCCGGGCTAAACCAGGAGTTGAGTTCTCTTTTCATAATGCGGCAAAACTAGGTAATTATTTATTTTTCAGATCAATTTTTATAATACCCCTTCTTTAATTTCCGTCCATAGTTCCCGGTAACAATTGGCGGCATAGCTGCTGTTGGCAAATTCCATAATAGGGGCTTTGTGTATGCCCATTTTTTCTACATCGGAGAGATAGGGAATATAATTCTGGAAGAAACGTTTGTCTTTATAAAGCTCATCCATGATCTCATTGTGCAGGTTCTTACGCAGGTCGGTCATGGTAAAGAAGCACATCATCTTGCTCATGTCCAGGTCCTTCTCTTTAAAATAATCCTTTACCATGTGATAGGTGCGTATGGATAATGTTGTTGGGATCACGGGCATCAGCACAATGTCTGCCGCATTAAAAATATTTTCACTCAGCACACTGAACCCGGGCGGACAATCAATAAAAACAAAATCATATTCGCCCTGCAGTTGTTTTAAGATAGATTTCAGCCGGTTCTTGTTTCCCTTCATTTCATCCAGCATGATATCGAAACTTTTACTGGAATTATCTGCAGGGATCACATCCAGCAGTTCAAAATCAGAACTCATGATGGCATTCTCCAGGTCGGCATCCTTCATGACCAGCTTTTTTATACCGGGATGCGTTTTTGGTTTCACCTTGTAGTAAAAAGTAGAAGAACCCTGGGGGTCAATATCCCAAAGAAGGGTTTTATAACCATCGGCCGCCGCCAGGTAAGCAAAGTTTACGCAACTGGCGGTTTTACCAACACCGCCTTTCAGATTATACAGGGCTATCGTTGTCATACAAAAGCATTTTATTAATAAAGGAAAGTTAAGATAGTAAATTATTTCTTCATCTCCTCTAAATTCTTCTGCATCCGGAACATCTCATCCCGCAGCCGGGCAGCTTCCATAAAATCGAGGTCCTTTGCGGCTTTCGTCATATCTTTTTTGATCTTAACAATGGCTTTTTCCAGTTGGGGAATGGTGGAATAAACGGCCTGATCTTCGGCAGCAACCGTTACCAATTCGTCGTCTGGTGCCAGCGAATAAGGCCGGGATGGGTCGTATCCTTTTACATCAAGTACCGACCCCTGTGCAAAGATCTGTTCCGTGCTTTTTTTGATGCTGGTGGGGGTAATGTTATGCTCGATATTAAAAGAAACCTGTTTTTCCCGGCGTCGACTGGTTTCGTCGATCGTCTTCTGCATGCTTTCGGTCATTTTATCGGCATAAAATATGACCAGGCCATCTACATTACGGGCAGCCCGGCCTGCTGTTTGGGTCAAGCTTTTTTCATTGCGAAGAAAACCTTCTTTATCAGCATCCAGAATGGCAACGAGGGATACTTCGGGAATGTCTAACCCTTCTCTCAAAAGATTGACGCCGACCAAAACATCAATTTTGCCAAGGCGGAGTTCACGGAGTATCTCAATTCTTTCCAGCGTATCTACTTCACTGTGTATGTATTTGCTTTTTATGTTGATGCGATGCAGGTATTTATCCATCTCCTCCGCCATGCGTTTGGTAAGTGTGGTAACCAATACCCGGTCTCCTTTCGTTATTCGCTTGTCAATTTCATCCAGCAGGTCATCGATCTGGTTTACAGACGGGCGTACTTCAATGGGCGGATCCAACAGACCGGTTGGCCTTACCACCTGTTCGGTAACAACGCCACCGCATTTTTCCAATTCATAATCACCCGGTGTTGCGGAAACAAAAACGGTTTGGTTGAGCAGCGATTCAAATTCATTAAAATTCAACGGCCGGTTATCCAATGCAGATGGCAAACGAAAACCATAATCAACCAAAACCAGTTTGCGGCTTCGGTCTCCTCCATACATACCACTGACCTGCGGAATGGTCTGGTGACTTTCATCAACAATGCATATAAAATCTTTGGGAAAATAATCCAGCAGGCAGAAAGGCCTGGTACCGGGTTTGCGCCGGTCGAAAAAGCGGGAATAGTTTTCAATACCATTGCAATAACCGAGTTCACGGATCATCTCAAGGTCATAATTCACCCGTTCGCTGATGCGTTGTGCTTCAATATACTTTCCGGAATTCTTATAATATTCTGTTTGTGCTGCACACTCATCCTGTATCTCATGTATCACCTGTTGCAATACATCTTTGGGTGCTACGTACAAGTTAGCCGGAAAGATCGCTGCATTCTCCACACTACTGATACGCTTGCCACTGCTCAGTTCCAGGGTTTCAATGGTTTCGATCTCATCGCCAAAAAAACTGATGCGGTATCCAAAATCAACATAGGGCAGGTTGATATCGATGGTATCTCCTTTAACACGGAAGGTGCCTCTTGTAAAATCACCTTCGCTCCGGTTGTATAAAGAATTTACAAGCGAATGAAGAAACCCCTGGCGGGAAATTATTTGACCTTTCTGAATACGGATGATGCCATTCTCATAATCGGTTGGATTACCCATACCATAAATACAACTCACGCTGGCAACAACAATGATGTCTCTTCGTCCGCTTAATAATTGTGCGGTTGCCTGCAGGCGTAATTTATCCAGTTCGTCATTAATGCTCAGGTCTTTTTCAATGTAGGTGTTGCTCACAGGCATGTAAGCCTCGGGCTGGTAGTAATCGTAGTAAGAAACAAAATAACCAACTGCATTGTCGGGAAAGAACTGTTTGAACTCACCATACAATTGGGCTACCAGCGTTTTATTATGTGTGATGACCAACGTGGGCCTTTGTACATTCTGTATCACATTGGCAATGGTAAAAGTTTTACCGCTGCCGGTAACACCTAAAAGTGTCTGATATCTTTCGCCGTTCAGGATCCCTTCTGTTAACTGGCTGATCGCTTCCGGCTGGTCACCGGCGGGAGAATAAGGAGAATGAAGTTGAAATGACACGGGTAAAAATTAGTTGAAGGGTAAATTTACCGAGAATAATTTTTGCACAATAATCAAGGAGATCATTTTATTACTTTCCGGTTCATGTAGCCGCTGTAATCCGGGATGATGATCTCGTAGTCATCCTGCATCAAGGGAGAGGTTAAAATAAAATCGGCTGTAGACCGGTCGCATGCAAGCAGAATATTCCAGGCAACTCCCAACCGCAATAATGCTTTCACATCGCTGTCGTGCGGCTGGGCTTCCATGGGGTCCCAGAAAAATATCAACACATCAATTTTACCTTCAGCGATCATGGCGCCTATTTGCTGATCACCTCCCAACGGGCCGCTGAGCATTTTTTTAACGGGCCTGTCCAGTTCTTCTTCCAGTAACTTGCCCGTGGTACCGGTGGCAACCAGTTCATGTCTTGCCAGCGAGATTTTATTGTAAACGGCCCATTCAATTAATTCCGCTTTTTTATTGTCGTGTGCAACCAGTGCTATCCGTTTGCGGGCCTCCGTCTTTCTTATATTCTTCATTATGAGGTAATTTACAGTTAATACCTTGCTTTTTGAAAAGTAATCCAGCTACATATTAATTCATAATTAACCTTGCCATCCGGCTGAATTAGCGTACCTTTGCGCCCTTAAAAACAGCGGTAAGAAACAGGCAACAACAACGAGCTAAAATGCGTTATTGGAAACCGGGGTCTTAAAGCTAAATACTTTTAATAATGAATATCAGAAACATTGCGATCATTGCCCACGTTGACCACGGAAAGACCACGTTGGTGGACAAGATCCTGCACAGTACCAACATCTTCCGTGATAACCAGGAAACAGGCGAACTGATCATGGATAGTAATGACCTTGAAAGAGAAAGAGGTATTACCATCTTCAGTAAAAACGTGTCTGTAACCTACAAGGGAATTAAAATTAATGTAATTGATACCCCGGGCCACAGTGATTTTGGCGGAGAAGTAGAACGGGTATTGAAAATGGCCGATGGTGTTTTGCTGCTGGTGGATGCTTTTGAAGGCCCCATGCCGCAAACCCGTTTTGTATTGCAGAAGGCCCTGCACCTTGGACTGCATCCTATTGTAGTGATCAATAAGGTAGATAAACCAAATTGCCGTCCTGATGAAGTACATGATGCGGTTTTCGAATTATTCTTCAACCTGGATGCCACAGAAGAGCAATTGAATTTTCCAACCATTTACGGCAGCAGCAAACAAGGCTGGATGAATACAACATTGACTCAAACGGATAATATCTTTCCATTGCTGGATGCTATCCTGGAACATGTTCCGGAGCCGAAAGTGAATGAAGGTACTACGCAGATGCAGATCACCTCACTTGATTATTCTTCTTTCTTGGGAAGAATTGCCGTGGGTAAAGTAGCAAGAGGAGTGATCAAAGAAGGACAGAACATCGTATTGGTGCAGGCCGATGGCCGGATATTGAAATCAAAGGTTAAAGAATTATACACGTTTGAAGCGTTGGGCAAAAAGAAAGCAACCGAAGTAAGTGCCGGTGATATCTGTGCCATCGTTGGTTTGGAAGAATTTAATATCGGTGATACCATTTGCGATTCTGATTTTCCGGAAGCATTACCAGTTATCAGCGTTGATGAACCAACCATGAGTATGCTTTTCAGCATCAACAACTCACCATTCTTTGGTAAGGATGGAAAATTTGTAACCAGCCGCCACCTGCGTGACAGGCTGATGAAAGAAACCGAAAAGAACCTGGCATTACGTGTTGAAGATACAGACGGAGCTGACAGCTTCCAGGTATTTGGACGTGGCATTTTGCATTTGGGCATTTTGATCGAAACCATGCGCCGGGAAGGTTATGAACTTACCGTAGGACAACCACAGGTGCTGGTAAAACAGATCGATGGTAAAAAATGTGAGCCATACGAAAACCTGGTAGTGGATGTACCGCAGGAATTCAGCGGAAGGGTTATTGACCTGGTAACGCAGCGCAAAGGCGAATTGATCGTAATGGAAACCAAGGGTGAAATGCAGCACCTGGAATTTGAAATTCCTTCACGTGGTTTGATCGGGTTAAGAAGTAATATGCTTACCAATACAGCAGGCGAAGCCGTAATGGCTCACCGTTTTATTGAGTACCGTCCCTGGAAAGGGCCAATACCCGGACGTAATAACGGGGTATTGCTTTCGAAGAATACTGAGAAAACAACCGGGTATTCAATAGACAAATTACAAGACAGGGGAACCTTCTTTGTTGACCCGGGAGAAGAGGTTTACGCAGGACAGGTTATCGCCGAGCATATAAAACCAGGAGATCTTGTGGTAAATGCAACGGAACCTAAGAAGCTGACCAACCATCGTGCCAGCGGCAGTGATGATGCAAGCCGCATCGCTCCCAAAACACTGATGACACTGGAAGAATGTATGGAATATATCCAGCAGGATGAGTGCATCGAGGTTACGCCAAAAAACATCCGCATGCGCAAAGTGATATTGAACGAGGATGACAGGAAGAAAGTGCAGAAGTCGATGAGTACAGAAGCAGTCTAGTTCTTTTATGCATAAATGATTTATGATCCCCCCGGTAACCGGGGGGATTTTTGTTTTGAATAAGCCGCTCTTCATTAAGTTTGCATCAGAATAAGATAAAATGGAAATACGTAACTGTAAAGTATGCGGAAACAGCAACGGAAATAAGCTGTATGCCGTAAAAGAAATGCAACTGGGAATGCGGGAAACATTCACTTATATGGAATGTGGTAATTGCGGCTGTATGCAATTAATGGATATTCCTGCCGACCTGGGAAAGTATTATCCCAATGAAGGGTATTACTCTTTTAACCGCGGGCTAACTTTACAAAAGCCCGGCTTGTTGCGCAGAATAAAAACATCTTACCTCCTTCAGGGAAAAAATGCATTGGTTGGCGGCCTTTTATCTGTCGGCTACAAAGTTCCCGACTATTACTCCTGGATGAAAATACCGGGAATAAAATATGATGATGCCATACTGGATATTGGAACGGGTAATGGCAGTTTGCTGTCAACACTTTTCAGCCTTGGCTTTACAAACCTTACCGGGATCGATCCTTTTATAGATAAGGATATGCAGGTTGGCTCCATCAACATTTATAAGAAAAGCATTTTTGAAACAGAAGGTCAGTATGATTACCTGATGCTGCACCATGCCTTTGAACACATGGATGAACCATTGAAGGTTTTACAGCAATTATATAAACTGGTTAAGAAAGGAAAATATGTTTTGATACGGACACCGGTGATGGGCATGTACAGCTGGAAAAAATACGGAACTAACTGGATGGACCTGGATGCACCCAGGCATATCATCATTCATTCTTTAAAAAGTATGCAGTTGCTTGCAGCGCAGGCGGGGTATGAATTAAGAAAGACCGTGTTTGATGGCAATTACATGAGCCTGATCGGCAGCGACCAGTATGCAAAAGATATTGCACTGCCCGACCCCAACTCCTACATGGTAAATAAACCGGCATCGGGTTACAACAAAGAAGATGTTGAGAAGTTCAAGTCAATTACCATTCAAAATAATAAAGAACAACAGGCAGACCAGGCGGCGTTTTATTTATTCAAACCCTGAGTGATCTTCCGGTAGCATCTTTTCATTAGTATCTTCGACCAGTCTGTTTGCTTGATGATGATATGGGGAATTGGTTTTGAGAATCGATGATATCCTGAATATGATCCGGTAACTGTCCATTGTAACCAAGCTCCCCGATCATTTCGATGCTCTTTATATGAAACCTTCTTACAAGATTCCACACACAGTGAAATACGTATTCGTGCTGCAATAAAAGATTCGACGGAAACCTGGAAAGCAACAAAAGATATTCCGGCACCTCGATCCTGGGATTTTTATAAAGACTGCTGGTAACCTGTGTTTCATCGGTCCCGATATTCACCAGCATTTCGTCCAGGTAAACATAGCCGGGGTGTTTGATAAAGTAACGGATATAAAAATCAACATCCGTCACCCACCGGAAATTGAGGTCGTATAATATATCATCATCTTTCCGGTGCATGGTGGTTGGCGGGTGCCCGATCACATTCAGAAATAAAAGATTGAGGGTATTGTCTTCCAGCATCTTTTTTTTCCAGCCTTTTAAAAATTCATTTACCTGCTTACCTGATCCGGAGTAAATGTTGTTACATGCCGAAAAAATAAAGTTGCATGTTGCATTCCGGGCAGCATCAGCAAATTTCTGTAAAGAAGTGGCTGAAGAAAACCAATCATCGTCGTGCATGATCTTTATCCATTCGCCGGTAGCCTTACCCATAACCAGGTTGAAATTTGCAGGCGTGCCTGCGGCAGGAATATTATGCCAATACCTTATGGGGATCAAATCCCTGTACCGGTCAATAAGTTGTGTAACTGCATCATCGGGGCTGTCGTCGGAAACAACCACTTCATAATCTGTGAACGTTTGTATACGTACCGACTCCAGTAGTCTTTCCAGGTGAGCCGCTCTTTTATATGCCGGAATGCAAATAGAAATAAACGGTTTTTTCATAAAGATTACCCGGTCTAATTAATTTCCAGTTCGGGAATATAGGTTACCAGTTTTGCCCCCCATTCTTTGGTAAAGGCAAGTTTGCTGACGATCTCTTTTTTAAAGTTCCAGGGTAATATGATGATGATGTCTGGCCGGCTGTTATCAAAATAACTGCGGGAAACCACCGGCACATGGCTTTGCGGAAGATATTTCCCCTGTTTAAAAGGCGTGTCATCAACAATACATTCAATAATGTCCGGCCGTATTCCGCAGTAATTAAGAAAGGTGTTGCCCTTCGCCGCCGCACCAAAGGCAATGATCTTTTTGCCTTCCTGCTTTTGAGAAATGATGTACGTAAGAAATTTATTTTTTATGTCATTGGCGCTTTCCTGGAAACCGGTGTAGGAGTCAATGCGGTTAATGCCATTACGGATCTCGGTGCTTAGAAGATCTTTAACACGGCCGGTTATGGGCAACGCTTCATTTTCTTTATGCCTGATATATACCCGTAGTGATCCGCCATGTGTTTCCAGTTCTTCCACATCAAACACTTCAAAACCGTGAAACCGGAACATGTTGCAGATGAAATAAAAAGAAAAATAAGAGAAATGCTCGTGGTAAATGGTATCGAACTCTTTCTTTTCTATCAGCCGGGCAAGGTGTGGAAATTCAAAGGTCATTACCCCGCCGGGATTAAGCAATACTTTCAATCCCCTAACAAAATCGTTGAGGTTGGGTACATGCGCCAGTACGTTATTTCCAAGAATAAGATCGGGGCTTATTTTTTGTGCAGCTAATTTATAAGCCAACTCTTCGCTGAAAAATTCAACCAGCGTATTGATCCCTTTATTGATGGCAATTTGTGCAGTACTGTCCGTAGGTTCAATGCCCAGGCAGGGAATGTTTTTTTCTTTAAAGTACTGCAGCAGGTATCCGTCGTTGGATGCAATTTCCACCACCAGGGAACTATTGGTCAATTTAAAATCAGCGATCATCTTTTCTACATACTTCTTGCTATGCTGAAGCCAGAAATCCGAAACGGAGGAAAAGTATACATACTCAGCCGAGAATATCTCTTCTTTTTTCTGGTATTCATCCACCTGCACCAAAAAGCAGTTGTCACAAACCAATACCTTGAGCGGATAAATGGTTTCTCCCTTATTTAACTGTTCGGCGGTTAAAAAGGCATTTGAAACGGCCATGCTGCCCAGGTCGATAAGTATATTGTTTATTTTTTTACTGCAGAACCTACATTTCATATTGGCTGATAGTTTGGTTGGGTTGCGTGGTTACGCAAGTTAATAAAAACATTATTGCACCGGTCAAAGATACAGCCCGGGCACCAAAATGCTTACTTGTGCTGGTGTTGGTTTTGTAGGTAAATTTGCAACCATGCACATACCTGAAGTTTCCATTAAATCGCTTGAACAGTTTTTTGATAAAATTGTGGTAGTATCTGTGCCGCGGTTTACAGACAGGCATAAGAAAGTAAAGCAGCAACTGGAAGGACTGTCTTTTGATTTTTTCTGGGGCGCAGATAAGCTGGAACTGAATGAAGAGCTGTTGAAAGAAGACGGAACCTATGATGAGGTTCAAACAAAAAAAAACCAGCGGCAGGGAAAAGCGCTGAACCTCGGTGAAATTGCCTGCTCACTTTCCCATCGTATGCTGTATGAAGAGATGATAAAGCAGCAGTGGAAAAAAGTACTGGTGCTGGAAGATGATGTACTTGGCCTTACTGATAACATGGCGGTATTACCACAGGCTTTAAAAGAGCTTCCTGCTGATTGGGAACTGGTTTACCTGGGATACCTGAAACATGAGCAGGTAACAGCAGGGCTAAAGGCAAAACAATTTTTTTATAAAATACTCAGCGGGCTCGGTTTGATGCGGTGGAACTTTACCATGGTAAGCAACCTGTTGCCAAAACCGTACAGTAAGCATTTAAAAAGAGCCGGTTTTCACGATTGCACCCATGCTTATGCAATTACTTTATCTGCAGCAAAAAAATTACTGGCTGCGCAAACACCCGTTGTTTACCGGGCAGACGACCTGTTGAGTTCAACGGTCATGAAAGGAGAACTGAAAGCCTTTGTAACCGAGCCTAAATTCTTCGACCAGGAAATCTTTCACAATGCGGCAACGGGATCAGAGATCAGGAATTCTTAAAGGAACAGAAGAGCCACTTTATTTCATCGCATCGATTTGCCTCTTCAGCGATGCAGCCATCTTTTCATTTACTTTCTTAAGCTCTTCATATTGCTGCAGGGCGCCTTCCTTATTTTTTAATTCCGTATAACAAAGGCCGGTATATAATAATGCAACATCAACGACCGATACGGCCAGGTTTTTCTTAAACTGTTCAATACCTTCCTTAAACTTCCCGGTCCGCCGGTAAGCATGTCCCAGTTCACTGTATGCCGGTCTGTACGTATTATCTATATCGAGTGCTTTAACAGCAGGAGGAATGGCTTTTTCATATTCAGCCTTGGCATTATAACACCAGGCGATGCTGTAGTAAGTGACTTTGTTCAGGCTGTCTGTTTTCAGTGCAGATTGGTAACAGATAAGCGCCGAATCATAATTCGGTTTCACATCCCGGTAAAAATTTCCCAGGGCAAGAAGTGCCGGTACCATGGAAGGGTTAATAGAGATTGCCTTGTTAAAATACCATACTGCACTATCGGGGCTGGTGGTTCTTGCATAGATGCCCCCCAGTTCTACGTAGGCAGAATCAAATTTTTTATCAAGTGCAATAGCTTTTTTGAACGATCCCATCGCTTCCAGGAACATATTTTTATTCTTTTGGTCTAAGCCGGCCCTGTAAAAACTTTTTGCATTATAGGGCTGTGAAAATGCAGCAGAAATGGTAAATAAAGTAATGAGGAGAGATAAAAAATTTTTCATCATATTTCAATTGTATTTACTGCAAAGTAAAGCCATCTGTGGTTTTTTTAAGCAACCCGGCCCATTATTTTCTGTTAAACATTGTATTCCGATAGGCTTTACTGCCGTACCTTTGCCCACAGAAATGAAATATTTTTTCCGCATACTACTATCTTTCTCTCTTACTCTTTTTTCCGCAGCAAATGTAGGAGCCCAATGCTCGGTTTGTACAAAAACAGCCCAGCAACTGGGAGAAAAACCGGCCCAGGGAATGAATTCGGCCATCCTTTATTTAATGATGATGCCTTTTGCCATCGTAGGACTTATCGGTTACCGGTGGTGGAAGAACAATAAAAAATTTGAAGAACAGGAAGCATTAAAAAATACAGACAACTAATATTTTTTAATGAACCGGTATAAATTGAAACCGGCACCGGCATTTTTTATGTGTTCTTTCAGCGTTGCTTTATCTATGCCGGTCATTCTTTTTTGCTGTAAGAGGTGGTACGCTTTTTCAGCAAGCAGCCAGTATTTCTTTTCATCATCTTTTTTGTGAAGGATGATCTCATTGATATTCCTTACCAGTTCATCAATGCCTTTTTTCTGCACGGCAATGGTTTTAATTACCGGCACCGGCATGACATGGCTGTGAAAAGCTGGCGCAAGCATCAGGCGTAAGTTTTTTACAAACAGGTCTGCATCGGGCCGGTCGGCTTTATTTACCACAAAGATGTCTGCAATTTCCATCAGGCCGGCCTTCATGGTCTGTACTTCATCTCCGGCTTCGGGCACTACTACCACAACGGTGGCATCTGCAAGTCCGGCAATTTCCACTTCACTCTGTCCCACACCAACGGTTTCAATAATAACATAATCAAAAGGGGCCGCTTTGAGCAGGTCGCTGATCTCAATGATCTTTGGATGCAGTCCACCCAACGAACCCCTTGTTGCCAAGGAACGGATAAAGACCTTTGGATTATCATACCATTCACTCATTCGTATGCGGTCGCCCAGCAAGGCGCCTAAATTGAATGGTGAAGATGGATCAACACAAAGTACGGCAACAGATTTATCCTCACCTACCAGTTTGCCAATAAGGGCATCAACCAATGTGCTTTTGCCGGCACCGGGTGGACCAGTAATACCTATCACGGGTGTGGAAGATGTGGGGAGGTCTTGCAAAAGTTCTTCATAGCCCGGTACTTCATTTTCGATACAGGAAATGCAACGGGCCAGTGTTTTACTGTTGCCATGTTTTATTTCTTTTAATTGATGTTGCCACATAAAACAAAGTTGACTGGAAAAAAATCAACTTCCAAAAAATTGTCAGTATGACCAATGTCAGTTAAGGTACTGACATTGGGTATAAAAGGCGCATGTGCACTTTAATAATTTTAGTTTAAATATTAGGTATGATTCCCAATATTATTCATTTTATATTTGGTATGGCACCTGATTTTGGAGGAATGCCTTTTTCCCTGGTGAATTATCTTGCTATCAAATCGGCGGTAGAGATAAATAAACCGGATGCAGTTCTTTTTCATTATGACTTTGAACCCCGGGGAAGTTGGTGGGAAAAATCGAAACCGCTGCTTACGCTTAATAAAATAAAAGCTCCTGAAAGTTTTATGGGCAGGCCTCTTTACCATGTAGCACATAAAGCAGATGTGGTAAGATTGCTGGCATTAAAAGAAACGGGAGGCATTTATATTGATCTTGATTCCATCTGTGTAAAACCCCTGCAGGAATTTCTAGGCCATTCTTTTGTTATCGGGCAGGAGCAGAAGCCTGAATACATTCCAAAGAACTGGAGGCAAAAATATAAGTATGCTTTCAGGAATTATTTTCACTTAATTGATACGAATACTATTACCGGGTTGTGTAACGCCGTATTGCTGTCAGAAAAAAACAGCGAATTTGTGAATTTATGGCTTGATACGTATGCATCCTTCCGTTCAAAGGGTCATGATAAATACTGGAATGAGCATTCTGTTCGTGTTCCGCAGCAACTGGCAGAAAAATATCCGGACAAAGTGACCATTTTGGATCCATATGCATTTTATTATCCCTTGTATAATAAACCAGGACTGGAAGACATGTTTGAAAAAGTCACACCCTTCCCCAAGGCTTACTTACATCATCTTTGGGAGCATTTTTCGTGGGATGATTATTTAAGCCACCTGACCGGAAAAGATATTTTTGAAACCGACACTACCTATAACTGCATTGCCAGGAAATATTTATAAAACAAATTACCATGAAGATTGGTTTTGCCGGCAGGTGGAGTCCATTGGATAAGACTGCCTGGTCCGGTACTTATTTTTATGCTTACCAGGCAATTAAAAAAATCGGGGAGGTTCAGATCTTACACTATACATGGCCCTGGTATATAAGAGAGGAATTGATCTTTCATAAACAAATTCAAAAACTGCATAACAGAAAAATTGCAGTAGAGTTTTTGCGGGGGTATGCAAAATGGTTCAGCAAAAAATTAGAGAAAGAATTGTGTAACATAAAACCGGATGTGTTATTTGTGCCGGGAGCTCCACAACTTATTGCGTATTGCAACACCCGTGTACCAATCATATATATGGCAGATGCCACGTTTAAACAACTACAGGGATATTATGATTCTTTTGGTAACCTGGCCCCATATAACATACAACAGGGAATTGAAATGGACCGCAGTGCCATTAATAATGCAGCACATTGCATGCTGGCTTCAGATTGGGCAAAGCAATCTGTCATGAATGATTATCACATACCTGAAAATAAAATTACCGTACAGCCCCTTGGTGCCAACCTGGATTTAATACCTGCAGTTTCGGAGTTGAAAAAAGAAAAAAATAAGACCTGTCAGCTGCTCTTCATGGGCGTTGAATGGGAAAGGAAGGGAGGGCAGATTGCTTTGGATACATTTTATGCCTTGCAAAAAAAAGGGATCCAGGTACAATTGAAAATTGTTGGCTGTCAGCCACCGCTATTTATCAGTGATAAAAAATGTTACAGTTATCCCGTTCATTAATAAAAGTGTAAAAGAAGAAGCTGACCGGTTATATAACATCCTGCTCCAAACAGATTTTTTACTTCTGCCTACCAGGGCAGAATGTGCCGGCATCGTTTTTTGTGAGGCAAGCGCATTTGGAATTCCTTCTATTACCACAGACACCGGTGGTGTTAGCACCTATGTACAGAACGGGATAAATGGCTTTACATTACCAATATCTTCAGGCGCTGAAGCATATGCAGATAAAATTCTGGATCTGTATTCTAAGGAGGATGCTTACCGTCAGCTTTGTATCAGCAGCAGAAATAAATATGACGCCACATTAAACTGGGATGCCTGGGGAGCATCTTTTCGCCTGGTTACAGAAACGGTTTTAAACAAATAAAAATTATTTAAAGTAATCCGCTGTAACCCATCCAGTATGCATGTTTCAGGTATGAAAGCGTTACAAACAATTTCTTTTTCTTATAATGAAATATCAATTTACGGTTGTTAAATACGTAACTGAACATAGCGCCGGAAAAAGTTTTACCATCAAGTTCTTTTAAGAGGCTGGCATATTTCAGTAAAGAAGTTTTCTGTTGCTCTTTCAATAAATTCCTGTTGCAAAAGCTTTCAATAAAAGAAATGGATTGCTTTCTAAGCTCTTCATCTCTTTGCATTTTATTTTTAACAGACATGATTTGCCTTGAACTGTTACTGTTATGTGCCCGGTGCCAGGTGAGGGTTTTGGGTATACAGCCAATATAGCCTGTTGCAGCAGCGTGCATACTCATCCACCAGTCGTAATAAATAGTATCCGGAAAAGGCACACACATGGGCAGCAGTTCTTTTTTGAACATACAGGCATGGCCATGCACAGGGCTGTTAAAAACCAGTTTGTGTACATCATCAATATTAGTATAAACAACATCCGGGGCAGGTTTTCTGTCTGCAAAATCATTATTGCTGAAATTGCCTGACAGGGAATATATAAACAAAGAACCCTCGGGCCATGCTTTCATTATGTATTCGATCTTATTTACTTCCCAGATATCATCCTGGTCGGCAATGGCAATAAAATCGCCCCGGCACAAGGAGAAAACCTTTTCAAAATTTTTATTATAGCCAATATTTTTTTCGTTTTGAAAAAAATGAATGCGGGAATCGTTGGCCTGCATTTCCTGAATGACCTGAACGGTATTATCTGTTGAGCAGTCATCAACAAGTACGATCTCCAGGTTTGGGTAAGTCTGTTTAACAATAGTTTCCAGTTGATCCTTTAAGTAGACGTCACCATTATAAGTGCACATGGCAACCGAAACCAGGGGATATGTATCGTTTTTTAAATGCATTATTAAAAACTTCTTTTTTTAATTCTTCGAATGAAATAAAAAATATCTTTTAAAGCATTGGTTTTGTCAGGATGGAGGAAGCCGGGATACATCTTCATGAAATGCTGAAGTCGAAACGGGTAAAAACTCAACGGCATAAATTTAAAAAAAACGCCCTTCCTTTTAAGCACATCGGTTCCTTTCAGAATAGAATCTTCAATATGGGTTTCATCAAAAAATTCTTCCTTGTTATATTCCGTATGGGCATAAGACCTGATCTTGTAACTTATTTTTTCAGCCCCGCCTAAGAATGAAAAATGCCAGCCTGCTGCTGCAACAGAAGGATATACATCCCGGTTGTTACGCAATCCCTGGGGCGTTATTTCTTTAAACTGCCTGGCGGTAGCAGCAACACAACCATTCCACCACCTGCTTTCACCTGTATTCTGGCAGTTCATGTAGTAATAATGAAACAACAATGAAAAAGCGGCAGGAAGTTTCGAGTGGTTCAGTTTTTTTAAAACAGCAGGATCAGGGATCTCATCAAGATCGCTCACCAAAACCAGGTCAGCATCATCCATTTGTTTGCTTGCCTGCATTAAAGCGTTGCGTTGTCCGTTCTCCAGTTTCCAGGCAGCGCTTACGGGGTTGTAGTTATTGTCATTTTTAAATACAAGCCCTTCTGTATTTTGCTGCACAGGTATATAAATTATTTTGTGTTCCCATTTTTTAAACCTTTCTTTAGCCTTAGGATAATTATATGGTTTAGGCTTTCCATTGAAAGTAAGATTTGACTCTGCTATTACAAAAAAGTCAACAAAGTCATTCAGGAATTTCAGGCGAAACTCCAGCAACTCCAGCTCATTAAAAAAAGTAAAACAATCAAATACTTTCATTTCTAAATAATCTTTAAAAAACTACCGGTTAAGATCAGCACCGCTATTTATGATTTTGTAATTGATCTTCAAAACCGGTTACATTGTCTCACTAAATATAAGAAATTCAGCAGCCATCAGTTTAATGGTTTCAGTATTAATTTACCGGTCTGCTATAAATACATTAAACAAAAATTGCTTTTATATAAACCAATACTAAATTCCCTGTGCGTTAAATTTTCCATGCTCTTTTATTGTTTCTTTGCAGCATGAACATTTCGGTTGTCATCATTACCAGGAACGAGGCGCATGTAATAAGCAATACCCTGCAAAGCCTGCAGCCGGTTATCAATGATGTGGTGATCGTTGACAGCGGGAGTACCGACAATACGGTTCAGCTATGCAAACAGTTCGGTGCAACGGTCATTGAAACCAACTGGGCAGGATATGGGATCAACAAAAACAAAGGCATTGCTGCCGCAAAGAATAACTGGATACTGAGCCTGGATGCAGATGAGTCGATCGATGAAGAATTGAAACTTTCCCTGCAACAGCTTTCTTTGCAGGATGAGAATGAAGTGTTCAATATCCGCTTTAAGAATTTCTTCTGCGATAAATGGATACGCTTTGGCGAATGGGGTTTTGATAAACACATCCGGCTGTTTAACCGGAACAACGTGCAATGGAACAATGCGGCCGTTCATGAAAACCTGGTCTTTCCGGAAGGGGTTAAGATAACCATGCTCAAAGGGAATATCCTGCATCATACCGTTCACAACCGGCAGGCATATAAAGATAAAATGGCCGGCTATGCCCGGATGAATGCAAAGAAATATTTTGAATCGGGAAAGAAACCCAGCTTTTTCAAACAATACTTTTCACCGGTGTTTGCGTTTGTGCAGCATTATATTTTCCGCCTGGGGTTTTTAGATGGCAAAGAAGGATTTATCATTGC
Source organism: Chitinophagaceae bacterium (assembly GCA_016720775.1). Taxonomy (GTDB): domain Bacteria; phylum Bacteroidota; class Bacteroidia; order Chitinophagales; family Chitinophagaceae; genus Ferruginibacter. The sequence goes on from JADKJX010000001.1 coordinate 454,438, forward strand.
AAAAACAACGGCCTGGTACACTTTTATGAAATATCATTATCTTAAAGTGATGAATGATCAACCTGAAACCTGATTAAAAACAATAACCTGTGACAAATTTCATTCCCATATTTCCATTAGGCATTGTTGTTTACCCCGGTGAACAGCTGAACCTGCACATTTTTGAACCACGCTATAAGCAACTGATCAACGAATGTTTTGAAACCAGGAAACCATTTGGTATTCCATCGGTAATAAATGAAAAGATAAACGAAATGGGAACGGTGGTGCAGGTAAAGGAGATCAGCAACGTATATGACGATGGCAAGATGGATATTAAGACAGAAGGACTGCAGGTCTTTCGCATGCTGGAAATGATAAACAGTTTACCTGGTAAATTATACAGCGGCGCCATTGTAAGTTACCCGGATAATGATGAAAAAGGGAACCGGGCGTTGATGCAGGGCATTGTGAAAGGGGTAAAGGAACTGCACAAGCTGCTTAATATTGAGAAAAAATTTCCAAAGCCTGAAGAAGAATTATGGAGTTACGATGTAGCGCATCATGCAGGACTATCCCTGCAGGAAGAATACGAGTTACTTGAACTGTTGCAGGAACTGCAGCGCCAGGAATATTTAAAGCGCCATCTTAAAAAAGTAATACCCGTACTTGCCGAAATGGAAACACTGAAAGAAAAGGTAAAGCTGAACGGACACTTTAAAAACCTAAAGGGACTCTGATGACAAAAACGCTGTGCTTCGATTTTGGGAACACCCGGCTTAAAGCGGCCTTGTTTGAAGGCGATAAATATATAAATGATGTTGTTTTGGAAGATGACAGCATAGCAACGATTGAAAAGTTACTTGCTGAATATAAACCTCAAAAAGCAATTCTTTCTTCGGTGATCGATCATAATGCATCAATCGAAGAACTGCTTGCAGCAAAAACGGTTTTTCATAAAGTATCGCATCTTACCCGGATCAACTTTACTGTACCTGCTGCCAAACCCGAAACGATCGGTTCAGACAGGCTGGCTCTTTGTGCTGCTGCTGCCCATTTTTTTCCGGGAAAGAATACCCTCATCATTGCCTTGGGCAGCTGCATCACGTATAACTTTTTAAACCAATACCAGCAGTTCCTGGGAGGCAGCATCTCCCCAGGCATGGAAATGCGGTTCAAAGCCATGCAGTATTATACGGCAAAGCTGCCCCTGGTAAAAAAGGATTGGAATTTTCCGCTTATTGGATACGATACAAAAACAAATATGCAAAGCGGCGTAATAGCCGGAATGACCTTTGAAATTGATGGTTTTATTGATGCGTATGCCGCTAAATACGGCAACTTTAACGCTGTTTTAACCGGGGGGGATACAAGCTATTTTGCCGGGCAGCTTAAAAACAAGATATTTGCCGACTATAATTTTTTATCTAAAGGTCTGTATGCACTCAGCGAAACTAACAATGGCTAAATTTTCCTCCGTACTCGTTATCATTTTGGGACTGTATTCATCTGCAAGCGCCCAGGAAAATTCCCCTTATTCACGCTATGGTTTGGGTGACCTTACTCCCAACCAGAATATTTTTACCCGAGGTATGGGAGGTATTTCTGCAGCCACCAACGATACCCGGAGCATTAATTTAACAAACCCCGCTTCCCTTGCTAATATAGGATTAACCATTTTTGACATAGGGGCTGAAATAGATACACGTACACTAAAAAGCAGCAACCCGGCAAAAAAATTCACTTCTGCCAATACTTATTTCTCTTACCTGCAGGTTGGCTTTCCGCTTACCACGTCAAAAATGGCAAAGAAAGATATGCGCTGGGGAATGGCTTTTGGGATAAAGCCGGTTTCTAAAATAAATTATAAGATAGAAAAGAACGAACGCCTGTCAGGGATCGACAGCCTGAATACGGTTTATGAAGGTACGGGCGGCGTTAACCAGGCATTTATCGGATCAGGTTTCCGGGTAAAAAACTTCAGCATTGGCGTAAATGTGGGGTATATGTTTGGCAGCAAAGACTACAGCACCAAGCTTACCTTTATCAACGACAGCACATACTATTACCTCTCAAACTCTGAAAATAAAACAACGTTCGGCAGTTTCTTTTTTAATGCCGGTATTCAGTATGATATTCCGCTTGAGAAAGACAAGAATGGCAATGCTACAAAAAACCTGAAGCTCGGTCTTTACGGAAATATGCAGCAGAACCTGACGGCCCACAGCGATAATATCCGGGAAACAATTGTCTATGATCCCAATGGCAGCTATTATCGCATTGATAGTGTTTTTGAAGACAAAGACGTGAAAGGGAAGATCAAATACCCGGCAAGAGTGGGAATTGGAGTAAATTATCTGGATAAGAACTGGATGATCGGCGCCGACTTAGAATACGGAAACTGGAGCAGCTACCGCTATTACGGGCAAACGGATGCAGTAAAAGACAACTGGACCATCCGCGTTGGCGCACAGTATTTCCCCAATAAAATAAACAATCCCGTAATCAAGTATTTCAACTTTGTTAAGTACCGGGCCGGTTTCTATTATGGTCCTGATTATATCAACGTAAATAAGAACAGGCCCGAATATGGTTTTACCATTGGTACGGGTATGCCATTGACTTCCTTAAAAAAGATCAGTTATACCGGGGAATTTGTGATGCTGAACACCGCCATTGAAGTAGGTAACAGGGGTAATAAGCAAACCAATCTCCGGGAGAACGTTGTTCGTATCAGCATTGGCCTTTCAATGAATGCAAACTGGTTCCAGAAGCGTAAATATTATTAAGCTAACTTTAGTTTTATTTACCGTAATCGCATTACATGGTTATTCCTTCAGGTAAATCATCCCGTTTCTTACTGCTAAAACAGTTGTGGAAAAACGCCCCGGTGATCTTATTTACTTTATTCTTTTTTTCCTGCGAAAATTCTGATGAGGCGGTAAAGGATATGAACAGCCAGAATCTTGGCATTGAAGAAGTGAACATTGTTGACATAAATTATACCCTTGCCGGAAAAGCAAAAGCGAAACTTTTATCTCCTAAGATGTTACGGGTTCAGGACATGAAACCTTATGTTGAATTTCCCAATAAGCTGCACGTGGATTTTTATGATGAAACAGGAGCCATCGACAGCCGGCTTGATGCCCTGTATGGCAAATACTACGACCAGGAAAGCAGGGTCTTTCTCAAAGACAGCGTTCGGGTGATCAATGTTAAAGGCGATACGCTTTATTGCAACGAATTGTGGTGGGACAGAAGCCGGACCGGGTTTGAATTCTATACCGATAAGGCCGTACGCATACGACGCAAACTCCAGATCATTGACGGAGTTGGGATGGAAGCCCGGCAGGATTTTAAAGAATGGGTAATTAAAAATGTGACCAATAGTTTTATCAGGGTCCCCAATTCACAGTTTCCCACAGATTAAGTTAGTGTAAAACAAAAAGCATTTTGGCTTTGTTATCTTAACTTAGAGTTTTAAATACACAGTAATTTATGGAGTATCGTCGTTTGGGCAGATCGGGCTTGCAGGTAAGCGTTTTATCCTTTGGAAGCTGGGTAAGTTTCAGCAAACAGATCAATGATAAGGTTGCCGATGAATTAATGGGCATCGCTTATGATAATGGCATTAATTTTTTCGACAATGCGGAAGTATATGCACTGGGGGAAAGCGAAAAAATGATGGGCCGTGTTTTAAAAAAGAAAAAATGGGACCGTACATCTTATACTATTTCTTCCAAAGCATTTTGGGGATGGCGGGGAAAAGATAATAAACCCAATCAAACCGGCTGCAGCCGTAAGCATTTGGTGGAAGCCTGCAATGAAGCGCTGCAACGGTTGCAGGTTGATTACCTGGATATGTTCTTCTGCCACCGGCCCGATAAAAATACGCCCATTGAAGAAACGGTATGGGCCATGAATCATCTCGTACAGCAGGGAAAAGTATTGTATTGGGGAACGAGTGAATGGAGCGGCGTTGAGATCATGGAAGCTCACCGGGCAGCGGAAAAATTCAGGTTGATAGGTCCGACCATGGAGCAGCCGCAATACAATATGTTCGAAAGAGATAAAATGGAAAATGAATTCCTGGAGATATTTAAGAATGTTGGCCTGGGCACTACCATCTGGAGCCCGCTGGCTTCGGGCATGCTGACCGGGAAATATAACGACGGCATACCTAAGGGAAGCCGATTTGCACTGGAAGGATTTGATTGGTTGAAAGACAGGTGGGTAATGGATGAGAAAGTAAAAAAAGTAAAAAAGCTGAGTGAACTGGCAACAAAGATGGGCGTGAGCACAGCGTCGCTTAGCATTGCCTGGTGTATCAAAAATAAAAACGTAAGTACCGCCATCCTGGGTGCAACAAAAAAAACACAGTTGTTTGATAATTTAAAAGCGCTGGATGTGGCTGCAATGCTTACGCCGGACCTGCTGGATAAGATAGAGTCGATCATGAAAACAAAACCAAAACTACCGGACTATTAAAATGGCAGCAGTAACAATATATGGTATCCCGAACTGCGATACCACAAAGAAAGCAATGGTTTGGCTGAACAAAAACAAAATTCCTTTTTCATTTCATGATTACAAACAGCAAGGTATTGGGGAGAAGAAACTGAATGAGTGGTGCACTACGAAAGGATGGGAAAACATTTTTAATAAAAGAAGCACCACCTGGCGGGAATTGCCGGAAGCCGAACAGAAAAAAATAACCGGCCAGTCATCTGCTGTAAAAGCAATGGGTAAGCACAACAGCATCATTAAACGGCCCATCATTGAAAAAGGCAATGACCTGGTTGTGGGATTTAATAAAGAACAATACAACAGGAACTTAAAATAAAATTTCTTATAACAATTAAACAAGACCCTGAACTTTTGAAAGGTAAAGCCCCTTTAGGGGTTTGGGGCAAATAAACAACATGAAACGAAATGCAACTGCCGTTTGGAACGGCACTGGAAAAGAAGGTACGGGTAACCTGAGCACACAAAGTACCGTATTAAGTAAAACTCAATATTCTTTCAGCAGCAGGTTTGAAAACGGAGTAGGCACCAATCCCGAAGAACTTGTTGCCGCAGCGCATGCCGGTTGCTTCAGCATGAAACTAAGTTTTGTACTGGGTGCAGCAGGATTTACGCCCGAAGAGATCAACACACGGTGTGAAATAACCCTGGCAGATGGATCCATCACCGAATCTCATTTGACGGTTTCTGCGAAAATTCCGGGGATCAATAAAGAGCAGTTTGATGCAGCCGTAGCGGATGCAAAAGCCAACTGCCCCATTTCAAAATTGCTGAATACAAACATTACACACGAGGCAACTCTTTTGTAAAATTTTTTAATGAATAAATCCTGAACCGATGATTGCAAAAGCATTTTCGATACTGGCATTGGTATTATCTGCTTTTGCATCAAAGGGGGTTGCGGCCGATACGCTGGTTGTTATTTTCGACAGACAAAACCTGGTGCATGGCGATAGCGTCGAAATAGAAATATATACAGAGCCTTACCGGTCCGACCGGGTTGCGCAAACCCTTCACTTGTGGATCGATAATGTAAAGACGGGGCAGCGTTGGAAATACCGTTACCCTTTTATAAAAGGGCGTTATAAGATCGCCTTAAAGATAAATGACAGTATTCCCAACGGAACCTACGCATTTAATTTTTTGTTGCAAAACAGGTTTCTTGCTGTAAAAGGGAAACTGGTAAATGCCAAAGAGGAAGACGAGGAAATTAATTATGTCGCCACAACAAAAAACAAAGCGCCCATAATTGATGGCGTTAAGCTGGGATCCGATGGTTCTTTTAAGATCGACAACCTCTTCTACACCGATTCGGTCTATTTTGGTTTTTCACCGGTACAGAAAAGCAAAGAGAACAGGTTAAAGATATCCATTGAAACACCCCTCGATTCTGTATTTGTTCCAGAAGCAGTAACAACAGAGTTGGTGACGGTAGGAACTGCAGAAATACAAAATATCCAAACAGATGCGGCAACGTATGGGTATGTTTTTTCCATCACAGATAAAAAAGACAAACAACTGCTTCGGGAGGTTGTGGTAAAAACCAAACAAAAAGGGCAAAGAGAAAGATATGAAAATGAAAATGTAAGCGGGCTCTTTGCTTCTGACAATGCCAAAACAATCGACTTCCATGACAATGATGAACTGAGAAACTATTCAGACATTTACAGTTACCTCACTGCAAATATAGCCGGGCTTGTTACAGTAAATGATGAAGCAACCGGGCGTACTCTTTTATACTGGCGGAATGAGAAAGTGAATATTTTTGTTGATGAGTTTGCCGACCCGGAGTTTTCACCCTACTCAATAAGTGTACAGGATATTGAACTGGTAAAAATTTACAGCCCGGGATCAAGGCTTGGCCTGGATGGGTTTGGAGGCTCGGTGGCAATTTATACCAGGCGATTCAGTAACCACCCGGGAAACAGGCTCAGCAATTACAGTTTTTATGTAAAAGGCTATACACAAAAAAGCACTGAGTGGAAATGATCGGAAATATTTTATTTTAAAACTTAAAGCAAAAAGAATGTCATTTCAAAACAAAACGGTCATTATCACTGGTGCTTCCCGCGGTATTGGTAAAGCGATAGGGTTACGGCTGGCTAATGAAGGCGCCAATATTGTCATCGCTTCAAAAAGTGTGGAAGAGAATCCCAAACTCGGCGGCACCATTTTTTCTGCGGCCGCAGAAATGGAAGCTGCCGGTGGAAAGACACTGGCCATTCAATGCGATATCCGTTTTGAAGACCAGGTCCAGAACGTGGTTGATAAGGCAGTTGAAAAATTCGGCGGCATTGATATCCTGGTTAACAATGCATCGGCCATAAACTTAACACCAACAGAGCAAACAGAGCCCAAGCGATTCGACCTGATGTATGATATTAATGTACGGGGAACATTCATGATGAGCCGGGCATGCATCCCCCATCTTAAAAAGGGAACCAATGCACATATCCTCAATTTATCTCCCCCCATAAATATGGACCTGAAGTGGTTTGAAAAACACCTGGCCTATACCATCAGCAAGTACGATATGACGATGATCGCCCTTGGCCTTTCTGCCGAATTAAAAAAATACAATATTGCTGCCAACAGTTTGTGGCCACGTACTACGATCGCCACTGCAGCTGTTAATAATTTATTGGGAGGTGAGATGCTCATGAAAATGAGTCGTACCCCCGAAATAATGGCAGACGCTGCTTATTTTATATTATCAAAACTATCCACATCATGTACCGGCAACAGTTTTATTGATGAAACAGTATTGGCCGGTGAAGGAATAACAGATCTTGAAAAATATGCTGTTGTACCCGGCGGTCGCTTATACAATGACCTGTTTGTATAATGCCTTGTTAACAAAAACCTAAAAGGATTTTTCTTTGATGAGTGGTAACATTTGTTGGAGCATGTACGTTTAAATTCGTATTAGCATCATTTCGCCATGAATGATGCTTTCGCAAACCAATAAAGTATAGCCATGATTTCTTTTAAACTGAAAGCATTCTGCTTTTGCGTACTCGTAACAGTTGCCGGGTACAGCCAAACTGCCAAACGAAATTTATCCGCCAAACGAATTCACTCAGCCATTAAATTAGATGGGATCTTAGATGATGCAGCCTGGAAAGAAGCTCCCGTGGCAGATAAATTTGTTATGCTCCGACCTGAGCCATTCAAGCCCGAAAACCAGGATAATGCCACACAGATCTACTTTGTATATAACAATGAAGGGATTTATGTTGGCGGGTATTTACATGAAAAGACCAAAGACAGCATTGCGGCAGAATTAACCGGCCGGGATGGATTCGGCAATAATGATTTCGTGGGCGTCATTTTCGATACCTATAAGGATAAGCTGAACGGCTTTGAATATTTTGTAACGCCGCTGGGCGAACAGATGGATGCGAAAGTATCACCCAATACAAATGGTAACAGCGAAGACTTCAGCTGGAATGCTGTTTGGCAAAGTGCTTCTAAACTCCAGGCCGATGGCTGGAGCTTTGAAATGTTTATTCCTTATTCTGCTATACGGTTTGGAAAGAAAAAAGTACAGGACTGGGGATTGAATATTGTACGCCGCAGGCAAAAGAGCGGGCAACAGTTATTCTGGCAACCCATTGATCCGAATGTAAATGGTTTTTTAACGCAGGAAGGTTTTTATAACGGACTGGAAGACATCAAACCGCCAATGCGGTTACAATTCTCCCCTTATTTTTCTACTTATATTAACCACGATGGCACCGCTGCACAAGGCGTTAAAAAAAATTCAGCAACCATTAATGGTGGGATGGACCTTAAATACGGCATCAACCAGGCATTTACTTTGGATATGACGCTGATACCCGATTTTGGACAGGTGCAATCGGACAACCGTGTTTTGAACCTCAGTCCTTTTGAACAGAAATTCAATGAGAACCGGGCCTTCTTTACAGAAGGAACAGAGCTGTTCAACAAAGGAAATCTTTTTTACAGCCGGCGCATCGGTATTGAATCTACTTATAAGAACTGGGCATCGCCACAAGCGAATGAAACCATAGAAGAAGACCCGGCACAGGCCAAGATCATTAATGCAACAAAAATAAGCGGCCGTACGCAGAAAGGACTTGGTGTGGGTGTTTTGAATGCTGTTACAAAACGCCAGTTTGCAACCTTTAAAGATAAAGACAACGGCGTATCCCGTAAGCAGGAAACAATGCCGTTGACCAACTATAATGTTTTTGTGCTGGATCAAACACTGAAACACAACAGCAGCATATCATTAGTGAATACCAATGTATGGCGCAGCGGTACAGCCTACGATGCGAATGTAACATCTGCCCTGTTTGACCTGAATGATAAAAAGAATACCTGGAATGTGGGAGGCAATGTAAGTTTCAGCAACATACTTGGCCGTGATGGAAAGAATACCACCGGCTATGCACACAGCATATACCTTGGTAAAACCAGCGGCCGGTTCAACTTTAATGTGTGGCAGGATCTGTACAATGATAAATACGATAAGAGTGACTTAGGCTATTTTACTAACAACAATACCATGGACCAGGGAGCCTGGCTTGGATATAGCTGGACCAAACCCAAAGGCTGGTATAACCAGTTGCGGGTGAATACGAACTTCTGGTACAGCCGGCTTGTTTCTCCCATTGATGTTTTAAGACGTAGATCAATGATGTACCAGAATGCCGGTCTCAACTTCAACTTTAATGCACAAACTAAAAAGTTGTGGTGGATAGGAGCTAATATAAACGGAGGTCCTGCAAGCAATGATTTTTATGAACCAAGATCATATGGCCGGGTATTTAAAAACAAAGGACGGGTAAATGTGAACCTGTGGTGGGAAAGTAACAGTGCAAAAAGATTTTCCTGGGGTGGAACTATTTATGCCGGAACAGGCGGTGTGTTTCATAGAAAGAATTTTGACCTGAACCTGTTTGGAAAGATCCGCTTCAGCAGCAAATTTTCTATTGACGGTTCTGTTTATGCAAGCAGCAGCCACAACCAGTCGGGATTTGCCGGCAAGGTGGGGCCTTTATACGATACCATCATTTTCTCAAGAAGAAATGTGAACAGTGTAGAGAATGTGCTGAACATTAAATACAATTTCACAAACCGAATGGGACTTACCCTAAGAGCCAGGCATTACTGGAGCAAAGTTGACCCGGTTCAGTTTTACGAACTGGATACATACGGTGACCTGAAAACCCCCGCCAGTCCATTTACACAGAATGTACGGCAGAACTATAATTATTTAAGTGTGGATATGGTGTATAACTGGCAGTTTGCACAGGGAAGTTTTTTCAGTATTGTTTGGAAAGACATCGGGGAAAGTTTTAACCGCCAGTTTGAGAACAACTATGCAAAGAATCTATCTAACACGGTTAACGGGCAACAGTTCAACAGCCTGTCTGTACGTGTTATTTATTTCCTCGATTATCTCACATTTAAAAACCGGATGAATAGAAAGAAAGCAGGATAACTCCTGTCAATAACAGAAACCCCGCTGCAATGGCGGGGTTTTTATTTTGATCTTTTTACTTAGAAGAATTATTGCCGATCATGATGGCTGCCATGGCAAGGGCAGTATCTTTCAGGGGTTGATAAAAGTCGTGGTCCTTGATAGCTCCTTCCAGGTGAACAACAAGAATGAACACGATCAACATGACCGCCAGGGTATAACAGGCAACCCGTTTCCATTTGTTGATAAGAATGGCCAACGCCGCCAGGATGAATCCAATACCGCTGAGGTATATCCACAGCGAAGCATTGCCCGGGAAGAAGGACGGAATATTTTTTTGTACTTGTTCAAGATGGGCATTTTGAAAATGCAACGCTCCAAAAGCAGCCATCACCAGGGCATAGCCTACCTCTGCAAGTCTTGTGGGAATCAGTTTAGTCATATTGGTTGGGTTTATTTAAGCGAAAAATAATCATTAATCTTCAGTCATGCAACATCACCGCTTGCATAAAAAAAACCACAGGGAATATTATGTTCCTGTGGCTTTTATCTACCGAAACATCAATTACTTGATCATCTCCCTAGGCGCTTCTTTTTCTAACAGGTATTTATAAATGAATTTCGTTTTCATGTTCTGGAAATGTACTCCCTTATTTCCACCCCATCCATGGCGCCCGCCGCTGTATGGCATAAATTCAAAATCTTTCTTCAGGTCCTGCAGCTTGCTGATGAACTGGATGCTGTTCTGAATATGTACATTATCATCGATCATGCCGTGTACGATCTGCAGCATGCCTTTGTATTTATCTGCGTAAGTTAACACGGCACTGTTCTTATACCCTTCTGCATCGTTGGCCTGTGTGCCCATGTATCTTTCTGTATAATGCGAATCGTACAGCGTCCAGTCGGTAACACTGCCACCAGCCATGCCGTGTGTGAATACATCGCTGCCGTAGGTAAGTGCATAACAGGTCATGTATCCGCCGTAACTAAAACCGGTGATGCAGATCTTGGATGCATCGGCACTGCCGTTTGCGATCAGCCATTTTACCATGGTGCTGTAATCTTTGATCTCCCAGTAACCAAGGTTGTGATACATATAGTTCACACCTTCTTTACCAAAATGGCCGCTGGCACGATGATCCATCGATACCTGTATCAATCCTTCTTTTGCATACCATTGCTGGTTACCGCCGAGTCCCCAGGTATCCATCACGGTTCCTGCATTGGGCCCGCCGTAGATAGAAATAAGCACGGGGTATTTTTTATTCTTATCCATATTCACCGGCCAGGTTACTTTCATGGGCAGGTCGTACAAGCCATCATCACTCTTCACCCGAACAATTTCTGTCCTGGCTAAGTTGTAATTATCAAACTCAGGCCCTTTGCTGTCGCCCAGTTCTTTCACGATCTTTCTTTTATTGCTTATCAGCGTCATCTTTGGCGGAGTGGTTGCATTGGAATACGTGGTCACAAAATAAGAGCCATCGGTAGAAAGGTTGATGTTATTATTGTAATCGCCCAAAGTAAGACGTTCCATATTCTTACCATTGATATTCACCCGGTAAAAATCATTTCTTGCTGTGTTCTCCAGGCTTCTTGCCGTAAAATAAACAATGCCTTTCTTTTCATCTACGTAAGTAAGATCGGTAACCGTGAATTTGCCCGAAGTGATCGCATTCACTAATTTTCCTTTCATATCATAGAAATACATGTGCTTCCAGCCGGTGGCATCATTGAAAAGAATGAAGCCGGTCTTGTTTTCCATGAAATGAATGCGTTCGCCTTCATCATCCAGGTCAACCCATGTTTTTTGTTTCTCGTTGTAAAATTCCCGTTTAGCACCCGTAGTTGGACTCACTTCATAGATGATGAGATTATCCTGTAAGCGGTTCATCCATTGAATTAATACAGAACTTCCGTCGGGCATCCAGTAAGGGCCGCCAAAGTACTGGTCGTCCTTCGGATTGAAATCGGCCCAGACAATATTACCGCCATCGGGTTTTACAATACCAACTTTAACTTCAGGATTTGGGTCACCTACCTTGGGATATCTTTCCTTTTCTACATATCCATGCAAACCGTTTGCATCCGTGATGGTGAAAACCGGAACGGGCGAATCATCCGTTCTGAAAAAAGCAATGTTCTTGCTGTCGGGGCTCCACCAGAAAGATCGGTACTGCGAACGACGGCCCAGGATCTCTTCGGTATAAACCCAGCTGGCATAACCATTCAATATGGTTTCGCTTCCGTCGGTGGTGAGCCTTGTTTCTTTTTTGGTACCGATGTTTATGGTATAAAGATCATTGTCTTTGGTGAAGGCAACATAATTACCATCGGGACTGAGGGTGGGATTTGCTTTTTTGCCTTTGTCATTGGTTAACTGAACTTCGGTGCCGGCAACTTTTGCATACACATCACCTGATTTAAGATAGGCCGTTGTTTTATCCGGTTTGGGTTCGGTCTTCATATCGGCTTCGGTGGCTTCTGTTTCAATACCGGTCTTGCAGTCGATGACATAATTCTTTCCTTCTCTTCTTAAAATAAGATGACTGTCATCTGCCCATTTTGTAACAGAAGGCAGGGCTTGCGTAATGCCTTTAAAATTACTTTTGAAATACTGGTCGTTACCCAGGTCTTTCTTTTGTGCCTGGGCAGCAAAGCTGATAACAAGTACGGCTGCAAGGGCAGCATGTTTTGCAAATTTTATCATGTTCTGGTTGTTTGTTGATTGAAGGCGGAAGGTAGTTTTTTTGAAATAAATAGCAGGACGAAATTGATGAGCGGGTAATTGCCGGGGTCATTAATTTCATCAACCCGGCTCATCATCGTTGTAAAGATGAAATATCATCTAACACATAAATACCCCTGCCATAGGTTGCGATCACCAACTGGTTTGTTTTTGGATGAATAAACAGATCCTGAACAGAAACAGATGCCGGGAGGTTGTTGTTTAATGATATCCATTTATTTCCCCCATCCCTGCTGAAGTAAACACCCATATCGGTTCCGCAGTACAGAATATTTTTTTGCAACGGGTCTTCCCTGATCACGTTTACAGGGCTTGCCGGTATATTGCCATTGATGTTTACCCATGTTTTGCCATAATCGGGTGATCTGAAAATATATGGGGTAATATTATCTTCTCTCCTGTCACTCAATGTAACATAAACAACGGAAGCATTATATTTTGATGCGACCAATCTTGATACATGCGCATTGGCAGGCAGGCCTTTTGTTATTTCTGCCCAGTTGCCGCCATCATTTTGACTTATCCATACCCTGCCATCATCAGTACCTACATACAACAGCCCCTTTTTAAAAACGGATTCGTCGATAGCAGTTATCGCCTGGTGATTTATGGCATAAGGAGTTTTACCCATTTTTTGTTTGTTGTTATAACTCAGGTCGGGGCTTATCCTTTTCCAGGTAAAGCCGCTATCAACAGATTTGAACAAATACTGCATGCCATGATAAACAGTGAAGCTGTTGTGTGGCGATATCATAGTATAGGCCAGCCATTCGCCCCGGTGCGTTTCTTCTTCATCTGTTTTTTTAGGCGCAATACTTCTTTCCTGTAAAGAATCAACCAGGTCGAGGTTTGCTTTTATTAACCGGCCGTAGAATGAAGAAGTATAAATTGTATTTGCATCTCCCGGGTCAATGGCATGAATAACACCTTCGCCTCCGGGCCCCCATTTCCATTGATTGATCGTTGTATCTTTTATGCCGAATGTATTTTTTATACTTCCCCTGAGTGACCCTTCATCCTGCACAGAACCAATGATATTGTAAGGAACCCTTGAGTCATAAGTGATATTATAAAATTGTGTGGTTGGAATATCCTTATAAAAATTCTTCCATTTTTTTCCGCCGTTATAAGTTACCGCAATGCCGCCATCATCGCCGTTGATGATGTAATTGGAATCGGCCGGGTCGATCCACAGTGCATGATTATCCCCATGAATATAATCGCCGGTTGTATCAACAGGCTGAAAACGTTTCCATGTTTTTCCGCCATCATTTGATTTTGCCATGGCTAATCCTAAAATGTACAGGCAGTTCTCATCCAAGGGATTAACCCTTATTTGCCCCATTACCCAGCCATAGGTGCCGCAAAACCTTTCCATATAATCATTGTTCTCTGTCATCTTCACCCAGCTCTCCCCTTTGTCATTACTTCTGTACACTTCAACACCCTTCACTACAATTTCTTTGATTCTGCCGTAACTATCAAGCTCTCCCTTTTTGGGCTCTCTTTTTTTATCGTGATTATCAACAAAGGCATAAATAACAGATGGATTGCTCCTGGAAATATCGATCCCGATCCTGCCGGTTGTTTTTGTATCTGGCAGTCCATTGGTAAGGGGCTTCCATGTTTTTCCGCCATCGGTTGTTTTATAAATATGATCACCGTCTTCAGGTACGGGATCGCTCCAGCGCTTGCGGATCCGGTTCCACATAGAAGCGTAGATCGTATTTGGGTCAGACGGGTCCATCCTCAGATCTATACAACCTGCTTTATCATCTTTGCCCAATATCTTCTTCCATGTTTTACCTCCATCCGTTGTTTGATATACACCACGGTCATTGTTATAGCTCCACTCATTTCCGCCTGCCGCCACGTATACAACAGATGGGTTTGTTGGATGCACCACAACCCTGGCAATGGTGCTTGTATTCTCCAGCCCGATGTGCTGCCATGTTTTTCCTGCATCAACAGATTTGAACATACCGATGCCGGGCAAGGATGCCCTGAAAATATTTGCTTCGCCGGTACCTGCATAAATAATATCCGGATTGGATTGTGCTATTGCCATGTTACCGATTGACTGTGTACCCAACCGGTCAAATAAAGATTTCCATGTTTTTCCTGCATCCCCCGATTTCCATAAACCCCCGGTTGCAAAAGCTGCGTATAAAATATTCTTATTGCCAGAAATGCCCCAGACATCGGTGCAGCGGCCACTTACAATATCGGGGCCCACATTACGCCAAGTAAGGTTTTTGTAAGGAGATGTATTTAATGAAGACTGGTGCTTTTTAAATGCAGCTATTCTTTCAGTGCCGGTTGACGGACGCTGGTTGCTTACAAAATTTTGTGCTGTTGCATTTTCGAAGCTGTACGTTAACAATAAAGCGATTGCGAATACCGGAAGGAATTTTTGCATGATCTTTTATTTCCTGGTGATAGAAAGAATATATACCGTTGGTTTAAAATATTGTCCCTGGTTGGGATAAAGCTGTTGTATCTTTTTTACCACATCCATTCCATAGATGACTTTTCCAAAAGCTGCAAACCCTTGCCCGTCCTTATTTCTTTTGCCGCCAAAGTCAAGTGATGGCTGATCGTTAATACAAATAAAAAAACTGGAAGTGGCAGTAGCCGGTTTACCTCTTGCCATGGAAATGGTCCCGTCTTTGTGAAGCAGGCCGGTTTGCTTTGTTGTTTCAAGCGGAATAGCCGGAAACTCTTTGGCAGAGTCAACATTGCCTCCCTGTATCACTTCGATCCTTACAGAATCTTTTGGCTGGTTGTTTAAGGTTACGGCACGAAAGAAGGAGCTGCTGTCATATAAATGGGCATCTGCATACTTTAAAAAATTGGCAACAGTGACCGGGGCTTGTGAGGGGTATAATTCAATTGTGATTTCACCCAGTTCTGTTTTGATCAAACAGGAAATATTTTTTTTGTGCAGGAGGTTTGTTGCACAAATAAAAAAGCAGTATGAAAAAAATATTTTCATACTGCTAATGTAAGATTAAGTTTTACTATTCAGGCTTATTCTCCGGCCGCATCATCGGGAAAAGAGTACATCCTGTATGGAGTGCTGGTTGGTCAGCAACATGGCTATGCGGTCAATGCCAAAGCCGATACCACTGGTTGGTGGCATGCCGTATTCAAGTGCCCGTAAAAAATCATAGTCAATGAACATGGCTTCATCATCACCCCGTTCCATCAGCCTGGTTTGTTCTTCAAAACGTTCCCGCTGTTCAATGGGGTCATTCAGCTCGCTGTAGGCATTGGCAATTTCTTTGCCATTACACATCAGTTCAAAACGTTCCACCAGTCCGGGCTTGCTGCGGTGCTTTTTGGTGAGCGGGCTCATCTCTACGGGGTAGTCGGTAATGAATGTGGGTTGAATATAATTGCCTTCGCATTTGGCGCCAAAGATCTCGTCGATCAGTTTGCCCTTGCCCATTTTTTCATCGGCATGAATATGCAGTTGCCTGCACACATCACGTATGCCCGCTTCATCCATGGAGGAAATATCAAAACCTGTATATTCTTTGATCGCATCAAACATGGTCACCCTTTTGTAGGGTGCTTTAAAGTCGATCTCTTTTCCGCTGACCGTAACTTTTGTAGAGCCATTGGTTGCCATGGCAGCTCTTTCTAAAAGCTGCTCGGTTATTTCCATCATCCACTCATAATCTTTATAGGCAACATAAAATTCCAGTACGGTAAATTCAGGGTTATGTGTTCGGTCCATTCCTTCATTGCGGAAGTTGCGGCTGAATTCATACACCCAGTCGAATCCTCCAACGATAAGCCTTTTTAAATAAAGTTCATTGGCAATACGCAGATACATGGGGATATCCAATGCATTATGATGCGTAGTGAATGGCCTTGCCGCAGCGCCGCCGGGGATGCTTTGTAAAACGGGTGTATCAACTTCCAGTGCACCTTGCTCATTCAGAAAATCACGAATGGCATTCACCATTTTGGTGCGCTTTATAAAAATTTCTTTTACTGCTGGGTTAACGATCAGGTCGGCATAGCGCTGGCGGTAACGAAACTCCGGATCGGTTACTTCGTCAAAAGCTTCGCCGTCTTTTTCTTTAACGATCGGCAAAGGATGCAATGCCTTGGTAAGAAGTGTGAACTCTTTTACGTGAATAGAAGTTTCCCCGGTCTTGGTAATGAATACATATCCTTTGATACCGATGATGTCACCGATGTCGAGTAATTTTTTCCAAACCAGTTGAAACAAGGTCTTGTCATCGCCCGGGCAAATATCATCCTGCTTGATATAGATCTGGATCTTACCAACGCTGTCCTGTATCACCGCAAAGTTTGCCTTGCCCATATCCCGTACGCTCATGATGCGACCGGCAATACATACATCATTAAATTTATTATCCCACCCGTGAACCAAAGTCTCGGCAGTACAATTCGTTTTGATTTCAATCGAAGTTGTATTAACGGGGTATAATGCTGCCGGGTAGGCATCAATGCCCAGCTTATTCAATTCTTTTAATTTCTCCCTGCGGATGATCTCCTGCTCTGATAAGTGTTGTGTACTCATAGTCTTATTGCTAAATGGCCGCAAAGATACTTGATACGGCCCAATCAGCCATAGCCGCAAACAGGACTGTTTTAATTTCTATGTTTACTATGTTCCTATGTGGTTCAAAGATATACCCGGGTGAAGTCATACTATTACTTTGGCAGTAAACTTGTTTATCTTTAAGAAAAAAAATGAAACGGATATTTACTGTCTTGCTGCTTTCTTCTCTTTTTTACGGATGTGATGTGATAAAACAATTACCCCGGTCAACCGGCGTAACTGAAACAGAAGCAGCCGATGGTATCAAAGAAGCATTGAGCCAGGGCCTTGCAGGTGCAGTATTAAAACTGAATAAAGAAGATGGTTTTTTTAAAGATGCTTTTTATAAAATACTGATCCCGGAAGATGCCCGCAAAATTGAGAACACGTTGAGGGACCTGGGCCTGGGCAGCATGGTTGATAAAGCCATTTTACAGATCAACCGCGGGGCAGAAGATGCAGCAGGTTATGCCAAACCAATTTTTGTGAATGCTATTAAAAGCATGAGTATCCAGGATGCCATCGGGCTGGTTAGAAATGGTGATACCAGCGCCACTCATTTTTTCAGGGAGAAAACAACCGAACAGTTAATTGCAGCTTTTACACCGGTAATTAAATCTTCGCTTGATAAAGTAAATGCTACCAGGTATTACGGCGACATGGTTAATAAATACAACAGCATCCCGTTGGTAAAAAAAATAAACCCCGACCTCACCGGCTATGTGACCATGAAAGCAACCAATGCGTTGTTTGACCTGGTGGCAAAAGAAGAAAAAAATATCCGGTCGAATTTTGCAGCAAGAACCACCGACCTGTTAAAGAAAGTTTTTGGAGGGATTCTTTAAGTTGCCCTAAAATTTTACATGATCATTTATCTCTCCTCTTTTTTCATTGTAGTAATTCCTGCGGTTGCTGAGCGGAAAAACAAAAGTTGCTTTTCTGCTGGCCAAAAGGGAGATGAGGGTGAAAGTGGTTCCCCCGGCAGCTCCTACGATCAAAGCAGTATTCCTTCGTCGCCGGTTGCTTGATGTGCTGCCTTCAATGGCGGTAAAGAGCAGTTCAAAAAAACTTGTTTTCCCATCGTTGTCAATGTCGCCTGCATTTTTTGTAAGGCCGGCCGTTACAATAAAGCCCAGTATAAAAGTCCCGGCGGCAATGCCGGCAGTCATCCCGGATCTGTTCTTTACCTGTATCTCCCGGATCGAACTTACCGGGATGCTCACTGTGTTAGCGGCCGAATATCTTTTTGTGCTACTCAGTATAACAGTAGAATCTGCCCCGGCAACTAAATAGCCATGTACTGTTCCCGAATCAGAAATAATTTTTGCTTTAAGCTGTATCTTTTGATTGGGTGTGTATTGTGCAAAGCAGCACAACGGAAAAAGGGATATGAGAAATATCTTTTTCATCTGTTTGATAAATTTAAGCATCCTTATTTATTTATGCAGCCACGGGGTATGCCAGTTTTGAGCTGCCGTTCTTCTGCTTCCTATAACTCTCGATCCTTTTTAACTGCCCCTCAATTAAAAGCTGTCTTATTTTGTCAGGGAGAATACGGTCTAAGATCCTGATCACATTGTTCCAGAAACCGGGTACGATGATCTTTTTTCGCTGCAGCATTTTTTTCAGGGCGATGCCCGCAACCTGTTCCGGGTTCATCACCGACCACTTTAATATGTGGCTGGCTGTCTTATTCTGGTAAGTGAGCTCTGCCGTTGTATTCATGGCGCCCGGGCAAACAACGGATACGGAGATGTTGTGTTTCTTTAACTCATACCATAAGCTTCCTGAAAAGGAAAGCAGGAAAGATTTGGATCCGGCATAGATCTGTTTCTTAGGTAAACAAAAAAAACCGGTTAGGCTGCTCATGTTCAGAATAAAAAAAAGGGCCATTCTTCTTCAGGTCGTCTAAGAACAAATAGGTGATGAATGTGGGAGCCATTACATTCACCTGCAGTTGCCTCCGGTAAAAAGAAAGTTCCTTTTCCTCAAAATAATCGGTGCCGCCAATGCCTGCATTGTTGATGAGGATATTGATTGCAATACCCGTTCTTTTGATCTGCTCATGCAGCTCAATACAATTCTTTTCAACGGAAAGGTCTTTTTCAAAACAAAAAACGGTAACGGCATAATTCTTCCGGATAAAACCGGCAAGAAAGAAAAGTTCTTTGCATGGCAATGATACCAATACAAGGTTCTGCCCCCTGCGGGCGCACTCCAGTGCCAGCGATCTTCCAAAACCGGTGCTGGCTCCGGTTATCAGTGTAAATGTTTCCTGTTTCATGATTTCGTGTGTTTTAAAAAATCGATGGTATGCTGTATGCCTTCATTAAAAGAAGTGACCTGGTATCCCAAACAGTTCATGGCTTTTTCGCTGTTCAGCATACGGTTCTTTGCAAACCTGGTTATCAGCGATGGGGTCAGTTCGGTATTCCTGTTTATTAATTGAGAAAGGAATGCAATGCCTTTTACCAGTCCGATCGGCATCCGTACTATACGGTTTTTTGTTGCTGTTTGCTGCGTCACCGTTTTCAGCAGTTCGCCATAAGAAATATTCTCGCCGCCCAGGATATAATTTTCGCCCGCCACTCCTTTTTCCATTGCCAGTATGTGGCCATTCACCACATCGTTGATGTAGCAGTAGTTGGTCCGGTAGTCATCGATCTTTGGAAAGAAGAGTATCTTCTTGGTGAGCAGGTATTGTATCATTCTTGTTACCGCATTGCTGTAAGTGGCAGGCCCCGGCCCGTAAACCCTGCTTGGATTTACGATCACCGCATTCAGCCCTTTGTTCACAAATTCCCGTACCAGGTTTTCGGCCATGTGTTTTGAAAAGTCGTAATCACTTTCAAAGGATTCGATCCGGGGATCATTTTCTGTAAGGGGAATATTGAGTGAAGGGCCAAATACCGCTGCACTGCTTGTAAATACCATTTTCTGAACATTGGCATGCAGTGCTGCTTCCATAATATTCCGGGTGCCGGTTACATTCACATCGTAAAAAATATTTTTATCAGACGTATTAAGCTTTGCGATGGCGGCGCAGTGATATACATACCTACAATCCTTTATTGCCCTTGCTACACTTTCTTCATCGGTGATATCTCCTTTGAATATGGTTACATTTTTTCCTGCGGGCAGGTTAACCGAACCGGGATCTCTTACGAGCAGGTTTAATTCCTTTCCCTGTTGCATCAGTTGCCGGGCAAGCTGGTTGCCAACATAGCCGGTTGCACCTGTGATGAATATTTTCATGCGATATAAAGTTTGCAGGGTTTGTGAACAGAAGTGGCCATCATTAATTCGGCAGTAAGCGCCACAGCAATATGCAGTATAACTGCCGGCCAGATGCTGTTTGCCCAGATGCAGATGACGGCACTAAGGATACCAAACGGAACAGTGGCAATCAATTCATCTTTTGAACTGTGCGCATGCAACCCGGTGTATAATCCCACAGTTATTAAAACGGAAACAATATTGCCGGTAAGAGAAATAAGACTGAAAAGCAAAACTCCCCGGAAGAATAATTCATAGAGAAACAGGAAAATGATCCTGCCGGAGAAATAAATAACAAGATTACCCTGCTTCATCCCGCTGTTATGAATCCTTTTTATTTTGCGGAGCTGAATGGTTGTATTCCAGCTGGTGGCAATAAGGCTTAAAACAACTGCCGCCAGCCATACATATATCCATGCACTAACGGGTTTAAGTGCCAGTAATTTTTGGGCACCCGGATATAAAAGGAAATAAATGGCAACCGGAATAATCAACGATGCTGTTCCTAAAAATTGTTTTTTCAGTAAAAGGCTTTCACTTCCTTCTTTATACAGCACATCGGCGATCTTATCACTTTTTCTCCGGGAAGCATAGCTGCTTAGTCCATATAGCACCCCGTAGGCAAGCAGGCTGGTTGTGTATATGCTCAATGACGGGTTCATTTTAATATATTTTTTTTAGTTCGATCTCTGCATTAAAGAATGACTGGCTCACTTTTATGGTCTTGCAAACCCCGCCCTGGTAAAAGTATTCGTTGTAATTACCGTCGGGGAATACCACTTTGTAATGGTGTGCCGAAATATTCTGGATGCTAACCAATTGCTGAAACTTGTCGATGTACACGGCCCGGTATCCTGCCGGCTCAGTAATGTAAAGACTGATGGTATGAAAATAAATAGCCGGTATGTTCAATTCGTTTTTCATGTTGTCATCCTTCTCAATGATGTAACCGGATAGCCCTTTCCTGGTTTTTGTCTGGATTTTTTTATCGCCGTTCTGTTCCCGGTAAATGGATGAGTAGGTCATCACCCCGTTTGTAAAAACCACTTCTTCCTTGCTTTTTGCGGTGAATAAGAATAACAGGCGATACCTGATATCGGATACCAGCAACAGGGAATTAACAGGCCCGGCAACGCTATGTGTTATGTTTATTTCCCCGATGGCACTGCCGCCTTTCTTTACTTCATACTGGTAATGTCTTGTTTGTCCGATGGCTGCCTTCCCGATGGCAACACAAGCGGTTAACAGCAAAACAAATATGATGATGCTGAATTTATGCTGCAACAGGTTCAGGCAACTTTGTTTCAGTTGTTTCCTGTTTTTCTTTAAGTACAATATTATCAGAACCGGTAGCATATCCTGAATTTGAAATGATAAAATGAATAGAATAACCAGTAAGGATCTTACCTTATTTCATACTAATATCCACCTGCTGGTTTTTTGTTACCCCTCTTTTAAAAAGCATTAGTGAAGGCATCAATGATATTTACTTTCTCTTGTTGTTTAGCAGATAGCCAAGCTTAATTCCAACATAGTGGCTTCTTAATGAAACATCGTCGGAACTCTGGGCCGCAAGATTATTCAGGCCTGCATTGAAATTAACAGCGAACATGAGCCCGTTGTTTAACGAAAAGCCGGTAAGAAAATTTGCACCCAGGTCCACCGGTTTCATCATATCGTCATCGCCACTGCCGAACTTAATGTTTTCATCTGTGCTGTTTATTCCGTCGCTGTATTTGTATTTACCACTAATCGCAACAGCAATGGAAGGCCCTGCACCAATAAAAAAGTTACCGATCCTTCCCCTGCTGTTGTAAAGGAAATTCAGGGGTAGTTCAATGTAGTTTGTAGTTAGCTTTACTTTTTCGGTCGTGTTAAAAGAAGTCTGTTCATCTTTCATTCCCTTTTGTACAAAATTTACAGCAGGCTGAAAACTAAGATGCTTCCCGATCGGCAAATCAAGCAACAGCCCGGCGGTAAACCCGGCTTTTGCATTACCGGATTTGCTTTCATCTCCCAGTTTTGCTTTATAGTTGGCAACAGAAACCCCGGTGGTAAAACCAAGCCGGATCTTTTGTGCATAGGCATTAACTGATATAATGATCAGTACAACAGGTAATAACTTTTTCATTGTAATAGTTTTTGTGTTAATGAATAGGGCATACTGCCCGTTTATACTTAAATCCGCTTTTTGGTATTTTGTTACCGCTTTTTTTAAAAAAGCATTAACTTTCTTTCGGTTTATGACTGCACACCCCGACCATAAATACATAGAAGCATTACAGAACAATGATTCTTTTCTGATCGAAGAGATCTACAGCCGCTATGCAGGCCGTATCAGGCAATTTGTGGTTAAGAACAGCGGAACGGAGACCGATGCGGCCGACCTTTTCCAGGAGGTGCTGATCGAGTTGCATCGCAAAGCAACCCGGCAGCAGTTTACCCTCACCTGTCCTTTTGATGCCTTTCTTTACCTGGTTTGCCGAAACCGCTGGATAAATGAGTTGCATAAAAGAAAGGGCAAACCCGTAACAATTGCGGGGGATGAGGGATTTAATATAAATGAGGGGGTGTCTGAAAATTATGAGGCCCTGCATATACAGGAGGAGAGGAAGAACCTGGTGGAAGAAAAGCTGGGTGAACTGGGAGAAGGTTGCCGTAGCCTGTTAACCCTTTCCTGGAGTGGCAAACCCCTGCAGGAAGTGGCAGCCATGTTGAATTTTACGTATGCCTATGTACGGAAAAAGAAAACGGAATGCATGAGTAAACTGATAAGCCTGGTAAAAGAAGCGCCGGGCTTTAGCGCTTTAAAATGGTAATACTTTATGAAACCAGAATGGATAGATAAAACAGAAAGATACCTCGGGGCAGAAATGGATGCGGGGGAGCGGATGGATTTTGAAGCAGAACTTTCATCCAATGAGGAGTTACGCAAAGACTTTGAATTATACAACAGCATCAATAAAACAATGAGTGCTTCGCCAAATGAAAATGAACTGAGAGAAACGCTGCAGCAAATGAATAAAAAATATTTTGCTGGCGGAGGAGTAGTGAAAAAAGGCTCATTTAAAACCTGGATGGCTGTGGCTGCTACCTTGCTTTTATTATTGGCTGCAGGTTTTTATTTTCTTTTCCCTACCAAACCATCGGTTGAGAAACTGTATGCCCAATTTGCTGTTCATGATCCGCTGAGTATCCAGCAGCGGGGAAACGCAGCTGATTCTCTTGCAACAAATGCCGCCAATACGTTCAATGATAAACATTATATAGAAGCACTGCCCCTGTTGCAGCAATACCTGCAGCAACAACCCGATGATATACAGGTGAGATTCTCACTGGCTGTCTGCTATATGGAAACGGGAGCCTACATGGATGCAGAAAAAATATTTTCAGCAATGGCATCCGGGCAAACCGCTTATGCCGAGACAGCCAGATGGTACCTGGCTTTAATGGCATTAAAACAAAAAGATATCAGCCAATGCCGTACTTACCTGGAAAAGATAACAGCCACATCACCCTACTTTACCAAGGCAAAAGAATTACTTGGAAAACTACCCGGCTAATTTTTATTCCTTCTTCTTCTCAGTATAAAATAAACAAGTGGTAAAAGAATGCCTGCCAGCAAGAGATATTTTATCCAGCCGGAGGACCTGTTGTTGATCTTTTCATCCGGCGAGCCTATATATATGTATCCGCTCCAGAAATAGGGCGAAGCAGACGCGGCAGAAGCATTTTCTATGGCTGCAAGTTTTGCTTTGTGCAAGGCAGTTGAAAAATCATCGTTGTCAAGGTCAGCGTAGAAGTCTTTAAATATTTCTGCCGACACCCGGTCATCGGTTGGCCATAAGCTGCCGATCACGTTCTTTGTTCCGGCATAACTGAATCCCCGTGCAAGGCTCATCAATCCTTCGGTTTTATTGATGGAGCCTGTACCTGTTTCGCAGCCGCTCAGCACCACCAGCTTTGCTTTCACCGGCATGCTGTAAATGCGGTTCAGGTATAAGGTGGAGTCGTAGAATTCTATTCCCGGCATAGCAACAAGGTTTCCCGTTCCGGCATGTGTAGCCAGGTGAATGATCGCCGTGTTGCCGCAGACCTGTTCAAACTTTTTTAAAGTAGCCTCACCGGCGTTAAAGAATTTTCCTTCGGGATAAAGTTGTTTTACAGCCTCAATTTCGCTGCTGCTGTTCAGGAGTGGAGCAAGCCCTCTTTCCCTGCCGGCAAAAACAGGGGCAAATGCAGTTACTGTATTTACGGTTGAGTTGCTTTTATTATTTGCCTGTTCAACAAGGGTACGGCAGGAAAAAGCATAATGGTTTTCCTGCTGTTTGATGAGGAATGGGAATGAGGAAATGTTTGCCGAAGTTGCCGGGCTGGTCAGCAACGCATCAAAAGGGATGAGGGAAATAAAACCATCGGGTATGATGAGCAAAGAAGATTTAGCTGCAGCAGCATACGGTGCCAGCACTAATTGATACAGGTTATTTGCAGCAGCAGCGTATCTTGCCGGATCATTCAGAATTTCATTTCTGCCGGAGAAATAACGAAGAAGATCTGTTGTTTTGTTTTTTAACGTATTGGATAATTTATAAAAGCCTAAGCGCTTATTTTTTTCTCCGCTGAAAGCATAGACGGAAGAATCGCCGGTAAAATATTCAATGAAGCGGTTGCCGTATGATAATGTTTTGCTGATGAGTTCTTCTGCAGTTATGGAATTTTCATTGGCTAACCAGTTTGTGTAGGCCGGGTTCTTTATCCGCATATTGTTTTCTGCTTCCAGCAGTGTGACTTCCTGTTTTGCTTTTTTTGCGGACAGCATCCGGGTTAAAGCCGTATCGGGATTCCCCGAAAAAAACTGTTTGCCCAATTCTGTTTCTGTCATGGATAATTCACTCTTCAGAAACTGCAGTTTTTCATACGATGAATCATGTTGCAGGTAAATAGAAGCGGCTGTGTTGCGCCGAACCGATTCATTTAATATAAAGGCCTTGTTGTGTTCAGCAAATAAAAATGCCTCATCGGCCCATTTGTTATTCTTTGTTTTTTGGGAAAGCAGGTAACAAACGGTAATGGCTTTTTCCGTTTGTTTCCTGGTTTCTTCCAGCATCTGCTGGCGGGATTCGTCATAGGAAAACCCGTCCAGTAATTTCCGTTCTGTCTCAAAAGCCAGTTTATAGCAGGGCACGGCATTTTCCAGCTCCGGCAACTTTTCCGTTCCCCGGGCAAGAATACAGCTGGCTCTTGCATATAAAGCTTCGGCAATGGTATTCTCTGCGTACAGGTCTTTTTGTTGCGGCAGCGAAAATTTATCCAGGGTATCAATGTTGATAACAGTGTATAAAGCCCGGTTATAAAACTGCAGTGCCGAATCGTAAAGTTGCAATTGTTCCAACGCCTTGCCCATGGCGATACAGATTTTGCCTGCATCCCGGCTGCGGAAGTTGCCACCTGAGGCAATCATTGCTGAATCGAGTGACCGTTGGTAGGCAGCCAAGGCCTGCGTGGGTTTGTTATCATCAGCTAACCAGTCGCCTTCAATACGGTAAAGGAATGAATACGTATCTGCCCGGTCTTTATCAAAAATCTTAAATGGGGTGATGGCCAGGAATTCTTTTGCCTTTCGTAACTGAATCCGGGCATCAGCAACTCGATGTTGCCGTGTGTAAATATCTGCCAGCTCTATACAGGCCTTTCCTTTTCGTTTTGCCCCGATCTCTAACGGAAAAATTTCCTGCAGGATATGTTCTGCTTCGTTGTACCGGTGCAATTCTTTTAAGGGGATCGCAGTATTAAGGATGCCGGAAGAAATCTCTTCCGTATTTTTTTTGTCAGCGCTGTAATATGCCTGCGACTGGCCGAGTAAGAGTAATGCTTTTTTATAATCTCCATAGCGGCTGTAGATATTGCCAAGGGTAACCCGGGCATACGCAAGAAAATCGGGCCTTGGAATTTTATACTCTTTATAAACAACAACAAACTTCTCCAGTAATTCACAGCTCTGGAAAAATTTCTCCAGCATGTTCAGATCGATGGCCCGGCTGAATAATGTACCGACAAATATTTTTCGCTGTACTGAATCTTTCAGGAGGAATGATTCGTAAGATAAAATACTATCAGCAAAGATGCCTCCCTGGTGAAGGAGGTTGCTTTCTTTCGAGGAATAGTATCTGTCATAAAGTGAGTCGTAGTTGTTTTGCCAGTGGTTTATTTTGGCTGTATCATAGCCTGGAGAAACAGCGACAGGCGTTTTGGTATAGCAAGAACAAAGAAATACCAGATGAATTATGAATAATAATACAGCAATGGGTTTATACGAAAACATAAAAGCCCTGATTTGTTATGACAAATTAGGGCTTTTATGTAAAAGGCAAAACAATGAGTTACCGGGTGTCTGGTCCGCCGGCTTTTGAAGCCGTGGGACATGATACCATTATACTACAGTTCTTCCTGATCAGGTCAGATCCTCTTTCAGGCTTATTCCTTGAATTGTCCCGGTTAATAAACACAATGGAAACATAGGTGTACATACAATCGGGGATGACTTCTGGATATGGATTGGTTTTCAGCGAAAAATGAAATCCTGCCTGACCTTTTTACAGGATCTTTTTCATTTACTGTGCCTTTAAGGAAAACGTTTTTCATTTTAAAAACGATCTGCCTTTGTGCTGCATTCAATGTATAGCAGTTGGTTCCCGGGCAAGGGGTAAACCACCTGGTTGTTCCATTTATTCGAACGGATGCATTTGAAAGTAGTGTTGGGAATTTTATTCCTTCAGGTACCGTAACTGTTATTTCAACATCTTTTGCATCTCCTGCTCCGTCATTTTGAAAATTTACATTGTTGCCTATGGTAATATCATACGGATACAATACATCATCACCCGGGTTGTTTAAACAATGTGGCGAGGTCTTGATCCCATTGGGGTCTCTGGCGATCATATTAATTCCAAGGGGTGAATAGAAATTCTGCTGCTCAATTGTGCCTGCTGCATTGTATTGTAAAATTGTTGCCCCAAAACTTGTGGAAGTGCTGTTATTGTAACTAAACGTATTTCTGGTAGGGGCCAAGGAGAAGAAGATATTCCTTTCTTTTTCATCCGTTGCTGAATTTACAATGAAATATATGGCATCGGTATAGCCGCTGTGAGCAGTATTCAATTTTGCTGCAACATCAGCGGGCAGGCCATCAGGTAAACTTGTATAGATGGTCTCGTTATTGTGTGTTCTTATTGCTTTAGTCTGTTGAGGGCTATTAAAAGAATAACGGGTCTGTGCATTTATTGGGCTGAAAATATTACCTCCTTCTGTTGGCTTGTTATAAAAAAAGGCAACCAGGGTATTGGTACCAGCAGAAATATATGGCTTATAGACCAAGGCTGCTGACATCGTATCTCCGGGAACAATTACATTAACGCAGGGGTCAATACCGATACGTGAGGTGAATTTGCCTGTAAGGCCTTGCAAAACGTTTTGGTCTGGCGGCATCGGTCCGTTTGGATTTGAAGCAGCTATTGCAGTATGCCTCGGGGGCCTGGGCGTGGTGTCGTAGTACGAAGAAACGGTTGCAAGCGCCTGCGAATTATTATTTATCTGGTATGGAAATGCATAAATGTATGGCAGAATGTTCTTCCCATCATTGATCTGGCCAGACTTAGAATAACGACCACTTCCTGTTTCAATAAAAAGGGTATAGTAAGCCTTAGGCTGTGCCTGGGTTGGATTTATAGGTGCCAGTGTAAGGTTAAAGTTTCCTCCTGAATAATCAAAACTGCTCTGAGCCACGGATACATGTTGTGTTAGAATGAAAAATAACAGCAGCCATAATGTTGCTAACTTGTTTCTGTTGTTCATAAAAAATGTTTTAGTGAATGATTTAATTCAAATCAGGCAAGTGGTTATTTTGTTACCCTGATCCTGATGCCAAGCTACAGACATAAGCACCCAATTCATAATTGCATTTTGCTACAATGATCCTGTTCCCGGCAGTTTTACTTAATCATTCCCGGAAACAGGAGCTTACACCTGAAATGCTGCCATATATACGAACAGGCGGCGGGGCTGTTGCAGTATTTACCAAAACGGGTTACCGGGATGGCAATAATTGCAATTAAAAATGTGCTTTCTTAAAACGTGGGTGGGATCAGTAATCTGCCAGTAATATCTGCCAGGCCTCGTTCACCTTGCCGGCATCTAATAATTCTTTGGCGTAGGTATGCAGTTCCTTGTCCATCTCATCGGGGTTGATGGAGTAATATTGGATGATGTTCTTCAGCTTATCATCCGTAAAGCCCGGATCAATAAAAGGCATTTCATTTACATTAGCCAGTTGCCCCAGGTTGTTTGCGGTAAGTATGTTGCTCTGGCGGATGCTTTCCGGGAGGGCGTCTACACCAATGCCTAGTTGTGTATTTGGTTTGGCTACTTTGAACAGGTTTGTTTCATCTACTTTGCAATACCAGTCGCCGCCAAGGCGGGCCACGTGATGCAACTTGGTTTGATCGATCTTGCCGTTTTCATCTAATACACTCTCAGCAATGTGTATGCACAGTACTTCGCATATCACCAGGTTACCGGCGCCGCCTTCGGTGCCCAGCGGTTTTACTTCGATCACTTTACATTCTAATTTCACTTTGCTTTCTTTCACCATCGGCGGCGACACAAGCGTTGCTTTCTCTTCGGTAAAACCGGCTTTGATGAACTCATTGGTTCCTTTAGGAAATTCACAACTGGCCAGGGATGTTTGCTGCACCATATCGTAGTCAACAATGTTGATGACCACTTCAGGTACCTCTAATACGTTCTGCAATGTATGTTTGGTGGTATTATCTCTTACCCTTCTTGCCGGCGAAAAAATAACAATGGGTGGATTAGAAGAGAACATATTGAAAAAACTAAACGGGCTCAGGTTTATATTGCCTGCTTTATCGATCGTAGAAGCAAAACAGATCGGCCTGGGCGCAATGGCATGCTGCAGGTAATTCTGAACATCGGCGGGTTTAAGGTCTTCTAAGTGTAGTATCATTTTTTTACCGCTAAGGCGCGGAGACGCTAAGGTTAAAAATCATTTACAAACCGGGTAATGCCTGCCTTAATGACTGGAACGTGGAAATTAACTAAAAAGCCCAACTTCTTCTGTGATAATTTTAAATATGAAATAACCTGGGCTTTGTATACTGGTGGAATGATATCACAACATTTTATCTCAATCACTATTTCATTTTCGACCAGGATATCTATTGCATAATATTTCCCTGTATCATGTCCTTTATAAAATAATTTTACCTGTACCTGGTTGTGTGCAATAATATTCCTTAGTTCAAACTCTTTAAGCAATGCATATTCGTCTGCTGATTCAAGCAATCCAGGACCAAGTTCTTTATGAACATGAAAACATGCATCTACAATCTGTCCAGCCAATTCATTATATCTTTCTCTGGTCATTTTGTTAGCGCCTTAGCGTCTCTGCGGTTAGATTTTCTTGAGGGCTAGTATTGAAAAATCACTTTCATCTTTTACAATGGTATTGCTTAGTTTACCCAGTGCCTCAATTTCCATTTCTACCACATCTCCTTCCTGCAACCATTGCTCGGTGTAATTCGGATCGTTTAGTTTACCGGTTCCGTTCAATTCCAGGAAACAACCGGTGCCAACCGTGCCGCTGCCGATCACATCGCCGGGAAAGAGGTCTGTCCCATAGCTGCAGCGTTCAATGATCTCGGCAAAGGTCCAATCCATGTCGCCCACATTTCCTTCGCTTACCTGAATTCCATTCACCCAGCATTTCATACGCAGGTTCCAGGCTTTGCCGGTATGGTTTTCTTTGCAAGGCACTTCGTATTGTTCCAGTTCATCTAAGGTAACCAGCATGGGACCGATCACGGTACAAAAATCTTTTCCTTTTGCCGGTCCCAGGTTCAGCAGCATTTCTTCCATCTGCAGGGTCCGGGCACTCATATCGTTCATGATCATCAGTCCGCCGATGTATTCATCAGCTTCTGCTGCCCGGATATTTCTGCCGGGCCGGCTGATGACAACAGCGGCTTCCAGTTCAAAATCGAGTTTTTTAAAATGATCGGGCATGCACACAATGTCGCCGGGGCCCTGTATGCTGTTGTGATTGGTGAAATAAAATATGGGGTATTGGTCAAATTCTGGGATCATGTCCACCTTCCGGTTACGTCTTGCGGCGGCCACATGTTGCCGAAAGGCATAGCCATCGCGGCAACTGGTGGGGTGCGGAACCGGGGCGATGATCTCTGCGCTCACATAGGCATCTGCCAGTACATTCCTGGCCAGGCCCTCCTTTATCCGTTGCTCTACAGCCCTTGCCAGGGGCATCAGGTCGTCCCAAAAATTAAGAAACATGGCCATGGTATTGGGCAGGTCGTTGTGCAGGGTGTCCATGGGATAGATATTATCACCTACCACTATGCCTAACTGTCCGTGACCGTCTTTTAAATAGGTAACTAGTTTCATTCCTGTTAAAATTATGGATGCAAATTTAACTATTAAAAGCCGAGCATCCGGTTTTAGGTTTTCAAAGAGTTTATATATTTTTGTTCTATACTTTTTACTATGAAGTTTGAAAAAATTCATAATAAAGGCCAGGCCCGGATTTTTAAAAATCAATACCTGGAATACCTGACCAAAACACATCCCCTGGTGATCTGGGGTTTGTATGTTCCCATCATTGGCTTCATGCTTTATTACAGCCATGCCCTATTAAACATCTCTGTCGGGCAAACAATTCTTCTGTTCTTTGCCGGTACGCTTTCCTGGTCTTTGTTTGAATACACGATTCACCGGTTTGTTTTTCATTATGCATCGGAAAACAAAAGAGCGATGCGTATCGTTTATATTATTCATGGCAATCATCATGAATATCCACGTGATAAGGAACGCCTGTTCATGCCGCCTGTGCCAAGTTTACTGATATCTTCCACGCTTTTTGTGATCATGTACGGGGCGGCAAGCCTCATCGGCCTTCCGGTTTATACATTTGCATTTTTTCCGGGGTTTGTTTTGGGATATCTTATGTATGGAACCATGCACTATGCCATCCATGCCTGGAACCCGCCTTTTAAGTGGATGAAGCCGCTGTGGCGCAATCATCACCTGCATCATTATAAAAATGTAGAACTTGGTTTTGGTGTAAGCTCTACTTTATGGGACCATGTGTTTGGTACTATGTTCGACCTTAGTAAAGAAAAAGAGGATAAGGAAAAAGTGCAGGAGCTGATGTTCGGCAGTAAAACACAAAAGCGGCAATTGCAGGAGCAATAAAAGGCTACCATTTCTCTTCCTCATCAAGGTCATCATCCCGTTGGCTGTTCCGATCGTTATCGGAATGCTTACGGGTTTTTAATTTCTGTTCCTGCCGCTCTATGATCAGCGAAGCGATGATGTTTCCTGCATCTTCCTGGGGAAACTGATGAAGCAATGATTTTAATTTCTGCTCACTTACATCAATGCGGTAAAGAAGGGAAACCAGTTTTTCGAAATTATTTTTTACAAGCTGGTTCACGGCGTTGGATAACTGTGCATGTATTTCGTCGGAGGAAAGCCTGTCTACCAGGTCTATTGACAATTCCTTGTTCAGTAAGCGTATTAATTCAGTATTTTCCATGAAGGAATTATTTAGTATTCCGAACCGTCCTTTTATTTTCCATCACACCTGTTCCAAACAGTGCGAAGTCATACTTAACCGGGTCGGCCTTATCCAATGTACGTAAAAGGAAGTCAGTTCCAATGCAGCCTGCCAGTCGGGGGTCTTCCGGTGCAATATCTTCAGTTCCGTAGCTACTCTTATCACATGCACATCCAGCGGGCAAACCAATTGTGCCGGTGAAATATTTTTCCAGGCGCCGAAGTCAACTCCTTTGCCATCGCTTCGTACCATCCAGCGTAAAAACATATTCAGTCTTTTACAGGATGACCTGTTTTCGGGAGCTGCAATGTGTTTCCGGGTCCTTTGCGGAACATCGGGCATAGAAAAGAAATAATGATAAAACCCGTTCAGTGCATTTTCAATGGTCTTGTCTTTTTTATTCATCCATTGCGTAAAGGCCGGTTCAAGTGAGTTGTGTTTACGGTAATGCTTGTTGAAGAAGGAGACGAAATACAAGAGATCGGTTGTATTGAACGTGCGGTGTTTGAAAGAGAGTAATTTTTTCAGATCCTTACCTGTATGGTTCAGGCAAAATTCATACGGCGCATTATCCATCAGCTGCATCAGTTCATTCGACTTGTTGATGATGGTGGTGCGGTTGCCCCAGGAAAAAACGGCAGCGAAAAACCCGGCAATCTCGATGTCCTGCTTTTTTGTGAACCGCCTGGGGATGGAGATTGGATCATCTTTAATGAAGGAAGGTTGATTGTAGCGGTCAACCTTTCTGTCTAAAAACTTTTTAAGATCATTTTTCACAGACACATCAGTTTACCTGTTTATTCTTTTTTAATAAAGCGCCCACGGCAATAAAAACCCAGATGATGTTTACGATCATAGACGGGTAGGCATGGTGAACCAGGGTATTGATGGTAAAGAAAATTCCCCCGAATAAATTACTTATTATGTATACCGGTGAAGAGCTGTTCAGTCTGCCATTTATGTTCAGAAAGTAAGCACCAACGATCAGTACGGCGCCGATCCAGCCTATGATTTCAACAAAATAGCTCATTATTTTACCCGATTGCCTGTTTCAGATCTTCGATCAGGTCGTCGGCATCTTCAATGCCCACGCTCAACCTTATCAATGAATCAGACAGGCCGTTTTTAATTCTTTCTTCCCTTGGAATGCTGGCATGTGTCATGCTTGCCGGGTGATTGATGAGCGACTCAACACCGCCGAGGCTTTCGGCTAAGGAAAATAAATGGGTTGATGAAAGAACTTTTGTTGCAGCTTCCACCGTTTCATCTTTCAATACAAAACTTATCATGCCGCCAAAGCCACGCATTTGTTTTTTTGCCACGGCATGTCCCGGGCTGTCTTCAAAGCCGGGCCAGTAAACCCTGGCTACTTTGGAATGATTGCGTAGCCAGTGTGCAATTTTTTCTCCATTCTCACAATGCTGTTTCATGCGCACATGAAGTGTTTTAATGCCTCGCAATACTAAAAAACAATCCATTGGTCCCGGTACAGCCCCGCAGCTTTTTTGTATGAAGTATAATTTTTCCCTGAGGTCAGCATCATTCATCATCAATGCTCCCTGTATCACATCACTATGGCCGCCCAGGTATTTGGTAGCTGAGTGCATAACAATATCAGCACCCAGGTCCAGGGGGTTTTGCAGGTATGGCGAGGCGAATGTATTATCAACACAAAGCCATGCTTTTGCCTCTTTGGCAATGGCTGCAATGGCTGCAATATCGCTGATGTTCATCAACGGGTTGGTTGGTGTTTCCACCCAGATGAGTCTGGTGCCGGCTGTTACCGCTGCTTTTACATTGGCCGCATCGGTGGTATCAATGTATTTAAATTTAATTCCGTAGCGCTCCCATACTTTGGTAAACAAACGGTAGCTGCCTCCGTACATATCGTTGGCGGCAATCACTTCATCGCCGGGGTTCAGTAGTTTCATCACGCTGTCGGTTGCAGCTACGCCGCTGCCAAATGCCAGTGCAAATTTTGCATTTTCAATAATTGCGTAAGCGTCTTCCAGTGCTTTCCGGGTGGGGTTCTGGCTGCGGGCATATTCGTAGCCTTTGTGTTTTCCCGGTGCAGCCTGAACATAGGTGCTTGTTTGATAAATAGGGGTCATGATGGCGCCTGTGCTGGGGTCCGGTTCTGCTCCTGCGTGGATGAATTTTGTAGCAAGCTTCATTTTGTATGCTGATTTAAAAGTGATCATTTGTTTGCTGCAAAGTTGCCGAATTAGCAGCGAATAACAAGTTAAAGTAATTGTGCGGCGCACAAATATCTCCAGTCGTAGTTCTTATCATCGTGTGCCGCTTTGGGATCAATATTTTTGTCGAGTACCTTTTTTGAAAGGATCCCTTCATTTACCAGTTTTCGTTTGGATTCATGGATATAATCCTGGATGATCTTTTCCTGCATCCATTTTTTCTGCGGTGTTTCAAAACCTACTTTTTCTTTACGCCATACAATTTCATCGGGTAATTTTTTATTCATTGCTTTCCGCAACAGGAACTTTGTCCAGCCTTCGTGCATTTTTAATTGCGATGGAAGTGAAAAAACAAATTCAACCAGTTCGTGATTTAAGAATGGCAACCTTACTTCCCTGCCATGCGCCATACTGTTTCGGTCGGCAAAGCGAAGTAATTCCTCCAGTCCCATTTCGGCAATATGGAAATATAAGATATCATTCAGTTTGGTTACAATCGGTTTATGAATTCCTTCCCATTCCCTGCCGGCGACAGACTTTAGAAATGCCGGGTTAATATCGGGGTGATGAATTGTCTTCAGGTATTCTTTCTTTTCAAGTTGCATGGCTGCATGCGAAGGCAGAAATGAGGCAACCACATTTTTTATATCCCACTGAAAAGGCTGGTCATTTTTTGAAACGCTTTTCTTTCAACCTGTGTTGATCCTAATTTATGCCTGCTCAATACTTCCTGCAGGTACCAGTGTATGTATTTTGGATAACCGGCTAAAATTTCATCAGCACCCTGTCCATCCAGCAACACCTTTACCTGTTGCTGCCGGGCCAGTTCAAAGACTTTGTACTGGGCATAAATACCGGAAGATTGAAATGGTTCTTCCTGGTAATAGCAAAGCTTTTCAAATTCGCTGATGAGTCCGGCAGCCGAGGGGGATACCGGGTGATTTTTTATGCCAAGGCTTTCAGATACCTGGTTGATATAAGGCGACTCGTCATTTTCAAAACCCGGAAATACGGCTGAGAAACTTTGCAGATGGCCATATTGGTTTCCGAAAATATTTACTGCATCTTCCGGTAGCGAATTCTTGTTCAGCAGTGATATGGTTGCTGCGATGGCAGAGCTGTCTAACCCGCCACTTAAACTTGTACCGATGGGAACATCGCTTCTTAACCTGCGCTTTACCGAACTGTTGAGCAGTTCTGTAAATTTTTCAACCGCATCGGTTGGGGATATGTCAATTTTGGCTTCCTTGTTGATCTGCCAATAACGCTTTATTCTTGATGGACTGGTTGACGGAGAAAAATTCAGGTAGTGAGATGGCGGAAGAGAATAAACAGATTCAAAAAAGGTCTGTTCCTTATCCACACAATTCTGAACATGACCAAGGGTGAGGTAATTAAGGAGCATTTTTTTGTCGAGCGACCTTTCAATGCCGATCTTCCAGAGTGCTTTCATTTCACTGGCAAAAGCAAAGTTCTCCTCATCTTCATAATAGTAAAAAGGTTTTTCCCCAAAGCGGTCTCTCGCTGCAAAAAGCTGTTCTTCTTTTTCATCCCATATGGCAAATGCGAACATACCATCAAACTGCTGCAGGCATCTTTCTTTCCAGTAATCATAGGCAGCTATTATTACTTCCGTATCGGTTTTGGATGTAAAGCTGTAGCCTTTATTCTGTAAAAAATTTTTTATCTCGGTATAATTATAGATCTCGCCATTATGAACTATCTGGTAACGGCTGGCGTAAGACATTGGCTGGGCGCCATTATCGCTGAGATCAATTATGGAGAGCCTGCGGTGCCCGAGGTGAACAGTATTCTTCCTGTTACTCCAGAATCCTTCTCCATCTGGCCCGCGGTGAGACAAAGCATTCGTCATTTTTTTCAAATAGACGGAGCCTGCCGGGTTGGGGTTATTTAAAAGTATGCCTGCTATTCCGCACATTATGTAAATATCAATAAAAAAAACGAGTGCGCCTTAGTTAAAGCTGATGGGCATGGATGCTTTTATATCGCCCCATTCCATTACAAGGTCGCAGCCATAGGAAGCGTTTTGAAATATCATGGTGAAATATTCAGCCCCAATGTTATTTTTTGTTACCTGCAATTCCGTTTCAGCAACGTCTTTGGTTTTGTCCATGTGAAGTCCCCAGCTGAACAGGTTGCTGTTAAAAATGATCTTCCATTTATCCGGGTATGGTATGCAATACATGATATAGCGGCCTGCCGAAACTTTCTTACTATTGATGGTTACCGGTTTGAAAAATTCAATTTCAGTAGCTTCATTGGCGCCCAACCGCCACTCTTGTCCATAGTGCTGGATAAAGTTTTTAGATACAGAAGAATCGGCAAAAATGATCCTGCCGTTTATTTGCGGACGGCTGTAGATTACTCTTGCCAGTGGATCCTGCAGGCCGGGAGTTGCCATTTTTTCTTTGGGATAATCAACCGGGACAGAGATCATGTCCATTGGCGACAGGTCGATGGATACCAGGTTGCTGTCATTTACAATAGCTGGTATTTGCCTGACAGCATTTTCATCGGCTGTTTTTTTACCCTGTTGATTACAGGAAGTAAAAAAAAACAAGGTCAATGAAGCAGTGAGAAATAAAATGATCTTTTTTGGTTGCATGGGTTTAAGGTTTTTAAAATGATAGGGGCAGGGTCAGTTTAACATCATCCCAGGCAATAATAAGCATTGCGCCTGTTGCTGTTTTCTCAAAAGCCATAACAAACTCTTCTGTTATTTCATTTTGTTTTTGAACGGGTATATCCACCCGGAGCAGGTCTTTTTTTGGATCATACCCGAATGAACCCCAGGCATCGGTTTCCTTATTTATTATCATTGTCCATTTATCTGCAGCAGGAATACAATATAGGGTGTACCTGCCCTTCTTTACTTTTGAATTATTGATCTTTACGTCTTTGTAAAATTCGATCTCTGTTGCTTCATTGGCGCCAAGCCGCCATACTTTTCCATATTCAATGAGGCCGCCAAAAGTGGCCCGGCCATTTTTTTGTGGCCTGCTGTATATAACACGGGCAATAGCCGGTTCGGTTGTTTTGCCTTGTATTTTAAGCAGGGGGAAATTATAGGGGTAGTAACTCATGTCCATGGGCGATTTATCAAGTGGAGGCAGGGTTCCCTGTGCAGCTGTATCAAAAAGAGAAAAACAAAGGATAGACAAGGTTAATAATAAACGCATCACTTTTTTATTTAAAGATAATGAAATCAGATTTTCAGGATTTATCTAATTGATGTAAGGTAAATTTCTTTATCTCGGGGAAAAAGGCCGAATAGCAGTTCTGCATACTACTGTAATGATTATTGAATATTTCAAAAGCTATCGCACTCTCGGTCAGGTATGCTGCCCGGCGGACCAGTCCTGCAAAACTTTTTTCGATCGCCCACGTATACCGGTAATTAGATAACCAGTCATATTCTTTCATATAAGGGAACATTTTCTGGAATGGCGGCGGAAAAAGATCCATTCTGGCTTCAAGTTGCAGGTATGTGTTTTTTGCAAATTGTTGCAGCGCCGTTTCGGACTCAAACTCTTTGGGGTCGTTTGCCAGGAAATGATCGTAGACAATATCTGCAAAGGCTCCACTGTACAAGCGGTATTGCGGCCTGAAAAAAGATTTTAGCTCCTGTGTAGCAGCATGGGTATCTGTAAAATTATCAATGGCACGATGAAGTGTAATCCCTTTTTGAACAGCGAGTGGGTAGTCAAAACGTTTTTTTCCTTTAATATAATCACTGATCATATTGCCCAGCAGTATATCCGGTTGCTGAAAAGAAAGATGTGCGTGGGCCAGGTAGTTCATAACTTGCCGGATAAAGGTAACTAGTTTAAATAAGCCGGATTTTTTTTGTAAAAGATACCGTCCATTAATAAGAAAGTTAATGCCGCTTTCACTTTTTAACAGAACCAACTCATTTTTTAATAAACTATTAAGAAAAAAATTCCATTACAGGCTGGGAAAGGGTTTCGCTTAAATAAAAGCCAGAAAATAAATTATTTACTTACCGTTTATAAGGGGATTAACTTTCATTAACCTTACCTGTAAAGATGTGCTTTTATGGAATGCCTGGCACCACTACTTTTGGATTGTAATTAAAACTGCCGGCCATGGGCAGTAATTCTAAACAATTAAAAAGTATAGTTATGAAAAAGTTCAAAACCGTTTTGACAGCAATCATAATGCTGTTTGCAACAAGTGCATTTGCCGCCGGAGGCGAAAATGTATCGCCTAAAGTAAAGGCTGCATTTGAAAATGATTTTTCCAAAGCCAGCCAGGTAAACTGG
This sequence comes from Chitinophagaceae bacterium, assembly GCA_016720775.1. Taxonomy (GTDB): domain Bacteria; phylum Bacteroidota; class Bacteroidia; order Chitinophagales; family Chitinophagaceae; genus Ferruginibacter. Next base: position 493,143 of record JADKJX010000001.1, read on the forward strand.
GAAAAGACAAGTGATTTTTATTTTGCTTCTTTTATGCTTAATGGCGTAAGAGTAGATGCAGCCTACGATGAATCAGGCGAATTAGTGGGCACATCCAGGCATATTTCTGCAGACCAGGTGCCGTTAAGTATTTCATTGGCTATTTCTGAAAAGTATGCAGGTTACCAGGTGGCAAAAACAGCACTTGAATTAAATTTTGAAGGCCAGACCAGGTATTATATTGCTGTTGAAAACGAAAAATTGTCTGTTAAGTTAAAATGCCTGAGCAACGGAGACCTTGAAGTTGAAAGCAAAACAAAAAAATAGCGAGTTGGTTTTTGAGTTTGGAAAAGCCCCGGCAATTGCCGGGGCTTTTATTAGAAGTATTAACAGGGTTTAAAAATAAGGCTCATCGTTCAATATCACTCTTCGTTGGTTAACTTAGTTGACTGCCTGTAAATTTTGTAAGAGTAAACAACCGGGATAATGGTCATAATAAATACACTGCTTATAAAAACAATGATCAACACTTTAATACTTGCAAGTAAAGAAAAGATCGCCAGCAATATACCTCCTGTAAACCATATCTTACTTGCAAGCCGATGTGTTTTTGTCCAGTTCTCTTCACTTTCAAGCGCCCAGGGAATTCTGAATCCTACAAAATAATTTGGCTTAACGCTGTGCATCAGGTTTCCGAGATATGCAAAAAACAGGCTAAGGCCGCAAAAGAATGCAGGCATTCCTTCAACTTTACCCTTAACGGTCCAAAATAAAATGAACATGGTAACAGCACTTAATAAAACAATTACTACAATGGCTATTTTAGACATTATAGCTGAAGTTGTGGCTGAATACTTTTTCTTCGGGTCAATATTATAAATGTTCTTAAGCAGGAAGTACATAAAAATTCCAACTACCGTCATGACAATTGGTGCGAGGAAAATTTCGTTTTTGTTCCCGAATTTGTCCGCCGTTCCTTCAATGCCAAAATGAGTCGGGATAGTTTGTGGCAGATCTTTCCAGATAAAGGAGAGATATATCCAGGGAATAGCCATAACAATAAAAGGGAAAAGTGTTTGGAATAGTTTTGATTGTTTCATATTGAAAAAATTTATTCTCTTGTTTTAAAATCAACAAACCATTTGATAATTTCATCCATTACGGTTGTGTTCAGCGAGTAATAAATGAACTGGCCCTCTTTAACTGATTGTACCAGCCCGGCCTGTTTTAGTAAATCAAGGTGATGCGAAATACTGGGCTTGCTTATTTTAAATTGATTGGCGATTTCACCAGCTGTCAGATCTCCCTTTTTCAGGAGTTCCAATATTTCTCTGCGGGTTTTGTCATTTAATGCTTTAAAAAGGGAATTCACAAGTATGTATTTGTATATTTAGGCAAATATCTAAATAACTTTGGACAAAAACAAATTTGAAATTAATAATAAAATTTTGCATTGCAGAGATTTTAAAATAAACAGGGAAATAATGGTTTTAAAGCTAAAATCTTAGTTTTTTTTCAGAAAATACTGTCCAAATCACATTTAAACCCGGATATTCGTTCGAATTTATAATATAAAATATTTTTTTATGTAAAGCTGGCGTCGTCTTATATAAATAATCCAAGTTTAATTTGGAAATTATATTATTAATAGTATTTTTACCCCGGATATAGTTAAAAGAAACTCAAGTTTAATTTCTGCTTTAACGCTCCTTACCTCCCTATCCTATCCAAAGGCTCTCCCCAAATTGTACGATTTTAATTAAGTAACCTATAATTTGATATTATGGCCGCAAGGTATATTATTAGTATAATTATCTTACAATCTTTGTTGGTTTTCACCTCGTGTACACCATCTAAAAAGATTACCTACTTTCAAAATGCGCAGGATTCTGATCTCCGGCAGGTTTTAGCAACCATTGAGGCCCCTATTCAGAAAAATGATATTCTCAACATAGTTGTTTCAAGTCTGAGTCCTGAGGAGGATGTTAAGTATAATCGTATTGACAATACAACCAAGGGATACCTGGTAAATAATGATGGTACCATACAGCTTCCGAAACTAGGAAATGTAATGGCGGAAGGCTTGACCAAAAAGCAACTGACAGAAAAGATCACCAGCATTATCCTGGAAAAAAAAGAATTGCTTAACCCGATCGTTGAAATACGCCAGCTGAATTTCGAGGTTACGGTTTTGGGAGAGGTTACAAATCCTTCTGTCATAACTGTTCCGAGTGAAAAGATATCACTCGTAAAGGCGCTGGGTTTGGCAGGGGATATCACTATTTATGGTAAAAGGGATAATATCCTACTGATTCGTGAAGAAGAGGGCAAAAGGATAACCCGGCATTTGGACATTAACTCGGCCGATTTTTTAAATTCAGAGTATTATTACCTGAAGCCCAACGACGTGGTTTATGTAGAGCCAGGTAAAGCTAAAATTGCCACTATCAGCCGTTCAAAAGAGTTATTACCTTATATATTCAGTGGTATATCTGTTCTTATACTTGTATTAGACAGGGTTATAAAATAACACAGCGCACACAGATAATGGAAATGGAAAAAAACATAATGGCAGAAGAAAAAGAGACAAATATGGGCCAGCAGCTGGCTGCCAAGTATTTGCCTTACTGGCCACTGCTTATATTGTTTATGCTTATGGCATTTGCTGCTGCATATACCTACCTGCATTTTGCCACTCCCATCTATGAAGCCTCGGCTACTATTATCATTAAAGATGAACGTAGGGGAGCGGGAGGTGAAGATTCGAAAATACTGGAATCATTAGACCTGATTGCATCCAAAAAAACATCGAAAATGAGATCGAAGTACTTCAGTCGAGGGCTTTGATGGAAAAAGTTGTAAAAACTCTTCGCCTGTATGCATCCTATTCTAAAGAGGGGAAAGTAAAAGCGGGCGATGCATATGTTTTATCACCAATAATGATCGAAGCTCAATATCCCGATTCAATACAGGGGGTAGAAAAAGTGGAATTCAGTTATGATAAGAACAGCCAGACCGTTCTTTTAAGTAACAAAGACAAATACCCGCTCAACCAGTTTGTAAATACCCCATACGGGTCATTAAAATTTCTGCCAAATAAGTATCAGTATTCAGCAATAAATTCAGGGGATAAAAAATTCTATTTTTCGCTGGATGAGCCGCAGAACGTTGCATCCGGGTTAACAAAAGGGCTTAAAATATCACCCAATAAGGCATCTGCTATAGTCGAATTAAATTATAAAGATCCAATCCCGCAACGGGCGGTGGATATACTGAATCAACTGATCATTACCTACGACCAGGTATCTATCTCTGAGAAAAATTCGCTTGCAAGGAATACACTGGCCTTTGTGAATGAACAACTGCGTGGTGTAACAATAGAACTGGACTCTATTGAAAAAAAGATCCAGCAGTATAAATCAGGAAGCGGAGCCGTTGATATTGGAACGCAGGGAGGCTATTACCTGAAAAATGTTGGCGAGAATGATCAAAAACTGGGCGATATCAATATGCAGCTCTCTATGCTGAACCAGGTTGAAAAATTTGTAGGCGAAAGACAAAGCGGTGAAATGCTGGCTCCTTCTACATTGGGAGTGAGTGACCCATCTCTTTCAAACCTGATCACACAATTGCAGACAACCCAGATGGAGTATGATAAATTGAAAAAAACAGTTGGTGAGAATAACCCTAAACTGAAAGCCCTGGAAGGCCAGATCAGCACACTAAGGCCAAGCATTGTTGACAATATCAAAAATCAAAAGCAAAGCCTGCAGGCTTCAAGACAGAGTTTAAATTCTACCAACAGCGGTTATAATGCGATGCTTTCTACCGTTCCAAAAAAGGAAAAACAATTATTAGAGATCAGCCGTGAGCACATGACCAAGGCTAATCAATACCAGACCCTGCTTCAAAAGCAGCAGGAAATTGAAATGTCCCTGGCTTCGGTAATTTCCAACAGCCGGGTGGTTGATAAAGCACTGGCTGGTAAAGTACCCGTTAGTCCTAAAAAAATGATGATATACCTGATGGCAATTATTGGTGCATTGGGTGCATTTGCCGGAGTAGTAATATTAAAAGACAGCATTACGGGTAAAATAAAATTCAGGAACGAGATCGAAAAGATGACCTCGATCCCGATAATAGGCGAGATTGCTTTTGAAAAAACAGATAACCCATTGGTTATTGAAAAAGGCACCCGGAGTTTTGTCGCGGAAGAATTCAGAAAACTAAGGGTTTCTCTTTCTTTCCTGGGAATTGATTCGAATCATAAAAAAATACTGCTTACGTCAAGCATATCCGGTGAGGGAAAAAGTTTTGTGGCGGCCAATCTTGCAGTAAGCCTTTCATTAACGGGTAAAAAAGTTGTGTTGGTTGACCTCGACCTTAATCAGCCAACCCTTTCAAAGATCATGAAAGTGCATTATGAATTTGGCGCTACAGAATTTTTAACCGGCGAAAAAGATGCCTACGAGGTGGTGAACAAACTTGACACGCACGATAGCCTGTACTTTATTTCCGCCGGCAATTTGCCCGAAAACCCCACTCAACTGTTGGCTAATGGTAAAGTGGAGAAACTGATCGAGTACCTGGAAAGCAACTACGACATGGTGGTAATAGACACGTCTCCGTCTGTACTGGTTACGGATGCCTTCATCCTGTCGAAGCTTTGCGATGCCACCCTGTACGTGATCAGGCATAATTATACGCCCAAAATGCTTATTAAACGGATTGATGAGAACAACCAGGTCAATCCCATTAAAAACCCGGCTATTATCTTTAACGGGCTTAAGAACCGGGGCATATTCAAGAATAATTACGGCTACGGCTATAATTATGTGTACGGAAACAAGGAATACGGATATGGTTCCAAAAACAGAAAACAAAAAAAATCAGCTTAAAAAAATAATCCAAATATCATGAAAAAACAGGCAAATTTAATTCGACTCAAATTATATTGTGACTGAGATTGGCGAAGCCATACTTAAGTTGTAAATTGCATCCACTATCCTTTTAGTAAACTGCGTTCCAAGTATCTTACCTTAAAACTGCTATTCCATTTATCCGGTTTAACAGCCTTTCCAATTATCTGATTAACTGTACCCTTTCCAACTATCTGATCAACTGCACATTTCTAATTTTAAAAAAATGGTTATGCAGAAAAATTGGTATGCTGTTTACACAAAGCCGCAGGCAGAAAAGAAAGTTGCAGCTTCGTTAACAAAAAAGAAACTGGATGTTTTAGTCCCTATGGTTTACACAAAAACTAAAACGTTCAGAAAAAACAAATTTGTTTTTGAGCCCTTATTTAAATCCATTGTATTTGTTTATGCCACACAGGCAGAAACACAGGTTTTAAAGGGAACAAGTGGCATTATAAACCTTCTTTACTGGTTGGGCAAGCCCGCCGTAATTGATGCTTCAGAAATAAGTGCCATTAAGGAATTTACAGAGAACTACCGGAACATAAGACTGGAGCCAACTTCTGTAAATAATGAAGAGGAAGTGAATAATTACAACGGGTCGTCTATTTCTATTGAAGGAAAATTGTACGCTGTTAAAAACAAAACAGTTAAGGTTAAGTTGCCTTCACTGGGTTATTATTTAACTGCTGAACTGGAAGAAGAAAGTATATTTGTAAGGGAAATTCCAGCAGTACAAAACTATAGATTCGCTCATTCATGATGAGAAAGACAGACAAAATTTACGTGGCCGGACATAACGGAATGGTTGGTTCGGCAATAGTAAGGGCGTTGATGCAAAGAGGGTTTACCAACCTTGTTTACCGTACCTCAAAAGAGCTGGACCTCAGAAACCAGGTTGCCGTTGATGAATTTTTCAAAGACGAAAAACCTCAGTTCGTTTTCCTCGCTGCTGCAAAGGTGGGAGGTATAGTAGCCAACAACACTTACCGGGCAGAATTCCTGTACGACAACCTGATGATTGTTTCAAACATCATTCATGCGGCGTATGCCAATGGCGTTACAAAACTGCTTTTTCTCGGAAGTTCCTGCATCTATCCAAAAATGGCCGCACAGCCTATTAAAGAAGAGTACCTGCTTACCGGGCCGCTGGAGTACACCAATGAACCCTATGCAATAGCAAAAATTGCCGGGATCAAACTGTGTGAAAGTTACCGGGATCAGTATGGTGCCAACTTCATAAGTGTTATGCCAACAAATCTTTACGGGATTAACGATAACTATCATCCCGAGAATTCGCACGTGCTGCCGGCATTGATAAGAAGATTTCACGAAGCAAAAGTTTCCGGGCTGGAAGAAGTGGTTATCTGGGGATCAGGAAGTCCTAAAAGAGAATTTTTGTTTGCCGACGACCTGGCCGATGCCTGTTTGTTTTTAATGGAAGAATACAGCAGCAAGGAGATCGTGAACATCGGTTGCGGCGATGATCTCAGCATAAAAGAACTTGCTGAGATGGTTAAGGAAGTAACCGGGTACACCGGGAACCTGGCTTTTGATACCAGTAAACCCGATGGCACCCCACGTAAATTATTGGACGTATCTAAAATAAATGCCCTGGGATGGCGTTATAAGACCTCACTTAAAGAAGGAATGAATATTGCTTACAAGGATTTTTTAACGAAACAGGAAAAACTGCAAGCGATCCAATAGGAATTTCATTCCGATTTTTCACTTATTTTTAGTTTATGAAAACTGCTTTAATTACCGGTATCACCGGACAGGATGGGGCCTATCTTGCAGAACTTTTGCTTGAAAAAGGGTACAGGGTGCATGGCATAAAAAGACGTTCATCGTTGATCAATACAAGCCGGGTAGATCACCTCTACCAGGATCCGCATGAGAAAGATGTTCGCTTCAGTATGCACTACGGCGATATGACGGACAGTACCAACCTGATCCGTATCGTACAGGAAACACAACCAGATGAAATTTATAACCTGGCAGCCATGAGCCATGTTAAAGTAAGTTTTGATACCCCGGAATATACAGCCAATGCAGATGGAATCGGAACATTGCGCCTGATGGAAGCGATCCGCATTCTGGGAATGGAAAAGAAAACAAAGATCTACCAGGCATCTACATCTGAATTATACGGGCTTGTACAAGAAGTTCCGCAGAGCGAAAAAACACCCTTCTATCCAAGAAGCCCTTATGCTGTTGCTAAGATGTATGGCTTCTGGATCGTTGTGAACTACCGGGAAGCATACAACATGTTTGCCTGCAATGGAATTCTTTTTAATCATGAAAGTCCCTTGCGTGGAGAAACTTTTGTAACCAGGAAAATAACTATGGCCGCTGCAGCTATTGCACACGGCTTACAGGATACGATCTACCTGGGCAACCTGAATGCACAAAGAGACTGGGGTCACGCTAAAGATTATGTAGAAGCGATGTGGCTGATTTTACAACAGGATACGCCGGAAGATTTTGTTATAGCAACCGGTGTTACAACAAGCGTACGTGATTTTATTATATTAACATTCCGGGAACTTGGTATTGAATTGTCTTTTTCCGGCGAAGGCGTTAAAGAAAAAGCTACCGTTGCCTCCTGCAGTAATCCTGCATACCAGTTGCCAATTGGTAAAGAAGTGGTGGCAGTAGATCCTGAATATTTCCGCCCTACGGAAGTGGAGTTGTTGATCGGTGATGCTACCAAGGCAAAACAAAAACTGGGATGGAAACCAAAGCATGACCTTGCATCGTTGGTAAAAGAAATGGTGGCAAGCGATGTTCAGAATGTAAAGAAAACCCTGGCGCAGAACAGGGGTTGATCATAAGCCGGCAAGCCGGATGTTTTGAGACTGCTTACTTTCTTACCTGACCGCCGTATATAAACCGGCGGAGAAACACTTGAAATGATACTGATCAGTAAACATATGGGAGCTTTATGGCAATATGCGATAGATTTTTTTACCAAAGGCAATCAGCGAAGCCTTAAGGCAAAAAAAAATATCATCGGCTCTTTGCTTATTAAAGGCATGAGCATTGCAATAGGCCTGGTTCTTGTCCCGCTAACAATCCATTATATCAATCCTTCCCAATACGGGATCTGGCTTACATTGAGTTCAATGATCGCCTGGATCTCTTTTTTCGATATTGGGTTCACACATGGCCTGCGCAATAAATTTGCAGCGGCCAAAGCAAAAGGCGACAACGAAGCGGTGCGGATCTATATCAGCACCACGTATTATTATGTGAGCCTTATTTTTATTGCACTTTGGCTGATCTTACTTTTCATCAACCAATTCATCACCTGGCATAGTTTATTAAGCCTGCCCCCGGCTATGGAGAAAGAAGTTTCTCAACTGGCTATGCTTGTTTTCACCTATTTCTGTTTTCAATTCATCTTCCGGGTCATCAGTACGATCCTGACTGCCGATCAGCAGCCGGCAAAAGCATCTATGTTGGATATGCTTGGCCAGTTATTGGGATTGGTGCTCATCTTCCTGTTAACCAGGTTCACAACAGGATCTCTTTTGTACATGGGATTTTCGGTAGGTATTGCGCCCGTATTGGTCTTACTGGCAGCAAATATTTATTTTTTTAAAACGAAGTTCAGGCACTATACACCTTCTCTCAGATTTGTAAAAAAGGAGTACGCAAAAGATATCATGCAACTGGGCCTTAAATTCTTTGTGCTCCAGATAGCGGCGATCATTCAGTTTGAAACATCGCTGTTTCTGATAGCCCACTATTTTAAGACCGAGAATGTTACCTATTACAGTATTGCCTACAGGTACTTTTCGGTATTGCTGATGGGGTTTACCATATTATTAAGCCCGCTGTGGAGTGGTGTAACTGATGCTTATCACAAAGAAGAGAACGACTGGATCAAAAATGCAGTGAAAAAATATCTCTATATCCTCGTGCCGTTTGTTGTGGGCGGACTGATCATGTTGCTGTTTTCTGACAGGATATATACCCTGTGGGTAGGAAAAGAAGTTGCCGGGCATATCAGTTTTAAGATATCGGCGTTTTGCCTGTTGTTTTTCTCAACAACCATGTTCGCCAGCATTTTTGTAAGTGTTATCAACGGGATCGGAACGCTGCAGATACAGTTTTTTGCTGCCATTGGTTCTTCCATTGTGTTCTTTTGTTTGTCGCTGCTGCTGATAAAATATTTTCACATGGGCGTGGAGGCGGTTATTATTTCATCCATCGCTTCAAACGTCTTCGGTTATATCATCGCACCCATACAGTACTATAATATTTTTTATAAAAAATCAACCGCAAAGATCTGGTACAGGTAATGAACCGGCAATGAAAAAAATTGTACACATACAATATTCAGTAGAATCTGCCGGCCGGGCTGCACTCAGGCTGCAAAACGCTTTTCGTACGGTCAATGTTGATTCATCCATCGTTTCATTACACCGTACCGATAGTGTAACCTCGGGTATCAGGTACATGGGCCTGAAGCAAAAACTGGTTGCCCGGATCGATGACAGGATACAGGAATTTCTTACCCGGAAGATCGATAAGCAAATGGGTTCTTTTTCGTACCCGGTGCTTGGCAGCAACCTCTCCCGTATTGATGAAATAAAGCAGGCAGATATAATATATATACACTGGGCTTTAAAAGGATTTTTGAATTTCAGAAGTATCCGGCAGATAGCCAGGCTCAATAAACCGGTGATATTCTTTATGCACGACATGTGGAATATTACAGGAGGCTGCCATCACAGTTTTACCTGCGACAGGTACAAAACAACAGGCTGTAATAATTGTCCCATGTTTGTGCCTTCAGAAAAGAATGATCTGTCTGCAAGAGAGTTTACAAAGAAGACAAAGATTTATTCAAAATATAATAACCTGTATTTTGTGGCGCCAAGCCGCTGGTTGTATAATTGCAGCAAGGAATCGTTGCTCACAAAAAATAAACCGGTCTTTTATATTCCTAATATATTCGACAGCACCCTGTTCATGCCTGCTGATAAAGCGGCAACGAAACAGCTTCTGAATATTGATGCAGGCGAGACTGTAATTGCATTTGGGGCAGTAACAGTCAACAGCCCATACAAAGGCTGGAAATATTTGCTGCGAGCACTTGAGATCCTCAGCAGGGATAAAAACCTCGGTAATGTATCGGTATTGATATTCGGAAGTGGTTACAACAAGGAGATTGAAGAGGCCATTCCTTTTAAAACCAGGTTCATGGGCTATTTAAAAGACGAATATTCTGTTTCTTTGGTGTATAATGCGGCCAGTGTTTTTGTAGTTCCGTCGTTGGCCGATAACCTGCCAACTACGGTTCAGGAAAGCTTAAGTTGCGGTACGCCCGTTGTAGGATTTGAGGTGGGGGGCATTCCGGATATGATCAGGCATAAAGAAAACGGATACCTCGCTAAATATAAAGATGCAGAGGATATTGCCGAAGGAATAAGATATTGCATAAATAACCAGGTAAAAGGGCATGTATTACCTGCTTTTGACAGGGATACCGTATTAAAAATGCACCTGGAACTGTTTGATAAAGTGAAAATGGACTAAGAAAAGAGATATTTTTAAAGATTAATATCCATAAAGCTGTGGCTGGTAAAATAAGAGGCCAGATCCAGCGTTATAGTTTTTTTTAAAATTATATATGAGCCTGGACCGGCAGCCTGGATAAAACGTAAACAATATATTATGGTAAAGCAAAAGGGAGGATTACTTGGAAAATATTTTCCGACAGACATTTCAAAAAAACAGGCGTCCGATACAGGCATGGCCATGGTATTGATCCTGCTTTTGCTGGGGTTTTATACCAAAAGGGTTCTTTATTATGAGATAGCCATACTGGCGCTTGTAATTAATATGGCTATTCCCATGTTCTATTATCCGTTTGCCGTTGTCTGGTTGGGACTAACCACCTTATTGGGCGAGGTCGTATCAAAAGTTCTTTTATCGGTTATTTACTTTGTCATATTATTCCCGGTAAGTATTTTCAGGCGGATGGCGGGAAAAGATACACTCGACCTGAAGACATTTAAGAAAAGCAGCAAATCTGTAATGGTAACAAGAGACCATGTTTTTACTGCAACAGACATTGAACATCCTTATTAAACAACTTAAAAAATAGTATATGGAATTTTTACGTGAACTGTGGGCCTTTCTGAAAGTCAGGAAAAAATTCTGGCTGCTGCCCCTCATTATCGTGCTTTTGGTATTTGGAGTATTAATTGTGCTTTCAGCAGGATCTGCAATAGCGCCGTTCATTTATACATTGTTTTAATTTAAAAGACTAACGCTTTGGCCACATTTATTTTAGGAATTTCTGCCTACTACCACGACAGTGCTGCTGCCATCGTTTGCGATGGTGAAATAGTAGCGGCTGCTCATGAAGAACGCTTTACCAGGAAAAAACACGATCCTTCTTTTCCTGAAAATGCCGTACGATATGTATTGCAGGAAGCCGGTATTGAATTCAAAGACCTGACAGCAATTGCTTTTTACGATAAACCTTTCATTAAGTTTGAACGGCTGATCGAAACCTATCATGCATTTGCTCCCAAGGGCCTTACCAGTTTTCTTTCCTCTGTTCCGGTATGGATAAAGGAGAAACTGTTCATGAAGAAAATGCTGAATGATGAGTTCAAAAAATTCAGCGATAAGAAGATCCCGGTTCTTTTCCCGGAACATCACTTATCGCATGCAGCCAGTGCGTTCTATCCCAGTCCCTTCAACGAAGCCGCCATTTTAACCATCGACGGTGTGGGCGAATGGGCAACTACTACCATCGGGCACGGAACAGGCAACGAGATAAAAATGCTGAGGGAATTACACTTCCCTCATTCGCTTGGTTTGCTGTATTCAGCCTTTACGTATTATACGGGCTTTACCGTTAACAGCGGTGAGTATAAACTGATGGGCCTGGCCCCTTATGGTAACCCCGATTCTCCGCAAACAAAAGAGTTCAAGGAAAAAACATTAAGTACACTGATTGACATACGGGAAGACGGATCCATCCTGCTGAACATGGATTACTTTAATTATGCCACAGGATTAAAGATGACCAATAACAGTAAGTGGACAGCATTGTTTGGCCTGCCTCCCCGCAACCCTGAATCAGAAATTTCGCAGGACTATATGAATATGGCGCTGGCCATTCAGCAGATAACCGAAGAGATCGTTATCAAGCTTGCGCAAACTGCAAAAAAACTGACCAACAGTGATAACCTGGTAATGGCAGGGGGCGTTGCATTGAACTGTGTGGCAAACGGAAAACTTATTGAAACAGGCCTATTCAAGAATATCTGGATACAGCCGGCCTCGGGTGATGCCGGTGGCGCATTAGGCGCTGCATACCTGGGATGGTATTTATGGAAAGGAGAAAAAAGAACCGTGAACCCCAATGTGGCCGATGAAATGAAAGGAGCTTACTTAGGTCCGGAATACGATGATAAGAACATACTTGGCATGGTAAGAAAATACGATGCTAAGTATAATTATTATGAAGACTTCAATGCACTTACCAAAGTGGTAGCAGCAAAACTGGCTGAAGGAAATGTGGTCGGTTGGTTCCAGGGAAGAATGGAATATGGCCCGAGAGCCTTGGGAGGCCGCAGTATATTAGGGGATGCAAGAAACCCGGAGATGCAGAAAAAAATGAACCTTAAGATAAAATACCGGGAAGGGTTCAGGCCGTTTGCACCCTCCGTACTGGAAGAGGATATCAGCGAGTATTTTAAATTACAGGGAACATCGCCGTATATGCTGGTGGTAATGCCTGTACAGGACAAACACATCAAACCATTGCCGGCAAACTACAACGACATGGAAATGTATGAACGGCTTTATCACCTTCGTTCTGATATTCCTGCAGTAACACACGTGGATTATTCTGCCAGGATACAAAGCGTAAGTAAAAAAACAAATCCACGCTACTGGAACCTGATCAACGAATTTAAAAATCAAACCGGGTTTGGGTTGCTGGTTAACTCCAGCTTTAATGTACGTGGCGAACCCATTGTATGTACGCCCGATGATGCTTTCCGTTGTTTCATGCGAACTGAAATGGATTTTTTAGTAGTGGGTAATTTTGTTTTTGATAAAACAGGCCAGAAAGAATTACTGAATGATACAAACTGGAAGGAAGAATTTAAACTGGATTAATTAAATGCCATGGCAGAGAAAGAGAAAACAACATCCGTTTCAAAGGGAAAAAAGATAAAATTCGTTTTATTTACTTTTCTTTTCCTGTTTGCGATCATTTTTGTTATTGGTGAAATAATCCTGGCCATCACACACTACCAGTCCACCTATGATAAAATGAAACGCTTCTCTCTCACCCAGGCCAAATGGTGGGCATGCGATTCTGTTGGTGGCCCCCGGTATGTTTCAAACCAGGTGGGTGTTCCTGATTCCATTCATTTCCTGAGAGAGATATGGTATTACAACCGGCTGAAGATGATTAATAATGACGGTTATCACGACCGGGATAATTTTACAGCGATCTCACCGGCAAGCGATTCTTTAAAAGTACTGGTGGCCGGCGATAGCTTTACATGGGGTGCTTCTGCCAATATCGACAGCTCGTATGTGGACGTATTGGAAAGCGATATTAAAAAAGCTCATCCTGCGCTTTTGTGGAATACAGGTATCCCGGCTACGGGAACAAATCATGCACTCTTTACTGTAAAAAAATACCTGCCGCTGCAGCATTCAAACTATGTGGTATTGGGATTTTACGTAGGCAATGATTTTGAAGATAACCTGTTGCCCTATGATCAGCTGGTGTTTAATGACCTTGCTTCCTGTTACAATCTTTACGACTACGATAAGGATTTTAAACCCTATCGTATAACAAAGCGTGAAGCATTTAAAAAGGCCACCGGCTCATTCCCGGCAGAAGAACTGAATTTCATTCAGAAGATACTTATCCGCAGCCGGTTCATCACCTTTCTTGGCGACCTGAAAGAAAAGGTAGCAAACAGGCTCAGCGGAAATAAAGGAAAGACAAATGACCAGGAATATAAACTAACCAAAGATTACCTGCAGCAACTGAAGGACTATGTAAGTGCAAATAATGCCGAGCTGATCGTTTTGATCATCCCGGCATCAAATGATATAAAAGAAAAAGAAGAACATTACCTGAATGCCATAAAACTGATGAAGGAACTGTCGGTACAATACGTGGATCCCATAAGCCAGTTGGCAGCAGATGATTATTTAAAGATCGATGGCGGGCACTGGAAAAACCGGGGACATGTTGAAGCCGGACATTTGCTAAGCACCTACCTGCTGAACCGTATTAAGAACAAGGGACAAAATAATTTCCGGCAGAACTGATACTGCCGTGTTCCGGTCCTTGCAGGTACACATAACAATCCTTTGAAAATAGTAATTGCAGAACCCTTAAATATAATTTTAAGATTCATTGATAAGGAAAAATATATACCCCGGCGAAAATGTACTTACGGTTTCAAAAAAACATGAAGCCAGCCTTGGCTATTTCTGGTATGGGTTTGCTGTTTACCTGTTGTTCTTTTTCCTGGCATCTGCAGAAACAAACTGGCTGAGTGCCGCCAGCTGCCAGGGTTTCCAGATAATAGGGTTTATTCTGATGATCGTGGGCAGCATGAGCCTGATGAAATTTAAATTCGACAGCAAATATCTTAAAACGCTGTTTACCATCAACCTTCTTTATTCAGTAACGATCGTTTTAAGGGGGTCGCAGTACGATTTTAATTCCCTGAAACAAATGTTCCTGGATATTACGTTCGGTATCTGGCCTTATTTCGCATCCGTGGTTCTTTTGCTGCCGAGGAATATCAAATCATATAAGAAGATATTCGTTGCACTGGTTGCGATGGGTGTTTGTTTTCTCCTCGGCGTTATACTATTTTACGATACCCTTCATGATTACGACCGCCTGAACCTGGTAAGCCAGGGCCTGGTAGAAAATCTTACGAGCATACTGGCTTTGCCCATTGGTTTTATATTGCTTAACTATGTTTATCATACAAGCAAAAAGGGGGGATTCCTTGGAAAGGTAGGAATGAAAAATGTTTTCGCACTGGTTGTAATGGGCGTTGCCTTATTCTTTTCCATATTCCGGGCACGCAGGGGATTGATTTTTATAAACGGAAGTACCCTGATCTGTGTGGGTATGATCTATGTGATAACCACTAAAAAGAAAGCCCTCATTATTTCAATGGCTATTGTTTTAGCATTGGTTGCATCTACCGTTGTGGCAGGTATGAAAACACCAGCCATGTTCAATTTTCTTATAGACAGGGGCGAAGAAGATACCCGGTCGGGTGTGGAAGATTATATGTATGCAGATATGTCGTCCAACGACTGGGTTATCGGCAAAGGAATAAAAGGAAAATACTATTGCCCGATTGTAGACAATGTGAATGATGCAGAAGGGGCCGGTTTCCGCGATAATATTGAAACAGGCTATCTGCAGATCATCCTGAAAGGTGGTATTCTCAGTCTTGCCCTATTGCTGGGCATGCTTATTCCCGCAGTGTATAAAGGCTTTTTTAAATCGAAGAATGTGTTATCGAAGGCGGCAGCTATGTGGGTATTCCTTTGGATCGTTTATCTATACCCCACGGGGGCCTGGTTTTAACATGAGCTATGTGCTGGTATGGATTGCGGCGGGGATCTGTTACTCTGATAAGATCAGGGAACTTTCAGACGAAACCATAAAAGCTCATTTGCAAAATTGACCCGGAAAATTCTGTACTAAAAACTAATAATGCTTAAATGCCCTTACCCAAAACCCTGATAATCGGACAGCCATTCAACAATAATTTTGGCGGTGGTATTACCCAGGCAAACCTGTTTGGCGGATGGAGTAAGGACAGGCTTGCAGTAGTATGCACCGATCATATATTTAACAACATCAACGCAGAGGCCTGCGATACATATTATATACTGGGCAGCGAAGAATACAAATGGATGTTCCCGTTCAATCTTTTGCAACGTAAGGTAGCGTCCGGCGAAAGAAAAGTAAAAACTGAGACAAGTAAAGGGGCACCTGTTGCTGCCAAGGCGAATTTCAGAACCAGGTTAATTGATAATTATTTTTATCCTTTTCTTGAATACACTGGATTGTTCCACTCACTTTCCCGTATCGAATTATCAGATAAACTCTGCAAGTGGATCGATGAATACAACCCCGACTGCATTTATGCACAGGCATCCAGCCGGGAAGGGGTTTTGTTTTGCAAAGCGATCCAGGAATATGCAAAAAAACCAATGATCTATCACGTGATGGATGACTGGCCTTCCACCATCAGCCAGAAAGGCCCGTTTAAAAATTACTGGCATAAAAGAATTGACAGGGAGTTGAGAGCAATGATGGACAGGGCTACGGTGTTGTTAAGCATCAGTCATGCCATGGCCCGGGAATATAAGAAGCGGTACGGAAAGGATTTCACCACATTTCATAACCCCATTGAAATTGATTTCTGGAAAAGTCACCAGCGAAATAATTACGAACTGGATGCAACCCCAACAATACTTTATGCCGGAAGGATCGGTACGGGTATTCAAACAAGTTTGGAATCGCTGGCCCAGGCGGTCGATAAAGTAAATGACGAATTGAAAACTTCTGTACAGTTTGTATTGCAGACAAAAGACCAGCCGACCTGGATCGAAAAATACAAGTGTGTAAAACATAAAGCAATGGTGGCGTATAAGGAGTTACCTAAAGTTTTTGCAGAAGCAGATTTCCTTTACCTGCCGTATGATTTTTCGGCCGAGTCGATAAGGTTCATCAAATACTCCATGCCTACAAAAGCGCCTGAGTATATGATCAGCGGAACGCCGGTCATTGTTTTTGGTCCGGGCGAAACTGCGCTAGTGGAAGACGCCGTACAAAACAAATGGGCCTTGACGGTAACAGAGAATAATGTCGGCAAGTTGGCAGAAGCGGTAGCGGCATTGGTAACAGATATCAATCTCCGGAAACAAATCGCAGCAACTGCGATCAGCATAGCAGAAACAAATTACGATTCAGAAAAAGTACGAAACCGGTTCAGGGAAGTGATGGCTTCAATGATCGGTAAAACAAATTGATAATGGTTAACCAGGGCCTTAACATAGTGATAATGGGTGTTTCCTGCTTCGACGGGATGGCCGGGTCGACCCGTGTGCGAAACCTGTTTGAGCCATTGCTGGGTAAGGGCCTGCTGCGTGCGAATAACCTCATTTACGAAACAGATAATAAAGTATCCATTGGAAAAGAAGGAAGGCTGAACAATATTAACTTCCGCATCATTGGGTTCCGGCTTGGTAATCCATTTTCTATTTTCAGTTTCTGGAGCAGGGGAATCTCGTTCTTAAAAAAGAACAAACAGGCCGGCAGTAAGAACATCATCTATAATTACAACTACCCCGATCTTAAGAACATATTTTTTTTAATGTACGGAAGAATGATCGGGTATAAGATCGTGTTTGATATTATAGAAGACAACCGGTTCGAAGCACACGTAGGCTTTATGAATAAGCTGCGGATCAAAACCTCGCTGGTATTGTTTAAGCTATCCCGGTATTTTACAAAAGCTTATGTTGCCATTTCTGATCATCTATATGAAAGAGCGCAGCTTAATTCAAAAGGAAAGATCCCGGTGCACCTGATCCCGATAACGGTTAACCTGGATTATTTTAAGATCAATGGTTACCAGGTGAACAGGAATGACCTAAAGATCTTTTACGGTGGTTCTTTCGCACCAAAAGATGGGCTTGGTTACCTGCTTGACGCATTTGAAGAAGTAAGTAAAAAAGACAGCAACATCAAACTTATCTTAACCGGCCTGGGTAACCCGGCTGATGTAGATAAGATAAAAGCTAAGATCGCCGCATCGGCTGCAAAGGAAAGAATACTCTTTAAAGGCTTTTTAAGCACAGAAGAATATTATTCAACGCTGAATAGTTGCGACATCTTTTGCATGACGAGGGTTAACTCAAAATTTGCGAACGCAGGATTTCCTTTTAAACTGGGTGAATTCCTGGCTTCTGGTAAAGGGGTGATCGCTACCAGGGTTGGCGATGTTCCCAAATACCTGCATAACGAAGAGAACTCATTGCTGATAAACCCTGATTCGGTTGCAGACATTGTACAGGCTTTATTGGTATTCATTAATAACCCGGAAAAGATAAATATACTGGGCGCAGCAGCAAGAAGAACAGCTGAAACCAATTTTGATTCAGACAAAGTAAGTATGGAGTTGTTATCCATTTTCAATTCCATTTAAAAAACACGATTGTAAAAAATGAAAATATTATTTGGCTTACACGGCACTACGCATACCGAGATCGCTCAGTCGGAGATCGATGCTTTCCGCAAAGCGGGTGCAGAGACAGAAGCCTGTGCGTATGGCAACTGGGGTACAGCCAATGGGATGATCAACAGCCTGAAACTTGTTTTTCAAAATGCCCGTGACCTGAAAAAGAAAGCAGCCATTCAAAAAACTGATATCGTTTACCTGAACACAGCATTCGATCATAAAACACTGGTAAGGGATTCGATCACCATGTTCATCTTAAAAAGATATGACCGGAACCTTAAGATCGTTCTGAAATTTCATGGCTCGGAAAGCAAAGTAGTATTCTCAAAGAACCTGCTTAAAAATTATGTATTGCGTAAGGCCAGCCTCCTGCTCACTTTGTCGCAGGAAGAACGGAATAATTTCTTAAGCATCGGTGTTCCACCGGAAAAAGTACAGGTTACGGCCAATGTTATTCAGAAAGACCTGTACATACCGGATCGGGCCTTCAAAAAGGGCCTGGGCCTGGCCGAAGAAACCAATGTGCTTTTGTTTGTTGGCAGGTTCATGCACGAGAAAGGAATTTTAGACCTGGTAGAGGCGTGTAGGCTTTTTAAAGAGGCGCATGTAAATTTCTGCCTGTTTTGCCTGGGTAATGGGCCCCTGCTGGAAGAGGTTAACAGCCTTATCAGTAAATATGGACTAAAAGATAATATTAAATTGCCCGGTCATATACCTGAAAGCGAAACAAGACGTTATTATGCTAATTGTAATGTGCTTATTTTGCCAACTTACCACGAGGAGGGCTTCCCGATGGCAGTTTTCCAGGCGGTGGGAGCCGGCAGACCTGTAATTACAACCAGGATAAGAGCGGCGGCGGATTATATGACGGAAAATGAACATTGCCTGTGGGTGGAGAAAAAAAATCCACAACAGGTATATCAGCAGATATTTGCATTGGTAAACAATAAGCCGTTGCAGGAAAAAATGAGCGTGAATAATTTAGCACTGGCTGAAAAGTTTACTGCTGAAAAAATAGTAAGCAAACTGCTTGCGTATTTTAAAACGATCTGAACTGAAAATTAAATTGATTCAGAACAGCATTGATACTGTAAATATTAAAAAATGTGTGGAATAGCCGGATTTATTGGGTTTAAAGACAATGTTGACCTGGCGGTGAAAGCCAATAAGGTACAGCAGCATCGTGGGCCAGACAACCAGTCTGTGTGGCACGATGACCATATTGCTTTTGCCCACCAACGACTATCGATCATTGATCTGAGCGAAGCGGCAAATCAGCCTTTGCATAAGAGTAATTTTGCCATCATATTCAACGGCGAGATCTATAATTATAAAGAACTGCAGGCAAAACTCAGCAGTGAAAAACAGGTTGTGTTTCAAACACATTCCGATACGGAAGTGGTGCTTGAAATGTATAAACATTATGGCGCCGAATGCCTGAATTATTTTCTAGGCATGTTTGCTTTTGCGGTGTATGACAAGAACAGCCACGAATTATTTATTGCAAGGGACCATTTTGGTATCAAGCCGTTATTCTATACGCAGATCAATGGGGCATTTGCATTTAGTTCTGAATTAAAAACACTGGTAACCATTCCGGGCTTTAATAAAAAGATCAATGCCAAATCGCTGGTAAGCTGTTTGAACTATATATGGATATCGGGCAACGAGACCATGTTTGATGGTTGCTTTAAACTGCCGCCGGCCCATTACATGACGTACAGCAAGGCATCGGGCCTGGAACTTGTTAAGTACTGGGATCTTAAAGAGAAAGTGGTAAGTGGTGCATCCGCAGATATAACCAGTACCGCAGATGATGTGGCCAACACGATCGAATTATCGGTGAAACGCCACATGGTGGCCGATGTGCCGGTAAGCTGTTTTTTAAGTGGCGGATTAGACTCGTCATTGATCTCTGTGCTTGCAAAAAAAAGTAACGAAAATTTATCTACCTATACCATCGGCACAGGCGATAAAGACAAAGCGGTTGAAAAAATGCCCGATGATGAGAAGTATGCAGCCATGCTGGCGGAGATGCATCACTTCAACCACAACGTAATAAAAATAAGCCCGGATATTATTAAAGACCTGCCGCACATGGTACGCCACCTCGATGAACCAATTGGCGACCCGGCAGCCATCAATACATACCTCATCTGTAAAGCGGCAAAAGAAAAAGGGGTTAAAGTATTATTATCCGGTATGGGCGCCGATGAAATATTTTTTGGATACAGAAGGCAAAAAGCAACGCTGATGGCTTTGCGTTTCAATCTTTTACCAAAGCCGGTAAAATATGTGATCGCTAAAGTGGTTAATTTGTTGCCCGTTAGAATATCAGGCAAGGGATTCAAATTCGGGCGGTGGGCCAAACGCTTCATGAGTTTTGCAACCATGCCGCTCAATGAGGCATACATGAGAAGCTATTCTTATTACGATACCAACCAGTTGAAAGAACTGATGAAAAAAGAATACTGGAGCGGCATTGATGCGATCAATAAAGAGCATGAAGAGAAATTCAATGCAAAATTCAAGAACGACCCCATCAACCAGATATGTAATACGGATATCAGTATGTTCATGCTGGGATTGAACCTGACGTACTCCGACCGGGCCTCCATGGCTGCATCGGTGGAAGTGAGGGTTCCCTTCATCGACAGGCTGGTGGTTTCAAAAGCTATGGAAATTCCCGGCGATCTGAAAATTAAAAAAGGGGTTTCAAAATTCATACTTAAAAAAGCTGCTGAGAAGTGGCTGCCGCATACCATCATTTACCGGCCCAAGGCTTCCTTTGGCGCACCCATCCGCTCGTGGATATCAAACGACCTGCGTGTGATGGTGGATGAACTGCTTAGCGAAGAATCAATAACAAAGAGGGGATTTGTAAATTATGCGGTGGTAAAAAAACTAATAACAGACGACCGGAACGGAACGGCAGATAATGCCTACCAGATATATCAACTGCTTACCCTGGAATTGTGGTGCAGGGAATTCCTGGATGCCCGGCCGGGTTACCAAACATTAAATGAACAGATAAATGAGAAGCAACAATACGTTTCATAGTGAGGTGTTGCAGCCTTTCTTTTTTGCATCAGAAAAATATGCAGACTCCAATGCATTTTGCATCAACGAGGTTTTTTATTCTTACAAACAATTGGGTGAAACCATTTCGGCCATCAGGGCCTCTGTTAAAGAATTAAGAGCAGATAATATTAATGTAGGACTCGTAGCAAACGATGATCTCGAAACCTATGCTGCTATCATTGCGCTTTGGCTGGAAGGAAAATGTTACGTGCCGGTAAATCCTGAAACGCCGGCTGAGCGAAACAGGAATGTGTTAACACAGGCAGCTGCATCGGTTGTGATCGATTCATCCGATGAGGTCCTGTTCCCGGAATTAAATGTGATCCGGTCAAAAGAGCTGGTCTTTACTAAACTGGACCTGGAACCCGTGCAGGTTGAAGACGATGCGCTGGCCTATATATTTTTTACATCCGGGACTACCGGGGTACCAAAGGGTGTTCCCATCAGCCGTACAAACCTTGCCGGATTTATAAAAGCATTTTTTGAACTGGGCATTACCATGGATCCGTCCGACAAATGCCTGCAGATGTTTGAACTTACCTTCGATCTGTCTGTGATGTCTTACCTGGCACCCTTGCTTAGAGGTGCTTGTGTTTATACCATCCCGAAAAATAAAATAAAATTCAATTACATAGCCGATCTGCTGGAACAGCATAATCTTACCGTAGCACTGATGGTTCCTTCCATCATTCATTACCTGCGCCCTTATTTTGACGAGATCGATTGCGCCAGTATGAAGTTCAGTTTATTCTGCGGCGAGGCACTTCCATTGGATGTAACCAGCGAATGGGCTGCCTGCGTTCCCAATGCTAAGATCATGAATGTGTATGGGCCAACAGAAGATACTATTTTCTGCACGCATTATACTTACAGTCGTGCTGGTGAGAATAAAGCTTCCAATGGATTGATGTCGATCGGCAAGGCCATGAATGGAACCTTTACCATCATCATCAACGACAAAAAGGAAATGGTAAATGCCGGCGAAAAAGGTGAACTGTGTTTGGGCGGCGTGCAGTTAACGCCTGGTTATTGGATGAACGATGAAAAAAATAAAGAAGCCTTTTTCTATACTAATTACAAAGGCGAATCAACACGGTTTTATAAGACCGGTGATCTTTGCCTGGCCGATGAAGAAGGCGATATTATGTACCTGGGCCGGATAGATTCCCAGATAAAAGTGCAGGGTTTCCGGGTTGAGCTTTCTGAAATTGAGTTTTTTGCAAAAGAGTTTCTTAATAAAGTGAATGCGGTAGCCATTGCGTTTACAAACAAACTTCATAATACGGAAATTGGTATGGTAATAGAATCAACAGATTTTGATACGAAGCCATTGCTTGAATACATGAAGACAAAAATGCCCGGGTATATGATACCTACGCAGATGCGGTTTATAAATTCATTTCCGCTGAACACAAATGGAAAGATCGACCGGAAAGTATTAAAGGAAAAATTTTAAGCAATGACCCTTGTTGTGTTTGGAGAAGATATGTACACCGCTGCCGTGATCGAATCGCTGGTTAAAGCGGGCCACCATATTTCGTTATTGGTTACGCCAGACAGTGGTACGGCAAACTTTAAAGTACTGGATGAGGTAACGGAAAAGTATGGAATTGATTTTGTGAAAACGGGGAATATAAATTCAGAGGCTGTTGGGGAAAAGATCAGGGAGATAAAACCCGGCCTGATCATATCGGCACACCTGCGGCGGATCCTGAAGAAGGAAATATTTTCGCTGGCGGAAAAAGGAGCGATCAATATCCATCCTTCCTTGTTGCCAAAGTACAGGGGCTTGTCGCCGCAACACCAGGCTATCATGCACGGCGATCAAGAATCAGGAGTAACCGTTCATTTTATAGAAGAAGATGTGGACACCGGCAATATAGTACTGCAAAAAAAATTCAGCATTGAAAAAACTGATTACATTTTGCAGGTCCAGGCCAAGATGCTTGCGATATATAAAACAATTGTTGTGGAGGCGGTACAATTATTGGAAAGCAATTCCTTTGAGCCAATAAAACAGGAAATGTCGCAACCCAGTTATTTCGGGCCGCTAAAAAAGAGCGACCGGGAAATAGATCTTTCAAAAACGGGTGAAGAAGTATATAATCTCATAAGGGCTGTATCTTTACCATATAAAGGAGCTTTCTATAAAAATTATGTTTTGTGGACGGCCGAGTTAACTGATGACGAGGAGTTAAAGAACAAATATAAAGATGCAGGTTTGTATTTTGAGGAAGCCGAAGACAGGATCATCATTCGTTTAAAAAATGAGGTACTGGTATCAGAGGATTTTGAGATCAGCAAAAATTGAAAAACACTACTAATAAATAATTATGAACAGATCGCTGGTAACTGAAAAACTGACGGCAATTTTCAGAACCGTGTTTAATGATGAAGGCATTGAGCTGAGAGATGATTTGACGGCAAACGAAGTGGCCAACTGGGATTCGTTGACACATATGCTGATGATCGGTGAGGTAGAGAAAGAGTTTTCCATAAAGTTCAAGCTTAAGGAGCTGGGCAAGCTGGAAGACGTGAAAAGCCTGATTGATCTGATTGAACATAAAATGAACAGTTGATAAGGCACCGCACTAAAAGCAGGTTTATTTAATCTGAAAACGTAAATATGAGTGAATATCTGATCAGGAAGGCAGTGGCAAGCGATATCCCTTTTTTAGCGGATGTGGTTATCGCATCAGAAAAAGCCATGTCTGACAGGTTAAGCTTCACCACGTTATTTAATAAAACGGAGGAAGAAGCAAAAGAACTCATTATACAAATGTTTGAGGAAGAGGTGGATGGTTGTGAATTGTCGTTGAGCAGCTTTATCGTTACCGAGTTTGAAGGGAAACCGATTTCCGGCTCAGGTGCATGGATAGAGGGGTTTAAGGGAAACATGCCCTCGGGAATACTAAAATCGAACCTGATCAGTTATACGTTTGGAAAGGAAAGTATCGGGTACCTGAAAACAAAATCGAATATCGTAAAAGATGTGATGATCGAAAGGGAGCCAATGACCCTTCAGCTTGAATACTTTCATATCAAGAATGAACACCTGGGGAAAGGACTGGATGCTGCCTTGATGGACAAGATCGAGGAAAATGCGCTGGCCCAATACCCGGAGTTGAAAAAAGTGCAGTGCCAGATATTTAAAAACAGTGTTTTCTCGATCAAGATCCTGCTGCGGCACGGATTTAAGATCGTAAAATCATATAAATCAGATAACGATGACATTTTCGATTATCTGCCCTTTAACGAGAAACTTCTAATGGAAAAAATATTAAAAACAGACTAAAATGGAAAAGGAAGAAATTGTAAACAAGCTTACCCCGGTTTTCAGAAAAGTATTTGCAGACAATTCGCTGGTGATCACGGAAGAACTGAGCGCATTGGATGTGGAGAACTGGGATTCATTATCTCACATGCTTCTAATTGCAGAAGTAGAAAATGAATTTGCAATAAAGTTTAAACTGAAAGACCTGAATAAAATGGCAAACGTGGGTGACATGATCGCCATTATCAGTTCCAAATTATAAGCTGCATGGTTTTCACTTCCTTTAATTTCCTGGTATTTTTCCCGTCAGTACTTCTCGTGTACTTTTTGCTTCCGCAAAAATTCCGATGGATGTTCCTGCTTGCGGCAAGCTATTATTTCTATATTAATATAAAACCGGTATATGCACTGCTGCTGGCCGGAGTTACATTAACCACATACCTGTTTACCAATCTTATTGCCAAAGCAAGATCAGACAGAAGCAAAAGCCTTTTACTTACCGGTGCTGTTGTGCTTACTCTTTTGCCGCTTTTCTTTTTTAAATATTTCAATTTTGTTAATGAAGGCATATTTACCTTACTTAACTATACCGGCCTCCACCTGTCTCTTCCACATTTAAGTTTGCTTTTACCTGTAGGTGTATCTTTTTACACGTTCATGGCATTGGGATATACCATCGATGTATATAATGAAGAAATAGAAGCAGAAAAGAATTTTGGAATAGTGGCATTGTTTCTTTCTTTTTTCCCGGTGGTTATGTCGGGCCCGATTGAAAGGGCACCAAATATGTTTCAGCAGTTTAAGGGGAAACTTCAGTTCAATTATGAAATGGTTGTAGGCGGGCTGAAACTGATGCTTTGGGGGTATTTTATGAAACTCGCCCTGGCCGACCGCTTAAGTATTTACATTGATGCGGTCTTTAAAAATGCCGATCAGCATGTGGGTTCTTCGTTGCTGCTTGCCACATTGATGCAGCCGATCAGGGTGTATGGCGATTTAGGAGGCTACTCGTTGATAGCGATCGGTTGTGCAAAAGTGATGGGCATTAATGTGATACCAAACTTTAACCGCCCCTTCTTTGCAACTACCATGTCGGAATTCTGGCGGCGCTGGCACATATCCCTGATAAAATGGCTTACTGATTATGTTTATACTCCCCTGTCTTTTGCTTTCAGAAGATATGGAGTATGGGGAATCGTGATCGCACTGAATCTTACGTTCATCATTTCAGGGGCATGGCATGGAGCTGCGTTTAATTTTTTAGTGTGGGGCTTCATACAGGGGCTGGCATTGAGTGTTGAAATGCTTACAAGAAAAAATAAGGATGCTTTTGAAGACAGGTTCAATCTCCGGAAAAGATGGTGGTACATCTTGTTCGGATGTGTGTTCACCTACCTGTTGTTTGCTTTTTCACTAAGCTTTGGCGGAGATGCTGCCACTGTTCCGGAGGTGTTGCATATTTTCAAACGGATATTCACCGACTCGGTACACATGCCGTATAAGGACGGAGATACCATGTTGTATGGCTTCCTTGCATTCAGCATTGTGTTCCTTAAAGATTTTATGGAAGAATACTACCCGGGCCGTGTTCTTTTATTCAATAATAAAAATAATACGGTAAGGTGGCTCTCGTATTACTGTGTGATATTCCTGATCTTTTATTTAGGGATATTCAGCGGGGAGCAATTCGTGTATTTCCAATTTTAAACTGAAGAAGAAGCATGTTGACGTTTCTGAAAAAAATATTGATTTTCATTTCGCCTTTCCTGATCCTCATTGCACTGGAGATCATGATCGACCCGTTCAATTATTTTTCTCCGGAAAAAAATAAAAAGAAACTGGAATTAAAAAATGCACTGGCCCGTAAAAAGAATACGTACCTGTACCGGCTTATCGAGTATGAGCAGAACCCAACGCCGGTAATAATACTGGGCGATTCAAGGGCCCAGCGGTTGATGCCGGAATTCTTTGAAGAAGTAAATGGCAAAAGAGTGCTTAACCTGGCTGCTGGCGCCGGTTCTTTGCAGGATGTGATCAAAATATTCTGGGATCTCAGTTCCCGCAATAAACTTGATACGGTTTACATCGGCATCTCCATCGAGGGTTACAGCGGTACTTTGCTCAAAGACAGGGTATCGGCAGCACTGGAAGTTAAAAATTCAACCCCGCTGTACCTCACAAGCAAGTTTACCGTAGAGAATACGATGCTGCTCTTAAAATCAGAATTATTTAACCAGGCCGTGGAAGTACAGAACCCGCCTTTTTCAAGAGACGAATTCTGGAACTATGAACTGGCCCAGGAAGACCGCTACCTGAAAGCTTATTCGTACCCGAAAAATTATTATAACGAACTTAAGAAGATGTCGGATTACAGTGTGAAGAATAATATCAAGCTGGTATTCATCATATCTCCCACGCATACTGAAGTGCAGGATAAAATAGACCAGTTTAAACTGAACAAGGAGTACGAAAAATTTAAAGATGACATGAAGTTATTTGGCGACCTGTATGATTTTAACTGGCCCAATGTAATTACCCGGGATAAAAATAATTTCCTCGATCCACTTCACAGCATTGACTCTGTATCCAGGATCATGATCAGGGAAATGATACTGAATAAGCCGGAATATGCAAAATATTCAAAATTTACTCCCTCCGGCAACTAGCCCCCTCAAATGAGGATCATATCATCAAATAGTTAAAAAATCAGGATCCATATGAAAATTTTATATAATAATGAGGCAAATTCAGCGTTAGACTCATGTAACAATATTTTAACCTCAAAGGTTATATAGTTTTCAAAATCAACTAAACTAACTTTAAACTTTCAAATAATAACTGGCCAGCAATGGCCTCTCCAAAACGGACTAAATAATAATGAAACAGGTAATTCAGAATTTTAAGACTGGCGAATTGTATGTAGATGAAGTTCCTCTTCCATCCTTGTCAGAAGGGATGGTATTAGTAGAAAATCACTTTTCACTCATCAGTGCCGGAACAGAAAGAGGTACGGTAAAAGTTGCCCAGGCAAACCTGCTTAACAAGGCAAGGCAACGGCCCGACCTTGTTGCCCAGGTAATTCAGAATATTAAGAAAGAAGGCCTCAGTGCTACCATCAGTAAAGTGAAAGCAAAACTGGATTCACTGAAGGCACTTGGTTATAGTACAGCTGGTACGGTAATCAGCAGTATGGATACAAACGGAATGTTCAAGCCGGGAGACCGGGTTGCCTGTGCCGGGGTGGATTATGCTTCTCATGCCGAGATCGTTGCTGTTCCGCAAAACCTGGTTGTAAAAATTCCGGATGAAGTGAGTTTTGAAGATGCTGCTTATACAACACTGGGTGCAATTGCCATGCAGGGTATTCGCCAGGCAGAAACAGTCATTGGTGAAAAAGTTTGTGTTATCGGTCTTGGACTTCTTGGCCAGATAACCTGCCAGTTGCTGCAGGCCAATGGTTGTGCAGTTTTTGGAATTGATCTTTCTGAATCATTTGTGTCTATTGCAAATGAACATTCAGCTGATAAAGCAGTTTTAAGAAATGACCCTAACCTGAGAACGATCTGCGATAATTTTACAAACGGCCACGGGTTTGATACCGTGATCATCACTGCTGCCACACAATCAAACGATCCGATCGAACTGGCCGGTGACCTTACCCGTAAAAAAGGAAAAGTAGTTGTGGTTGGCGTGGTACCAATGGATATTCCAAGGGATCCGAATTATTACCGGAAAGAAATCGATATTAAAATGTCGTGCTCTTATGGACCCGGCCGATACGATGTTAACTACGAAGAGAACGGACAGGATTATCCATACGCTTATGTAAGATGGACCGAGCAACGGAATATGGAAACCTTTCTTGACCTGCTTGGAAGAAAATCCATTAACCTGAAACCATTAACTACGCATGTGGTGGATATTGCCGATGCAGAAAAGGCTTACGACATCATCCTGGGAAAAGTAAAAGAACACCATATTGGTATTTTACTGAAATACTCCGGCAACGAAACAAAATCAAGATCATCGATATCACTTTCAAATAAACCACTGTCAACGATCAATACTGCATTTATTGGGGCAGGAAGTTTTGCCCAAAGCTACCTGATACCGAATGTAAAGTCTTCCGGTGCTTCATTGGATGGCGTGGTTACATCCCTGGGTATTACCGCAAAAAATGTTGCCAATAAATTTGGATTCAATTTCTGTTCTTCGGAGGCGAATGATGTTCTTGGTAAAGAAGAAGTGAATACTATATTCATCGCCACACCGCACTCTTCGCATGCAGACCTTTCTATCAAAGCATTACAGACAGGCAAAAATGTTTTTGTGGAGAAGCCACTTGCCATAAATATGGAGCAGCTGAATGCTGTCATCGAAACAAAAAAGAAACACACCCAGCCCCTGATGGTTGGCTTTAACAGGCGCTTTGCACCGGTTAGCATAAGTATTAAAAAAGAATTTGCAAACACGGGCGAACCCATTGTGATGAACATGCGTATCAATGCCGGGTCGATCCCAAAAGACAATTGGCTGCAGCAAAAAGATATTGGCGCAGGCCGGATCATCGGAGAGATGTGCCACTTCATTGACCTGATGCAGTTCTTTACCGGATCGGAACCCGTGAAGGTTTATGCGGATTGTATAAACAGCACGAACGATAAAATAACAACCGCCGATAATATTGCCATTGTGGTAAAGTTCAAAGATGGCTCTGTGGGCAACCTCACCTACCTTGCCAATGGCGACAAAGGAATGCCGAAAGAACTGATCGAGGTTTTTGGCGGATCCAAGATCGGCGTCATCAACGATTTTAAGGACGGGCTTATCTATAAAGGAAGTAAAGCCACGAAACTGAAATCTTCCGGTAAAGGACATAAGGAAGAAGTAGAAGCTTTCATCAATGCACTTAAATCAGGTAACGAAAGCCCGATCAGCTTCCGCTCCATATGCCTTACCACCTTAACCACTTTTAAAATACACGACAGCCTTTTCACAGGAATGCCACAGGATATTAATGTGGATGAAATACTGAATGGCTGAGACCAACGAAACAGAAAATGAGTAAACGGTTCACTATATTAATTGAAGATGACTGGGAAGTGATGGGAAACGGGTTGGGTAATGTTGCACAGCTGCAATACCTGCCGTCTATGTTCTTTATGAAACTGGCCCGGCGCCTCGGCATCAAACTTACATTTATGGTTGATGTGGTGCAACAGCTGGAATTTAAAAAATACATTCACACCGATTATAACCTTAAGCTTCAGAAAAATTTATGGGATGATTCCGTTCTGCTGATGAAGTCTTATGGCTTTGATGTTCAGCTTCACCTGCACCCGCAATGGCTGAATGCAACCCTTAAAGACGATTTCTTTTTCCTGAACAGCAACTGGAATTTTGGAAGGTACAGCGATGCAGACCAGGATCAGCTTATTGGTGAATCGGTAAATTACCTGCATGAGCTTATCCGCCCGATCGACCCGGAGTATAAAGTGGTTGCGTATAAAGGCGGTTCCTGGGGGCTTCAGCCTTCCGGAACATTATTGAAGAATATGGAGAAGCATGGTATCCGCTTAGTGACCGGTGTTCGGAGGGGAATGTATCTTCCCGGAAACGGAGTTGATTACAGAACACTGGAAGAACCAACCATGCCGTATTACCCGGTGTATGATGATCTATGCAAAGTTTCGTCAGAGAAAAAAGGAATTTTTATCATTCCGCTTCAAACAGTAACGCCGGGTGTAAAAGGCCTCGGCTACCTGGCTGTTGACCTGGTTAAACGGAAGGTCTCAAAGAGTGATTCGATGCGTCATTATTATAATGGCAACGTGCCCGAAAAGATCTATGAATTATCACCGATCGCAGAAGAGTCAAAACCTAAGTTCCCTTATGTTTCTTATAAGACACATCTGAAAATAGGAAATCAGCCTTTCTCTTACTTAAAAACAAGTTTCGACCAGGTGATAAAACAACTGGCCGATACAGAACATAAAAGAATACCCATACTTATAGAATGCCATACCAAGCAATACAATAATTATTATGGTGATATTGAACGGTTCCTGGCGTATGTACAGGAAAAGTATGGCGATGTAGCCGACTTCGGTACCCTCAGTGGATTTTTAAAAGAGGCTGATGCCGATGCCGGAATGGTAAAACTAAAAACTGCTTAGCAGGATGATTGTCATGAACCCTCATAAACCAATCAATGTAAATGAGCCTCAACCGGATGAATTGAGGCATTTTCTGCTTAAGGATTTATTGGAAAGCAGGAACGTTGACTGGAGTTGGATAAACAAAACATTTAAAAATTCTCCGGCTTCATTTGAGGATATATTATTCAGGATACATTATAAAAGAAAAAAATTATTGCCGGGGGAAAGTGTTTCCCGGATATTGTTATTTCTTTCCACCGGCTATTTATCAACCAATGACGTACGGTATTTTAATGAATTCCTCTGGTTTTATAAAGAGAACGATCATGAAAAGGACCTGGTGGATGGCTGCATGGAGCGGTTCAATGCCAACCTTGACGAAAAAGGCCACCATCAGCTTCCTGGAAACCCGATGCAATACCCGGTTAATATTGGTGAAAGGGACCTGGATAAAATGACTTTCGACAGTAATATTTCCCTGCGGATATGCCTGATTGGGTTTCCGCCTTTTTTTGCATCCATCATAAAAGAATTAAGAAAAGAAGGACACCAGGTAGAACAGTTCTTTTTACCGTATCATCCGAATAAGCAGATCAGCCGCCTTTTGAAAATAAAAATATTTGTTAAGCTGATCTCAATACTTAAAGGAAATTTTTATCCGTACAAAACGCTTGACTATGACCATAAAGACGAACAGATCGGAAAAGAATTAAAGAAAGGGAATTTTGACATCGGTTTTCACAAACTGAATTTTATCATCCGGGAAAATATTTTCGGTTCATTCAGGCTGGGCTTGCTGAACGATCATTGGGGATACCTTCCGTTACTGAGAGGCAAATCGACGATCGCCTATTCATTGCTGCTGGATGTGCCGGTAATTTCAACCGTCCATTTTATTAACCAGGGAATAGACAGTGGCCCGATCGTTGGCTACCAGCATGCTGAATATACCAATGCCGGATCAGCAGATGATGTGCGTAGTGTTTTGAGAAAAAAAATGCCGGAAAGAGTGGTGGCTGCCATTAAATATGCAGGCAACAGTTCTTTTACCGCAAAAGAAAATATACAAGAGGCCGGGATCACATTTTATGAAATACATCCCTGGTTGAATGAACACATAAACGCACGTATTTTAAAGAAATAGTGAGCATGCATACCGCTATCAAACTGAAACACATTGAACAGCTTAATTATAGAATCGTTAAACAGGCTTCAGAAATATTGTGAAGCTGAAAACTTCAAGGGGTATGATCCCTATGATGGATTGAACAGCCGCTTTTTTCAATCAATTCCTTTCATTTCTAAGAAAAAATTCTTCCGGCTGGCCTGGATACAATTCTTTAAAAGATCGCCGCTTAACCTAAGGCCTGTTACGGGAATCAAAAAAGACTTTAACCCCAAGGGCCTCGGTTTGTTTTTGACCGGGTATTGTAATCTTTACCTGCACGAACCGAAGGAGGAGTATAAAAACAAGATCATTTT
The DNA here is from genome assembly GCA_016720775.1 of Chitinophagaceae bacterium. Taxonomy (GTDB): domain Bacteria; phylum Bacteroidota; class Bacteroidia; order Chitinophagales; family Chitinophagaceae; genus Ferruginibacter. The sequence continues at coordinate 525,319 of JADKJX010000001.1, forward strand.
TCTTTCAGGTAAAATACTTGAACTTAAAAATGAGGGATACAGCGGAGCCTGCTGGGGTTATAACTTCGATTGGCAGGCACGTGCTTTTTTTCAGCCAAAGAACACTCCAACGGTAGTTGCCTCAACCTTTATTGCCAATGCACTGCTTGATGCATACAGCATTACAAAGGATGAGCAATTACTTAACACAGCCAGGAGTACCTGTGACTTTATTCTGAAGGACCTGAACCGGACATACGACGAGAAGGGTGATTTTGCCTTTTCTTATTCCCCAATGGATAAAAGTGTGGTCTTTAATGCCTCATTACTGGGAAGCCGTTTGCTGGCAAGAGTGTTCAGCATTACGAATGAAATAGAACTTGCGAATGAAGCAAAGAGATCGGTGAACTATTGCTGTGCGTATCAGCGGGGAGATGGTTCATGGGGCTACGGCACCTTGCCTTTTCATCAATGGGTTGATAATTTTCACACCGGGTATAACCTGGAGTGCATATTTGAGTATATGAAATTTTCGGGCGATGATTCGTACCGGGAAAATGTGAACAAGGGCTTTGAATATTATATCAATACTTTTTTTACCAAAGAGGGGATCCCTAAATACTATAATAATTCAACGTATCCCATCGATGTTCATGCCCCGGCACAAATGGTTATTACACTTGCCCGGCTCGGAAAATTTGAACAGCATAAAGAAACGGTGGATACGGTTTTAGCCTGGACGATAAAAAACATGCAATCCCCGGATGGTTTTTTTTATTACCAGGTCAATAAATATTTTTCATCACGCATACCCTACATACGCTGGGCACAGTCGTGGATGTTTTATGCGCTTACCACGTACATTAAATCTGAAAACAATGAAACGAATTAATATCTGCGACATACCCGTTGATTCGCTTACCATGCAGGAAACGATCGGGCTGATTGATCATGCGATCATTGAACGGAGGGCCATTCATCACGTGGTCATCAATGCTGCAAAAGTGGTGAATGCGCAGAAGGATGCTGAGCTGAAGGAATCCATTGTAAGTTGTGATATTATTAATGCAGATGGCCAGGCCATTGTTTGGGCTTCCCGTTTTTTAAACAGGTCGTTGCCAGAAAGGGTGGCGGGTATAGATATTATGGCGAACCTGGTAAAACTGGCTGCTGAAAAAAAATATCGTATCTTCTTTTTGGGTGCAAAAGAAGAAGTGGTTAAAAAAGTGGTGGAGGTATATGGAAAAGAATATGGTGAACAAATAATAGCTGGCTATAGAAATGGTTATTTCAAAAAAGAGGAGGAACAGGATGTAGCCAGGCAGATAGCAGAATCGGGGGCAAGTATTCTTTTTGTTGCCATGAGTTCTCCCAAAAAGGAAATATTTTTGAATACATATAAGGAGGTTATCAAAACCCCTTTTATAATGGGAGTTGGCGGAAGTTTTGACGTAGTATCAGGGTTGGTGAAAAGAGCACCTAAGTGGATGCAGAAAACCGGGCTGGAATGGTTTTACAGGGTCATCCAGGAGCCAAGACGCATGTGGAAACGTTACCTATTCGGCAACTCGGAGTTTATTTACCTTGTATTCAAAGAAAAAACAAAACAGGTTTTCAGAACAAAATAAATGCATTCTTAATGCGTTAAAGTATTAGCATTTATTATATCTGAAAACTCTCTTAAATCCGGATGAATATAACATTAATAGCAGGCGCAAGGCCTAATTTTATGAAAATTGCCCCAATGATCAGGGCAATCAAGGCTGCACAGGCTGAGGGGAAGGATATGCAATACCGGCTGGTACATACCGGCCAACATTACGACAAAAAGATGAGTGGCGACTTTTTTGAGCAATTAGGAATTCCGGAACCTGATGCGAACCTGGAATGTGGCGGTGGCACGCAGGCTGAACAAACGGCAGCCATCATGATTAAATTTGAACAGGAGTTAATGACTAACCGCCCCGACCTGGTTTTGGTTGTGGGCGATGTAACGTCTACAATGGCATGCACCATCACTGCAAAAAAATTATGCGTGGATGTGGCGCATGTGGAAGCAGGGATCAGGTCGGGCGATATGACCATGCCTGAAGAAATTAACCGCATCGTCACCGATTCATTGTGCGATTACTTTTTTACAACAAGTGAACAGGCGAATAAGCAATTAAGAAATGGTGGTGTGGCAGAAAGTCGTATTTACTTTGTCGGGAACACCATGATCGATACCCTTTTTCAAAATATAGGCCGGTTGCGTAAACCTGCTTTTTGGGATTCTTTCAAACTTAAAAGCAGCGAATATTTCCTGGTAACACTCCATCGTCCATCAAATGTTGATGATCCAAAAAAACTGGCATCTATTCTTCATGCCATTGAAGAAGCATCCATGGATCTTCCGATCGTTTTCCCGGTTCACCCACGCACACGCCAGATCATAGATAAATTCAAGATCAGGGATGATAAAATGATCATGATAGATCCGCAAGGATACCTGGAATTTATTTACCTCGTTAAAAATGCCAAGGGGATCATAACCGATTCGGGGGGAATAACAGAAGAAGCAACCGTATTGCATGTACCTTGCCTTACATTGAGAAATTCTACCGAGCGGCCGGAAACGGTAACCCTGGGAACAAATGAATTAATTGGAGACGATATTTGCAAACTGAAACCAAGTATCCGGAAGATCATTGACGGGAAGTGGAAAAAAGGTATGGTGCCTCCATTCTGGGACGGAAAAACTTCGGAAAGAGTAATCGATACATTAAGCACTCTATACCAGGTTAACACATTGGTTAACGCCTCATGATCCGGTTGCCCAAGGCGATACAATATTTTTAATAAAAAGAACAGACTCAGAAACACAGAATAAAAAAACTTGGAATGAACCGGCAGTTTGAAAGATACTTGCAGATAACGTTGGTTTTACTGGACCTGCTGGTATTGAACAGCATTTTCTTCATTTGCCAGATAATATTTAAGACACACCTGCTGACGAATATTGCGAATGCGTATTTCAACTTCTGGGTTGTTTCAAACATTTTCTGGATAGCTCCTTCCTTCATTCTGAGAACCTATGCCGGAAAGATCATTTTAAGTTTTGAATACTTTACCAGGAGAACCATCCAGGTTTATACGCTTTGGATGATCCTGGTCCTTTTTTATCTTTTCTTTTCCTTCGAAGTTAATATCTCCCGGTTATTCATTATTTCCATTATTACCAGTTTTGGTTTCGGATTATTGATTAACCGGTTCTTATACCTGGGAATAAGAAACTATTATAAAAAGAGTGATCATATCTTTAAAAAGGTACTCATCCTGGGGTATAATGATACGGCTAAAAAACTGCCAAAATATTTTGAAGAAGACGGGATCAATACACAGTTGATAGCCTATGTCGAAGAAGAAGGAAATGTTCATGAACTTACCCATTACCCGGTTCATACCGGCCTTGACAATACACTGCAGTTTGCAAAGGATATGAATATTAATGAGATATTCTCAACCATAACTCCCGAGCAGAACAAGAGTATATACGAACTGATGTTCCAGTCTGAAAAAGAATGTATCCGGTTTAAGATCGTTCCAAACCTTTCCGTATTCATTACACGTGATGTACACATCGAATACTTCGGCGATCTTCCGATCCTTTCATTAAGAAGTGAACCGCTTGATGATGTTGGTAACCGCATCAAAAAGAGAGCGCTGGATATTGTGGTGAGTACTTTTGTCATTGTATTTGTCTTATCATGGCTGATACCGGTACTGGGCCTTTTAATAATCCTGGAATCGAGAGGGCCGATATTTTTCGGGCAACTGCGTACGGGTAAAAACAAATCAACTTTTAAATGCCTTAAGTTCAGAAGCATGAAGGCAAATAATAAAGATGCCGATCTGAAACAGGCAACCCGGAATGACTCACGGGTAACTGCCATTGGCCGCTTCATAAGAAAAACCAGCCTGGATGAATTTCCCCAGTTCATAAATGTGTTTAAGGGAGAAATGAGTCTTGTAGGACCAAGACCACATATGTTGAAACATACGACCGACTATTCGAAGGTTGTGGATGATTACATGATCAGGCAGTTTTTAAAACCCGGTATAACGGGCTGGGCACAGATAAACGGGTATCGTGGTGAGATCACAAACCCCGAACAGATTAAAATGAGGGTAAACAAAGATATTTGGTACCTCGAAAACTGGAGTTTGTGGCTGGATGTCAAGATCCTTTTCCTGACTGTATACCATGTTTTAAAAGGCAACAAGAATGCCTTTTAAAAAAAGTCATCTTCCCGGTAGATTTCCTGAATAAATCTTTCACAGTACATCCGATCATTTTTTACTTACAGAATATCCGGAATAAAAAACCGGGAAGCGCTTGTTTTGCTTCCCGGTTGCTGAATAAGTTTTTTGTTTTATCGCTTCAGTAGTTTTATACTGTATTGCTTTCCTTCATTTTCTACCTGTAGTACATACAAGCCCTGGCTTAAAGACCCGGTGTTGTCAAGCCTGATGACAGAAGATAAAGGGTTATAAATCCTCGCTGTGGTTATCAATTTACCAGACATATCGAGCAGCCTCAACGCAACTTCTCCTTTAGGCAGTTTTGCAAAGCGAATACCAATATGATCTGCGAATGGATTTGTAACTGCAGAAACAGCTTGTGAAAGGCTGTTGTTTTTTATAAGAACAACATCACTTTGCTTGCTTGTACCATCAAGATCCACCATCTTCAGTCTGTAATAATTAACATCAGTTGCTTCGATATCGAGATACGTATATTTTTTTGTAGTGGAACTGTATCCTGCAGCAGGTACCCTGGTTAATTCACGGTATGAAACGCCATCATTCGATCTTTCGATAATAAACTCTTTACTGTTTATTTCTGATGTAGTTGCCCAATCAAGTTGCACATTGTTTCCTTTGAGTGCTCCGGTAAATGACAGCAAAACCACAGGTAAGGCAGGAGCCGTGCCCGATGGTGACCGCAATACATTAGATGACTCCATTGATAACCAGGCCCTGGTGGTACTGTTAAGGGTATTGTTGTACCTGTTTTTTATAAGATTCCAGTTATAAAGTCCAAATGCTGCCGAGGCCTCTTCAAATTCCTCATTTGTAAGATTGGCACTTAGGGTAGATGAATTATCCATCACAAATTCGTGGATGCCAACCCATAAAAAAGTAGACACCGCCTCTTCTGCTGCAGTGGATGAATAGTAGTGGTCAGAATGATCATTTGGATTTGTTATTGCGCTCAGGCTGGATGTGTTTATCCATACCTGTGCATCATTGCCTTTCTCAGCAAAAATGATGTACTTTATGGTGTTTACAAGTTGGGCCCAGGTATACGTGTTAACCCCGTCGACAGAAGTGATATTTGTGATCGTGCCGTCTTTTAGTTTCTTCAAAGATTTGTTTCCTGTACCGGCAAAACCAGTTCCCGTCTGACCGCCATCCGGCAGGCGAAGAAAATAATTGACCACCATTCCATTTCCGCTTGCGTTTCCATAAACATATTTCGTCAATGTTTTACCGTTTAACACTACTGTTGTTGCCGTTGGTACGGCATACGTATTTGGGTATATTGGTTGGAGCGTTATATCACTTGCGAACTTTGAAGAATATACTGCTCCCTTTTCTTTAGCCAGGTAATAGGGCACGGCACCAGCGCCTCCGCTTCCAAGCCCTTCATCACCCGCAGTAAACGTAATAAAAACAGCCTTACCGCCGGATCCGGCACCTAAATCAGTTAATATTTTTTTTGACATGAATAACTGCCAGTCATCTGCATCTCCCAATGCAGAAAAACTTACCTGTACCTGAGCCTGAACTTCAGTAGCTATTAAAAAAATGAATAGAGGTAAAAATATTTTTTTCATCGTCAGTAGTTTTTTAGACATTTATTACTCCACCACCACTTTCCTGGTTTCAATAAATGTATTATTTATGATATTTTTTATGAGGTAAATACCCTTTGCCTTTACAGGGCTTTTCAGAACCAGGGTAAAAGCATCTTTAGCAGGGACCTTTGTTTTAAGTTCGAATATCTTGTTGCCAGTCATATCAAATATTACTGTTGTTAACTCGCCTTGCTCATACGGGCTTATGCTGATCATTATATCTTTATTAATAAATGCGGGTGATGTCATTGATATAACCAATGGTATTTTAGTCAGACCTGGATCGGTGTTATCAGACCCGGGCGATCCACCACCCGTGCCTGGTGCAAAAGGTGCAGTTCCCGATGGGTTTCTTATAACCTGGAACAGATCTACGGGAAGCCAGCCCTGGTGTCCGGAAGAAAAATCATTCTGGTATTGATTTTCTGTCATCCCCAATACTTCAAGGCCAAAAAGTATAGAAGCGTTCTCATGATCGGTTTCACTTAAATTGGCACCATAGGCAGAAGACTGATAATCCATAAATCCATTTACACCTACCCATGCCATACCGGAGGATACCGCAGCCTGTGCTGCAAGACCTGAATTTGTATGGTCGGAGTGGTCATTAATGTTATAGGTCGATGTATTGTCATGTGCTGTATGGATCCATGACTGTGTACCAGTTATTTTTTCCGCATTGATGATTGCTTTGATCGTATTGGTCAGGTCACTCCATCCGGTATAGGTAGCAGTTGGTGTCAGGGCCGGAATGTCATTAATGCCAATAGTAGATATTGAAGCAATGGCACCGGTTCTTAATTTATTCAGACTTTGATTGTTGTTATTAGGAAAACCGTTCCCGTTCAAATTTCCATCGGGAAGCCGCAGGAAATAATTAACGGTGTTTTTGTAAGTATACTTAGTTATGTTATGGCCATTGATCGCTACTGTAGTAGCTGTAGGAAGATCTAATGGGGCTGTTCCTGTGGTCAGGTCGGCAGCAAATTTTGCAGAATTTACCGCCCCGATCTCCCTGCCTAAATAGAAAGGGCCACCACCACCATAAGAACAGGCACCACAACTTTCATCACCTGCAGTGAGGGTAATAAATACCATTTTTGCTCCTGCAGTCATGTCAGCAATAACCCTGCTTGACATAAAAAGCTGCCAGTCATCCTGGTGAGCCTGGATTGAGAACGCAACTGTTTGTCCATTTGCTTTAAACAGGACAGCACAGAAGCCAATAATTAATAGTAATCGTAAACGCTTTAACATGACGATGTAATTTCAGATTAACAACAAAATAGAATTATTGAATATTTGCCTGAAGGATATTCAAGCCGGGAGAAACATAGGCATTAGAGTACAAAAAATTAAAACGACCTGAACAGGATTGAATTGTTGGAGTTTACTTTGGGAGGTATTGGATTACGGGGTAAATATATAATTAATAATATAGAATGCAAAATATAGAGCCCGGTTAATTTGAATAAATCCTTGTAAAGGCCAAAGCTGGGTATAAAATCTGGCCGCTTTCGACCCTACAAGCCCCATTTTTGCGTTTAAATAATTGATATTCAATAATTTAAGTGCAATTCAATTATCTTGAACCAGCAGATCTTTTTTTTAAACCTTAGCCAGATTTTTTCGGGTACCGGCACAAAAAAGAGGAACCATTAAGGCTCCTCTCTTCTTATCGGTCAATGCCGAAATCTTTATTGCTTTATTATTTTTATTGCCTTCTTATCGCCATTAGGGAAATACATCACAACAACATAAGGCCCTTTGGCTAAATTACTAAGGTCTATCTTTTCTGTAAACACCTGTTGTGTGGATGTTAATTCCCTGGTGTAAACAATCTTACCATTCACATCTGAAACAGCTACAGATGGTTTTGAGTTAGCGTTTATCTTGGTTACATCCAGGGTAGCTATGTTCATTACAGGATTCGGATAGATTTTAAAATCATTATCTCTTACAGCAGTTGCAGGTGTAGCATTAACTGAAACAGTTACAACATCTCTTCCTGTACCTCCGGCATTATCCGTTACGGTCAATTCAAATACATAAATACCTTCAACCAGGTTGTTCAAAAAGGTAGTTGCAGTATTTGTTGTAAAGAGTACATTGTTTGATGGTCCTGATAATTGCCTCCATTCATACTTTACAATACTTCCATCTGCATCTGTACCACCGCCTGATAAGGAGGTATTGTTTGTAGGCAATGTAATAATTTGGTCAGGTCCTGCAGTAGCAACCGGAGGTATATTGGCAGCATTAACTACAACGATCATTGTATCTCTGCCGAATGCTCCGTTGTTATCTGTAACTCTTAATTCAAATTGGTAGGAGCCTTGTACCAAACCAGTAACAGAAGTGGCAGATGTTGCCGGGTTGCTGATAGTGCCTGCAGCAGGTCCGGATATTTTTGTCCAGAGATATGCTGTAACAGTACCGTCCAGATCTGTTCCGCTTCCTGAAAGAATGGTTGCGTTAACAGGTAACGTAATGGATTGATCTGGTCCTGCATTGGCTGTTGGTGGTATATTGGCAGCCGTTGGATTAACAGTAACCTGCACAGTATCTCTTCCGAAAGCCCCGCTGTTATCGGTAACTCTCAGTTCAAATAAATAAACACCTTGTACCAGGCCAGTTACCGAAGTAGCTGCAGTATTAGCATTAGCAATGGTACTTGCAGCTGGTCCTGAAACCTGTGTCCAGAGGTATGCTGTAATGGTACCATCAGGATCTATTCCACTACCAGATAATATAACCGTATTAACAGGCAATACGATTGTCTGGTTGGGTCCTGCATTTGCTGTTGGTGGTGTATTGGTTGCCCCAGCGTTAACAGTAACCTGCATGGTATCTCTTCCGAAAGCGCCGTTGTTATCGGTAACTCTTAATTCAAATAAATAGGTACCAACTACAAGTCCGGTAACTGAAGTAGCAGCAACATTCGGATTCGTGATCGTACCAGAACCTGGTCCGGAAATTTTAGTCCACAAATATGCCGTAACCGTACCATCAGCATCTGTTCCGCTTCCTGAAAGGATAACAGAATTTACAGGCAACGTTATCGTTTGATTAGGTCCGGCATTTGCAACAGGCGGAATATTTGCTGTTGTAGTTACAGTAACCTGCATGGTATCTCTTCCAAAAGCACCTGCGTTATCAGTAACCCTTAATTCGAACTTGTATGTACCTGCCACCAAACCGGTTACTCCCGTAGCAGCTACGTTCGGGTTGGTAATTGTACCGGCAGCCGGTCCGGAGATTTTAGTCCACAAATATGCTGTAACAGTTCCGTCTGGATCTGTTCCGCTTCCTGAAAGAATAGCAGCATTTGTTGGTAATGAAATAGTCTGATCAGGTCCTGCATTAGCTGTTGGGGGCGTATTGGTTGCTCCTGCATTAACGGTAACCTGGATAGTGTCTCTTCCAAAAGCACCGCCATTATCTGTAACTCTCAGTTCAAACCGGTATGTACCAACCACAAGTCCTGTAACTGAAGTAGCAGCTACGTTCGGATTGGTGATTGTACCTGCAGCCGGCCCGGAAATTTTTGTCCATAAATATGATACAACAACTCCATCAGCATCTGTGCCACTGCCTGATAAAATAACAGAGGTGGTTGGCAATGTAATGGTTTGATCTGGCCCTGCATTTGCAACGGGCGGAATATTTGAAGCGGCCGGATTAACAGTTACCTGTACGGTGTCTCTTCCAAAAGCACCGCCATTATCAGTAACCCGTAACTCAAATTGATAAACACCTTGTGCCAATCCCGTTACGGAAGTAGCTGCAGTGGTTGGATTCGTGATCGTACCTGCAGCCGGTCCGGAAATTTTTGTCCATTGGTAGCCAACAATGCTGCCATCCGTATCTGCACCGCTACCTGATAATATAACCGAGTTGGTTGGTAAAGTAATTGTTTGATCCGGTCCTGCATTTGCAGTAGGCGGATTATTTGGTGCGCCGGCATTTACTGTGATTTGTACAGTGTCCCTTCCGGAAGCACCTCCATTATCGGTAACTCTTAACTCAAACCTGTAAACACCTTGTACTAAACCGGTAACATTTGTTGATGCAGCGCCAGGGGTTGTAATGGTACCCGCAGCCGGTCCAGAAACTTTTGTCCACAAATAACCAGTGATCGTACCATCCGGATCTACCCCATTACCAAAAAGGGCAACGGAATTGACAGGCAACGTAATGGTTTGATCAGCACCGGCATTGGCAACCGGAGGAATATTACTGGCAGAACTTACCGAAACCAGCATTGTATCTCTGTCAATTGCACCCGCATTATCCGTAACTCTTAATTCAAAAAGATAGGTGCCCTGAACTAATCCGGTAACAGTTGATATTGCGGCGTTAGGAGTTGTAATGGTACCTGCAGCCGGTCCGGAAATTTTTGTCCACAAATAACCAGTGACCGTACCATCAGGATCTGTACCAATGCCCGAAAGCGTAACAGAGTTTGTTGGTAAAGTAATAAATTGGTCAGGTCCTGCATTAGCAGTAGGTGGAATATTCGATGCGGCATTCACTGTGATCTGCACAGTATCTTTTCCAAAAGCACCCGCATTATCTGTAACTCTTAATTCAAATCTGTAAACACCCTGTACCAGTCCGGTTACTGATGTGGCTGGGGTTGTTGGGTTGGTGATAGTACCTGTGGCGGGCCCTGCAACTTTCGTCCAGAGATAAGCCACAACCGTACCATCCGGGTCAGTGCCACTTCCGGAGAGAATAACTGTGTTGGTTGGTAAAGTAATGATTTGATCAGGCCCAGCATTTGCAGCAGGAGGAATATTTGATGCTGCGTTTACAGTAACCTGCATGGTATCTCTTCCAAATGCGCCGGCGTTATCCGTAACTCTTAATTCAAATTTATATACACCAGCAACTAAACCGGTAACTGTTGTACCTGCTGTTGCCGGACTTGTGATCGTACCAGCAGCGGGTCCTGAAATTTTCGTCCAGAGATAAGCAGTAACAGAGCCATCTGGATCTGTACCACTGCCTGCAAGCGTAACAGAGTTTGTAGGTAAAGTAATTGTTTGATCAGGCCCTGCATTAGCAGTTGGCGGAATATTGGATGAAGCATTAACCGTAACCTGAATGGTATCTCTTCCAAATGCGCCGGCATTATCCGTAACTCTTAATTCAAATTTATATATACCAGCAACTAAACCGGTAACCGTTGTACCGGCTGTTGCCGGACTTGTAATTGTACCGGCAGCCGGTCCGGATACTTTTGTCCATAGATAAGCAGTAACAGTTCCATCGGGATCTGTACCACTACCGGCAAGCGTAACAGAGTTTGTAGGTAAAGTAATTGTCTGATCGGGTCCTGCATTAGCAGTTGGGGGGATATTTCCTGCAGATGCATATTCGGCATAACCCATGTCAGGGGCAGAGCCACTATATGGTAAGCCAATGTTTACCCCAGCATCAATACATGGTGATGTGGCCTGTAAAGTATAATAGCCACTGCCAACAAATAATGGGTTAACCGCTATGTTATTATTATAAGTATAAGTACCTGGATTACCTGCAGGCCAGTTTGGGGTGTTGCCACTTCCGTTGCCAAAAGCGTCATTATGTGTTACAATTGCATTAACGATATTGGTAGCCCCATTACTTCCTTTTAACCAGGCATCCTGGAACCCTTGTACGATATTATTCCTGATATATAGGCCATCACAACTGCCATTTGGCTGAGATGTGAAGTCTAATCCGATCCATGGGGCATCACCTGCTTTTGCAACAACAGTATTATTATAGATCGTTAAGTTTCGTATGTAGGGATCATCTGTTCCTTCACTGATCACAAGAATACCTCCGGCAGTTCCGGTGCCATTTCCCTGGTAAACATTTGAGATCAGGTTATTCCTGATGATATTGTCGGTTAAAGCACTGAATCCTCCTGTTGGAGCTGGGTATCCGTATCCGCCGTTATTTCCCGGTCCCCGGGTATTAAACTGAACACCACTCGATACATTATTCAGTATATTATTTTCAATGAGGATCGCCTGGGTGGCAAACTCAAGGATGATACCACTTTCAAAGTTTGAATTTATGGTCGCATGGTTAAGTGTATTATGATGTATCCACGCACAAAAAGCATAGGCGCCTTTATAATTATAGTTCAGGTCAATACTTCCCTGGATGCTGTTATTATAGATCTCTAAACCTGCGATATTGAAAATTCAATTGCGAAATCCCAATCACCATTCTCGCCGGGATAGCTTCCCACATAGGGAGCTTTCACCAGGGTATTGTTATACACCTTTACCCCTTTGAGCCAGCCGTTATCCCAGTACTTAAGGGGCCAGCCATTTTTGAAGTTAGCACGTTGATTTTGGATGATTGTGTTGTTGTAGATCTCCATTCCCTGTTGTCCGCCGATATTCACACAACCAGCGCCGTAGTTACCAACATTGGTAGCGCAGTTTAAAACAGTGTTGTTGTAAAATTTATTACCGGTGGCGTAATGCCCGGGATCTGTAATTGGGTCAGTGGCGTTATTGCCATCATAGATCACACCCCTGTCTTTAAAATTAATGATCTTACAATCATGAATAAGCACATTGCTCCGTCCGGTGATCCAGATTGCGATCCATGTTTTATAATTTGATTCACTTACGTATTGTCCGTTAAGGGTAACGTTGGAAATACTTTGATTGCCATTGGTGTCCTGGTTGGAATTGAGATTTAACAGGTTTGACCATTGCCCGGTGAGGTTACTGAGAATAATGGTGGTATTAAAATCGTCACCCTCAATACTAACACCAACCGCCAGGTCGCTTTGCTGCGTTTCTGTATAGGTGCCGGCAAGAACATGAATGATGTTTCCTGATGTTGTTACTGTTGAAGTCGCTTTAAATAAGGTTTTCCAGGGGTTTGCTAAGGTACCTGTACCTGTTGCGTCATTCCCAGTAGGGCTTATGTAATAGGTGGCGGCTTGTGTGATGCTACATAGAAATAGCGACATGGCCAGTAGAAATACTTTCATAGAATATCGAGGTTTATTGGATTATTATTCTTTAACGATGCATTTATATATTTATTATTGCTGCAATCCTCTAATATAAACAGCTTCGCAATAAAAATTCTCTGCTTGTACACGTTTGCAGGTTTTTTGCAAAAATAGTGCTAGGTTTTTCTAAAAGTGCTGGCTTAAATGCTACGCTATGCAGTAAAAAAACTTCATTTCATATATAACCTTTAGAAAAATGTATAAATAAGTGGAAACAAATATATGTGAAAAATACATTGTCATGGCCATGTGTTTAATTATTACTTTAATCCACAAGTGTTGATAAAAATTTAATCGTTTTCTACTAAAACCTGACATTTATGAACCAATAAAAAAAATCTTGCAAACAATTAAATGTACCCGTGTGAATGAAAACTGTATTCTTACCATTTGCGTTTATTTCTCTATTTTTAATTTATAAATGCAATAAAAACTACATAATTCTGTTTTGAAGCTTATTCAGCCCGATGTATATATACAAAAAGCCAAATCATAAACAATACTGCTGCCCTGCATGAAAAGGAGAACTTTTTTAATAACAACCACTGCTGCTTTAGCAGCTGCTTCAATACCCGTTGCCAGGTATTACAGTAATGGAAAAAAGAATTATCCTCCACTGATAATGCCCGAGGAACTTGGAAATTTTTGCGAAGAAAAAGTGATCCGGGAAATAGGTGATCAATACCGCAAACAAGTGCCCCAGGAAAGTGAAAAAGCAAAACTGCAGCAGATCCTTCTTACAGATGATGCCGGAAAACTAACAGCAGTTTCCGATAATGCAGCCATAGCGGCATTGCTGGATAAAAAGATCCAGGATGATTTTAACAGCTCCCGGATACTTGTCCTTAGCGGATGGGTGATCTCTGTAACAGAGGCAAGGCAATGTGCACTTTTTTCTTTAACCTGATAAAACCGAACACCGTCATTTATGCATATTGATGCCCGACAATTAGATAATCAATCTGTGATAGAAGGAGACATCTGTATCATAGGCGCAGGCGCAGCTGGTATAAGCATGGCCCTTGACCTGGAAAACTCAGCACATAAAGTGATCCTGCTTGAGGGTGGCGGAATGGAATATGATGACCGGGTTCAGGAACTGTATAACGGAAAACTCACCGGCCATCCGTACTACCCGATGAAAGCAAGCCGCCTCCATTATTTTGGCGGAAGCACCGGTCACTGGGGTGGTATGTGCTCAACTTTTGATGAGATCGATTTTGAAAAGAGAGATTGGGTGGAGAACAGTGGCTGGCCAATAACCCTGAAAGACATTTCTCCTTTTTATCCAAAAGCGCATGAAATATTAGACCTCGGTGCTTTTGAATGGGGAGCAGAATACTGGGTCAAACAAAACAATGCACTCAAACTATTGCCGCTTGATGATAATATTATCTGGAGTAAAATGTGGCATTTCAGCCCGCCAACAAGGTTTGGCACCAAATACAAGGATGCGGTAGTAAATGCAAAAAATATTCATCTGTATACCTATGCCAATGTAGTTGACATAGTGGCCACAGATAATGTTGCTTCCATTAAACAGGTAACCATAAAGAACTATGCCGGAAAAGAGCATACGGTAAAGGCAAAGAAATTTGTGCTTGCCTGTTGTTCGATCCAAACCTCAAGACTATTGCTTGCCTCCAACAAACAGGCACCTCATGGCCTCGGTAACGACAACGACCTGGTAGGCCGTTATTTTATGGAGCATGCAGAGCTGAAGACCGGGGAGATGTGGCTTAATCATACGGAACCCCTTTCTTTTTACCTGATGGGCGATAAAACAAAGGTGAGGGCAGAACTTGCCATATCTCCACAGAAACAGAAAGAACTAGGTATACTGAATGCCACCGTATCACTGATGCCGCTGGCTATGTCAAAAAATACCATACCCTCTATCAAAATATGGTCGCAGGATGATCCAAGAAAAGCACTTGATACGTTTCATAAATATTCTAACCTGGATAAGCGGAATTATATACAAAAACTATTTTCAAAAGGATTTTACCAGTCTTATGGTTTATATACCAGGTCTGAACAACTCCCTAACCCAGATTCAAGGGTTGTGCTTAGTGAGGAAAAAGATGAACTGGGTGTTCCCCGTGCAAACCTGCACTGGGCCTTATCGCCTATTGATAAAAAAACAGTTTATACCATCAACAAGGTTTTGGGCCAGCAGATCGGGGCTGCCCGGCTGGGACGTGTGAAACTTTATGACTTCCTGCTTAATGACGATCCGCAATTGCCGGATTATACCAGTGGTGGCTGGCATCACATGGGCACAACAAGAATGCATGAAGATCCGAAGAAGGGTGTAGTGGATGCCAATTGCCGGATTCATGGTATCGATAACCTCTATGTGGCAGGCTCTTCCTGTTATACCACCGGCGGCGCAGTAAACCCAACACTTACCTTAGTAGCAATAAGCCTGCGTCTCTCAGATCACCTGAAAAAAACGATGTAAGATTTTTATGCTGTAAGAAAATAAACAGATCAGATCCTTCTTCTTGTACTTCTTCTTTTCCATTTGTACAATGCCCAAAGCGACATCAGCAGTAACAATACATGCCAGCAACTGTTGATGAGATAGTGTTTCACCAGGTATGCAGGTACCGCAACGGCATTGGCTACGATCCACCAATACCAACTCTCTGCTTTTTTCCGGGTGATGGCCCACAGGCCGGTAAAAGAAGCCGCATAAATAAATGAATCCATCACAGAAATTGATCCGGGAATAAAAAAATCTTTGCCGAAATGCAAGGCTGCATAAATAAGGACGTAGGAAACTCCGAAGATCAGCAACTGGATCAACCAATCTTTTTTTGCCGATGAAGTTATGCGGACGATGCGGTGATTTTTCCGGTCTCTTTTTGCCCACAGCATCCAGCCATAGATGCTCATGCCGATGTAATAAAAATAGGTGATCAGCAAACCCAGGTGCCCGTCTTCAAAGCTTATGAAAGAAGAAAGTGCTGCAAATAAAATACATGCAGGAAATGCATAAATATTCTCCTTTCGTGCAAACCAGATGAAAATGATAAAGGAAAGAAAAGCAATGGCCAGCAGCGGATTTATACTCTTCGCTTCATAATAAAGTGGCCGGAGCAGTTGTTGCCTGAAACTGAATCCGCTACCTGAACCCACAGCAGAACCTGATTTGCTGTTGTTCTTAAAACTATAATTAGCAGGCGTACCCACAATGTAAAAAGGATCGTTGTTGTTCCCGTTGCCTGATAAAATGTTATTCTCAATAACAAGGCTGTCTATCACCCTGGCAGGGTTTGCAACAATGCAGGCCGCCGTAAAACCATCAATGGTATTCTTCTGAACTTTTATACCAACGGCTGCGGCCGCCCCGGTTATTTCTATTCCATAAAAAGGTGCATTGTTTGACGCAGCCTTGAATGAATTGTTGTAGATGACCAGGTTTGATAAAGTATAGTGATTCTCATTTCCCAAAAGGGTTCCTGCACTGATCTGTATACCATTGCCGTTATTTCCGTTGCCGGTGTTGCGGCCAATGTCTTCAAAGCGGTTATCACGGATGTTGATATCGTTGAGTACCGTATTCTCCTGTGCATAAAATAAAACGCCTCCCGCTATCTTGCTGAATACATTTTTTTCAACGATCACCGATTCGTTGGAAACTTCAAAGATCAGCCCGCTTTCGAAATGGCTGTTCAATACCGGCTGACCAAGTTTGTTATCATGTATCCATATACCAAAGGGATGCATGCCCCGGCTGGTATTTACAATATCAACAGCACCCTGGATAGTATTTCCATAAATTTCCATTCCGCCCAACACATTCCAGAATTCAATCGCAAAGTCCCAGCCATTATCGCCACCAAAATTTCCACCAAAAGGAATTTTGGTAAGTGTGTTGTTGAATATTTTAACTCCCTTCAGGTATCCGTCATTCTGGTATTTTATCAGGTAACCATTGTATCCATTCGGTCGCTGGTTCTGTACCATGTTATTATTGTAGATCAGCATTCCGTCCTGTCCACCTATATTAAGGCAACCTCTTCCATATATTCCATTTGCTGTATTATATGCCGCACAATTTGAAACCGTGTTGTTGTAAAATTTATTACCGGTTGCATAAATACCCGGCGCACCGGCCACATCATCATTCCTGCCATTAAAGATCACTCCCCGGTCTTTAAAATCGGTGATGGTACAATCGTAGATGCTTACATTGCTGCGACCGCTGATGTAAATACACCAGAACGTAGAAAGATTCTGCCCGTCGAATTTTAGATTGGATATGTGCTGGTTCCCATTGGTTCCTTCTTCAGATCGAAGCGATAAGATCTCTTTCCAGTCTGCTGTTAATGCACTTTTTATTACAGAAGAATTGCCTTCTCCTTCAATACTCACACCCGCATCCAGTTTAACCTGTTCGGTTTCTGTATATGTTCCGGCATTTACATGGATGATACTTCCGGGGGATTTAACAACAGATGCCGCTTTGTATAAAGTTCTCCATGGACTGTTAGCGGAGCCGTTCCCAACCGCATCACTGCCGGTTGCGCTGATATAATAGGTCTGTGCATGGCTGCTGTAAAAAAACAAAAGCAGTGCAAGGGTGAAAAAGGATCTCATCCGGTTGATCGTTTTGGGCTTTGTAAATAAAGATAGTTATTTCACGGATGCTGAACAGGTAACGACCGGCGTTCATTTCTGATCTGCGATCGACTCCAGGTCATTAAAAGTTCTATTGCCAAGTACTTCATGAAAGATCGCCCTGTTTTTGGGATCGGTCAGTGCGGATAAATGATACTTGTGATGAAGGTCGGTACCCACCAGGCTGGCCAATTCTTTTTGAATAATGAACTTTGCTGCTTTCTTCACACTCTTGCCATAATAGTCGGTAAGCGATAAAAGGTTTACCTGCAGGTGAAAACCCATTTCTTTCAGGTGAGAATAAATATCGGGATTGTTATGATAGAAATGATACCGCTCCGGGTGTGCCATGATGGGTCTATATCCCTGGGCAATAATGGTTGCTGCTATTGTTTCCAGGTTAACCGGCGGCGTGGAATAGGAAATTTCTGTAAGCAATATATTTTTATGCAGCGTTAATAAAGGCGATTTTTTTTTCAGCAATTCTAAAAAATAATCATCGATCATATATTCGGCAGCGGCAGAAATTTCAATATTCATTCCGGCTTTTTTACAGGCAGTTTTTGTTTCTTCCAAAGCGGCATTGATGGTTTGCGGTGTATTGCGGTAAAGATCGCCGATGATATGCGGCGTTGCTATGAATTTCTGAATGCCCAGGTCCATCAATCCCCGGATGAGGATGAGCGAACTTTCCACATCCGGCGAACCATCGTCAATGCCCGGCAGTATGTGTGAGTGAATATCTGTTGAAAAAGGCAAACTGCTGTATATGTTTTCCTCCGTCTTTTTCTTTTTGAAGAAGTTAAACATGGTCAATATTAAGGGGTTTATTAACTGGCACGGTTGAAAATAAAACAAATACCTGTTAGCGGCTGAAAAATTATTGTTAAGTCCTGGATGAAAGATATCTATTTCTTTTTCCCATCCAGTATCTCTATGTTGGTTTTGTCAAAAACGGCGGTCAGTTGCAGGCCCATGCTCTCTATCTTCACACTGGCTTTGTTGCCCGAAACCTCCAGCAAAATGCCCTGGTAGTTCATCAGTACGCCCTTCCGGATCTTTACGATTGTGTTCACGGGCGTGCTGTTCTCCACCACATCAACCGATTCGAATTCGTTTAAGAACTTTCTTACTGTTTCAATCTCGCTGTTCCTGATCTTTGCCGGCTTACCCAGGTAATTTACAAAATTCAAAATACCGCTTATCTTCATCAACTCCCATTTCTGCTTTTCTTCCACCCGCACAAAAACATAGGATTTGAATAAGGGCTCCAGCACTGTTTTTTTCCGGTCGCTCCACTGCTTCACCACTTTGTTCAGCGGACAATAATATTCAATGCCTTTTGCTTCCAGCAGCGACGCCACTTTTTTTTCCCAGCGTGGTTTGGTATACACGGCATACCAATACCCGGTATCTTCCTTCATGGTTTTAGGTCTTTAACAGGATCGCTCCTGGTTAATAAAAAAGGATACTGGGAGGGAATAAAGGGTAATGGTTCCGGCTAACGCCCCACACCCGGAACAACCGGCAGGCTTTCATTGCCTGTTTCGTTCACCGATTGTACTGCAAAAAAATAATTATCTTTTGAATACGGCAAACGCATTTCGGTTTCTGTGGTAAATATTTTCTTTTGCCAGAAAGCACTGGTGGTTTCCCTTACCAGCACATAATAGCCTTTTATTTTTCCAACAGCAGGCGCTTTCCAATAAAGATAAGTGCTGTTGCTTAATTTTTTTACGTCCATTTTTACAGAGTCGGGTGCATAAGCCGCTTTGGAAAGATTGGAAAGATTTGCCAGGTTCATGGCGGTATTCTTACGCAGGTACTCGTAATCAATGTGCTCTTCCAGGTCTCCGTAGGCAATGCCATTCTCGGTGCGTACATCCTGGTGCTGGCGGGTGTAGTTCTCATTCATTTCAGTGATACGCACTGCTGCAAAGCCTCTTTGCACATAGGGAGTATGATCGCCGCCGCGGAGGAAACGGTCATTGCGGTAAACCAGTACCACTTCTAAATTATCTACATAACGTTCACCGGTCTCTTTTACATAGCGGGCAAGCTGCCTTGCTTTTCCATCATTTTCCAAACCAAGGTTACGGATGTTAACCGCCGCCTTTTCTGTTTCATAAGCAGGCAGGCCCTCGCTGAATACCCGGACCTTTGTATTGTTGATGATATTCGTTTCATTGCTGTTGTTGCTGCCCATGATATCGTTGTTGAGCACCGCTTCAATATTCCAGCCTTCTTTCTTTGCTTTTTCACTCATGAAGGTTGCGCCCAGCAATCCCTGTTCTTCGCCACTTACTGCAACAAAAATAATGGTGGCGGAAAAACTATGTTTACTCATTACCCTTGCACATTCCATCACAGCAACGGTTCCGCTGCCATCGTCATCGGCGCCGGGTGCATCGCCGGTGCGGTCCATCACATTGCTGCGCATATTATCCAGGTGGCCACTGATGATGAAGATGCGTTTGTCATTCGGGTCGGTTCCTTTTAATGTGGCCACCACATTTCCCAAAAGAAGCGGCACATCCACTCTTCTGCCATCGGGTTGTAAAGTGGTGGTATCGATAAAGGCTGATAATCTTCCTCCGGATGTTTTGGCCATTTCATTGAACCGGCTGAATACCCAGTTTCTTGCAGCGCCGATTCCCCGTTTGGGATCGGTTTGAGTGCTTAAGGTATTTCTTGTACCAAAGGCAACCAGTGTTTTTATATAACTCTTTAACGAATCGGCAGAAACCTCCTTTACCATCTTCTCGATCTCGGGGTCTCTTTGTATGGTGGTTTGCGAAAAGGACGTATGAAAAGAAAATAATGCTGCTATGAAGAATGTCTTTCTCATAAACCGGGGGTTGAGTATAAATATACAAAGAAAGCGGGGAACATGGTCTGACGCCCTCGTCTGACCATGCTCAATGATGATTTGTAGGCTCTTTAATAATGCTGTTCGTTGTTGATCATAAGACCTGCCTACCGGTAGGCAGGCCAAACGACGGCGGAGCCAGGTGCTACGACCAACAAAAGCGATAAGGAGTGAATTTATTTTATTTCCTTCTTCAGTTTTTTTATCAACGCCCTGTTAATGGCAGCCTTTGCTTTTTCGAGTTTGATCTGCATTTCAAGGTTAGCCTGTTCAAGCCTGCCGTTCTTCTGCAATCTTTTCAGCACAAGTTGTTGTTGATACTCCAGCCATATGCGGTCGTTGGCCGATTGTTTATTCTTCGGAAGGGCTGCCAGCAGCCGGTCTACCGTGTTCAGCCATTGGCTGTCGGCCTGTTCCCTTGCGTTCATATCGGCCAGGCTGCGTGCAAGTACTTTTGCCCTGCCGAGGGAATGATCTGCAACCAGTTCAAGTGTTTTAATGGCTTTGCCGGCATCGCTGTTAAAAGCTTCCTGCCTCTTGCGGGCTGAGGCCCCCGGCGTGCCTGCCTTTTGCCCGTGCTGATGGGCCAGTATCAGTTCTGCCAGTTTTATGGATGAGGCAGAAGACAGGTTATGGGATGGATGGCGGGGGCTTTCGGCCATATTCATCATACTCGGGGAGATGCCCAGGTATTGGGCAAGCTGCCGCTGGCTTACCGGGAACAGCTTTGGCAAACGGTTCCGTTTCATGTGAACAGTTTTGTTGTGAACAAAATGAATGTTCACAAATATAGTGTTCACAAAAATGAATGGCAAACCAACGGGGGAAGAAAATGGTTGGGTGGGCAGGAAGGGTAACGGTTTGTGAGTACACGAAGCAAGGCATAGGGACACCAAAATACGACCTTGCCGGATTGATAAAAGAAATGGTTGAAGCAGATGTGAAAAAAGTAACAAAATCGATGTTGAAATCGATTTACAACCATCCAAACCGTTCAATCAGTTTTTCTTTCTGGCTGCGGGCAACAGGAATGTTTGCATTATTGGATAAAACCAGGTAATTGCCTTCGCCACGAACGTATTTTTTTATGTGGTTAAGATTAACGAGGTATTGCCTGTGTACCCTTACAAAATTCCGCTCTTCCAATACTTCCTGTATATCGCCCAGGTTTTTTGATACAAGATGCTGCTGCCCATCGGCTGTATAAAAACGGGTATAATTATTTTCTGATTCACAATAAACAATATTTTCAACCTCAACAAAGCTTACACCATTTTGATAGGGCAACGCAATTTTACCGGGATGGTTTTTCTGTGTGCCCTGTACCTGGTCTTTTAACATGGTAAGCTGTTGCTGCACCGGCCAATGGCGCTGCATGGCTTTCTGTACCGCTGCCTGCAGGTCTTTTCCATCAATGGGTTTCAACAGATAATCCAGGGCGCTGAACCGGAATGCTTTTACTGCAAACTGATCGTACGCTGTTACAAATACCAGGCTGAAGTTGATTGCTCCGAGCTTTTCAAGCAACTGAAAACCGTTCATCACCGGCATTTCAATATCTAAAAAAACAATATTGGGTTCCAGTGCCTTTATTTGCTGCAAGCCGTCAATAGCATCGGTACACCCGGCTACCACCTGCACCTGCGGGCAATACATTTTTAATTGCAGTGCCAGTAGTTTTACACTGTCTGATTCATCGTCTATAATAATTGCTTTCTGCATAACTAAACCGGAATTTTAATAACCACTTTTGTACCCGTTGCATTATTTTTATCATCCTTCAGGTCTTCCACCTCTACGGTTGCTTTTATACCATACACCTGGTTAATCATATCAATTCTTTCGGATGTCATTTTAAGCCCAAAGGATTTTTGTTTAGTAGCAGATTTACTTTTGTATAAAGCCGCTTGTTCCCTGCCTACACCATCGTCCTGTATTATAACCTCCACAAAATTTTCGGCTGGCTGTGTAATATCAATGTCAATAGAGCCTCCTTCTTTTTTATGCATCAACCCATGCCAAATGGCATTTTCAACATAAGGCTGAATAAGAAGCGGCGGCAGCTCGGTATATTGCTTATCAATTTCCGGCGATACCTGTATGCGGTACTTTACCTTGTCTTTAAACCGCATCGCTTCCAGTTCAATATACAACCGCAGTGTTTCCAGTTCTTTCTCCAGGGTTATTTTTTCTGAACGTGAGTTTTCCAATACCAGCCGTATCAGTTGCGAAAACATGGTAAGGTAACCTGCAGCGGTTTCCGAATTGTTTTCAAGCGTATATAATTTTATAGAGTTGAGGCAATTAAAAATAAAATGCGGATTCATCTGTGCCCTTAATGCGGTCATTTCTGTTTCTGCAATTTTTTGTTCAAAAACAGTTTGTACCTGTTTTATTTTCTGCTCTTCTACCAGTTTATTTTTTTGTTCAAGTTCTGTAGTACGTTTTTTTAGCTCATCTTCTAACTGTTCATTGTATCGTTGCTGTAAATTATTTCTTTCAACCAATACAAGTTTGCTGCGGTATGCAAGGGCAAAAGAAAAACAAACAGCTTCTACACAAAGCCCCAGCAACATAAAAAATGGCGGAAAAGTTATAATGGTATTCCAGACATCGCCCCAGTGAAGCTCAACAGCCCTGTTCAATATACCTGTAACCGGCAGGCTCCATAAAAGCAACATACTTAAAAGCCCGGAAAACAAAAACCATTTCACTTTTTCTTTGCTTAATGGGGTAAGCACCAGCAAAATAAAATTCAATATCAGCATAGGAATAGGTAATACGAAATACCCGAATTGATCGGGAAATAAAAAGGATCCGGCACGGTAAGTGATGAATTGAATCAGCATTTGTACCACTGTAATGGCAATCAGCATTTTAACGGCTAACCATGTTTTTTTAAACTGCTGCGGCAGTTTGAGCATATTGCCAATGAACAAACTGTATAGCACAGGTATGAGGTAAACCAATACCGAAAACATGATGTCGTGAAAAAAACCGTTAAAGAAATTGGCCGTAAACCGGATATCAATAAAAAAAATACCCGTAAGCACCGAGGAGGAAGTATAGGCCATATACCAGAGAAAAACATTGTCTTTATACAGGTAATATTGGTATGCTGCAAACAGGGTGATAAAAAACAAAGAGCCGGTAATAATGGCTAACAGCAGAAAAAGTAAAGTGCTGTAATACCTTCCTTCCGCATCGGCCTGCATGAAAGTATAAGGCGTATTCAGGTAAGCCATGCCCGGCAACATCATATTACTTCGGTCTTCAGTTCTTACCCAGAATGTTTTTGTTGTCTGTGGATGAATGATAAGTGGCAGGTTGCCTTTTTCAATACCCCTGATAGCTGTTTCGTAAAGGCCCGATTTTGCCAAAAGGCCGGTAGAATCGTAAAGCCGTAAATAAACGTGTGGGCCGGGACTGAAGAAAAAATGAATAGTATCAGTAGCTGAAACATTGCTGATGCTAAAACGCAACCATTGAATAATTAAAGGCCGGTTTGAAAATCGTTGCTGACGATGGCTGCTATCGTACAGTACAAATAACTGTTTTTTTACTTCATCAAAAGATAAAGGGTGCACAGAAGTCTCTTCATAAAACCAGCATTTATCAGCAATGCTTACACCACCCTGCCATTGAGGCTGTGCTTTAAATACAAGGGTATCCTGTGCAAACAGTTTGCCTGCACAGGTAACAAGGATTGAAATAATAAACACACGGCGCAACATACACACTAAAATTAAACAATGCAGGTTCATTTGCATCATGTTATTGGTGAATGCCCGTTTTTTTGAGGGAACGGTATATGTGGCGCTTTACATCCTGGTTCCTGCTGCTCACTCATAAAAGCTTCCTGTTACCACAATTTGTTTTTGTCGCCATTGTTGTTGCATTAGTTTCATCAAAGATTTTTTAAACCACACTAAGTAGCAATCTGTTAAAACAATCGTTATGATAAAAAAGATCCTGCATGTAATAGTTATCATCTTTTTATTGCCACTTCCATTTATCGGCTCTGGTGATATATTGAAAAAGTTTTCGCCTTACTTTAATGAAAATGGTTTGGGGCTGTACATCGCCCTCAGTATTGCCTGCGGCCTTGTATCGGCCATAGCAGCTTATTATGTAACCAATAAAGCATTGGCAAAGCCTTTATTGTTAGCAGGCGCTTCACTTTTTGTAATAGGAATTTCAATGACCTCAGTACTGGGTTTGGGTGCTCAGCCTGATTTTAGCATCAATATGCTGCAGCATCCCGAACGGGAGCATTACCGGTATGCCTTGCTTTTTTTGAATGCCCTTCTTTTTGCTGCTGCATTTTTCATGATCATCCGAAACAGCTGGCGGACCACAGCTAAATGGCATAAATGGATCGTGCTGCTTTTTATTCCGGCATTTGCTGAATGGCTTTGGGAGTTTCCGCATCATTTCTTTTTAGGTACACACTTGCAGCAATGGATAAGCCAGGGAAAAAACGCCGCAGATTTTATGGTAAACTATACGCCTGAATCTGCTTTACGTGCCGGCGGCATTGCCCGTGTGTTACAATACCTGGTTATTCTATGGCTTGCATTCATGCTGTTTAAATCCGGTGTTCTCAAAAAATGGGTATTAATTGTGCTGACCATATTTTGCGCCTTGGGATGCTTTACAGGTATTGCGATTGCAGTTTTAGGTTATGCTTCTTTTGCAAAGTTACAGATACTGATGTTATTCTTTATCCCGGCAGGGCCTTTTGTATTATCGTATTGGACCGGTTTGGCACTTTTAAGTAAAAGAACAAACGGTGGTCAAATGTATTGAACAGGTAACTTATTACAGTCAATCTTTAAACTTATTGCTTATAACTTCACTGGCTGGCAAGCTTGATGCCGGCCAGTATTTATTTTAATTACCGAAACAGGAAGAAACCTCCTTTACCATCTTCTCGATCTCGGGGTCTCTTTGTATGGTGGTTTGTGAAAAGGATGTATGAAAAGAAAAAATGCTGCTATGAAGATTGCTTTTCTCATAAACCGGGGTTGAGTATAAATATACAAAGAAAGCAGGAACCTGCCTGACGGCAGGCCAGGCGACGGCAATGTGTCTACCTGCGGATGCATCAAATATCACAAAGATACACAACGCACAAACCCTTTGCTCCATATCTGCAGCAGTGGGGAGAGCCTTTGCTCACTTCTAAAATTGTTATAAATTGCAAACCACTCCCTCTTAAACCCCACCAGTTTATTTTTTTGTCTAAATCTTTTTATGAATAGATCAATAACTCTTATTGCCATTGCAACTTTGTTCAGCAGTTTTGCCAGAAGCCAGTCTCTTAGTATCAATACCGATGGCAGTATGGCAAACAGCAGTTCCATGCTCGATATAAAAAGCACTACAAAGGGATTGCTTATTCCCCGGATGGCAAAATCAGAAAGGCAGGCTATCAGTTCCCTGCAGCCGGTTTAATGGTGTACCAAAATGCACCGGACAGCACAGGGTTTTATTTTTATGATGGCAGCAGCTGGCTTTGGATAATTTCAACAGGAACGGTACATGGAATGGATACCACTTCTTGGAAAAGAACCGGTAATGCAAATACTAGTGCAGCCAATAATTTTTTTGGTACAACAGATAATGTGCAGCTTAATTTCAGGGTAAACAATTTCAGGGCCGGACTGATAGATCACATCAACGAAAATACAGGATTCGGTATGGGAACATTAGGCAGTTTAACATCCGGAGG
Source organism: Chitinophagaceae bacterium (assembly GCA_016720775.1). Classification (GTDB taxonomy): domain Bacteria; phylum Bacteroidota; class Bacteroidia; order Chitinophagales; family Chitinophagaceae; genus Ferruginibacter. The sequence goes on from JADKJX010000001.1 coordinate 551,460, forward strand.
TGGCAATGCAGGATTAGGAGACAGCGCCTTACGCAATAATACCACTGGTACTTTTAATACAGCCCTTGGGTTTGTTGCATTGAAAACCAATACGGGTGGAAACAATAATACCTCCGTTGGTTACCGTTCTATGTTCAATAATTTAACCGGCAACCAGAATGCAACTACCGGCGATAAAACATTATTTGCCAACACCACAGGCTCTTTAAATACTGCAATAGGATCGCTTGCATTAAGAACAAATACGACCGGCTCTCAGAATACCGCTGTGGGTGACAGTGCGGTTTACAGCAGCAGTACCGTTTCAAATCTTACAGGCATTGGCCACGCTTCGCTGAAATCCAATACTTCCGGCACTGATAACACTTCTGTCGGTTACCAGGCCATGTATTCTAATACAACCGGTTATTCCAACCTAGTGACCGGTTCGCAGGCTTTGTTTAATAATACTATCGGTTTTAACAATGTGGCTGTGGGGGCGCAGGCTTTATACAGTAACAGTTCGGGCAGTAATGGAACTGCAGTTGGAACCAATGCGCTTTATTCAAATACCACCGGGTATGTGAATACCGCTGTCGGATTCAGAACGCTTTATTCTAATTCGGTTGGTTCTTTTAATACTGCCGTTGGGGAATATGCAATGAACAGTAATCTTGATGGAGATGAGAACACGGTAATGGGAAATTTTGCACTTCAGTTTAATACTTCCGGTGGTCAGAATACGGCGGTCGGCAATCAGGCGCTCTATAAAAATACCATCTCCAGTTATAATACAGGCTTTGGGTATAATACGCTTTATAATAATACCACCGGGGCTCTTAACACGGCCATTGGTGCAAATGCATTGCTTAACAATACCGGAGCAACAGGTAATACCGCTCTTGGAAATTTTGCTGGTGGCCAAACCAATGATAATAATTATAATACTTATCTTGGTTACGATGCAAATAATTATACCGGCACCCCATATACCAACAGTACTGCTTTGGGTAATACATCTAGGATCACTGCAAGTAATCAAATAGTGCTCGGTAATACCAATATCACCCAGATAAGAGCGATGGTAACATCCATCACCGCTATTAGTGACGGGCGTTTTAAAAAAAATATAAAAGAAGATGTAAAAGGCCTTGACTTTATCCTCAGGTTGCGGCCCGTTACCTATAATCTTGATGTGTACAAATTAAATAAATTCTTACACGATACAGCAAATGCAAATACCACATCCATATCGGAAAAAGAGCATATTGTGCAATCCGGATTTGTAGCACAGGAAGTGAGTGAAGCCGCCAAAAAAGCAGGATATGATTTCAGCGGTATTGCCATACCACGAAGTGAAAATGAACCTTACGGGTTACGTTATACCGAGTTTGTGGTACCCATGGTAAAAGCCATGCAGGAACAACAGGCGTTGATTGTTTCCCTTCAGCAACAGGTTAAAACAATGAAGTTACAAAACAGCTCAAACGAAAAAAATACGCTTGACGCCCTGGCAGCGCTTCAAAAGAAAATAGAAGAACTGGAGAAAAGTTTGGCAGCTGTGAAGAAATAACCTTTCTGGCCTTGCTAAAACCGGAATCAACAGTAAACAGCGGGTGGCCGCGTTTGCCAACCCCTGCAAGTTCGCAAACGGGCAAGCAGTCACTTTCGTTTAATCAAGATCCCTCGGCTAAGAACCCAAAAAAAATTACTTTTACAGCCCAACGTTTTTTAAAAGTATAAAATAATAGTATGAGCAAAGGACCAGTAAGTAATTTTATAGAACATCACTACCGCCATTTCAACGCAGCTGCTTTAATGGACGCAGCCAAAGGATATGTAACCCACTTAGATGGAGGTGGCAAAATGATGATTACCCTGGCCGGGGCCATGAGTACGGCAGAGCTTGGTTTAAGCCTGGCCGAAATGATCAGGCAGGATAAAGTGGCCATCATCAGTTGTACCGGCGCCAACCTGGAAGAAGATATCATGAACCTGGTGGCACACAGTCATTATAAAAGAGTGCCCAATTACCGCGACCTGAGTCCGCAGGAAGAATGGGACCTGCTGGAGAATCATTATAACCGCGTGACTGATACCTGCATACCAGAGGAAGAAGCTTTTAGAAGATTACAGAAACATATTCACCAGATATGGAAAGATGCGGATGATAAGGGCGAACGTTATTTTCCGCATGAGTACATGTACAAGATGTTGCTGAGTGGCGTGCTGGAACAATATTATGAAATTGATCCGAAGAACAGCTGGATGCTTGCTGCTGCAAAAAAGAATATTCCGATTGTGGTGCCGGGTTGGGAAGACAGTACGATGGGAAATATTTTTGCATCGTACATCATCAAAAATGAAATGAAAGCAACCACCATGAAGAGCGGTATTGAATACATGGTTTGGTTGGCTGACTGGTACCGCAACAATTCTTCCGGTAAAGGTGTTGGCTTCTTCCAGATAGGTGGTGGTATTGCCGGTGATTTCCCGATATGCGTTGTGCCGATGATGTACCAGGACCTGGAATGGCATGATGTTCCGTTCTGGAGTTATTTCTGCCAGATCAGTGATTCAACCACGTCGTATGGTTCTTATTCAGGTGCAGTACCCAATGAAAAAATTACCTGGGGCAAGTTAGATATCAATACGCCTAAATTCATTGTGGAGAGTGATGCAACCATTGTAGCGCCGCTGATATTTGCGTGGGTGCTGGGTTGGTAGCCCCTATCCCCTAAAGGGGAGCTTAGAGTATAAGATTTCAAAACTCTTTTCGTAAACTTAAAGTGGGCTGCATATTTAATGCAGCCCACTTTAAGTAAATACAGTCCTATTTTTTAAAAAGAAAAAAATTCTTTAGAGTCAGTCCTCAACCCCCCTTTAGGGGATGGGGGCGGCGTTTACCTTGTTCCCATATTCAGCGGCGTATCTCTCTTCAGCATCTCATCCCGGTTGGCCATTTCCCAGGCGGTGTGAAAGATCATCTTTACTCTCTTCTCATACAGGTCCCAGTTGATCTTATCCACGGTATCTGTTGGCTGGTGGTAATCTGACTTCAGCATACCATCGTAGAAAAATAAAATGGGTACTCCTTTGCGGGCGAAGTTGTAATGATCACTGCGGAAATAGATCCTGTTCTGGTCATTGGGGTCATCGAACTTATAATCCAGAACAAGGTTGGTATATTTTTTATTCATGCCTTCATTGATGATGGGCAGGTCGCTGCTGAGTTTATCATGACCGATCACATAAACATAATTCAGAGTGTCATCTGTTTTGCGTTCGGTATCGATCCTGCCCACCATGTCGGTATTCAGGTCAACGGTTGTTTTTTCCAGCGGGTAAAAAGGATGATCGCTGTAGTATTCGCTGCCCCACAATCCTTTCTCTTCACCACTAACGGTCATGAAAACAATGGTCCTTCTCGGGCGGTTACCTTCGGCAGCAGCTTTGGCAAAGGCTTCGGCCATGTTAATAACAGCAACCGTTCCGCTGCCATCATCATCGGCGCCATACCATATCTTTCCGTTGCGCATGCCTAAGTGATCGTAGTGGCCGGTAAGAAAAACATACTCATCTTTCTTATCGGTTCCTTCAATGATACCCACTACGTTGCTGGCATTGATGGTGGTGCGGTATTTATTAAAGCTGAAGTTTGTTTTATACTTCATTTCAACACCGTTTATCTTCAGTATCTCACTTCTTTTAGCTGCTGCAATCACGGAATCCAAAGCGAAGCCATCGGCAATGATCGTTTTTGCAAATGCATGAGACAGCAATGCATAGTTTATCATTTTTGCATCGTTGCCGCGGGGAAAGTAAACACCGGTTTTTTTACCATTGTCAACCGTACGCTGGTTGAACATTTCCTGCTGCGGATTTATCACCAATGCACCTGACGCACCTTTGGATGCAGCCAGTGCCAGTTTTTTAGATATGCCGGGAAAGCTCCATTCGCTGCCACGGGTTGTTCCGCTGATGATGTACTTTCCGTCTTTCTTTGGCTCGCCTAAAAAGAAGATCACCACTTTGCCTTTTACATTCACGTTGGTGTAATCACTATAGGCTTTATCATCGATACCATAACCGATGAAGATCACTTTTTTGCCTTTGAACTTTCCTGTTTCGTTTGCATTCAGGGGAGCAATAAAATCTGTTCCGAAAACAGCATCCTTTCCATTCCCCGTGAGGGAGGTGGTCAATAAACTGTCCTGGTACAGCGGGTAAAATTGCTGGTAGCCATTCAATGCCGGTACTGATTTCAATCCCATCGCTTTGAATTGTGATTCGATATAAGCCGCTGCTTTGCGCTGGCCTTCGGTACCGGTTTCCCGGCCTTCCATTTCGGCGCTGGCAACAATGCTGAGGTGTTTATTAAGATTAGCACCTGTTATACCTGCTGCATATTTAGCGGCAATATCTGTTTGTGCAAAAACAGCACTGATGCAAGCCACCAGGCTGAGTGATAAAACTATTTTTTTCATTTGTCGGTTTTAATTGCAGGCAAAATAATCAAATCGGGTTAACCATGTTTTGATTTTATATGAACGGCAGGGAGGATCGTTCAAGACGTTCAAGACGTTTAAATCGTTTAAAGGTTAGCATAATACGAAAGGATGAACGTTTAAACGATTAAAACCATTAAACCCTGCAACGGTTTCATCAGCAGGCGATCTTATTAACCCGGTTGGCATGGCGGCCCCCTTCAAAGGCGGTGTTCATAAAAACGTCGAGCATTTTCTCGGCATCGCCATCCCGTACAAAGCGGGCGGGAATGCAGATTATGTTTGCATCATTATGTTTGCGGGCCAGTTCGGCAAGTTCTTCTCCCCAGCAGATGGCGGCCCTGATGCCCTGGTGTTTATTGGCGGTGATGGCCACTCCATTGGCACTGCCGCATAATAAAATGCCAAAAGCGGCTTCGCCTTTTTCTACGGCCGATGCAACGGGATGGGCAAAATCGGGATAATCAACAGAATCTTTGTTGTAGGTGCCAAAATCTTTGAACACAATACCCTCTCCTTCTAAAAAAGAAATAAGGTCTTCCTTGCAATCAAATCCGGCATGATCGCATCCGATGGCAATGGGAAGTTTTAAATTGAAAGGAGACATTCTAAATCGTTTAAAGGTTTGGACGTTTAAAGGTTTAAAGTTGAATCAGCACTTCAAAGTTAGGCAAACCTTTTAAACCCTTAAACTTTTTAAACCTTCCTTAGCTCCACTCTTTTTCTTCTTTGGCTTTTTTCTTATCAACCCTGGCCACGATGATGACGCTTATCTCGTAGAGAAGGAGTAAAGGAATGGCAACTATGGTCTGGCTGGTCCAGTCGGGGGAAGGTGTGATGACTGCTGCCAAAATTAATATGATCACGAAAGCATATTTGCGGTATCGTTTTAAAAAGGGGGCAGTTATCAACCCGATCTTTGCCAGTACATACGCCAGTACCGGCAGTTCGAAAGCAATGCCGCAACCCAGGATGATGTTATTTAATGTATCGATGTAATCATCTAAAGTGGGCATGTATTTGTAAGCGCCTACCGTACCCAGCGTAAAATTTGCCAGGAAGTTGAATGTGAAAGGGGCTAGTAAAAAATAGCCAAATGCGGCACCCAGGAAAAAACAAAGCGACACCCATAAAAGACTTCCACGGGCATACTTAACTTCTTTGGGAGATAAGGCGGGTTTTATAAAACGCCACAGCTCCCAGAATAAATATGGAAAGGCAACGATCACCCCGCCGATCATAGCAATATTAATGGCCGACATGAATGGGCCGCTTACGGTATTGCCCTGCAACGGAATATTTACCGGGGGCATACAAAGCGATTCACCCAGGCCCAATTTGTGGCTCCAGTTGCAAAGCGCCGAATAGGTAACAAAGGTTGGGCGGGCCGGGGCATAAATGATGTTATCAAAGACCCAGTCGATAAAAACAAAAATGGCAATGGCAACGCTCAGCCAAACGATCACGCCCCGTACTAAATGCCAGCGCAACGCTTCAAGATGGCCCATAAAGGACATCTCTTCCGTTTCAGGTTCATTCTTACCCCGGATGCGTTTAAAAAAAGATTTTCTATCGGATGATGATGTAGCCAATTTGTTGATTTGGATGGCAAAGGTAAAATACTATTGTTGAATCAGGCCGTTGCAGGTTTTTTTACATTGCCGGTGCGTTTCAGTATGCCCCAGCCCTGCATTTCGCCTTTCAATGCTTTGCCGAATGATTTGAAGAGGATATAATACATCAACTGCCGGTAAACGAGCCGCTGTGGTATCATCCACACTAATTTCTTGTAGTCTTCTTTTTCAAACGCAAAGGCCAAAGCGGCTCCGGCTGCATCCACCAGCGTGAAAATAAAATAATAAAGAATGATATTGTTGATGTCTGATTGTATGATGCCAAAGCCGGCGGCGAGCAGGCTTAATACCAGGATCAGGTCGGCCAGCGGCGCCAGGAAGGGTAATATCATTTGAAAAACAAGGATGTTGGGTAAGGCAACCATTCCAAAATTTTTATACCGGGGATTGAATGCAGCATCCCGGTGTTTCCAGAAACTCTGCATTACGCCAAAGCTCCACCGGAAACGTTGCTTTAGGAATTGCTTCATGTTCTCCGGCGCTTCGGTATAAGAGATGGCTTCATTGCAGTTTGCAACTTTGTAGCCATTGCGGTGCAGGCGCATGGTAAGGTCGCAGTCTTCGGCAAGGGTATCGGTAGTAAAAGCACCTGCTTTGATAACAGCGTCTTTTCTAAAAGCACCAATTGCACCGGGTACTACGGTGATGCAATTTAAAAGTTCAAAAGCCCGTCGGTCGAAATTCTGCGAAGTGATGTATTCAATGCTTTGCCAGCGGGTGATGAGGTTTACTTCATTGCCCACTTTCACATTTCCGGCCACGGCGGCAATTTTTTCATCGGTGAATTTTTTCATCAGTTCGGTAACCGCCGTGTTCTTTAATTGTGTATCGGCATCAATGCAAACCACAAAATCGCTGTTGGCAATATTGATCCCGTAATTGAGAGCAGATGCTTTGCCGCCATTTGGTTTGGTATGTACCTGTACGTTGGGATCATCTGCAAACGCATCGGCCACTGTTTTGAAAGTATTGTCGGTGCTTCCGTCATCCACAAAAATAACCTGCAGGTTTGGATAGTTCTGTTGCAGTAAACTGGCAACCGTGCGGCATGCATTTACTTCTTCGTTGTAAGCAGGAACAATTACACTTACGAGAGGTTGTGCGGTAGCAACAGTTCTTTTCGTTTCTCTCTTTTTTTGAATGCTTGCCAATATTGCCATTGCCAGCATTCTGCCAACAGACAAAACAATACCGATTATGAAGAGTGCATATACAATATGACCGCCCCAGTATGTGGCTTCGGCCAGGAAAAAGTTGAGGGAGTTTATCCAGCTTCTTTTAACGGGTGGCATCACATCGTCTTTTGTTTTTCCCATCAGGTCGGCCACGGTGGTGAATTTGCAGCCGCGTTTTTTAAAATAGTCAATGATACGTGGCAGCGCATCCACGGTTGGTTGTCTTGTTTTGCCACCGGCATCGTGTAATAATATGATGCTGGCATCGGTTGATTCCGCAAGGCGGATGGTTCGGTTCACAATACTGTCGGCATTCATGTTAGGATCCCAGTCGTTGGGATCAATGCTTTCGCCTACTGTGATGTAATTATCTTTTTTGCTGCGGGCGATGGGTTCTATCTCTTCAAATGTTTGTGGCTCACTATCCGCATTGTACGGGGCCCTGAATAGTATGGTTGACCGGCCGGTCAGGCATTCCAGTAAAACACGGGTTGCTTTTAATTCCAGGTCGGCCCGTTCGGGGCTCATCTTTGCAATGTTGTGGTGGGTGAATGTATGGTTGCCGATCTCGTAACCATCTTTATAAATTCTTCTTAGTAATGGAATATTACTTTCTGTATTCAACCCGATCACAAAAAAAGTAGCGGGCACTTTTTCCCGTTCCAGTATGTCGAGAATTTTTGGGGTATAGGTTGCGTCCGGGCCGTCATCAAAAGTTAAGATGATCTTATGGCCCGGTCCCATGGGTGTTTTGTCTTCGGCAAATTTCTGGTACACATAGCCGGAGGGTAATTGCAGGTAAGTTTGTTCTGCAATCAATAACTCTGTGCTGTCTATTTCTAATTTAATATTTCCTTTTTCGGGTGTGTAAATGATATCCAGTAATTCGCCTTCGCCTGATGCGGTGGGTTTTTTATTAGGGTCGGGAGGCATGGTGGTCAGTACGGAAAAATCAAATGGCGTAGCCTGCAGGGATGTATTGCTTAATTCCCTTCCATAAAAATTCCATATCCTTGGATCTTCACCACCCAGGTGCCAGAGGGCGGTACCGGCAGTGCCGATATCATCACTAAACCGTAACGTATTGAATGTAGTGGCTGCATCCGTGAACCAGGTATTGTGCGTAGTTTTTGAAGAACTGTCTGTTTCATCCTCTTCATAGCTGTAATGAAGGTTATAGCTGTCGTTATCAAAACTGATCCGGGCATTTGCGATCTTGGCTTTGTCTATGGCATCGGCATACGTAAAATCCTCTACCCGTGTTTTCCTTTTTCCGTTTTCATCTTCTTCATTCACCCAATCACGGCCATAGCCCGCCACACCCAAAATGATCCTGGAAACATCCACGTGATCATCCATCTTATCGATCTGTTGTTCGATCCACTTCTGGCTACTGATTGGTCCGGGGCCGGTATTGTCACTGAACTGGTCATAGGCCATCAAAATAATATGGTCGTTGTATTGAACCAGGTTCTTATAATCATAGTCTTCGTTTCCGGGAGAAACATCCATGGTTACAAGCAGCCCCCTGGGATGTAATGCTTCGTATAATTCTTTTTGAAATTGGGTAAGCGGTTCATTGCCTTTTTCATTTAATTCCTCAAAATCAACATTCAATCCCTGCAGTTTGTAAAACTGAAGCGTATCTGCAATTTGTTTGATGATGAACTTTCTTTTATCGGCACTGCTTAATATAACATGCGCCAGTTTCGGATCAAAATAAGCGCTGTCGTCTTTTGTTTTAGCACTGTGGTAATTAATGAACATTGGCTGAATGCTTAATTGGTGGCGCCTCATTACGGCAAGGCCGGCCGTATCTATCCTGGTTTGCAATATGTAAGTAACAGGATCAATAAAAAACCATTCCGGGTAAATGGTATTAAGCTTATTGCCATTTTTTTTCAGGTCGGGTAGTGAAGCGACTTGCCAGGGGGTATAGAAAGCCGCCCTTATCAGCGTAGCATTGCTCTTAAGGTTGTTTATCCTTTTTAAGGAATCCTCCCGCTGTTTGTTAAAAAGAAAATCTTTAAAGCCTTTGTATTTTTTGTTGAGAGGAGAACTAAAAGTGAGCTTTTCGGTAGGATCTAATTTGCTTTGATAGAACTTTGCCTTGCTGCTGATATTCGGAAGGCTTGGATTTGCACCATTTACGATTGCCAGTATCAGCACAACCATCAAGAAGACCAGGATAAAAAGAAATACACGACCCGTCCACTTGATGCTCTTCCACCGAACAGGGTTATTGGTTTGAAATATCTGGGCAGGGCTGCTCATTTGGGATCCTGGTTAAGTAATGAGTTGCAAAGTTGTGATATGATTTGTCAATTACAACCCAGTTAACATGTGTTTAACCTGCAGGGAAATTACGCAAACTGAATTAGGCGTGTTCAGTAAAAGAGAAGCCCCTGTTGAAACAGGGGCCGTTACCAAAACTAACTGCTTATGAGAAATTTTAAAATTCGTTGTTATGCCTATAATACGCAAAACAGGTGCCAAAAGTTTCAGGCTTTCTGTTAAGCATTCCTTAAAAGGATCAAGCCAATAATAATAACGGGTAAATGCCTTTATTATTTTGACATTTCATGTGTTTGTCTTTAAAACGGTTCCTTTGACCCAGCCAAAAAGTCACAGTTTAATACAATAAAAAACCCCGCTTAATAATTCAGCGGGGTTTAGCAGATAATAAGCTCGTTATTTTATAAATCCTTTTATCAGGTCCATAAGTCCGCCACCGCCATTTCGCTGTTGCTGCTCCTGTGCACCGCCAGCCAGCCTCGATACAATATCCATTAATCCGTTGCCACCTTGTTGACCGCCGCCGGTAAACTGCCCCACCAGCTCCTGGAAATTAAACCCAACATTGCCGGTTGTTTGCTGCTCCTGGGCTACCTGTGTAACTTTTCCGCCGGTAATCGAATTCAAAAGGCCTTCCAAAGAAAAATTACTGTTGTTTGGGTCATTGGTTTTGTTGATGAGGTTGCTCATTACATCCGGTATCAAACTACTGGCTACGTTATTTGCCTCTTTACCCCCAAGGTTGTATTTGCTCATCAGCTTCCCGGAAAAATGCCCGATCATCATATTCACAATGGGATTGCTCATTAAACTTTTGCTATTGCCCTGTTGCCCGCTGCTGAATAAGGATAAAATATTTTCCAATCCGCCGCCGGCAACCATATTACGCAGCCCTGAAGCAACAGTATTGGTAGCTTCTGCCACTACTTCGTTGTTGTGTTCATTCGGCACTTCGGGATTGTTGATCACGGTATCTCTGGCAGAACCCTTTACCAGGTTGAATAATTCTTCAAGCATAGTTTTATTTTTTAGAGATTAAATGTATTGAAAATAAGGGCGTGGGAGTCATTAATTCTGCATGGTCAGCTTTTCTGCATTTTCGGCAAACTGTAATGCGTCTAAAAATTCCTGCAGGTCTCCGTTCAGAACAGTATCCAGGTTATATACGGTTAACCCGATCCGGTGGTCGGTTACCCGGCCTTGTGGAAAGTTATAGGTCCTTATTTTGGCGCTTCTGTCGCCGGTACTTACCAGGCTTTTTCTTTTATGCGATATGGCTTCCTCCGCTTTTCTTACTTCCTCATCATACAATTTGGTTCTTAGCATGTCCATGGCCTTCTCCCGGTTACCAAGCTGGCTTCGTTCTGTCTGGCAAACAACTACAATACCGGTAGGCTTGTGCGTTAAAAAAACCTTGGTCTCCACCTTGTTTACATTCTGACCACCGGCACCACCGCTTCGGGCTGTTTCCATTTTCACATCACTTTCTTTCAGTTCAAAATCGATTTCCTCTGCTTCGGGCATTACTGCTACAGTGGCAGCACTTGTATGTACCCGGCCGCTGGCTTCGGTATCAGGCACCCGCTGTACCCGGTGAACACCACTTTCAAATTTTAAAATGCCGTACACATCATCACCCACCACTTCCACCTGTACTTCTTTATAACCACCAACAGTTCCTTCGCTTTCGCTTAGTATGGCAGTTTTCCAGCCTTTCTTTTCGCAATACTTTAAATACATACGCAGCAGGTCGCCGGCAAAAAGCGAAGCTTCATCACCGCCGGTACCGGCACGTATCTCCAGTATGGCATTTTTTTCATCGTATGGGTCTTTTGGGATAAGCATGTTACGCAATTGCTTTTCCAGGCTCTCTTTTTTTTCTTCCAGTGCAGGCAATTCCATCTTGGCAAGACTTCTCATCTCATCATCATCGCCGTTCAGTACTTCCTTGTTGAATTCAATATCGCCCAGCAGTTTTACGTATTCATTCCGGGCATTCACGATCTTTTCCAGGCTCCGGTATTCTTTACTGGTGGCAGCAAATTTTTTGTTGTCGCTTACTATCTCGGGGTTGGTCAATGCAACGCCCAGGTTATCGAATCTTCCTTTTATAGCATCCAGTTTATCTAACATAGTGTAATTTTAAATGGTCAGACGGGGACGTCAGACCATTAAGAGGCGCAAATTTACAATATATCAATCAATCGTTTTGTATAGAAAATTCTCCGCTGAAGATATTTATACCGGGCATGAACTTTTGCAGCAGCATGTTGTAATAACCAATACAAAAGGGACGATCATTGATATTGTTACTGAAAATGAAGCCGGCGATGATGTGGAGAAATTAAAGGGCTTATTAAGCCCCGGTTTTATCAATTGTCATTGCCATCTTGAGTTGTCCCACATGAAGGGACATATCCCCAAATACAGCGGCCTGGTTGATTTTGTTCTGAAAGTGGTGAATGAGCGGCATTTTGAAGAGCAGGAGATATTATCTGCTGTTGAAGCTGCAGAAACTGAAATGCTGCAAAACGGCATTGTTGCCGTAGGAGACATCTGCAACAATCCCCTCACAATTCCTCAAAAGATAAAAGGAAGGATACGGTACCACAATTTTATTGAAGCCAGCGGTTTTCCTCCTGCCGTTGCAGAACTGCGTTTTAAAAGGGCCGTTGATCTTTATAATGCTTATTCAAATACACTGCCTGCAAATTCTATTGTACCACATGCACCTTATTCCGTATCCCCGGAAATGTTTAAGATGATCGATGAATTTCCAGGCAGTAAATTATTGACCATCCACAACCAGGAAGTTGCTGCCGAAAACGAATTGTTTGAGAAAGGCGCAGGAGATTTCTTAAGGTTGTATGAAACAATGGGGATCGATATTTCATTCTTTAAACCATCCGGCAAAAGCAGCCTGCAAACTTTTCTGCCCTATTTCAAAAAAGTTCAATCACTCATACTTGTACATAATGTCTGCACAGCAGAAAAGGATATAGCATTTATAAAACTTCAAACCACAAATTCCAAACCACAAACCGTTTTCTGCCTCTGCCCCAATGCCAATCTTTATATCAGCAACTTATTACCCGATGTAGAGATGCTGATGCAAAATGATGTAAATATTGTTTTAGGAACCGACAGCCTTGCTTCCAATGACCAGTTGAGTATATTGGAAGAAATGAAAACACTGCAGAAGAATTTTCCCGGGATTGAACTTGCGACGTTGTTGAAATGGGCTACCATCAATGGCGCCCAGGCTTTGCAAATGGATGAAACACTTGGCAGTTTTGAAAAAGGAAAGCAACCGGGAATTGTTTTAATAGAAGCATTGGATCAACTTCTATTGACTGCTGAATCATCCTCACGAAGAATTTTGTAACGGTCCCGACGGCTTGCAGCCTTCAGGCCCTTTACAAAACCTCGTGCAGCACCATCAGTGTTTTCATTTGCCCGAAATCGGAGATATGCAGTGCATAATATTCCAGGTACCTGATCAATAATTCTCTTCTTATTTCCTGGTTTAACCGGAAATCCTCTAATTCCTGCGGCTGCATTACTTTAAGCAGTTGCGAAGTAAGCTCGGCGTATTTTCCTTCTATAAAATGTGGATGAGTTGGTTGATGGTTTATGAAATTTCCTTCCTGCAGGTCAAGAAAAATATTTTCTGAACTGAAATTGTCCGTCATCCGGAATCCAAAAAAATGCGCAAGATGCAGGGTGAAGAACAGGGCAAAATTTGCAGACACTGTTTTACCTGCTTTGTCTAACTGCAAAAAAGATTCTTCGCAAAAATTAAAAAGGTCGGCATTGGCTTCGGGCTGTTTTAAACATTTATAGATCAGCTCGGCCATATAAGCTGCGATGCTGTTCTTGATCACATCGCTCAGAATATCTTCATAAAGCACCGCCCAGGAAAACTCCTTTATCCGCTGCATCGATTTGTTATCGCTGTGGTAAACCACCAGGTCTAATACAGCGGTTGGCTGAAACTGGTTGGCTTTGGAAGATGATTTTTTCGACGTCCGCACCCCGTTCACCATGCAGGTCTGCACCCCGAACATTTCGGTGAATATGGTTACCACCAGGCTGGTCTCGCCATACTTGATGCTGCGTAATACGATGCCTTTTGTTTTATGTGTCATGCCCCTGTCCCCAAAGGGAGATCAATTTGTACGTTTCAAAATTAGCAAACATTATACCCCGTATCCCATGCAGAACAATTCAAATTAACGTTCTTTGCACAAGCTAAATTCTAAAACTGTAAATCAAAAATATATGTGGAAGCGATTGGGAGAATTTGTACTTAAGTTCCGGATGATCCTGCTGGTTCTTTTACTGGCTGTAACTGCCGTAATGGGCTATTATGCCAGCCAGGTAAAGCTGAGTTACGAATTTTCAAAAGCAATACCCACCGATAACCCGAAGTACAAAGAGTATGTGGCCTTTAAAGCAAAATTCGGCGATGATGGTAATTTACTGGTGGCAGGTATCCAGACCGACAGCCTGTTTGATTTAAAAATTTATGAGGCGTATAAAGAACTTCATCAGCAGTTAAAAAAAATTGATCACGTAGAAGATGTGCTGAGTGTTAGTTCTGCGGTGTTATTACGGAAAGATTCGCTGACGGAAAAACTCCTGGCAGAAAAAATATTTGCTGATTCCATCAGCAGCCAACTTGTATTGGACAGCGCTGTGCATGTTTTTTATAACTATCCTTTTTACCGCAGCCTGCTTTACAATCCACAGGCCCATGCTTACCTGGCCGCTGTTCGCATTAATAAAGAAATTCTGAATTCGCCGGGCCGCACAAAAGTGGTGGCCGATATAACTGCTGCAACAAAAGAATTTGAAAAGAAAACAAATATTGAAGTGCACCTGAGTGGGTTGCCGCTGATACGAACCGTGGTTGCCGACCGGATCCAGAATGAAATGAAATACTTTCTGTTCGGTTCGCTTTTGCTGAGTGCTCTCATTCTTTTATTATTCTTCCGTTCCATCAGCACCACGCTGCTTTCCTTGCTGGTGGTAATTTTTGGCGTGGTATGGGCGCTGGGCATTTTGCAGTTGTGCGGATATAAGATCACTTTATTAACGGCATTGATACCCTGCCTGGTGGTGGTGATTGGTGTGCCCAACTGTATATACTTCATCAATAAATATCATACTTCTTATTTGAAGGATGGCGATAAGCACCAGGCGTTGGTGGATATGGTGAGTAAGATGGGCGTGGTTACTTTATTCTGCAATCTCACAGCAGCGATAGGCTTTGCCGTTTTTGCACTTACCAAAAGCGCCATATTGAAAGAGTTTGGTGTGGTGGCCGGCATCAGCATCATGTTGATATTTATCATCTCGTTTATTTTACTGCCGGCAGCACTCAGTTATTTGCCTGCACCAAAAGCTGCGCAGACAAAATACCTGAACAACCGATGGATAACAAACTTTCTGCTGCGGGTTGAGCATTGGGTAATTCATCATAAAAGAACAGTGTATGTTGTTACGGCTGCCTGTTTGACCTTTGCCATCATTGGAATTTTTAAATTAAAAAGTGTTTCGTTCATTGTAGATGATCTGCCCACAACAGATAAGATCTATACCGACCTGAAATTCTTTGAAAAGAATTTTCACGGCGTGATGCCGCTGGAGATCGTGGTTGATACAAAGAAAAGATATGGCCTTGCAGGCATGAAGGCATTGGCGGTTTTTGAAAAAGTAGATTCCCTGTCGGGGTATATTGCCGCACAACCGGAAATGAACCGGCCGCTGAGTGTTGCTGAGGGCCTCAAGTTTGCCAAGCAGGCTTTTTTTGATGGTGATTCTGCCAACTACCTGCTGCCAAACAGTTTTGATGGGGCGTTTGTAGGTGAATACCTGCGTCCTGCGAAAGGAGACAGTAACAACAAGAACAGCTTGTCTAAAATGATCACTAGTTTCATTGATACGGCCCGGCAAAGCACCCGTATCAGCGTAAATATGGCCGATGTGGGCACGGAGAAGTTGCCCGTATTACTGAAAGGGATAGAACAAAGAGCCAATCAATTATTTGATACAGCGGCTTATAAAGTGCAGCTCACCGGTACCAGCATTACTTTTTTAGAGGGAAGCCGCTTTATTGTGAATGGCCTGAAGGAAAGTATTTTCTGGGCCTTTCTCCTGATCGCCTTGTGTATGCTTTACCTGTTCCGGTCAGTACGCATCCTGTTGTGTTCGCTCATTCCCAACCTCATTCCCCTGGTTATAACCGCTGGCATCATGGGTTGGGCAGGGGTTCCGCTAAAACCATCAACAGTTTTGGTTTTCAGCGTGGCCTTGGGTATCGCTATCGATATCACCATCCGGTTCCTGGTAAACTATAAGCAGGAATTACCCAGCTATGAAAACAATATAGCGAAAACAGTAAGCGTTACCATCCGGCATACGGGGTTGAGCATTGTGTATACGGCCCTGGTTTTGATAGCAGGATTCATCATTTTTTGCGGCAGCAGTTTTGGAGGCACAAAAGCATTGGGTTGGTTAACCTCCGCCACTTTAATGATTGCCACACTTACCAATCTTGTTTTGTTGCCGGTTCTTTTGCTGGCGCTTGCGCCGAAGCCCTCCAGAAAGCACGGTACGACCTGATTCTGAGAAGGTAGAAAAGCAGCTAAAAGGCGAATAAACTTGTCATTCTATTTGATAATTACCCGGAAACTGGTATATATTTGTCGTCATAAACTACTAAGCAAATGAGAAAACTGATCTTAATCTTATCAGCTGTATTTATTTTTATACTAAATGCAGCCGCCCAGAACCGTACAATCAGTGGTAAAGTCACTGATGAAAAAGGAGCAGCCATTGAAGGTGTTACCGTTACGAGTTCTGATGGAAAACAAGGAACCCAAACAGACAAAAGCGGGAACTACAGCATATCCATCCCCGCTGCTGTGAAAAGCCTGATCTTCACCAGTGTAAATTTTGAAACACTCACACGTACGGTTGGTAACCAATCGGTAGTGAATGCCAGCCTTCGGGCCAAAGACTCCAAACTGGAAGAAGTGGTGGTAGTGGGTTATGGTACCCAAAAAAGAAAAGAAGCAACCGGAAGCGTTTCTACCATTAAAGGAAATGAGGTTGCCAACAAGCCGGTACAGAGTTTTGAACAGGCATTGGCAGGTAAAGCTCCCGGGGTTCAGATAACCATTCCGAATGGTGTTTTAAATACGCCTCCTGTATTCCGCATACGGGGAACGAGCTCGATCTCACTTAGTTCATATCCCCTGATCGTTGTTGATGGAATTCCAAGTCCCACTGGCGACTTTAGTTCTACCAGCGCCGCAGGAAATGCGTTGGCCAGTATCAACCCCAATGATATTGAAACAATAGATATTGCGAAGGATGCTGCTGCTACTGCCATTTATGGAAGCCGTGCTGCCAATGGCGTGGTATTCATCACCACTAAAAAAGGTAAAATAGGTAAGGCAAAGATCGGCTATAATGTTAGCCTGGGTTTTACCAGCGCCTACGGAATACCGGATGTTTTGAATGCACAGCAATACACGGATTATAAAAACTCGGCCATTGCAAATAACCAGACCTTAAACCCGGTTACCAATAAATTTAATTTAACCAACGGACCAGATGGCAGACCGATCGATACCAAATGGGCCGATTATGTCTACCGCCAGGGCTTTAACCAGGATCATAACCTGAATATTTCCGGTGCAAATGAAACCACCTCCTACTATTTTTCTGCCGGCTATTCAAAACAGGAGGGTATCATTAAAACCAATGACTTTATCCGGAAGAACATATTGATTAATGTTGACAGCAGGTTCAATAAGCGGATCACCATCGGGGGTAAAATATCTTACTCCAATGAACAAAACCTTACCGCTACTCCTACCGGGTCATTGAACGGGGAGGCATTTGGTACAGCAGGGATTGGCCGTGTGCAATTCGTTACAGCACCCAATGTTTCTCCGTACAAAAATGACGGCACTTATAACATATCAACTGCCGGTAATTTTATAGGAGGAATGAATAACACATTTGCCCAGGTTGGTTTTTATAACCCGGTTGTTTTGTTCGATAAGAACCGGTCAAACAGTGAAACAAACCACATTCAGTCAAATGTGTACATACAGGTTAAACCAGTAAGCTGGCTTACCTTAAAATCAATGTATGGTATTGACTATCTATTTGTGGACAATGAAATTTTTCAAACACCTATTCATGGCGATGGCCTTGCTGCATCCGGCAATGCAAGCAGTACCTTGGGAAAGTACAAAAGATGGACCTGGACCAATACAGCGCAGATTGATTATACATTTAAACAAAGACATACATTTAGTTTATTGGCCGGGCAGGAACAAGACCGCCGGACATCGATCGGGTTTGGCATCAACCGCCAGCAGGTATCTGACCCGGTTTATACCGTTATACAGGCCGGATGGGGAATCAATAACTCTACCGGATCTGTTTATGGTGAAAACTACCTAAAATCAATTTTCGGAAGGTTTAATTATGATTTCAACAAAAAGTATTTCATAAGTGCTAACCTCCGCCAGGATGAATATTCAGCACTGCCTTTCCAGAAAGAAACTTTCTGGGGTGTGTCTGCAGGCTGGAACGTGAACAACGAAAAATTCTGGAATGTAATGAAGAATGTATTCAGCAGTTTCAGGTTGCATGGCAGCTATGGTAAAGTAGGTAATACCGGTGGTATCGGAGACTATGCTTCGTATTCTACTTACGGTTCTGGTCTTTATGGTGGCCTTCCTACACTTATATTCAACCAGGCTGGTAATGATAAATTAAAGTGGGAAACAAGCAAGAAATTTGATGTGGGAGTTAATTTCGGTATCTTAAAAGACCGGATCAACATAGAAGCCACTTACTTTAAAAATAATATCAGTAACCTGATATTGAATGTACCTCAGGCTCCTTCTGCCGGTTTGCCAACTACCGTTCCGGCCAACGTTGGTAAAATGTATAATAAAGGAGTAGAGCTTAGCCTGAATATAATTCCGGTACAAACTAAAAACTTTAACTGGTCTGTTAATTTCAACTACACCAACATCCAAAACAATGTAACTGAACTGGCACCGGGTTTAACAGAAGTATTAACTTCTACTTCCGGCCTGGAAACAGTTAGCCGTACTGCTGTTGGATACTCAGCCGGTAGCCTTTGGCTGGTTCGTTCAGCTGGTGTTGATCCGGCTACAGGAAGCAGGGTATTGCTGAACAGCATTGGTAATAAAGTATTATACCGTTTTGCTCCCGGAGCAGGCCAGTTCAACTGGAGCAACCCCGATGGAACCAGGTATAATAAACCCGACGGATCTGCCAACACCATTAACCAGACAGCCGATGCATACATGTACAATGCACAGCCTAAATTTTATGGCGGTTTGTCAAATACTTTCCGGTACAAAAGTTTCGACCTGGATATATTACTTACTTACCAGGGAGGTAACTATGTGTATTACGGATCATGGGCTGGTTTACACGATCAGCGCTTCTGGAACAATCATGTTGATGTGCTGAATGCATGGAAGAAGTTTGGAGACGAAAGCTCCGTTCCAAGGCCGGTTTATGGAGACAATGTTTCCAACGGATCAGCTTTGCCAATGACCTACAGCATGTTTAAAGGGGATTTTATTAAATTAAAAAATGTAACATTTGGATATAACCTGCCCCAGGAGTTGATCAGCAAGGCCAGGATAAACAGTGCAAGGTTCTTTGTAAGTGGTACCAACCTTTACATATTTACCAACTACCCGGGTCCTGATCCAGAGGTTTCTTCTAATGGTAATACACCGAGTGCACCAAGTGTTGACAGGAATACAATTGCCAATGGCCGTACTATCACCGTGGGCTTAAACATTGTATTTTAATAAAACCGAATTATAAATTTTAAAATTCTGTAAGAATGAAAAATAAAATAAAAGTCATTATAAGTTTGAGTTTTTGCCTGGCAATGTCTGTTTCCTGCAAAAAGGAATACCTGACACCCATTCCGCAAACCTCCATAACAGATATCACATCCTTTGATACACCCGAGCGTGTATTGAACCAGGTTCGTTCCATTTATGCGGCTTTAAAGAATGGTAATTTTTACGGCGGCAGGTACCAGGTATATGGCGACATACGTGCAGAAGAATTCATTAATGAAACCACCAATGGTGTTACCGGTTTTGATGTATGGAATTTAAATCCACTCGGTACTTCTCAGAACT
Source organism: Chitinophagaceae bacterium (assembly GCA_016720775.1). Lineage (GTDB taxonomy): Bacteria > Bacteroidota > Bacteroidia > Chitinophagales > Chitinophagaceae > Ferruginibacter. The sequence continues at coordinate 571,274 of JADKJX010000001.1, forward strand.
CTGTAAAGAATCTCTGGTCACAGGCCTATTATACCATTAACCTTTGTAACCTGTTTATTGATGGTATGGCTGCCAAGGGAACTTCTGTTGTTGGAACAACACTTTCAAACAACTACCTGGGAGAAGCAAGGATGATCCGTGCATTGTCTTATTACAGCCTGCTGCAGTATTACGCAAGGCCTTATGCTGATGGCAATGGAAACAAACCCGGCCTTCCTTTACGTTTAACAGGAATAAAAGGATCTGGATTTTCTGATTTGGCAAGAAGCACCGTAGGGGAAGTTTATACCCAGATTCTTGCTGATTTGGATTATGCTGAAACAAACCTGCCTTTAACCAACGCTAGTCCCGAGTTAAACACAACCCGTGCTCACCGTAATACAGCCATCGCATTAAAGACAAGGGTTTACTTAAGCATGCAAAACTATGCAGCCGTGATCACAGAAGGAACCAAACTGGTTCCCCAGGCAACAGCGCCTTTCAAAGCAACAGCAGGTGTGGCTGATTCCTTACAACCATCCATTACAAATATTTTTGGAGCTGCACCGATCTATAATACTACAGAGTCTATTTTTTCACTGCCTATGACCTCAACGGCAGGTGATAACCCGGGTACGCAAAATCAGCTTGGATTTTATTACGTTCGGAACGGGGCAAGCCTGGGAGCTGCAGAATATTCTATGAACCCAGCTGGCTTACTGGCTAATACAAACTGGACAGCAACCGATGCAAGAAAGGTTAGCCTGGTTTATACAAATGTTTCCACCGGGAAGAAATTTGTCTCTAAATATCAGAATGCTTCTCCTTACCTGGATTATGCACCGGTTATCCGTTATGCAGAAGTATTACTGAACCTGGCTGAGGCAAGGGCTCGTACTATTGCAGGTGTTGATGCGAAAGCGCTGGCATTGGTTAATGCAGTGCGTCAACGTTCAGATCCGGCAACTACGGTAACAGCGGCTAATCAGCAGGCATTGATCGACGCCATCTTACTGGAAAGAAGGATCGAATTTTTGGGCGAGGGATTACGTAATAATGACCTGATGCGTTTGCTGCAAACCATTCCTGCAAAAGGATCGGTAGCTGCAAAAGCACCAAGCGAAACAGGATATATCTGGCCTATCTCATCTGATGAACTTTCTTTGAACAGGCTGATGACAGATAATTAATAAAATATTTGAATAAAAAAAGCCCCGATCTTTCGGGGCTTTTTTTATTTAAGTACTTCAGCTAATTTCCTTTGCAAAGCACTTCCTCTTAAGCCAGTGGCGATGATCCTGCCCTGCGGGTCAACCAATACATTGTAAGGAATTCCATCAAAACCATATGCCGTAAGCGAGGGGCTGTTGCCCCTGTTAAGATCGCTGATCTGTGTCCAGTCCAGTTTGTCTTCAGTGATTGCATTTAACCAGGCTGCTTTATTATCATCGAGTGAAACACCAAGAATGGTAAAGTTTTTATCCTTGAATTCATCGTAAGCTGCAACAACATTCGGGTTTTCTTCACGGCATGGCCCACACCAGCTTGCCCAGAAATCAACCAAAACATATTTGCCTTTGAGCTGGCTCAACGAAACCGGTTTACCATTCACATCGTTCATCGTAATTTCCGGTGCCATACTGCCAACTCCTGCCCCGGCCTGCGCTGGAGGGGGAGCTGATTGTGCCGTATTCTTTTCGGCAATGCGTTCTTTGATAAATTTTGAGAAAGCTTCAATGCCTTTATGCTTAGGGAAACGACCAGCAAGTGTTGCCAGGGGCTGAATGAATTTAGTGGGCTCAACCGGGGCCATGGTAATAATAAAAAGAGAAACCACGGGGCTTTTGCAGGTGTCGGCAAAAGAAAAACAGTAGCTGGTGAAATTTTCATTAAGCATCCTGTACTCGCCCTGCAATGCCATTACGATGCTGTCGCCAGGAGTAGCACCCGACTTTATTAAGGTATTAAGCAGTTGCCCTTTTGACGACATAAGGCCGCCAACGCTATCTATATGCTCCATTGTTTTCTTTAAGGATGCATTGGCTGTTCCACTGAAAGAATAGCCGGAATGATCAGCCTTGGCAATATCTCCTTTAAAACTGATATTCTCTCCATCGTTGATGAAGAAGTAAGCCATTTCAGAATTCTCAACCCGTATCCGGTACAGGCCTTCTTCTTTTGCAATGGCCGACACAGAAAATTTCCCGTCTTTTATTATGCCGGTATCAAGTACTTCGGCTGGTTTATTGGTGAAGAACAATTCTTCCAGGAATATCTTTTGGCTGGCTGTTCCTTTCAATTCACCATTCAGGGTAAACCTTCCTTTGCCGGCATCATTGCTGCAGGAAAATAAGAAAGCGGTGATGGCGAAGACTGCTAATAATTTTTTCATCTATGAGTTGTTTAGTTTTTTATTGAGTAATTCATTCACGATCTGCATATCTGCTTTTCCTTTACTGAGTTTTTTAACTTCCCCGGCAAACAGGCCGATCAGCCCTTTTTTTCCTTTTTTATATTCCGCTGCTTTGTCGGGCATTTTTGCAATGGCTTCATCCACCCATTGTTCAATTGAACTGCTGTCTGTTTCCAGTACCAGGTTGAGTTCAGCGGCAAGTGCTGCCGGTTCTTTTTCCGGTTGGGCTATCAATGCAGGAAAAAGTTTTGATGAAGCCATTCCGAAACTCAGTTTACCGTCATCCACCATCTGTACCAGGGCTGCCAGTTTAGCCGGGGGCAAAGAAAATGAATTAAAACCGGAGTTGCTGTCGTTCAAATGACCCTTAACAGGTCCCAGTAGCCAGTTAGCGGCTGCTTTATAATTTTTACAATGACTTGTCAGTTCTTCAAAATAATCTGCCAGTTCCTTATCCTCACAAATTACGGAGGCATCGTATTCCGGAAGCTGAAGTTCTTCGGTGTAATGTTTTTTGAGGGCCTCGGGTAAAACAGGTAAACTGTTTTTTATTTCAACTAAGTATTCATCGGTGATATGGAAAGGAGTAAGGTCAGGTTCGGCAAAATAACGGTAGTCGTCGGCATCTTCTTTGGTACGCAGGGAAAACGTGCTGTTGTTATCTGCATCATAGCTCCTTGTTTCCTGGATTATTTTTTCTCCGCTTTCGGTGATCCCGATCAATCGCAGCACTTCCACATCAATGGCTCTTTTTACATTACGGATGCTGTTGAGGTTTTTTACTTCTACACGGGTGCCGAGTTTTGGCTCACCTTTTAAGCGAATGGAAATATTGGCGTCGCAACGCATGCTTCCTTCTTCCATATTTCCATCGCAGATGCCCAGCCAGGTAACCAGTTTGCGCAGTTCGGTGATGTAAGCAAAAGCTTCATCGCTGCTGTGCATGTCGGGTTCGCTCACGATCTCAAGTAAGGGTACGCCGGCACGGTTCAGGTCAATGGAGGTGTAATTTTCATCCACGTCATGCAGGCTTTTACCGGCATCTTCTTCTATGTGAATGCGATTGAGGCGGATATTACGTTCTGTTTCTCCAACCTTTATTTTCACAAAACCATTTTTGCAGATGGGGGTGGTATGTTGCGATACCTGGTATCCTTTCGGAAGATCGGGATAGAAATAATTTTTACGGGCAAAATAATTATGCTGCTCAATATCACAGTGAACCGCTAACCCTAACTTAACAGCATATTCAATGGCTTTGCTGTTCATGCGGGGCAGGGTACCCGGGTGGGCCAGTGTAATGGGACTTATATGTGTGTTCGGGTGGGTACTGAAGGCTGCGCTGTCGCCACAAAATAATTTGCTTTGGGTAAGCAGTTGTGTGTGCACTTCCAGGCCTATTACGACTTCGTATTTATCTTCTGTTTTCACGCCGGCAAAGGTAAGGAATAGGGGGCAGAGCTATTTTGATGTTGTTGAAAAGGAATGTTAAACAGGGTATTAAAAAATAACCCCGGTCTTTATAACCGGGGCTGTGTGCTTCATGCTTATTCACGGCTTATAAATTCGCTGTCTTTAATTTTTTTGGGATCTTGATGTCAAAACTCATCGCATTGCCGTTACGTGTTGCTTTGATATTATAAGATGCCTTGTCGGCATTTTCTTGTAACTGATCTCTTGCTTCATCTGTATTTGAAACTTTTTCACCACCGATCTCGGTAAGAATATCTTCTTTCTTAAGCCCTGCTTTATCGGCAGGCGAATCTTTATCTACATCCAGCACTTTCACGCCTTTACCATCTTCCGTGTCTTGTATCTTCAAACCAAGTTTTTGCTGGCGGGGATACATATCTCCAAAATAGTTGTAGCCCTCTCCCAGGCCGTATGCTTTTGGAAAGGTCTCACCAAAATTCTTATCATTCCATACTTCTGTTTTCGGCATACGTGGGATGGTATATGCTCTTGCCATTCCATCGGGTCCGGTAAAGGAATATGCCATAGCGCCTGAGGCTTTGGTTTCTCCTAAAACAGCTTTAACTGAATTTTCTTTACCATCCCTTTTATAGTACACTTTCACCTCATCTTTTGGTTTCTGTCCTGATATGGCATCATACAGAGTTCCGGAATCATCAATTTTTGTCTCGCCAATTTTAGTAATGATATCACCAACCTTAAGCCCTGCTTTTTCAGCGGCGCTTTCTTTAGTTACCATTGTAATTTTAGCACCACCATCCTCGGCACGTTCTGTGGTTACTCCCAAAAATGCACGGCTTTCTGCATTGTCATCACTCCAAAAACCGCTGAATCCATCAAAAGCATCTGGTGAAACTTTGTAACGCATATTGCCTTTTCCATCCCGGATGATGATATTCCTGCGGTTGATGGTGATCTCATCGTCTTTAAATTCCGAAATGGGTTTTCCGTTGATGGTTACTTTGTCACCCTTGGTCTCAATGATGATCTTTGTGTCTTTATCCCCTTTTTTGCGGATGATGATCTCCTGGCTTTCTTTGGAACCCTTTTCACCCTTATCGCCTTTTTCGTCCTGTGCGGTTACGGCCAGGCTCAGGCAGGTAAGCCCCGCTACTGCTGCAATTAATAATAATTTTTTCATGCTGTTCTTTTTAATGTACGAAGTGTTTAGTAGGTCAAATGTAGACAAGATTTTTGAATTACGAAATATTTCGCAGATAATATTTTTCCTTTAACAATATTTTGAGATTTTGCCACAGATGGCGCAGAAGCACAGAAAGGAAGTCTGATTATTTTCTGTAGCCCGTTATGAGTTGTGATTAGATTTGGTATAGGTTCTTACTGGGCAGTCATCAATAATACCTTCGCTGATGAAATCCATTCCTATCTTTTCCAGCACTTTAATGGAAGCGATGTTTTCAATATGTGCCCTGCCGGTGATCAATTTAAGATTCAGGACTTTGAAACCATGATCTAAAGTATGCTTCGCTGCTTCGGTGGCATAGCCCTTACCCCAGGCTTTTTGCATGAGCCGATAGCCCAGGTCGATCTCATCCCTCTCGGGTAGGTATTTTAAACCGCACCAGCCAATGAATTCATTGTTCTCTTTTATATGTATGGCCCAGCGGCCCAGGTTTTTTTTGTATTGAGGCAGGATAATGTCTTTAATAATCTTTTCTGCCTGCTCTGCTGTTTTTAAAGTTGGTTCATGCACATACTTTACAATTTCGGGATCGCTGTTGAGTTCTAATATCAATGGGGCATCTGCTTCGGTGAATTGACGAAGAAAGAGACGGGGGGTTTGAAAGATGATATCCATGAATTGATATAAATATAGCTAAGAACTGAAAGGGAAAAGGAGGGATGGCTGATACTATTTAATCTCTATCTCTCTTTAGTGCTCTTAGCTTATTAATGATTTCACCTTCTCAATCACTCCCTTCAGATTGCTCACATCCTGTCCGCCGGCAGTAGCCAGGTTCTTTTGTCCGCCGCCACCGCCTTTAATTAAACCAGACACGTGTTCTTTGATGATCTTCCCTGCGTCTAAATTTTTAGCAACCACCACCGTATCGGAAATGCTGATGGCAACATGTGCCTTACCATCTATATTGCTGCAAAGAACCACTACATGGTCGTGCAGGTGATGCTTCAGGTCGAAGCAGAGTTTTTTGAGTGCATCGGCATTGGGCACTTCAATGATGTCGCCGATGAAGGTTACGTTATTGATGATCTCGTCTTTCTGCATCAGTTCATTGCGGATGCCAACCAATTGCCTTGCTTCCAGGCTTTCTATTCTTTTTTGATGGGTAGAATTTTCGGTCAACAAATTCTCTACAGACTTATTAAGATCAGCAGGATTTTTTAATAAGCCACGAATGGCACTAATTTCCACGAATGTGTTATTGACATACTCTTCTGCTGCAGCGCCACAAACGGCTTCAATACGCCGAACGCCGGCAGCCACTGCTCCTTCGCTTTTTATTTTGAAAAGCCCCAATTCGCCGGTACTACCCACATGGGTACCGCCGCATAACTCGATGGAGTAATTGGGATCCATGATCACTACCCGAACCACATCGCCGTATTTTTCACCAAACAAAGCCATGGCGCCCAACTTTGTCGCTTCTTCCTTGGGCATTGATTTTATTACCACTGGAATATTCTCCCTGATCTTTTCATTTACTAATTTTTCTACCGCAGCAATTTCTGCATCGGTCATCTTTGCAAAATGGTTGAAGTCGAAACGCAGGTGCTCTTCATTAACCAGGCTTCCTTTTTGTGCTACATGGGTGCCTAATACATTCCGTAGGGCTGCATGCATTAAATGTGTTACGCTGTGATGAACCGTGATGTGTTTTCTCCTGGCACCATCAACTTTTGCAATTGCTTCACCATTCATATCCGCCGCAATGGTTTCTGCAAAATGGATGATGAGGTCATTTTCTTTTTTGGTATCGATGATAGTTAATAGTTCATTGTTGATGGTTAATAGCCCGGTATCTCCGACCTGGCCGCCGCTTTCCGCATAGAAAGGGGTGGTATCTAAAATGATCTGGTAAAGTGTTTTGCTCTTTGCTTTAACCTTTCTGTATTTAACGATCCTGGATTTTGTTTCCAGTGAATCATATCCAACAAAGCCCGTGTTTCGACTTCGCTCAACACTACCGGCCTTACTTCCTTCGACTTCGCTCAGGACGGTGATCCAGTCTTCGGTTTCTAAAGTAGTGGCAGCACGTGAACGGTCTTTTTGCTGTTTCATTTCAATTTCAAAACCTTTCTCATCTACATTCAATCCTTTTTCACCTGCAACCAGTTTGGTCAGGTCGAGCGGGAAACCAAATGTGTCATAAAGCTTAAATGCTTCTTCTCCTGAAATATCACGTGAAGCCTCATTGAGCATGGATAAACCTTTGTCCACCGTTTTTAAAAATGCATCTTCTTCTTCCTTCACCACCTTAGTTACAAAATCCAGTTGTTGGATTAACTCCGGAAAAACATGTTCAAATTGCTTTGCCAGTACGGGCAACAGTTGATGCAGCAATGGCTGCTTGTAATCCAAGTAAGAGTAATAATAACGAACGGCTCTTCTCAATATCCTTCTTATCACATAACCGGCACCAGTATTGGAAGGCAATTGTCCATCGGCAATGGTAAAACTGATGGCCCTGATATGATCGGCTATCACCCGGAAGGCGACAGCCTGCTTAGAATCACTGCCATCATATTTTTTATGTACTATTTTTTCTGTAGCTGAAATAGTGCCGCTGAAAATATCTGTATCGTAATTGGAAGTTTTATTCTGCAACACCCTTACCAGTCTCTCCAGGCCCATCCCGGTATCTACATGAGTAGCGGCAAGAGGTTCCAGGGTTCCGTCTTTTTTACGGTTGAACTGGATAAATACATTATTCCAGATCTCGATCACCTGCGGGTGGTCTTTGTTAACCAGGTCTTTTCCCGGGATTTTTTTTCTTTCTTCATCAGAACGGCAGTCTACATGAATTTCACTGCACGGACCGCATGGACCTGTATCGCCCATCTCCCAGAAATTATCTTTTTTATTTCCAAATACAATGTGGTCTTCCGGCAAAAACTCTTTCCATTTTTGCAGTGCAATTACAGAAGCAGGCAATCCTTCTTTTTCATCTCCTTCAAATACGGTAGCATACAGGCGGTCTTTTGGGAGTTTGAAAACTTCAGTAAGTAATTCCCAACTCCAGCTGATGGCTTCTTTTTTAAAGTAATCGCCAAAACTCCAGTTGCCCAGCATTTCAAACATGGTATGGTGGTAGGTATCCACGCCCACTTCTTCCAGGTCGTTATGTTTGCCACTCACCCGCAGGCATTTTTGTGTATCGGCCACCCTGCCGTAAGGCGGCATTTTATCCCCCAGGAAATATTCTTTAAACTGGTTCATACCGGCATTGGTAAATAAAAGGGTAGGATCATTTTTTATCACGATGGGTGCCGAAGGAACTATTGTATGGCCCTTCGATCTGAAAAAATCAAGAAATTGTTGTCGTATCTCAGCGCTCGTCATCATATGCCAATTGTTTATATGGGTTGATTTTTGCGATTTATGAAGCTATATTTGTGAACTTTTGTTCAGCGTGGGCAAAGGTAATAAAACAGCCTCAAGCCGCAAGGGAATGGGTTTGGGGTTTAGTAATGCTGAAAGATCCAATATCCTCATCAAAAGCTTAGCATGAAAAAAATAAAATATTACTATAACACCCATACGCTTCGCTATGAGAAGCTGGTAACCCCGTTCCGGGTTAAGTTGTTACGGACATTTGGTTTTATTTCTGCAGCGCTGGTCACTTCGGCGCTTATCATATGGGCGTACACCCGATTTTTCCCCAAGGCCACCGATAAGGAGGCGCAATTAAAATACGAGGTCATACAGGATAACTATACAGCCCTGGCGGAAAAGACCAAGCTGCTGCAGCAGCAGATGGCTGAACTGGAAAAAAGAGATAACGAAGTGTACCGCTCCATTTTTGAAGCCAATCCTTTAGGCGACAGCGCCCGGACAACGATCATTGAAAAGAAAAAAGAGATCGCCAAAGTAAACCGTATACAGGATGATGAACTGGGCAATGAGATAGCGAAGACCCTCAATAATATTTCGGCCCGTGTGGTTTACCAGTTTAAAAGTTACGACGCCATTGAAAAACTCATCAATAACCAGGAGGCTAAATTAGCCAGTATTCCGGCTATTCAACCGGTGAGTAACAAAGAGCTGAACCGGATAGCCAGTGGTTTCGGTATGCGCATTCACCCGATCTATGGTATTGCCAAAATGCACAGCGGACTTGATTTTACAGCGCCGCAGGGAACGCCCATTTATGCCACAGGCGATGGGGTTGTTAGTACAGCTGAATTCGGTACCGGCACCGGTAACCATGTCATCATCAATCATGGATACGGGTATGAGACCGAGTATATGCATATGGTACGTATAAAAGCAAGGGCCGGCCAACGGGTAAAGCGGGGGGAGGTAATTGGCTGGGTAGGAAGCACCGGCGCCAGTACCGGGCCGCACTGTCATTACGAAGTGCACATCAACGGCAACCCGGTTGACCCCGTTTACTTCTTCTTTAACGACCTGAATGCTGAGCAGTACGACCGGGTATTAAAAATTGCCGCTACAGGAAGTGCCAAAAGTTTTGATTAATTTTAATTATGCCACTTAATCAGATATCATTCGCTTTTGATGAAGCACCGGTTGCAGAAAAGCCGGTTAAAAAAATTGTTGTTGCTGAAAAGCCTTCACCTGTTTCTGAAAAAATAAAAGTAAAGGCCGATAATAAAAAGCAAACAAGAGGAAGAGTATCCCTTAAAGAAATGGATGCAGGGGCCGACCTGATAGAGATACCGGAAGATGATATCCTGTTTCAAAAAAATTATTACTCCATCGGCCTGGTGGCAGAAATGTTTAAAGTGAACCAGTCGCTGATACGTTTGTGGGAAAATGAATTTGATATTTTAAAGCCCCGCAAAAATGGAAAGGGCGATCGTCTTTTCCGTCCAGAAGACATCAAGAACCTGAAACTTATCTTTCACCTGCTGCGTGAGCGGAAGTATACCATGGAAGGCGCCAAAGAATTTCTTAAGCAGAATAAACGGGCCGAAGAAAAATTCCAGCTGATAGAATCGCTGAAAAAACTGAAGGGGTTCTTAAATGAATTCAAGGCGGACTTATAACCAGCCCTTAACAAAATTGATTTTTGTTGCGCCCCATTCAACAGTACTTTAGCATTCTTAATTTTCACTAATCAAATTTCCCGGATGAAATTTTTAGCAACCCTGTTATTTTCCAGCCTGCTTGCATTCAATGGATACGGCCAGGCCCAGTACGAGATAAGCCAGGATGAAAAACATCCGGAAGTGAAAGTGCTGAGAGGTATCGTAAATAAATATCTTGTCCAGAATGATACGGCATTCAGGTGGTATACACAGAGCCAGGGTTACTATAACCCCGATACGGCCACGCTGAATGCATTTGAAAGAACAAAAGGAAAAGTACAGTACGTGGTCTTTGGCGGCACCTGGTGTGAGGACACCCAGTTTATTATACCTAAATTTTTCAAGATACAGGAGAAGAGCGGTGTGCCGGATGATGCGGTAACTTTTTTTGGGGTGAACCGGGCGAAAAGATCCTTAGGCAGCATATCCAGTGCATTTAATGTTACGCTTGTTCCCACCATCATTGTGATGAAAGACGGAAAGGAGATCGGCCGTGTGGTGGAGTATGGAAAAACAGGTAAGTGGGATAAGGAACTGGTGGATATCCTGAATCAGTAATTATTTGATCTCATAAATATCGATCCCATCGCTTTTTAATAAATAGATCTTCCGGTTCATTGCCTTAATGGCAAGATAGTCTCCAAAAAAAACAGGAAGCCTGTATTCTTTTAACTGGAGAGAACTCAGTTCATAGCTGTAAAGTTTTCCATCATCAAATCCATACATGGTCTTGCCCGATACTTCCACGTTGTTCCATTTCAGAAAAGGCAACCGGTTTTTAAATGAGCCATAGTAATCAAAAATGTAAAACCCTTTTTCCGGATCATAGAGGTAAACAAAATTATCCCGGTCGATGATCTTTACGGGAGACGGCACGGTATCAAACAGCAGCCGCCAGCCGATGCTTTCCTGCAGCAGTTTTCCCTGCTCATCAATCTTCTTCAACTTGAAATCCTCTTCATCAAAAAGCCAGATATTGTTGTCGTAAGAGAGGGCGAGGCTATTGACAAGGAAAATATTCTGGGTTCGCAGGTTGACGGTATTCCGCATGGTAAGTAAACGGTCGAGTGTTACAATGGTTGAAAAATTCTTATAGTAAAGCAGCACTTTCAGCGGATTGGTTACATCAATGCTGTACGGGTTGCCATACCGCTTTACATCATTAAATACAGCGATGGAATCCCCGTTCCCGTTGATCTTCTTAAGCCGGTTGTTATCGGTGATGAGATAAATATTATCGAGATTATCTACGCTGAAATAAGAATAATTGCCCTTGATGGTTTTCAGGAATTTAAAAGCAGAATCGCTTTGTGCAGTAGTTGCCACGGGTATTGCCACAGAAACACAGATGAACAGAAACAGGTATTTTAATTGTAGCTTTTTCAATATCATGTTATTTATCAAAACCAGATCTGCTGCCTGTTCCCCTTTAGGGGTTAGGGGCGTAGTATTTCAGTTCTAGATTCACGCCGTCAAAAACAGCATAGCTGAAATATTTTATCCAGTCGCCGAGATTGATGTACCTGCTTTCCCGATGGCTATCGGGATCACTGAGTGTAAAATCAATGGGCAGGTGCCGGTGGCCGAAAATAAAATAATTATAATGCTGTTCTTTCAAAATGTCTTTGCAATAGATGATCAGCCATTCTTTGTCTTCTCCTAAAAATACTTCATTGCTTTGCCCGGTCTGTGCCCTGCTTCTACGGCTGAAGTAATTTGCAATACCCATGCCGATAAATGGCGGCAGTATCCCAAAAAGCCAGTTGCAGGCCTTGTTTCGGAAGATCTTTTTGATGAATTTATAACCATGATCTCCGGGTCCGAGGCCATCGCCATGCCCTACTAAAAATTTCTTCTGGCTGAATTCGAAAGGAACGGGTTCAAAATAAACAGGGATATTAAGTTCTTTCTGAAAATAGTCTTTCATCCACATATCGTGGTTGCCAACAAAAAAATGAACGGGTATGCCGGCATCGGTTATTTCGGCAAGCTTACCTAATATGCGCACGTATCCTTTTGGAACTACCTTTTTGTATTCGTACCAGAAATCGAAAAGGTCGCCCACAATGAAAATTTCGGCTGCCGTTGATTTTACTTCATCGAGAAACTGAATGATCTTTTTTTCCCTTGCAAGGCTTGCTTCGGCATTGGGTGCACCCAGGTGAAAGTCGGAAAGGAAGTAGATCTTTTTATTGGCGCTGGCTTCCATGATCTCAGGGTTTGTTTTTTTGCTGCAGGTATTGCAACAGGTCTCCGGACTCTATTTCGGGCTTGCCCTCTACGCTGCCGTTGAACCAATATATCCAGGCGGTAACAGGTTTGCCATCCTGGTAGGAGATCACTTCTTCCCGTTTGTATGGAGGTGTTTCGCCTTCTTCTGCATTCAGTCCTTCGTAATCATCCAGCTGGCCAATGGCCCATGAAAATTCACCCGGTTCATTGATGCCGTATAATTCTCCTGAAATAAATTTTTCATCAAGCGTTGGCCGGGCCACCGGAAATTCTCCCAAGTCGTAAAGTTTGCCCTTCACAACAGCTTCTCCCAATAAATGAAAATATTTGGTGAGGTACTGGTAAACGGGATTGCGGAATCCGCTGCGCAGCGATCCGTAAACAAACAGGTTATAAATCTCTGTATTCATCTTGCAATAAAGATACTTGTAAAAAAGCAATTATGCTTCTACCAGGAAGCAGTAAACTTCCTTGGGCCCGTGTACGCCTGTTACCAGGGTCTTTTCAATGTCGGCTGTTCGGCTGGGGCCGCTTGCAAAAGTTATCAGCGAAGGAATATTGCCGGCATATTTTTCTTTGATCAACTGCAGGGCGTCTTTAACATCGTACACAAGCTGGCTGGTATATGCAATGCAGATATGTATGGGTGCATACACACTAACAGTTCGTCCGCTTTGCTGTGCGGCGCTCATTACAATTGTTCCCGTACGGGCAACTAAATATTCACAACCGGTAATGGAAGCATCGCAACCGGGAAGGTTAATGGTGTTGCTGAAGGGTTCTTTCCATTTATTGGTGTTGCAATAGATCTTTGTCCATTCTTTTGCGGCGATCAATTGCTGCACCTGTTTCAGCATATCTTCTTCACTAACACAAAATGCGAACTTTCCCTGCAGGTTGGTGAACTCCTGTGCAAATAAAACTTCCAGGTCGTCGGCGGCGGGAAGAAAAACAGAATTCGTTCCTTCGCTTTGCGGAAAAGGCAAAGGCACCGGGTTACTCAGTGCCTGCCTGATTCGTTTTAAAATATTTTCTTTTGCCGGAGTAACAGCCATACAAATAATTAAATAGCGGGAGGAGTTTTTAACTCATCGGGCATAGCAGATTTTGGCTCTTCATTCACTGCCGTATGCTCATCAATATCCAATGCTTTCTTTTCTTCATAAGGGCGTTTGCCGATCAATGCTTCTACATCGCTCTTGAACAGTACTTCCTTCTTCAGTAATTCTTTTGCCAGTTTTTCCACGTCACCCTTTTTCTCGATCAGCAACTTTTTGGTGATCTGGTAAGCGTTATCGATCAGCTTGCGTACCTCTTCATCGATCATCTTACCGGTTTCTTCACTGAATGGTTTGGTGAACACATTCTCCTGGTTAGGATCGTAGTAACTGATGTTGCCCACTTTATCATTCATGCCATATACGGTGATCATGCTGTAAGCGATCTTGGTTATCTGTTGCAGGTCGTTGCTGGCACCGGTGCTTATTTTTCCAAAGAAGATGTCTTCACTGGCTCTGCCGCCAAGCGTCATACATATCTGGTCCATCAACTGGTCGGTGTTATATAGGTATTGTTCTTTCGGCGTGTATTGCGCATAACCCAAAGCAGCCGTTCCCCTTGGCACCACGGTAACTTTCAATAAAGGATACGCATGCTCCAGGTACCAGCCACAAATAGCATGGCCGGCTTCGTGATAAGCAATGATCTCTTTTTCTTCGGGAGAAATGATCTTGTTCTTTTTTTCCAATCCACCGATCACCCTGTCAATGGCATCCTGGAAGTCGCTCATATCAACCGCCTCTTTTCCTTTACGGGCAGCAATCAGTGCTGCTTCATTACAAACGTTGGCAATATCTGCCCCGGCAAAACCCGGTGTTTGTTCAGAAAGTTTATGAACATCCAATGTTTGGGAAACTTTGATGGGCATTAAATGCACTTTGAAGATCGCCTCTCTTCCCACCAGATCCGGACGGTCAATAGAGATCTGCCTGTCGAAACGGCCCGGGCGTAAAAGAGCGCTGTCTAATACATCCGGCCTGTTGGTGGCAGCAAGAATGATGATGCCGAGGTCGGTTCCAAAACCATCCATTTCAACGAGCAACTGGTTAAGCGTATTTTCCCGTTCATCGTTGCTCATCATCATGTTCTTTCCTCTCGCCCTTCCAATGGCGTCGATCTCATCGATGAAAATAATGCAAGGCGCTTTTTCTCTCGCCTGTTTAAACAGGTCACGAACACGGCTGGCACCAACGCCTACAAACATTTCCACAAAATCACTTCCGCTCAGGCTGAAGAAAGGAACCTGTGCTTCACCGGCAACAGCTTTTGCCAACAATGTTTTACCGGTGCCCGGCGGGCCTACCAATAATGCACCTTTTGGAATTTTACCGCCGAGTGCTGTATATTTTTTGGGGTTCTTTAAGAAGTCAACGATCTCCATCACTTCTACCTTGGCTTCGTCAAGGCCGGCCACATCGCCGAAGTTGATGTTTACTCTTGTGCCTTTTTCAAATAAAGTAGCTTTTGATTTTCCTATGCTGAAGATGCCACCGGGGCCGCCACTGCCGCCCGGGCCACCTACTTTACGCATCATCATAATGAATAACAAACCGATCAAAAGAAGCGGAAGTAAGGTACTGATCAGCTGGCCAAGCCACTGGTCCTCATCATCCGGGCTGTCGGCAATTTCTTTTAACCCGGGGTTCTTTTTATAAAAATCACCCATCTGGGTAGCAAAGGTCTTATCATCAATAATGCTGAAGTACAGTTGCGGCTGATCTGCCTTGATGGTAACGGCAGATTCATAATTTTTTTCGTCGGGCTTGGTGTTCAGCAGTTGCTTGTACACGGCAGCTTTATTTTTCAGGCTGTCCATGTCAACGAAAACACGTACGATCTTTTTGTTGCGGATGGTCTTGATCTTTGTAACATCACCCTGCAATACCATGGAATAAAATTTCTGCTGGTCGGTTTCAATGCCTGCACTGCTTACGCCACGATACAGGTTCCAGCCCACGATGGACAGGAAGATGATCCCGTACACCCAGTAGATATTGAACCTGGGTTTCTTTTTCTGTTGGTCATCTCCCTTGGGAGGTATATTATCAGGGTTAAATTTCCTGTTGCTGTCTTGATTCATATTTTTTTCTGCCATTGTTTTGGGGTACGTTCCGGTACTGTTAATCGGGCTTTATATAACAGACGATCTTGTTTTATTATTGTTTTAAATCTTTTTACGAGAGATCCTTTATCACCGGTGCTCCATCATCGGCGCATCGCTCCACATTTCTTCCAGCTGGTAAAATTTTCTTGGTTCAGGCATCATCACGTGGACAACGATGTTTACGTAATCTATCAATATCCATTGCTGCGCTTGCCTGCCTTCATGTTTATAAGCCACTTCGTCGCATTTGTCTTTCAGATCTTTTTCAATAAAATCTGCAATGGCTTTTAACTGGGTACTGTTGCTTGCCTGGCAAATTATAAAAAAGTCAGCCACCGCTTCGGGTATTTTACGGAGGTCGAGGCTTACGATCTTTTCGCCCTTTTTCTCCTCTATGGCATGAATGATGGTTTTGAAGATTTTACTGTTTCTCGTTAGTCTTACCACACTGCTCTTTTTACGGCTGCTCAATGCGTTCAAATTATTCAAATGCGATGCTTTTATTTTTTTCATACCTGCCCGGGGCTTTTCTGCCAAAGCAGGGGTGTTTGTTATTGTTTTTTACAAAGTAGCTTGTAGCTTGCAAATAATCGCAAAAGTAACACTTCTTTGCCATTTGGTTAACTATGCCCGGAAGCGGATTTTTCAGAATATTAGACACGGTGGACAGCACCAACAACTATGCCATGGACATGGTTCATGCAGGATTGGCAAATCATGGAATGGCCTGGTTTGCCAATGAACAAACGGCCGGAAAGGGGCAGCGTGGAAAGACCTGGAAAACGGAGAAAGGAAAGAACATCGCCATGAGCCTCGTTCTGCAGCCCGAACAGTTCAATGCCGGTCCGCAATTTTACCTGAGCGCTGCCATAGCCCTGGCCTGTTTTGATTTTTTTTCGGCATATGCAGGCGATGAAACAAAAATAAAATGGCCCAATGATCTTTACTGGTGTGACAGGAAGGCAGGCGGGATCCTGATTGAGAATATATACCATGGCAAGGCATGGAAATGGGCGGTTGTTGGAACGGGCATCAACATTAATCAAACCGGGTTTGATGCAACCCTGCAAAACCCGGTATCACTGAAGCAGATCACCGGGAAGGAATTTGATGCCATCGCCCTCGCAAAAGAACTGTACGAGGGGTTAATGCAAAACATTTCATTGCTGAATACCGGCCGGGCAGATGAGATACTGGAACGTTACAACAGCAGCCTGTACAAAAAGAACGAGAAGGTGGTATTGATCGAAAAGGGAGAAAAGATAGAAACAGTTATAAAAGCTGTTTCAGCAGAAGGCAGGCTGATCACTTCTGGTACAACCGAACGGGCATTTGATTTTGGTGAAGTGGAATGGGTATTATGATCTGCAGAAATATTTTAATTGTTCGGTGCCCCTCCGTCTATCCAGCAAATGAAAGCATTGACCTGTGCCTGTGATAACGAGCCGCTTTGTGGCATAGAGCCCGCAAGTATGGCGGCCCTTATGTTCGACCTTTTAGCAAATACTTCAGCCTGTGTGGTAAATGGCCCGCCGGAATTAGAACTGCCGAAGCCATGGCAATTGCTGTTTATTGAACAAACAGTTGTGAGAATTGGTTGCACATCGGTAGAAAACTTCGGACTGATCCCGACACAGGAAAAAGAAATTCCGGCTCCACCACTGCCGGAAGGAGTGCTTTTACTGCAGGATATAAAAAGTGATGTTGCTGAAAAGATAAGGGGAATGATCGCAATTGTCTTTTTCATAGCCGGAGAATTTTAAGCGTACAATTCAGTTAACGCTTCTTCTCCTCTATAAGTTGCCAGGCTTTAATGATTTCTTCGGCGTGCTGTTTGTTTTTGGGCTTCAGGAATATTTTTTTAACAATTCCTTTCCCGTCAATTAAAAAAGTGGTGCGGTGCAGGCCCATGTATTTGCGTCCATACAATTGCTTTTCTCCCCACACTCCGTATTTGTCAATGATGCTGTGGTCGGGGTCTGCAACAAGCGTGAACGGCAGGCTGTACTTCACTTCAAATTTTTTGTGCTTTTTTTCTTCATCCGGGCTTACACCCAATACCACAAAGCCATTCTTTTTCAGTAACGCATAATTATCACGCAGGTTACAGGCCTGTATGGTGCAGGTGGGTGTATCGTCTTCGGGATAGAAATAAAGAACTACTTTTTTTCCAAGATGATCTGCTAAAGAAACAGGCTTGCCATCCTGGTCTTTGCTTTTAAATGCAGGGGCTTTTTGCCCTTCGGTTATATGTGTTGCCATTGGTTATCGTTGATCTGTTAATTAGTTAATCCGTTAATTGGTTAATCCGTTAATTCGGAGACACTGCCACGGGTTAACGTTTATATGTATTAACAGACTAAGGGTTTCCTTACCTGGTGAAATGGTATACTCTTGCTGTTACATTCCCTACCTGGTCTTCTGCAACAATCTTTAATTCGTGTTCTCCCGGCGGGCACAATTCATCAAATTCATAAACAAACCTGCGGCCCTTATCATTGCTGAAACGGAGCCAGTTTCCATCCAGCGTAGCATTGAAATTTTTTATGTCCCCGGTATTGTCTGTTATAACAAAAACAAGTTGTTTTAGTTTACCGGTATTCATTCCTTCTTTGAAACCAACCGGGGAAATAACCGGTGGCAGCGTATCGATCATCAGCTGAAAACTTCCAAAGTCGCGGAAGCTTGCCCTGAACCAACCGCTCTCTTTTCCATTTGTAACGGGTATGGCCTTTTCATAATCATTTCTGCCGCTGGCAAAACGATGCATCACCATCTTATCGGGGAAAGAGGTGGAAGCTTTTATGCTGACGGGAAAATAGCTATGCAGCGGAATACCTGCATTGTGAAGTTGATAAACAGGGTAGCCGGCTTTCGGTTTTATTTCGTTGTAAATAAAACGGAATGAATCATACAGGCAATTTGCAGGCAGGTAAAAAAGAATATTCTCATTCTCGAACAGATTGATATAGCCGGGGTGAAACCATTGCTGCGGAGTACTTACAACAGCCGCGTTTATTTTATTTTCTTCAACAGGTATATTTCTTTTTAGTAGAAACTGCAGATCAGAACTGTTACCGTTGGCATCCTTCACCGTAATTCTTATAACATGGGTATTTGTATCATTAAGAATAACCAGGTCGCTGCTGCCTTCTTTTTTATAAATGCCATTGCTGTAGCCTGGCAATTGCGATAAATGCTGCACATAACCTCCGCCACTGCTTCGGAATTTATAATCAATATGAGCATTCAGGTAACGGGTTTCCTCATAGCCAACATTATCCATCTGGAAACCCGTTACCGGTTTTTCATCCAGGTACAAAACGGCTTCATAAATACCGTTGGGGTTTGAAGAGCCGTTGCAACGGTCAGATGCGGAGATGCCAAAACTTACCTTACCTGTATTTACAATGACCAGTTCCGGTTTTGTTTTGTAAACCCCATCCAGTTTTTTCAGTGCAAACAGTTTAGGACTTTGTTCATAGGTGCTTGTATTCCGGTCGTAAACAGCCAGCCGGGAAATTGTTGGCGGAACGGTATCCGGTATGGGTAGTCCAAACAGCGAAGGGTTCAGCGCCTTGTCTGTTTTAGTATCCCTTATTTCGAAGTGAACGTGTGGCCCCTGCGATGCCCCTGTGCTGCCGCTGTAAGCGATGAACCGGCATTTTTCAACCGGGAATTGATTTGGAGAAAAGGTTAATTCTATGCTCCAGCTTTTTAATTTGTACTGCTGCTCCTTCACCTGTTTTTCCAGTTCGGGAAAAAACTCATTCAAATGAGCGTAAAGGGTGGTGAGCCCGTTTGGGTGATTTACATAAATTACTCTTCCGAATCCAAACGGTTCTATTTTTATTTTGGCGATATAACCATCTGCAACCGCATATACAGGCTGGTTTTGTTTTTGATCGGTCCGGCAATCCAGCCCCATGTGGTAGTGATTGTTCCTTAGCTCACCAAAATTGGCTACAATCTCCGGGGTAAGATCCAGTGGCCAGATAAAATAATTCTGTTGGTAATTTTTGAGAGGGAAAAACTGGGCAGGGCAATAATGAATGTTCAGCATCAGCAAAATAAAGAAAGTAACCCTTTGTGCTTTTTTAACCATTATATTTATAGTAAGTGAACCGAATGTATGTAATAAAGGATAAAATTACATCTATTCAGGTAAACCCTTTTTTAAACCAAAACTACTTTTATGAAACAGTTCCTCTTTTTTGTGGCTTTATCGATGAGTATGGTACCGGCTTTATCCCAAAATCCTGATTGTAAAGTTTTACCCGATTCTTTAAAAGGTGCTTATGAAGGCGGATGTAAAGGCGGGAAGGCTGACGGCAAAGGGAAAGCGACCGGGGCAGATGTTTACGACGGAGAGTTTAAAAACGGGTTACCTGACGGAAAAGGAAAATATACCTGGAGCAATGGCGATACCTACGAAGGCAATTTTAAAAAAGGACTGAAAGAAGGCTATGGTGAATTTCATAAAAGCAAAGCGCATATGGATTCGGTAATAACCGGGTATTGGAAAAAGGATATTTATAAAGGGAAGTATGAGAAACCATACATGGTACACAATGTTACAACCGGAATTTCAAGGGTGGAGGTTTCCCAAATAGGTAATGCAGATAAAACAATAACGGTATCAGTAACCATGCTGGCGGGCGGAGGGAACCTGGGTACCCGGGATAACAAGACAGTAGTGACCATGACGGATGTTCAGGTTATCAAAGGGGTTTTCTTATACAAATCAAGCTCCACCATCAGCAATAAAGACGTGACCATATTCCGGGGTGTTGACTTCCCCTTCCGTGCCCGTTTTTATTTTGGCAGCGCCAGTGTTGACGTTGAAATTTTTGAAGCCGGCGAATGGGAGATCACAGTACCTATTCTTTAAGAGGATGAGTTTTTTATTTACATCTTTTACAATTACTTTTGCACGCCACATCATCGGCCATTCCAGCGTATGCCAAAAGATAATTCCATCCAATCCGTATTGATCATAGGTTCAGGTCCCATTATTATTGGCCAGGCCTGCGAATTTGACTATTCCGGTACCCAGGCGGCCCGTTCTTTAAGGGAAGAAGGCGTAAAGGTTATTCTCATAAACAGCAATCCAGCTACCATCATGACAGATCCAATGATGGCCGACCGGGTTTACCTGCTGCCCCTTACCGTGGAGAGTATTGAACAGATACTGGAGGAAAATAAAATTGACGCCGTTTTGCCAACCATGGGCGGACAAACAGCCCTCAACCTTTGTAAGGAAGTGGATGAACTGGGTATCTGGGAAAAATTTGGGGTTCGGTTGATCGGCGTTGATATAAAAGCCATTGATAAAGCAGAAGACAGGGAGAAATTCCGCCAGTGGATGATCGAGATGGGCATTTCTGTTTGCCCGGCAAAAATTGCCAACTCATTCTTAGAAGGAAAAGAATTTGCACAACAAATAGGTTTCCCACTGGTGCTTCGTCCTTCATTCACCCTGGGAGGAACCGGTGGCAGCATTGTTTTTAATAAAGAAGAACTGGATGAGGCATTGAATACAGGCCTTACCGCAAGCCCCATTCATGAAGTGCTGGTGGAGAAAGCCGTGCTTGGATGGAAAGAATTTGAACTGGAACTTTTGAGAGATAATGAAGATAACGTGGTGATCATTTGCGGTGTGGAGAATTTCGACCCGATGGGGGTACATACCGGCGATTCGATCACCGTGGCACCAACCATGACATTGAGCGATACTGCTTACCAGCGTATGCGCAACACCGCCATCGCCATGATGCGTAACCTGGGAAATTTTGCCGGCGGTTGTAATGTACAGTTTGCACTCAACCCGCAAACAGAAGAACTGATCGTTGTGGAGATCAATCCAAGGGTAAGCCGTTCCTCGGCACTGGCAAGTAAAGCCACGGGTTATCCCATTGCAAAAATTGCTGCAAAGCTGGCCATCGGTTATAATCTTGATGAATTAAAGAACCAGATCACCCAGTCAACATCGGCTTATTTTGAACCGGCGCTTGATTATGTCATCGTAAAGATCCCACGCTGGAATTTTGATAAGTTCAAAGGAGCAAAAGATACCCTCGGTTTTCAAATGAAAAGTGTAGGCGAGGTAATGGGCATTGGAAGAAGTTTTGCAGAAGCTTTGCAAAAAGCCTGTCAGAGCCTGGAGAACGATGTGGTTGGCCTGGGTTATTATGGCAAAAGCCTGATGCATACCGAAGAACTTCTTGAATACATTAAAATACCAAAGTGGGACAGGATATTCCGCATTAAGGATGCCCTGATGGCCGGTGCAAGTGTTAAGCGCATTTGTGAAAGCACAAAGATCGACCGCTGGTTCATTTACCAGATACAGAAGATATGTGATTGCGAAAAAGAAATTGCAAAGTATGATCTGAAGACATTACCCGATGAATTGCTGAAAGAAGCAAAAGTTCTTGGTTTCAGTGATGAACAGCTTAAGAGCATCATGAAGGAAGAGGATGCCGAGCAGGTTTATGAAAGGAGAAAGGCAATGGGCCTTACCCGTGTTTATAAAATGGTGGATACCTGCAGTGCCGAGTTTGAAGCGAAGACACCTTATTTCTATTCAACGTTTGAGAATAAACCGGCCAATGAAAGCAAGCTGCTGAGTAATGAAAGCATTGTTTCCGATAGAAAAAAAATAATTGTGCTGGGAAGTGGCCCCAACCGAATAGGCCAGGGTATTGAATTTGACTATTGCTGCGTGCATGGCTTACAGGCCATCAAGGAGTCAGGATATGAGGCCATCATGGTAAACTGTAATCCAGAAACAGTTTCCACTGATTTTGACATTGCTGACAAACTTTACTTTGAACCGGTGTTCTGGGAACACCTGTGGGAAATAGTAGAACATGAAAAACCGTATGGTGTGATCGTACAGCTGGGCGGACAAACAGCGTTGAAGCTTGCCAAACGTTTACATGAGAAAGGAATAAAAATAATCGGCTCTTCATTCGACAGTATGGATATAGCCGAAGACAGGGGCCGATTCAGCGATATGCTCAAAGAACTGGAGATACCTTATCCAAATTACGGAACTGCTTATAATACTGATGAGGCGATTGAAGTTGCCAGGCAGGTTGGATACCCGGTTTTGATTAGACCAAGCTATGTATTGGGTGGACAACGGATGCGTATTGTAATTAATGATGAGGACCTGGAAAAGGGAGTATTAAGTTTAATTAAACATTTACCTGGTAATAAAATTTTAATTGATCATTTCTTAGACCGCTGCCAGGAAGCAGAGATCGATGCCATTTTTGATGGCGATGATTTTCATGTGATGGGTGTGATGGAGCATATTGAACCTGCAGGAATTCATAGTGGCGACAGTAATGCTGTATTGCCGCAGTTTAATCTCTCGCCATTGATCGTTCATACCATGGAAGAGTATGCCGAAAAAATTGCAAGAGCACTGCATATCAAGGGGCTTATCAATATCCAGTTTGCCATTAAAGACGGCAATGTGTTCGTAATTGAAGCCAACCCAAGGGCAAGCCGCACCACGCCGTTCATTGCAAAAGCATACCAGATCCCTTACCTGAACATTGCGACCAAAATAATGATCGGGGTGAACAAGCTTAAAGATTTCACCTTCGAGAAAAAACTCACTGGCTTTGCCATTAAAGAACCTGTTTTCTCCTTTAATAAATTCCCGGGTGTAAATAAGGAGCTGGGCCCGGAGATGAAGAGCACCGGTGAAGCGATCCGTTTTATTAAAGACCTGAAGGATCCGTATTTCCGCCAGTTGTATAAAGAACGGAGCATGCACTTAAGTAAATAAATTCCGGAATACGGATTTTACAAGAGGACTGTCATGCTGAGGAACGAAGCATCTTACATAGCTGCGGTCCTGAAGACCAGACTAAAAACAGATTTTAGAGGGAAATAAAACAAAGCGAATATTTACGCCTGTATTTATTTTGTTGCATGACCCTCTCTTATGGCATACCCGTCTGGAAAAAAACACCTTTACTAAGATTGCTGTTACCCTTTGTGGCCGGTATCATGTTGCAATGGTATTTGCAGGTCTCCTTGCCGGTAATTATTTTCTCGTTGATTTCTTTTAGTATTTCATGGTTGTTATTTTTTCTGCTTCCCTTATCGCTGCGGTTTAAACTTCAGCCTTTGCATGGTTTTATCCTTCACCTGTTGCTTATAAGTTTTGGCTTGTTGATCAGCTGGCAAAAAGATATGCGGCACAATAAGAACTGGTATGGAAATTACTATAAAGAAGAAAATTATTTGCTGGTACGCATTGATGAACCACTGGTTGAAAAGAGCAAGTCTTACAAGGCAGAAGGATATGTGGAAGCGATCATGCAGGATGAAGAAATGATCTCCTGTAAAGGCAGGCTCTTACTTTATTTTTCAAAAGACAGTTTCGGGCATGAGTTAAAGTATGGCGACCGGATATTAATTCACAAAAACCTCCAGGCCATAAAAAATTCCGGTAACCCCGGTGCTTTTAATTACGAACGCTATGCCGCCTTTCAGCAGATCTTTCACAACGTTTTTTTAAAAGAAAAAGATTGGGTAAAAGCAGCAGGCAGGAGTGAAAGCCACAGCAGATTTCAGCAGTTTATTTTTAATGCAAGGGAATATGTATTGTCTGTGTTACGAAACCAAATGCAGGCCGACAGAGACGAACTGGGTATTGCCGAAGCACTGCTCATAGGTTATACAAATGACCTTGATAAAGACCTGGTGCAGGCATACAGTAATACCGGTGTGGTGCATATCATTGCTATTTCAGGGATGCACCTGGGCCTCATATATGTACTGCTGGTATGGTTGTTTGCAAGAATTCCTTTTATTAAAAGGTCAAAATGGATGCAGGCTGTTCTGATCTTGACCTGCCTGTGGATATTTTCTTTGCTTACCGGCGGCGCTGCTTCCGTCATACGTTCTGCAGTGATGTTCACTTTCATTACAGTTGGTAAAACAATTTTTGAAAGGCCGGCATCAATAATCAGTTCATTGGCCGCTTCGGTATTTGTAATGCTCTGTTACAATCCTTATTATTTATGGGATGTCGGTTTCCAGTTGTCGTACCTCGCTGTGACCGGCATCGTAATTTTTCAAAAACCCATTTATAGTTGCCTGTACATAAAAAATAAATGGATGGACAAAGTTTGGCAGTTGATGGCAGTTTCATTGGCGGCGCAGTTGCTTACTTTTCCTGTATGCATTTTTTATTTTCATCAGTTCCCGAATTTATTTTTGATAACAAATATCATTGCGGTGCCGCTTTCAGCTGTTATCTTATATGCAGAAATTGCGTTAGTGGCTTTGTTGTGGCTCCCGTTTGCAGGAAACTGGCTTGGTAAATCAGTAAACTGGCTGGTTTGGTTAATGAATAAGGCCATCCTTTGGTTAAATGAATTTCCCTTTGCTGTCTGGGATAAAATTCCGGCAACGGTGTTCACCACCTGGCTCCTTTATGGAGTAGTGACCGGGTTTAGTGCATGGCTTATAAGCAAAAATAAAAACCTGTTTAAATTTGGATTGACCTGCATGCTTGCTTTTTCTGTTGCTTCTTTTTACAATAAGTGGGAAGTGGCCAGGCAACAAAAAATAATTGTTTATAATGTACCCCAGCACCAGGCCATGGATTTTATCAAGGGGTCTAATTACCAGTTTGTAGGGGACTCTATTTTACTGGAAGACGGATTACTGCAAAATTTTCACCTGAAGCCGGGCCGGATCTTCCTGCAACTTGATAAGCGAATGGATTCTTTAAATAATATTTTCGTCAGCCGGTCGTTTTACCAGTTTCAAAACAAAAGGATAGTGATCGTTAGCGCTCCGTTGCAAACCGAAATACCAGAACAAAGAACAGCGGTGGACCTGGTTGTTATTTCAAAAAATCCAAGGCTGAGTATTGCACAACTGGCAAAATTGTTCAATTGCAGGCAATATGTATTTGATGCATCAAACCCCGCCTGGAAAATTGAGAAATGGCAGAAGGAATGCAGGGTATTGAATATACAAGGGCACTCCATTCCGGGGGAGGGTGCATTCATACTGGATGTTGGCATGTAACTTGCGTCTTTAATTTCCTGTTAATTTGACCAAATTACTTTTCGTATAGCAGGGAGCAGTTAAATTTGCACTGTTATTAAATTTTAAAAAATGAATTCTGCCCGGCTGTTGCTGATCCTGATGTTGTTTGCCTGCTGCTCCGCATTTTTTTCCGGCCCGGTATTTAATCACATCTCAACTACTTCAGGCAACCCACCTGATAAGGAAAGGGATACGGTATTGATCCGGTTCGACTATAAACAATCAGCCCTCTACCATACGTTTACTTTCGATGTACTGGACAGTGTTATTAATATCCTCAAAAAGAATAAAGTGGTAACCATCACCATCGATGGCTATGCCTATAAAGATGAGGGCAGCGATACCATTTGTTACTACCTGTCACTCAACCGGGCATTATTTATACAAACCTATATCATGGGAAGAGGAGTGGATAGCGCCCAGGTTCTTTCTGTAGCCGGACATGGTAAATCAAAGCCTATATATAAGGGAGTGGATAAAGATGGTTTCAAAATAAACTGCCGGGCCGAGATCACACTCAATTACCCGCCACTGCCTAAAAAAGTTGTTATCTCCGACCGGGATGGAGATGGTATTGCCGATACGGAAGATAAATGTCCCGACGAGTTTGGTTCGATCGAGAAAAACGGATGTCCTAACAAAGGATTTGTGCTTGTTCCTTTTGAACCACAGCAATCAAATCTTTTTACCACCAGTTACAATGTATTAGACAGCGTAATAAGTATTCTTGCCGGAAACCCGTCGCTGAATATTGCTATAGAAGGCCATGCTTATAAAACGGAAGGCATCAGTTCTGTGTGCGACAGGCTGGCAACCGACCGGGCCCTGATCGTTAAAAATTATTTTTTATCCCGCCGGATTGATATTTCAAGAATTGAATCTGTAAAAAGCATCGGCAGTAACCGGCCTTTAAATGCAGGCAATAACCCGGAAGAAGTACAGCGTAATTCAAGAACCGAAATATATTTCTCCAACCGCTAAACGTTTCGGACAGCGGCTTTGCTGTTTTATTCACAATTGGTTGCTAAAATCATCACCGGCCGCTTGCAAAAATCCATAAATTTGCGGCGGAATTTGATTTACGGGTCCGGATATTCCCGGGCAATCCACTCCAACAACAGCACATGCAGAAAAAAATTCAGTCGGCCCTTATCTCCGTTTTTTATAAAGACGGACTGGAAAACATCATTAAAGAGCTACAACAGCTTGGTATAACCATCTATTCTACCGGGGGCACTCAAAAATTTATCGAAGATTTAAACGTTCCCTGCGTTCCGGTTGAATCACTGACAACTTACCCGTCTATTTTGGGCGGCCGGGTTAAAACATTGCACCCGTCTGTATTCGGCGGAATATTGGGAAAACGGGATGATGAACAGCATATGGCAGAAATGAAACAGTACAACATACCGGAGATCGACCTGGTGATCGTTGACCTATATCCCTTTGAAGAAACGGTAGCACAGGTTTTTTCCCCCTCTTTTGGAGGGGGGCAGGGGGAGGCTGAAAACTCATCATTGAAAAATAGACATCGGTGGGCCGTCCATGATACGTGCGGCTGCAAAGAACCATGCTTCGGTAGTGGTAGTTGCTGCAAAAAAGGATTATGCTTTGCTTGAGCAGCTGTTGAAAGAACAAAAAGGCGAAACCACACTTGAGCAACGCCGCATGTTTGCCATCAAGGCATTTGATGTGTGTACCGGTTACGATATTGCCATCTCAAATTATTTTAACCAGGCAGATTTTATCAATCCCTTCAATAAAGAAAAGTCTGTTCTTCGTTACGGAGAGAACCCTCACCAGCAGGGAATATATTATGGCAACCAGGAGGAAGTATTTGACAAACTGCATGGTAAAGAACTTTCTTATAACAACCTGGTTGATGCAGACGCAGCGGTGCAGATCATAACAGAATTTAGGGAAACAACATTTGCCATTATCAAGCATACCAATGTTTGCGGCATTGCTTCAAGGGCGACTGTAAAAGAAGCCTGGGATGCAGCCTTGGCCGGTGACCCGGAAAGCGCTTTCGGGGGCGTGCTGGTTTGTAATGCGGCGGTTGATAAAGCAACGGCCGATGACATCAATGAAATATTCTTTGAAGTACTGATCGCTCCGTCATTTGATGCCGATGCACTGGAGATACTGAAAACAAAAAAGAACCGGATACTCCTGCGGTTGAAAAGCAAACCAACAGCAACGCACCAGTTCAAATCAGTTTTAAACGGCATACTCACCCAGCAAAACGATACCGGTAATTTTGCCGAATGGAAAGAAGAAGGAGGAAGGAATACGACCGCATCTGAAAAAGAAGACCTGCTGTTTTCCAATATTGTCTGCAAACATTTAAAGAGTAATGCCATTGCGTTGGTGAAGAATAGGCAACTTATAGGAAAGGGTTGCGGACAAACATCCCGGATCGATTCGTTGCGCCAGGCTATAGAAAAAGCAAAACAATTTAATTTTGACCTGGAGGGAGCGGTACTGGCAAGCGATGCTTTTTTTCCTTTTGATGATTGTGTGAAGATCGCTCATGCAGCGGGCATTGTTGCATTCATTCAGCCCGGAGGTTCTATCCGTGATAAGGATTCAATTGAATATTGCAAGGCCAATAACCTGGCCATGGTGATAACAGGGCTCCGGCATTTTAAACATTAACTACTGGTAAATGAATATCAGCAATAACTTACCAAAGGGCAAAGCAGGCGGATACCTTGCGTTGGGTATTACCAGCATAGTGTGGGGTACTACCTGGGTTGCCAGTAAGATCGCTGTTACCGATATGCCGGCTTTGCAAATGGCTTCCATCCGCCAGTTCTTTGGAGGCAGTTCTTTTGTTTTGTTCTTCCTGTTCTATAAAAAGATCGGGTTTCCTACCCGCCAGCAGTTTGGCTGGCTGCTCATGATGGCCGTGCTGATGTTTGTGATGGCAAACGGGTTAAGCACCTGGAGCCTGAATTATATTCCCACGGGCTTGAGCGCTTTGATCGGCGCTTTGTACCCCTTAAGTGTTGTTGTCATTGAAATGTTCTTTTTTAAGAATCGTAACCTGAACGCAATAACCTTTGTCGGGCTGCTGCTGGGTCTAACAGGCATTGGTATCGTGTTTTATGAAAGTGCATTTCAACATCATCCCGAGGGATTTTTGTTTGGCGTGTTGCTTTCTGTTATCGCCATGCTGTCGTGGAGTGTGGGCACGATATTCATTGTACGGAATAAACTGAACATGAATCCCTATTATGCCACCGGCTGGCAAATGTTGATCGGCTCGGTGATGCTGTTTATTATTTCGCATCTGTTTCAACCGGTTATTCCATTGCAGGAGATCACAGCAAGATCCTGGCTGGCGATCACGTACCTTGTTCTTGCAGGCTCTTTACTGGCTTTTGTTGCTTTTATTTATTCCATGAAAAAACTGCCGGCGGCCTTATCTTCTTTGTATGCATATATCAACCCGCTGGTGGCCATGGTAACTGCCGCCATTGTTTTAGGGGAAAAACTCACTATGAATATTCTATGGGGAGCCATTGTAACCCTGGTAGGGGTGTTTCTGGTTAATTACAGCATTAAGAAAAACCGGGAAAAGGTTATTGTTGAACCTGAGTTATAAACTGCTCATACATTTCTCTCCAGCCTCTGAATTCCTTTGCTGTTCCTAAAAAATTATTATGCCAGATGCTGATCAGGGTTCCATTTACATCCTTGCAAACAGATAAATAGTGGATCAGCTCATCATAGGTTTGTTGAATAGATTGCTTTTGTTCATAGTAAGCATTTGCCTCCATAAAACAGAAGGGATGAATTCTCAGTTCGGTTTGTTCTTCTTTCTCCAGGTCATACCAATAAAAAGAGGATGCAACCGAAGCCCTGAATCCGTTGATGCTGCCATAACCCATGGAGTAGTCGTCTGTTATTCCTGCACCGATCAACCTGCGGTAACCTTCCGGTAAATTAAAACGGATATAATGCTGGCGGGACCGGGTGATATTGTTCAGGCCGCTTAAACCGTCCCGACCACTATCAGCCATTGCTTCCAACTGCAGTTTTTCTTTTCTCAGTAAAGAAACATCATCGCCGCTTTGCCAGGAAGGGTGCAGGCCGATGGAGTTTTTTTTTGCATGTTGATTCACCAGTTTCCACATGGCATCTTTATGCGGAAGGATATTCTTATCAAACCGGCCATTCTTTTCGGCAACCAAGAAGAAGTACAGCGGTTGTAAATGATAACGTCGGTGTAATTGGTGGAGCCATTCGTAAGAATCAAAAGGGTCATTTGCCGATCCTGCCAGTACTTTTATCCGTTCTGCCGAAGGTGACTTTACAAATCCACCTAAATTTCGCAACAAGCCTTTGTGCTTGTAGGAATACGCAATGTCAATGTCATACGTTGGTTCAAACCTGAACGTTGGGAATTGAACATTGAACGTTGAGAATTTCTGCTTCAGCTTTTTTGCAAACTCTTTCACCCAACTATTTATCAATGGCTGGTTCAGAAATCCTTCTTTAAATGCAAGTGAATTTTCATACGCATATCTTTTATACATATCTTTTTCATGCGGCAGGTATTCTTCATAACGGGTGACGAGGTAAAAAGACGCCGCAAAAATGTCGAAGGGAAAATCAGAGTTGTGTGTTCTGAAAAAAGATTTTGTGCCCGACGCATCAAAACAGATGATCTCCTGCTGGATGATTATTTCGTCAAATAATAAACTATTGCCTTGTATGTTGAATGCAGGTACGCCCTGTGCGGAATGAATATCCGCATCACTGTAATTGATCTTCACGCCTTCGAAGTTTTTAAATTCCTCCGAATCGATGGTTATTTCAAAGTCAACTCCCATCAATTCTTTAAAGATGAAAGAACAGATATACTGCAGCCGGGGTGAGGTAATATGTGAATAGATCAATACCATTCCTGCACAAAATAAAAAAGTCCCGCCACTGCAGGACTTTTTTATTTTGTTGATTTTCTATTTTTTAAATCTTTCTTTCCACATTTGGTTAAAGGTTTTTTGGCTGAAGTTCAGGTCACTCCGGGTTTCTTTCCAGCCTTTGAACATGCCGTTCACCACTTTGTTCTTCAGATTCCCGCTGCCCAAATTCATCATGCCTCTTTTTAAACTGGCCAGCCGCCACACCTTCCAGGCCATCTTTTCACTGAAGCTCACAAAGCCTTCTTCTACCGATTCGTACCGGTTCTCTAAAAGTAACTCATGCAGGTTGATCTTTACAGCACATACTTCGGTACAGTTACCGCATAGTGAAGAGGCGTAACTTAAGTGCTTGAATTCATTCATACCCTGCAAGTGCGGGGTGATAATACTTCCAATCGGTCCGCTGTAAGTAGCACCATAAGAATGACCGCCGATATTCTTGTATACCGGGCATGCATTCAGGCAGGCGCCGCAACGAATGCAATACAAACTCTCCCGTTGTTTTGGATTTTTTAAAATATTTGTGCGGCCGTTGTCTAAAAGTATCACATACATTTCATCTGGCCCGTCGGTCTCATTCTCCTGCCTTGGCCCGGTAATGATGGTATTGTACACGGTTATTTTCTGCCCGGTACCAAACGTAGAAAGCAGCGGCCAGAATAATGCCAGGTCCGTAATAGACGGGATCATCTTTTCAATACCTACAATGACGATATGTGTTTTTGGAAAGGCACAACTCAGTCTTGCATTGCCTTCATTTTCTGTAACGGCAATGCCGCCGATATCGCTGATGATGAAGTTGGCGCCGGTGACACCTACTTCTGCCTGCACATATTTTTCACGAAGCACTTCCCGGGCTACCTGCGTAAGTTCTTCCGGGCTTAAAGAAATAGAAGTACCCAGTTTCTTATTGAAGAGCCGGGCTACATCTTCCTTGCTTTTGTGCATGGCTGGCGTTACAATATGGTAAGGTGCTTCGCCGTCTAATTGCTGAATGTATTCTCCCAGGTCAGTTTCCACGCTTGCAATTCCGTTTTCTTCAAGCGCTTTGTTTAAATGGATCTCTTCGGTCACCATGCTCTTACTCTTCACCAGCGATTTACAATTCTTTTCCCGGCATATTTTTAATACCTCTTCAATCGCCTGCTCCCCATTCTCAGCCCATATCACTTTGCCGCCCCGTTTGGTGAAGTTGAGTTCAAATTCCTCTAACTGCTGGTCGAGTGTTTCAATGGCACGCCATTTCACATTCTTGGCCCTTTCCCTGGCCAGGTGCACATCGGCAAACTGTTCTTTACCCTTTGGCACCACGGCATTGTACTTACCAATGTTAAAATTGATCTTACGACGGTGCTCCAGGTCGGCAGCCTTAATGGTGCTTTTGGCGAGAAAGGTTTGTGATTGTTCTGACATTTTTGATTATTTAAGTACGCCCAGCTCTTTTCCAATTTTAGTAAACGCTTCGATCGCTTTATCCAAATGACGTTGACTATGTGCTGCACTCAACTGTACCCGTATCCTTGCCTGCCCTTTTGCAACCACGGGGAAGAAAAATCCGATCACATAAATTCCTTCATCCAGCAATTTGGCAGCAAAATTTTGTGCAAGTACTGCGTCGTATAACATGATGGGAACAATGGGATGATCGCCGGGTTTGATATCAAAGCCTGCTTCGGTCATTTTTTTGCGGAAGTACCTGGTGTTGCTTTCAAGCTTATCTCTCAGCTCGGTTGTTTCGCTCAGCATATCCAATACTGCAATGGAAGCACCCACAATACTCGGCATTACCGTATTGCTAAACAAGTACGGACGGCTTCGTTGCCGTAACATCTCAATGATCTCTTTTCTGCCTGATGTAAAACCACCACTTGCGCCACCGAGTGCTTTGCCTAATGTGCCGGTGATGATATCGATCCTTCCCATTACCCCCCGGTATTCGTGTGTTCCCCTTCCTGTTTTACCTAAGAATCCACTGCTGTGGCATTCGTCGATCATTACAATGGCATCGTATTTATCGGCCAGGTCGCATATCTTATCTAATTGTGCAATGGTGCCATCCATACTGAAACTTCCATCGGTTACAATGATGCGGCTTCGTAAGTGAGCACTTTCTTTCAGTTTTGCTTCCAGGTCATCTATATTGTTATGCTCATACCGGTAGCGCTGTGCTTTGCACAAACGGACACCGTCGATGATGGATGCATGATTGAGTGCGTCGGAGATGATGGCATCTTCTTCACCAAACAAAGGCTCAAACACACCACCATTGGCATCAAAAGCGGCAGCGTACAAAATAGTATCTTCTGTACCCAGGAAATCGGCGAGTTTTTTCTCCAGTTCTTTATGAATATCCTGCGTACCGCAGATGAAACGAACACTGCTCATTCCATATCCTCTTATG
The DNA here is from genome assembly GCA_016720775.1 of Chitinophagaceae bacterium. Lineage (GTDB taxonomy): Bacteria > Bacteroidota > Bacteroidia > Chitinophagales > Chitinophagaceae > Ferruginibacter. Next base: position 604,207 of record JADKJX010000001.1, read on the forward strand.
TCGATGTATTTTTTAGCTGCAGCAATTACTTTGGGGTGGGAGGACAGGCCCAGGTAATTATTGGCGCAAAAATTCAATACGGTCTTCCCGTTCACGATGATCTCAGCCCCCTGTTCGCTGCTGATGATACGTTCCCTTTTTAAGAGGCCGGAGGCTTCTATTTCCTTAAGTTCGGTTGCTATCCGGGCTACAAATTTCTCGTTCATATATGCAATTATTAGGTCGGGGCAAATTTAGGTTAAAATAGAACGCTGATGACACGGGTTAGGCGGATGAGAACGGATTTTCAGTGTAAATCAGCCCCATTCGTGTCACCCGTGATTCCATCCTTCGCACATTCTAACTCCCCGGGGTGGTAAAAAATAACATTTTTCCCTTTTCATGTAACATTTTATTACCCAACTTCGTATAATACTCAAAACAACCTAACAGAAGCTAATTTAACCGCCCCAAAGCTTTATGACTGAGAGAGAATATAATGAATGTGTAAACCTGTATGCAGACAATGTGTACCGCTTTATCCTCAAGAATTTGGGGCATAGGGAGGACGCAAAGGACGTGGTTCAGGGAGCTTTTGAAAAGCTTTGGGTCAGCAGGGATAAAGTGGAGAATGAAAAGAGTAAAAGTTACCTGTTTACTATCGCCTATAACCAGATGATTGACCATATCCGGAAGAACAAACGGATCAGTTTAAAGGATGATTTTGCCGATAGTGCCAAAGGGGCAACAACTCAAAAACATGATGCCAAGCGTATATTGAACGAAGCATTGGCCAAATTAAGTGAACAACAAAGAAGTTTGGTGCTTTTGAAAGATTATGAAGGGTATAGTTATGATGAGATCGGACAAATAACCGGGCTGAATGAGAGCCAGGTGAAAGTATATTTACACAGGGCGAGACTGCAATTGAGGGAGTATATAATAAGTCCTGAAAACGTTATTTAGTTTAATAGTTGATGGTTGATAGTTCATAGTAAGAACATCAGCCATGAACCATGAACCATGAACCATGAACATCAATAGACATAATTACGAAGAGTTTTTTCTGCTGTATGTAGATAAGGAATTGTCTGCCGCAGAAAGAAAAACTGTTGAAGTATTTGTGCAGGAGAATCCCGATTTGCAGATGGAACTATTGGCCTTGCAGCAAACAATACTGAAGGCAGATGATGTGGTACTGGAAAAAAAAGATTGGCTGTACATGGAAGATGGTGTTTCTGCCTTGCAGGAAAATCTTCTGTTATATGCCGATGATGAATTATCCGCTGCAGATAAAAAAACAGTGGAAGCATTGCTTGCAACCGATAAAGCAGCAGCGGCCGAATGGAATGTTTTACGGCAAACAAAATTGCAACCGGAAACTTCGGTAGTATTTGAGGATAAAAATTCTTTATACAGAACAGAAGACGGAAAAGTGGTTGGTATTAAATGGTGGCGGGTTGCAGCAGCGGCAGTTTTACTTGGCTTTGGATTGTGGACCGGAGTGGCCGTGTATAAAAATAATTTCAAAACAACCACAGGAGGCACTGAAGTAGCCGGTACCGGTAAAGCAAATACCGGGCAATCAACAGCAGAAATTATTACCGGAAAAAACAGCAACACGCCGCAAGCAAGTATGGGTAGTGATCCTGCATCTCAAAATACCACAACAGTTTTGGTTGCCAATAACCCGAACCAGCAACCGGTTGTAACTCCAGGGCAACAAACACAAACAACCGTTGATAAGAACACGAACGATCAAAAGAACAATGTGGTCGTAAAAGATAAGGGAGATAAAAAACAGGATAATAATTTACCCAAACCGTATTTTGAAAATATTAACAGGAATGAACGTAACGAATATGCTGTAACGAACGTAACAAATGAAAACAACAACATCAACACTTCCGGGGTGAATGGCGTTGTGGTTAAAACAAATCCTGTTATTACTGATCCAGCAACTACAACTGCCGTTCCGGTAGCTTATAACGACGAGAACAATAATAACGAGCGTTTCCTTTACATGGATGAAGACAAAGTGAAACGTACAAAACTCGGCGGATTCATACGCAAGGCAAAAAGAATGCTGGAGCGTAACGCCAACATAAAGACCGGCGAGGGATTGAAAGTGGCCGGCTTTGAGATTGCATTAAAATAATCATTAAAAAAAGAACAAATGAAAAGGCTAACATTACTTTTAGCAACGGCGGCTATTTGCTTAACGGCATTAACTGTATCGGCACAAGAAAAAAAAGACACCATTCGCATCGGTGGTATGGTCATCGTTAAAGAAGGAAAAACAAATGGCGGCAGAGACAGAAGTGTAAGAATGCGGAGGGATAATTCCCCTAAAAAACTGCGCAATGTAAGCACCAACTGGGGCATACTGGACCTTGGTTTCAGTAACTACGATGATAAAACAGTTTATAACCCGGCCGGGATGGGAGGCTATCTGGTAGACAGGCCTGGATATCCTGCATTAGGCAAAAGTGATTTTAAATTAAGGACAGGCAAAAGTGTTAATGTAAATATCTGGCTGTTCATGCAAAGGGTTAATTTGATAAAACATCATGTAAACCTGAAGTATGGATTGGGCCTGGAGCTGAATAATTACCGGTACAAATCATCCATCAGCTACAGAGAGAGCGGCGCCGAACCTTATAGTAATGTGCCCGCTATCAGAACCGCACCTTTTATTTTCAGAGATTCTATTGCATTCTCTAAAAATAAACTGGCTGCTGATTACCTCACGGTTCCGTTCATGCTGAACTTTACATCGCATCCTGCACATAATAATAAAGGAGTAAGCCTGAGTGTGGGTGTAAGCGCCGGGTATCTTTATAGCCAGCGTAATAAGCAAAAAAGTGACGAAAGGGGTAAGCTTAGAAACAAAGGAGATTATGACCTGGAGCGGTTTAAGTTCTCTTACGTAGCCGAACTGGGGATTGGGCCTATCCGCCTTTACGGATCGTACAGCCCCCAGTCGATGTACAAAAGAACGCTTGATATGCGGCCTTATACGATCGGGTTACGCTTCAGCAACTGGTAAAAACACTCTCTCACTCACTCCTTTACCCACTGCGGTTTTTACCAACGTGGGTGAGGGATGAGTTCATCATACCGCTTCCGGCCATGGCCGGAAGTTTTTATTTTTTCCACATTAACTATTTTTGTTAATGTTTTTCCACAGATTAAAATATTTTTATGTGGCACATCGTTTGTCATAAATAGAAAACTTGTTTTTCAATGAAGGGATCCACATTTTTTCAAATTGTTTTTTTAAGCAGCTTACTGGCCTCATTATCATTTATTTCGCCGGTAAAAAAGAAAAGGAACTCTTCTAAAAAAACATCGGTAACAAAACCGGTAAAGCCTCCTGCAAAAGACAGTATCGAAAATCCTTATTACATCATTGTTGATAAAAGTGACTACGAATTGAAAGTGTATGATGACGAGGGCTGGTATGCCACCTACCCGATCGTTTTTGGCAGCAAAGACCTGGGTGATAAAATGAAGGAAGGGGACAAGAGAACGCCTGACGGAAACTTTAAAGTCATCCTGAAAAAGATACATCCCCAATGGGGCCCCGAATTGCTGCTTGATTATCCCAATGATATCAGCTATCAAAAATTCAAGGAAAGAAAATCCCGGGGATTGATACCAAAGAATGCCCGGATCGGGAATGGTATTGCTATTCACGCCACCCGTCCGCAGGAAGAATGGACGATCGATAATTTTTATAACTGGACAGATGGTTGTGTTTCGGTAAAATATACCGAGATGAAAGACCTGTTCAGTTACATACCGGTAGGTACCCCGGTTACCATCCAGCAGTAATCCTTTTTATTTCAATTTTATCATCAGGGCATGACCGTTCAGGTTATGAATGATGTGCCTGTCTGACCGGTTTCGGTATTCTTCCACCAGCTTTGTTACGCCGGTGCAGGAGTGAAACCCGTAGTCGTCAAAAACAACTACGCCCCCGGGGATCAGCTTATCCCATACCCATTCCAAGATATCTTTGGCCGAATCATAAACGTCTACATCAATATGGCATAAACCAAATGACTCACTGGCGGAAACTTCATTAACCGTGTCTTCAGGAAATATGCCTTTCAGTATCTTATAGTGCGGATAGCCGCTTTTGTTTTTTAAAACATCTTCCACTACCTGCTGACTTGTATCGCTGTGTTCGCCACCGGTATAAAAACTATCATTCGCTCCTGCTTTTGCCACGCCTGAAAAAGTATCGGCAAGATATAACGTGGCAGAACTCTTCAGGTCAGCCAATCGTTGCGACATGATCCCGGCTGTTCCTCCACGCCAAACACCCACTTCAAGAACAGCTGCATGGGGATCCAATACATTTATTTTATGAAGCAGTTGCCAAAGTTCATAGCAGCGGTAAATATCTACCAGGGTATTATCCTTTATCTGGTTATAGATATTCATAAACGATGCATCACCCTGCCAGGGTGTGTAATTGGCAGATGGAAAGGAAAAGCCATAATTCAATCCGTCAATACTGAAATTGGCCTTGCCTTTATAAGTGGGCCGCTTGCCAATATAGATACCGGTATTATTAAAAAGAGAGTGTATTATTTTTTTTAGCGTCATACGAAGAAAATGTTTTACAAGATCTGGCAGGCAAAGCTAAGCAGATAATATTATTTGCTAATGAATAAAAGGCTTCCATCACCATAACTCAAAAAACGAAAGTCGTACTGCATCGCATGATCATAGATCTTTCTCCAGTCTTTTCCAACCGCCGCCGCTACCAGTAAAAGTAAGGTAGATTGCGGCTGATGGAAATTGGTGATGAGGACATCCGCTATTTTAAATGAATACCCCGGTGCTATCAGTATTTGTGACTGGGTAAATAATTTTTCATATTTATTTTTTTTCATCCAGGCTGATAAGGAGGATAATGCTTCTTTGGCTGTTATATTATTACCGGCCAATGGTTCTTCATAAACTTCCCATTGGCTGAGTTGCAGTTGTTTTATTCCTGGTTGAAGAATCGTTTTTACTCCCATCCAGTACAGGCTCTCCAGTGTTCTGAGCGAAGTGGTGCCAACAGCAACAATTCCTTTCTCAAGGCTCAAAAAAAGATTCTCAATGGTTTTATTACTAATCTCGATCCATTCAGCATGCATTTCGTGCCCTGCCATGGTTGCCGCTTTCACCGGCCTGAATGTTCCGGCACCCACATGCAGGGTGACAAAATCCTTATGAATATTTTTTTCTGCAAGCCGATCGAAAATATTTTGCGTAAAATGCAACCCGGCTGTAGGTGCGGCCACGGAGCCCCCATCTTCGGCATAAATGGTCTGGTAGCGTTCGCTGTCTTCTGCCCCAGGCTTTCTTTTTATATATGGCGGCAAAGGTATTTCACCACAGTTTTCCAGCACTTCCGCAAAACTTAATTCAGCAGGTGTCCAGGTAAATTCAACCACATATGCATCTGAAAGCTTTTCAATAAGCTTTGCATCTAAAACCCAATTCCCAATTCCCAATTCCTTTCTTAACGTATCGCTCTTCCACTTACTTGCTCCGCCGATCATACATTTCCAGGTTGCTTTGCCCGTTGCAGACAATGCGGTTGAATGGTCCGAGTTGTAAGGCTCTAATAAAAAGATCTCAATGATCCCGCCGGTATCTTTTTGAAAAAGCACCCTTGCATTTATTACCCGGGTGTTATTGAAGATGAGCAAATTATTTGCGGAAAGATATTGAGCGATGTTCCTGTAAACATCTTCCTTTATTTCCCCGCTTTTATAAACAAGCAGTTTGGATGCATCCCGATCCATCAATGGATGCAGGGCTATCCGTTCTGCGGGAAGAGCATACGTGTAATCCACTATGGATATATTTTTTGGATGGGTCATTTTAAAAAAGCAGCAATTTCTGCATTCCACTTTTCCGGCTCTTTTTTGCAGAGGCTTTCATGCCCGGCCGTTTCATACACTACAAATTTTTTATCGGCCGTTCCGATATTGCCGAATAAAAGATCTTCTTCATTCCGGGAAACTCTGGGATCATTTTTCCCCCATTGCAGCAATACCGGGCAATGAATATCTTTTACAAATTCCTGCGGCTTCATGCCAAAGGCCCAGAAACCATGTTCCGTTCCGCCCCAGAATGTAAGCAGGGTTGCTAACGGCTGGGGCGGCAATCCCATTAACTTCAGTCTCCCTTTGGCTGCATCCTCTATGGTGCCGAATGGCATTTCAAGGATCACTTTCTTTGGAGTTAGTTGATGATCCTTAATGGCTTTGGCAATGGTGGATGCGCCCATGGATATTCCCCAAAGCACAATATTCTTTTCCCCTTTATTTTTTATATGATCATAGGCCAGTTTCACATCTTCACTTTCATCATAGCCAATAGTGCATGTATTACCCTCGCTGTTGCCATGCGCCCTGAAATCTATCATAAATGCATTGTATCCCATCTTTCTGAATTCTTCCGCTTCTTTATAAACGCCCGACTTGGTTCCGCCATGGCCATGAAAAAGACAAACGGTTCCTTTGGCACTATCGGCATGCAAATACCATCCTTCCAGTTTTAGCCCGTCTTTTGTTTGCAAGTATATTGTTCGAAAAGTTGAATCGGCAGTAACGGTATTTTTTTGCTTGACTGCATTGATGCCGAAAAATATGTCCTTTGCCTTTTCCCAGCCCGTTTTTTCTCCGGCTTTTTTTATAGTAACAGATCCGTTTTCGTAGAAATGGGTGAACTTATACGCATGAAAAGCCACGATCACATTCACCAGGATGAACAGGGCAAGAGCCGTACGGATAAAGAACTTAAAGAATCGTTTCATATTTATGCACTGATATTTTGCCAAAAGTAATTGTAAAATTTTTGTGAACGGTAATAAATTGCTTGCCCAATACCTGTACTTTTACGCCTAACTAATTTTTAAAACAATTTCTATGCGATCTATCAAAACATTCTTATTTGTACTGCTGGCGCTTACTACCATATGCACCTATGCTCAAACCGTCAGCTACGAATGGAAAACAGCTACTTCAGGCGGCTATACTTACAAGTACGTAAATAACGATCCTGCCAAGGCAAGGTTTTACACATTGAAGAACGGGCTAACGGTTATTTTAAGTCCAACCAACAAAGACCCACGCATACAATGTTACATTGCTACCAAGGCAGGAAGCAAAACCGACCCGGCTACTCATACCGGCCTTGCCCACTACCTGGAGCACATGTTATTCAAAGGCACCGATAAATTCGGTTCATTGGACTGGGCCAAAGAAAAACCCGAACTGGATAAGATAGATGCTTTGTATGAGCAGTATAATAAAACAACGGATGTTGAAATAAGGAAGGCCATTTATCACCAGATCGATTCGGTATCGGGAGTTGCTTCAAAATATGCCATTGCCAATGAGTACGACAAGATGATGTCGTCTATGGGTGCACAGGGTACCAATGCATTTACTTCAAATGAACAAACGGTATATACGGATGATGTACCTGCTAATGCTATTGATAAATACCTGGCGGTACAGGGAGAGCGTTTCAGGAACCCGGTACTCCGGATATTTCATACCGAACTGGAAGCTGTGTATGAAGAGAAGAACCGTGGACTGGATGCTGATGGCAATAAAGTTTTTGAAAAATTATTTGCTGAGTTATTCAAGAATCATAATTACGGCAAGCAAACAACCATCGGTACCATTGAGCATTTAAAAAATCCTTCGCTGATAGAGATCAGGAAATATTTCAACACCTATTATGTTCCCAACAATATGGGCGTGATAATGAGTGGTGATTTTGATCCGGATGCGATGATCAAAAAAATTGACGCTACTTTTTCTTATATGCAAAATAAGCCGGTGCCTAAATATACTTTTTCGCCTGAGCAACCGATCACTGCTCCCCAGTTTGCAGAAGTGATTGGCCCCGATGCGGAGAATGTTACGATTGGATTCAGGTTGCCAGGTAATAAATCAAAAGACGTTTTACTGGCCGACCTGGTAGGACAAATACTGACCAATGGAAAAGCAGGCCTGATGGACCTTAACCTGGTGAAGAAACAAAAACTATTGCGTGCTTCTGCATCGGCTATCACTTTAATTGATTACAGTGTATTGTTCATGCGGGGTAATCCTACACTAGGACAGTCTTTGGATGATGTGAAAGCGTTAATGCTGGGGGAGATAGAAAATCTTAAGAAAGGTAATTTTGATGATGACCTGATCACGTCTATCGTCAATAACCAAAAGAAAAATAAGATACTGGGTACCGAATCATATGGTTCAAGAGCGGGTAACCTGATGAATGCTTTTACCAATGAACTGGATTGGAAAGAACAGGTGGCTTACACCGACATGCTGTCTAAACTCACTAAAAAAGATATCGTTGATTTTGCCAACAAATATTTTGGCGATAATTATGTTTACATCTACAAACGCAAAGGGGAGGATAAGAACATTGTAAAAGTGGAGAAGCCACCCATTACTCCTGTTGAAACAAACCGGGATGCGCAGTCGGCTTTTGTGAAGCAGGTGAATAATATGCCGGCCAGTGTGGTAAAGCCTGTTTGGATGGATTATAACAAAGACCTGCAAAAAAGCAAAAGCTGGCCCCGCTGAAATTCTATATGTGCAGAACAAAGACAATTCTATTTTCCGGTTGCGCTACCGTTTTGACATGGGTACCTGGAATAATAAAAAACTGAGCCTGGCAGCACAATACCTGCAGTTCCTGGGAACCGACAAGATGAGTGCTGAAGACATCACCAAAGCATTCTATAAAATTGCCTGTAGCTTTAGCGTTAATGCAGGAGCTGAATTTACGACCGTTACCATTGAAGGGTTGCAGGATAATTTTACCACTGCGGTAAAACTGTTTGAAGATGTTTTAAAGAATTGCAAGGGGGATGAAAATGCTTTGAAATCATTAAAAGCAAGGCTCACCAAATCAAGAACAGATGCAAAAGCCAATAAGGGCATTATCATGAACGGGCTGGTGGCGTATGCAAGGTTTGGTAATAAGAACCCGTTCAATTATGTATTAAGCGATGAAGAGTTGAAGAATACAACGTCTGAGGAATTAGTGAATGCGTTGCATGACCTGAATAATTATGAGCATAAAATTCTTTATTACGGCCCTCAGCCATTGCAGCAACTGGCTGCCGGGTTAAGGTCTGTTCACAACATGCCTGCTGCTTTTAAAGCAGCACCAGAGAAAATGAAATTTGCACCAGCTACCCAGGCAAATAACCAGCTACTTTTTGCTGATTACAATATGGTACAGTCGGAGATACGCTGGGTACGTAATACATCCAGCTACAGTGCCGATAAAGAACCGGTGATCGACATCTTCAATAATTATTTTGGTGGTGGTATGGGTGCATTGGTTTTCCAGACCATCCGTGAATCGAAAGCGCTGGCTTATTCAACCTTTGCTTTTTATGCAAAGCCTGATAAGAAAGAAGATCCGTTCTATACACTGGCTTATGTAGGTTGCCAGGCAGATAAGTTCAACGAATCTGTTATTGCCATGAATGAGTTGCTGAATGATCTGCCCAATGTGGAAGAGAACATCAAGTTTGCACGTGCCGGCATTAAGAAGGATATTGAAACCGAACGCATCACACAGGATGGCATCATCTTCAACTACCTTGCTGCCCAACAAAAAGGATTGAATGAAGACATTCGTAAAAAAATCTATGCTGCCGTGGATAAGATCGGTTACAACGAACTGAAACAATTCCACAGCGAATTCATCGCCAACAAGCCATATACCTATTGCATTGTTGCGTCAGAGAAAAAACTGACTGAAGAGCAGATGAAAAAATACGGCGAGGTGAAGAAGCTGAGCCTGGCAGAGATATTCGGATATTAATCAAACGCTCAATAAAAAATGGACAAGCTTTTTTGGCTTGTCCATTTTTTATTACTTCCGGTTTATAATTTTCCATTTTTTATTTCATCTACCACTGCCGGATCTAGTAAGGTGCTGGTATCACCCAGGTTCTGCATCTCGCCTTCGGCGATCTTTCGTAAAATGCGGCGCATTATTTTTCCGCTTCTTGTTTTAGGAAGGCCGCTTACAAACTGTATCTTATCCGGCTTCGCTATGGGGCCGATGACTCTTGTCACCGTTTGCAGAATGTCCTGCCTTCGCTGGTTCTCATCACCATGATGCCCGTTGTAAATGACATACGCATAAATGCCCTGGCCTTTTACATCATGGGGATAGCCTACCACAGCGCTTTCCACCACCCCGGCGTGCATGTTAATGGCATTCTCCACTTCGGCAGTGCCGATGCGGTGGCCGCTCACATTCAACACATCATCCACTCTTCCGGTGATGCGGTAAAAGCCATTCTCATCTTTCAATGCACCATCACCTGTGAAATATAAATTCTCATACGTAGCAAAATAATTCTGCCTGCAGCGTTCATGATCACCCCAGGTAGTACGAAGTATCCCAGGCCACGGCGCTTTGATACACAAATTGCCAGAGGTGATCAAAGCCCCTCCTTCGGAGGGGTTGGGGGAGGCTTCTTTCCCGTTCTCATCAACCAATATGGGTTGCACACCCGGCATGGGTAATGTTGCCCAGGATGGTTTGGCCGGGGTGATGCCCGCCATATTACTGATCAGGCAACCTCCGGTTTCGGTTTGCCACCAGGTATCCACGATGGGACATTTTTTCTTGCCTACATTTTCATCGTACCAATGCCATGCTTCTTCATTGATTGGTTCGCCAACGGTACCGAGTATTTTTATGGAGGAAAGATCTTTTCCCTTCAGCGGATCCAAACCATAACTCATTAAACTCCGGATGGCTGTAGGGGCGGTATACAGAATATTTACTTTGTGTTTGTCAACGATATCCCAAAATCTTCCTGCATCCGGCCATGTGGGAATTCCTTCAAACATTAAACTGGTAGCACCTGCAGAGAGCGGACCATAAATGATATAACTATGGCCCGTTATCCAGCCAACATCAGCCGTGCAAAAATGAATTTGTCCAGGTTCATATTGAAATACGTTTACAAAAGTATAGTTGGTCCAAACCATGTAGCCGGCACTGCTGTGCACCACGCCTTTTGGTTTTCCGGTACTGCCGGATGTATATAATATGAACAACGGATCTTCTGCATCCATTTCTTCGGCGGGAAAAGAAACCACGCCGTCTTTTTCTATTTGTGTTTCGGCAAATTCCATTTCATCCTCCCACCACACATCTCTTCCCTTTATCATCGAAACAGGAATTCTTGTTCTTGTATAAACAATAACCCGTTTCACTGTTCTGTTCCCGATCAATGCATCATCTATCACCGACTTTAACGGAATGTCTTTTCCGCCGCGGTAAGCGCCGTCGCAGGTGATGATGAATTCTGCCTGTGCATCATACAGCCGGTCGGCAATGCTTTGCGCACTGAAGCCACCGAAAATCACCGAGTGAATGGCACCGATCCTTGCACAGCCCAATACCGCATAAGCCAGTTCGGGCACCATGCCCATATATATGCAAACACGGTCTCCTTTTTTAACGCCGTTATTCTTCAACACCTGTGCAAACTGGCAAACACGTTTGTGTAACCTTGCGTAGGTAACGGTTCTAACTCTTTCTTCGGGATTATTGGGTTCCCAGATGATAGCAGGTTTATCAGCCATTGTTTTTAAATGGCGGTCAATGCAGTTCTCGGTGATGTTGAGTTTACCACCGGCAAACCACTCCACTTTCGGTTCGGTGAAATTCCAGTCCAGCACTTTATCCCACTTTTTTCGCCAATAAAAATTTTCGGCAACAGATGCCCAGAAGCCTTCTGGATCTGTTACGCTTTTCTTATAATGCTCGTGGTATTCTTCCAATGATCTTATCTGGTAGGGGTATAACATAAAAGCCTCGTGTTTTACTTTGACTTCAATTTAATATATTTATGGCTAGTACTCCCCAAATTTCGTATAAAACAGAGACATGACTACTGTGCCAGTAAAAGGAATTGGTAAAATAATCTTTTCGTCTTCCCTGGGTACCCTCATCGAGTGGTATGACTTTTACATTTTCGGCATGCTGGCCAAGACCATTTCGGTGCAGTTCTTCCCGGAAGGAAATGAAACTGCAGCGCTGTTGAGTACCCTGGCCATTTTTGCAGCCGGCTTTTTGGTTCGCCCCTTTGGTGCATTGGTATTTGGCAGGTTGGGCGACCTGGTTGGAAGAAAATATACTTTCCTGCTCACCCTTGTTTTGATGGGAGGCTCCACCTTTTTAATAGGACTTATTCCTTCTTATAAAGCCATTGGTATAGCGGCTCCCTTGCTGGTATTGTTGTTAAGATTGATACAAGGCCTTGCCCTCGGTGGCGAATACGGCGGTGCTGCCACCTATGTGGCCGAGCATGCACCGGAGAACCGCCGTGGATATTTTACTGCATGGATACAGACCACTGCCACATTGGGTTTATTTGTTGCACTGGGCATTATCATGTTGGTGAAATCAAATATGAGCGATGCGGCATTCACTTCCGAATGGGGCGGATGGCGTTATCCTTTCTGGATATCGATATTACTGGTGGGTGTTTCTATTTACATCCGCTTAAAGATGAGTGAATCGCCGATGTATGCAGCGCTGAAAAAAGAAGGAACCACATCGGTGAATCCCATCAAAGAAAGTTTTGGGCACAAGGCAAATTTTAAAATGGTATTGCTTGCACTGTTTGGGGCGGTAATGGGGCAGGGGGTTATCTGGTACACAGGACAATTCTATGCACAATCTTTTTTAGAGAATACGGTCAAGCTTGAGTTCATGCAGAACCGGGAGATACTGCTGTGGGCCATCGGACTGGCAACACCTTTCTTTTTATTCTTTGGCTGGCTGAGTGATAAAGTGGGAAGGAAATGGATCATGCTGACGGGCATGTTGCTGGGCGTTATTTTTTACAGGCCGATATTTAATAGTTTTTTAAAAGATACCAATATCAAGACACAATTATTAAATATTCCTCCCGGGTTAGATAAAATAAAAACATCACAGGTTTTTCCGATAACGGATACTATAAATAAGAATGGGGTAACAACCTATATCACACACAGCAGTACCAATTATGTTCTGCCGGACGGTATCGGGTTTACCGAAAAAAGGAGCGATACATTGATCAGCACATGGGGGGGAATAGAAAATACATTGAGGCCGGATCCTAAACCATCTTATTCCAGTATTGTACTCCCGCCTTCTCTTAAATGGAAATTCATTCTTCTTGTATGGATCATGATCATTTTTGTAACCATGGCCTATGGCCCCATTGCGGCGTTTTTGGTAGAAATGTTCCCGACGAAGATCCGCTATACATCGATGAGCCTGCCTTACCATATTGGTAACGGCGTGTTCGGCGGGTTGGTGCCCTTCATTGCTACATTATTGTCAACCACTTTTACTAAAGATCCACTTGTGGGGCTTTGGTACCCGATCGGCGTGGCAGCCTTGTGTTTTATTATCGGCACATTGTACCTGAGTAATAAGATTGATAAAGACGTAAATGATTAATCTATGAATGTAATTAAAAAAATAATGGGCATTGCCTGGATGCTGATCGCTCCGGTGATCATTTACTTTTTGGTAATGGGTGCCGTACATAATATCGGAGAAGGAACAAAGGATATCAATAAACCCATTCCCTGGATCATCATCATTGCTATTTTTACTCCCATTGCAGTTGGCCTGATGATATTTGGTTTTTATGCGTTAAAAGGCGAGTATGATCATTTGCCGGAGAGTTCAGCAGAACTTTAACAGCCAGAACCCAAAATTTTACAATTTTCAAACAATTGGGGCTTGTTTATGTTAATGAGGGCAATTAGTTTTGCCCTTCAATGAAAAAGATTGCTTTTATTATATTAATTCTTTTTACGGTTGTACAGATATTGCCTACCATACAATCCTTATTTGGTAAGGATAAGGCTATTGTTCTGGATATCAGCGAAGAAAAGAAAACAGAGAAAAACGATATAAAATCAATCAAAGAATTCCTTCCCTTTCATAGCATAAGCATGGATTTGTCTATAAAAATTCTTACTCAAATTCACCTCGCAGAAAGTATTTTGCCATCGCCTTGCTTCGAAAAGCTTACTCCTCCTCCCAATTTTTGTTAATCAATTTTTTAAATTAAGCTGACAGATGCGCATTTGCCTTTCTGTACTTTTTAATAACTGATTAATAAATTTTTATTTAATGCCAACTAAATTAAGTCCTGTTGCCAGAATATTGAACCTGGTTAAACTGGAACGGAAAGAAATTACGGCTGTTTATTTTTATGCCATATTAAATGGATTGATTCAACTTTCACTGCCGCTCGGCATACAGGCCATTATTGGTTTTGTATTGGGGGCGTCTATGAGAGCATCATTGATTGTGCTGATCATATTGGTAGTTGCCGGTGTACTGGCTGCTGGTATCATGCAGGTAAACCAGATGAAGATCATAGAAAAAATTCAGCAAAAGATATTTGTGCGCTATGCTTTTGCATTTGCTGAACATATTCCTAAGCTCGACCTTAAGAAAGCAGACCATCTTTATTTGCCAGAACTGGTCAACCGCTTTTTTGATGTCCCGGTTTTGCAAAAAAGCTTATCAAAGATTTTACTGGATATACCAACAGCCAGTATCCAGATAATATTCGGCCTTGTTTTGTTGTCCTTTTATCATCCGGCATTTATTCTTTTTAGTTTTATACTCATTTTTTTGTTGTGGCTGATACTGCACTATACCGGCAACAAGGCGCTGGAAACCAGTATTGAGGAGAGTAATTACAAATACAGGGTTGCTGGTTGGCTGGAAGAAACAGCCCGGGTGATCAAATCGATAAAGCTTGCTAAAAGCAACAACTTTCATCTTCAAAAAACAGATGAACAGGTAACCAAATACCTGGATGCCCGCAACCGCCATTTCCGCATTTTGAAATTACAATATCATGTGCTGGTGATTTTTAAAACAGTTATAACTGCTGCCATGCTTATAGTGGGCACATTGCTGCTCGTTAATCAGCAATTAAATATCGGGCAGTTTATTGCTGCTGAAATTATCATATTACTGGTATTGAATTCAGTTGAAAAACTGATCATGAACATGGGCAGTGTATATGATACGCTTACATCCGTAGAAAAAATATCAAACCTGACAGATAAGCCAAAAGAAGAAACCGGTTCTGTTAATTTAGCCAGCACGGGCCAGGGATTAAAGATAGAGATGAAGAACCTGAGCTTCAGTTATAATAATGAAACCGATGTTCTGGAAAATATTAATCTGCAGATAAATGCCAATGAAAAAGTCTGTATTCAGGGAAAAGACAGTTCCGGAAAATCAACTTTGTTGAGGGTTTTGGCAGGCGCTTACACCGGTTTTAATGGCTCAATGATGCTGGATGATGTGCCGCTGGGAAACTATGATTTAGACTCGGTACGGTCGCAAATAGGTGTACTAATAAATCAACAGGATATTTTTCATGGTACAGTATGGGAAAATATATCTGTTGGCAATGAGCATATATCCCTGGAAACTGTTGTTGATTTAGCTGCTAAAACAGGATTGAATAATTTTATTGCAACATTAAAAAATGGATATGATACCATGTTGGACCCTACTGGCAAACGATTACCCCGGAATGTTATTCATAAAATTTTATTGATAAGGGCGCTGGCCGGTAAGCCTCGTTTGCTGCTGCTGGAAGAACCGTGGCAACAATCAGAGAACAGTTACCGGAAACAGATTATTAAAATTCTCAGTGAAGTAGAAGACACCACACTGGTAGTAGTAAGTAATGATGAAGAATTTGCAGGACTTTGTGATAAAGTAATAACTATTGAAGAAGGCAAAGTTGAAAACCAAGCATCCGTTAATAAAAAAGCAAATTAAAAATGGGCAGTACAAAAATAAATTCATATTCACATATTTATCTGTACAACAAAAACAGTAAAGTAAAACTTTGGTTTTACATCTGTTTACTGGTATTCGTCGTTTTTTATTTCTGCCCTGGACACAAAACATACGGGCAAAAGGAACTGTTACCACTCTTTACCAGGATCAGCGGCCACAACAGGTAAATACCATCATCGGTGGCCGGGTAATGAAATGGTATATTAAGGAAGGCGATTATGTTAAAGCAGGTGATACTTTGGTGCAACTGGCAGAAGTGAAAACTGATTACCTGGATCCCGATTTGCTGCAACGCACAAAAGAGCAATTGGCCGGTAAAGAACTGTCGGTTGAATATTATAAAGACAAAGTAGGAGCTGCAGATCAGCAGATCGGCGCCATAAATTCAGGACTTCAGTTAAAACTGAACCAGTTGCTGAATAAACTGAACCAGTTGCAATTAAAAGTGCAGGCCGACAGTGCTGAGACCGTTGCTGCAAACAATGATTTCATCATCGGCAACAAACAATACAACCGCCAGAAAGCCATGTACGACAGCGGGCTGGTTTCCTTAACACAACTGGAAATACGCAATCAGCAATTTCAAAATGCACAGGCAAAGAAAATTATGGCAGAAAATAAGCTGGCAAACAGCAAGCAGGATCTGACCATTACCCGGATTGAGATGAACGCTTTGCAACAGGAGAATGTTGAAAAAGTGAGCAAGGCACAGGGCGACCAGTTTCAATCGCTCACGCAAATTGCAAGTGGCCAGGCAGATATTGCCAAACTGCAAAATCAATATGCCAGCTATAATATCCGCAATGGAATGTATTATATTCTTGCATCGCAAAGCGGGCAGATCGTAAAAGCGCAAAAGGCAGGCATAGGCGAATTTGTAAAGGATGGCGAAATGATCGCTGAGATTGTGCCTGATAAAATTCAGTATGCAGTAGAAATGTATGTACAGCCGCTTGACCTGCCATTGATTGCTCCCGGCCAAAAAGTACGGTTTTTGTTTGATGGTTTTCCGGCTATTGTATTCAGTGGCTGGCCAAAAGCATCATCGGGTACTTTTGGCGGCGAGATTGTGGCAGTGGAAAGCAATGTAAGTACCAATGGAAAATTCAGGGTGATTGTGAAAGAAGATGCACAAGATAAACCATGGCCAAAAGAATTAAAGATTGGTGCAGGCGCACAGGGAATCACTTTATTAAAAAATGTACCGGTCTGGTTTGAACTCTGGCGTAATATCAACGGCTTCCCGCCGGATTATTATAAAAAGGAAGACCTGAAAACAAAAGAAAAAAAATGAAATGTATAAATAGTATTATAACCGTATTATTATTGATTTCGTTTATTCCTGCAACTGCGCAGGAAAGAAAACAGCAACCGGATTCTTTACTGACATTATCAGCTAAAGAAATGATTGAAATTGTAAAGAAATATCATCCGGTTGCAAAGCAGGCCGATATTTTTATCGATAAGGCAAAGGCAGATGTAACAATTGCACGGGGCATGTTTGATCCTGTTTTAGCCAATGAAACGGCTGAAAAAACCTTTGACGGAACGAACTACTATTATTATAACCGTCCTGAACTTTCGATACCAACCTGGTTTGGAGTAGAAGTAACAGCCGGCTTGGAATACCTGTCGGGCAACCGTACCGATCCGGAAGAAACAAAAGGCAAAACAAGTTATGTTGGGATAAGTGTACCACTGGCTAAAAACCTTTTAATGGATAAAAGAAGGGCTGCCTTGCAAACAGCAAAAATATTCGGGGAAGCTTCTGCCATTGAAAAAAGAAATATACTCAACAACCTGTTGCTGGATGCTATGAAAACTTACTGGACATGGGTTCAGCAATACCAGGTTTATAAAACCATAAGTGATGCCGTGGTCGTTAATGAAAAAGAGTGCAACTGGTTAATACAGCTTACCGCCTTGGTGACAGGCCAGCTATTGATACAACTGAAGCGCTTGTACAATTGCAAAATTTTGAATTGCAAAAAAGCCAGGCCTGGCTTGATTTTCAAAATACAACGATTGATCTTTCTGCATTTCTCTGGACAGCAAACGCTCAGCCATATAACCTCTCCGCAGGCATAATTCCCGGAGAAGACCCGCAGGCTTTAAACATTGAAACCGCAGCTTTGCCCGAATTAGATAATTTGTTGGCCTCGGCTATAAAAAATCACCCGGAACTGGTCATCTATAATTATAAACTGAGTGTTTTGAGCGTTGAAAAGAAGTTAAAATTCCAGGAACTGTTACCGACCATAAATTTTCGTTACAACCAGTTGGGTAAAGGATATGAAATATTAAAAACAGCAACTACCGGCCCGCTGTTTGAAAATAACTTTCAATATGGTTTAACCGTGGGCATCCCCCTGCGTTTTTCTCAGGGAAGAGGCGAGTACCGGAAGGCTAAATTAAAAATAACAGAGGCACAATTGCAGCAGGGGCAAAAGCAGCAGCAGATAGAAAACAAGGTCAGGAGTTATTTCAATGAATTGCTGACTGTAAAAAGCCAGGTGGCGTTGCAGGAAAAAGCGTATAAAAATTACAAGGCCTTACAGCGGGGTGAAGAGATCCGTTTCCAGGCGGGTGAAAGTTCTTTGTTTTTGATCAATGCAAGGGAAAATAAAACACTGGAGGCTTTGCAAAAATTGCAGGAACTGAAAGCGAAATATTATAAAACAGAAAATAGCCTGCTTTGGGCTGCAGGTTTATTGATATTCTAATTTACAATCCCATCGCCCTGTAGATCGCTTCCTGGATATTGGTACGTACATTCATCCGGAGCAATTTTGTGTTATCGCCTCCATAAGGATTTACCCGGTTGCTTAAAAAAACAAAGACGAGGTTATAAGTTGGATCAGCCCACACACAGGTGCCTGTAAAGCCGGTATGGCCGAATGTAAGGGGAGACGCTGTATAACAGGGATAGGGGTCGGGGCGTATGTGGTTATCTTTTTCGGGTTTATCAAAACCATAGCCACGCCGGCTGATGCTGCTGTGGTAAGCCGTAAAGAGATCAACTGTTTCTTTCTGTAAGTATCTTTTGCCATTAATAGTTCCGCCATTCAAAAGCATCTGCATGACCATGGCCAGGTCGTATGCATTGCTGAACAAGCCTGCATGGCCGGCCACCCCGCCAAACATGGCAGCGCCGGGATCATGAACCGTACCTCGCAATAACTGCAGACGGAAATATTTTTCCTGCTCAGTAGGTGCGATCCTGCTTGTTGGGAATTGTTCGGTTGGTTTAAACCCCGCTGTCGTCAGGCCCATCGGCTTGTAAAAAATTTTCTTCACGTATTCATCCAGCGATAGACCACTGATAGCTTCCACTACTTTGCCTAAGAAAATAAAATCATTATCGCTGTAAATGTAACGGTTTGCTTTGCCCAGCGGACTTTGTAATATCCGTTTGTAGATCGTATCACGCCAGTCGGTACGCATATAAAGATCCTTTGCAACCGGGATGCTGAAGGAATCATTTTTTACAGGTGAATAATAACCCGGTAAAGGAACCCCCTTTGCATCAATGGTTTCTTTGTAAAAAGGAATATAGGCCACCAACCCTGCCTGGTGCAGTAAAATATTCTCTATGGTCAGGTGTTCTTTATTGGTTCCCCTTACCCAGGAGAGATAGTCTCCGAGTTTTTTTTTCAGGTCGAGCTTTCCTTCGTCATACAATTTCATTACAGAAATGGTAGTGGCGCAAATTTTGGTAACGGAAGCCATGTCGTAAATGGATTCTTTGGTTACGGGCTCGGCATTATCGTAAGAAAAACTTCCATAAGTTTTGTAGTAAGCGATCTTTCCATCCTTTGCCACCAGTACCACGGCCCCGGGCACTGCAGCTTTTGCAATGGCATCTTCGGCAATGGCATCAATGAACGTGAGCTTTTTTGCATCCAGTGTTAATTTCGCCGGATCGACAGGAGATAAAGCCGCATAATTAATGCCGGTGCCGAATTTAAATTCAGCACAAACAGTAACCGGGAGTTTTCCTTTGGCGGCGATCTTTCCCTGCAACAGGTCGATGGCCACATTATGTATGATGCTGTCGTCTTCATAGCAGGCAATAAGATTTTTTGCATTGCACCAGTTCTTTACAGCATAGGGGTTTCCAAATACAAACGTGATTGACTTAGTTTTTTGCTGCAGCAGCGTAACCAGGTCAACCGCATTTTTACTTATGCCGAAATTATTTGCCGGCGTACGGCTGTATGCATGAACTCCGATAATAACTTTTTTATACTGTTTCTTTATAGCGGCAACGGTTTCTGTAATTTTCGATGCATCCTGTTTGTAATCGAAGTAAATCACATCGGCATTGTAATCGGCGTGGATGCGGTCAGCAAACGCATTGTTGGTATTCATTCCCACACTTACATACAGTACATCTTTTGCAGCCATTTTTTCTTTAGCAGGCATCGGGAAGAAATCAGCATCTGTTTTTTTCAAAACAGTCAATGCGTTCTCACCGATCAGTTTGCGCATGAAGGGAACATTGCTGTTCAGGTCGTTGGTAAGATTATCTGTGTTGATGGGTTGTAGTTTTGAAAGGCCATACTGGTATTTGGCCATCAATACTTTTTTGCAGTGCATCTCAATATCGGCCCAGCTTAGCTTTCCGCTGTCGATGGCTGATTTGATCTTTGCGATGGACATGGGTACATCTCCGGGCAGGCAAAGCATATCGTTCCCTGCGATAAGTGATTCAACAGAAGCCGATTCATCCGGAAAGAATTTTTTAACTCCCTGCATGCCGAGGGCATCGGTAAAAGTTAATCCCTGGTAACCCAGCTGATTCCGCATTAACCCGGTAACATTATTTTTTGATAGAGAAGTGGCCCTGTTCGCTGCTGTATCAATAGCAGGAATGTATAAGTGGGCGACCATTACGCTGCCAATACCGGCTTTAAAGATCTGCCGGAATGGATAAAGCTCCAGTGCTTCCAGTTGTGCCATCGACTTATTGATCACCGGAAGATCGAGGTGCGAATCAACCGACACATCTCCATGTCCCGGGAAGTGCTTGGCGCATGCCATTACCCCATTGTCCTGCATACCCTTCATGTACTGGATGGCGAAGGATGCCACTTTGTATTTATCTTCTCCAAAACTGCGGTCGTTTATCACCGGGTTATCGGGGTTATTATTTACATCCACCACCGGGGCATAGTTTACCTGTATGCCAACCCGTTTGCACTGTGCGGCAACAATTCTTCCGTATTGATAAGCAATGTTTGAATCCTGCACGGCGCCCAGCATCATTTGCCTGGGTAAGGGAAGCACACTATCGATCATGCGCATACCAACTCCCCACTCGGCATCAATGCACATGAGTATGGGTGTTTTTGCCATTGCCTGTAAACCGTTGATGATATTGGCCTGCTTAACCGGGCTGCCCTGGAAAAGACAAATACCCCCGATATTATATTGTTTTACCTGCTCAGCTACTAAGCTGTCGAAAAAAGTGACCGTCTTTGTCCGCATATCAATGGTTGATAAACGCACCACCATCAGCTGTGCTATCTGTTCATCGGGGCTGAGGGTTTTAAAAACACTGTCGGCCCAGCGGGAAGCCGCTGTTTCCTGTGCAAAGCCGTTGATGGTTATGGAAAGAAGGAATGCCAGTTGAATTTTCCGCATATAGCTACAAAAAATTTATAGTGGAAAGGATGTGTTATTTTTGCCGTTCTAAATTACCGAATTTGCCCGATATCATTCAATTATTACCTGATAATATCGCCAACCAGATCGCTGCAGGGGAAGTGATCCAGCGGCCAGCCAGTGCTGTGAAGGAATTGCTGGAGAATGCCGTGGATGCAGGCGCTGATGAGATAAAACTCATTATTAATGATGCCGGCAAAGCATTGATACAGGTTATTGACAATGGCCGGGGCATGAGTGAAACAGATGCCCGGATGGCTTTTGAACGGCATGCTACTTCCAAAATAAAAAATATTGAAGACCTGTTCCGGATAAAGACCATGGGTTTCCGGGGCGAGGCACTGGCAAGTATTGCTGCTGTAGGACAGGTTGAACTAAAAACCAAGCGGACTGAAGATGAGACCGGGGTTTATATAGAAATTGAGAACAGCCAGGTTGTAAAACAGGAACCGGTTGCAGCGCCCGTTGGCACAAGCATTGCGATGAAAAATCTTTTCTTCAATGTGCCTGCCCGCAGAAATTTTTTAAAAAGTAATGCGGCAGAGTTAAGGCATATTATGGATGAGTTCATACGGGTGGCGATGTCATTCCCTGACATTTTCTTTTCTCTTACCAGTAATGGCCAGCAGGTTTTTCATTTGGAAAAGGGAACCATGAAGCAACGCATTGTGCAGATACTGGGAAACAGTTATGCTGCCAAATTGGTACCGGTGCAGGAACAGACCGACTACATGAATATTTATGGTTTTGTAGGCAAACCTGAAACAGCAAAGAAGACAAGAGGCGATCAATACTTTTTTGTGAATAACCGGTTCATCAAAAGCGCTTACCTCAATCATGCGGTGATGAATGCATTTAATGAGATGATCGCAAAAGACAGTTTCCCGATGTATACCTTATTCATCGACCTGGATCCTTCGCAAGTGGATATAAACGTACATCCTACCAAGCAGGAAATAAAATTTGAAGACGAGAAGATCGTGTATGCTTTTGTGCAGAGCGCCGTAAAACATGCACTGGCACAGTTCAGCATAACGCCCACGCTTGATTTTGAACTGGATCCGTCCATACAAAGCCTCGATGCCGTGGCAAAACCTTTTACAGAGGAAAAAAGATCATCAGCATCGGCATCTTCCTTATATAAAACCTTCACGCAAAAACACCAGTCACATTTTATTGAAAGCAAAAGCGAGTTGAAGCACTGGAAGAGCCTGGGCGGAACCGAAGGAGACGAGCCCGGAAAAAAGCTGGCCGGTGATCGTGGGTCGTTGGTAGAAGGGGAGTCTGCTAAAATGCAGCAGTTGCATCCGATCAACGATCAACGGCCAACGACAGACAATCTCTTACAATTACATAATACTTTTATCGTAGTCCAGACCAACAAAGGATATTACCTCGTTCATCAGCAAAATGCACACGAACGTATTTTGTACGAACGATTTGCATTGGCTGTTGAAGGCAGGCCCATTGCCACGCAGCAGAGCTTGTTTCCGGCAACGATGGAACTGGCTGCTGCCGATGCGGTATTGCTGAACGAACTGCTGCCCGACCTTCATCACCTGGGTTATATGCTCGAGCCCTTTGGCAACAATACGTTTGTGATACAGGGAACCCCGGCCGATGTTGACCATGGCAATGAGAAAACAGCCATTGAAAAAATGCTGGAACAATACAAACATTTCAGCAGCGATCTTAAATTCAGTAAAAGGGAAAAGTTACTGCGTTCACTCGCTTTGCAGCAATCCATTAAAGCAGGTATCTCATTAACCGACAAAGAAATGAAAGCGTTGCTGGAAGACCTGTTCAACTGCAGCACATCCAACATTACTGCCAATGGCAAACCCACTTACCTGGAGTTTAAGAAAGATGAACTGGATAAAATGTTTGGCAGGTAGGATAACAGGCTTGCCGCAATGGGATTACTTAATCAATGTCAATGGTATTCAGACTGGCTAACGTACTTTTCTCTTCATCTAAAATAACCAGCAGCTTTTTCAGCATTTCCCTGTATTGAATTGTTTTACCATGCTGTGTTTCAATATTAATATACCGCCTGTTTTGTTCGCCATAATACACACTTAGTGAACCATCTTTAAAAACGTTTGCATTATCCTGCAAAATGCTGTTGTATCCGAAGGAAGCCATTCTGTTATAAATTACCTGGTCTGTAGTTAGTGCGATATCATCTATATCCTGCCACTCGTCTGCATAAACCTGGCTGGCATCATTATGTCTTGGCCCCCCGGGCAGGTAGGTTCTTACCGAAAAATCTCCGTCGGTATTATTGTGGAGTGCGATCAGGCAGGGAATGCTGTCTGGGATAAGTTGCAACAGGTGTGCGGCAAATTTTTCTACTTCTGTGACTGCGAGGGGATTTATTTTTCCATTTGCTTTCAGGGTAAGCATAATGCCCGTACGGGAGAATATCCTGTTGGGATCAAATGTATATACCACTCCTTTAAATGAAAAACTGATGTTTCGTTTGGCATTGTTCTCGATCTTTATCAATAACCCGCCTTGTTCTTCCAAAACAGACCGGGCGGCTTTCACAGCGGTCGTTTCATCATCATGTAAATTAATGCAGCAGGTACTTACAAATTCTCCATATTGCGACACTTTAAATGAAATGACCCTGTCTCCCAGTTTATGAGATATTACTTTTTCTGAAGGGGAAAAGGCTTTTGAATTTTCTGCGACGTAGTGTTTACCCGGGTTGGTTATTCTGGGTGTTGCTGTTGTAAGAAAAAAAAGCAAGTACAGGCTGTGCACTAACATCTAAGTTTATGCAAATATATCTTTAACTTTTTTCATGTTTATATGATTTTGCAGGATACTAACAGGTGTTGATAAAAAGGATAAAGCTGCCCGAAACTTGGTTTTCGATGTTATTACGACTGTTTAAAACGCGGAAGTTTAGGGTATAAAAAAGCCTGCAACATTTCTGTTACAGGCCTTGCTTTTAAAAATAACCCCAGGTATTACAGTTTTTGGAATTGTGCGTAGCACACATGATTTCCGTAAATAAGTTTTATGGTATATAATCCGGCAGGCAGATCGCCCACCGTAAAGTTTACTACGTTAAGACCCGAAACACCCTGTACATGTTTTTCCCTTACCAGAACATTCTGGCTGTTATACATGTAAGCATGGATCATTTCAGGTTGTGTTAATGTAACGTTCACATTAACCAACGATGAAGTCGGGTTTGGATAAGCCTGGAGTATGCAGGCATTGGCTACCTGTGCTATGTGAATGGTGCTGCAATATTCTTTTATGCAACCGCCCAGCGTAACTACCCGTAAACATACCCTGTAGTAACCGGTATCGGGGAACAGGTATGTAGGATTATTCTGGTGAAGTGTTACCGGGTTTGTTCCTGCAGCAACCGGTAATCTTGTTATCGTCCAGGTTTGATCCAGTATCGGCAGGTTTGAATTTGCATAAAAATGTATCTTATTGGGCACTTGGGGATCGGCCTGGTATGTATAGTATACATGTACGCTGTCGCAATTGATCTGCGGCGTTACCTGTATTGTTTTGCAGGTGGTAGAAGCGCAGGTTGGACTGAACCATACAGTGAGACATGCGGTGTATGTACCCGGCTGTGCATAGTGATGTGTTGCAATCATATCATGACTTCCGGTACCATCTCCAAATGTCCAGGTGTATTGAGCAGCGTTGCTCTGGTTAACCGGCACGAAAGTAAAGGTCTGGCTGTTTGCGGTTGACCGAATGAAATTAAAGTTGCTGTTCGTATTGCATGGCGGAGTGTTTACCACAACCAGTTTGCAGAACTCAGCTACACAAGGAGCAGGTGTTGTGTTCAGTTTTCTTACCGGATACAACGGTATAATTTCCTGGGCAAATCAGTGTTGGATTGCCTTGGGATAATCGCTCGGAAGTACGCGCAGAACAGACGATGGATTGCGGGTGCCAGGGGGGAACTGAAGGCCTGCAGGTTACAAGGCGGCGGAGGATTTACCACAACCAGTTTACAGTACTCAGCTACACAAGGAGCAGGTGTTGTGTTCAGATTTTTCTTAACCCGGATACAAACGGTATAATTTCCGGCCTGGGCATAATCATGTGTTGGATTCGCAACATTGGGATCACTTTGTAATCCGCTTACGGAAGTACCGTCACCGAATGTCCAGCGAACAGAATCGGATGGATTGACGGGTGCACTTAAGTTGGTGAACTTGATGCGTAACGGGTGTAATGAATCGGCCTGTGAACTGAAGTAAGCCTGCAGGTTACAAGGCGGCGGCGGATTTACCACAACCAGTTTGCAGTATTCAGCTACACAAGGAGCAGGCGTTGTAGCCAGATTTTTCTTAACCCGGATACAAACGGTATAGTTGCCGGCCTGTGCATAGTCATGTGTTGGATTCGCCACATTCGGATCGCTTTGCAACCCGCTTACAGAAGTGCCGTCACCGAATGTCCAGCGAACAGAATCAGATGGATTGATGGGTGCACTTAAATTGGTGAATTTGATGCGTAACGGGTGTAATGAATCGGCCTGTGAACTGAAATAAGCCTGCAGGTTACAAGGTATCTGAACTACAACTGTTTTGCATATATATCTTACACAAGGTGTCGTTCCAGGGCTGTTATTTTTCTTTACGATCAAACAAACATTGTATGTGCCTGCATTGGCGTATGTATGTACGGGGTTAACATCAAAAGAAGTAGTGCCATCTCCAAAATTCCAGATGGTGGAATCGGATGGAGAAAGCGGGGTACTTAAATTATGGAACTCCAGTCGCAATGGATTAGCTGTTGTAACGGTCCAGTTGAAATCCACCACCAGGTTACAAGGGGATGTTACCACAATGGTCTTACATATTTCACTTACACAAGGAGTGGTTCCGGTGTTATTATTTCTTTTAACACGTAAACAAACGGTATACGTGCCGGCCTGGGTATATGTATGAACAGGATTGGCAACGTTTGGATCACCTTGCACTCCATTTACAGAACTTCCATCGCCAAATGTCCAGCGAACAGAATCGGTCACTGCAACAGGATTGGTTGTATTATGAAATTCGATGCGTAATGGGTTGGTTGCTGTAATGGTCCAGTTAAAGTTTGCCACCAAATTACAAGGAGGCGCCTGCACGATAACTGTTTTGCAGATATATTTTATACAAGGCGTTGTAGTGGCGCCAAGATTTTTCTTAACGATCAGACAAACATTGTAGCTGCCTGCATTGGCATAAGTATGTGTGGGGTTAACGTCGTGTGATGTTGCGTTATCACCAAACAACCAGGTAATGGAATCAGTAGGTGATAGTGGAACGGATAAATTCTGAAATGCGATTGTTAACGGAGTAGCAGCAACGGTGCTCCAACTGAAGTCAACAACCAGGTTACACTCAGGTGTAATAGTTACCTGCCGGGTAAAGGACTGGGTACATACCGGCGCCCCGCTTGAATTATATACTGCTATTGTATGTACAACAGCATAAGTACCGGGCATGGCATATGTGTGTGTTGGCGATACGGTATTGTTAACCGGCGTTCCGTCGCCAAAACTCCAGAAGTGACTTATACTGGGAGCGCCTGCTGTAATAACGGGGTTAAACTTAACCGTATTATTATTGATGAACTGAACGGCAAACTCTGCATTGCAGGTGGTGCCTTGTGCCTGGGTTCTAAAGCTGAATGCTGAAATGACCAGCAGCAGGAGGGTAAAAATTCTTTTCATAACAATCATTTTAGTTAAAGGGTAAAGAAGGTTTTTCGGTCGTAAAAAGAAGATACGGTGGGTTGGGGATCTGTTGCCTGAGGGGTAAAAATATTAATATTTTTCCCGGATTCCTACTAAAAACTGCTCTACGGCCTTCCGCACGGGAGTGGCGCCGGTACTGTAATTATTGGCTAAAACAGAGAAGATCAGAAACTTTCCTTTTTTAGTGATCATATAACCGCTTAAGGAGCAGTTATTACTGAGGGTGCCCGTTTTGGCATAGATAAAACCAGCTTCTTTTTTATAATATGAGGCCAGGGTACCGGTACCGCCGGTAGGCAGGATATTTTTTATGCGGTCCCAGCCAAATTCATTCTTCATCTTATTCAATATATATACAAAAGACTGCGGCGTAAATAAATTATAACGGCTCAGCCCGCTGCCATCCACCCATTTGGGTTTTTGCGGAACGTCTTTCAGATCGGTTCTCAACAAGGTATCGATCATGGCTTCGTCATTCATATAACCAAGCCGTTCATTGCTTGCCATCAGTAAAGTTTGTTCCGCAAAAAAATTATCGCTGCGGTGCATCATGGGTTTAAAGAGAGAATCGGCGGGTTGGGAATGAATGATAGAAATTCCGGAAATAATATTACCTGGCGCATCGGACCTGAAAAAAGTTACGTCCTCAACCTTTAATGTATCTTTTAAAAGAGCTGCTACAAATTCCGGGTCTGTTTTAAATGGGATCGATTTTTTCCGGAAAGATGAATTTGCGTCCTTAATATAAAAGTCATTGTTCTCATAAGACCGTTCAATAATGAATTTATCCGATGCAGCCTTTTTTGTTTCGGGATTGAATTGAATGGGGCTTCCAGATCTTTCCCGGGACAATATTTCGATCGCTTTGTTGCTGACCGCGATAGTCCCGTTTTTCAAAGAAAAATCAATAAGATTATTATAGATCGGGAAAGAAGACCTTTCCGCCATGTAATAATCACCATAGTCATTCCATGCCCACCCATTTCCAAGCGCATCTGATCTCCATGTATTATTATTGATGTAAATGATCTTGAAAGAGGCTAAATTATTAAACAGGGGCTGAAATTCAAATTCAGGATTCAGAAAGGTTGGATCCCCGGATGGATAAACAGATACACTGGCGCCGGCCGTTTTTAGTCTTGCTGCCACCAAACTATCCCCCAGGTATTTCATGCCTGCATACAGCGTAAACAGTTTGGTATTGCTTGCCGGGATAAAATATTTCGTAGCATCATAATTATACCAATATTTACCGGTAGCGGGTTCATAAATGCTTATGCCGATATGGCCCGTGCTGATGGCGGTATCGTTTAATAAAATGGTATTGGCCTGTTTGGAGATCTGTTTGGATACGGAGCAGGATGCAAGAATGAATACAGAACAAGGAACAAGGAATATTGAATGATGAAGTTTCATGTTACTTTCTTTTATCCGATTCGATCTTCTCCATTTCCTCCCCCTTGGGAGAGATAGAGGGGGCCTTAATTCCGCTCCTGTGCCCTCAGCCAACGCTCCGGTATCTCATTATGGCTGGCGTGTAAATAATCGGCATGGCTGCAGGCTATGAATTTTTTATCGGGCAGCTGCATCCACCAGCGGCCGGTTCGTTTGCTTTGTATGAACACCGATTCCACTTCTGTAAACCTTGTATGAAATTCATTGAAGCTGTGCCGGTCGTCCATGGCAGCTTCCTGTTTGCTCCTGCTTTTGCCATCAATAAAATACCAGAGCATCTGGGCAATCTGTTTAGCGCTCAGGTCATGCATATCCAATTGCGGCTGGTAGCCATAAATACCGAAACTGCTCACATTGGTACTCATGCCGGCAAATCTTGCCAGTGCACAGGCTTCTTCACCCGAAAATCCATTGGGGCTTAACCGGCTTGCGGGAGACTCGCTGTTCTTGATGGCGCTAATGTCGAAGCTGAGCAAGTGAGTATTCCGGATCACCGGTTCCATCTCTTCTATATTCTCTTTTGCAACACCAACCCGGTGACAATCGAAACGCAGTTTATCCATCGTCTCCAGCATGCGGGGATGTACAAAATAACTTTGGAAGCCGATGTGGTTATAATGTTTCACCAGGTTGGGCTCGCTGGTGAGCAACTCCAGTAAAAAATTCTCACTCCGCAAAGGGCTTTCTCCTCTCAGGTCAATGGTTGCATCAATGCAGGTGGCTTCAATAACCTGCTGCAGTTCTTTATACGCAAAGTATTGCGCCAGGGTAATATCATGCGATCCTCCCAGCAACACCACCGTTTTCTTCATGCGCAGCAACTCGGCCAAAACGGTTTTAACGGCTGCATAGCTGTCGTTGAGGGTGGCGCCGGTTTTAATATTACCCATGTCGGCAATGCGGATATCGGTATGCCAGTAATGAAGGTGGTATAGTTGCCGGCGTATCTTATTGGCTGCACTGCTTTCGCCTTCGTCAAGTCCGCTTCCCCTTATTTCCCCAACGCCCACCAGTACAACATCGGCGTCGCTTATATCGGGGATATCTGTTTCATAAGCATTGATGTGTTTGGCCAGTTGCCCGTCGTTATAACCGCCATCACCATTCAACTGGTGAAGATCAATGGGCATTAAAAAATCATGCAGGTCGTACATTCAAAAAATTTGGACAAACCTAAATTATTAATTTCAGATTGTGTATTTATCAGTTTAAAATATGATAAATGTCCTGTATTTTCAAAAGGGTAAAATGTTAACTTCGCCCTACATAAAAGAAAACAATGAAACAGGAAGTTTTAAATGACGTAGTGATAAAATTTGCAGGAGACAGCGGCGATGGTATGCAGTTGACCGGAAGCCAGTTCACCAATAACACGGCCATGCTGGGCATCGACCTGGCTACCTTCCCGGATTTTCCGGCAGAGATCAGGGCCCCGATAGGTACTTTACCCGGTGTGAGTGGTTACCAACTCCGTTTCTCATCCGACCGTGTGTTTACACCGGGCGATGCCTGCGATGTATTGGTGGCTATGAATGCAGCGGCATTAAAAACAAACCTGAAAGGACTGAAGCCGGGTGGTAAGATCATTGCCAATGAAGATGGCTTTGACGCAAAGAACCTGCGCCTGGCCAATTATCCCGAAGGCGTTAATCCCCTGACCGATGAAAGCCTGGGTAACTATGAAGTGATACGCATGGATGTTACCAAAATGACAAGAGAGGCGTTGAAGGATATTACGATGGGCGTGAAAGAAAAAGACCGGGCAAAGAACATGTTTGTACTGGGCTTTTTGTACTGGATGTATAACCGGGAGATGGACAGCACCATTGGATTTATTAAAGAGAAATTTGGAAAGAAGCCCGAGATATTTGAAAGTAATGTGAAAGCATTACAGGCCGGCTATAATTATGGGGATACCACCGAAACATTCACTACCCGGTATAAAGTGGAGAAAGCAAAGATGGACCCGGGTACTTACCGTTCTATCATGGGTAACCAGGCGGTCGCGTATGGGCTAATTGCTGCTTCGCAAAAAAGCGGGTTGCAATTATTTTTAGGAAGTTATCCCATCACTCCGGCAAGTGATATTCTGCATGAGCTGAGCCGCTATAAGAATTTTGGTGTAAAAACATTCCAGGCCGAAGATGAGATCGCCGCCATCACATCATCCATTGGTGCCAGTTATGGCGGAAGCCTGGGTGTTACAACCAGCAGTGGTCCCGGTATTGCATTAAAGGGTGAAGCAATGGGATTAGCCGTTATGCTTGAAATTCCTTTGGTCATAATAAATATTCAACGTGGCGGACCATCAACAGGTTTACCAACCAAGACAGAACAAAGTGACCTGATGCAGGCCTATTACGGCAGAAATGGCGAATGCCCGATGCCCATAGTTTCTGCATCCACACCCAGTGATTGTTTCAGTGCAGTGTATGAAGCAGTAAGGATATCTGTGCAACACATGACGCCGGTTATGTTTTTAAGCGATGGTTATATTGCCAATGGCGCCGAACCATGGAAGTTCCCGGTATCAGCAGATCTTCCTGAAATAAAAGTGCAGTATGCATCTCAGAATTTTTCGGAAAACATGGATGCGGATGGAAAATTTCAGCCTTATAAAAGAGATGAGAAATTAGTACGTCCATGGGCAATACCCGGCACACCCGGATTGGAGCATCGGGTAGGTGGATTGGAAAAACAGGATATAACAGGTAATATCAGTTATGAGCCCGATAATCACCAGCACATGGTGAAAACAAGGCAGGCTAAGGTTGACATGATCGCTGATCATATTCCCGAACAGCAATTAGACAGTGGTCCTGAAAAAGGGAAAGTGCTGGTGCTCGGATGGGGAAGTACATATGGTGCTATCAAAAGTGCCTGTGCCGAATTACAAAAAGCAGGACATCCGGTGTCTCACGCACACCTTCGTTACATACGGCCTTTCCCAAAAAACCTTGGTGACATTCTGAAGAACTTTGATACCGTTCTTGTTCCTGAAATTAATAACGGGCAATTGGTAAGGATCATCCGGGATGTATATTTTGTGGATGCAAAACCTTATAATAAGATAATGGGAATACCCATTACAAAAGGTGAGCTCATTGATGAAATAAAAAAACTTTTATAGACCAGTAAATCGATTTGAAATAAGATCCCGGCCAGCGCCGGGATTTTTTATTTGACGACAGAGTGGCATTGATATTGCGGTAACAGGACACTGAAACCATTTTACCTATGAAACTTATTCTGAAGATCCACCCTTTTCTATTTGTTTTTTTGATCAGCTTGTTTGCGCTTATTGCCTGCGAAAAACAAAATGATCTCAGTCCGCAACCCATACCGGAAACAAGATCGTTTTATATCAGCTTTAAACAAGATACAATACCAGTAACGCTTTCAGTAACATCGGCCCGCAGGGAAATGATCGGGAATTTTCTTACTACTGCTGTTGATGGGAAACTGCCCGACAGCCTTTTAAATAAAACAAGTCTTGTGGTAAGAGTAACCGGCGACAGTACTGGAAGTTACAGCAACACAGAAATATTTGCCAGTTATACAGACTCATCCGGCATTAATTATGCGAACGTTGTTTCTGATACCATGAATGTGGTAAAAATAACAAAGCTTGAAAAAAAGAAAGAAGGAATTGTGGAGGGTAGTTTTACGATTCGGGTTAGTAATTCCACGAGAACAAAAACATTAATCCTCAATAACGGAAAATTTTCTGCGGTATTCGATGAATAAAAAACGGTTGGCAGAATTTTTGTTAGCAGATACCGGTTCCGTATTACCCTAAGTAATTCAGATAATTTTTTTACCCTTCTAAAATACCAGCAGAAAATAATGCCGGGTCAGATTGAATGACCTGTTATTTTTTATAGTTATTAAACTGATACTCTTATGAACGAAACGCTGCCAGCCAAACCAACTGGGACAAAATCACAAACAGTTTCTGGGAAAAAACAGCCCGTTGTATTCAGCGAAGGATTACAGGAGTATTCAGGATCATGGAGTACTCCGCAGGTTGTTCACCTGCTGAAACGTACCTTGTTCGGCGCCAAACTCCAGGACGTAGCTTATTTTAAAAATAAAACAATGCAGGCAGCTGTTGATGAATTATTGCAGCCGGCCCCAACTCTATCAACATACCCGCTGAATAACTACAGTGTGAATGGCTATACCGATCCAACCGGTGTTGCGCCGTGGCAAACCTGGATAAACACAGGCATTACACTAGCCGATAAAGAGCTGAATGAAAAAAGAATTGAATCTTTTAAAACATGGTGGCTGGGACAGGTGCTGAATAGTGACCGTTCCATTCATGAAAAATTAGTGGTGTTCTGGCACAATCATTTTGCAACCGATACTTCTATCAGCAGTGATAAGATCAAAGCAAGGTTTTGGTACGACCACTACCTTACATTGCGCCAACATGCATTGGGTAATTTTAAAAGCCTGGCTAAGGCAATCACACTTGACCCGGCCATGCTGTATTTTTTGAATGGCGACAGTAATGTAAAAGGGTCACCCAATGAAAACTATGCAAGAGAACTGCAGGAATTATACACGGTAGGAAAAGGCCCCAATTCAGGATATACCGAAGATGACGTAAAAGCAGCGGCTCTTGTGCTTACCGGTCACACCGTTAGTCCTACCACCTTTACATACTTTTTTGATGCAGGGAAACATGATCCATCCAATAAGGAGTTCTCTTCTTTTTACGGCAATAAAATAATTACGGGTTACAGCGGCCCGAACGGCGCTTCAGAAATAGATGAGTTGCTTGATATGATCTTTTCGCAGGAAGAACTATCTAAGCATATCTGCCGGAAGATATACCGCTATTTCGTTTACTATAAAATTGACAGCGATATTGAGCAAACAATTATCAGTCCGCTGGCAGAGGTATTCCGCAATAATAATTTTGATATTCAGCCGGTGTTATCTGTTCTGTTCAGGAGCAAGCACTTTTACGACATGGTTTATTCTTCGGCTTGTATCATAAAAAGCCCGCTGGATTTTGTGATCGGCCATTGTCATGAATTTAATGTGGCACTTCCTTCTCCTGCAGATAATGCTGCTACCTATGCTGTTTGGCAAAGCATCCGCTTTGAGGCCGGGGAAATGCAGCAGGAACTGGGTTCTATACCCCAGGTGGCAGGATGGTATGCCTATTACCAGGAGCCGGCCTTTTATGAATTGTGGGTGAATACAGCAACCTATATAAGAAGAAATATTTTCACCGACCGGATGATCGCCGATGGTATCACCAGCGATAATCAAACCATTGTGGTGGATGCATTGGCATTTGCTGATCAACTGGCCAATCCAGGCGATCCGAATTTGCTGATCGATCAGTCGCTGGAGATATTGTTCCGTTATCCTTTATCCCAAAGCGCAAAAGAATTTATCAAACGTTCCATCTTATTAAGCGGGCAATTACAGGATTATTACTGGACAAATGCATGGGATGCTTACAAAGCC
Source organism: Chitinophagaceae bacterium (assembly GCA_016720775.1). Taxonomy (GTDB): domain Bacteria; phylum Bacteroidota; class Bacteroidia; order Chitinophagales; family Chitinophagaceae; genus Ferruginibacter. Next base: position 638,441 of record JADKJX010000001.1, read on the forward strand.
AATCCAACTGACCCGGGCACAAGGGCGATCGTATCAACAAGGCTGCGTTCTTTTTATAAATACATTATGAACCTGCCGGAATATCATTTGTGTTAACCAATCCAACTCCTTTACTATGCAACGCAGAAATTTTTTAAAACAAACCATACAAGGAGCCGTACTGCCTTCCATATTAGGAGGCTTATCGGTAAGGGCCTGGGCAGAATCACCACTTTTAAAAGCACTTGGTGGTGCAGATAATGATCACGTACTCGTGCTCATTCAACTGGCGGGAGGCAATGATGGATTGAATACGATCATTCCCCTTGAATTTTATAGTGATTATAACCGCATACGCCCAAACATTGCCATACCAGAGAACCGGGTACTTCGTGTAAACAATAATCTTAAGTCAGGACTGCATCCATCGTTAACAGGAATGCAGCAGCTGTATAATGAGGAAAAACTTTGTGCCATACAGGCGGTGGGATATCCATCACCAAACGGATCGCATTTCCGTTCCATGGATATCTGGTTAACGGGATCTGATACCGAACAGTATCTATCAACCGGTTGGGCAGGCAGGTATTTGAATCATCAATACCCCAATTACCCGATCGGTTTTCCAAATGATACAATGCCTGATCCATTGGCCCTGCAGATCGGTTCTGTTTTGTCGCCGGTGTTTTTAAGTCCTACCGGGTTTGACGCATTGGCAATTGATGAGGGCCTTAATTTTTATAACCTGATTGATGCCATACAAGACCCAACACCAAATACACCAAGTGGTGTTGAGCTTACATACCTGCGAACAGTAGCAAAGCAAACGAATAAATATGCAGAAGTAATAAAAGCAGCTGCTGCAAAAGTTACCCGGCAATCGGCTTATCCGGCTGATAACTATTTAGCAGCGCAATTAAAAGCAGTTGCCAAATTAGTGGCTGGCGGATTAAAAACAAAGATATACATGGTGAGCATGGGTGGCTTTGATACGCATGCCGGGCAAGTGAATGGCGGCAATCCACTTACCGGTAATCACAGTGGTTTGTTGAAACAGGTTTCCGATGCGATCACCGCATTTATGGCCGACCTGAAATTCCTCGGTGTTTCAAACCGTGTTTTAGGAATGACCTTTTCGGAATTCGGAAGGCGCATGCAATCAAATGGCAGTTTGGGAACCGATCATGGTGCAGCACAACCGGTATTTTTATTTGGGGAAGCTGTAAAGCAGGGCATACTTGGTAAGAACCCGGCTATACCTACCAACACACAGGCCATCGATAATGTGCCGATGCAATATGATTTCCGTTCGGTGTATTCTACGATCTTAAGGGATTGGTTCTGTCTTCCGCCGGCAGATGTGGATACGGTGTTGCTGAAGAATTATCAATACCTGCCGGTGTTAAGATCTTCCGCATGTAATATGGATATGCAGGAGTTAAATAACCTGGGGGATAACCTGATCATCAACTATCCCAATCCATTTACTGCATCCACCACCATTACTTTCAAATCATCCGGCGGGCATATTTTGATACAGGTATTTGATACCACCGGGAGAAAGATCGCCACACTTGCTGATAAAGTTTATGCAGCGGGTACTTATTCAATAGTATTTGATTCGGGGACCTTGGCAAGCGGCGTGTATTATGCAAGACTGCAAAACGGGCCCCTGCAACAAGTTCGGCCCATGTTGAAAGTAAGGTGATGAAAAAATAAAACCTGTATAAGACATTAAGATAAACCAGATGAAGCGATCCTTTTCCATACTGTTCTTTTTAAGTTTCTTAATTATCGGGAGTAAACTATCGGCCCAAACTATTTTTTCGATCAGTCACAGTTCTACCTGTGCCGGTTCGGCGGTGGAGTTTAATTCCAATGTTTTTGAAATGGCCCTTTTCCCAACCAGGTAAGCTGGAATTTCGGTGACCCCGCCAGTGGGTTGCTGAATACAGCCAATGGTATTCTTCAGCCAACGCATATATATAATACACCCGGTACTTATGTTGTTACGTTACATGTTGTTGATGGCGGAGCCGGTACGATCGACTTAACAGATACCATTGTAATTGTATTGCCCGTACCATATAATTTTGGCCCGGATGTTTTTTTATGTGGTGATACGGGGACTTATATATTAAATGCTCCCATCGTTCCCAATGCCCTCTACGAGTGGAATGATGATACGGCTACACTGGGGCCAATACTTGCTGTAAAAGAATCAGGCACCTACACCGTAAAAATAAATGGCTGCGCAGTAACCGATACCATCGGTGTTTTCTTTACCCGGATACCCAACCTGGACCTGGGCAGAGATCACCTGATGTGCCAGGGAGAACAAATTACTTTAAATGCATCCAGTGAAAATGCAACCTATCAATGGTTACGGAATGGTACTGATCTTAATTTTAATCAATCGCAATTACCCGTAACTGCACCGGGTGGGCAATACGTGGTAAACATAAATGTGATGGGCTGTGGCTTATACAGCGATACGGTGAACATCAATTTCAGCAGTTATGCTGCGCCGGCATTTAACCTAGGACCTGATACCTTGTTATGCCCAAGAGAAATTTTTACATTATCAGCAAATGTTCAGGGAGCCAGTTCTTATACATGGGGCAGTAAGGGACTTGATATAAATGATGCGGTCAACTATAATATCGGGGTAGATTCGTTCATACGAATAAGAAATGAAGGAAGATACTGGGCTTTTGTAACCATCGCCAAAGTATGTGAAGTAGTAGATACTGTAATAGTTCGCTACCGCGGAAACAAACAGCTCAATTTTAATGATACGGCTCTTTGTCGTGGTAATTCTTTAGTACTCGATGCCGATTTTGGTACCGGTATTTATAAATGGGAATCCTTTCCACCGCAGCGGGAAGACCAGAATAATACGAACCAATCAACATACTATATCTATAACCCCGGTTTCTATACCGTAACGGCCCAGGTAGGGCATTGTATTTTCAGGGATAGCCTGAATGTTTATTTCAATGATACCTTGAAGCTGGCATTGCCCAGGGATACTTCATTATGCCGGGGAGAGGCCTTTGTCATCCGGCCTGTTGTTGAAAACACTTCAGAGATCACCTGGCAGGATGGAACTAAAGCAGCAACCTACACGGCTACACAAACAGGGCTTTATTCTATTGTAGCAGAAAATGGTTGCGGAAGAGATACGGCACAGATGAACATAACTTTTGATCCTTGTCCATGTGCCCTGTTACTCCCTAATGCCTTTACTCCAAACGGAGACGGGTTAAATGATAATTTCAGGCCTTTGCATGCCTGTGATATGGAAGATTACAGTATGACCATCTTCAACAGCTATGGTGAAAGGATCTATTTTACCAAAGACCCACTACAAGGCTGGGATGGTAAAAGAAAAGGAAGTTTACTGAATATGGGAAACTATGTGTGGTACGTTTCCTATACAAAGACAAGCACAAAGCAGTCAATTAAAAAGCAAGGAAACATATTGCTTCTTCGGTAAAAAAGAATGTCAGGCGCTTTTAAGCCTGGCTTAATTGTACCTTACCTTCTGCCTTCCAAAAGAGTAGCTGACCTTAACGTTGAAAGAAAAATAGGAATCGTTGTTCTTGGGGTTCCCACGTTGATCACCCGGGTTGGTTACATGCGTAGGATCCAGTTCATACTGGCGGTCATTCAATAAAAAGGCGTTGGTTAATTTAGCACCTGTAAAATAATTCGGGTATAAAGTAGGGTCAATATACGTTTTGCTTACATCATCCAGCTAATCGGTAGATAAAATGCGGTAAACAAATTCTGCCCTGAGATTAATGGTTGAGCTTAATTCATATTTAGCCCCAATACCAACAGGGATAGACATTTGTTGCAACTTGTATGGTTTCCTGTCTGGGTATTCTGCAAATCCTTGCCCCTCTGTACTTAATGGTTGCAGATCAACCCATGTGCCATTTGCCCTTGTCTGTGGTTTGAAAGAAAAGAATCCTACACCTGCAAGTAAGTAAGGAGAGGTTCTTGGTGGCGCCTTATCTTCATCGTATTTATTGAAAATGTATAACGGATGTATTTCAGTTGCCAGCATAAATTCGGTGATGTTACTCCTGAAACTCAGATTCCTTTCATAGCGGCCAAATGTACTTGCCTTTACTTTCCTCAATACAGCATCATCTGCTTTTACCTGGCCAAAAGTTGCTTCCAGTCTTAATGCGATCATGTCCTGGAAAGTTGCGCTAAGGAAAATACTCCCTGCCACACTCGTCTTACCCAGGTTAAGGTCTTTTACGAATTTCTTACCAATGCCTTTATTGCCACCAAGATCAGTCAGGCAGTTCATTGCTCCGACAGAGGCTCCGATTTCGAACATGATAGGACTGTCGTAGTATTTGCTGTCGTAAAAATAGTATTGTGCAGAAACACGTTCTGATAGGGCGGTAAGCAATATGAGGCTGCTTACAAAAAATGTAATTCTTTTCATGTGTAAATTATCCTTTGTTTTATTTCTTGGCTGGGGGTTTCAAAAGGATAAGACTGTATTGCAAATAAAACGATTATTCCTCAATTATGGCTCAAGTTTTATTTTTTTTGTTCACATATTTACAGATGCTTGATAAACCGCATTTGCTGCATGCCGGATTTCTTGCGGTACAAACATACCTGCCATGGAGGATAAGCCAATGATGGGCGAGATGAACATATTCTGTAGGCAGGTTCTCTACCAGTTGTCTTTCGGCAGCCAACGGGGTTTTGGCATTGCTGGTAAGCCCTATTCTTGCGCTCACTCTAAATACATGCGTATCTACTGCCATATTGGGCTGGTTGTCAACAACAGAAGTTATCACGTTAGCCGTTTTTCGCCCAACGCCGGGCAGTTGTATCAATTCATCAACCGTCATGGGTACTTTGCCATTGAATTTTTCCATCAGCATTTTAGCCATGCCTATCAGGTGCTTTGTTTTGTTATTGGGGTAAGAAATGCTTTTGATCAGGGGAAAGAGATCGTCGAAAGTTGCCTGGCTTAATGATACGGCAGTTGAGTACTTCTCAAAAATGAAAGGCGTAGTGAGGTTAACCCGCTTGTCGGTGCATTGCGCCGATAAAATAACTGCCACCAGCAGTTGAAAGGGGCTGTCATAAATCAGTTCGGTTTCGGCATCAGGCGCATGTTGCAGAAAATAGTCAATTAAAAACCGGTAGCGTTCCTTTTTGGTCATAAAAAAAATCCCCCATTTTCTGTGGAGGATAAAATTACATTAAAAGCTTTAGTGGACTACACCTGTGGTGAAAGTTCGGCTACTGCTTTTTCAGCATAATTCATTATTGAATCCAGTGTTTGCTGGCTCGGTGACATTTTAAGTGTTTCCAGCTTTTTTTGAGCTGAGTTGATCACTTCAAATTTTTCACGAAGGCTCCAGTCATTTTCTAAGGCAGCCTTTATTTCGGCTGTCTTTGCTGGGGAAGTTTCATTATACAAATAGAGTAATAAATCTTCCGGGGTAAAGTTGTGCATAGACAAGTTAAGTTGCTTGTGTGTTAAAAAATTAAATATCCATATCCGCTTACATAAACGGCTGATAAATAAGAATATTGCCTTTTACGGCTATTTTAATCGCTTTTTAATGGGGACTTCAGTATAAAAAGATCTTCATTATCTTTTTTCATCATGTATTTCTCCCGGGCATATTTTTCAATACTTTGGGCATCATTCTTCAGAAGCTGCAGTTCTTTTTGGGAATCTGTTATTAATTCATCAAGATGTTGCTCACTATTTTGAAGCTCATTCAACTTCTGCTTTCGTTCAAAACCCGAAGGAATGTCTTTCGGATCAAAAAAAAGCATCCATATCACGAAAAATGCTCCTGCCAGCAGGTATTTGTTCTTTAGCCAGGATGGAATATGGGTCAGCAATTTCATATCAGCTATTGTTACCTACCAAATTTAATCTTTCCTTTTGGATATATGCCACTTTCGCCCAATATTTCTTCCACACGAATCAACTGGTTATATTTAGCCATGCGGTCGGTCCTGGAAGCGGAGCCGGTTTTTATCTGTCCGCAGTTAAGGGCAACGGCCAGGTCGGCAATAGTGGTATCTTCAGTTTCGCCGCTGCGGTGACTCATGATGGTATTATATCCGTTGTTTTGAGCCATGCTTACTGCATTGATGGTTTCGGTAATGGTTCCTATCTGGTTTACTTTAACCAACAACCCGTTTCCGATCGATTCTTTGATCCCTCTTTCCAAACGATCAACATTGGTTACAAACAGGTCATCACCCACTAACTGGCATTTGCTTCCAACTGCATCGGTAAGCATTTTCCATCCTTTCCAATCATCTTCGGCCATGCCATCTTCAATAGAGCAGATGGGATATTGTTTTACCCAGCTTTCCCAGTATTTCACCAATTGCTCACTCGTCATTTTCTTTCCATCGCTCTTATGAAAAATATATTTCTTCTCTTTTGCATTCCACAGTTCGCTGTTGGCAGCATCCATCGCAATTTTGATCTGCGTGCCTGTTTTATATCCTGCGGCCTGGATGGCAGTTAATACGGTTTCAATCGCTTCTTCGTTGCTTTGAATGTTAGGAGCAAAGCCACCTTCATCACCTACGTTTGTGCTATAACCTTTTTTCTTTAATACTGATTTCAGCGTATGGAAAATTTCCACACCCCATTGCAATCCTTCACTGAATGTTGAAGCGCCAACCGGCATGATCATAAATTCCTGGAAGTCGATCTTATTATCGGCATGCGCTCCACCATTTAAAATGTTCATCATGGGGATGGGTAATATCTTGGCATTGGTTCCGCCGATGTAGCGATACAAGGGAAGGTTTGCTTCCAGCGCAGCCGCTTTGGCAACGGCCATACTCACGGCAAGAATGGCGTTTGCACCCAACTTGCCTTTATTGGGTGTTCCATCCAGTGCGATCATCAATGCATCAATTCCTGTTTGATCAGCTACATCCCAGCCAAGCAGATTATCAGCAAGAATGGTATTTACATTCTTAACGGCTTTAAGTACTCCTTTACCTCCATACAGTTTTTTATTGCCATCTCTCAATTCAACGGCTTCATGAATACCGGTGCTGGCGCCACTGGGCACGGCCGCACGGCCAAGGTGTTCGTTCTCGGTTAAAATATCCACTTCTACGGTGGGGTTTCCACGACTGTCTAATATCTGCCGGGCATGAATGGAGGCGATGTAACTCATGATTCGTTAATTGGTTTATTAAGTAATTGGTTGATTGGTGGTCAAAGTTCTGAAAATATCTTCTAAACTTCCAACTGATTCGCTTTGCAAAGAAACAATGTTGAGATTTTTATTCAATGTGATTTCTATCAGCCTTCTTTTTAAACGGTCTGCGTCATCTGTTTTAAACAGCCATGTATTTGCATTCAGCTGGCTGATATTCTGTATGCCTTCAAAAATATCCTCCTTTACAACCTCTTTTATTTCTAACCGCAATGTGTTGAAATGGTTTTTGCCCACCAGGTTGCTCAGGGTATCATTTGCCACGATCTTTCCTTTGTTTATGATGACCACCCGGTCGCAGATGGCCTGTACTTCCTGCAGGATATGTGAAGAGAACAAAACCGTTTTTTCTTTACCCAGTTTTTTTATGACTTCCCTTATCTCTACGATCTGGTTGGGATCAAGGCCGCTGGTTGGTTCATCCAGTATCAGCACTTCGGGATCATGAATCAATGCTGCAGCAAGCCCAACCCGTTGTTTATATCCTTTACTTAACTGCCCGATCTTTTTATTGGCTTCAGCCGTGAGGCCCACCTGGCTGATCACTTCTTCGATCTTTTGTTTTTTATTTGCTACAGCATGCACATTGCTGATGAAATCAAGGTACTCCCGTATGTACATGTCGTAATAAAGCGGGTTGGCCTCAGGCAGGTAACCGACTTTTTCTTTCGTTTGATTGCTGTTATCATTTACGGTATGGCCACAAACTTCTGCAGCGCCTTCATCGGCCTGCAGGTAACCGGTAATGATCTTCATGGTAGTTGATTTGCCTGCACCGTTTGGGCCCAGGAAACCAACGATCTCTCCTTTGCCAACTTTAAAGGAAATGCCATCCACCGCTTTTTGTGTGCCGTAAATTTTTGTAAGATTATTTACACTTATTGACATGTAGGCTATTATTCAGCAAAAATAAAAAACGCCGGATGGAAAACCCGACGTTAGTTTTAAAGCTTCGTTATTTTTTATCCCCGGGTTTGTTACCTGGGTTTTGATTTCTTTGCTGTTGATTCGGGTTACGGTTAGGACCCTGCTGCCTGCTTGGGTTATTGCGATTGCCCCCCTGGCCCTGTGGGCGGTTTGGCTGATTGCCACCCGACTGTTGAGGCCTGTTGCCACCACCACCCGGACGACCTTGCTGACCAGCTGGTTTTTGCTGCTGGCCTTGTCCCTGTCCTCCACGATCTTGCCTTGGTCCACGTGGTTGATCTTTTCTTTTCTCCAGGTCTCTTCTTTTACGGCTGGTCTTTTCGAGGCTCTTTAAACTTATCTGTCCTACCACATCGGCATACACCGGTTCTATCTCTTTCGGCTTATTGCTTACCACTTGCACCGGTTCAAGGCTTTCGGTCCTTATTCCCTGCCTGTTCAGTTCTTTTATTTTTTTAACCCGTTCAATGGTGAGTGGATATTGTTTGTTGCTGTCGGGCATGCTGTACCACATCAGGTTGCGGAAGATATCTTTCTTCACCAGGTAGGCACGGCTTGTAGCGATCTCGATATTATCTGCATCATCAGGAAAAAAACGAAGTGCATCCATATAAGTATCCAGCTCGTAATTCAAACAACACTTCAACCTGCCGCACTGTCCGCTTAATTTACTTTGGTTGATGCTTAAATTCTGGTAACGGGCTGCATTGGTATTAACGCTTTTAAAATCGGTGAGCCAGCTGCTGCAACAAAGTTCACGGCCACAACTGCCAATGCCACCTACTTTGCCGGCTTCCTGCCTTGCACCTATCTGGCGCATCTCTACCTTCACTTTAAATTCGGCAGCGTATAATTTTATCAGTTCCCTGAAGTCAACCCTGTCATCGGCAATATAAAAGAACGTGGCTTTGCGGCCATCGGCCTGTATCTCCACTTCGGCCATTTTCATTTCAAGTTTCAACTGGCGGGCAATGGCACGGCTGCGGATAAGAACCTGTGCCTCTCTTGATTTTGTTTCCAGCATTTTTGAAATGTCGGTATCATTGGCACGGCGCAGTATCTTTTTTATATCGGGACTCTTCTCGTCAATCTTGTTCTTCTTTAATTGCAATCGAACCAGTTCGCCGGTAATATTTACCATGCCCACATCAAAACCATTCACCCCTTCTACAGCGATCATATCACCTTTGAAGAATTGTTGTAAAGTGGTGTTCTTGAAAAAGTCTTTGCGGCTGCCATTGTTGAAACTCACTTCCACAATGCGGCATCCGCTTTCCGGATCACTGAAAGGCAGGTTGGCCAGCCAGTCGTGCACATTCATGCGGTTACAACCGCCGGTGGAACAATTTCCGTGGCTCTGGCAACCCGATGGCGCCCCGTCTTTAGATGTTCCGCAACTTCCACATCCCATATAATGGTAATTAAGAATTAAAAATTATGAATTGGGAGCCGGGCGGGAGAATTACTATTAAACCTTAGTGGCGACGCTCCCGATAGCTATCGGGACTTGTGCTTAATCTCTGTTCAGCAGATGATGTTCCATACTGAGCGAAGCCGAAGTATGGTATGCTGTACAAGTGAGTGACACAACGATGCCTGGTATTGTTGAAAATGCTGGTATCAAAATATATAATACACTAAAATCAACTCAAATCAGTAATTCCTGTACCACGGGTCAAATTCCTCAATTCACCAAAATTAACGATTTGTTGTTAATAATATGATACAACCTTATGGAAAGGGCGTGAAAGAGCATTTTGGCATTGGCATTACGCTCAATATAGTAGCTGGCCTTGTCTAATTCGGTGATGATGGCCTCCTGCTGCTCGATGGAACAGATCTTATTTAAGCGAAGGGCAAAGTCGTGATCCGTTGATCGTTGGTCGTTGTCCGTAGGGCCGATTGCCCTTATGCGTACGGCCTGTTCCAGCAGGTGAATGAAGTATTTGAGGAATTGCTTTTGTTTTTCCCTGCCCAGTTTGGCCGTATCGTCGATCCATTTTACCTGGGCAACCGGCCCGGTCCGTATCACGGCATTCAGCCATTCCCGGAGCATGGCTTCCCAGTCATCATCGGCATGTTGTAATAATTGTAATGCCTCCCGGAAATTGCCTTCGGTAACAGCGGCTACCTGCCGGGCTTTATCCATGTTCACGCCTTCTTTTAATTCAAGGGCAGCTTCCACATCTTGTTTATTCAGCGAAGGAACTTTTACCAATTGTGTACGTGATATAATAGTAGGAAGAATCAGTTCTTCATTCTCGGCAACCAGGATGAACAATGTATTTGGCGGTGGCTCTTCGATCAGCTTTAATAATTTGTTTCCTTCCTTGCCTAAGAATTCGGGCAGCCACATGATGAGGATCTTGTATTCGCTCTCAAAACTTTTGAGGTTGAGCTTGCGGATGATATCATTGCATTCATGTGCGGTAATGTTTCCCTGTTTGTTTTCGGCGCCGATGAATTGTAACCAGTCGTATACATTGCCGTAAGGGTTTGTTGCGATGAACTCCCGCCATTCTTTTATAAAATCAGTGCTGATGGGTTTATCGCCGGGTTTTTTTGAAATGACCGGGTAAGAGAAATGAATATCGGGGTGAATGAGTTCGTTTGCTTTTTTGCAGGAGGGGCAGGAACCGCAGGAGTCTGTTTGAGGTTTGAGGTTTGAAGTTTGAGGTTCGGGGTCTCCAAATAAAGAAGGCTCTGCCGCGGCTTGCTTTCCGTTCACTTTTTCGCAGGTGATGTATTGTGCAAATGCCAGTGCCAGTTGCAGGGTGCCGCTTCCTTCTTTGCCTAAGAATAATAAAGCATGGCTCAGCCGGTTGTGCTGGATCATTTGAACCAGTTGTTCTTTGGTTGCTTTTTGCCCGGTGATGGATTGGAATTGCATGGCTGCAAAGATAGTTGAAGTGGTTGAGTTGGAAACTCAAAACCAGGCCGTCCCGGTCAGAGACCGGGACGAGTGCGGTTATAATTTAGAGACAATCTCCTCACTCATCGGCTTCACCTTGCTTGTAAAATGTTCAAGCAGCTTACCGTTCTCATCCAATAAAAATTTGTTGAAGTTCCAGGTTATTTTAGCGTCGAGTACGCCATTCTCTTCTTTATTACAAAGCCAGCGATAAATGGCGGCGGTGTTCTTTCCCTTTACAGAAATTTTTGCTGCCATGGGAAAAGTAACGCCGTAATTCTTTTTGCAGAATTCTGCAATGGTTTCGTTGGAACCGGGTTCCTGGGAAAAGAAATTGTTTGCGGGGAAACCAACGATCACCAGTTTGTCTTTGTATTTCTCATACAATTCCTCCAGTCCCTCGTACTGCGGGGTGAAGCCACATTTGCTGGCGGTGTTAACGATGAGGATCTTCTTTCCTTTAAAAGCGGCGAAGTTGATGGTATCTCCATTCAATCCTTCTACTTTAAAATCATAGATAGACCTGGTCTGTTGGGAAAAACAGGTAAGGCTGTTGCCGAGAGAAAAAAGTAAAATAACAAACAGCCTTACCATATGATTATAATTTGCCGGTGATCTCCTCACTCATGGGCGTAACCTTGCTGGGGAAGTAGTAGAGTAAATTTCCTTTTTCATCCAGCAGAAATTTGCCAAAATTCCATTTGATCTCTGCATCCAATACCCCGTTCTCCGACTTGTTGCAAAGCCACTGGTAAATGGGTGCCATGTCATCTCCCTTAACAGAAACCTTAGATGCCATGGGGAAAGTAACGCCATAATTTTTTTTGCAGAATTCTTTTATCTCGGTGTTGGTGCCGGGCTCCTGTCCGCCAAAATTGTTTGCGGGAAAACCAACGATCACTAATTTGTCTTTGTATTTTTCATACAACTGCTCCAGTCCTTCGTATTGCGGCGTATACCCACATTTGCTGGCGGTGTTCACGATGAGTATCTTTTTGCCTTTGAATTTTGAGGAATCAATTGTTCCTCCTTCCAGGCCTTCCACTTTAAAATCGTAGATGGATTTTGCAACCGGCTTTGTTTGTGGAGCAGGTTCCACGGCAGTGGTATTTATTTGCATGCTGCTGAAAAGAAAGGCAACCGTAACTGCCAATAATTTGATCATGGTAAATGGTTTTAATTATAACGAATGAAAATTGCTTTTGTTCAGGTTAAGTGAACTTTAAGGGGAATTAAAATTAAGCAATTCCCGGGCAGCAATAAAAGCAGATTGATGAGCGGCTACTGGTTTTCATAACAACCCATGTCGGGCAGGCCCACATTCCGGTTCTTGTCATCCAGGTCTTTGAGAAAACCTGTTGCCGTACCGGTGTTGATGCCCGGGGCTGTTGAATTTTTTGTTACCCGGAAATCAAATATTCGTTTGCCCACATCTATGCTGTCGAAAGATGGGTTTTGGTTTTTAAGATTGGCGGTGAGGGTGCTGTTGCCGGGGTCATTTAAAACCCGGTAAATATTTTTCTCAAATAAAACATTAAATGTGGTAGCTCCTTGTTTATTAACCACTGTTTCATCATTAACGATGCCGCCTTCATCGCCCCAGAAAATATTATTGCGGAAAACAGCATTCAGGTCGGCAGTAACCGTAGCGCCGTTTTGAAAAGCAAAGTTGCTTACATTAAGTACCGGGTTCTTATGCAGCATGTAGTTGTTTGAATAGGCTGCCACAGTGCAATGTGTAAAATTGTAATTGCCCCCATAGCTTAAAATGATATTGCTGCCGCAATTACTTATGAGGCTGTTATCAGCAAGCAGGTTCGTGTTTACACAAAATATCCCAACGTCATACGCATTGTCAACAATACTCTGGTGTAATACCAGTTTTGGATTTGCGTTGATGGAAGGTTTCTCCACCACAATGGCCTGGTAGGCATTTTTTACAACGGCAAAAGTCATTGTATTGTCTTTGCTGCTGCCCCGGAAGTAAATACCCGGCCAGCTTGCGGGCAGGTCTTTGTAAACATCATCCAGCCGGTCGCCGGTAAATACCACGTTAGCTGTCTTGGTTCCGTTAACAGTTAATCTGCCATCCACGATGAAGGGTGCATCAGCGTGCGAATATATCCTGCACCCGGGTTGAATGGTTAATGAGGCAGTGGTATCAATCCGGATGCTGCCAAGGATCACATAAGGCAGATTGTTAGTCCATACCACATTGCCGGTGATCAAACGATTGCTTAAAAAGTTGGCGTTTTGTCCATAAGCCTGCAACTGAACGAAGCGGTTGTTGCCATTATACGTAACCAGGATGCTGTCGCTTACAATAAAAGGCAGGTTGGTTGCATTTGGATTGATGGTAACGGATACAAAAACATAAATGCTGTCGTTGGCTTCAATGACCAGGTTATTGGTTTCATTGGTAGCCATGCCATCAACATTTATTTTAAAAGAAGAGCCGGCGCCACCCATCAGTTTTACTTTATCAAGCCGGAGTTTCTGATTATTCTCATTGATGATCTTGAAGAATTTGGTAATGGAGCCGGTAGTGGTAAAAACGGTGTCGTATTTTAATGTATCGGTAGTAATGTGAAGGAATGCATCGGCGCTGCTGATGAAGCTGTCTTTTTTGCAGGAAGCTGCAAAAAGGCAAAAGGCAGATCCTGCAACGCAAAAAAGGAAGTTGAGTTTCTTCATGGTTCAAATTTATACTTATTTAGCTGCATAAGCCAATGTAGCAATGCTGAGTTTAATATTTTGCTGCTCTAAAATTATGGCACCACATGCTTCCAGCGTGGCCCCGGTTGTTATCACATCGTCTACCAGCAACAGGTGTTTGTTTTTCAATTCTACTGGTTCGGCAATTTTAAAACTTCCACTCACGTTTTCCCACCGTTCGGTACGGTGTTTACGGGTCTGTGTTTCGGTGGCATGGCTGCGGATTACAGCAGTAGTTAAAACAGGAATGTTCATTACGGAAGACATGCCATTGCAAATAACCGCTGCCTGGTTGTAGCCCCGTTTATGTTCTTTATCTGCATAAAGAGGTAAGGGAATCAGTGCATCAATATCATTAAAGCGATTGCTCGTGATAAGACTTCTACCCATCAATTCGCCCAGGTAAAAACCGATCTGGGTATCGCCTTTGTATTTAAGCTGATGAATAAGGTGCTGTATTAAAAATTCCTTTGAAAAATAAAACTCACTGTGCCCTGTTTCTATGGGAAGCCTTCCCCAAAAATGTTTTTCGATCGGGTTATCTGCAAGGCAGGCAAAATTTGTATGTGGTAATGCATGGATGCAGCGCAGGCAAAGGAGATTGTCTCCGCTTACAAGGTCGGAACCGCAGCCCGTACATACATGCGGATAGAAAATATGCAGGGTACTGCTGGCGATATTTTTAATGGCTTTGATCATCACCATGATTTGCCCTAACAAGTTAAAACAAATACTGGTATAATTCCTCCACCTTACTTAGTGGAACTACTTCAATGTTGAATTTCGATTTGCCCGGCTGCTTGTGTGAAAGATTGTATTTGCTCAGGATGATCTTTTCAAAACCTAACTTTTCTGCTTCGGCAATGCGTTGTTCGATACGGTTAACAGCTCTTATCTCCCCGCTCAGGCCAACTTCTCCGGCAAAACAATATTTCTGGTTGATGGGAATATCTTCATAGCTGCTCAGCAGGGCACTCACAATAGCAAGGTCAATGGAAGGGTCTTCCGCTTTTAATCCGCCGGCAATATTTATAAATACGTCCTTAACCCCAAAATGAAAACCACCCCTTTTTTCCAGTACCGCTAACAATAATTGCAGGCGCCTAAGGTCAAAGCCACTTACTGTTCGTTGGGGTGTTCCATAAACGCTTTGCGTAACCAATGCCTGTCCCTCTATCAAAAGTGGTCGCAGTCCTTCCATGGTTGCTGCAATGGCAATACCGCTTAGCTGTTCTTCTTTTTGTGTGATCAGAATTTCAGAAGGATTACTTACTGCCCGCATGCCAGTATCGGTCATTTCATAAATACCCAGTTCAGCCGTTGAACCAAAGCGATTCTTAAGCGTACGCAATATGCGGTAGGTGTAATGCCGGTCGCCTTCAAACTGAAGTACGGTATCCACCATATGTTCTAATATCTTCGGGCCTGCAATGGTTCCGTCTTTGGTAATATGGCCGATCAGGAACACTGGCGTATTAGTTTCTTTGGCAAAACGTTGAAGTTCCGCTGCACATTCTCTTATCTGGCTTCTGCTGCCCGGGCTGCTTTCCACAAAAGGAGATTGAAGTGTCTGGATGGAATCTACAATTACAAGCTGGGGTTTCAGTTTTTTTATCTCCTGGAAAATGGTTTGCGTACTGGTTTCTGTAAGCAGGTAAAAATTTTCGCTTTTAAACCCAATGCGGTCTGCCCTCATCTTTATCTGCTGTTCACTTTCTTCACCACTTATGTATAATGTTACAATGTCTGTAAGCTGCAAACCATTTTGAAGGAATAAGGTTGATTTACCAATGCCTGGTTCTCCTGCAACCAAAACAATGCTTCCCAAAACAATGCCGCCTCCCAATACCCGGTTTAATTCTGCATCGGTTGTTATGATCCTTTTTTCCTCTGCACTGCTTACATCGTTAATAGAAATAGTTTTTAGTTTGCCGGTGCCGGTATAATCCTGCCAGGGATCTTTCTCTTTTTTGTCGGACCCTTTAACAATTATTTCTTCTACAAATGTGTTCCAGTTATTGCACGACGGACATTTACCCAGCCATTTGGCACTTTCGTAACCACAGTTCTGGCAGAAAAAAGCTGATTTGGTTTTGCTCATGGCATAAATGTAAACTGGAAAAAGAAAAATGAAAAATCAATTAAAAGACTCTGCTCATCCGGAAGCACAGCTGGGTGGTTAAAGAAGAGAAAGAAGTTGTATTGGATTTTATCTTTCAAAAAAGCAAATCTGCTGA
The DNA here is from genome assembly GCA_016720775.1 of Chitinophagaceae bacterium. Classification (GTDB taxonomy): domain Bacteria; phylum Bacteroidota; class Bacteroidia; order Chitinophagales; family Chitinophagaceae; genus Ferruginibacter. Next base: position 654,457 of record JADKJX010000001.1, read on the forward strand.
TTGCTACAAAGTAAAAGGGTCAACATTTCTGCTGACCCTTTGTACTTACTAACCCATTAAATTCTGTTGCTAAATTACAAATTGCCCCCACATAAAAAAATAAATTTTAGGCTATGTTGATAAGTTATTGGCCAAACTAACTGCATAGTGTAAACTATAAATACCATCATATGTATTTGATAACCAGCTATTTAATGGATTCTTTTCATTCGGGTTTTCTGGTGGGTTACTACGGGAAGAAAAATATTTTTTTTAAAATATTTGGTTTATAAAATAAACTACTTTACGTTTGTGTCAAAATTAGAAAGATGAAAAGGGTTCTCGTTTTAGTCATGTTATTGAGCAGTTTAGGTTCAAAAGCCCAAACCAGGATTTCGGGTAAAATTTTGGATACAAAGGGAAAACCACTGGGAGGTGTAAGCATTACTTTAAAGAATACCTATGATGGATCCACCACCGATTCACTGGGAAATTTCTCTTTTACTACTACCGAGAAGGGAAAACAGGTTGTAGAGGCTTCCATAATCGGGTACAGGCCATTTGAGGAGGAAGTTAGCCTGACCTCAAGTGCATTGACATTAAGTATTTCCCTAAAGGAACTGGTAACCGAATTAAAAGCGGTGGTAATATCTGCCGGCGCATTTGTTGCCAGCGATAAAAATAAGGGTGCCGTTTTAAATGCCATTGATATTGTAACCACCCCAAGTGCCAACGGCGATGTTACCAGTGCTTTTAAAACATTGCCGGGCACCCAGCAGGTTGGCGAAAGTGAAGGATTGTTTGTTCGGGGCGGTTCGGCAACAGAGAGTAAAATATACATGGATGGAAACCTGGTAAATAACTTTTTTTACAGCAGCACACCGGGTATTGCAACAAGGGGGCGATTTAATCCATTCCTTTTTAAAGGAACCGTATTCAGTTCGGGAGGTTATTCTGCATTATACGGGCAGGCGCTTTCTTCAGCATTAATCTTAGAGAGCAAGGATCTGCCGGATAGAACAGAAGCCGACCTGGCTATTTCTGTAATTGGCCTTGGAGGCGGTATTCAACACCTTGCAAAAAATAAAAAATCATCCTGGGGTATTTCGTATAATTACACCAATCTCTGGCTGGCATTTAAATTCAATAAATACAAACAGGATTTTTATGAGATACCGGCTTATCACCAGGGCGACGCCAACTTCAGGATAAAGACCAAAACCGGCGGTATCATAAAATACTACGGTTATATCAGTGCCAATAAAACAGGATTCAGAAACCCGGACATAGATTCAGCGGTTTTGAAAGATGCATTTGCCATTGAAAACCTGAATACTTACCAGAACATTAATTGGAAGGATAATTTAGGCAATGGCTGGAGAATTATCACCGGGATCAGCTACAGCACCAACAAAGATGATATTCTGAATGAGCTGGAAGATGCGAATAACCAGAAACAGGTTATCACGAATCCTTCTTTTTATGCGTTCAAAAATTTTACCTTGAACAACCGGGCACAATATGCACAGGCAAGGGTAGTGCTGGAGAAAAAAATGAACGGGCTTAACACCCTTCGCTTTGGCAGCGACTATTTCTACAGCAACGAAAGATCAACATATACTTTATACGACGGCTCAAAGTTCTCTGAGACGGTTAAGGATAATATGGAGTCGGTATTTGCTGAAGCCGATATTTATCTTACCAACAGCCTGGCTGCAAAAGTAGGAAGCAGGCTGGAGCATTCTGATGTGATCAGTAAATGGAATATTGCACCCCGGCTTTCTGTGGCTTATAAATTTGCCGACAACAGCCAGGCTTCCTTTGCGTACGGGCTTTTTTATCAAAACCCCGAAAGAAAATATTTGCCAACAACAGCCAGTCTCGATTATTCAAGGGCTGCCCATTACATACTTCAATATCAAAAGCTGAGCAGTCAACATACTTTCCGGATAGAAGCTTTTTATAAAAAGTACAGCGACCTTTATAAAACTTCTGTAAACATAACGGGCAGAGAAACTGCCGTAAATAATAATGGCTTTGGCGATGCAAAGGGCGTGGAAATATTCTGGCGGGATAAAAAGACCTTTAAAAATGTTGACTACTGGATCTCTTATTCTTACCTGGATACAAAAAGGGATTTTCTGAACTACCCCCAGGCCATTACTCCTTCCTTTGCGGCAAACCATACAGCGGCTCTTGTAGTAAAGAAATTTGTCCTGCCCTGGAAAACAGGTTTTAACCTCAGCTACAATTTTGCAACAGGTCGTCCTTATTACCGCATTGCATACGACAATACGCAAAGTAAATATGTCATCAGCGATGCAGGTAAAACCATCAACTACAACAGCATGAGCTTTAGTATAAACTACCTGCCCAATCTGGGTAAGACAAACCCCAAAGTTTTTACTGTCTGGGTCCTGGGAATAAACAATGTGCTTGGCCAGAACCAGGTGTTCAATTATAATTACAGCAACGACGGAAACAGGAAAGTGGCCATAACGCCGCCATCCAAACGGTTTATTTTCATTGGCTGTTTCCTCAGCTTTGGAATCGACAGGACACAGGACGCAATTAATAATAATTTATAAAGACCGGCAACGTATATCTGGCAATATGGACTATAACTATCTTAAATTAATACACCTTGCCGCAGTAATAATATTCCTGGGAAACATTATTACCGGGCTTTTCTGGATGTCTTTTGCGGTAAAGACAAAGGACCTTAAAATAATTAATCATACCATGAAAGGAATAATAAAGGCAGACAGGTACTTTACAATTCCCGGAGTAGTGGTTATTACTGCAGGGGGCATCTTAGCTGCCATTTACGGGCATTTGCCAATTCTGAGAACAGGATGGATATTCTGGTCGGTTGTGATGTTTTCTGTTTCAGGTCTTGCTTTTGCATTTAAAGTGGCGCCCTTACAGAAAAAGATATTTAACCTCACTTTAGATAAAGAAGCTTCCCCTGATTTTAACTGGAGGACCTTTAATAATACCTATTTGGCATGGGACATCTGGGGACTTATTGCTTTACTAACCCCGTTAGCGGCTTTTGTAATGATGGTACTTAAAGTTCCCCGATGAAAGTTCATATAAAAACTAAAAAGTAAAACACCACATTGCAATAAAAAAAATCAATCACCGCTTCTGCCCGACTATCTCAACCTGAGAAGGAGGACTGGACAGAAGCATAAAATTTAAACAACATGTCACATCATCAACCAGCTCCCGAAGGAAAGGATCCTGTTCTGTGGGAGATCGCTCAAAAAAGAGCAAGTTTCAAGTCGCATGCAGTTTCCTATGTAATTGTAAATGCATTCTTATGGGGCATTTGGTTTTTTTCTTCGGGCCACCACCACTACCAGGAAATGGACATTGATGTCTTTGACGGCGGTAATTTTCCCTGGCCCATATGGCCAACACTTGGCTGGGGCATCGGGCTGGCCTTTCATTTTGCCGGTGCTTATATCTTTCCCCGTGCCAATTCGGTAGAAAGCGAATACGAAAAATTAAAAAACAAAAAATAAACTACTAAAACATTCACCAATGAAAAAGTTCATGCTCATCATCGTTGTTATTTTCTTAGCAACAAATTCTTTTGCACAAAGCGATAAATATATTGCTGCCATGAAAAGTAATATAGCTGCTATTGATACCAGCTATAAAAACCCGGCAAACCTTTTAACCCTGGCAAATAATTTTGAACGCATTGCCACGGCAGAGAAGAACCAATGGCTGGCTTATTATTATGCTGCCTTATGCCAGGTTAATTATACGTACATGGAGCAGGATAAATCAAAGGTCGATGCCATTGCCGATAAAGCAACAGCACTAATCAACAAAGCCGATTCCCTGCAGCCAAATAATTCAGAGATCAGTTGCATAAAAAGCATGATCGCCAGCGCTCACATGATGGTGAACCCTATGCAGCGGTACATGGAGTACGGCCCTGAGAGTGCGTCGAATATTGAAGCAGCCATGCAGCAGGATCCCACAAACCCACGCCCGGAATTGCTGAAAGGCGAAGGTTTGAAATATACGCCCGAACAATTTGGCGGCGGATGTGCCACAGCGAAACCGGTTTTACAGTCTTCGTTGGATAAGTTCAATAATTTTAAACCAGCCAGTGAGATCCATCCAAACTGGGGTAAGCATCGGGTTGAGAAGTTACTGGGCGAATGTAAATAAAACAAATTACCGGGATTGACAGAATTGTCAATCCCGGCACCAAAACAAAATCGTTTTTATGCAACCTGAAAATTTTTCACCCAAAGACAGTCTGCAGTTAATTGACCAGATGATCAACCAGGCAAAGAACCGTTTCAGTGAGAATGGTTTTTTATATCTTCTGTGGGGATGGCTGATCCTTTTTTGTTCAATAGGGCATTTTGTTCTGTTGAAGCTGAAATTGGTTGCGCATCCCGAAGTGATCTGGGCAAGTTGCTGGCTGGCGGTTATCTTCCAGGTCATTTACCTGGTGAAGACGAAAAAAAAGGAAACAGTAAAAACATATAGTGAGAACATCATCAACTATATCTGGATAAGCTTTGGGATCTGTATGTTCATCATGAGTTTTATCTTAGGCAAAAGCGAGGGATGGGATAAAGTATATTCACTCTTCCTGATGTTGTACGGCACACCCACATTTATGTCAGGAATTGTGATGCAGTTCAAACCACTTAAAACCGGTGGAATTATTTGTTGGGGGCTGGCAATTATTTCAACCTTCATTTTACCGGAATATGGATTGCTGTTATTGGCTGCTGCCATGGTTGCAGCCTGGATCGTACCCGGGTACCTGCTCCGGAAAAAGTATAATCAGCAAAACAAACCATTACAAAATCTTTAATACCATGCAAAACGATCAACAACTTACAAACGAAAAAAGCCTGGAGATCATCCAGCAGATGATAAACCAGGCAAAGGCGAATTTTACAGACAGCGGGCTTAGCTGGCTGTTATGGGGCACCATGATCTTTTTAGCATCTTTATCAACCTACTTTTTTATTGACCTGGGATCAGAAACGATCTTCCTGGGCTGGAATATTTTCGGTGGTGTAACGATCCTTTTATTGCTATACGATGTTGTAAAACCCAAACGTAAAAAAGTGAAGACCTATGTAGATGAACTAATGCGCATGGTTCATATCGGGTTCTTTGTCTGCATCTTTATCATCATCTTTTCTATAAATGAATCCGTAGGTCCCAACAACGGGTTTGGATTTCTCCTGATGATATTTGCCTTTTTGATGTTGATAAAAGGAGGCGCCATTAAATCGAAAGCATTGATGGTCGGCGCTGTTGTCAACTGGGCAGGCGCCATTGCCATCTTTATAAACAAAGAATTTAAATACGATATGCTCATTATGGCGGCGGCGGTGCTTGTCGGGTACATCATACCCGGGCTGATCCTTTGGGCAGAGCATAAAGGATCCAATAAAATTTCTAAATAATAACCAGGCTCCCGATCATGGAATTTAAAGAACTCGATCCCATATTGCATTCACAACTGCGGCTTGCTGTAATGAGCCTGCTCATCAGCGTACGGGAAGCCGAGTTCACTTTTTTAAAGGAAAAGACAAATTCCACTGCAGGTAACCTGAGCGTACAGATCAATAAACTAAAAGACGCCGGGTATATTGAAGTGACCAAACAATTCAGCAATAACTATCCGCAAACCATCTGCAAGGTCACCAAAAAAGGAATTGAATCTTTTGAAGCATACGTAACTGCCCTGCAGACCTATATGAACCCGGGTGGATAAGGAAAGAAGAAACTCCCGGCGACAAGACGGGCATTCTAAATACCCTTCATTTAAACTTTTTGCTTGCTTATCTGTTTTACCTTTGACAATATAGAAATATATGTCAGCGATCATCCGTGTAAACAATCTTTCCAAGCAGTTCAAAGAAATTACCGCTGTAGACGATCTCTCTTTTACCGTAAATGAAGGGGATATTTATGGTTTTCTTGGGCAGAATGGTGCCGGGAAATCAACCACTATCCGGATGCTACTAACGTTGGTGAGGCCAACCAGCGGAACGATCAGCATTTTTGGCAAAGAACTCTTCACACACAGAACCGAAATATTAAAACAGGTAGGGGCTGTAATAGAAAAACCGGACCTGTATAAATACCTGTCGGCTTTTGATAACCTGTCCTTGTTTGCAAAATTGAGCGGCATAAAACCAACCCGCAGTTTATTACTGGATCAGTTGAAACTGGTGGGACTCGAAGAAAGGGCGTTTAGTAAAGTGAAGACGTTCAGCCAGGGGATGAAACAAAGACTGGGTATTGCCGTTGCGTTGGTGCATGATCCAAAACTCATCCTGCTGGATGAACCAACGAATGGACTGGATCCGCAAGGCATTGCTGATATGCGCAACCTGGTACTTAAGCTAAGCCGGGAGATGGGCAAGACCATCCTCGTATCTTCTCACCTGCTCAGCGAAATTGAATTGATCGCTACCCGTATGCTCATCATTCACAAAGGAAAAAAATGGTGGAAGGATATGTGGCGGAATTATTAGATCCTTCGAAGTCGCTGGTACAGGTTGAAACGGCAAACAATGAAGAAACAAGGAAAAAACTGGAACAATCAAAATGGAATGATCTTTTGCAGGCAGGTACAAATAATATTCAGCTTAAAATGAATAAAGAAGAAGTGCCGCAATTGATCAATGATCTTGTTGGTATGGGAATAGCCTTGCTTTCTGTAAATCCAACTCATTCGCTGGAAGATTATTTTTTATCACTTACAACCCAACCCGGCCATGTGGAATCTTTTGCAGATTGAACTGTATAAAATATTCAGGAAGCCAAGAACCTACATATCTTTTGGCGCCATCGCCGCATTTATTTTACTGATACAACTGGCCCTGCTTGCAAATGGAAAACAATACCTGCAGTTTGGACTGGGTTTCCTGGACGATTCATTTGATATACCTTATGACAAGATCAATAATGGCTACTGGATATGTTTTCTCGTACTCAACCTGCTGCTTATTCATGTTCCTATTCTGGTTGCATTGGTTGCCGGCGATATTGTTTCGGGCGAAGCCAATATGGGAACACTTCGGTTACTTGTTTCAAAACCGATCAGCCGCACAGAATTGATACTGGCAAAATTCTTTGCTGCTGCTTTCTATGTTATTGTATTGCTTGCATGGATGGCATTGTTTGCCCTGGGGCTGAGTGTTATTTTATTTGGTACCGGTGATGTGGTGGTGGCCAAGGCAATGGAGCTGCACCAGGTTGAAAGCGCCGATGTGTTGTGGCGCTATTTTGCTGCTTTTGGTTTTGCAGCCCTGGCGCTGATATTGGTGGCGTCCCTGTCACTCCTGCTTTCTTCTTTGTCGGATAATTCCATCGGCCCCATTGTGGCCACCGTTTGCATTATTATAGTGTGTACGCTTATCAGCGAAATGCAGATACCTCTTTATGATAAATATTTAAGGCCTTACCTGTTTACTACCTACATGCTTGGCTGGAAGGGATTTTTTTACATCGGGGTAGATGCAGATGGCCAGACCATCCGGGGCTCCATACAGAATTTTCCGGCGATATTGAAAAGTATTGGCGTGTTAATCACTTATACCATTGGTTTTGTTACGGCCTCCGTTTTACTGTTTCGAAAAAAAGACATACTGTCCTGATATGAAAAGATCCATCCTTGCCACGCTGACATTATTCGTATTGGTACCCCTGTTCTCAAAGGCACAGGATATTACACAGCTCGTGGAAAAAGTAAAAGCAAAGATCGAACTGGTAAAAGATTATACGGCATCGGGTAAAATGAAAACGAATGTGAGTTTTTTAAAAGTTCCGGTAGCAAATGTGATGATCTATTTTAAAAAACCGAACCAGCTTAAAATAAAAAATGAAAAAGGGATTTCATTTATACCGAAAGGAGCTGTGAGCATTAATCTTAACAATGTGCTGGGCAGCGGGGCATACACCGTATTGGATGCAGGGAATGACAAAGTGGCCAACATAGCGGTGAAAGTTGTAAAATTATTACCAACAGATGATAATGCCGACATCGTGTTATCAACTTTATACATTGATGAAGCCCGGCAGGTTATTCTTAAAACAAGAACCACCACGAGAGACAATGGCAGTTATGAACTGGAGATGAGCTATGGAAAATATGTTTCGTTTGGCCTGCCGGATAAGATCATTTTTTCCTTTAACACCAAGGATTATAAATTACCCAAAGGAGTGACGTTTGATTTTGATGACGGAACTGCAGCAAAGCCGGAAGCAGATAAAACCAAGAACAGGAAAGGCCGGGCAGAAATAACCATCAGCGCCTACGAAATCAATAAAGGATTATCCGACGATGTTTTTAAGAAGTAAAATCACGTGCCCGGTCACTCAGGTATATCACTGGTCCTTTCATCCACCGCATTGGCAATTACCACCGAACTCATTTTTTTCAACGGGTTCTTATGTTGTTCGTCGTATTCACTCCGCCCAACTATAATATCAATGCATTTGTAAATGGCTTCCCTGAAAGAGGCTTCATCGGCCTTACCTTGTCCGGCAATATCAAAAGCAACACCATGATCGGGAGATGTTCTTACGCCCGGCAGGCCGGCGGTATAATTCACGCCTTCACCAATGGCCATTGATTTAAAAGGGATCAAACCCTGGTCGTGGTACATGGCAAGTACTGCATCAAATTTTTCATGCTGGCCCCTTGCAAAAAATGCATCTGCGGAGTAAGGGCCGAAACAAAAAACATCCCGGTGCTTTGCTTCTTTAATGGCAGGTTTAATGATCTCTTCTTCTTCCTTGCCGATCAGGCCTTCATCACCCGCATGCGGGTTTAAACCCAGAACAGCGATCCGTGGTTTGTTGATATTAAAATCTCTTTTCAATGAATTGTTAATGACCTGCAGTTTGCTGATAATGCTCTCCTTGGTTATTTTTTGAGCAACGTCTTTTACAGGAAGGTGTTCCGTAAGCAAAGCCACCCGCATGTTTTCGGCTACCATCATCATGGCTACATCGGCTGTGCCGAACAAATTCTTCAGGTAGGGGGTATGCCCGGTAAAATTAAACTGCTCCGATTGGGTATTGTTTTTATGAATGGGTGCCGTAACCAGGCCGTCAATTTTATTTTCTTTCAATGCCTGTGCAGCCATCGTTAAACTTTTAACAGCATATTGACCACCGGTCTCGTTTAAAATTCCGGGGTTGATGTTCAGTTCCTCCTCCCAGCAGCTATACAGGTTCAGTTGTTTGTGGTTAATGCGGCTCAGGTCTTTCACACTGATGAAGTTCATGTTATAACCTGGCAGGCCTTTGCGGTAAAAATTCAAGACCTTGTTATTTGCAAAAATTACCGGGGTACAGATATCCAGTATGCGGTTATCGCCCAGGGTTTTTATAAGTAACTCAATGCCTATTCCATTTAGATCTCCGCAGGTAAGCCCGATAATGGGTTTGTGTTCTGTAATTGCACTCATGTGTTTATCTGTTAAAGCGTAAAAGTACAATTTATTGACTTAACCATTTAAAGCTTCGCTGGTACTGCCGCCTGGAGGATGCTGTAAAACAATACGGCAGCCATTTGGCTGCCGCAGTTGTGTTTATTTATGGGGTTAGTAAACTATAGTTTTAGCAGGCGCAATGTTTTGGTGACTCGCCCGGAGAAAACACGGTAACATGATAAGTTCCGGGAGCCATTGTATATGTATTTAAAGTAACCTGGTTTGCGCCGGGTATTACCTGTACCGTTTGATTTTGTAAAACCCTTCCGGTAAAATCAGTGATGATTATGTTTACCTGGGCTTTTTCAAATGCATTCATTTTCAACACGGCATTTTCCCTGGTAACCGGGTTTGGTGAAATATTCAGCAGGTCAATTCCCCTGGTCTTTAAGGTCAATGAAATGGTGTTGCTGTAAGTTGATTTGCCATCAACATCTACCATTTTTATGCGATAATAGTTGATCCCGTTTTCAGGAGTTTCATCGGTATAGTCAAAAGGCTGGCTGCACCGCAGCTGGCTGGCTGTTATACTTTTAATGGTTGTGAATTGGTGCCCGTCAGTACTTCTTTGTATCTCAAAAGTTACACTGGCAGAAGTGCAATTTGCTTTCCAGTTAAGTAAGTGTTTGTTGTTCTGTTGCACACCTTTGAAGTATTCCATGCTGATTGGTAATACACTCGCAGGAGCACTGCTGATATAAAAACCAGAGAAACTTGTTACCGGTACAACCACTTCCCACCAGCTACGGGTTGCATTCCATGTTACGGTAAAGCCGCTTGTAGCTGTTGTAAAATCCTGAGAGGGACCGGTATAGTTGGTGGGGTTTGTACCCGTGCCATGAAATTGCCGCAACAGCAGGTTGCCTATGCCGGCTGCATCTGCCGGACCTGTTGGTAATAATTTGAACCCGCTGTCTGTTGCTTTTGTATTATAATTATTAAACTCACTTTGTTTATAGTATAAAGTTATGTTGGCAGTTGAAGTAGCGGGATATGGATTAAGCAATGGCTCAATATCATACTTCCTTGCCAGGTAAAGGGTAGATGTTCCTCTTTTGTTAGCACCCGTATCCACCTTCACGCAGGTGAAAATAGAATTTGTTACCGGCGAACCTCCCGCAGGCGTAATGGTTGCAATGATATTGCAGTTGCCGTCGCGGTAACTGGTGCCGCCGGGAGATACGCTTATGTTCTGACATATTTGTGCACCACCTGCCACTGCGGCCATTGTATTGGATGCAGGATCAATCGTAACTGTTACGGTTGTATTGCCTGTATTTCCATTAGATGGATTTAAAGCACTTACGGTATAGGTAGTGGTACTTGCCGGAGTTGCAACAACTGTTGCCCCGGTTGTTGTGTTCAAGCCGGTAGCAGGCGACCAGGTAAAGTTTATATTATCCGGCGTGAAACGGTAAGCGTTCGGCATACCTGACCAGGATTGTGTATTATTTCTTCCGGTTGATACGGATGCTAAACTACCCGTGCTGTTTTCTATTCCCTGTGCTTTAAATAAACCCGAAGCGCCAGTATTGGTACAACTTGTGGTATGAATCTCTATTATGTTGGTTGTTTCGTATAGAATTACCTGCACATTTGCTGTGCCGGATGATGACAGGAATTTTAAATTGCTGTAATCAAATACAAATTTCCTGTTTGGCGAACTGCCAACCGTAAAATACTGAAGCACGGCTGCATTTGAGGCTCCGGCAAATGTAAGGTCGCAGGTTATTGCATGAATAACATTGTTTGGAGCAGCGGCATTAGGCAAAACAACACCATATCCTGTAGCAGTTGAGTTGGTGCTTCCCAAACCGATCCATCCATTGGTGCTGACGTTTACTGCATTGAATGTATTTCCGTAAAAGCGAAAAGTGAAAGGGATCGTGATATTATCCCAGCGTCCGTCATCAAGCGTTCCAAAACTTAGCGGTTCTGTATAGGGGGTGCCTCCGGTATATGTGCCAAGTTGATCCACCAGGATGGTTGTTGCATAAAGAGTCGGATCATATGGATTATTTGTAATTGCAGAAGTAGTATAACCTACCGGGGTTGCCGATGCGGTAATGCTTACAGAATTTCCTGCGCAGATAGTTGCACTGGATGGGTTTGTAGTAACTGTTAGCTGGGCAAATGAAATATTTACGAGGCAAACAATTGCCACTAAAGAGCAGAGTTTTTTCATACAATTTTGGATTTCTCTATCAGCTAAAAACGATGAATGCTTAAAAATATTGTAGTATACCTATTACGTCCCATATATAAATTCTTTAGAAAAAATACTTTGATCATTTCTAAAACCAGGGTAAAAATTTTCGTAAATGAAGATCAATAAAATATTTTTGAAGGGAGAATCAAACGGAAAAATCCGGTGAAAATTACTTAGTATAAACACGAAGTAAAACACGGTAGTAATTTTTCAATGCTGTGTAGAAAAAAAATTACAAAAATTCTGCACGTAAGGCAATTTAGATCTCAAATTTACGTTTTCATTAAGAAGCTAACCCCTTTAAAATCAGCAAATCCAAAATCGAGATGAAAAGCAAATCCTACTTTTTAACTGCTTTATTATTTTTAAGCAAGCTTGCAATTGCCCAGCATTTTAATTCTCCAACGGTACTAAGTTCTACAGGAAACAGTGGAACAGGAGCAAACATCGATGTTGTTTATTATCGATGCGACTGGACGATAGATCCAAGTGTTTCCAAAGTAATTACGGGTACGGTTACCACGTATTTTAAGACCACGACAGCAAACGTATCGTCTTTAACTATCGATCTTAACAAGGCCTCATTCAACAATGTGTCTCTTGTGCCAACTTATCATGGGATCACTTGTGCCAAATCTTTTCCTGCAAGTGGAAGCGTAAACATTCTTACAATAACGCTTCCATCAACCATCGTAACCTCCGGAACACTTGATTCAATAAGCATTGCTTATTCAGGTACACCGCCTGCAGTATCCGGACAGGCCGAAGGTTTTCAACGCAAGCAGGATGCAAACCTTAACTGGTATATCTACACATTATCTGAATCATACGAGGACAGAGACTGGTGGCCATGTAAGGCCGATATGCAGGACAAAGCAGATTCGCTTGATATCAATTTAACCGTTCCCAACACATACTGGGTTGCTGCAAATGGTAAATTAGTAGATTCAGCGATCAATGGTGCCAACCGCACATTTAAGTATAAACACCGCTACCCCATAGCAAGTTACCTGGTTGCAATTGGTGTGGCAAAATATAACAGGCAATACAGGGGTTCGGTAAATATTGCCGGAAAAAATGTTCCGGTCATTTATTACACCTTTCCCGATATGACGGGTGGAACACTGACCACTGCACTTGCCAGGATGGATGTTTCTAAAACCGAATTGGTGGAGTTCAGCAATAAATACGGTCCTTATCCCTTTGCCGATGAAAAGCATGGATATTATCAATTTGGCTGGGGTGGAGGTATGGAACACCAGACTTTTTCTGCAATGAGTGCAGGAAGTATGTCAAGCTGGTCGGTAATTGCACATGAGCTTGCCCACCAGTGGTGGGGAGATAAAGTTTCTTTCGCCACCTGGAGTCATTTATGGCTGGCGGAAGGTTTTGCACAATATTCTGAAGCTTTGGCAGCAGAACTGATCCCTGCCATAGGAGTTACTCCTGCATCTCACCTTAGTTCAATAAAAACCACGGCAAGAGCAACAAACACAACGCCTGTTTTATTAAGTGCAGCAAGTATTGCCAATTCAAATACAATATGGACAACAAATAATGATAATGCCGTGTATAAGCGGGGTGCTATGATCGTATCTATGCTCAGGTCTATGTTGGGAGATGCGCAGTTTTTCCAGGGCTGCAAAGATTACCAGGCCGATCCGTTACTGGCATATAAATCTGCTACCACAGCAGATCTTCAGCGAAATATGGAGAATCAAATGTCGGGCGTGAATCTTACCCCATTTTTTAATGCTTGGGTTAATGGCTCCGGAACTCCGAGTTACACCGGTAATTATTATATCACTGGGAAAAGAATACAATTCAGGTTAACACAAACAATGAGCCCGGTAGGAAATCCTTTCATGCCAATGCCGGTGGTGGTAAAAATAGCCAATTCAGGAGGTACCATTGATACCAGTGTTGTAATATATCATTATTCACCAACTCAATTGGGATATGCAGGAAATGGAATGGGCCCCGCCGGGGATGATTTTATTACGTATGATCTTTCGTTTGTGCCGGTTACAATAACGGTTGACCCGGATAATAAAACCATGGCCACAGGAACATTAACTTCTGTTGGGTCGCCACTGAGCGCAAACATTCTGAATTTCGCTGCAACCAAAACAATGCTTGGAAACCAGTTGAACCTTTCACTTACCAGTAATGAACCAATAGAAAAAGTGGTTTTATTAAAGAGCCAGAACGGAACCGATTTTATAGATGCAGGACTGATGAATAAAATAAATACACAGGGACAGCAAAGTAATTACCAGTTTACGGATGTGCTTCCTTATTCGAAACTGACATTTTACCGGGCCAGGATCTATACCACAGGAAATGTATACTATTCAGCGATCGTGAAAGTTCAGGAAGCTGTAAATAATACGATTACAATATCACCTAACCCGGCAGCAGATGTGGTAAACATAAGTTTTGCCAATGCAACAAGAGAGAAAGTAACCGTACGGGTGATCAATGCCGATGGGAAAGTGGTGATTGAATCAACAACCAATAATAATTTCATACATTATGATATAAGCAATTTATCGGCAGGCATCTACATGGCCCAGGCATTACAGAATGGCCAGGTGTCTGCAGCAGGTAAGTTTGTAGTACGTCAGTAATGTGTGGGTTAAGCTAATATCCTCTTTAAAAACACACAACCATGAGAAAAATTTTATTCTCAATCCTTACAGTCCTGTGCTTTGTGCAAATTGCCAAAGCACAGCCTGCTACTTACAGTAACCCCTTGGGGCTAGGAAGAAATAACTGTGGTACTGGCTCAAATGATTCTTTGTATTATTTGAATTATCTCACGCCAAATCTTACCAATTCTTCTACTCCAATAACAGCATGTAAGCCGGTGTTAAGAACTAATTTTGCACCACTCTCGGGTTACTCGGCTGCCAATAAACCCTTTACCATATTTAATTCTAGTATTGCGTTTAACCCGGCAGATGGGATGATCTATTATGTATGGACGGATTATAATATTCCGGCGCCGTATAAATCGTATATATGGCGATGGAACCCTTCTACCTGCCCGACGCCCGCAGCGCCGGGCCTTGATACGTTACGGACTTTTAATACAGATATCGGTGGTATTACCTTTGATGCAAATGGCACAGCATGGCAGTTGGAGTTTTCCGGGTCAGCGCCATACCAGGGCCGCCTCAGGCAAGTGAATTTTACTACAGGTGTGGTAGGCATACCCGATACCCTTGACTTAACAGGTGGTAAACAACTCTGGAACGTAGGTACGGGAGATATTACTTTAACCCCCAGCGGCCAGATGTACTTTATCTTCAATAATAAACTTTTTACTCCCGATTATGGAAGCGCCGGAGGACCTACTAAACACATTAAATGTACTTATATAGATACCGTTAAGTTACCTGCGGGTAAAACAGGTTTACCAGGCCTGGCTTTTGGGAGTGGAGATTTAATTGCATCATACAGTCCGGGTACGGGTTGTGTTTTTAAAAGAATTGACCCCATTACAGGTGATACAGCAAGTATTACCTATACTTATGCGGCCGGCAAGGGTATTTATGCAACGGATATGACCCAAATCAATTCCGGTATCGGCCCTTCAAAAAAATTAATATCAGTAACACCCACAGGTACCCCCGGGCAATATGATGTAGTGTATGATGTGTACACCAGGAATTATGGAAATGTACCATTAACAAATGTGCAGGTAAAAGATAGCCTCGGTGCCATAAACGGAAATGCAAACGTTTCAAACGTAACCGCAGTACTTACAAGTAACCCCGCAGGTGTAGCGCTTAACCCGGGGTACAACGGCACCACCAATATTAATTTACTGGCAGCAGGGCAAGGCCTTGCTTGTTACCCGGTAGCTAATAATAATTTCACCATTCGTATTTCATGCCGGTTATCAAACCTCTTAAATGGAGTGGTTTATAATAACAGCGCCATAGCAAGTGCAAACGGGTATAAAAATGTGGCTCTGAGAGATTCATCAACCAATGGATCTAATCCCGACCTTAACCAGAACGATAAAACAGATGATCTTGGTGAAGGACAACCAACACCACTTATAATTATACTCACGCCTACTACTCCCCCTTGTGCAACGCTTGACACTACGTTGTATAATCAGGATTTTGGTAGCGGTGCAGGATTATTTAATACAATTCCTCCGTCTGTTGCCGTGCCGTCTGCAAGCAGTACCTATATTGGAACAGCTGCAGCCCCCTTGCCAATAAACAGGTTTACAGTTACCAATAACTCATCGTTGGGGGATGCTTCTAACTGGATAAGTTTAACAGATCATACCGGCGGTGCAAATGGACGAATGCTTGTAGTGAATGCAGATGCTTCGGCAAATATTATGTACCGGGATACTTTGCCTGTATCCTGTTCCGGACAACAATACTCGGTCTCATTCTGGGCAGCATTTATTGGTAACGCTGCTTATAAAACAGTCTGTGATGGGTTGGGCGGGTTTAAATATCCCATGTTATTGGTGAGGATCAGGGACCTTGCAACTGGACTTGTAATTACACAGTACACAACCGACACAATAAAATTAACTTCCTGGCAGCAGCATGGTATGAAATGGGTAATGCCGGCAGGCTATACAAACGTGATCCTGGAATTGCTGAATGCCGGCCCTGGCGGATGCGGCAACGATGTTGCAATAGATGATATTAAATATGGTATCTGTGATCCCGTACCCACAGTAAGTTTGAGTAACCCCGGCGGAACATGCCTTGGTTCATCATTAACTTTTACAGCCAATGTATCTGATGCGTCTGTTATTCCCGGGCCAAAAGATTATCAATGGCAATGGTCGCCTTCGCCGGGTACAGGCCCATGGACAAATATTGGTGGTGCAAATGCATCTACCTATATCATTAATCCGGTAAATCCTTCCGATACAGGAAGATACTACCGGGTAATAATGGCTGCACAGGGCAATATTGGTAATATTACCTGTCAATACATCTCTCCTGGTGTAAGATTGATCGGGGTGGCGCCATCAACTGCACCATCAAGTATAACTGCACCTTCAACTACTATTTGTAATGGAAGTTCTGTTACTTTAACAGCCGTTGGTGCTACACTTGGTACGGGAGCTAATTACCAATGGGGTACGGGTGCCGTAGTAGGTACCAGCCCGATCGGAGGTGCTACTAGTTCAACACTTCTGGTATCACCAACAACAACTACCACCTATTGGGTTCGTGTTGAAAATACCACTTCACCATGTTTGACTACAACAGGAGGGGTAACGCTGACGGTAACAGTTAATCAACCATCAGTTGCTCCGGCCAGTATAAGCGGATTAGATATTTGTAATGGAAGTTCAACCACGTTAACAGCTGTTGGCGGTACGCTTGGTACCGGTGCAAACTATCAATGGGGAACGGGTGCTGTAGTAGGTACCAGCCCGATCGGAGGTGCTACCAGTTCAACACTTTTGGTATCACCATCAAGCACTACCACCTATTGGGTTCGTATTGAAAATAATGTCGCACCTTGTACAGCAACAACCACGGGTGTAACAAAACTGATAACAGTATCTCAACCATCTGTTGCGGCCGCGTCGGCCAGTAAGAGTAAAAACAATATTTGCCCGGGCATATCGGTAAACTTATCTGTTGTTGGTGGTACATTAGGTACCAATGCCAGCTGGAAATGGTACACCGGTTCCTGCGGTACCTCACTGGTAGGTACTGGCAGTGGCATTTCTGTAACACCTGCAGTAACTACTACTTATTATGTAAGGGCAGAAGGAGATTGTAATACCACTACCTGCGTAGCTGTTACAGTAAATATCTCCTGCGATATTGATAAAGACAAAGATGGTATTCCTGATTGGGTGGAAAGCAATATGACGGCTTCCTTCCAGGATGCCAATGGTAACGGCGTTATAAATGCTTACGATCCTACCTATGCCGGATTTGTAGATAATAACAATGATTACATCAATGATAATTTCCAGGCCGATGGTGATTCAGATAATGACGGAATTCCGAATTACCTGGATACAACCTTCCCCGGAAGAGTAGATGTGAACGGAGATGGTATAGATGACCGCTTTGATACCGATCTTGACGGAGTAATAAATATGCTTGACCTGGATAGTGATAATGATGGCATACCGGATGTGGTGGAAGCCTATGGTGTAGATACAGATGGTGATGGTAAGATCGACAACTTTGCAGATAGCGATGGAGATGGCCTTACCGACCAGATTGATGGAAATAACCTCAATGCATATAATTCAGGCCTTGGATTAAGCAGGCCTGATATTGACGGCGATGGTATTCCTAATTACATCGACCTGGATAGTGATAACGACGGTATCCCTGATGTGGTTGAAGCCGGTGGGCCGGATGCCAACAACAATGGTATCATCGATGGCTTTGTTGATGCCAACGGTGATGGTCTGCATGACGGATACATTAATGCAACAGCATTATTGAAAACAGGTACCGATGGTAATGCCGATGGCAGAGCCGATAGCTGGCCAAATCAAAATCTCGATAGGGACCTGCGGCCAAATGCCTATGATATGGATAGTGACGGTGATGGTATTGTGGATGTAATAGAAGCCGGGTTACCGGATGCAAACCTGAATGGTATTGTGGATGGCGTGATCGGCGCTAATGGCTGGTCAACAACTATTTCATCAATGCCTGCATTGAACCTGCGCAATACAGACGGCAACGGAAACCCGGATTACCTGGATATTGATTCAGACGATGACGGCATACCTGATAATATTGAAGGCATGTCTACTGCCGGGTATTTATTACCTGGAATCACCGATACCGATGGCGATGGCCTGGTAAATACATACGACAACATTGTTGGATTTGGTGGCGCCGGTATATTTGTTTATGACCACGATGGTGATGGAATACCTGACTACAGGGATCTTGACAGCGATGGTGATGGACAGCCGGACGTAATTGAAGGAAATGACTTTAACCTGAATAATATTGCCGATGACAACGTGACCTTAACAGGTTTAGATACCGATGGCGATGGTTTGGATAACCGCTTTGATTCGCTCAACTCTGTTACCAACATAAAAGGCACCTCGTATATGATGGGTAATGGCGGAAGCCTTACCGGCGATGCCACACCGGGATCAAGGTGTACGGTGCAGAAAAAAACACCGGCACAATTGAACCGCGACTGGCGTTTTGTTGGTACGGTGCTTCCTGTAGAGTTCCTGCAGCTTACCGGTGTTCTGCAATCAGGAAACGTACGGCTGAACTGGGTGGTTATTGCTACCAAAGAAGTTGACCGTTTTGAAGTGGAACGAAGTACCGACAATGTGAACTACATAAAAACAGGTACCGTTTCCGATCTTGTTAAGCTGAATGAACAGCAGGGATTCACATTTAACGACGACGTTTCAAATGTAAATAAGGAGATCATTTACTACCGCATTAAAGTGATCGGCAAGGCCGGCGAGATACAGTACAGCAATGTACTGGTGATAAGGATGCGCCAGGCCAAAACACTTCTCACTATAATGCCTAACCCGGCCAGGGATAATGTTATGCTGATATTCTTTGCTGAAAAGGATTCAGACATAATGATCAGGCTGGTAGATAACCTGGGTCAAACAGTAATGACGCAAAGACAAAAAGTCCTGCGTGGCAATAATACCCTGCAACTGAAGAACCTTGATAAATACAGCGCAGGTGTTTATGTGATACAGGTGCTCATCAATGATGAGTTGGTATCGCAAAAGCTGATAATTTCAAGATAGCGTTTTCAGAATTATATGATTGGTGCTGCCTCTTTTAAAGAGGCAGCATTTTTTTATCCTACTTTTGCCGGAATGTACACGCTGAAAAAATCACTGGGGCAGCATTTCTTAAAAGATGAGAACGTCATCAAAAAGATCATTGCTGTATTGCAGGAAGAAAAATTTACTAACCTGCTGGAAGTGGGGCCCGGAGCCGGGGCATTGACAAAACACCTCATGCAATTACCCGGCGTTGATTTTAAAGCAGTGGAACTGGATGAAGAGAAAGTGATCTATCTCACAAAAAAATACCCGGTACTGAAAGAAAAAATAATCCACCGGAGCTTCCTGGATATGGACAAACCGTTCGATCAGCCATTCACGGTTATCGGTAACTTTCCGTACAACATCTCCACGCAGATATTATTCAAGTTGCTGGAATGGAAAGATGATGTGCCCTGCATCATTGGTATGTTTCAGAAGGAAGTGGCAGAAAGGGCCGCCTCAAAAGAAGGAAGTAAGGTGTATGGAGTGCTGAGTGTATTGGTGCAGGCTTATTACGAAGTGGAATATTTATTTGACGTAAGTGATCAGTGCTTTGATCCGCCACCAAAAGTGCAAAGCGGTGTTATCCGGTTAAAAAGAAAAACATCTCCCCTGGATTATAAAAGCGAAAGGTCTTTTTGGGTGCTGGTAAAAACAGCTTTCAACCAGCGGCGTAAAACCATGCGCAATGCAGTAAAGAGTTTGTTTGATGCGGAAGTATTGCAGGATGAACTGTTTGCCCGCCGTGCAGAAACCTTAAGCGTGGAAGAGTTTGCAGCACTTACACACCGGATGAAATAAAAAGAGCCGGCCTTTTTTACAAGACCGGCCCTTTCTGTTTGTATATCCTCTTTCCTTACTTTTTTATACTCATGGTTCTGTTGATGGTAAAACCAAAAGCAAAGTTTCCATCTTTAATACGGCTGTTATTCCTTGCCAGTTGGTCAATGGCAGATCCATCAGTGGTGCTGCCTATATAAAACTGGAACAGGTGATTACCGGTATTCAGCTCAATTCCGGCAGAGAGAAGATCGGGATGGTAATTAACGATCGCCCCGTTCTTGCTGATCAGGTTTTCGTACATGTTAAGCTGCCGTGCATACTCTAAGGTGATATTCAGTTTACTGGTTGCTTTGTATTTTCCGGCAATGCCTAATGAGAATACCTCATTGCTGTTGTTGATACCATAAGGCACCACATTGAAGTGTATCCAGGTAGGCATCAGTTGCAGGGAGAACTTGTTTGAGAACTTACGGGCTATCAGCAACTGGTTCATGAAAGCCAGTTTGTTGGCGGTAAATTCAACGTCGGGATCCTTGGCAGTATTGATATGCATCATGGAGTACCATGCAACAGAAACCGGTATGTTTTTCAGTCCGGTTTGCTGGCGCAGTATCCGGAACTTAAGAAATCCTTCATATTGTGAACTTCCTGCCAGGGCCACACCCACATTCATAAATTTGAGTGGAGAATAGTCGAATGACATATATGTATGTGCCACTCCGGAATTAAGGCCAAAGAACTGGGCAACGTTTTGTGAACCGGCGTCTTTATTCCACAGGTAACTGAGGTGGTGAGAGATGAGGAACTGCAGGCTTCCTTTGCTTACAATTTCCACGCTCTGCATGTTAATGATCTTGGTTGAGTTAAAGGTAGCCCGGGCGAATTTTCTGGCAGGTGCCTCATTCTTTGCAGAATCTGTTCCATCCTGGGCCACCGCCTGGGCGAAAAGGCCGAAGCAAAGAATGAGAACGGTTAATATCTTTTTCATAATAATTTTATTTACGTTAATTATTGGTTTGTTTCAATGGTTATTGGGGTTGTCCCTGTGCGATCCATTCTTTGAACAGGTTAACAGTACAGGTACTCAGGCTCAATACCGGGCCAGGGTGACCTGTGATACCGCCACTGTTCATCATGGCAGTCAGCACATCTTTCTTGGCCACCATTTTACTGTAGTCGAGGTTTGTAGCAATACCACCATGACAGGTTGATCCTTTGCAGGAAGAATTGTACAACGGTAATATTTTTGCTGTATAGGTAATGGCACCGGTAACGGTACAACCACCACCATCATCTTTGGCACCCTGCTGGATCCAGGTTCTGACGATATTTTTCTGGTTGTCAGTAAAGTCAACAGCACCACCACCCGGGTGGGTGCCACCATTTACCCATGCATTAAATAAGCCGGCTCTTCCCAGGATCGCATCATAAAAAATAGTGTCGGCGTGTGAGAACTGTACGGCTTTTGAAGCAGTACCATTGTTATGGCAACCACAGCCTCCTGCTACCATTATGGGAACTACATCACTCCTGAACGAAACGGTTGGCAGGGCAATAATGTCTTCTTTGTTCTTATAGCAGGATGACAGAAGGTAAACCAGCATGGATGTCATCACCGCCATTGTTATTATTATCTTTTTCATATACCGAATATTTTAAGTTAAGAGGTTTGGTTATTGTTTAATGATCTTTCCTGTCTTCCTGTATTTGAATATACCCGCATTTGCATTTCCATATTTCCATACCGTTGGAATATTTGGATCTGAAAAATACCAGGCCTTGATCAGGGCAATTTCATGTGACTTCAACCCGCCATCACCAAAAGCCATATCACCCTGGTGTGCTGTTGCATAAACACCGGTAAAAGGATTAGCCAGTAGCAGGGTTGAATCGCACCTTGAAACCATAGAACTGGTTACATTCAGGTAATTGCCTTTTACATAATACGTTACCAGCGTAACCGGGTTTGTATATTGTACAGACGAATTGCTTCTTGCGCTTTTTGGATACATGACATCCATGATAATATCATCGTAATTATTCAAAGGTCCGCGGGTGCTTAAAGCAGATCTTGGTGTTGCAAATGTTTTCCATGGCCTGAAGCTTGCAAAAGCAACGGTGTCTGAATAAAATTTCTTAACGCTGTCTTTATAAGAGGTCCATACCTGGGCAAGTTTGGTCACGTTGGAAAGCTGGCAATAAATGGTGGACACGCCTGTTACGGGGTCAATAGCAGTAAACTGGGTGGTATCAGAAGAAACCAAACCAGGGATAAAGCCTGCTCTTGCCCATCCGCCTGCTGCAGTCATCTGGCTGTGGCACTTGGCTGAACCACATCCCGTAGCAATTAATTCGATGGCGGCTGGCCTGAAATCATTGAGATCAGGTCTTTCTTTGGCGCCATTCTTTATCCAGTTATAAATAAGTGATTTGTCGGTAATGGTCATTTCATGATTTGAATTTACCGGGGGCATGGCCTTATCAAAATTATTGGTGGTAAGATACTCCCATAATTTGCTGCCCTCGGGACTGCCTGGGGAAACAAACTGCATTATCTCACCGTAGGTATCGAACCTGGGGCTGATTGGCCCGCCATGACAGTTGGACGTAGCGCAGTATTCATGCAGGATCACCTGCACACCCCTGTATTTAACTACATCATTCACATCGGCAGGCGCATCGGCCGTGCCAATGGTATTGCTTTCATAAAAGGATGCATATATAGTAGAATCTGCTGATCCTTTAAATGACCTGTCAAGGTTCTTAATAATGTCTCCCTCCTTCTTACATTGGAGAATAGAAGCAGAAACAAACAGCACTATCATAAAGAGTGAGATTGCTTTTATTAATGAGATCTTTTTCATAAAAAATTAGTTTACTTATTTAATATTGATCCAGTGAATATTTATCTGTAATCAGAATTCAAATCTATCGAGCCCTGCTTTACATTTTCATGACAATAAACGAAGGACCGTATGATTATAATCATGCCCCTCTTTGCGATAGGTCATGAAACCGCTGTTTACACATTGATAAATTGCAACAACTTTTTTCTTAATTAAATAACCCGTAAACCAGTTTAAAATGGGACATAATAAAAAACAGGATGGAGACCGCCGGTGGTTCTTATCGCTTTTTACGGCAGGTGCCTCAAAAACACCCGGTGCAGAGACTGAGATGGTAAAAATGCTTACCGCCGATGGCAAACTGGTGGAAGTAGAAAGATCTGTTTTGGAAGCTGCTTCAAAAAAGCAAAAAGCTGCCAACAAGGATATATATGAGTGGATGGATAATCCTTCAAAAGAAAATAAATAGTTGATCTTTTCAAAACTGATTTATGAAAGAACAAGAAGAAATAAATAATAACGGCCGCCGGGATTTTGTAAAGAATGTGGCGCTTGCAACTGTTGTTACCGCAACCTGCGGAAGCCTCACTTGCTCCTGCTCAACTAAAAAGCCGGCAGTAAGTGAGAAAGTTAAACTGCTTTCTCCCGATGGTGAGATCGTGGAAATTGATTCCGTTTATTTAAACCACCAGGAGCACATGGCCATTGTTTCCAAACTGGAAGCAAGAGAAGGTATTGCCGGAAAGAAATTTGTAATGGTAGTTGACCTAGCCCGCTGCAAAAATGCCCGGAAATGTATTTCGGCCTGTCAGAAATGGCATTACCGTCCGGAAGAAACAGAATGGCTGACCGTAAAGCTGCTTAAAGACAGTGAAAAAGCGGCTCCTTATTGGTTTCCCAAACAATGCTTTCATTGCGACAATCCTCCTTGTGTGAAAGTTTGCCCGGTGGATGCCACATTTAAAAGAAATGACGGGCTGGTATTGATCGATAATGAAAGATGTATAGGTTGTAAATTCTGTATGGCAGCCTGTCCGTATTCAACCCGTGTATTTAACTGGGCTGAACCGGAAATGCCGCTTGAATTAAGAGACCTTGCTTCCAACCCCGAAACAAATATTCCTGCAAGAGTAGGTACCGTGGAAAAATGCGATTTCTGTCCCGACAGGGCCAGGGAAGGTTTGCTGCCGCCTTGTGTGGAAGCATGTCCCAACGGCGTATTTTATTTTGGCGATGAAAATGAAGACACGGTTACGAATGGAGAGGAAACCCTAAGCTTTACCCAGCTTATTAAAGACAGGGCCGGTTACCGCTTTTTAGAAGAACTGGGTACCAAACCAAGAGTATATTACCTGCCGCCAAAAGACAGGCAGTTCCCGGTGGAGAGGGGATATGAAAACCTGCCGGATAAACTAAAAGCCCGTTTTAAAGACATTATGGAACCGGCAAAGAAAAAATCATGATGACCAAAACCTTATCCAATTACCGAATTTAATTTTTTATGGAACTCAATTCATACGAACAGCAAGTCTTCAATCACCAGCGGCCGGAAATTGAAAAATTCGGAAAATTAAACTGGTTCTTTACCATATTCTTTTTGTGCTGGATTGCAGCAGGCGGGTATGCGTTGTACCTGCAAATATCCAGGGGACATGTAGTAACAGGCATGCGGGATAATGTGGTATGGGGGCTTTTTATTGTAAATTTTATTTTCTTTATCGGGCTCAGTTATGCAGGTGCCATCATTGCCGGCGTACTTCATTTGTTGAAAGTGCCCTGGGGTAAACCCATTGTGCGGCTGGCCCAAATGATGACGGTTATCTCTGTGGTGGTAGGCCCGGTATTTATTTTATTGTGTGTAG
The DNA here is from genome assembly GCA_016720775.1 of Chitinophagaceae bacterium. GTDB lineage: Bacteria > Bacteroidota > Bacteroidia > Chitinophagales > Chitinophagaceae > Ferruginibacter. The sequence continues at coordinate 679,425 of JADKJX010000001.1, forward strand.
GCCGGTTCGACAGGCTGCATCATCTTTTCATTTATCCAAGAATCCAGTCGCCCATGACCTGGGATGTAATGGCCGTGGTTACCTTCTTTGCAGGCGGTGTTTTGTTCCTTTACCTGGCTCTGATTAAAGACCTTGCTGTTTACCGCGATGCAAAACTGGATATTCCAAAATGGAAACAAAAACTGTATAAAATTCTGGCCATTGGTTACCGTGGAGCTGCCAGCCAAAAGAGGCATTTGATTATTTCTCAAAACCTGCTGGCAATAATCATGATCCCGCTGTCAATAATAGTGGCATCTATTCTATCATGGATATTTGGAATGACACTGAGACCGGGATGGCACAGTACCATCTTCGGTCCCTACTTTGTGATGGGAGCTTTATATTCCGGATGCGGTGTATTGATTGTTGCTATGTGGGTATACCGCAGAATGTACAACCTGGATAGCTACATTACCAGGAAGCATTTTGTAAACCTTGGTTATGTTATGATGATGCTTGCTGCTGGCTATGGCTACTTTACTTTTTCTGAATATTTCACCGGTTGGTTTGGATCCGCCAAATGGGAAAGCGAAGTAATAAACAAACTGTTTAATCCTGCAGAATATGGCTGGTGGACTCTTTTTGCCAATACAGCCGGTATTCTTTTGCCCATATTAATTGTTGCCATTCCTGCCACGAGGAAGATCAGTCTTATTACCATTGCTGCATTCATCATGGTAATGGCATTATGGGTAAAGCGGTATCTTATTATCATACCCACCCTGGAATCTCCTGCACTTCCAATGCAGGATACCAGGATGGAATATGTAAAATATACAGCCACCTGGCCAGAATGGACTTTAACCATCGCCGGTGTTGCCACCTTCCTGTTGTTTTTTACCCTGATGGCGAAATTTGTTACGGTAGTGCCCGTTGCCGGATTAGAAGATCCGCATCTGCAACACAACAATCATCATGAACCGGTGGCTATTAATGAAGCTACTCAACCTGCTTAAAAGATATTGTATGAAAAAGACAAAAATATTTTTAGTTCAGAATACGATCAGCAGGCAACTAACCTATTGTATGCTTTTACTGCTGCCGGTGGGGGTGTTTGCTCAAACAGACACTACAAAGAATGCCGGGCCAGTTGCCCAGGCGCCGGAATTGATATCTCCATCATTGTCATTTGCCTGTGTGCAAAAAGGAGATAATACCATTGACCTGCTTGCTGCATTAAAAACAAAAATTAAAGGCACATCAATAAAACTGCCACAGTTAAAGGTTAAATTTATACGGGTTGACGGCGATACTCAAAAGGAACTGGGCTATGCCATAACAAACGGGGAAGGCAAAATTTCTTTTACAGTTAAAGACAGTTTAATTCCGGATAAGGAAGGTAAACTGCACTTCAAGGCATCTTTTGCAGGCAATAAATCAATGGATCCGGCTGAGGAAGAGTTAACAGTTAAAAGGGCAAAGGTTGAAATAGTGCCTGTTAAAGAAGATTCATTGTTGAAGGTGAACATTAAGTTGATTGACATCGGAACCGGAAAAGAAGTAGCAATAGCCGGAGCAGAAGTAGGCATATTTGTTAAACGATCCTTCCTTCCTATGAAAATCGGTACAGCTACCACCGACTCAAGTGGCGAAGCAACGGTGGAAGTGCCAAATAACCTGCCCGGCGATGCCAAAGGAAATATTACCTTACTGGCAAAGCTGGATGAAAATGAGGCATATGGGAACCTGGAATCAAGTGTCATACAGCAATGGGGTGTACCCGTATCAGATGTGATCAAAGAACAACCAAGGGCTTTGTGGAGCCCACATCCGCCAATCTGGATGTTGGTTACCTTTATTGTTCTGATGGGCGTGGTTTGGGGACACTTTTTAGTGATCGTTTTCCAATTGTGGCGCCTTAGAAAGGAAGAGCCGCATCCATCGGTGCCATAACAGAATCTTAACAGGTCATAAATACTTTATTCATAACTTGCTTATGTAAAAATCAAAAAAAAAATAATAAAATGAAAAAGAAAATTTTTATTCCAATGGCCGTAGTATTCATGGTGGCTATGCTTGCTTTCGTTCCAAGATCAATGGATCAAAAACCCTGGCCTGTACCGGATGCGTATAAGAACAAAGCCAATCCTGTAAAAGCCGATGCAGAATCAATAGCCAATGGAAAGAGCCTGTATAATACCCATTGCAAGTCATGCCATGGTACCAAAGGAAAAGGCGATGGACCCAAAGCATCTCAGTTAGATACAGAATGCGGAGATTTTACAAAAGCAACTTTCCAGGCACAAACAGACGGAGCATTATTTTACAAAACACTTGAAGGACGTAAAGACATGCCTTCTTACAAAAAGAAAATACCCGAAGCAAATGACATCTGGGCTGTTGTAAATTATCTTAGAACAATGAAATAAAAACGACTTTTTTAACGAGAACAATGCTATAAAAAAATCATCTGCCTCTAAGCAGGTGATTTTTTTTTGCCGGTATGCAGCAATTTAAGCAACAGAACAATCTGTAACTTTGAAATACCCAAAATGAGTTGCTTACTTAAAACGGATCAACATGAAAACGACTTTATCTTTCTCCTTAATCATTGGTATGCTGCTTGTCCTTGCAGCTTCCTGCAACACGCCAAGATATGTGTACAGCCCCGCTGCGCACAACGTGCCCGTACTTACCAAAAAAGGAGACAGCAAAATAGGCGCCCTGTATTCCACTAACTTAACCGGGGAACAGAAACTGAACGGGGAAGTGATCGACAACCGCAGCCGCGGCGTGGATGTACATGGCGCTGTTGCCATCACCGATCATTTTGCCGTGCAGGCCGGTTATTTTTACCGCTGGGAAAAAACAACCGGCGGAACTGATACGGCAACGATCCGTTACAACCGCAACCTGGCAGAACTGGGCATTGGTTATTATCTTCCTATAAATGAGAAAAAGAATGTCATCTTCCAGCTTTTTGGTGGAGCCGGTTTGGGTAAATTCAGCTTTACTGATAACACTAAATATGGCTTCAATTTCCATGAAGCGGACATTACAAAAATATATGTACAACCTGCATTCCTCTTTCGCAGCAAGGGAAGTTTTACCAGTTCCGTATCATTACGCAGCAGCATCATGCAGTTCCGCAACATAAAAACAAACTATTCTGCAAGTCAGCTCGATGACTATAACCTCGACAGCCTGGGTAACCGGGCAAAACTTTTCTTTGAACCCGCTTTCGTCGGAAGTTTTGGGTTTAAGAATTTTCCGGGATTCCGGATCGAGTTCCAGGGTGGCTTATCGCTCCTTGCCTCCCGTAAATACCTCGACTATCACATGGTAAACTTTTCAATAGGAACCTGGATTGATATTGGCGCCATGATCCGCAAAAACAAGGAATAACGTCACAAACCCGGGGTTATTTATTCCAGCCTTTAATTTGTAATTTTACCGCCAGATTGCACCCTTCATCCTGTATGGATGAGGCGGATGAAACTGCCGAATCATTATGTCTTACCATCCTCAGAATAAAGTACGTATTGTAACCGCTGCCAGCTTATTCGACGGGCACGATGCCGCCATTAATATCATGCGCCGCATCATGCAGAGCAAGGGAGCCGAGATCATTCACCTGGGACACAACCGCAGCGTGCTTGAAATTGTGGAGTGCGCTATTGAAGAAGACGTGCAGGGCATTGCCATCACCAGCTACCAGGGGGGGCACGTAGAATTCTTTAAATACATGAAAGACCTTCTTGAGCAGAATGGATGCGGACATATAAAAATATTCGGCGGCGGCGGCGGAACAATATTGCCAGGCGAGATTGAAGAACTGCATAATTATGGGATCACCAAGATCTACAGTCCTGATGACGGAAGGAAGATGGGACTGGAAGGTATGATCGAAGATGTGGTGAAGCAATGCAGCCTCCCCAACCCCTCCAAAGGAGGAGCTTCTGAAACACTCCAATGGAATGGGAAATTACCATTGGATGAAGTAAAGGATATAAGAAGAATTGCCAGAGCTATAACACTCGCAGAGGATGGGAAAGATTATTCAAGCTTACTTTCTCAATTGAAAGAAAAAAATGGTAAAACTACAGATTCCAAAATCCCCCCTTTGGGGGGTGGGGGGGCTGTTCCTGTACTGGGTATAACCGGAACCGGCGGCGCTGGTAAAAGCAGTGTGACCGATGAAATAGTAAGAAGGTTTTTGAATAATTATTCAGATAAGACCATAGCCGTAATTTCTGTTGACCCCTCCAAGAAAAAAACAGGCGGTGCATTGCTCGGCGACAGGATACGGATGAATTCCATCTCTTCACCCCGTGCTTATATGCGCAGCCTGGCAACAAGAGAAAGCGACAAGGCATTGAGTGAGTATGTGCAGGAAGCGATCGACATCTGCAAAGCAGCCGGGTATGATTTTATTATTTTAGAAAGTGCCGGTGTTGGGCAAAGTGATGCTTCTATTTTAGATTATGTCGACATCAGCATGTACGTGATGACGCCGGAATACGGGGCTGCATCGCAACTGGAAAAAATAAATATGCTTGACTATGCCGATGTGGTTTGTGTAAACAAATTTGATAAGGCCGGTGCACTCGATGCATTGCATGATGTGCGCAAGCAATACAAACGCAATCATGGTTTGTGGACAGCCAAAGATGAGGAGTTGCCGGTTGTGGGAACCATCGCCGCACAGTTTAATGATGCAGGCGTGAATGAATTGTTTGAAAGGCTGATGGAAAAAGTAGCTGGTAAATGCGGTATTAAATTTCATGGCGAGATAGAGCACCATGCACATACAAAGGATACGGCCAGCCAGTCGATGATCATTCCGCCCAAACGGGTAAGGTACCTGGCGGAAATAGCAGAAACGATCTCTTCTTATGACAACTGGGTTATCGAACAATCAACTCTTGCCACAAAACTTTACCAGCTGGAAGGAACACTGGCGCAGACCTCAACACTTTCATCGGCTGTTAAAGAAGAGCTGATGAAAATAAAGAACAGGTTGGAAGAACAATTACATCCCGAATGTAAAAAGTTGATCCAGTCATGGCCCCAAACGCTGGAACGCTATCAAAAAGAATTTTACGAATTCAAAGTACGGGATAAGGTCATTAAGCAACCGCTTACTTATAAAAGTTTATCAGGCACCAGCATTGCAAAGGTCATTCTTCCAAAGTATAAGGATTGGGGCGATATTTTAAAATGGCAATTACAGGAAAATGTGCCCGGTGAATTTCCATTCACGGCCGGCGTATTTCCGTTGAAGCGTGATGGGGAAGATCCAACCCGTATGTTTGCCGGCGAAGGCGGGCCTGAAAGAACAAACCGCCGCTTTCACTATGTAAGTATTGGCCAACCAGCAAAGCGCCTGAGCACGGCGTTTGACAGTGTTACACTTTATGGCGAAGATCCCGATCACCGCCCGGATATTTATGGTAAAGTAGGAAACAGCGGTGTGAGCATTGCAACCGTAGATGATGCCAAAAAATTATACAGTGGCTTTGATCTTTGTGATCCAAAGACTTCAGTGAGCATGACCATCAATGGCCCTGCACCCATGCTGCTGGCATTTTTTATGAATGCTGCCATTGACCAGCAATGTGAAAAATATATCCTCGAAAATAATTTACGGGATGAAGTAAATAAACTCATCGAATCAAAATACCCTCTTGATTCTTTGCCAAAATATATTGGCACGGATGGAAGATCCATCACGCCGGCAAAAGGAAATTTCACTGGCTTCCTGCCCGAAGGAAATGACGGGTTGGGTTTACGCCTGTTAGGATTAAGCGGCGAAGACGTGCTGCCTGCGGAAGTATATGCACAGATAAAAGCAAAAGCACTGGCAACGGTTCGTGGTACGGTTCAGGCTGATATTTTAAAAGAAGACCAGGCGCAAAACACTTGTATTTTTTCTACAGAGTTTGCGTTGAAATTGATGGGAGATGTACAGGAATATTTTATTCGGCATAAGGTGCAGAATTTTTACAGCGTGAGTATCAGCGGTTATCATATTGCCGAAGCAGGCGCTAACCCGATCACACAACTTGCATTTACGCTGTCCAATGGATTCACGTATGTAGAATATTATTTGAGCCGGGGCATGCACATCGATGATTTTGCACCCAACCTTTCTTTCTTTTTCAGCAATGGCATGGACCCTGAATACAGTGTGATAGGTCGTGTTGCAAGAAGGATCTGGGCCAAGGCAATGAAAAACAAATACAAAGGCAACGACCGCTCTCAAAAATTAAAATATCATATTCAAACATCCGGCCGTTCATTGCATGCGCAGGAGATCGACTTCAACGACATACGAACAACGCTGCAGGCCTTGTATGCCATCTATGATAATTGCAATTCTTTACATACGAATGCATACGATGAAGCCATTACCACACCTACGGAAGAAAGTGTGCGGAGGGCAATGGCCATTCAGTTGATCATTAACAGGGAATTAGGTACGGCAAAAAATGAGAACCCCAACCAGGGATCCTTTCTCATTGAAGAACTGACCGACCTGGTGGAAGATGCTGTGATGACCGAGTTTCACCGCATTACCGAAAGAGGTGGCGTGCTGGGCGCCATGGAACGCATGTACCAGCGAAATAAGATACAGGAAGAAAGCCTTTACTACGAGACACTCAAGCATACCGGCGAATATCCCATCGTTGGCGTGAACACTTTCTTAAGCAAGAACGGTTCGCCCACCATATTACCTACCGAAGTTATCCGCAGCACCACCGATGAAAAGGAAAATCAGATCAGCTCACTGCGGGCATTTCAAAACAGGCATTCGGAAAAAAGCGCAGCCATGCTCAAACGCCTGCAGCAGGCCGCTGTTAAAAATGAGAACCTCTTTGCCGAACTGATGGAAACGGTGAAGTACTGTTCCTTAGGACAGATCACGAATGCCTTGTATTCGGTGGGCGGACAATACCGAAGGAATATGTAAGATCTCCTTATCAACCACGTCTGTTTTATGATCAAAAGAACGATCCGTTTAATTATTGCATTTACTGCCTTTTCCTGTATGCATACCAGGGCAGCCGATACCTGTGCGCTGTTGCTGGAAAGGGCCAGGCTGTTGATATTGCAAAGAGATTCTAAAAAAGCGATCCCGCTGATCGATAGTTGCCTAAAAAAAGATCCTCGTAATGCAATGGCAAATAACCTGCGGGGATGTGCCACGATCTATTCCAGTTATATCAATGATGAAAAAAATAACAAGCTGGCGGTTTTTTATTTCAGCAAAGCAATTGAAAATGACCCCGGAAATTATGGGTACTATAATAACCGGGGCTGGGCCTATGCCAATTTAGATGATTATATTAAAGCAAATGCGGATTATAAAAAGGCTGTTCAGATAGACAGCAGTAATATTGCCTTACAGCAAAATATATTGCGTGTGATGGTGGTAAAGAACAGGAATAAAGAAGCGTATGCCTATAGCAACAAACTGATCCAACAGTTCCCTAAGGATGGCTATGCTTACTATATCAGGGGTAATTTAAAAAGAGATTATCTGCATAAATACCCGGAAGGAAACAAGGATATAAAATTATCAGAAGCGCTGGGCTGGGACCAGGGTATGTACCTGATGTTCTGAGGGCGTATTAAAGCATTGTGTTTCCCGGTTTCAAATTCATTTCTCCCCCGTCTTGCATTTTAAATTCAGAATGCCTATCTTTTCGCCTTCTTTACTAACATCCTCTTTTTATTCATCAACTAAATAAAATTTTCAAAATGAAAAGAACACTTCTTTTAGCTTTTGCGGCTGTATTTGCTTTTGGCTGCAACAACAAATCGGATGCCCCGGCAAGTACTGCTGATACTACCAAAACAGCTGCTTCCAGTACGGAAGAACTGAATTATCCCTACAAACTGGAGAAACCTTACCAGGACTGGCAACCCGGCGACAAAAAACATGCGGTTACTGCCATGGGAGCGTTAAAAGGTTTTGAAACAGGCGATATGGCTGCCTGCATGGCTGGCTTTAGCGACAGTATTGATTTACGTTTGGATGGCTTCCAGCAAAAATTCAGCAAAGACAGTCTTACCAAATTCTTTACTGCCGAAAGAGCAAAATACAGCAGCATGAAGGTTAATATGGGTGATTGGGAATCGGTGATATCAAAAGATGGCAAAACAGAGTATGTTACCATGTGGTACAAACAGATAATGACAGATAAGAACGGAAAAACGGATTCCCTCGCTGTTGTAAATGATTGCAAGATGGTGAACGGAAAGATCGCTGAACTGGATGAAAAAATTCAGCATTACCAGGCAAAGAAATAATAATTGCTTTTAAAGAATATGCCCGGCTGTATAAAGGCCGGGCATATTTATTTATTCAAGTTCCCTGCAAAAATAGCCGGCTTTAAAAACCAACTGTTCTACTTCAGGAGCAGAGATATTTTCAGAAACGATCCGCAGGATGTTATCGCAGTCATGCAGGTCCACATTCCATTCCAGGATACCGGGATGATGGTTTAACGGGGGCGTGACCTTGCCAATGTGATCGGTGTTGTTGAGGTTGGTCTTAAAAACAAGAATTTCCATACCAGTTAGTTTAAGAAGGATATGGGGAGCAGTAGTTTATTCTGCTGCCATACCGGTTGAGGTATCTGTTGTAGGGTGCATTTTCCACCTGCCTCCGCAACGGTTCTTCCATTCGTCTTTGAATTTTTCCCTTTCCTCGGGAGTCATCTTATCCCAACGCTGTTTCATCTTTTCTTTCCATGCCGGGCTGCCTCTCCATTTGCCCCGGCCACCACCAAAGCCACCGAATAAGATCTTACTCAGCAATAATAAGCCCAGTGCCTGTAAGAATGTAATCGTTTTTACTCCCGTTATCACCGCAGGTAATATGCCGTTCCATAAACTCATAACTATCCAGCCAAATAATAATACCGCGGCCATACCAAATATTAATATCATTAGTCCTTTTTTGATCCAGAATTTTTTCATCGTATTTGTTTTGTTTGCCGCAGAAACACGGAAGACACAGAAGAAACAAGTATAAAAATCTCCGTGCCTCTGTGTTTCTGTGGCAATGGTTTTAATAATTTAATAATTCATTTTTCAATGCCTGCAGACGTTCCCGTAAATGCAGCACCGCATAGCGCTTGCGGCTGATAAGTGTGGCCACACTTTCTCCGGTCTGTTCCGAAATATCTTTAAATGGGATCCCTTCTACTTCATTTTGTATGAATACTTCCCGTTGGGCAGCGGGTAATTCATCCAGGGCCTGTTGCAGTTCTTCCCAGAAAATATTACGCAGGTATTCTGTTTCCGGTGTTGAATCGGATGGCAGCATCATCTCCCTCCAGTCAAAACTGTCTTCTTCGGTTTCAGCACCATTTAATACATCATCAGCCAACGGAAGTTTGTGTTTGCGGTAATTGTCAATTATCTTATTGCGGGCAACCCGGTACAGCCAGCTGGTTGTTTGCTCAATGGGTTCGCTGTTGCCTGCAAACTGGTAAAAGACCTCCTGCAGGATGTCTTCTGCATCCTCGGTACTTGCCACCCGCTGCTTGATAAAGCCAAAAAGCCGGTTGCTGATTGATTTGATGGTGTTGGTAATATTTTTATTACGCTCTGCAGCCATTTCCATTGCTATCGTCATCTCGGTCCCTGTTTATATATACGGAGACGGATGAAGATGAATTATATTTTATGAAGGGACGATATTTTTAAAGGGGATCAGTATGTATTTGTCATGTCCTCATCTACGCAAATGATAAAATCAGCCTTGCCTTTGTTTTCAGCCAGCAATTCCTTGATATTCTTTTGCGATACGGTACTGATGGTGGCGATATTCAGCTCGGGCCTCTTTCTTTTCAGGTACCAGTTTATGCCGTCAAAATTATCGGAATGATAGGAGCCGTTGTAATGAATGAACAAGGCCCCTGGTTTCAGGTTCTGCAGGATAAAGTAAGCCATCGTAGCGTCCTTGCTTGCCTGGGCTTTGGGCATATTGGCACTGCCGTGTCCACCCATCATCTTAAGCATGTTCACATAACCGGGCAGGGTAGAGTCGTAGTCCATCGGCAAAGGAGCTATCCATGATTTTTCCTGGGCAGATAAAGTGTCCAGTGATTCAAATCCTTTTTTTGAGACCAGCGAAGCATAGCGCCGGGGAATATTAGTGGCAATGAAAGGCGCTTTAATTTCTTTGGCAAAATTTACAATGGGGGCATAATCGGTTTTGTAATTGTTCCAAAGCCGGGCCGATGAATCCAGTCCTTTTGCCGTGATCTTACCGGCCAGGTAATCATTCAGCTGCTGCTGGTTGTCGGCTTCAAACATTTCGGCGCCGAAAACAATTTCTTTTTTCTCTTTCAGGTCTTTGGCAACAGCTAATTCAAGCCAGTGAGAGATGGGGTTGTTATGAAATTCGCCGAAAAGCAAAACGTCTTTTTTCGCCAGCAACTTTATCATCTTTTTATAAGAAACTTTTTTTCCGTTTGCGTCATACAAAACATAAGCAGGTTTTTGCTGGGCAAAAAGAAATGTGCCAGATAACAGTAATACCAGTACAAGTAATAACTTCTTCATATAAAAGGCTTGAACCTGAAAGATAAAAAGAATGACGGAGAAGTGGAGGATAAACTGTAAAACTGCAGCAATAAACTTCGCAGAGCAGCGAGACATCTCCTGCAATGAGCAATATATGATTAACTTATTTCGTAAGACTGAAACGAAAACATGGATCACCACTTCAAAAGGCTATATTGTGCCACTAAAGGAAAATCTAATGTCATCTACAAAAACTTACGCAGCACAAGAAGCAACTACGCCACTTGCACCATGGACAATTAAGAGAAGAGCCCCAAAACCACATGATGTGGAAATACAGATCTTATATTGCGGTGTCTGCCACAGCGATCTGCATACCGCACGTAATGAATGGGGCGGTACCATCTTTCCATGCGTACCGGGCCACGAAATTGTAGGAAAGGTTACTGCAGTGGGGGATCACGTGAAAAAATTCAAAGCGGGCGACCTGGCAGGCGTAGGATGCCTGGTAGACAGTTGCCGGGACTGTGATAATTGTAAAGAGGGGCTGGAGCAATATTGCAGCAATGGGATGGTAGGTACTTACAATGGCAAGGAAAAGGACGGCAGTGGTAATACATACGGCGGCTACAGCAAATCCATCGTGGTGCATGAAGATTTTGTACTGCATATTTCTGATAAACTACCGTTGGAAGCAGTTGCCCCATTGCTTTGTGCAGGCATTACCACCTATTCTCCGTTGCGTCACTGGAAAATTGGTAAAGGACATAAGGTTGGTATACTTGGATTGGGCGGACTTGGGCACATGGGAGTGAAGCTGGCTGCCGCCATGGGCGCAGAAGTTACCATGCTGAGCCATACTGCTTCAAAAGAAGCAGATGCAAAGCGCCTGGGCGCACATCAATTTGTACTTACCAGCGATGCAGAACAGGTAAAAAAAGTAACAGGCAATTTTGACTTTATTTTAGATATTGTTTCTGCAGATCATGATTATAATTTTTATTTGAGCCTGTTGCGTACAAATGGCGTAATGGTTTGTGTAGGAGCTCCGCCATCGCCGGCACAAATACCAGCCTTTAACCTCATTTTTGGAAGAAAAAGTTTTGCCGGCTCCTTAATTGGCGGCCTGCCCGAAACACAGGAAATGCTTGATTACTGTGCCGAACATAATATTGTAAGTGATGTGGAAGTGATAGCAATGAAAGATATCAATGAGGCTTATGAACGGATGTTGAAGGGTGATGTACGGTACCGGTTTGTGATCGATATGGCAACCCTGTAAAGATCATTCATACTTAATTTTTTGGGCTGCCTTACCAGGCAGCCTTTTTATTGGAATAAAACAGGTTTTCAATTTGTTCCGTAACTTTCCTTTTCAAGCATTAGTATGTTTTATAAAATAATTATTCCTGTTTTTTTATTCATTGTAGGAATTGTTGGTTGCAATAATAAATATGCAGCCAGCAACCGCAGTTATAAAAAGCAGGTAAGGGCTTTTGCAAAAGAATTAAAAAAGCAACCAGGTAATATCGACAGCGTCCTGGTGGCTTCATCCTGGGTAGGCACCACCAATTTTGGAATGCGCAAACCAAATTTTGTCATCATTCATCATACGGCACAAAATGCCTGCGACTCTACCTTAAGAACGTTTACCTTGCCCCGTACACAGGTAAGCGCCCACTATGTTATTTGTAAGGATGGTACGGTACATCACATGCTGAATGATTACCTGCGGGCCTGGCATGCAGGTACCGGCAAGTGGGGCAATGTAACGGATGTGAATTCTTCGTCCATCGGCATTGAGCTCGACAACAACGGTTTTGAAGCGTTTACACAACAGCAGATAAACAGCCTGCTGCAGGTTTTAAAAACGCTTAAAAAAAATTACAGCATACCCACGGCTAATTTTATTGGCCATGCTGATATTGCTCCTAAAAGAAAAGTTGATCCCAACCGCTACTTTCCCTGGCAGCAACTGGCGCAAAATGGTTTCGGTAATTGGTACGATACTGCGAATGTAAAACTGCCGGAGAATTTCAATGCCATGCAATCATTACGCATCATCGGGTATGACACCAAAGATTCCATTGCAGCGATCAGGGCCTTCAAATTACATTTTGTACAGCAGGACAGCATCGCCGTGTTAAACGATGCAGACAAAAAGATTATTTATGACCTGTACAGAAAATATTAATGAACCGGTTCAGTGCACCTGCACCCGGAAAAAATAACGATAAGATATTCTGTTAACTGCTGCCATAGCCGCATTTGAGAATTAGTTTTACTAACTTCATTCTCTAATATCGCAGCTATGCTTAAAAGAATCTCTCCAATTTTTCTTTTTCTTTTTACAATTCATGCAACTGCACAAAAGACGGTAACACTTCCCAATGGCTGGTCGCTTTCGCCAGCCGGAAGAAGTTTGGCCCTGGGCGACCTTCCATTGAATATTGCCGTAAGCAGCTCAAAAAGACTGGTAGCTGTTACCAATAATGGCCAAGGCAAACAAAGCCTGCAACTCATCAATACCAAAACAGAAAAGATCCTGGATAATATAGAAATTAAAAAAAGCTGGCTGGGCCTTAAATTCAGCAGTGATGAAAAATACCTGTTTGCAGGAGGGGGTAACGATAACTGGATATTGCAATACGCCATCATCAGCAATAAACTGCAACTGAAAGACAGTATTAAACTGGGAAAAAAATGGCCTAATAAAATCTCCCCTGCCGGTATTGATATTGACGATGCAGGACATTTGTTGTATGTGGTTACCAAGGATGATAATTCACTGTACATTGTTGACCTGCTTACAAAAAATATTATTCAACAGGTTAAGCTTGATGGAGAAGCCTACACCTGCCTGCTATCAAGCGATAAAAAAGAACTTTACATCAGTTGCTGGGGCTGCGATAAATTGATTGTGTTCAATACAAAGGAACGGAAGGTTGCTGCACAAATACCTGTTGGTGATAATCCCAATGACCTATGTACCAGCAAAGACGGCAAGTTTTTATTTGTTGCCAATGCCAATGATAATTCCGTTTCCGTGATCAATGTAAAAGGCAGGAAAATTGTTGAAACGCTTACGGCTTCTTTATATCCCGATGCCCCTCCCGGCAGTACCAGCAATGGTTTGGCCCTGAGCGAAGATGGCAAAACTTTATTTATTGCCAATGCCGATAATAACTGCTTAACCGTTTTTGACGTAAGCAGGCCGGGCTTCAGTTCATCAAAAGGATTTATACCCGTGGGCTGGTATCCAACCTGTGTAAGGGTTATAGGAAAAAAAATATGGGTAACCAACGGCAAGGGCTTTACTTCTTTTGCAAACCCCGACGGGCCAAACCCTGCAAAACGAAGGCAGAAAGTAGATTACCAGGGCGGCGTTAAAGAAAAAGAAGTGCAATACATCGGTGGATTGTTTAAAGGCAGCATGAGTATTATCGATATGCCTTCAGAAAAAAAGTTGAGCATTTATTCGCAACAGGTTTATAAAAACACACCGTATACAAAGAAGAAAGAAACCAGTAGCCTGGTTGAAGCAGGGAACCCGGTCCCTGGAAAAATAGGCGACCCTTCACCCATTAAACATGTTTTTTACATTATTAAAGAAAACCGCACCTACGACCAGGTATTGGGCGATATGAAGGAGGGCAACGGAGATACAAGCCTTGTTTTGTTCGGAGAAAACATTACCCCGAACCAGCACAAACTGGCCAGGGAATTTGTATTGCTTGATAATTTTTATGTAGATGGGGAAGTAAGCGCAGATGGACATAACTGGAGCATGGGCGCTTATGCAACAGATTATCTAGAAAAAAACTGGGTAACGAGTTATGGCGGCCGCGGGGGAGGATATGATGGGGAAGGAACAAGAAAAATTGCCAATAACAAAGGCGATTTTTTATGGGGAAATTGTAAAAAAGCAGGAGTGAGTTACCGGAGTTATGGAGAGTTTATTGAAGAGGGCAAAGCAAATATATCTGTATTGGATAATTTTTTCTGTCCATATTTCACAGGTTGGGATCTGAACGTTTGGGATACTGTCCGGTACAGCCAATGGGCACGTGAATTTGATTCGCTGGTAACTGCCAATGCCTTACCTCAGTTTATGTCTTTACGTTTTCCAAATGATCATACAGCCGGTTTATCGAAGGGCAAACCTACTCCTTTTGCTTATGTTGCAGATAACGACCTGGCTATTGGAATGTTTATCCAGCACCTGAGCGAAAGTCCTGTTTGGAAAGAGAGTGTTGTGTTTATACTGGAAGACGATGCACAAAATGGTCCTGACCATGTGGATGCCCACCGGAGCACAGCTTATGTTGCCGGTCCTTTTGTAAAAAGAAATTTTGTTGATCATACCGCTTACTCAACCAGCAGTATGTTGCGTACCATTGAATTGATCCTGGGTATCCCGCCCATGAGTCAATACGATGCCGGCGCAACACCTATGTGGAGATGTTTTACTTCAACAGCAAATAACAACAGGTTTACTGCATTGCCTTCTAACATCGATTTGTCAGAAAAAAATTTAGCTTGGAATGAATTGGCAGAACAATCTGCAACATTTGATTTTACCAAGGAAGACCGGGCGCCCGACCTGGAATTCAGTGAAGTGATCTGGAAGGGAGTAAAGGGATTGCATGCCATCATGCCGGCGCCTAAACGGGCAGCATTTGTAAGGGTTGTTGCAAAAGATGTTGATGATTGATACCGGTAAATTATTTTGTGAAATATTTTCCTACCAGCGGCAGCTTGGCCAGCTCCTTCGCTTCGATCTTTGCCACAAACCAGGTAAAGAAAATAAAGAACAGCAACCCTGTACCTAATGAGAATGATAAAGAAGAAGAAACAAATTTTACAAGCCCGAGGTGGAGGAGGTAGATAAGAATGACCAATGTTAAATAAGCAATCAGTTTTTTTACCGGGTAAGGAATGGGATAATATTTCTGCCCCAGCAAATAACTGCTCAGCATCATGAACAGGTAGCAACTGAATGTGGCAATGGCTGCACCGGTATAATGCAATCTTGGTATAAGAATGATATTCAGTACAATGGTGATCACGGCGCCAATAACAGTGATCACGGCGCCGTACATGTTCTTGTTGGTGAGTTTGTACCACACACTCAGGTTATAATAAATACCCAGGAAGATATTGCCGAGTGCAAGCAAGGGCACTACGTCTAAACCCTCGGCCCAGCGTGGGTTAGCGAAGGTTGTAAAGATCCAGCGGAATATATCCAGGAACAGCCCGATGAATAAGAACATGAAACAACAGGCGATCACAAAAAATTTCATTACCCTTGCATAGGTCTTCTGTGCATTTTCTTCTTTGCTCCGGTTAAAGAAGAATGGTTCGGCTGCCATGCGGAATGCCTGGATCATGATGGTGATGAGTAAGGCAATGCGGAATATGTTGGCAAAGATGCCCAGCTCATGATCGGCTTGCTGTTGCGGAAGGTCAACCACATGACGATAGATCAGGCGGCTGAGCACATCATTTATCATGCCACCCAAACCAACAATGATCAGCGGTGCGCTGTAACGCATCACTTCTTTCCACAATTTGGTATCAAAATGAAAACGAACCTGTTTAATTTCTTTAGAAAGTACTACGAGAGTGAATAAACTTCCGCAGAGATTGCCCAGCAGATAATATCCCAATCCAAGGTCTTTGTTGTAAATGAGGTGAAGAAAATTATCCGGATCTGCTTTTAATATTTTTGGAACAACACCCAAAAAGAAGATCACAACAAACACGTTCACCACAATACCCATCACCCGGGCAAATGCATAACGCTTGGGACGGTTCTCCTGCCGCAGTTTGGCAAAAGGCAGTGTATTTAGATTGTCAACGGCAATGATGGCGGCCATCCAGAGAATATAATCCGGATGATTTTGCAGGTCGGCTGCAGAAACCAGCATGTTTTTACAAAGAACAAGGATGACAGTGAAAAAGATACTGCTGTATAAAAGCGATAAGGAAAGTGTATTGTAAAGTTTTTGTTTGTCGTGGGTTTGGGAGAAACGGAAATACGCCGTTTCCAGTCCATAGGCATACAGTACGTTTAAAAAAGGGATGATGGTGTACACCTGCACCAGGTCGGCGGTCTTCTCCGGCATGGCAACAAAAAAAGGCAAGGCCATATTCATCAGGTAACCGAGAAAGCGGCTGGCAATAGTGGGTATACCATACCATAAAGTTTGCCCTGCTAATTTTTTAATGCCGCTCAACTAGGTTTTCAATTTGGTTTCAAATTTACCTTTATAATTTCAATTTGTGTCCAAACAAGTAACCTATGTTTTGGCCGCAAGAATTTATCTTTGTTGAAAATGACCCGTATGAAAAAAATCGTTGTTCTTGTTTTATTGTTTGTGCTGAACCTGCATTCAAATGCACAATCCCGTACCAGTACAGTTGAGTATCAGAAAGCAGACCGGGAAGCCATCGTTAATGAAGTTCCTTTTTCGGAAGACATGATCACCAGGGCCATACAGGATACCCTGGAGAAGCTGGGCTATAAAGGAAAAGAGAGCAAGGGATTCATCGTATATAAAGGAGTAAAGATGCCGGCACTGGGCAGTGAAGCATACGATCTTTATTTTTCAGTTGATAAAAAAAGCAAGAGGGAAAAAGATATTTCCAAAGTAACCTTGATGATATCAAAAGGCTTCGACAGTTTTATAACAGAGAAATCAGACCCGGGCCTGGTTCGAAATGCTAAAACTTACCTCGACAGTCTGCGCAATACCGTTGCAGTCTACGACAAAGGCCAGCAGATCAGTGAACAGGAAGAAGTAGTGAAAAAGGCAGAGAAGAAAATGGAGAACTTAACCGAAGATGCACAGGATCTGCAGAAAAAAAAGAAAAAACTGGAGAAAGAGATCGAAGACAATATTAAGGAACAGGCCGATCAGCAGAAAGAATTAGAAAAGCAGCGCCAGGTACTTTCAACCCTTAAAGGAACAAACGGGCAATAAATTCTAGTGAGAGAAATAGGTCACTTTCTCAGAAAATCTCGGATCATGCGTCATGGTCGTATCGGTGAGGGTGTTCAGGAAATAGATCAGATCATTTTTTTCCTTGTTTGAAATAGTGACCCGGTTTACCAGCAATGGATCTAAGGTTGGCTGCGTGGTTATGATGCCCGAGCGGTAATGATCAATAACAGCGCCTAAAGAATAAAGCCTGCCGTCGTGCATGTACGGAAAGGTAAGTGCCACATTGCGCAGGCTGGGTACTTTGAATTTTAATGAGTCGGCTTTATTGCCTGTTATCTTCATTCTTCCGTAATCATTTAAGAAAGGACTTACGGCTAACCCGTTGTTACGAAAACTGTAATCGGTGAATAAAGGCTCTTTATGGCAGGAAGCACAATTTGCTTTGAAGAAATTATAACCATTCAGTTCTCCCGGGGTAAAACTTGCTTCACCCCGTTGCACTTTATCATATTTTGAATTAGATGAAACAATGGAGCCGGTAAACTGTGCCAATGCTTTCAGCATCCGCTGGCTGTTGATCTCCGGCGTGCCGAATGCTGCTTTAAAAAGTCTTAGGTACGTTGTGTCCTTTCTGAGTTTGCGTAAAACACTGTCTAAATTCTCAGCCATCTCATTAGGTGCTGTAATGGGAGAGAGCGGCTGCACCTCAATATGATTAACCCCACCATCCCAATGCATTGCCGGCATCCATGCCAGGTTAAATAAGCCAGGCGCATTGCGTGTGGTGAATGTATTGTTATAACCGTGACTGAAATCATGGTCATAACTGGCAAAGGCGCCAAACTGCTGGTGGCAACCGGCGCAGGGAAAATTGCCATCCTTACTTAAGCGGCCATCATAAAATAATTTTTTACCTAGTTGAAAACCTTCTTCCGATAACCTGTTCTTTGCAAAAATATCCGTGGCTGGTTTTGGCCAGCCTGCCGGTATTTTAAATTGGAGGTAGGTTGGTCCCGGCCCTGGTTTGTTACCTGCACTGATGAACAGCGAAAACAAGGCTATCCCTGCACAAAGCGATATCATGATCCGTTGTTTCAACTAATTATTTATGACCTGTTTTATGGAAAACATATTACTGTAGTTGTCGGCAATTTTTTTTGCCAGTTCTCCCGGTGTGGTACAAACAGGATGGTCGCTTATCTTCAGATCGTTGGGATGCTGCCACCATTTATCAAGATCCGATTCAATGATGATCTCACTCGTTTTGCCTTCCCGTATATCCAGTGATATGCCGGCAGGAAAATTCAGCAAAAGTTTTTTCAGCACATTGTACTCTCCCGAAAAACCGCCGATATGAAATTCCACTTTGTTGTTGACCACTTTCGATTGTGGCGAGTTACCTTCCAGCTTGGCCATAACATAACCACTGTTCCAGGTCCAGAACATATCATTCAATGGGTCTAAAGGACCGGTTTGTGCACCACTTACATTCTTTAAACTGTCCACGCCAATCATGAACATAAATGAATGGTACCTGTTTGGGGCTGCCGAAAAAATAAAACTTAAGGAAGCAGGTTTGCTTTCATCGATCAAATGGTAACTGTCAATTTCTTTATAGATCCCGTCTGAAAACGCAACCGCAACATTGCTGATATAGTATTTGAATTTCCGGACACTGTATGTTTCGGAAAAAGGGTTTGTATAAACCGTGCTGTCCATTTGCAACGGTTTGCCCTTTACCGTATTTACGAACGTGATCTTTAACAGGCCGGGCTGGCCGATGGAAGTGCGGGCTTTTTGAAAGCCGCTTAAACTGAAAACTGTCAGCAGAAATAGGGGAATGGACAAGAACCTGTTTTTCATAGCTTTTCTTTTACCAGGTATCGCGGCTAACTTTTTTCCGGAAGGATTTGAGTGTACCCACTTTCTTTTTTATCTCTATTCTTTTTTCCTTTGATTCTTTTGAGGGCCTCGTAGCCTTTCTTGGTTTTGGTTTGATGAGGGCTTTATTCACCAGTACATTCATCTTCCTTATCACCTGCTCTTTATTGCCTAGTTGCGAACGTTCCGTTTGACTTTTTACCAGCAGAAAACCTTCGGCATTTATCTTATTGCTGAGTTTGTCCCGGAGCCGGTCTTTCTGATCATCTGTGACGAGATTTGACGTTTCTATATGCCAATATCCCTCCACCATGGTCTCCACTTTATTCACGTTTTGGCCACCTTTTCCACCACTTCGGGCCGTTTTAAATTTTATCTCGTCAGATATGTCCATCATCTTGTCAAAATTACGCAGAAAATGTACGAATTTGGGGACTATATCCGTTTTATTTGAGTCTATTATTTCGGTAAGAACCAATTTTTATACATTTTTGCAGGTAACCAACCGACAGGAAATGATCAAAGCCATTTACCAATCATTAGCAGAGCGTAAACAGCAGCATAAAAAATCATTTGCCGTACTCATCGACCCCGACAAGGTGAACGACAGCAATATGAAAAAACTCATTGAGCTTGCTGTGGATGCCAGGGTGGATTATTTCCTCGTTGGCGGAAGCCTCGTTATCTCCAATTATTTAGATGAATGCGTTCAGTTTATAAAACGCAGTTGCAATATTCCCGTTATTCTCTTTCCCGGAAGTCCGAACCAGGTAAGTAAATATGCCGATGCATTATTGTATCTCTCATTGATCAGTGGCCGCAATGCCGACCTGCTGATCGGGCAACATGTTGTTTCGGCACCGGTGGTTAAGCAAAGCGGACTGGAAATTTTACCAACGGGTTATATGGTTATTGATGGAGGTGCACCAACCACCGTTTCCTATATCTCCAATGCTACTCCCATACCTGCCGATAAAAATGAGATCGCCATGTGTACGGCCATGGCTGGCGAAATGCTGGGCATGAAACTTATATACATGGATGCCGGCAGCGGTGCCAAGCGTGCCATCAGTGAAGAAATGATCAGGCAGGTAGCCAATGTTATTGAAGTTCCCCTGATCATCGGCGGCGGGATCATTGAACCGGAAAAAGCCTACCTCAACTGTAAGGCCGGCGCCGATGTGATCGTTGTTGGCAATGCCATTGAAAAAGATCCCAATCTTATTAAAGAAATGGCGGCGGCAGTACATAGTGTGCCGGTGAAGGTGTAATTTTTTTTGATCTACCCTCTTTTACTACTGGTGAAATTTATTTATCTTGGAAGGAAGATGATCCGGAAACGGAGCCATTTCTTTAAAAACGATTGCTATGTCTTACACAACTTCAGTAAATTCTGATGTGTTTCAGCAGTGGATAGCCGACAGGCTGGACATGCAGAAAGTAAAAGAAAAACTGGCTGCAATGGGTTATGATGAGGAGACTGCATCCCTTCACCTGAGAGAATTCAAAAAACTTAAATATGGCAAAAGGCAGTTTATTGGCTTTGTATGCCTTGCCGCAGGTGCCTTTATCGGATTTTTAAGTTGTTTGCTTACCTTAATCAATCCTATACCCGGGTTATATAACTGGACACTCTATGGACTTACTTCGGTGGCTGTGTTGGTTATTTTTTTAGGGCTCTATTACCTGATGGAGTGAGGAATTCATTTTCGCTTATTTATGGTTGTTTTAAAGATGACAGAAAAGGAACTGGTTTTCGCAACTTACCTTTACTGCAGGATAATAGTCTTTTTAATCAATCAACCGATATGATCAATAAATTATTTTTATCAGCAGCTATTTTATTCAGTATTTCTTTAAATGCACAAGTAACCGATCACAAGCCGGCCCAGTATAATCTAAGCGGCATCCTGTGGCAGGAACAAAGCGGTGAATATAAGGCCCTGTGTTACCAGGCATTCAACCTTGCCCGGTTGCGGCTGGAAGAAATTTTGCGAACCAATAAAGACAGCATGCCACTGGCCGTTATCACTGATGTGGATGAAACAGTACTCGACAACAGCCCCGGCGCTGCAAAAGATATTTTAAATGGCCGCACTTATGGCGACAGCACCTGGAGGCTATGGGTGGATTATGCCAAAGCATCCGCCACACCCGGCGCCGTGGAGTTTTTTAATTATGCAGCCCAGCATGGTGTGCAGTGTTTTTACATTACCAACCGCAAGGAAGACCAGAAAGCGGCTACTATGCAGAACCTGCAACTGCGGGGTTTTCCGCAGGTGGATAGCATGCACATGATGATGAAGGGGCCTAGCAGCGACAAAGAACCCCGCCGCCAGGAAGTAGCAAAAAAATACAACGTGGTATTGTTGCTCGGCGATAACCTGAATGATTTCAATGACCTGTTCTTTGAGAAATATGTAACGGAAAGAAATGCAAACGTTGATAAGATACAATCCCTCTTCGGGAGTAAATACATCATGCTGCCCAATGCTACGTACGGTGATTGGGAAAATGCATTGTGGCAGGGGCAAAAATTAAATGCGGAAGAAAGGGATAAGGTTAAGTGGAGTTCGTTGATCGGTTATTGATTGACTGGCTATTGCCCGAACGCTTCTTCAAATGATCTTCCGGCATTCAGTTCTTTTACCAGCTTGTCTAATTTTTCTTTGGTCCACCAGTTTTTAACCACATGCTTAGCCGTCATGTAATTAAGCATTACCTGTTCACGGGAGCCTGCGTAAAACTTTTCATCTTTTTTTAAATTCTTGACATTGGGCATGCTCTTATAGTTGTATGATCTTACCTTAAGTGTGTCTTCTGAATAATAATCCCGGTCATCATTCTGCATCGCTAACCCGTGTTTGAACCAGCTTGGAATTTTAAACATGAATGCATAAAAACCTATGCGCTGGTAAAATTCGGCATGGGAGATCTCATGGGCAATAATATCCAGGTCCATTCCATCGGCACCTAATACAATAACAGCACCTAATTTGGTATAGGTAACAGCCGGGGCAGAGGGGTTGATGCTGTATTTTTTTAGATCGATTTCGTTATCGCAATAAATAAACCCTGGGTTACATGTTTTTTGTCCCCAAAAATCACCAACACGAATGGATGCCTGTTCTATTAACGACCTCAGGCTGTCAATTTTGGATAGCGGGGTGGCTGCATTAAAATAAATACGATCGTCTTTTTTAAAACCGGAGTAACCGATTAAGATACTCCTTGTCTCCTGCGGAAAAATGATGAAGTGTGCAAAAGCCGCAATTGGAATGAGGATGAGAAAAACAAAGAAAGTCCGGGTGATTATTTTTTTAAGCTTCAGCATGATCGATCAGCGATTGGATTAAAAGTAAATAAAATTATTCGTTGCCGGTCATAAGGCCCGGACTGGAAATAAAATCTGCTTAACTTCAACATACCAAACACAACTCATTGCTCCGTTTTAAAGCCCTTACCGGATTTCGTTGCCTCGCTGCCTGCATGGTATTTATTTTTCATAACCGTAAATACTGGCGGAGCCAACTGCACCCGGAGATACTCCGTTTATTCAATGAATTCCATATTGGAGTGGCACTGTTCTTTGTATTGAGCGGTTTTCTCATCACCTATACTTATTTTGATGAACCGATGCGTTCGGGCAGGGCGTATGCACGCTACATGTTATTGCGACTGGCCCGTATCATGCCGCTTTACTGGCTTATACTCACAGCATATTATCTTGACCCGGCTTTTGGTAACCGGCATTTCTCGGCACTCACGTATTCACTATTTCACGGGTTTTCGGATAAATACAACCTGGAAGGTATTGCACAGGCATGGTCGCTTACTGTAGAGATGAGCTTTTATTTTTTTGCGCCCCTGCTTTGTTTATTGCAACGCAAACACTTGTTGTACCTGTTGGGTTCATTGGTATTGTTATTCGGTATCACCTGGGGCTCCGGCGAGGCCTGGCACTATATCAATGGAAATCCCTGCCGTTTTTTATACCCACTTAAATTTATTTCAAACGGTACGTTCTCCGGCCGCTGTACTGAATTCCTGGCGGGAATGCTTTTGGCAGTTACCATACGCAATAAACAAACGGTATGGCTGGAAAAAACAAAGTACAAAACGCTGATCGGGTTTATGGGCATCCTCATCACTGCCTATTGCATTGGGCTGTTTCAGTCAGATACCTATGATGACGGGATAAACCATACTGGCGGCATGTTGTTGCATAAAGTAACTTTGCCATTCTTTGTGATGCTGGCATTGGCCGGACTGATCTATGAACGAACCTGGCTGCAATGGTTCTTCTCCTCCCGGTTACTGGTATTGCTGGGCAATGCATCTTTTGCATTTTACTTAGTGCACATCAGTTATGTGAGTATAAAGCTCAGGGAGAAGATAAATTTACCCGACCGTAATTTTGTTTTGCTCTGGCTTATTTCCATTGCCCTGTATCTTGTTTTTGAAAAACCGGTTTACGACCGGTGCAGGAAATGGCTGAAGTGAAGATACTATTCGTTGTAATTTTTATACCATTTACTATTTCGTCTTTCCGCCTGCCTGGACAAACACGTTCTTGCCCAGGGTTTTGAACCGTACCCCGTTCTTCTGTTCAACGGTGATGGTAATATGACCCGTTTTGCTGGTATTAATGTCTCTCACCGTACCGGATTTTCCGGCATGTGTTCCTCCCACAACCGTGCATTGGTCGCCGTCTTTTAATTTTACTGCTATATTGGTCTTCATTTTATAAATTTCAATTGTGAATATATTTTTTACTTCACTTTCTCCACCCTCGCCGGTGTATCCTTTCCGCTCACAATGGTTTTACTGCTGATGGCAATGGCTTTAATGATCTCGGCCATATTGGTCATATCCAGTGTGCCGATCTCATCGCTTTGTTTGTGGTAATTGGGTTCGTTATTAGGCGCTTCTTCCATTTTAGAAGTGGATATTGTATGTGCCGGTACACCCAATGCAGCCAGGGTGGCATTATCGCTGCGGTAAAATAAATTCTGCTTGGGATAGGGATCGGGTTCAAAATGAAATTTAGATCCTTCGAGATTGGATTGCAATATCTTTCCCATATCGCTTTTTTCGTAGCCGGTTATGTAGGCGCTGTTGGTACCCCATTTGCTTTCGGTGCCGATCATTTCAATATTGAACATGGCCATCACTTTCTCGGCATTCATCTGCTTGCTGAAATAGCGGCTGCCAAAACCTCCGATCTCTTCGGCAGTAAAAGCAACAAATATCAAGGTGCGTTCATTGTTCTTTGCCTCGCTGAAATATTTTGCCAGCATCATCACGGCCGTTGTTCCGGCGGCATCATCATTGGCGCCGTTGTAAATGCTGTCCTGGTTCTTATCGGGTTTGCCAATGCCCAAATGATCGTAGTGACCGGCAAACACAACGAATTCATCTTTCTTTGATCTACCCGGTATCATGCCAACCACGTTCTTCAGCTTTTGAATGGTCTGCTCATTTTTAATGTGCAGGTTGAAGGAAGAAGGGTTTAGATTGCTTGTCAGCACCAGCACCTGTGAAGCATTGGAAGGGAATTTTGCATTACCGGCAAAGCGCTGCATGCTTTTGAAGCGGCGGGCATGGGCCGTATCAACAAGGATCAGCACATTCTTATCCAGGTCGAATAATGGGAATATTACTTTGTTGAACGTATCGGTTGCTTTTACGATCACTACTTCAAAATCTTTCAATGAATTGATGTTTACTTCAGCAGCGGTTGTGTTCACTGCTATATTGTCTGCAGTGAGTGCTTCATTATCGATCATCCCTTTTATTTCCACAGGCTTGCTTTTGGTCATGGCAAATTCCTGGAAATAGGTTTTAGCATTGCCGAAGAATTTTAGTTTGCTTTTTGCAAATTCGCCGGCAATAAAATCTGCGGCTTTGTCAATACCGGGCGTAAATGTTTTACGGCCCTGCATGTCATCGGCAGAAAGTATTTTTTCAATACGCTCCACTTCTGCAGCGTTGATGATCTTGTCAATATTTTGGGCAAAAGAAAACAGGCTAATAAAGCCTGTTGTAAAAGTTAAAAGTAGTTTCTTCATTATTAATTTTTAAAAAATCTGTAAGGTTTATGTAAAGCAAACCTATAAGGTCTATGTGAAGTATTTAGATTATCGGGTTTTCAATTTACCAACAGTTTTCTCACCATGGAACTTTTAGTAAACCTTATAGTTTTGGGTTGTTACAAACTCATCATCTCCTTAAACTTCACCGCCTGCCTGCGGCTTACTTCTATTTTTTCGCCGCCGTGCAGTTCAAGCAGCAGTCCCCCGTTGAAATATGGTTCGATCTTATCGATCATCCGCAGGTTTACAATATGCTTGCGGTTGGCACGAAAGAAAACTTTTTCATCCAGCCTTTCTTCCAGCGCATTCAGCGATTTTAAAATGAGGGGCTTGTAGGCACCGAAAAATACTTTGGCATAATTGCCCACGCTTTCAAACAACCGTACTTCACCCAGCTTAACAAACCAGCAACGTTCGCCGTCTTTTACAAATACCTGGTCATTTTCAGTAAGCGTTCCCCTGTTGATGCCGGCCATGGCAGTGGCAAGTTCTTTTTCTTCGGCCAGTTGCAGTTTATGAATCGCATCAGCTAAACGCTTTGGTTCAACGGGTTTCATCAGGTAGTCGAGTGCATTTACTTCAAAGGCTTTCAATGCATATTCATCATAAGCAGTGGTAAAGATCACATGCGGGGCACTGTCCAGTTCGGTGAGCATATCAAAGCCCGTCTTGCCCGGCATCTGTATGTCAAGAAAAATAAGATCGGGCGACATGCTCTCGATCTTCTCCAGCCCTTCGGCTGCATTGGCTGCTTCGCCTACCACTTCGATCTCAGGAAATTCAAGTAATAATTTCTTCAGCTCATTCCTTGCCAATCTTTCATCGTCAATGATCAATGCCTTTTGCATAGTATCAAAATTTTAGTTGAGTTAATTTAAATAGCCACCGGCAGCGACACTTTTGATTCTACCATACCGCCTTCAATATTCTTTATTTCAAAAATGGCCTTGCCCTGGTACATCAAATTTAATCTATCCTGTGTGCTTTTTATACCAAAACCATCGCCATTTATATTTCCGTTGAGGTGACCGGTATTTTGAACCAGCAGTTCGAGGTGGTTATCAGTGAACCGGGCTATGATACGAACTACGCCTCCGTTTATTAATTTACTTATGCCATGCTTGATGGAATTTTCAACCAATGTCTGCAGCATCATGGGCGGTACCGGTTGCTCCAGGGTGTCCTGGTCAATATCCAGTTCCACTTTCAGCCTTTCTTCAAAGCGCATCTGCTCAAGTGCCAGGTAATCTTTTACAATATCCAGTTCACCTTGCAGGCTTACCGTTTCTGCTTTTTCGGCCTGCATGCTGCTGCGCAGGATATTGCTCAGTTCGGTAATGGCACGCCGGGCCCTTGTGGGGTTCTCATCCACCAGGGCACGGATGCTGTTGAGTGAGTTAAATATAAAATGCGGATTGATATGCGACTTGATGGTCTTTAGTTCCAGCTCCTTCACGGTGGTTTCAAGCTTTAACCTATCAAGCTGGTCTTTCCGGTTCTTTTCCACGTAATGATAAACAATATAGATGAGCATCCAGATGGCTACCAGTAACAGGTTATAATAAATGCTTACCAGGTCGGATTTGTTCTGGAATACCCATTCGCCTTTTTTATCGCGGTACCAGCCGGTATTCTTTTTAATTTCAGAAATGCCTTTTTTTATGGAGCTGTCTGTTATTAAGGCCGGGTCTTTATAATAGGTGAGTGAAGTGAGGCCATATTGTTCCTCCATTTTTTTGGCTTTCTCCAGCCGTTTGTTGATCACGTATTTGTCGTAGGAATACCCGGAACGGGACTCAATAAAGTTATCGGCATAAAACAAGGCAACCCCCATGGCGCCAACGCAGATAATGAACATGGGAACGATGCGGTTGATGGAAAGCTTTGACCAGTTTGTTCTTTTTAATATAAGCCGGGCAATATGCGTAACAAGGATACCCACCAGCAGGAAAATACCCAGGCTGATGAGATTTTCTTTTTCGCCGCCCTGTTCTTTTAAACGATCGCCAAAAACAACAAAATTGAAGTATAAAATGATGAGCCCCCACAAGCCCCAGCCGGTTACCTGGCATAGCCAATACCTTACGTTTGATTTACTCATGCTTCAAAATTACCCACCAATATAGTGAAAATACGGTTGGATGTGATTAATGGCGAAATGGGGGGCTGAGAGGTCGCTGATGTCAGTTGTTCATGACAATTATTCTTTACCTGCCTGTTTTTTCAACAACTTGAAAGCGTGAGTCCATTGGCCACGGATAATGCCCGGTATGCACCAGAGAACGCACAGGGATTCTATTGGCCTGGCAGCTTCTGCCTTGCCCATGTCTTCTGTTTCCCAGCCAAAAAAATCGAGGATGCCGGTAACGGTTTTCTTTGCCTCTTCATCATTGCCACAGATGAACATGGTTGGTTTTTCACCGCCAAAGTCAGGTTTATACATAAAGGCATTGCCTACGCTGTTGAATGCTTTTACCAGTTTAGCCGTGGGCAATATTTTCTGCAGCCGTTCCATCAGCGATTCATCTGCACTGGTAAAATAAGGCAATACGCCGTTCACCGGTGGCCGGGTATGATCGATCGGGTTGGTAGCGTCAATGATGACTTTATTACTGAAATTTTCGGTGCCTGCACTTTTTATTACGTCGGCACTGATATCACCGGCAATGGCAAGCACCAGTAATTCGCCAAATTTAGCCGTATCAGAAAACGAGCCGGCTTTAGCTTCTTGATTTTGTGAAAGCCATTTTACAACTTCTTCTTTTTTCACATCCCTGGTACCCAGCATTACCTGGTGACCTTCTTTTATAAATGCGGTTCCAAGGACCCGTCCTACGATACCGCTTCCGAGTATTCCTACTTTCATAAAGAATTAATTTCAGTGATTAATGATTAGTTTTACAAAGTTGATAAAAAATTGTTCATGACGAACCCGAATTTAAATAGTGGATCCGAATTTTTAAAGCCTGCGGACAAGGAATTTGAGAACAGCATCCGGCCATCGGCTATTGATGATTTCTCCGGCCAGCCGCAGATCATTGAGAATATTACCATCTTTATCAAAGCGGCTAAAATGAGGGGCGAAGCGCTGGATCATATCCTGTTTCATGGCCCGCCGGGGCTGGGTAAAACAACCTTATCGAGGATCGTTGCAAATGAACTGGGCGTGAACATAAAAGAGACCAGCGGCCCGGTGATTGAAAAGCCCGGCGACCTTGCAGGGCTGCTCACTAATTTAGAGACCAACGATGTTTTATTTATTGATGAGATACATCGACTGAGTACGGTGGTGGAAGAATATTTATATGCAGCGATGGAGGATTACCGCATTGATATCATGATCGACAGCGGGCCCAATGCAAGAAGTGTGCAACTCAATCTTAATCCATTTACGTTGATCGGCGCTACCACAAGAAGTGGTTTACTCACGGCTCCGTTGCTTTCCCGCTTTGGTATCAAATCAAGGTTAGAATATTATGATATTAATACGCTGAAAAATATCATCCAGCGTTCATCAAAAATATTAAGCACAAAAATTACCAGCGATGCAGCTGATGAAATTTCACGCCGCAGCCGGGGGACACCACGAATTGCAAACGGCTTATTACGCCGGGTACGTGATTTTGCACAGGTGTTAGGTAATGGCGTGATCGACCTCGGTATTACTGAACATTCGTTAAAAGCATTGAATGTAGATAAGCACGGGCTGGATGAAATGGATAACCGTATCCTCTCTGCCATCATCGAAAAATTCAAAGGCGGCCCGGTGGGTATTACTACCATTGCTACCGCAGTAGGCGAAGAAGTGGGTACACTGGAAGAAGTGTATGAACCCTTTTTGATACAGGAAGGTTTTCTGCAACGTACATCAAGGGGAAGGGAAGCCACAGCCAAAGCATACGAACATTTAGGGAAGAAGGCCTCGGGAAGCGGCAGCAGTTTGCTTTTTCCGGATACTAAATAATGAAGGTAGCCGTTAAACTTCTGTATTAAGCCTCCGTCTGAAATACTCAACCTTTTTTATGCGATTATTCATTACTGCTTTTGCCATTTGTGTATTCTTTTCTTCCTGTAAGAAAGATGAAACAACGCTCACGCCGATAAACCCAACCGTGCCCACCAGCATGTATTTTCCTCCCATTGGAAGCGATGTATGGGAAACTGTAACGCCGCAATCGCTGGGTTGGGATGCAACCAAGCTGAATGAGGCCATTGATTATGCCGGAACAAAAAATACTTACGGACTTATTATTTTATACAAGGGCAGAATAGTTGCCGAGAAATACTGGAATGGCTGGAACATGAATACGGTTTATTACATAGCTTCTGCCGGAAAAAGCGTGACTGCTTTTTTAGCGGGCATCGCACAGCAGGAAGGACAACTGAACATCAATAATAAAACAAGCACTTATTTAGGAACAGGCTGGACATCGGCGCCGCTGGCAAAAGAAAACCTGATCACCGTAAAGCATCAATTGACCATGACCACCGGCCTGGAATACAATGTACCGGATGATGACTGTATTACACCTGCATGCCTTACTTATAAAGCAGATGCCGGTTCTTTCTGGTATTATTATAATGCACCGTACCGGTTGGTACAGGATGTTATTGCCCATGCAACATCCACGAATTATAATACCTACACCAAGACAAAACTGGCTGATAAGATCGGGATGAAGAATTATACCTGGTACAATTATACATTGTGGCTCAACAGCAGGGACATGGCCCGTTTCGGATTGCTGACCCTGAACAAAGGAGTATGGAACGGAAATACGCTCATGACTGACCAGGCTTATTTTAATGCGATGACGAATACTTCGCAAAATTATAATCAATCATACGGATACTTATGGTGGCTCAACGGGAAGTCTTCTTTTATGGTACCTACACTTACGGCGGTTTTCCCCGGCGCTTTAAATCCTTCTGCTCCATCTGATATGATCGCTGCGTTGGGAAAGGGCGATAAAAAGATCTATGTCATTCCATCCAAAGATCTTGTTGTTATTCGTCATGGTGATGATACCGGAGATGCCGTGCTTGGCCCTTCTTCTTTCGATAATACCTTCTGGGCAAAACTGATGCTGGCGGTAAAATAACCCAGCGATTCATTTTTATATCAGGCAATATAAAACCACGAAGACACTAAGTCGCAAAGTATTGACGAAGATGGCGTTGTGTTTCTTAGTGTCTTGGTGCCTTTGTGGCTAAAAACCTAAAACGAAAATGCTCTATAAAAAAGCCCCGCACATTGCGGGGCTTTCATTTTATAAAAAGTTCTCTTATTCTGTAACCACAAGCCTGAACCCATTGCCATGAATGTTCACGATCTCAATAGCTGAATCTTCTTTCAGGTATTTACGCAACTTGGCAATGTACACATCCATGCTGCGGCCATTGAAGTAGGTATCGCTTCCCCATATTTTTTCAAAGCAATTTCACGGCTCAGCAGATCATTTTTATATTCACTCAGCATTTTCAACAATTCATTTTCTTTTGGAGAAAGTGTCTGCACTTTTCCGCCAACAGATAATTCACGCAGGCGTGGATTGAAATGATACTTGCCGAGGTCGTATTCTGCATTCACTTCTTCCCGGTGCATTTCTTCGTTGCGTTTGAGAATGGCTTTTATTTTATGAAGCAGCACTTCGCTGTCGAAAGGCTTGGTGATGTAATCATCGGCGCCCAGTTTATAGCCCTGGATGATATCGTCTTTCATGGTCTTTGCACTTAAAAAGAACAAAGGCACATCGGGGTTTACATCCCGGATCTCTTCCGCCAGGGTAAATCCGTCCATATTGGGCATCATCACATCCAGCAGGCATATGTCAAACTTTTCACGCTGAAAAGCAGCCAGTCCGAGTTTGCCATCCCGTTCCAGGGTTACATCATAGTCATTCAACTCCAGGTAATTTTTCAATACCATGCCAAGATTAGCATCGTCTTCGCAAAGTAATATTTTGGGTTTTGTGCTTTCCATTTTTGTTGGTTTAATGGCAAATAAAATTAAATCAATTTTGTTAGAGCGAATATAGTGCCTAATTTTTTGTTAAAGGTAATGCAAACAAAGTCATTAAGTCATTAGTCATTGGGCATTCTTTCCGGGGTTTCCTATGCTTTTGATATAGCTATTAAGAAGCAGGTGACATTCTTTTAGCTTATTCAATATGGTCTCATATTCTTTTTCATTGATCAATTTCCTGTTGAAAGCTTTTTGATTGGCTGTTTTTGTTTCAAATAAAGAACCTCGGGCATACCAGCAAAAGTTCTTATTCTCTTTGTAATGATACCTGCCGTACCCTTCAGAAATATTCAATGCAATTGAATCTGCAGCCCTTAAATATTGATCGCCTAAGTTCTTTTTATTAAAAATATCCCACTTAGAAGAGATCTCATACACCTGTTCACCAATTTCCAAAGCGATCTTGTATACATGTAGGTCTTCGAGTGGAATCATTTTTTGAATAAATGTAAGTAGGCGGGTAGTTTCAAATCTGAGAAAAGCCTCAAAAACAAATGCTCTTTTAATGACCAATGACTTAATGACTAATAGCCACTGACTAATGACTTTTCAGGTACTTCTTATCTGTGAGTGTTTTCAAAAATGCGATGATGTCTTTCTTCTCTTGCGTTGTTAATCGTAAAGGTGTCTTCAGCGCATCATCCCTGTTGATGGAATTATCTACAAACCAGTCGGGACTGTTGTAATAATTGAGTACTTCTTCCAGGGTTTTTGAACATTCCGTTGTGCATGTAAGGGCCGGTAACAGCAACGTTGCGTAAGCCGGGCGTTTTGAACTTTCCTTTGTCGCTTTCTTTTTTAGTGATGTTGTACAGGCCGGCATCATTCAGTTTTCTTTCATCATACAACCCGATATTTTTAAATTCATCTGTGGTGAAATCCTCCATGCGATGACAATCAAAACACTTTGCCTTGTCACCTACAAATAACTGTCTTCCTCTTTCTTCCTGTACGGTAAGTTTGCCGAGGTTATTGCTCCAGTCGTCGAATTTGCTGTCAACCGTTTCCAGTGTTTGTTCAAAAGCGGCAAACGCTGCGGCCAGGTTCTTGGCATCCGGCTTCTGCCTGAATATTTTTTGAAAAAGTATTTTATATTCAGCCGATGCATTTAACCGCTTCACCGCTTCTTCAATAGGTAACCCCATCTCATCGGGATTTTGAATAGGCATTAATGATTGTTCTTCCAGTGAAACAGCCCGGCCATCCCAGAAAAAATACGGGCGGTTCTTCATGTTCAGTACAGAAGGCGTATTCCGTTTGGTAAGTTTGCCGCCAATGCCAATGCTGAAGGCAGACGTATCGGCAAAAGCAAATGCTGGTTTGTGACAACTGGCACAACTAACGGTGGAATCTTTGGAAAGTATTTTTTCGGAGAATAATTTTTTTCCGAGAGCGGCTTTGGTGGTAATGCCGGTATTCTCCTGTTCGAAAGATGAACTGATGATGATTACTATTACGGCAGAAGCAAAAGGCAGAATTATTTTTTTCATCGATGCAAATTTACAGGATGTTAATGGGAAAAATCCTTAGCCGGATTTAACGAACAGTTTGTACCTTGAAAAAAATAAATAGCAATGGCCAACAAAGAAGCATTCATACAAGCCATAAACAGTGGCTATACATTTAAAGGAGAATCAGTAAAGATCGGTGCGGCGGTACTGGATGGTGAACTGGTGCCTGAAGCAGGTATCTTTTTACCGCTGAAAACGATGAACCGTCATGGCCTGATTGCCGGGGCAACCGGTACCGGTAAAACAAAAACCCTGCAGGTGATCAGCGAATTTTTAAGCGATGCCAGTGTGCCCGTATTGGTGATGGACATTAAAGGAGACCTGAGCGGCATTGCAGCCATGGGCGCCGAGAATGATAAGATCAAAGACCGGTACCAGAAACTGAAGATGGAATACAAACCGGCTTTATTTCCGGCTGAGCTGATGACGCTGACCGGGCAGAAGGGAGTTCACCTGCGGGCAACGGTGAGTGAGTTTGGCCCTGTGTTACTCAGCAAGATCCTGGAGTTGAATGATACACAAGGTGGAGTAGTGGCATTGATCTTTAAATATTGTGATGATAACCAGTTGCCCTTGCTTGACCTGAAAGATTTCATCAAGGTATTTCAATACATCGGTGATGAAGGCAAAGCCGAAATTGAAAAGACCTATGGAAAAATTTCCACTTCCTCTACCGGAACCATCTTGCGTAAAGTAATTGAACTCCAGCAACAGGGAGCCGATATTTTCTTTGGAGAAAAAAGTTTTGAAGTGGACGACCTGATGCGTATTGCCGATGACGGGCGAGGAATGATCAGTGTGTTGCGGGTGACCGACCTGCAGGATAAGCCAAAATTATTTTCTACGTTCATGCTGCAGATGCTGGCTGAGTTATATGCTACCTGTCCCGAAGAAGGGGATATGGACAAACCCAAACTGGTGATGTTCATTGACGAAGCTCATCTCATTTTTAATGAGGCAAGCGCAGCGCTTTTACAACAAATTGAAACCATTGTAAAGCTCATCCGTTCAAAAGGCATTGGTATTTTCTTTTGTACACAAAACCCGATGGACGTACCGGCCAGTGTACTGGCACAATTAGGCTTAAAAGTGCAGCATGCATTGCGTGCCTTTACTGCTGCAGACAGAAAGGTGATCAAACAAACGGCAGAGAACTATCCCGAAACAGAATATTATAAAACGGAAGACCTGATAACGCAATTAGGGATCGGCGAAGCATTGGTGACCATGCTGAATGAAAAAGGCATACCCACGCCATTGGCACATACCATGCTTTGTGCGCCACGCAGCCGGATGGATGTGTTGACCGAGTCAGAGATCGATTCAATAAGTAGTAAGTCGAAGATGGTTGCTAAATATAACAAAGCAATAGACAGTGAGAGTGCTTATGAAATATTAACAGAAAAACTGAAGGAAGCAGCAGAGAAAAATACATCCGAAGAAACGACAACAACAAAAAAGACGGAGAAGGAACCTCCATCAACACTGGAAAAAATAACAAATAATACGGTTGTTAAAAGTATGGCCCGTACTGCCGGCAATACGATTGTACGGTCTTTGCTTGGCGCCTTGGGGTTGGGAGGAAGAAGCAGGAGTAAAAAAAGCAGTGGGTGGTTTTGATACATGGTACTCAATGCCATGACCAGGAACCTGGTCTAAAGCCTTTCGACCGGTAAAAATGATGAAAGTGCCGGTTTAAGCCGTAACTTTGCGTCATGTTTAAGAAAATCTTCTTTAAACATCGTTTTGGTCCCCTTGCAGTTTTATTTCTCCTTTGTTACCGGTCTCAGTTTCATCACAAGGGTCATCCTGCTGATCAAAGCCTGGCCTGGCTTATTCTACGACCTGGTAGTATGGGGGTTCTTTGCCATTCCCGTTGCGCTGTATTGCTGGCTGATGAAAGATTCCTGGTATCAAAAAAAATGGCAGCAGATCCCGCTTTTTATTTTATTCTTTTTAATTACCCTGATCCTTGTTTTAAATGCCTGCGCCGAGATCGTTTTCTGGGATGAGTTTAATGTGCGGTATAATTTTATTGCGGTTGATTATCTCATTTACACAACGGAGGTTCTGGGGAATATCTGGGAGTCGTATAATATCCCGTTAATTGCTTCGGCTGTTATCATTGCTGTTATAGCTATTTTGATCTTAGTAAGAAAGAAGATTACCGCATCGCAGCAAAACAGCATGCGGTTTGCAAAGCGGACTGTATTCTTTTTTTGTTTTATGCTGCTGCCACTGGCTGGCTATTTTTTGGTGAACAACAGGATAAAGAACATCAGACGGTAATAATTATATTAACGAGTTGGGCGGGAATGGTATTTATGAATTTGGCACGGCTTTCTGGAATAATGAAATTGACTACAATAAATTTTATGTTACCCGGAATGATACAACCAACCTGGCCCTGGTAAGGAGCATGTTGCAGGCACCCAATGCAACATTTGTTGCTGATCCGTTAAGTATTGAACGGCAGATAAAAAATGACAGTCCCGAACACAAATGGAATATAGTATTGATCAGTGTGGAAAGCCTGAGCGGCGACTACCTTAAAAGATTTGGCAATAAAGAGAACATCACGCCTTCCCTGGATTCACTCATTCCATACAGTTTATGGTTCGACCAGTTTTATGCTTCCGGTACAAGAACAGTACGTGGCCTTGAGGCCTTATCGCTTGCCATACCACCTACACCCGGGCAATCCATCGTACGCCGGCCCGATAACGATGATATGTTTACTATGGGCAGTGTATTAAAAGGCAAAGGATATGAATGCAATTATATCTACGGGGGGAATTCATTCTTTGATAACATGGGTAAGTTTTTCAGCAACAGCAGCTATACGGTTTTAGATCAGAGAGACATACCAGATAGTTTTGTTCATCATACCACTGCCTGGGGAATGGATGATGAGGCAGCGTTTAATTTTACACTTCAGCAATGTGATAAAAGTTTCAATAGCGGAAGATTATTCTTTAATCACATCATGACTGTGAGCAATCATCGCCCCTATACTTACCCGGATGGGCGTATTGATATTCCACCATCAACGCAGTCCATAGCCGGTGCGGTAAAATATACAGACTACGCCATCAATAAATTTATTAAAGATGCCCAACACAAACCCTGGTTCGATAATACCCTGTTTGTGATCGTGGCTGATCATTGTTCAAAAAGTGCCGGTAAAACGGACCTGCCGGTAAACCGCTATCATATTCCCTGTTTGATCTATGCCCCAGAATTGATCAAGCCGTTTGTAGAAAAAAGATTGGTCAGCCAGATCGACCTGGCACCAACGTTACTTGGAATGATGAACCTGAATTATACCAGCCGCTTTTTCGGATACGATGTTTACAAGTTACCCCTAGGTAGAGAGCGGGCTTTTATAAGCACCTACCAGGATATGGGCTATATAAAGGAGGGATCTCGTTATTCTGTCTCCGCAGCGACAGGCACATACTTACAAAGCTGATTTTATTACCGGGGCAAACTCCCAAATTCCGAATTCTGATAGCCTTATTAATGAAGCAATAGCCTGGTACCAGGGGGCAAGTTACCTATACAGATCTGGGTGGTATAAGAGAGTAGTTCAGGGTAAATAATAAGCTTAATTATTTGATTACCAGTAAGTAAAACAATGTAAAAAATAACCGTTCTTGTACTTTTTACACATCTTTTTTTTACAATTATTTGAAAATACCTGCTAAAAATCTTGCATAATCCTAAAAAGCCCATTATCTTCGTTTCGGTTTTTCATAGGATATTGGATTTTAAAGCGGGACTAGATTTCTATCTTGGTCCCTTTTTTTTTTTATACCCCTCCGTTTTACCCAATTACAGAGATATATCCTTCCTTATCCACCTCAATTTTCCGCTCTGCCTGGAGGTAATCCATCACCTGCCAGACCTTTTGTTTATTAATGCTTTTTAGGGCAGCAAGTACCTGCCTGGAGTTTAAGGAAGACAGTTTAGCCTGTTCAAGAATATACCCGGAGATGTTGTTGAATTCTTCGGTGGAAACATGAATGACCTTTTCGTTAATGCAGTTATCGCATATTCCGCAGGGCTTTACTTTATCATCATTGAAATATGCAGCGATCTGTTTGCTCCGGCAAATTTTACTTTCGGTAATGTAAGCGATCATTGCCATTGCCCGTTCTTCAAAACTTTTTCGCCGGTTTAAATAATTGGTATTATTGACCATGTAGTTGTCTGCGTACATCCTGTTCTGAAGCAGGAAGATCTGCGGCATATCTTTTTGAGGCATATAGCTGATAATGCCATGATCGTTTATCTTTTTCAGGTCAGTTTTAATTTTTGCAATATCCTGCTGTAAAAATTTTGCCAGCCTGCTTTCATATACAATCGCAGGAAAATCAAAGATCCCTTCGTAAGAACGCAACAAGCCTTTTACAAGCGGCTCAAGTTCCGGGTGCTGTTTTTCAAAATCAGCAAGTTCATCTTTGCTGGTAGTAAATACAACTGAGGAAGGATTGAAAAAAACTTCGTTGTAACTGACAATGCCTTCCTGCTCCAAAGCCTTGATGGCATAGGTGACGGTGAGAATGTTTAGTTTAAATGCAGTGGTAAATGTTGCAATGTCAAAATCATAGCTAACTCCTTCACCAGCACCCGCTGGCACCTGCAGGTGATTCATGATGGCAATGTACACCTGTTTGATCTCTTCTTCTTTCGGGAAACGAATATCAACCTGTTCCTGTAAATTTTCCAGTTCTTTATCGTTGAACAACAGAACAGCATAAGCTCTTTTGCCATCTCTTCCGGCCCTCCCTGCTTCCTGGTAATAATTCTCCAGGCAGTCGGGCACGTCATAATGCACCACCACACGAACATCCGGCTTATCAATACCCATACCGAAGGCACTGGTGCAAACGATCACCCTTGTCTTATTGTTTATCCAGTTTTCCTGGCGGTTATTTCTTT
Organism: Chitinophagaceae bacterium; assembly: GCA_016720775.1. Taxonomy (GTDB): domain Bacteria; phylum Bacteroidota; class Bacteroidia; order Chitinophagales; family Chitinophagaceae; genus Ferruginibacter. The sequence goes on from JADKJX010000001.1 coordinate 717,352, forward strand.
CTTCATTATTCAATCCGGCGTGATAAAAATCTGCGGGAATATTATTCATCCTGAGTAATCCTGCAATTTCTGTCGTGTGCTTCCTGCTTTTACAGTAAACAATAGCAGTGCCTTTTACATTTCTTAATATCTCCAGTAATTTATTTTGCTTAGAAGGTACATTAAAAACACTGTAAGAAAGATTGGGCCTTTCAAAAGACTGCCGGAAACGTTGCTGTGTTTTACCAAAAAGAAGTTTATCGCAAATATCATCCTGTACGGGCCTTGTTGCAGAAGCGGTTAATGCCAGCACCGGAACAGCAGGCAAATGTTCCCGCAGGGCTGCAATACGTGTATAAGGCGGCCTGAAATCATATCCCCATTGTGAAATGCAATGCGCTTCATCCACCGCCAGTAAATTTATGTTGAGTGCCGGCAGGTATTCTAAAAATAAATTCGTTTCTAAACGTTCGGGAGAAACATAAAGAAATTTATAGTTGCCATACGCTGCATTCTGTAATGTCTTTTTAATTTCTAAAAAAGGCATGCCTGAGTAGATCGCAAGCGAAGGGATCCCTTTTCGTTTCAGGTTCTCTACCTGGTCTTTCATGAGTGCAATGAGCGGACTGACCACCAGGCACAACCCCTCTTTTGCCATAGCCGGAACCTGGAAGCAAACAGATTTGCCTCCACCGGTAGGCAAGATGGCTAATGTGTCTTTTCCCTCAAGTACAGATGTGATGATCTCTTCCTGTAAAGGCCGGAAATTATCAAAGCCCCAGTAATTCTTTAAAATTTCATGAATGCTCAACCCGGTAAATTATGACTTGAAATTAAACCACTTTCCGGTAATTAAGCCTGATGGAATTTATGGCCAGCACCACATCGCTGAAACCCATGGCCAAGGCAGCAAGGCCGGGTTGCAGAAAGCCCATCGCTGCAATGGGAATAGCAACAATATTATAGATGAACGCCCAGAAAAGATTTCCTTTGATGGTACTGAAAGTATGTTTACCCAGCCCCAATGCCAATGGTAAATGATGAATGCCTTTATTCATCAAAACAACCTGTGCTGTTTGTACAGCCAATTGTGTTGCATCGCTCATGGATATACCGATACTGGCTTTAGCAAGTGCCGGCGCATCATTGATACCATCACCAACCATGGCAACGGGGGCTTCCTTATTGAGTTGTTCAATTATGAATAATTTTTCTTCGGGATTTTTTTCAGCATATACCTTGTCGATGCCTAAAACATCCGCAATTTTTTTGGTTCGGTCCAATGAGTCGCCGCTTAATAAAATAGTCTGAATATTCTTTGCATGCAGGTAACTGATCACCTCTTTTGCTTCGGGCCTGATTTCGTCTTCCATATCAAACCAACCGATCAACTTATTATTTTGAAGTAAGTAAGCAGTATGCGAAGTGTCGCTGCTTTGCGTTGCCGCAATTTTATAAGAACCCAACTGCCAGGCATTGCCTGCAGCATCTTCTGCTTTCATGCCAAGGCCTTTTATCTCTTCGATCTTTTTCCATTGGATGCTGTCGTTGATCTTCCAGTCGGTGGTAATTGTTTTTGCAATGGGATGGTTCGAATATTTTTCAAGCGAAAAAACAACTCTCTTAAACTCATCTTCAGTTAATATAGGCGAACTGATACCCGTTACCTGGAAATTCCCCTTAGTCAATGTCCCCGTCTTATCAAACACAACGGTCCGGATGTCTTTAAATAATTCCAGGCTTTTTGCATTGCGGAAAAGAATGCCGTTTTTGGCTGCACGGCCCAATCCCACGGCAATGGCAGCAGGTGTTGCAAGCCCCATGGCGCATGGGCAGCTTATTACCAAAACGGCAATGCTTCTCATCAGGGAATTGGTGGCGCTTACATCAAATACAAAATAGTTAACCAAAAAAGTAATGATTGAAATGCTGATAACAACCGGAACAAACACAGCGCTGATCTTATCTGCCAGTTGCTGAACAGGCGGCTTTTCACCCTGCGCCTGTTTTACGAGGGTTAAAATATTACTGAGCACCGTATCTTTTCCAACAGCAGTTACCTGGGCCTTCACGGTTCCGCCTGTTACCAGGCTTCCGCCGATCAAGACGTCTTTTTTTGTTTTGTGAACGGGTTTGCTTTCACCTGTGAGTAAAGATTCATTCACATGTACATCTCCCCACAATATCTTGCAATCCATTGGTACCTGCTCGCCCTGTTTGATAAGGACCAGGTCGCCCACATGAAGTTTTGTATTCTCCACCGGAAAGATCAGTTCTTTATGCTGATCATCAAAAGCGATCATATTGGCCATTACCTTTTGCTGCTTAGCCAGTTTGTTCAATTCCCTTTGTGTGGTCTCAACCGATTTGTGTTCCACCCATTCGCCTAAAAAAACAAGCGTGATGATGGTAGCAGTTGTTTCATAAAAAACATAATCCATGCCCAGGTTGCCAATGGTACCGGTCAAACTATATACAAAAGCAGCCAGCGAACCCATGGCAATCAGCACATTCATGTTTGGGATCCCGTGGCGCAGACTTTTAACAGCACTCACACCAAAATAGCTCATGCCTACCAGGAAGACCGGGATACAAATGGCCAGTTGGATCCACGGGTTCATCAAAAAGTGAATATGCCAGGGAAGCATGTGCAGCATTAAAACCAGGGTGAAAGGAAGGCAGAAAAGAAAACGTTGAAGGTGGTTAGAGAAGATCTTTGTTTGTGCTTTGCGGTTTGTAGTTTGTGGTTCATTGACCACATGGTAGCCGAGATCTTTTATTCCTTTGGCAAGCTGGTTTTTCGATTTGGTTTTATTTATTTCAAAACTAATTTCACCGCCGATAAAATTCACTTTCACATCCTTCAATCCTTCTTTTTCAAGATACTTGTTAATAGTCAGCGCACAATTGGTACAGGTCATTCCTTCTACTTTCCAGTCAACTTTTTCCATAATGCAAAATTATTCCCTGAAATTGTAGCCTGATTACTAATGCCGGAAAATATCTTTGCAACATGGAGGTAAATTTTACGCTGGAAGAAATAAAACAGGCGACGGAAAAACTGATCGTTGCGGCTGCCGGGCATAAAGTGCTTGCCTTTCATGGCGAAATGGGCGCCGGCAAAACCACGTTCATACATGCATTGTGTGAGGTAATGGGAGTTACCGATACCATTTCAAGTCCTACTTTTTCCATCATCAACCAATATAAGACCGCCCATGGAGAAACGGTTTATCACATGGACCTCTATCGTATCAAAGATGAAGCCGAAGCCATTAATGCCGGGGTGGAAGACTGCCTTTACTCCGGCAATACCTGCTTGGTGGAATGGCCCGAAAAAATACCCGGCATCTTCCCCGATGATACACTGCACATAAGCATAACTTATGTGGATGATAATACCAGAAAGCTGAAAATAAATTTGTAATTTGTAAGCTTACAATGTTTATTATATGGCTACGTCAAAACCCTTTGTGTCTTCTTCATTCAGCTACGAAACACTGGAAGAAACCCTGGATGTGCGACCCAAAGGCGCTGAGTTACTCATCGGCATTCCAAGGGAAACTTCTTTCAATGAAAACCGAATAGCACTTACGCCGGAAGCGGTGGGTGTGATGGTTGCCAATGGGCACCGGGTGGTGGTGGAAACAAAGGCCGGTGATGGCGCCAGTTATACCGATAAGGATTACAGCGATGCCGGCGCCAAAATAGCCTACGACAAGAAGGAAGTTTTTGAATGTAACATTCTTGTAAAAAGTGCCCCGGTAAGTGAAAGCGAATGTGAATTGCTGAAACCAAATCAATACATCATTTCACCCATTCACCTGGCGGTAATGAAGCGGGAGATATTGCAGAAGATGATGGAGAAAAAGATCACCGCGCTGAGTTTTGAGAACCTGAAAGACGACAGCGGACACAATCCCATCGTAAGAAGCATGAGTGAAATTGCCGGCAGTGCAGTGATGCTGATAGCCGGGCAGTATTTGAGCAAGACAAATAATGGTAAAGGTGTTTTGGTTGGTGGCATCAGTGGCATCCCGCCAACAAAGGTTATCATCATTGGTGCCGGCATCGTTGGTGAATATGCGGCAAGAACTGCATTGGCCATGGGCGCCAGTGTAAAAATATTCGACAACAGTATTTACCGCCTGAAACGTTTACAGAATAATATCGGCGTACGGTTATGGACATCGGTGATTGAACCCAAGATACTGGCCAAGCAATTAAAAACCTGTGATGTAGCGGTTGGTGCTTTAAGTGGCGCCGGCGGAAGAACACCCGTTGTGGTTACGGAAGAAACTGTAAGTAATATGCGGCCCGGTAGTGTGATTGTGGATGTAAGTATTGATCACGGCGGCTGTTTTGAAACAAGCAAAGTGACCACGCATGAAAAACCGGTGTTCATCAAAAACGAAGTGATCCATTATTGCGTACCCAATATACCCAGCGGTTTTGCCCGTACGGCTTCGCAGGCTATCAGCAATGTGTTGATGCCGCTGATGCTGGAGACCGGTGAAGACGGCGGTATTGACAATATCATCTGGCATAAGATAAATATCCGCAGCGGCATCTATCTATTTAAAGGAAGCCTTACCAATTTTTATTTAAGTGAACGGTTTGACCTGAAGTTTACCGATCTGAATTTACTGATAGCGAGCAGGAGGTAGGCCTCTTCAAAAGCCAATTTCATCTCTGACCTGGATATTTAGGGATTTGAATTTCTGTTTAAGTTTTCTCCATGTATTATTACGAAGACTTCCTGCAGTATATTTCTTCGAAACAAACTGCTTTGTAATTACCCTTAAAGTATTTGCCTGCCGGTAAGGTGTCTCAAGAACAATTTCTTTTATTTCATCTAACTGAAATACTTTTTTACTCCAGGGGATAAGATGATGTTTAATTACAAGATAGTTATCAGATAAATAAAAATAATGCAGTTCCCGGCCAAAAGCAAAATAGGATAAAGAAAGAGAGATAATAAGCATGATGAACATAGCTCCAGTATCCTGGCTTTTAACAATCAAAAGACTTAAAAACAAGGGAATACCAAAGAAAAAAATCCCGTTGTAAGAAGTTATATAATTCCCTGCGTATTTAGTAAAAGTTTCGTCAATATCGACATCAATATCGTCGTCCTTTTCAATGAGAGAAACATTAAAAAAATCATCAGAAGACAACACAGTTGTATTAAGTGCCGCGTCATTTATTTTTTGTAAAATGATCAGCAATTCCCTGCTGTTCCGGTAGTAATTCAAAAAAATCACTTCTTCTGTACCATCGATGAACGTAAGTTTAGCACACTCCTCATTCAGAAATGTAAACTTGTTATAAGTCTTCCCGGTGAGTTCAATTGACTTCAATGTAATAAGGGGAAATTCCTTGCTTTTGAATACGGATATTAAACTAATAATGGTTGAGTCGATGCTGATCTTAGGAACCCGCAGAATGGAGTATCCAACAAAAAGATAAAGAAGGAACATCAGCATAAACCCAAAAGTGGCACCGGCCGGCGATTTAATAGTAGGTGGTCCATTGAGATTGAAGGCGATGGCTAGTAATACCCCTACAATAGTCAGGGCAATAAATAGTATCAAACTCGGGCTAAATCCAATCTTTGTCTTAAAAGAAGACCTGCTCATTACTTATAATTATTAATCTCAATCACCTCCTCACAAAAATCGTATTCCTGCTTCACATTGCTGCTTACAATTACCAGCCTGTCTTTTGTGTAATTGCTGATGAGTGAGAGATACAAAGCAATACCATCTGCATCTAAGTTGGTGGTGGGTTCATCCAGTAAAAGAACAGGTGTATCACTGAAGAAAGCCTGCGCCAGTTTTAAGCGTTGCTTCATGCCGCTGCTGAAGTAGCGGATCTGTTTGTTCGTTGCTTTTTCCAACCCCACGATCTTTAATATGCCTGCTATATCTAACGATGAACCAAGTGGTTTGAATTTTGAATGAAATTCCAGCATTTCCTTTGCCGTCATTTCTTCGATCAATTCTAAATAGGGAGCTGCAATCGAAAGATAGGTGTAATGCCTTCCTTCCTCTGTTGCCTGTTGGCCATCCCGGTATTCAATCGTTCCTTCGTTGTGAAGCGTTGCGCCGGCAATTACCTGTAACAAGGTTGATTTGCCCGAACCATTCGGCCCGGTGATGGCGTATTTTTTTCCCTGCTGAAATTCGTAACTGCAGTGACGGAATATCCACTCCCGGTTAAATCGTTTGCCTGTATTGGTTAAAGAGATGGTCATTAAGTCATTGGTCATTGGTCATTGGTCATTGGTCATTGAGCTCAATAAAGATATGGAGTATAAGTGAGTGACACAACGATGTTGAACAAAGTTTCAAAGCTGGTTACAAAATGACTTGAATACAAATCTTCGCAGTGAACTTCTCCTTTTCCCCTTTAGTGGATAGGGGCGGAGGGGCTGTTATTCATCCTCACTGCTTCCCTTGGTAAAGCGTTTGATAATGCCCCGGCCGCTTTCACGGATGAAGGTTACAATATCATCCCGTTCATCGGTTGCCGGTAATTCTTCTTCAATGAAATTAAGCGCCTGGGAAGTATTCATTCCCTTATTGTAAATGATGCGGTAGATGTCGAGTATCTTATTGATGCGGTCGAGGCTGAATCCTTTGCGTTTTAATCCAACGGAGTTTACACCGGCATAACTTAATGGTGTACGTCCTGCTTTGATATAAGGCGGAACATCTTTGCTTACCAACGAACCACCGGAAACAAACGCATACTGCCCGATCTGCACAAACTGGTGAATGGCACACATACCGGCAAGGATGGCATGATCACCCATTACCACATGGCCGGCCATCTGCGTGTTGTTGCTCATGATGCAGTTGTTGCCAATGATGCAATCGTGGGCAATATGACTGTAAGCCATGATGAGGCAATTGTTTCCCACTTTTGTTGTCCACTTGTCTTTACTGCCCCTGTTTACCGTAACAAATTCACGGATGGTGGTATTATCGCCGATCTCCACGGTGGTTTGTTCTCCCTCGTATTTAAGATCCTGCGGAATGGCAGCAATAACTGCTCCGGGAAAGATGCGACAGTTCTTGCCGATCCGGGCACCTTCCATGATGGTTACATTACTGCCTATCCAGGTTCCCTCGCCAATTTCTACATTTTGATGGATAACACTGAATGGATCAACCTTAACATTGGTTGCCAGTTTTGCGTTTGGATGTATGTACGTGTGTGGATGGATCATTTAGTGTTTAATTGGCAATGAGCAAATAACAAGTAATCAACGAATATATCTATTTAATTTCTTTTTACCAGTTGTGCGGTAAGGTCGGCTTCGGTACAAAGCTTATTTCCCACATACACACTTCCCTTCATCACACATATTCCGCGGCGGATGGGTTCAATTAATTCCATCTTTAAGATCAATGTATCACCGGGCACCACTTTCTGTTTGAACTTACAGTTATCAATTTTCAAAAAGTAGGTATCGTATTGTCCGTCGGGCATGGCATTGATGCAAAGCAATCCGCCTGTTTGCGCCAGGGCTTCCACCTGCAATACACCAGGCATTACCGGGTTGCCGGGAAAGTGCCCCTGGAAAAAATATTCATTGAACGTTACATTCTTTATGCCTACGATCTGCGTATCGGTGAGTTCAATGATCTTATCAACCAGGATGAAAGGGAAACGGTGCGGCAATGTTTTTTCGATCTGCTGCTGGGTATATACCGGTTCCCTGTTGGGATCGTAAATAGGAATATCCCGGGTGTGTTTATTCTTTTTGATGTATTGTTTTATTTTTTTTGCAAACTCCACATTGCTGCTGTGGCCGGGCCTGTTGGCAATGATGTGTGCTTTGATGGGATAACCGATCAGCGCCAGGTCACCTACCACATCCAGCAGTTTGTGGCGGGCCGGTTCGTTGGCAAAACGTAATTCCAGGTTATTTAAATAACCTTCACTTTTCACTTCCACTTTCTGACGGCCGAATGCTTTTGCAAGCCTGCTCATTTCTTCATCGGTCACCGGTTTGTCAACCACCACGATAGCATTATTGATGTCACCGCCTTTCACGAGGTTATTATCAAGCAGCATTTCCAGTTCATGTAAAAAACAAAAGGTACGGCAGGGAGCGATCTCTGCTTTAAAATCCTTCATGGCTTTTAAACTGGCGTGCTGCGTGCCCAATACCGGGCTGTTGAAATCGATCAGCGTTGTGATGTGGTAATTGATAGAAGGCAGTGCGGTCATCTCCACTTTCTTCACATCATCAAAGTAAGATATGTTGGTGTCGATGGTGTACCAAGCTTTTGCAGCATCCTGTTCCAGTACGCCGGTTTCTTCAATGATCTCAACAAAAGGTTCGCTGCTGCCGTCAATGATCGGGATCTCGGGGCCATTCACTTCAATAAGGCAGTTGTCGATACCCATGCCAACCAGGGCGGCAAGTATATGTTCAACGGTGCTTACCTTGGCATCTCCTTTAACAAGGGTGGTTCCTCTTGAGGTATCGGTCACCAGGTCGCAATCGGCTTTAATGATTGGCATTCCGGGCAGGTCAATGCGCTGAAACTGGTAGCCAAAACCGGGGTTTGCAGGCTTCAAGGTCATATCCACATTAATACCCGAATGAAGGCCTGTACCGGATATGCTTACCGCACTTGCCAATGTATGTTGTTTATCTGGATTAAAGTTTTTATCCATGTGTGCCGAAAATTTTGTTGGCAAAGATATTTAAAATAAAATGCCCGTGGTCTTTAGGGCAGAATGAGCCAGAATTGACTAAAACTGGAACTGGAAGCTTCCAAAAACCCCAAACTGGTTTCTCTTGCCGGCATAAATGGGATTTGGGGATATGCGCCATACAAAATCGAGGCGGAATATCTTGAAGATATTGTCGATGCCCGTGCCTAATTCGATATAGGTTTTGCCGTTGAGTTTTTTAAAGGCCGGTATTTTATTACCGGAAGTATCAACCAGGTAATTGATCGCATTGTTGTCTGTGCTCAGCGAGCCCCACAATGTCTTCACGTTCCAGAACTGCCGCCATTTTAATTTCCGGGTGAGGGGGATGAACCTGAAAAGCCCTGAGCCTAAATTATGCTCCAGGTTCACACCGGCAAATTTATCACTCAGGTATTCGAAGCGGTTCATCAGGTTAAAAGATGACAGGCTGTAATAGTACAGATCGTTGCCGGGATGGTTCTCCAGGTTTGTGAAAGGCAGTGTTCCGTTTATTATTCCGCCATAAACCTTGTACCGCAGGGATCCATACGGCGAGATCTTCATAAAATCCTTCACTATCAATGAATACTTGGTATAGTCGTAAGCACTGTTGTACACGCCTTTTATTCCTTTGGCAACCATCAATTCCACAATAGGATATTTGGTGCCGAGTGAAGTACGGAAATAATCTGTTTCAATAAACTGCTCCAGGTAAGCAAAACGCAGCTTAAGCGCCACTTCAAAATTGGTAAGCGATGTACCGCTGTTTATCGGGAAATAAGATTTAAAAGGAAGGTTCTGCAAGGGGTCGTGCTGCCGGTGGGCAATAAACAATTCAGTGGAGAATCCTTTGCCCCATTCTTTGAACACTTCAAAGCGGATATCTTTTGTGCTGATGAACTTGCGGGTAATATTGGGCTTGCGTATGGCAAGGGAGAAGATATTATCCTGGCTTACTTCGCCGAGCTGGCTAATGCCGTTGTCAACATCATTGGTATAAGCAGCATGAAGCCGCAGCCAGTTGGGTTTCCTGTTTACGAGCCAGTAAACTTCTGCCTGGCCTTTTAGTTTTTTATCCCGGGTGCCATAGGCCAGGTAGCCATGCACATAAATATCTTTCATTAATTTTTTGTTGTTACCCAGGTCAAACCGGAAACGGGTGCCTTCCCACTGGTTGGCGCTTATCCAGTTGAACCAGGGCCCAATTTCAAATTTGCCGATATTCCGGTAACCACCTACCAGGAATTTTACATTTTGTTCAAAGCGCTGGAACTTGGGCATGCTCGTCAGCTTATCGATCGTGGTGTAGATCCCTTTTTCATTCTTCGTAAGGGTATCATGCCGTAATGTATTCCAGGTGGAATCAGATTTTTCTGTAACCCCTTTTTGGGTGGTTACCACTTCTTCAATATGCTGGCCTTTAAAAGCTTCTGTTAATGAATCACTGTTTATCACAATGTCTTTATAGGAGGTTGTTTTTCGCCCGATGAATGTTAAGGATTTTTTTCCGAGCACCCGGAAATCGGCAAAGAACTTATCCCGGTTCAAAAAGATCACCGAGTCATTGATGGGAATGTATTCCTGGAAAACACTGATCCGGTCAATATAATTGATGTTGGCTTCCTTACCCAGGTATAAAGAGATCTTACGGATCTGGAAAGTTTTTTCTGTTACCCATGCATCTCCCTCAAATGTATTCTGGCCGGGCCGCTTTGGCCTGAAAACGAAATGATATAATTTCTTCTGGTTAACGATTTGGGTATCGGGTACAGTAAATGTGTAAAAGGCATCTCCATTGTCATTGAAGGGGCTGATAAAATCCTTGTCCATTACATTAATGAAATTGCTGTAAATGCTCACATTCTGGTTCATTACGCCCAGCACTTTACTCACGCTTTCAATGTTTATGCCCAGGTTCTCTGCACCTACGATCTTACTGGCTTTAATGGTCTCATTAAATTTTTTGGGTTTATCCTGGTACGCATAATCACTCAGGGTTTCTGTCAGGTAGATGGGCAAAAAGGGCACGGCTTCGGAGGTGCTGTCCATGCTGTCAAAAATGAATGAGAAATTCTTTAATAAAAAATTCTTCCGGGCCTTGTCGGCATTAAAATTCTTGATGTCAATTTCCAGTTTATTATAGGCTTCATAACTGAAGTTGGCAAGATCGTACCGGTTATACTGCTTCTTTTTGCTCATGATCTTCTTCCACAGGTAAAGCCCCCGGTTGAATTTTAATTTTACCACCACTTCGTTGCTAAGGCCGCCTCTTTCCAGTTGTATGTTCAGCGGCTTTTCATTGTTAAGGGATGAGATGGGGACCTTATAAAGTTTGTAGCCGGCATAACTCACAATCAATGTGTCTTTGGTAAAGTTGTTGAAATAGAAAGAAAAATTACCGGAACTGTCGGATGTTTTTCCAACCCCTGACCTGGCAAAATATACAGAGGCGTACATCACCGGCTCCTTGGTATGGTCATCAATGATCCTGCCTGTAAGCGAGAGCGACTGGCTGACAGCCTGTGCAGAGAAGAAAATAAAAAATGAGAATGATATTATGAACCTGCGGGTGATCAAACAATTAATTTTATGCGTTGGGTATGGCGTTTATGCGGCCAAAGATATTTTAATTTTCAGCCAATCTGCCTATAAAAAATGTTAAGCTGTTGATATCATATCAGCCAGCCGGCAAATTTGTTACCAGCGAATACCGGGAGATCAGAAATTATTTTTTGCCATCATTTCCCTGAGTTGCTTTTCCAGTTCAATCACACGTTTTTCAAGCTCGGGTAAATTGCGGCTGGCAGCCTGGCTTCGGAGTGCTGCAGTATAATCAAATGCAGGGGAGCCGGTAACGGCTGAATTAGGAGTTTTTATGGATTTACTAACGCCGCTTTGTGCATTGATCTTTGTGCCATCGGCAATTTTTATGTGGCCCACAATGCCTACCTGTCCGCCGATCATAACATTGTTGCCTATTTTGGTACTGCCGCTGATGCCGCTTTGTGCAGCGATCACCGAATTGTTGCCTATTTCTACATTATGGGCTATCTGTAAGAGGTTATCTAGTTTAGCGCCCGACTTAATAAGGGTGCTTCCAATGGTGGCCCGGTCAATGGTTGTATTGGCACCGATCTCCACACTGTCTTCAATGATCACATTACCAATTTGCGGAACTTTTTTCAGCGTGCCATCTGCCTGCGGTGCAAAACCGAATCCATCGCTGCCAATAACGGTTCCTGCATGAATGGTCACATTTTTTCCGATCACACAGTCATGATAGATCTTTACGCCGGGGTGAATGATGCTGTTCTCGCCAACTACCACATTATCGCCCAGGAAAACATTCGGGTATATTTTTGCACCATCGGCCACGATCACTTTTTCTCCCAGGTATGCAAAGGCGCCGATGAAAACATGTTCGCCTGTTTTTGCTGTTGCAGCAATATAAACCGGTTGTTGAATACCCGTCAGTTGCTGTCTTTGTATCTGCTGGTATTTATCCAGTAGTGTGGCAAAAGCTGAATAGGCATCGGGAACTTTAATGAGGGTGGCGTTTATCTTTTGCTTTAATTCCTGTGTTGCATTGATGATAATGATGCTTGCGGCGGTACTGTACAAAAATTCTTCGTACTTGGGATTGGCCAGGAAAGAAAGTTGCCCGGGCCGGGCTTCTTCGATCTTGCCAAATGATGCAACCGCGGTATCGGCATTGCCTTCAACCGTGCCGTTGATCATCATGGCTATTTGTGCTGCAGTGAATTGCATAATTGGTTAATGGTTCATGGTTCATGGTTAATGGTTCATAGTCATGGCATTGGTTCAGCAAGTGGTTTTCTATGAACTATGAACCATGATCTATACGCTATACTCTTGGATAACAAATGTAATATTTTTTAACGGTGCCCATCAGGTTTTGATTGATGAGGGCATTATCCACTTCGGAAATATCTTTTACCTCACCGTTCTTAAACAGGATATGGATATGTTCCTTGCCCGGGTTGTAGGTGCTGCTGGTTACCTCGCCGGTAAACACAAGCCAGCCTGCTTCTTCTTTGGTTAGTCCTAACCTGCTGCAGGTTTCCCTGATCTTTTCTTCCACTATACTTTTGTCAACCGGTTCTGCAGAATATTGAATTTTCAGCAACTGCCGGTTGATGATCCCCCGGCAAAGGGTTGATAAAACTTTGTCCTCGTGCCGGCACCATCCTTTCATGGCTGCCAGCAGATCATAATCATCCAGGTTACAGAACTCTTCCAGTGTTACCGTCTGGATGGGCTGATTTATGAAATTGTCCAGGGGTTGCTGGGTTTGGGCTTTTACAGATTTTGCCCTTTTGATGATCTGCTTCAGCATCTGTTCGGCACAAAGAACCGTCTTATGAAGATAAACCTGCCAGTACATGAGACGACGGGCCACCAGGAATTTTTCGATGGAATAAATTCCTTTTTCTTCCACCATTAATTCGCCGTTATGTACCGTCAGCATTTTTAAAATACGGTCGTAACCGATTACACCCTCATTCACACCGGAAAAAAAACTGTCACGGGTCAGGTAGTCCATACGGTCCACATCAAGTTGCCCGCTGATGAGCTGGTACAGAAACTTCTTATGATATTTATCGGTAAATATCTCCAGTGTAAGTTGTAAGCGCCCGTTGAACTGTTTGTTCAGTTCTTCCATGATCAGCAGCGAAATTTTTTCATGCTGCATGCCTTCGATCAGCACGTTCTCCAGCGCATGGCTGAAAGGCCCGTGGCCGGTATCGTGAAGCAGGATGGCAATTTTTGCAGCCTGTTCTTCGGCAGGAGTGATCTCAACGCCTTTATTCTTTAATTCGCTGAGGGCATTGCACATTAAATGATAAGCGCCCAGGGCATGATGCAACCGGCTGTGCACAGCGCCCGGGTAAACAAGGTTGGCCATGGCCATCTGGTTAATGCGGCGCAGGCGCTGAAAGTATGGATGAGCGATCACCTGGTTTATTAATTCATCATCAATGGTAATAAAACCATAAACCGGATCGTTGATTATTTTTCTGAAAGGCATTAAAAGTTGACTGTTTGAAGTTTGTTGTTTGTGGTTATGCCTTTCGCACTACCAGCATTTGTTAAAAGATGCACAAAGCTAAATAAAGCTTATCAGCATTGATATAAAAAATTAAATTTGTAAGATTTGAAAATCAGTATAAAGAACTTACCATCGGGTACCCTTTAAACCACTAACCTCAAACAACAAACATATTTTATGAACGTAGCAAAAATACTTTGGGTGGATGATGAGATAGACAGCCTTACTTCGCAGATCATGTTCCTGGAAAGCAAGGGGTATGAAGTGGCAACCAAGACCAACGGGTTTGATGCGGTGGAATATGTAAAAGATAATATCGTGGATGTAGTATTGCTTGATGAAAGTATGCCCGGTATTACCGGCCTGCAAACACTGCAGCAGATAAAGGAAATGAAGAGCACGCTGCCCGTGGTGCTGATAACAAAGAACGAAGCGGAGAACTTAATGGATGAAGCCATCGGTTCCCAGATAAGCGATTACCTGATAAAACCGGTTAACCCAAACCAGGTTTTACTAAGCTTAAAAAAGATCATTGATAATAAAAGGCTGGTGGCAGAGAAAACAACGTCGGCTTACCAGCAGGAGTTCCGCAGTTTGTTCATGGCGTTGAACAGCAATCCCGGTTACAATGAGTGGATGGAATTATACCGCAAGCTTGTTTATTGGGAACTGGAGATGAAGAAGAGCGACAGCCCCGAAATGCAGGAAGTGTTTGAATCACAGAAAGCAGAAGCAAATACCGAGTTCTTTAAATTCATTTCAAAGAATTATGCATCGTGGGTAAACCCAAAAAGCAGCGAAGGGCCCATCATGAGTCATAGCCTGATGAAGTTCAAGGTTTTTCCTCACCTGGAAAAAGGAACACCGCTCTTCTTTGTGCTGATAGACAACCTGCGCTTTGATCAATGGAAAACCATCCAGCCCATTTTTGCCGAAAGTTTCCGCATCCAGGAAGAAGAAACCTTTTATGCCATCCTGCCTACGGCCACACAGTATGCCCGCAACGCCATCTTTGCCGGCATGATGCCGGTGGATATTGAAAAGAAATTCCCGGTACAATGGAAGAATGATGATGAAGAAGGCGGAAAGAATTTATTTGAAGAAGAATTTTTTAAATCGCAGTTGAAAGCGCTTGGTAAAAGTGACCTGAAATATTCCTACACGAAGATCACGAACAACAACGACGGACAGAAGCTGGTGGATAACATCCATAATATGCTCGAGAACGATATCAACATCATCGTTTATAATTTTGTGGACATGCTCAGTCATGCCCGTACCGAAATGGAAGTGCTCAAAGAACTGGCCGGCGATGAAACAAGTTACCGCAGCATTACTGCAAGCTGGTTTACCCATTCGCCCCTGCACCAGGCGCTTAAAAGAATAGCCGATAAAAAATTAACCATGATCATGGCCACCGATCACGGCAGCGTTCGGGTTAACACACCGGTAAAAGTGATCGGTGATAAACAAACCACCGCCAACCTGCGTTATAAACATGGACGGAACCTGAACTATGAATCCAGGGATGTGCTGGCATTCCGGGATCCCAGGGAAGCAGGATTGCCTGTGCCGAACGTGAATTCATCGTTTATCTTTGCAAAAGGTGATCTGTATTTGTGTTACCCGAATAACTACAATCATTTTGCCAATTACTACCGCAATACGTTTCAGCATGGTGGGGTAAGTCTGGAGGAGATGATCGTGCCGGTGATACGTATGACAAATAAGTAAGGCACTGCCCCGAACCCCAGAAGGGGCTTATGAAGAGTCTATAAAGTATAAAAGTTCGAATTGTATCAAACAGAGGATTTATTTATCAACGATTGTTGAAAAAGATTTTTTTATTACTCTTGATTTGTGGGAGGTTGCATTTAAATAATAAACTTCAAAAGTCCCTTTAGGGATTTAGGGCATGAAATACACACAACACAATTTAGATAAAATTGAACGCATCGCTGAAGAAACCGGTTATGTGATCCGTTATGAAAGAGGGACCTTTCAAAGCGGTTATTGTATACTGCAGGACAAAAAAGTGATCGTCATCAATAAATTCTTTCAAACAGAAGGCAGGATAAATACCCTCATCGACCTGATGCCCCAGCTGGATATAAATTTTGATGCCCTTACACAGGAAAGCCAGCACATGTATGAAGAAGTGATGAGTGTTGGCAGTTCAAAGTAATTGGGAATTAGTAATTGGATTATTCCGCAAGTTCCCTGCTTCTTTTGTTTAGGTTTCAAATATTGTGAGGGGGTAACCCCCAACCCCCAATTCCTGATTCCAAATTCCTACTTTTGCTTCGTGCAATGCCCTCCTTTAAAAATAACATTTCTCGGTACCGGCACCAGCAGTGGCGTACCCATGATCGGCTGCAGTTGCGCCGTATGTACATCAACTGACAAAAAGGACAAACGATTGCGGTCGAGTATCCTGGTGGAAAGTGAAGCAACATCCATTGTAATAGATACCACCCCCGATTTCCGTTACCAGATGCTGCGGGCCAATGTAAAAAAACTGGATGCGGTGTTGTTCACCCATCCACATAAAGATCATATTGCCGGGCTGGATGATGTGCGGGCTTACAATTTCTTTCAGCACAAGCCCATGGAGATATATGCCAACTCATTAACGGAAGAAGGAATAAAACGGGAGTTTGCGTATGCTTTTTCTGATAAAAAATATCCCGGCCTTCCCAACCTGAATCTGAATACGATCGATGAATCGCCTTTTATGATCGGCGATATACCGGTGATCCCGGTGCTGGTATGGCACTTAAAAATGCCGGTGCTGGGTTTCCGGTTTGGACGGTTCACCTACATAACAGATGCCAACCGGATTGATGAAGAAGAAAAAGAAAAAATAAAAGGCAGTGACCTGATGGTGCTGAATGCGCTGCGTAAGGAAAAACATATCTCTCACTATACCCTGGATGAAGCCGTTGCCCTGGTGCAGGAACTGGCTGTACCCAAGGCTTATTTTACGCATATCAGCCACCAGTTGGGAAAGCATAAAGAAGTGAATGCCGGGCTGCCAAAAGGAATTGAATTGGCATGGGATGGCCTGGAGATCCTGGAAAACAGGCTCACATCGTAGCGGTAAAAACCCCAGGTTGCAATATATTCTGCATCTTAATGAAAATAAAATAAGCCATCGCCACAATGGCGAGTATGAAATATAACAGCATCTCGGTTCTTCCCGGGTCTTTAATTTTATACATTGATCTGCCCCGGATGAATGAAGGAAAATAAAGCCAGATGATCCGCAGCAATTGTATAAAGATCGCATACACACAAGTAATACTGAGGAGTATTTCTATTATGATTTTCATTTTATAAGTTTTATTGCTGCCTCGTACAAATACAGCATGCATAACATATTTACAAATCAAATAAAACTGCTTTGCTGAACAACGGTGATTTCCTCTTTGCAGAATGATTTTTTACTCTTGCAGCTTGCGGCACCGGTTTTTATCTTGAACAGATGCCAGCCCTCCGGAAATATTTAGCAGAGTATTTTTCTTTTACCCGCAAGGAGCGAACGGGGATCATTACTGTTATGGTGCTGATAATACTGCTTGTCTTCCTTCCCTTTTGTTTCCCATATTTTCTTCCCGGAAAAAAATACGATCACCGGCAATTTGAAAAAGAGATCGCTGCTTTGAAAATAAAACAGCCCGACAGTGGCTCCAATCGCTTTAATAATTTTGATGAAAACAATTACCAGAACTTTTATCAGCCATCTGAAAAGAATTATTACGGCAAACAATCCAAAGGCGAACTGTTCTATTTTGATCCTAATACCTTACCCGTGGAAGGGTGGAAACGCCTTGGGATAAGGGAAAAAACAGCCAATACCATTCAAAACTATATTTCAAAAGGAGGCCATTTTTCCAAACCGGGGGATATTGGTAAAATATGGGGCCTGCATGAAGATGAAGTGAACCGGTTATTGCCTTATGTACGGATACTGCAAAAAAATAATGATAAATACGTTCCGGCAGAAAGTAAGGAGTATGCTAAACAACCGGAAAGACCGAATTATGTCAAAACTGTCATTGATATTAACGGTGCCGATACATCTTCCCTCATTGCCCTGCCGGGCATTGGCAGCAAACTGGCAAACCGAATCATTGCCTTCCGGGATAAGCTGGGCGGATTTTATAAAGTGGAGCAAGTGGCAGAGACCTATGCATTGCCTGATTCCGCTTTTCAGAAAATAAAAGATCAACTGGCCATCAATAATTCAACCGTAAAACAATTAAACATCAATACGGCAACACTGGAAGAACTGAAAGCACATCCTTATATCCGCTATACTATTGCCAATGCCATCATCCAATACCGCAACCAGCATGGAAATTTTGCTTCCGTAAGCGATCTTAAAAATATCATGATCATCACCGGGGAGATGTACAGCAAAATTGAACATTATGTTACTATCCGGTAGTGTTTCTGCCCATATTTTAAAATTCTGTATTTTGCGCCCTCAATGATTGCGACTATATGAATTTCGAGACAACTGAACTGACTGAACAGGTGGCACACACTGCCCGTGATTTTGCCAACCAGCATATCAAGCCACATTTAATGGAGTGGGACGAAAGCCAGGAATTTCCCGTACAGGTATTTAAGGAAATGGGAAAACTGGGATTGATGGGTGTATTGGTGCCTGAAAAATATGGCGGCAGCGGCATGGGCTATTTTGAATACAATGCCATCATACAGGAAGTGGCAAAGGTTTGCGGCTCAATTGGCTTATCGCTGGCGGCACATAATTCTCTTTGCACCGGTCATATTTTAAGTTTCGGAAGCGAGGAGCAGAAGAAAAAATATTTACCTAAGCTTGCTTCGGCAGAACATATTGGTGCATGGGGATTAACAGAAGCCAATACCGGAAGCGATGCCGGCAACATGAAAACCACGGCTGTAAAAGATGGTAATGATTGGATACTGAATGGAACCAAGAACTGGATCACGCATGGAAAAAGCGGCGACGTGGCCGTTGTGATCTGCCGCACCGGCGAGCCGAGAGCGAAAGACAATGCAACGGCATTTATTGTAGAAAGAGGAACAGCCGGTTTCAGCGGGGGAAAGAAAGAAAATAAACTGGGCATGCGGGCAAGTGAAACCGCCGAGATGATATTTGATAATTGCCGCATACCAGATGCAAACCGGATAGGAGAGATCGGCCATGGATTCAAACAAAGTATGAAGGTACTGGATGGCGGAAGGATCTCCATTGCAGCATTGGGATTGGGAATTGCAAAAGGGGCGTATGACGCATCCTTACAATATTCAAAAGAACGTTACCAGTTCGATCAGCCCATTGCTAATTTCCAGGGCATCAGTTTTAAGCTGGCCGACATGGCCACTGAAATTGAAGCAGCAGATCTTTTAATTAAACAGGCCTGTGATCTGAAAATGAGGGGCCTGCCCATGACCAAGGAAGCAGCCATGGCAAAATATTACTCCAGTGAAGTGGCGGTAAGAGCGAGCACCGAAGCCGTTCAGATATTTGGGGGTTATGGTTACACAAAGGACTTCCCGGTTGAAAAATTTTACCGCGACAGTAAACTGTGTACCATTGGAGAGGGAACAAGTGAGATACAGAAGCTGGTGATCAGCCGGGAAGTGCTGAGATAAAGCACATCAGACACAATTTTAATCTAGATCAATCGTTTTTCCGGGTACTATGACAAAAATGAAACTACTGACCGGCCTTGTGATCATTGTTGCCATAATCAGCTGCAATAACAGCGAAGGTTCAGGCAAGAAGATCAATCCAAATATTGATGCTGCAGGGTTATTTGCTACCAACTGTGCATCCTGCCATAAGTGCGACGTTGATTTCACCGGCCCGGCCTTAAAAGGCGCTGCTTCCCGCTGGAAAGATAAGACCCTGATGTATGAATTTATGCGGAATCCGTTTGGGGTGATCCAGAAAGATGCGTACGCAGCCGGACTCTTCAAGAAGTATAATGCGGTGATGACACCTACCACGTTGACCGACGAACAAATTGATGCAGTGCTGGAGCATTGCAATCAATAAGGGTAATATAATTTCGCTGTTCTAACAGAATCTCTATGGATAAACACAAACTCCAGAGATATACCTTCTTCCTTTTAATGGCTAGTAGTATGGGCACTTTTATTGATTTGAACGAAGGAGTCCAGTGGCGCGAACTCTTCAAAATGCCCCCAAAACCCGAATGAATTTACTGGCCCAAAATTAAAGGGGCGGAAGATGGGGAGGTGAAAAAGGGATGCTTTTTAGAACCAGGAGGCAGTATCTACAAAGGCCTATGCAAAAAAGCTTTTTGAAAAATGGAATAAAGTACAAATGACAGCCTTTCGTTTATCAGATGCTGAACTGGATGCGATGATGAATTACTGGGAAAGAGCAACACATTTATCACAATCCATCTTCTTCATCTTTACCTGAAGCTCCAAACATATTATCTACAGCGCCTCCCAGCATCGGGAATTTCTCCTTTACAAAATCCTTGATCGTTTCCAGTGCCTTTGTTGCCTGTTCTTCGGAGATGCCTGCATTTGCCATCAACTTGTTTATTAATTCCTGCATAAATTTTATTTTATACTGTAAGTAAAAATATGAGATGCTTTTAACCGTGAACTCCTAAACCACAAACCACAAACTTCAAACTCCCAACTACTCCGTATCATACCTGTCTACCCGCTCAATACCCGGCAATGACGTTAACCTGTCCACCAGTTCATCCAGTTCTTCCCTGTCGTGAACAAATATTTTCACATTGCCTTCAAATATACCTTCTTTGGCTTCAATGGTCATTGCCGAAATATTAAATTTCATTTCGCCGCTGATGAGGTTGGTGATCTTATGAATTACTCCCACGTCATCAAGCCCTATGATGCGTAAACCGGTGAGGAAAGATATCTCCTTGTTCTTGGCCCATTTGGTTTTCACAACGCGGTGACCGTAATTAGCCAGCAGCCTGGCAGCATTCGGGCAATTGGTGCGATGGATCTTTAATCCTTCACCAGCGGTTACAAAACCAAACACATCATCTCCCGGGATGGGTTTACAGCAGTTGGCCAGCGTATATTGTATCTTATCGCTGCTTTCGCCAAAGATGATAAGCTCCGCATCTTTCTTGTCGTATGTTTTTGCGGGAATGAACTTATCGGTCTTTTCTTCTACTACAGGCTTGACCGGTTTTGGTGCGACCAGCTTATCTCCCTGCGTAGTGAATTCTTTTAATTCTTTAAGATCAATTTTCTTAACAGCAATATCATAAAGCAGGTCGAGCGATGACCCGGTCTTATAAAAATTTGAAAGTTCTTCCAGGTTGCTTTGGTTCATGGATACGCCCATGCCTTCCAGTTTTCTTTGCAACGTATATTTTCCTTCTTCTGCGGTTGCTCTTTTTTCTTCTTTAAGCGTATCCTTGATCTTTGATTTTGCTTTACTGGTGACCACAAAATTCAGCCACTCAATATTGGGTTTTTGTTTTGCGCTGGTGATGATCTCTACCTGGTCGCCGCTGCGTAACTTATGACTGATGGGAACCAGCTTGTGATTTACTTTGGCGCCGATACATTTACTGCCTACGGCCGTATGCACACCAAATGCAAAGTCTAAGGCAGAAGCGCCGACCGGTAACATCTTCACTTCTCCTTTTGGTGTGTACACATAAATTTCTTCTGCAAGAAAGGATGTTTTAAAATCCTGCAGGAAGTCGATGGAGTTGCCATCCTGGTTGCTCAAAGCTTCCCGTATCTGTTGAAACCATTTGTCGAAGCGGCTTTCATCATCCTTACCTTCTTTGTATTTCCAGTGGGCAGCCAGGCCCTTTTCGGCGATCTCGTTCATGCGCTTGGTCCGTATCTGCACTTCCACCCATTTACCATGCGGCCCCATCACGGTGGTATGCAAGGCTTCATACCCATTGCTTTTTGGATTGCTTAACCAATCCCGTAAACGTTCCGGTGAAGGATTGTATTCATCCGTGATGATGCTGTACACTTTCCAGCAATCTTCTTTTTCTTTTTCCACGGGGGAGTTTACCAATATGCGGATGGCGAAGAGATCATACACTTCTTCAAAGCTCACCCCCTTTTTCTTCATCTTGTTCCAGATGGAGTGAATGCTTTTTGGCCGGCCGTATATCTCAAATTCAAAACCGGCCTTTTCTAACTTTTCTTTCAATGGCCGGATGAAGTCGTTGATGTATTTGTTCCGTTCTCTTTTGGTGTCGGTAAGTTTTTGGGCAATGTACCGGTAGGTATCCGGCTCCATGTATTTCATGGCCAGGTCTTCCATTTCCGTTTTAATATTATACAAACCCATGCGGTGGGCAAGGGGCGCATACACATAAACTGTTTCGCTGGAGATCTTTAATTGCTTTTCCCGTTTCATGCTTCCGAGCGTACGCATGTTGTGTAAACGATCGGCAAGTTTTATCAGGATAACACGGGGATCATCGGTAAGGGTAAGTAATATCTTTTTGAAATTTTCGGCTTGCTGGGTACTGTTGGTATCCATCACCGTACTTATCTTGGTAAGTCCGTCTACAATTTTTGTCACTTCCGATCCAAACTCTCTTTGCACATCTTCCAAAGTGATGTCGGTATCTTCTACCGTGTCATGCATCAGGGCGCAGATGGTGCTTCTAACACCCAGGCCGATCTCTTCTACGCAAATACGGGCCACTGCAATGGGGTGGAGAATATAAGGTTCGCCGCTCTTACGCCGCATGGTCTTATGGGCTTCGGCGGCCATTTCAAAGGCAGTACGCAGCAGTTCCTTATCTCCTGGTTTTAATTTCGATTTTAAAACCCTCAAAAGCCCCCGGTACTGGCGCAGGATCTCTTTTTTCTCCTCCGCTTCGTTGAGATTGTATTTCGGTATGGTTGCTGTTGTTTCTTCCATCGGTTAAGACGAATTTACGGAAAACAAATCTGTTTTCCGTTTTGCTGAAATGCCTTACTTTTGCAACCCTTTAGCGGATGTGGTCCCGCCTTAGGCGGGAGCAAACGCACCACGAGCGGATGTGGCGAAATTGGCAGACGCACCAGACTTAGGATCTGGCGCCGTAAGGCATGTAGGTTCGACCCCTATCATCCGCACCAAACCAATACTGAACAAGGAACAAGGAATCCAGAACGTCGAAGTTCGATACTCCTTGTTCCTTGTTCAATATTAAAAAAAGATAAAACACATAATATGGCAACAGTAGTAAGAGAGAACCTCGGTCAATTACACGATAAGCTGACCGTTAAAGTGAGCAAGGAAGATTACCTGCCCTCCTTTGAGAAAAAACTGAAAGATTACAGTAAAACGGCCAATATCCCTGGATTCCGGAAAGGAATGGTGCCGGCCGGCATGATCAAAAAAATGTACGGCAACTCCTTATTCACCGATGAGATCCTGAAATCGGTAGAAAAAGAATTGTATACCTGGTTGAATAAAGAACGGCCCGAAATTTTTGGTCAGCCCTTGCCCCTGGCCAGCGACCTGCAGAACATGGATATTAATAATCCTGCCGATTATGAATTTGGTTTTGAGATAGGCCTTAAGCCGGAATATACCATGGCCGACCTGGCAAAAGCGAAACTGACCATGCATAAAGTAGACGTTACCGATGCAATGGTGGATGAAGAGATCAGCCGCATGCAGATAAAGGGCGGAAAAATGACCGAACCCGAAACGGTTACCAATGATGAGAATGTACTCAACCTGCTTTTTACCGAAGCGGATAAGGATGGTAATGTGGTTGAAGGGGGCGTATCAAAAGAAAATTCTGTGATACTGAAATATTTTACGGCTGCCGTGCAGAAAAAATTCATGGATAAAAAAGCAGGCGATGTAGTTACCGTACAGTTAAGCAAGGCATTTGAAGAAGATAAACTGGCTATGTTTTTACAGGACCTTGGTTTTGATAAAGACGATAAAGAGGCCGGGAAGAAATATTTTAATCTTGAGGTGGTTAAAGTTGGGTTGGTAGAAAAACGTGAACTGAATGAAGAGTTCTTTAAAGAGATCTACCCGGCCAAAGAAATTAAAACAACGGAAGAACTGAAGGCTTCCATTAAAGAAGAAATTGAAGCATACTGGCTGGCGCAAAGTAAAAACCAGTTGCAGGACCAGATCTATCATTACCTGGTTGACGAAACAAAAATGGATTTCCCGGCAGAGTTTTTAAAACGCTGGCTGCAAACAAGCGGCGAAA
The DNA here is from genome assembly GCA_016720775.1 of Chitinophagaceae bacterium. GTDB lineage: Bacteria > Bacteroidota > Bacteroidia > Chitinophagales > Chitinophagaceae > Ferruginibacter. The sequence goes on from JADKJX010000001.1 coordinate 741,331, forward strand.
AAGAAAAGACCGCAGAACAGGCTGACACTGAGTTTCCGGGATTCAGTAACCAGTTAAAATGGACATTGATCAGCGATAAACTGGTTCATGAACAAAGACTGGAGGTAAGTAATGAAGAATTGCGTGACTACATGAAGATTGAGATCATGCGTTATTTCGGTACCATGAACCTGGGCGATGATACCAGCTGGATAGAAAGCTATATTGACCGTATGATGAAAGATGAGAAGCAGGTTGATGCCAGCTACCGCCGCCTGATCACCGATAAATTATTCACCTGGCTGGAAGGACAGGTAAAGGCCAAGGAAAAAACAGTGACGCCGGAAGAGCTGACTGCTATGCAGCATCACCACCATCATTGATAAATACTTTATACGATAAATGCATCCTCCCGTCTCAGGCGGGAGGATTTTTTAAAATAAACTGCCACTTCAAACGTCTGCAAAGAAAAGAGCAAAATGCTGATGATAATCATTACTGTGCTGGTTGTATTTATTATTGCTGTGTATGTTTTTATGCAGCAATCGAAGTTTGGTAAGCCTCCTGCCGGTCAACGGCTGGAAACTATTCAATCGTCGCCAAATTACAGGGATGATAAATTTCAAAATCAAAGGCCTACTCCCGATCTCACCGACGGCGCCAATTATTATTCTGTTTTAAAGGATTTTATTTTTAATAAAAGTAAAAGAAGTATACCGGCTGTTTCCCTTCCTTCAAAAAAGACCAACCTGTTTACATTAGACCCGGAAAAGAATGTGCTGGTTTGGTTTGGGCATTCCTCTTACTTTATGCAGGTGGATGGTAAAAAGATATTGGTTGATCCCGTTTTAAGCGGAAGCGCTTCTCCATTAAAATTCACTACAAAAAGTTTTGCCGGCTCCGACATTTACACAACCGATGATATCCCGGCGATAGACTACCTGTTCATTTCGCATGACCATTGGGATCACCTGGATCACGACACGGTTTTGAAATTAAAACCAAAGATCAAAAAAATAATTACCGGCCTGGGAACCGGTGCACACCTGGAGCATTGGGGTTTTGATCAGAAGATAATAATTGAAAAGGACTGGAATGAAGAAGTGATATTGGACGAAGGATTTGTTGTAAACACGGTTCCGGCCAGGCATTTTTCCGGCAGAAGTTTTAAAAGACAACAGGCAATATGGCTGTCGTTTGTTTTACGAACGCCAACTATAAAAATATTCATTGGCGGAGACTCGGGATATGATTCACATTTTTCAGCTATCGGCAATCAATTCGGTCCCTTTGACCTGGCCATTTTAGAGTGTGGACAGTATAACAAAAGCTGGAAGCACATTCACATGATGCCGGAAGAATTGATACAGGCAGCACTGGACCTGAAGGCTGAAAAACTGATTCCGGTGCATTGGGCAAAGTTTACACTGGCCTTGCACAGTTGGGATGAACCGATCATACGGGTTACAGAAGAAGCCAAAAGAAAGAATTTCCCTGTCATTCATCCAATGATCGGTGAAGAAGTGGATCTGGAAAACCCTCAAAATAAAACAGCGTGGTGGAAGGGGATTGACTAAACGGTAACTAAGCAGGATTCTTACAACTTCTTTCTTCATCACTTTCATCAAAAAATAAACTGACTATTAAAACTTGTAATACTCCTTCATCCTCGTCATCAACATGTCTTTTTTTCTTCTCGACACTTCAACTTCATGATTGTTGGAAAGGATGACCGTTCCCCCCTCGCCACGGATATATTCTTTTATATGCTCAAGGTTGACGAGGAATGATTTGTGGGTGCGGATAAAATTGCAGTCCTGCAGCAACTCTTCATATTCATGTATGGGTTTTGATGCACAAATGACCGGCCGGTTGGTAAAATGAAAGTTTGTATAGTTACTGCTGGCTTCACAATAAATGATCTCCTGTATCTCCACTACCTGGAAGCCTTTGAGTGAAGGAATACAGAGCTTCATTTTTTGCGATCCCCTTCCGTGTTTGATGTTGTGCAGGAATGTTTCTAAATGTTGCCCGCCGTTTTTTTTCTTCGATCTTTTTCCGGCTCTTTTTACAGCTGCAGACAGCAGTTCATCATCAACAGGTTTAAGTAAATAATCTACAGCGCTGAAATGAAATGCCTGCGTCATAAAATTATTATGTGCTGTTACAAAGATGATCTCAAAATTAATTGCCGGAAGGCTGCGCAGTAACTCAAGCCCGTTTGTTTCAGGCATGGCAATATCTAAGAAAACCAGTTGCGGATGTAATTGGGCAATCTTCTCATTTGCTTCCACGGCGCTTTCACAGCAACTGATCACCTCAACCTCCTCACAATTCATTTGTAATAATTTTTGCAGGGAAGTAAGTCCCCGGGGTTCATCATCAACAAGTATTGTTCTTATTTTATTCATTCTCCGTTTATCTCTAAGGGTAAATGTAATGTAACCAATGTGCCCGTCTCTGCAGCGCCCGGGATATTTATTTTATCAGTTATGGTAATACTGCTCTGCAGGTTATATTTTTCATTTAGCAAAGCAATGCGGTTCTTAATATTACGTATCCCGACAGAATTATGCAAATAATCCTTTTCTTCCCTGTTCTTCCGGGAATGATCAATGCCTACGCCATCGTCGTTAATGATACAAACAAGATTGTTGTTCTCTTTTTTAAAATCAATATTTACATTGATCTTTTTATTGTTGCCCGATACGCCGTGCCAGATGGCATTTTCAATAAAGGGCTGTATGAGCATGGGCGGCAACACCGTTTCATCCATGTCTAATGCCTTATCAATATTTATGCTGTACGTAAAATGACTGTTCCTTATTTTTTCCATTTCAATATACCGCTGCAGGTAGTCAAGTGTATTGCGGAGTGAAATGAATGATTGCTCTGACTGGTCGAGCGTTATTCTTATCAGTTGAGCAAATTTGCCGAGGTAGTGCGAAGCTTCCTTATTCTCATTACTCAATATCATTTCCCGGATGCTGTTGAGGCTGTTAAAAATAAAATGCGGGTTCATCTGGGCATGCAGGGCTTTCATTTCCGTTTGCGCCAGCAGTTTATCTACATTGGCTTTCTGCCTTACCTGTTTTATCCTACTTCTGTATAAGTAATAAAGCATTGCTGCCAGTAAAAGACCGATGGTAACCAGGAACCAGGTGGTTTTCCAGAATGGGGGTTGAATGGTAATCGTAAACTCTTTTATTTTCTCGCCTCCCGATTTGCCGGTGGCTTTTATCTGAACGGAATATTTTCCCGGTTGCAGATTATTCAGGTTCAGGTTCCGTTGTGAGCCAAGCAGGTTCCAGGTTTCAGCATTATTTATTTTATAAGCAAACTGGTAATTGCTTTTTTCAAAATCAATAACAGTATAATTAACCAACAGGTTGTTTTCATTATACTTCAGGCGTATCTCGTTACCGGGTTGAAAAAAAAACCGCTTGTTATTTATTACCAGGTCCTCCAGCAGCAGGTCGCTGCTGTTACCGGAATTGTTGGTTTGGCCTGTTGGGATCTTTGCTATGTATTCGCCGGCAAACAGGTATAAAAAATTATTGTCGCTGTCAAAATACATCCTGCGCCCGGTTGGTTTATGTTCCGGTAATCCGTCTTGCTGGTCATACACAATAATTTTTTTAGTTCGTATTTCAAACTTCGACAGGTGGCTGTTACTGCCGATCCAGAGAACATGGTTGATGACCGGGCTAAAACTTTCCAGTACATCAGAAGGCAATCCGTCCTTCATGGTAAAAGCCACAAACTTTTTTTCTTTTATGCGGTACTCCAGCAGGCCATTATAGGCGTTGTGCAGCCATAGAGACCCATTGTCATCTGTACTCAGGGTAAGTATGTCATCATTGAATTTATTTATTCCGCCGTAAACATTGATCAATGTGTCAAATAATTGCTCTTGGCTGTTCCATCGGGCCAGGGAATGTCCGCCGATCCACACATCCCCATACGAGTCGTAAGCTATATTTTTTACCCTGTCAAATGGCAGGGCCGGTTTTGTGGCTGAACTAAAAGGGACAAAGGTTCTTGAAGCAATATGATAACGTACCACCAGGCCTTCCAGGTAACTGCACATCCAGGCATATCCATCTTTATTTACCGGGGTCAGTATTACAGACATGCCGGCGGCCCAGGGATATTTTTTTTCATCAAACACTTTACCATAATGGTTTGTTTTTGTATCAAACCACAAAAGGCCTGCATTCGTTCCGAGCCATAATGTATCTGCATGATACATTTCCATGGTCATAACTTCATTCCACCCATTATTGCCTCCGTAGAGATCTATTTGTTTTTCCGGCTGCATTGTTTCTGCATTCAGTATCACCAGTCCTTTATTTAATGAATACCTGCCAGCATATAATTTGTTTTTATACCGGTAGGCACACCTAAAACCACCCGTCAGGGTATCACCTGATGCAGGAGGAAAATGATAAGAACTGATAAAAGACGGATTCAATTTTTGTTGTAACAGACCTTCGCTGCTGCAAACCCATAACCTTTTATCTTTATCAACAAACAGGCGGGTGATCTTATAAGCCGAAAGCTCTTTTTTTCCATCACAGGTAATAATGCCTGTTTGCCTGTTCAGGTGCAGTATATAAAATCCGTACGAGCCACCATTAATAAAAAAGGTGGAATCATTGAAGGCCTCAATCTTACTTTCCCAGCTAAGCTCAACAAATGAATGGAAGGGGAGGGGAGATGTGACCGCTCTTTTCAACTTGTGGTCGTAGAAACTGATGCTGTCTTTGAGGTGAAAAGTGAAGATAAATTCATGGCTGCTTAATTGATATTTTGTAACTAAGTGGTCGCCTTCAGTACTTACAGGATGCAAAAATGATTTCCATTCAGTTTCACTCCGGTCAATTACCCGAAACCCGTTTTTTTCCTTATTATAATAGGCAAGACCAGTTTCTTCTGTATAAACAAGGTATTCTTTATCGTTGATGGAAATTATCTCCCGGCCGTAAAGTATTCTCTTTTTACCGATATCTTTCAGGCTGTATGCATCATAACGAAAATTAACTACACCAGGTTTGCTGAAAACATAAAACCCTGAAGAGGTAGTGAGGGCAAATGAATTATCGGGTAACAGAACAGCATCCCAGACTACATTCAGCTGGGTTGAAAATGCAGTAGTATCAGGAATAAAATAATTTTGCATTGAAAAATCCTTAGTATTAAGTATTTGAAGCCCCCCATTGCTGAGTATCCCCAACTGTTGCTTGCCAAATAATTTCAGGTTAAAAATAGCTCCGGATAATAAAGGCAGGGCCGCCGTACCCGGGTAAAATTTTTTAAAGGAGTTGCCATCAAAGCGGTTCAACCCAACATCGGTACCGGCCCATATATAACCCTGGTCGTCCTGTTGCAGGCAGGTGATGTAGTTATCACTTAATCCATCTTTTACCGTGTACCGCACAAAATTCTTCTCTTCATATTGTGCATTTGCAAGATGCAGCATGAAAACGGCCAATAAAAAGAGAAAAGTCTTTTGCATATAAAGCCAGCCCGCTTTAAAACAGGTAAATCAGGCAGTGCTAAAGTTAAAGCTATAATGTATAAAAGTATGGCCGTAAATACAACCAAAGTCGCCGTTAGTGAAACAGGGCGAGGAAGGTTTTCTATTTAGGGTAAATTTCAATAAGGAAATCATGGTTCTTCATCTTTAAAATAAGTAGTATGAAAGAAATATTCACGCCTGGTTATTTTTTATTAATTTTTTTCATCCTGTGTTTACAGGAAGATTTATTTTCCCAGAATGTTGGCATTGGTATTTCCAATCCTACCCGTGCAAAGCTTGAAGTAAATGGAGCTGTTGATTATACAACCGCCATTTTTGGGGGAGAAAGCACCGGTATAGGAATTATACGAAACAACCCGGGTATAGGCTTTAATAATTATTATAATGGAGGAAACAGGTATATAGCAAATGGGTATAGCGGGGCTATATGGTTGGATGCAGTTAATGGCGGAATGTTTTTTGATGTTAATGGATTTGGGACTGCCAACTCGCTTGCGACCTCAGGAATTAATAGCATGGTAATAAATAATAGTGGGAATATCGGAATCCGCTCAAGTGGTTATCCAGACATTTCACTTTTTGTTCCGCGGCAATCAAATAATTCCGGAGCGTTGGTTATTGGAGGCACGACATATAATTCGCGGTTTTATTATGGAACTGCAGAAGATACCTATATAACTGCGGGAAAGGATAATGGCCATTTGATATTAAATCATATACCGGGCGGCCATGTAATTATGGGAAGCGGGACAACAAGGGTAAGTATAAATAACGGGGTACCCCTTTATACTCTTGAAATAAGACAGGCAAACCAAAAAGGGATTGCGCTCATATCACCTGAAAATCTCTTTGATGTATGGGAAATGCGCACCTGGAATACGGGCGGAAACCCTGGAAGTTTGTGCTTCAACTATAATGGAGTATGGAAATCGTTTATTTATATAGACGGGGCATATGTACAGGTTTCAGATAAACGCCTAAAAAAAGACATCAAACCTGTTCCTGCTTTACTTGGTAAAATAATGCGTTTAAATCCTGTAACCTATGCGATGAAACAAAATAACCCGGATAATGAAATATCATATGGGTTTATTGCACAAGAGGTAAAAGACCTTTTCCCTGAATTAGTTCACATTACAAAGGATACTTCCAATGGTTATGGCATCAGTGATCTTCATATGATGAACTACAGTGGTTTTGGTGTTTTGGCAATCAAAGCCATACAGGAACAACAGCAACAACTAACTGAAATGAGAAAAGAAATTGATTTGCTGAAAGAGCAGAATAAAATGCTGTTGCAATTAATAAACAGGAAAAATTAAATGTATGAAAAGGGCAGCATTACTTTCCTGTTTTTTATTTCTTTTGTGCTTTTTTAAAAATGCATACTCTCAAAACGTAGGCATTGGTACTGCCTCACCCAATGCAAGCGCAAAATTAGACATCACCAGTACCAACAGCGGGCTATTGCCTCCCCGGATGACTGCAGCACAACGGAATACCATTGTCAATCCAACACCGGGACTCATTATCTTCAACACGACCACCCAGTCCATTGAAATTTATACGGTCTATGGCTGGAGTAAAATGAAAGCAGAGGTCCCGGGTTCTAACAGGCTATTGGGAGGTAACCTGGCAGAACAGCCAAAGAGCATCCGGAACATAGCAACCGGTGGCTATATCATTGCAGGAAGTTCAACATCATCCGCAAACGGAGATATTTCCAATACCAATCATGGTGGCCTTGATCTGTGGTTGGTTGAACTGGATCATTATGGAAATATTGAAAATAACAGGTTGATCGGGGGGAATGGGAATGAAATTGCAAATGATATTCAGCCAACAGCAGATGGCGGGTTTATCATGGCCGGTTATTCCACTTCATCAGCCAATGGCGATGTATATGCTACCAATCATGGGCTAAAGGATTACTGGATCCTGAAGACGGATGGTTCAGGAGATATCGAATGGAGCAGGTTATTGGGTGGAAATGATGATGATGAAGCATTTAGTGTTCAGCCAACATCGGATGGGGGATATATAGTGGGCGGACAATCTTCCTCATCCGCCAACGGCGACGTTACCGGTACAAACCATGGCTCATCTGATTACTGGATCATAAAACTGGATGGCTCCGGGAATATTGTGTGGAATAAATTATTGGGAGGAAATGACGTGGAACTTTTTTTTGGATTGCAACAAACATCAGATGGAGGCTATATACTCACCGGATCTTTACGTTCCTCTGCTAATGGCAATGTTACAGGAACAACTCATGGGGCTGCTGATAGCTGGATCGTAAAATTAGATGGTTCGGGAAATATTGTGTGGAACAAATTATTGGGAGGAACTGGTCAGAATTGGCGTTAAGCATCCAGCAAACATCGGATGGTGGTTATATAATGGCAGGATGTTCAGGTTCATCTGCCAACGGCGATGTTACCCCTGTTAATCATGGAACTTCAGCATTCGGCCTGGATAATTTTGATTACTGGATCGTGAAATTAAACAGTACCGGGAGTATAGTCTGGAATAAACTACTGGGTGGTAGTAACTCGGATGTAGCCTACAGCATTCAGCAAACAGCGGATGGGGATATATCATTGCGGGTATGGCTACATCTCCCTCAATGGAGATGTTAGTTACACCAATCATGGACTGGAAGATTACTGGATAGTGAAGATTGACGGAACGGGAAATATCCTGTGGAACAAATTGTATGGAGGAAATAAGGAAGACGATGCTTATTGTATCCGCCAGACAACGGATGGTTTATTTATCGTAGCGGGCTATTCAAATTCTTCTACCAATGGGGATGTTTCAGCAGGTAGTCATGGATCCTCTGATTACTGGATATTAAGACTGGATGCAAGTGGAAATATCTTCTAAAACAGATAGGGGATGGCTTTTTCAAAATAAATTGCTTATGCAGTATTGAACAAGAGTACTATGAGTGTATGGAAAGATATCAAAAACGCTGAAGCGGTAATTTTAAAATTATAATTTTATCTCTTCATCACTGTCATCAAAAAAATGAAACTCGGTTAAATGATAATTGGAATTGGCTTTGAGTTTAATCCGCTGTTTGTATTTGCGCCTCCATTTAGAAAGTTTGGAAAAGAAAATTCCTTTGGTAAGATAAGAATGTAAAATGGGATGCATCTCCACGGTTAAGCCCTTATGCCTTTGCATAATAAGGTAACTGAGATTCTTTTCTATCTCATCTTCTAATATAAGTGTGGATGATATTTTTCCGGTGCCGTTGCAACTCGGGCAAACTTCAGACGTATTGATATTCATCTCCGGTTTCATGCGCTGGCGGGTCACCTGCATCAATCCAAATTTGCTGATGGCAAGAATGGCATGCTTAGCCCGGTCTGGCCGCATAAAACCATCCATAGCATCGGCAAGCTTCTTCTTGTTCTCTGCCAGTTTCATATCAATAAAGTCAACAACAATGATTCCACCAAGGTCTCTTAACCTCATCTGTCTGGCAATTTCTTCTGCTGCTTCCAGGTTTGTTTCAAGGGCATTTTGCTCCTGGTTATTGCTCACGCTTTTATAACCACTGTTCACATCAATTACATGCAGCGCTTCGGTATGTTCAATGATCAGGTATGCACCGCTGGGCAGGTTAACGGTTTTACCAAAGGCGGCTTTAACCTGCTTGGTGATACCGAAACTGTCAAAGACAGGTGAACCGTTATTGTAGTAAGAGACAATATCTACTTTGTCTGGCGCAATGCGCTGGATGTATGATTTGGTGTCGGCAAAAATATTCTTGTCGTTAACAACGATCTTGTTGAAGTCTTCATTCAGCAGGTCACGGAGGATGCTGGTGGTCTTTCCCTGTTCGCTTAAGATCCTTGCCGGCGGAGTTGCTCCCTTTAAATTGGTCTGGATCGTTTTCCAGGTTGCAACAAGACTTAACAGGTCTTCATGAAGTTCAGCAGTATGTTTTCCTTCGGCTGCAGTCCTTACAATTACGCCAAGGTTCTTTGGTTTGATGGCTTCAATGATCTTATGCAGTCTTTTCCTTTCTTCGGAAGAATGGATCTTACGTGAAATGGCAATGATATCATTAAAAGGAGTTACAACCACAAACCGGCCAGGTAACGAGAGCTCACAACTTAATCGTGGCCCTTTGGCGGCTATAGGTTCTTTTAGTATCTGAACTAAAATATTGGGACGGCCATTCAGTACTTCTGCTATTTTACCCGTTTTTACAATTTCGGGCTCCACTTTGAATTTAGTGAAATCAAGACTGGGCTGTGATTTATCATTAATGGCCTCGTTGGTAAACTTTAGAATAGAGCGAACGTAAGGGCTGAGATCTGTATAATGCAGGAAAGCATCTTTCAAAGCCAACATCTATAAAGGCCGCATTCAGGCCAGGGATGAGTTTTTTGACCTTGCCCAGGTACAAATCGCCAACTCCAAAACTGGCATCAGCTTTTTCACTGTGCAGTTCCACCAGCTTTTTATCTTCAAGCAGGGCAATCTCAACCCCCTGGGGGGCAGCATTTATAATAAGCTCCTTGGTCAAGCGTAAATTTTTTTAGACCATTACATCATGGAAGGAAACCATAAACAGCACACACCGGCAACTAAGCATAAGTTGTAATGAATGCAGGTAAACAGGTGCCGGGAAGAGGATGGTCGGCACGGGTAAGAAAAAGATTACTTCTTCTTATGACGGTTCTTTCTTAAACGTTTTTTACGCTTGTGAGTTGCAATTTTATGACGTTTTCTCTTTTTACCACAAGGCATAACTAGTCTTTTTTTGTTTAAAATATTTTTTTAAATATGTAAACCGGTTCTCTACCGGTATTTTACCGTAATGATTTGATCCGTTCATCTACCTCCTTGCTGTAATTCGGATCATTTGCAAGTCGCTTTATTATCAGATACCATTTTATTGCCTCCTCTTTATTTCCTTTGGCAGCATAAGTATCTGCTAAATAAGCGATGGCCTCAATATTATCCGGCTGCGCCTTAACCACTTTTAACAAACGCTCAATTGCTTTATCATATTGCCCTGAAACAGAACCACCTACACCAAGCATCATTTGTGCTTTCATATTGGTTGAGTCCTTTCTTACGACAGATAAAAGCAGTTGAATGCCTTTCATTGACTCTTCAGGCTTTCCAAACCTTCCTTTGCCAAAAACATAACAACTGCCAAGTCCTACCTTCAGATCATCATTAGCCGGGTTAAGTTCAATGGCTTTTTCAAATAGAGCGATTGCCTGCTCTGCTTTCCAGTTTAATTTCCCTTCATCCTGTTCGGCACGAAGGTTAGTTAAAATTAATTGGGCAGCAAAGGTGAGGTTTTTTTCTGACTTATCCAATTTAGCGGCCTCAGATAAATAATACATATAGGGCTCAAAAAGATGGATGCTGTCTTTCCAGAAATCAGCCAGCTGCACATTTGCCTTGATCTGCTGTTCTGAAACATCGCCACGTATTACACTGTTCTCTAATTTAGCCAAGGCCAGTATCTGCGATGGAGGAAGGCGCTTTTTCTCTTCGTCTATAAATTTTGTAATACTGAATGCTTTAGCCATACTGCTTTGTGCAGGGGCTGCCTCTTTATTTTTGGGAGCAACTGTCCGTCCGAAAAAGAAAAGTAAGATTACTAAAACGAGTCCGCTTAGGGTGAGTATCAATTGCTTTTTCACTTGCTAGATTTTTGCCCCGCCTGATTTTCGGGCGGATGGCAAAGTTACGCTACTCTTCATTGTCCTCCTCTTTTTCAATCGGAGTCTCTTTAATATTTTTTGAAGATTTTATTTCCAGCATGAATTCCTTGGCAGGTTTGAATGCCGGAATGAAGTGCTCTGGAATTTCCACAGCTATATTTTTCTTAATATTACGGCCAATTTTTGCGGCCCTCTTTTTTGTGATAAAACTGCCAAATCCACGTATATAAATGTTTTCGCCCGATGCCAATGAGCTTTTAACCGCTTTAAACATTGTTTCAAGCGTAACCAAAACATCTACTTTTGGGATGCCGGTTTTATCTGAGATCTGATTAATAAGGTCGGCTTTTCTCATGTTGATTATTTTTATATGAGATTAACAATCAGAAAAATACAACAAAAATTTCGAATTTTCCAAACAAGAGGATGATTATCAAGTAGTTTGTATCGAAATTGGGTATTGGTTAACTTGAGTTTAATAGTATATAATATTGATAATTAATTTATTACAAAGTAAAATAAACACCCCGTCAAATATTAATCAGGAAGAAGTAAATTGAAATTCAGGTATGGAAATAGAAGGGAAAAAAGCGTTTTTTACAAGAAATCTTTTGCTTTGGAACAAAAAAAAGAACAAAAGAGTAATGCCCTGGAAGGGTGAAAAGGATCCTTATAAAATATGGCTGAGTGAAATAATCTTGCAGCAAACCCGTGTTGAACAGGGATGGGAATACTATAACCGCTTTCTAAAGGCCTACCCAACAGTCAAAAAACTGGCAAATGCTCCCGAAGAAAAAGTATTTAAACTTTGGGAAGGATTAGGTTATTACAGCCGCTGCAAAAATCTGATTGCTACAGCCCGGTTTATTGCAAAAGAGAAGAATGGAAAATTCCCGGATATCCATGAAGAGATACTGGCTTTAAAAGGAGTTGGTCCATATACGGCTGCAGCCATCGCTTCTTTTGCATTCGATCTGCCCCATGCTGTGGTAGATGGAAATGTGTTCAGGGTCTTATCCCGCTATTTTGGAATAAGCAACGATATCAACAGCAGTGCAGGAAAAAAAACATTTACTTCCCTTGCAAATGAATTGTTGCAGCAGAAGCAACCAGGTATTTATAACCAGGCTATCATGGATTTTGGGGCAGTTGTTTGTAAGCCTCAAAAACCACTATGTGCAATTTGCCCGCTAAAAAAGGAGTGTGTTGCTTTATCGAAAAACATAGTTGAAGAACTTCCCGTAAAAGCAAAACAATCTGAAAGAAAAAAAAGATGGTTTTATTATTTGATTGTTGAGCATGAAGGGAAAGTCTATGTGCATAAGCGGGGAAAAAGCGATATCTGGGAAAATCTTTATGAGTTTATTTTACTGGAAACCGGCAAAGCGAATACAATTGAAAAGATCAGGCTTGCCCCCTTGTTTAAAAAGCTTACGGAACACAAAGCTGAGATCAAGGCCATATCAAAATTGTACCTGCAGCATTTATCTCACCAGACAATCCAGGGCCGTTTTATACACATAAGCATCAAAAAAACTCCTGTGCTTGAGGGGTTTGAAGCGGTTTCATTTTCAAAGCTGGCCCAACTTCCCTTCCCCAGGTTTATAACGAGGTATTTAACAGAAAGTGGATATAAGGCGCTTGAAAGATAAAAATGTATCTTTAAATTTGTTGAAACGTATTACAGGCCAACAAAGCATCGGCATAAATCAACCATTATGAGAGGAGTAAACAGGGTAATGCTTATAGGCAATCTTGGTAAAGACCCGGATATGCAGTTCCTGGAGGGAAATATTGCTGTGGCAAAATTTTCACTGGCTACAACAGAAACTTACAAAGACCGAAGCGGAAAATTGATCTCACAAACAGAATGGCATACAGTTGTGCTCTGGAGGGGATTGGCTGAGCTTGCACAAAAGTATTTACACAAGGGAAGCCTGGTATATATTGAAGGCCGTTTAAAGACACGTAGCTGGGAAGATAAGGAAGGCAACAAAAAATTTGCAACAGAAGTAGTGGGAGATAATCTTATTATGCTGGATAAAAGGAGCGACGGAAGTCAACCTGGACATGGGTTTGAAGGAATGGAAGGGCCGGATGGCGATGCAGGTATGCCGCCCCATACGGAAGAGGGTACCGAACGGTTACCGTTTTAAAAATTGAACATAATCAGTATGCTGATACAGCTTCCTTCAACGGGAGCATCATTTTTCACGAAAAATTATTGTTTTGGATTACCATTCGGTTCATGAATTTATTGGTTCTTTCAGGTTTCACTTTTTGGCAATAACCCCTGCTGCTACCACGGTACTTATTTTTTTGGTGATATTGCTTTTCATGCTTTCCTTTTTACTGGCCGGTTCAGAAATTGCTTTTTTCTCACTCACCTTCAAAGACATTAATGTACTGAAAACAAAAAAACAACCCGCTTACCGGCGCATTGTAAGTTTGCTCGATCAGCCTAAGACCCTGCTGGCATCTATGCTCATCAGCAATAGTTTTGTAAACATTGGTATCATTCTTATCTCAAATATTTTAATCGAAAGCTGGATATCAGGACTCAACCTTACCTTCTGGCCTGTCTTCCTCATCAAGGTAGGCTTTGTCACCTCTTTGTTATTGTTGTTTGGAGAAGTATTACCAAAAGTATGGGCGACACATCATAAAATATGGTTTGCAGCCACTGCTTCTCTGGTCGTTGAAATATTCGGCAGCATCTTTTACCGTTTCAGTAAGCGTATGGTAAGGCTGAGCGACCGGGTTGAAAGACGGTTCTCATCCGAGACCTCTGCGGCAATGGATTCCAGTAATCTTGATTATGCCATTGATCTTTTACCTGAACATGAAGCAACCACAGAAGAGAAATCAATATTAAAAGGGATCCGGAAATTTGGTGATACCACTGTAAAGCAGGTGATGCGTACCCGGCTGGATGTTTGTGGTATTGACAACAGCAATAGTTTCAGGGATGTTATAAAAAAGATCGAAGAGCTTCATTACTCCCGTCTGCCTGTGTACAAAAATAATCTTGATGAGGTGGTTGGGATGTTACATACAAAAGACATATTGCCCTTTATCAATGAATCGGCTGAGTTCGACTGGCATACCCTCATTCGCCAACCCTATTTTGTGCATGAACAGAAACTGATTGAAGACCTGCTCCAGGAATTCCGCAACAGGCGGATGCACTTTGCGGTAGTGGTGGATGAATTTGGCGGCACATCGGGTATTGTAACCCTGGAAGATGTGATGGAAGAGATCATCGGTGAGATAAAAGATGAATTTGATGATGAAGAAAGCAGCAATAAAAAAATTGATGACCATAATTATATTTTTGAAGGAAGAACCATGATCAATGATGTATGCAAGGCCATGAAATTGCCCACAGATACCTTTGATACCTTGCGAGGTGACAGTGATTCACTGGCCGGGCTGGTGCTGGAGATCGCCGGGGAGTTTCCGCAGGTAAATGAAGAAGTGATAAGCGGAGATTATATTTTTGTTCCGCTTGAAATAAACAAGAACCGGATAGATAAAATAAAGATCACCATCAAAGAACAAACACCGGAATCCTGAGAAAGCCAGTAAACAGTAAAATGAAATACAAAATCTTCACAGCCGTTCTCATGCTTCCTTTCCTGCTGTTAATAATTTCCTGCAACGATCCATACACATCCAGGAAAAAAGGATACTTTAAAATTGATTTTCCTCAACGGCAATATGTAAAATTTGAAGAGAAAGGATTCCCGTACTCATTTGAATACCCCGTGTATGCAAGGATTGTAAAAGACAGCACCTATTTTGACCAGGATACGCTTAATCCCTACTGGATAAATATTGACTTTCCCCGGTTTGGTGGCAGGATCTTTTTAAGTTATAAAGCCATCGGCGGCAGGTCGACCTATAAAGTGAAGCAGGCAGATGGTTCCTATAAAGACTCTGCTGGGGTGAACGTATTTGATTATATGGTGAATGATGCATTCAAGCTCACCAGCAAAAATGAAGCACTGGCATCTTCCATAAAAGACAGCCTTTTTCATACACAGAACGGAATAACCGGCGTCTTCTTCCGGGTTGGCGGCAATGCAGCAACGGCCAAGCAGTTTTTTATGAGCGATACCACGAAAAATTTTTTCAGGGGAGCCCTTTATTTTGATGTAACTCCCAATGCTGATTCATTGAAACCCGTTCAGGATTTTTTACAAAAAGACATTGATCATCTCATCAATACCTTCCGGTGGACAAATAAATAACCTTCTTGTTCAGGTTCCCCGTCATTTTCAGGATATAAACGCCCTGCTTTCACTATTTTTGCGCCCATGATTGCAATTGATAACATCCTGGTAAGTGATGAAATAATTAAAGAGCAGTTTGTTTGCGACCTCTCTAAATGTAAAGGCGCCTGTTGTGTGGATGGCGATGCCGGCGCCCCGCTGGCAAAAGAGGAACTGGATAAAATAAATGAAGTGTACGATACCGTTCTGCCTTACCTGAATGAAGAAAGCAAAAAAGAACTGGAGCGCCAGGGCAGGTATGTATATGACAAAGAATTCGGCTGGGTTACACCAACCATTGAAAGCAAGGTTTGTGTGTATGGTATTAAAGATGAGAATGGGATTGTTAAGTGCGGAATTGAACAGGCTTACCTGGATGGAAAGGTGAAATGGAAAAAACCAATCAGCTGTCACCTCTTCCCGGTGATCGTTAAAAGCAGCAAACACAGCGATAATATCTATGTGAATTATGAACCCCGGGAAGACAACTGTAAAGCCGCCTGTGCCCTGGGTAAAAAACTGAAAGTGCCTGTTTATGTTTTTTTAAAGGAATCCCTCATCAGGAGATTCGGGCAGAAATTTTACAAAGCACTTGAAGCAACGGCTGCCCATTTAAATAAAAAATAACCTACTTCCCAAAATGAAAAGACTTCATGCTCTCTTATTATTTATTCCTTGCTCATTATTCTTTTTTTCCTGTACGGTTAACAAAGCAAAAAACGACGACAGCCTGAAAAAATATTTTGATGAGAACAAGGTAGACGGCTGCTTTACTATGCTCGACAATGCTACCGGCGAAATAATTGTTTATAACATGAAGCTGGATACCATGCGCTTCTCCCCGGCATCAACGTTTAAAATTGTGAACTCATTGATCGGGTTGGAAACAGGCCGGATCGTGGATGAGAAAATGGTAATAAAATGGGATGGGGTGAAACGCTGGAATGAAGCATGGAACAAGGATATGGATATGACAGAAGCATTTAAGGTAAGTTGCGTGCCCTATTACCAGGAAGTGGCCCGGCGCATTGGAAAAGATACCATGCAGCAATGGATCGACAGCATTGGTTATGGAAATAAGGATGTCAGCGGCCCCATCGACTCTTTCTGGCTGAATAATAAATTAAAAATATCGCCTGATGAACAATTGGGGCTGCTTAAGAAATTATACTTTGACCAGTTGCCCTTCCGCAAAAGCGTTCATCAACAGGTAAAAGATGTAATGCTCCAGGAAAATAATACGGCCTATAAACTGAGCTATAAAACCGGCCTGAACTATGATGAAAAAGGAAACGGAATTGGCTGGGTAGTTGGCTGGATAGAAGAGAACAGGCATGTTTACTTTTTTGTAACTTTTGTAAAGGCCCCCGATAAGGATACAGACATTACCGCAGTAAGAATGAACATCACTAAGGCTGTACTTAAGCAGTATGGTTTTTTTGAAGGAAAAAAATAAACAGGATCATTGATGATCCATTATTCAATTTAACACTTTACTTACCCGGCAGTTTCTTAATTTGCCAGCAGATGTTACGCTTTCAGCATACCTCATATCTTTTACTTCTGGCAGCCATTCCGCTGTTTGTGCTGCTGTACTTTTTTGTGATAAGCTGGAAGAAAAAAACAATCAAAAAGATCGGGGACGAAAACCTGGTAAAAGAGCTCATCAGAAATTATTCATCCCGTCGTTATGCCGTAAAATTCTTACTCATCATATCCGCATTTATGCTGGGGGTATTTGCATTGGCAAATCTTCGTAAACCGGGCGGTATAGAAAAAGTGAACCGCAGCGCAATCGACATCATGATAGCTCTTGATGTAAGCAAGAGTATGCTGGCCGATGACATAAAGCCAAACCGGCTGGAACGGGCAAAGCAATCAGTGGCAAGACTGATCGACAAACTCAGCAATGACCGCATTGGCATTGTAGTGTTTGCCGGCAGGGCATACCTGCAAATGCCTTTGACGGGTGATCATGGCGCTGCAAAAATGTATCTCTCTTCTGCCAGTACCGATGTGGTACCCACACAGGGAACCGTGATCGCCGATGCATTGAAGATGTGTTATTCTGCCTTCAACCCAAAAGAAAAAAAATACAAAGCGGTTGTTTTAATAAGCGATGGAGAAGATCACGACGAAGGGGCATTGAAAGCAGCCGGGCAAATGGCAGAGAATGGCATCATCATCAACACAGTTGGTATAGGATCGCCACAAGGGGCAACGTTTATTGATGAACTGACAAACCAGCCCAAGAAAGATAATGCCGGCAACATTGTTATCAGTAAACTGAATGAAGAAGAATTGAAAAAAATAGCAACCGAAGGGAAAGGCAGCTACCAGTTATTCAGTAATACCGATGACCTGGTGAGCAAACTGGAGGGACAATTGGAAAATATGGACCAGCGGTCAATTACCGAAGATTCGCAGGTGAACTACCAGAATTACTTTCCCTGGTTTCTTGCCGCCGCATTGGTTCTATTGCTCATTGAATTCTTTCTTTCGGAAATAAGGAGCCCAAAAAACCGGGAAGTGCCGGCAGCTAAACGAAATTCCGTATTTGTTTTTTTATTGCTCATTTCCTGTTCCTTGTTCCCTGCTTCATCTTTTGCACAAAATGAAAAAGCCTTAATAAAAAAGGGGAATGAGGCTTATGAAAAAAAAGAATATGAGAATGCTGCAACCAACTACCGGCAGGCTACAGATAAAAAACCCGGAGACCCGGTTGCCCAATACAATTTAGGCAACGCCTTGTATAAGAACAGTAAGACTGAAGAAGCGATCAGCGCCTACGACAAGGCCCTGGTCAATACGGCATCTGCCGCTGATAAAGCTAAAGCTTTTTACAACAAAGGAGTAGCGCTGCAGAACAACAAGAAATTACCAGAATGTATTGAGGCGTACAAGAATGCCCTGAAGCTGGATCCGCAGGATGAAGACGCCAGGCAAAACCTGCAGAAAGCTTTGCAGCAACAAAAGCAACAGGAACAGAAAAAAAACAATAAAGAGAATAAGGAAAAAAAGAAACCAAAAGAAGACGAAAAGAAAAAGGAGCAGGATAAACAGAAGCAGGATGAAAAGAATGAGCAACCCAAACCACAGCCATCCAAACTTACCAAGCAGGATGCCGAGGAAAAACTGAAGGCATTATTACAGCAGGAAAAAAATCTGCAGGATAAATTGCGGCGGGTGAACACCGGATCGGTAAGCAAGCCGGAAAAAGACTGGTAAACCTGGTCTGACATCCCCGCCTGACCAATAACAAAAGCTCTCTTATTATCACTATTTTTGCAGGAATAATTACAGCATGCAATTTTATTGTGAATTCCTTACATCATACAAGCGCCTCAAAACACGGGAGGTAAAGGTTGGAGATCTTTTATTAGGCAACGGGCATCCCATCCGGGTGCAGACCATGACCACTACCGATACGATGGATACCATGGCTACGGTTGAACAATCCATCCGTTGCATTGAAGCAGGTGCAGAACTGGTCCGTATCACTGCTCCATCAAAAAACGAAGCAGAGAATTTACAAAACATTAAAGACGAATTACGAAAGAGAGGTTATAATACCCCACTGGTGGCCGATATCCATTTTACTCCCAATGCTGCTGAGATAGCTGCAAGGATCGTAGAGAAAGTGAGGGTGAATCCCGGCAATTATGTTGATAAGAAAAAATTTGAACAGATAGAATATACCGATGCAGAATATGCAGAAGAGATCGAGCGGATACGGGAACGTTTTACACCACTGGTGAAGATCTGCAAAGAACATGGTACTGCCATGCGTATCGGTACCAACCATGGCAGTTTAAGCGACCGGATCATGAGCCGCTATGGAGACTCGGCCATTGGTATGGTGGAAAGCGCCATGGAATTTTTACGCATTGCCCGTTCGGAGGATTACCACAATATTATGCTGAGCATGAAAAGCAGTAATCCATTGGTGATGGTGCAGGCTTACCGCTTGCTTATTAAACACATGATGGAAGAGTTTGGTGAATGTTATCCCTTGCACCTCGGCGTAACAGAAGCCGGTGATGGCGAAGATGGAAGAATTAAATCAGCAATAGGTATTGGTACGTTGCTTGAAGATGGCATTGGCGATACAATAAGGGTTAGCTTAACCGAAGACCCGGAATTTGAAATACCTGTTTGTAAAGACCTGGTTAACCGATATGCGACCAACGACCAACGATCAACGATCAATGGCCTTATTCCCGCAATAGAAAAACTTCCTTACTCCCCATTTGAATACAGCAGAAGGGAAACATATGAAGTGGGTAATATTGGAAGCAAGCATGTACCTGTTGTAATTGCTGACCTGAGTAAGATTGAAAATATTTTACACGAAAACCTGCAAAGCATCGGGTACACGTATGATGAAGCTACAGATAAGTGGAATATCAGCGACAGCGCTGCAGATTATATATTCACAGGGCATCAGTTGATCCCGTTTGAACTGCCGGGTACTTTAAAAGTGATCGTTTATCCTGCAACCTGGGAAGAGATGGCAGATAAACATAAATACCTGCCCATCTTTGGAGACAAAGGATATGTGGAAGCAAAAACCAAAAGCGACCTTGTGAATTTTGTAATGATCGATTGTTTTAATGACGATACCGTGATTAACGATTTCACTTTCCTGGATGAACTGGCAAATGACAAAACAGTCGTACTCTGTTTAAGCAGTACCAATACAAACGCAATGCAAAGCATCCGCCGTATGTTTATGGAACTGCAAATGCGCAAGATCAAAAACCCGGTTGTGCTGATAACTGACAGTGCAGGACAAACACCCGATGAACACCTCATACATTTTGCCACCGAAACCGGGGGGCTTTTTCTGGATGGGTTTGGTGACGGCATTTGTTTGGGATACAACAATAAAGCACTGATGGGAACAGTGAAAGCCAGCGGCCGTACTTATTTAGAGGTGAAAGACATTTACCAGTTCACCAACAATACCGCATTCTCCATTTTACAGGCAGCCCGTACAAGGATATCAAAAACAGAATACATCAGTTGCCCGAGTTGTGGCCGTACATTATTTGATCTGCAGGAAACCACGGCAAAGATCCGGGCGGTAACCAATCATTTAAAGGGAGTGAAGATCGCCATCATGGGTTGCATTGTAAATGGGCCGGGTGAAATGGCAGACGCAGATTTTGGTTATGTGGGCAGTGGTCCGGGGAAAATTACTTTATACCGCGGCAAAGAAGTGGTAAAAAGAAATGTGAACAGCGAAGTGGCGGTTGATGAACTTATAAATTTACTAAAAGAGAACGATGCATGGATTGAGGCCCCCTTCGCCAGTCCTGGGCGTTAGTCGAAGGGAAGGGAACGGGAGTTTATTTAATTGCAGGACCTTTTTAATTTTTAAACAACATTAATAACCGATCACAAATAATTCCCCTTTAGGGGGATAGGGGTATGCAAACAGACTTTCTCGTAATTGGCAGCGGAATAGCCGGGCTCACGTATGCATTAAAAGTTGCACAGCATTGCCCTGATAAGACGATCACCGTTCTTACAAAAACACAAAGTGATGAAACCAATACCAAGTATGCCCAGGGCGGCATTGCCGGTGTAATGGATCTTGATCACGACAGTTTTGAAAAACATATTGAAGACACGTTAATAGCCGGCGATGGCCTTTGCAATAAACAGGTTGTTGAGATCGTGGTAAAAGAAGGTGTGCAGCGTATTGAAGAGATCATTGAATGGGGAGCAAGGTTTGATAAAGAAAGCGATGGTGATTATAAGTTGGGAAAAGAGGGAGGTCACAGCGAATTCCGTATCCTGCATCATAAAGATGTTACCGGTAAAGAAATGGAAAGGGCCCTGCTTGCAGCCATCGCAAAGCAAAAGAACATCAACCTCATCAGCCATTGTTTTGTGATTGATATCATTACCCAGCATCACCTCGGTTACCTGGTTACAAAATCAACACCCGATATTGAATGTTTCGGCGTATATGTTTTAAATCTTGCCAGCAATAAGATTGAAAAGATACTTTCAAAAATAACCTTGCTGGCAACGGGAGGGAATGGACAGGTGTATCGTTCTACAACCAATCCTGCCATTGCAACAGGAGATGGCGTAGCGATGGTTTACCGGGCAAAGGGGCGGATCGAAAATATGGAGTTCATCCAGTTCCATCCAACTGCTTTGTATGAACCCGGCATACGGGGGCAAAATTTTTTAATTACAGAAGCAGTGCGGGGAGATGGTGGCATACTTCGAAATCATGCTGGTGAAGCATTTATGGAGAAGTATGATAAACGGAAAGATCTGGCACCAAGGGATATTGTGGCAAGAGCGATAGATAATGAAATGAAAGTGGCCGGTACCGAAAATGTTTTTCTCGACTGCCGGCATTTCAGCAAAGAAAAATTCACCGAACATTTTCCAAACATTTATGAAAAGTGTTTGAGCATCGGGATAGATGTTACAAAGAATATGATACCCGTTGCGCCGGCAGCGCATTACAGTTGCGGCGGCATTAAAACAGATGAGCATGGGCGCACATCCATCAGCCATTTGTATGCGGCAGGCGAATGTGCCAGCACCGGCCTGCATGGCGCCAACCGGCTTGCCAGTAACAGCCTGCTGGAAGCCATGGTGTTTGCTCACCGCAGTTACCTGGATGCAGTTAAAAAAATTGATAAGATTTCATTCCGGGAAAATATTCCTGATTGGAAAACGGATGGTACCAATGTACCCAAGGAAATGATATTGATAACACAGAGTGTAAAAGAAATGAAACTGCTGATGAGTGACTATGTGGGTATCGTTCGTAACAATGAAAGATTAAGCCGTGCCATGAAGCGCCTTGACCTTTTGTACGAAGAAACAGAATCGCTTTATCAAAAAACCATCGTATCCCCGCAACTCTGCGAATTACGTAACATGATAACCGTAGCTTACCTGATCGTGAAATGTGCAGAGTTCCGGCAGGAGAGCAGGGGCCTTCATTTCAATACAGACTATCCCGGAAAATCAGAACGGGTGCAGAATATTGTTCTGTAGTAATAACAGCATTTTTTATTCAGCATTATAACAATAGTTATGCTGGTATTCACTTTAAGGGCTTACCTTCACTGACTATCACGCCTTTAATCCATCATAAAATTCAATGTCATGTATTATGTGATTTACGGATTTCTCTACCTTCTTTCCCTGCTGCCATTTGCGGTCATTTATCTTTTCAGTGACCTGGTCTATTTTTTCCTCTATCATGTTTTTGGGTACAGAAAAAAAGTGGTAATGGGGAACCTTAAAATAGCTTTCCCGGAAAAGCCCGATGAGGAACTTAAACAGATAGCCAAACGGACGTATCGTAACCTCACCGATACATTTGTGGAAATGATAAAAATGATCTCGATGAGTGATAAAACATTTGAAAAAAGATGCCGGGGCGATTTTTCGATCATCAACGATATCGTGAAAAAAGGAAAAAACCTGCAGCTTCATGCGGGCCACCAGTTTAATTGGGAATTTGGCAGCTTATTTATGTCCAAATCCATTACTGCCATTCCTTCCTTTGCGATCTATATGCCGATAAAGAATAAAGCAGTGGAAAAACTATTCCTGAAAATAAGAGAACGCTATGGTACTAAATTTATTGATGCCACCGAGTTCAGGGAGAAAAGAGAAGAGATATTCGGGAAACGGTTTGCGTTTTTTCTGGCAGCCGATCAAAACCCGGGGAATCCCTCTTCGGCCTATTGGCAGAATTTCTTCAGCAAACCGGCTCCATTTATCACCGGCCCTGAAGTTGGCGGTATTAAGAATGATGCCGCCATTGTTTTTGTACGAAGCCGGATCATTAAGAGAGGGCACTATATGGTGGAAAGTAAGCTTTATACAGAAAGCGGGGCTTCAACAGAAATAGGTGAGATAACCAGGGCTTACCGTGACTTTTTAGAACAAATAATCAGGGAAGAACCCCATAATTATTTGTGGACACACCGCCGCTGGAAATGGGAATACAAAGATGAATATAAAGAAAACTGGATCGACAGCGTAGCAAGGCCATAAGCCAACCAAGACCTGATATTTCCTTTAAGTTGATTCAACATATTTCTGCTCATTTGTATCTTTGGGCCTCTTTAGTTTATAAGCAGCAACATGTACTACCTGGTTTACGGACTTCTTTTTCTTCTTTCTTTATTACCACTTCGGGCCCTTTATTTAGTAAGTGACCTGGTCAGTTTTTTACTCTTCCGGGTTTTTGGTTACCGAAGAAAAGTGATAGAAGGAAACCTTGCCATTGCATTTCCTGAAAAAACAATCGCTGAAAGAAAAACCATCGCCCGGAAATTTCACCGGAACTTCACCGATTCATTTATTGAAACTATAAAGTGCCTGTCAGTATCAAAGCGTTTTTACGACAGGCATTGTAAAACAGATTTTTCCATCTTTGATGAGCTGGCAAAGGAAAACATCAGCTGCCAGATGCATGCCTGTCACCAGTTCAACTGGGAATGGATAAACCTGTATTGGTCCATTCACATGAAGCAACCACTGGCGGTCGTATATATGCCCATCAGCAGCAAACCGGTTGACCGGTTATTTTATAAACTCCGGGAAAAGTACGGAACCGTGCTGATGCCGGCAACGAATATAAAAAGGGCCTTTGTAGCCTGGGCTAAAAAAACGCATTGCCTGGCATTGGTAGCCGATCAAAAGCCTGCAAGTCCGGGTGCCAGTTACTGGCTATATTTTTTCAATACGCCAACGGCCTTTGTTTCTGGCCCCGAAAAGA
This sequence comes from Chitinophagaceae bacterium, assembly GCA_016720775.1. Classification (GTDB taxonomy): domain Bacteria; phylum Bacteroidota; class Bacteroidia; order Chitinophagales; family Chitinophagaceae; genus Ferruginibacter. The sequence goes on from JADKJX010000001.1 coordinate 765,598, forward strand.
ATGCGATCCTTAAAAAATGCCCGGTGGTCTTTGGAAGGGCTTTTAAAACGGGCCGGGGTAAATACGAAACAAGCCTCACACTTGTCTGTAAAGACGCCTCTTTATTAAAGCGGGGCGAACTTACGTTGTTGTACAGGGATTATATCGAAGATGCCATAAGGAGACAACCCGACATGTACCTGTGGAGCCACAAACGTTTTAAATATGAATGGGATGAAGAGTACAAGGATCAGTGGATAGATACAAAACCAATATAACAAAGGCCTTGCTGCAAAACTAGTTCAGCACGCTGCTTTCTTTTTCTATTTTGATGCTTTCCTGTTGCTTGATCTTTCCCCAGCCTCCCAATACATTTCTGAGGTTATGAACGCCTTCCCGTTTCAATAATGAAGAAGCAATTACACTTCGGTAACCACCGGCACAATGAACGTATAAATTCTGGGTATCTTCAAAATGAGCCAGGTTAACCAGGTCATTCATTTCATTTAACGGAAGGTTCTGTGCATTTTTAACATGGCCATCGGCATACTCTGTTTCTCTTCTTACATCCACCACAACCAGGTTGGGATCATGCGGTATGTCCATGGCCAGTTCATCTGCTTCTATGTCAATGATGAGGTCAACGGGTTCACCGGCTGATTGCCAGGTTTCAAATCCTCCTTTCAGGTAGCCCTGCATTTTATCAAAGCCAACCCTCGATAGACGAATCACAGATTCTTCTTCTTTTCCAGGTTCGGTAACCAGCATCAGCGGTTTATCAAATGGTAATAAACTTCCGGCCCATTCTGCAAAGCGGCCTTCTAAGCCAATGAAAATACTGCCGGGTATAAATCCACCGGTAAATAGCGATGCATGGCGGGTATCCAGCACCAATACATCTTCTTTCTGCAGTTTTTTAAAATCATCAATTAATAATGGGGTCAATCCTTTTTGTTTTACTGCATCCAGGCTTTCGTATCCCTGCATGTTTATCTGCGCATTGATGGCAAAATACTTTGGAGCTGCAGCAAGGCCATCTGTTACGGCCGCAATGAATTCTTCTTTTGATTGAGGCTGCAGTGCATAGTTCGTTTTCTTTTGTTTGCCGATGGTACTGAAGGTTTCAGGTCCCATATTTTTTCCGCAACTGCTTCCGGCTCCGTGTGCCGGATAAACCAATACGTCATCTGCCAGGGGAAGTATTTTATTCTGAATGGTATCGTACATAATACCAGCCAACTCCTGGCTGCTCATGTTGCCGCTGCTCAGATCGGGGCGGCCAACATCACCAACAAATAATGTATCGCCGGTAAAAATGGCATAAGGTTTATCATTTTCATCTTTTAGCAAATAACAACTGCTTTCCAATGTATGCCCGGGTGTATGCAGTACCTGGATGCTTAACTTACCCAGTTTAAAAATTTCATTGTCCTTGCTGTTGTAAACTTTGTAAGTTGTAGCTGCACCCGGGCCATAAATGATCGGGGCTCCTGTTTTATTACCCAGGTCAATATGGCCACTTACAAAATCGGCATGAAAATGTGTTTCAAAAATATATTTAATGCCGGCATTTCTCTCTTTAGCCAGTGTAATGTATTCATCGGTATCCCGTAACGGGTCAATGATAGCCACTTCGCCTTCACTCTCGATGTAATAGGCTGCTTCACTCAGGCAACCGGTGTATAATTGTTTTATAAACATGTAAGTAGTTTTTAATCGTTTATCCGGGCAAAGATAAAAATAAAAAAGCGGATGACTGGGCACCCGCTTAAACTAAAATTTTTCAAATAAATTTAACCAACCAGGTTCTTTACGAACTGGCTGATCTCATCAATGCGCTTGTAATTAACCATGTAGTAAATGAACTTTCCATCACGTTCAGTGGTTACAATGCCGGCCTTGCGTAAAATGGCAAGATGCTGTGATGCTACAGATTGCTCCAGTCTCAGGCGGACATAGATCTCTGTAACGGTAATCTTTTTTTCATCTTCAATCAGTTTAAGTAATTGCTGCCGAAGCTTGTGGTTTAAGGCACGTAATACCAGGGCCGCTTTCTTCAGCGCATGGTAATCTACATTAATTGAAGAATTAGTTGATGTGTTTACAGAAGCAGGAAATTCCTGCTCATTTGATTGAGACGCAACCATCATAAGATTTTAAATTTTAAATATGCTTGAACAATATATAGAACGTACAAATATACTATTAATTGCTTATGCAACTAGTATATTGATTAGTTTTTAGTAATCTTTTTACAGTCTGGTAGTACTGATTCTAGGTAAGTGTTTGAAATTCTTTCAGATAGAAAGGTTCGCTGTAAGCCAGATCGGTAAATTGTTTTTTTTGTGCCATGGCATTTGAGCATATACTCATGCCTTCGGGCAGGGTGGGAACTTCAACAAACATGGCATTGGGATGATTGCATACTTCTTTCCATTTGGCAGAGCCGCTTCCAAAAAAGAGGATCTTGTTTCCGGACAGATCCTTTTCAAATGACATCTCATTTAAGATCAGGGGGCGTGGACTTACATATGGATTCAGGTCTTTATCGTAGATGGCTGTAAATACTTCCATTCTTCTTGCATCGATCATGGGGCAATACCGGTCAGGCATTTTCTCTGCAGCAAAAAGAAGGATCGCAGAGGCGGTTAAAACTTCAAGTGTGTTTAAAGCAATGAGTGGTTTTTTTAAAGCATAGCATAAACCTTTGGCGCTTGCCATTCCTACACGAAGGCCGGTATATGAACCCGGGCCTGCAGTGACAGCCACCGCATCAATATCTCCCAGGGCCATACCTGAAATTTTCGTCAGCTGCAAAATACCTGATTGCAAAAAAGAAGCATGGTCCTTTTGCGATTCATTGCTGAGGTAGTGCAATACCTTGCCGTCTTTTGAAAAACTAACCTGGGCGAGTTCTCCCGATGTATCAATATTCAGAATAAGACTCATGCTGTTTTTTATTTACTTCTTTTAGTAAAAGATCTGCCGGTTTATAGCGGCTGCCTTCTTTGTTTAATTTTTCAAGCAAAGCTGAGATATTTTCAATGCCAATGACTACACTCCATTCAAAGGGCCCAAAGGGATAGTTGGTACCAAGTTTCATCGCCGTATCGATCTCGCCTTTACTGCTCACTTCATCTTCCAGGGCCAGGTAAGCCTCATTCACAATCATGGCAATTATTCTCGCAGCAATAAAACCAGGCTCGTCGGCAACAACATGCAACCGTACTCCCAGCTCTTCAAAAACTGATCTCGTTTGTTCATCAACAGTGCCTGCAATTTCCCAACCGGGTCTTTGTAAAAAACCCGGCCATCCGTTTATCCGCAAAATATTTTCCGGGGCATTTAATTCCTGCAGCGTTTCAATAACCGAATTGATGATGACCGGTTTTTTGAGCGGGGCATACTGCTGTGAAATACTCTTACCTGTCAGATCAAAATAAGCGTCGGCAGTTTTGTTATTTGCAAACTCATTTCCGCTATGTACTCTTTTCCATTCAATCTGTGGCCTGGCTTTTACCAATTCTTCCCATTGCTCATCTGAAGCAGCTACAACAATTAGCATAAAAATTTTTTACAAAAATAGGTGGTTGAGAAAAGATATATTTGCAAATCTTTAAATAAACTGCCAGTATGAAAAAAATAATCAATACACCTGATGCACCGGCACCTATCGGTCCCTACAACCAAGCCGTACTAAGCGGTGATATGCTGTTCATATCCGGACAGATCGCCCTTATACCAGGAACCAGTGATCTTTCCAATGCTGACATCGCTGCAGAAACACAACAGGTAATGAAAAATCTCAACGCTATTTTGAAAACAGCCGGCATGAGTTTTAGCGATGTAGTTAAGACAACCATTTTTCTGAGTGATATGAGTTTGTTTGCTGCTGTGAATGAAATTTATGGGAGTTACTTTGAATCAGATTTTCCGGCAAGAGAAACAGTGGCAGTTAAAGGATTGCCTAAGAACGTAAATGTAGAGATCAGCATGATCGCTTCAAAATGAGTACCGGAAGAATTATAATCATTACTGCAAAGGTTCACCAGTCGCTTATTGATACCCTGGCACAAAAGGGATATGATGTTCTTTACCATCCCGTCATCTCCTATGATGAATTAATGCCTATTGTTGGGCAGGCAGAAGGGCTGATCATAACAACAAGAATTGCCATTGATAAAAAGATACTGGATGCGGCAACCGGTCTTAAATGGATCGGGCGGATGGGAAGCGGAATGGAGTTAATTGATGTTGCTTATGCCGAAAGCAAAGGGATCAGGTGCATAAGCAGCCCCGAAGGAAACCGGAATGCGGTTGCCGAACATGCATTGGGTATGTTGCTGAATCTTTTGCACAAGATCAGCAGCAGTAATAATGAAGTTAAACAGGGTAAGTGGATACGGGATGAGAACAGGGGTGTTGAATTGACCGGGAAAACCGTTGGTATAATTGGTTATGGCAACACAGGAAGTTCGTTTGCCAGGCTTCTATCTTCCTTTAATGTAACCATACTGGCCTACGACAAATACAAATTTGATTTTGGCAGTGGATATGTTAAAGAGGCAAACATGGAACAGATCTGCCGGTATGCAGATGTGATCAGCTTTCATGTTCCGCTTACAGACGAAACAAGGTATATGGCAAACGAGGATTTTTTTAATGCGCTGCGGCAAAAACCATATATTATTAATACATCCCGGGGAACCGTGATAAAAACACAGGCCTTGATCAATGCATTGCAGCAAAATACGATTGCTGGTGCTGCACTGGATGTGCTGGAAAATGAAAAGATCGATAATCTTACCATCCAGCAGCAGGAAGAGATGAATTTCCTGGCCGGGCAGCCTAATGTGTTGATTACGCCACACATTGCCGGCTACTCAGTGGAAGCCTTCCTTAAAATGGGGCAGGTGATTATTGATAAGCTTGGAATATAAAATTTTACTACTTTTGTAATACACGTGCAACGCCTTAGTTTAACTGGGGCGTTGTATTTTTTTTGTTTATCTAAATTGAATGTTATGAGTGGAAGTGGAACGAACTATGTAACGGCAGAAACGTTTGAACGGTTAAAAACTGAATTGCAGCACTTGAAAGGAGTTGACCGGCCTGCTGCCAGCCATGCCATTGCGGAAGCAAGGGAAAAGGGTGACCTGAAGGAAAATGCAGAATACGATGCTGCCAAAGAAGCCCAGGGTATGCTGGAAGCCAAGATAAAACACCTGGAAGGGGTTATTGCAAATGCCCGGATACTGGATGAAAGGAATATTGATACCAGCAAGGTCTCTATACTAACCAGTGTAACACTTACCAACCTGAATACAAAAAAGAAGGTTACCTACAAGATCGTATCAGAAAATGAAGCTGACCTGAAACTGGGAAAGATATCAGTGACCTCCCCGATAGGGCATGCATTGCTGGGAAAAACAGTTGGCGAATCAATAGATGTACAGGTGCCCGCTGGCGTACTCAAATTTCAAATAGAGAGTATTGATCTTTAAATACTGAAGTAATTACTTCCACCCATCGGCCCGTTGGCCGATGGGTTTTTTGTGCCGTATCTTTGCCGAAATTATTTTTATGACTGTTTTTTCAAAGATCATTGCCGGGCAGATACCTTCTTATAAAATTGCCGAAAGTGAAAAGTTCATTGCCTTTATGGATATTGAACCGTTGGTTACGGGCCATGTGCTGGTGGTTCCAAAAACAGAAGTAGATAAGCTATTTGATGTGCCGGATGATTACCTGGCAGAAATGCTGATTTTTGCAAAACCCATTGCCCATGCCATTGAAAAAGCTTTCCACTGCAACCGGTGTGGTATCAGTGTGATCGGACTGGAGGTGCCGCATGCACACATGCATTTGGTCCCGATCAATTCATCCAGCGACCTGAATTTTACCAGACCGAAACTTACATGTTCGGCAGAAGATTTAAAAAAAGCACAGGAAAAAATACTGGCGAAGCTTTAATTAATGGTGAGGCGAAATCCAACCCCATGAATGGTTTCCAGCACGATCCGGGGGTCGGCTTTAAAATGTTTGCGCAGCTTGGTGATGAACACATCCATGCTCCTGCCTAAAAAATAATCATCCTTTCCCCATACGTTCAATAAAACCTCTTCCCGCTTTAAAACCTTGTTTTCGTGCTGTGCAAAAAACCGCAGCAGGTCAGATTCCTTTTGGGTGAGCGTGATCACATCTGTTTTTGTGTACAACTTCAGTTCGTTGAAAACAAATTTCAGGTTTCCCAGTTGGTACACTTCAACAGTATCTGCCTGTAATTTTTTTGTACGGCGTAAAAAAACCTCCATCCGCAGAATGAGTTCTTCAATGCTGAAAGGCTTTGTGATGTAATCATCGGCGCCGGATTGAAAACCTTTCAGCTTATCCTCCTGCATGCTCTTGGCAGTTAAAAAAATAATGGGCACCACATCACTTTGCTGGCGTATTTTTTTTGCGAGCGAAAAACCATCCCGTACCGGCATATTGATATCCAGCAGGCAAATGTCGAAATCCTTTTTTTGAAACTGCTGCCAGGCTACTTCGCCATCGGGGCAGTGGGTTACTTCAAAGTCAACATCCTGCAGGGAGTCTTTTATAACAAAACCCAATGAAAGGTCATCTTCAGCCAATAAAACTTTTGCTTTTGCCATAGTGCCTGGTTTAAGTACGTGGAATAATTATGGTGAAAGTGCTTCCTTTTCCCGGTTCACTTTCCAGCTCGATCTTCCCGTTGTGCGTATCAATGACCTTCTTAACAAAATTCAGACCAAGCCCGAAACCTTTACTGGTATGTAACTCTCCCTGGGTGATGCGGTAGAACCGGTCGAATATTTTTTTCTGGTGCTCAGTTGCTATACCAATGCCGTTATCTTTTACCGATACAACAAGGTCTGTTCCGATGATATTTGTATCGATCTGTATCTCCGGGTTTGCTGAGTACTTGATCGCATTTTCTATCAGGTTGATGAAACAGAGCCGCAGGTAAGACTTATCTGCCTTTACCAATATTTCCGGAATCGGATAATTGGTTTTGATGGTTGCATTTTTTTGTTCAACCAATGGCTGCAGGTCATTGATGGCCTCACGTATCAATAAATTCACATCAAAACTTTCTTTTTCCAGCGGCAAAGAACTGCGGTCAGTATAAGCTATTTCCAAAAGCCGTTGCACCTGTGCCTGCAGGTGGGAGGTTTGTTCGCTGATGATGCCGGCATAGTTCATCAAACGATCGGGCTTTTCAAAAATGTTTTTCTGCTGCAATACATCCGACGCAATTTTAATAACGGCAAGCGGCGTTTTAAATTCATGCGTGAAGTTGTTTACAAAATCCCGTTGTGTTTCGTTATAGAATTTCTGCCGGTAGAAATAAAAAACGCTGAATCCAAAACCCACCAGCACCAGCAGCAGCATACCACCGGAAGCGATCCAGAAAAGCATTTGTTTTATGATGTACTGCCCCCGGTGAGGGAAAAATAAGATGATGTATGAATAATCTTTTTTGATCAGGGGGAGGTCTGTCTCTTTTGAAGAAGCATGGTAAGCGTCCGGCAGGTCTATGTATTTCTCAATAGTAAATTTATTCAGTTCATGGCTGTAAATAGCTGCCCGGCAATCGGAGTACACATCAAAGTCGGTCAGTTCTGCCTTTAGGTTTACCCACAGCCTGCTCAGATCAGGACTGCAGTCTATTTTCAGCAGGTACACATCCGGGTTTACATTTTCAACCACTTTCTGCACATTGTCTTTAACGTCATTCACCAGTTCCATATCGGCATAAAGGGCCCGTATGCTTTTGGAGACATTGATGTTGAACTGCTTTTCTTCATACAAATAAACCTTCTGCAGCCAGATGAGCTGGATGGCAATGATGATGGTGATCAAAACCGTACTGATCAGTATTACCAGCCTTAATGTTCTTGAACGAATAACCATGTGTATCTGATTGCTGCAAAGGTTTTATGAAACCGAAGATATTTTTGTTAAGAACGGGTTAAGCCCTATTCTGTTACTTTTTTACTTTACCGGGATTTTTTGCAATAAAGTCTTTCCACCCCGTTGCTTTATTGCTGTTACCTGCCGTGATCGTTTTTTGCTGAAAATGATGACAAACTGCTACTGCCAGGGCATCCGTGGCGTCATAATACTTAGGATCTTCTTTAAAAGCCAGTATCTGTTGCAGCATTTTCATTACCTGCTCTTTAGACGCATTGCCGTTTCCGGTGATGGATTGCTTTACTTTTTTTGGCGAGTATTCAGTTACATCCATCCCATGCCGCATGGCCGCCGCAATGGAAACACCCTGCGCCCTGCCCAGCTTAAGCATGCTTTGCACATTCTTGCCAAAGAAGGGAGCTTCAATGGCAAACGTAGTTGGCTGGTATTTTGTAATGAGGCCGCTTACAGTATTAAAGATCAGTTGCAGTTTTTTATAGCCGTCTTTTACTTTACCGGGTTGTAATACGCCCATCTCCAGCAACGTTATATGGTTGCCCTGCACTTTCACCAGGCCATAGCCCATGATGATGGTGCCGGGATCGATTCCTAAAATAATACTTGTTTTCTTTTCCAATGCCCTGATAAAATAATTGAAGTAACATTGTGTATTGAACAAAAGTATCAAAATATTACTCAAATGGATCGTTGGCCCTTTGCTGGCAGTATGGCTATTCTATTCGCTGTACCAGCAGGTGAAGAACCAACCGGATATTGATGCTTCCGTTGCTTTGATAAAAGCCATGCCCTTCGGCCCCATGGCCTGGAAATTCTGGTTGGTGATCAGCTTTGTATTTGTAAACTGGGGGCTGGAGGCCCGTAAATGGCAACTGCTGATGCATGCCGTTCAGCCTATGAATTTTTTTACGGCATTCAAATCGGTGTTATGCGGTATAACGCTTTCGCTGAATACACCCAACCGGGTGGGGGAATACGGCGGCCGGATACTTTTTGTAAAAGAAGGGAACCGTATAAAAGCCATCACACTTTCCATTGCAGGCAGTATGGCGCAGCTCATCATTACTATGTTGATGGGTTGCCTCGGCCTGGCGTGGCTACTGTTTACGATGGATCCGGCCACTACAACATTGATGGGGCTTTCTGTTTTCTGGTTACGCATCTTTTTGTATGGCAGCATTTTTGCAACTACCGGCATTATGATATTTTTTTTCAGGCTCAACTGGTTGGTTCGTTTGCTGGAAAGATTGCCTTATGCCGACAGGTTTTCAAAATACATTAACGTTTTGGAAACATTTGAAGCAAAAGTTTTGTTAAGGTTACTTTCTATTTCTTTCTTCCGCTATATTATTTTCGTTTTACAATACATCTTTATGCTGCAGTTGCTGCACGTGGAAGAAAATGTGTGGACGGGTTTCTGGCTGATAACCGTGATGTTCTGGATACTGGCCATCATCCCCTCTATCGCTGTGGCCGACCTGGGAATACGTGGCACGATTGCCAAAACTTTGTTTATTTATGGTAACAATACCAACACAATCGGGATATTGACTTGTACGTTTGGTATCTGGTTTATTAACCTGTTCATACCTGCGGTGATCGGCAGTTTATTAATTTTAGGAATTAAAATAAGAAAAGAAAAATGATGCAATACGCCAAATTGAGTTTACTGGTGACTTGTCTTTGCAGCCTGGGTTTTACCCAGGGCGATGATACTTTCTGCAGCATCCGAAATACCGCCTTTAAGGGGGATGAAGAAATCCGGATGAAGGTTTTCTACAGTACGATGGGAATGTATGTGGGAGCGGGTGAAGCGGTCTTTAATGCTTCGGTGGAAAGGCTTAATGGAAAGACCGTTTATCATTTTACCGGTGATGGCAAGACCTATTCTTTCTTTGATAATTTCTTTAAAGTAAGAGACAAGTACGAAAGCTATGTGGATACTGCCACGATGCTTCCTTATAAATTTGTCCGCAATGTGGATGAAGGCGGGTACAAAAAATACAACAACGTAACATTTAACCAGGATGCCAACACAGCCGTAAGCACCAACGGTGTTTTTAAAGTGAGTAACTGCATCCAGGATGTGGTGAGTTCTGTTTATTATGCCCGCAACATTGATTTTGACAAGTATAAGCCGGAAGACAAGATACCTTTTGATATGTTCCTGGATGATGAAGTATATCATCTCTATATCCGCTATGTGGGTAAGGAAAAGATCAAAACAAGATTTGGAAAATTCAATGCCATCAAGATAAAGCCACTGTTAATTAAAGGAACCATTTTTGAAGGCGGCGAAAAAATGACGGCCTGGCTCAGCGATGATCCCAATCATTTATTATTGCGGGTGGAAAGCCCGATTGCGGTGGGAAGCATAAAAGTAGACATGATGTCGTACAAGAACCTGCGCCATCCACTCAGCTCGCTTATCAGTGCAAGGTAATATCAGAGTTCACTCCAGTTTAAAAACATCTTTCTGTCTTATTCCTTTTTCAGTAATCTGCAGGTTGCAGCATTCGTTCTTTGCATCATGCTCAAAGAAGAGGACATAATCATTTTCCAAAGCCTCGGAAAGAAAAGCCTGCTTTTCATTAAGCGTGGTCAGCGGAAACATATCGTAACCCATTACATAAGGTAATGGCAGGTGTGCAACCGATGGCAGGAGGTCGGCCATATACACAACTGTTCTTCCGTTGTAATTTATTTTTGGCAGCATCATAGCATCGGTATGGCCGCTTACGGTGAAAAAAGAAAGATTTGAAATGATGTGTGATTCGTAACAATTAAGCCGGGAATTATCTTTTAACTCCTTACTTATATCTAAAAATTTCAGTTGCCCGCTTTCCTGTATCGGCAAAATATTATCTTTTAAAAAACTGGCCCGCTCTCTTGCATTAGGAACGGTGGCCCATTTCCAGTGACGTTCATTGCTCCAATACGTCGCATTCTTAAATGCAGGAACCAGTTTATCTCCATCCCGTACAATGCTTCCGCCGCAATGATCAAAATGCAGGTGGGTTAAAAAAACATCGGTGATATCTTCTTTGCTAAAACCGTGTGCTGCAAGCGACTTGTCCAATGTATCATCGCCATGCAGGTAGTAATGCCCGAAGAATTTTGCATCCTGTTTATCACCCATGCCATTATCAACCAGGATAAGTTTTCCTTCATCTTCGATCAATAAACAGCGCAACGCCCAGCTGCACATATTATTTTCATCGGCGGGGTTCAGCTTGTTCCAGATGCTTTTGGGTACCACGCCAAACATGGCGCCGCCGTCTAATTTAAAATAGCCGGTATTGATCGTATGTAATTTCATTTTATAAAATTATGAAACCACTGGTTTATTTTTTTGTGCCGCTGCCGTGGTCAGTAATAGTAACAGACCAAATGCAAAAAAAGTAATTAAGGCCAGGAGTGAATTACGCATGCTGTGGGTAAGCCCTTCAATCAAGCCAAAACTGAACAGGCCGATCACGATGGCAAACTTTTCTGTTACATCATAGAAACTAAAAAATGACGCCGTGTCTTTTGTTTCGGGCATTAGTTTGGAATATGTAGAGCGGCTTAATGACTGTATACCTCCCATTACCAGTCCAACCAATGATGCCAGAATATAAAAATGCATTTCGGTAGTAATGAAATACCCGGCAATGCAAACGCCTATCCAGAGTAAAACAGTAAAGATCAAAACCTTAACGTTCCCGTATTTTGCCGAGAGTTTAGACATGGCAATGGCCCCGACGATGGCCACCAGCTGTATTATTACTGCAGTGATGATCAGTTTTTCGTCCGGCAACTTTAATTCCTTGATACCAAAATCGATGGCTACCAGCATAACGGTTTGTACCCCCATGCTGTAAAAAAAGAAAGCGCTTAAATATCTTTTTAATACCGGCATCTTAATTACCTGTTGCCATACGGTCTTTAATTCGTGGAAGCCATTTACCAATACGTGTTTTTTTGATTTCCGTTCACTTTTAGAACTCATTGGTAACCGGGCAAAAGTTATTTGTGCAAATCCTACCCACCAGATGCCCACCAGCAAAAATGTAATGGTTAATGCAAGGCCCTTGTCTTCCATCGTCATTACCAATGCAAACCCAATCAGCTGCATTAATACGCTGCCGATATAGCCCATGGTGTAGCCCCGGGCGCTTATGCGGTCCATATCTTTTTCTGCAGCTATTTCCGGTAAGTATGAATTGTAAAAAACCTGGCTGCCGTAAAAACCAATGCCGGCAAACATAAAACACATGAGCCCGAGTGTCACGTGGGTTTTATCAGAAAAATAGAGAAGGCTGCAGCTTAATGCACCCATATAACAGAAAAAACGCATGAAATTTTTCTTGTTGCCTTTATAGTCGGCAATGGAAGACAAAACAGGAGAGAGCAGGGCAATAACCAAAAATCCAAAAGCAAGCACATAATCTTTAAGTTCGGTGTTTACAAAACGGCGCCCTAAAAATGTGATACCATCCGGAAAATTTTTAAGCCCGGTCACAGCAGCATAATATGCCGGGAAAAAGGTGGTGGTGATAACGAGATTATAAACCGAGTTGGCCCAGTCGTACATGGCCCATCCATTGATCACTTTTTTGGAAGCAGTCTGCATGGTTCTTTTTTAAGGTGACCTGAAAATAGTAAATATCATTGTATTACCGGCAAAAAATAACCCCGCCAACGGCGGGGTACGAGCAATGCGTAAGCAGTTAGCAAAGGCTCATTTATCGTAATCAGAGATCGGTTTGGCATAACCAAGATTTTTAAAAGGCTCCAGTTTGTTATTGGTGAGTTGTATGGTTACCGGTGCTTTGTTGAAAACATTTTCTGAAATGTATGCCCCGAATAACAGGAATTTATTGTCATATCCGCTGGTTATTTTGGATGCATCCACTACAAAGTTCAGGGTGAATGTATCTTTTACTTTAATAAGTTGAACGGTTGATTCAATACTGTCCTGGAAATACTCCTGCTCCTTCAGGTAGTTTGCCAGCTTTTTTACAAGCGCTTCATCTACCCCATCGCCTTTATAATACACATTGTGTTTTTTATCCAGTTTATATTCCTTGCCGTATTGCTGGCAGCTGGTGATGCCTGTTGCAAGAATAGAAACAAGCAGCAGGATTTTGAATGCTTTCATGACTGTTTATTTGAACTACATAGTTACTTACAAAGAAGGATCCATTAAATACCCAATCCAGGGTATTTTACCGGCTGATATACCCGGTATAGATCAAAACGAGTAAGACGATGCCCACCACAATACGGTAATAGCCCCACACTTTGAAGCCATGCTTTTTAAGAAAGCCAATAAAAAATTTGATGGCCAGCAGGGCAACAATAAAAGCCACCACATTGCCAATGGCCAGTTGCTTTATTTCATTGGAAGAAAAGCCGCCGTATTCTTTGTAATACTTTAATAATTTATAGCCGGTTGCTGCCAGCATGGTGGGCACGGCCAGGAAGAAAGAGAATTCTGCCGCCGCACTGCGTGTCAGTTTCTGTTGCATACCGCCAATAATGGAAGCGGCACTGCGGCTTACACCCGGTATCATGGCCAGGCATTGCCACACGCCGATGAGTATGGCTTTTGGAAAGGAAACATCTTTTTCCGAATCAATAGTATGTTCTTTAAAAACATTATCAATGAAAAGAAGGATGATGCCGCCTGCCAGCATGGTAATGGCCACGGTAAGCGAACTCTCCAGCAATGCATCGATCTTTTTTGAAAAAAGAAATCCCAAAATAAGTGCAGGTATAACCGCAGCAATAAGTTTAGCATAGAATTTCCAGTTCTTAAAGTCGAAGAATTTCTTCCAGTATAAAACCACTACAGCCAGTATGGCACCCAGTTGAATGGCAACGGTAAAAACTTTACTGAAATCACTTTCGGAAAGATTCAGCAGTTTTTCAGTGATGATCATGTGACCGGTAGAAGAGATGGGAAGGAACTCGGTCAATCCCTCCACAATGGCAATGATGATGCTTTGAATGGTATCCATTTAGATTCTTTTAAAAATAGAAAATGCGAAGGAGTTAATCTTCGCATGTAATTTATAATTTCTAATTCTTAATTATTAATTGCTTTTAGATTTCTTCATGATAGCAAATATCTCTATCACAAATCCGGCAATGATCAAAATGGGCGCAATGGTGATACGGGTGGTGCTGTACACTTCGCTGTCGTTAAAAACTTTCGGGTCGCTGCTCTTGCCGCCGGCCATTAAAAAGAAACCCAGTGCCAGTACGGCCAGGCCAATAAGCATCCACATATAATTCTCTTTTCCAAACAAGGGGTTTGAAGTTCCGCCTGCTGCAGCCTGTTTTTTTTCTTTGCTCATTTTTTATTCAGTTGAAGCCGCAAATTAGTATAAATCGTCCAATTTCATGCGCAGGTATTTAATTACCGAACGATGCGTACTGACGAGGGTGATGCTGATGCCCAGTAACACGATGATCAGGAACAGCAGGATCATACTGGTGTTATCATGCAGTACTTTAAAACCAGGTGCTAATCCCTCAATCAGTGTGATGGTGGCCCATACCGCTGCAATGGCCACGCCCGATGCAATAAGCCCGTTGATGATGGCTCTCACATTAAGCGGCTTGGCAATGAACCAACGGGTGGCGCCAACCATCTGCATGGTCTTAATTAAAAACCGGTTGCTGTACATGGCCAGCCTGATCGTGTTGTCAATAGAAAAAACAACCAGTATGGTCAGCACAATGGCGGCTATTAAAAATATATAGGCGGCTGTTTTTACAAACTTACTTACCTGCGATAAGGTCTCGGTGGGGAACTGGAATTCCTTCACCAGGCCGGGATAGCGGTTCAGCAGGTCTGCCGAAAGAATATCCAGGCTGTCTTTCTGCACGTGATCGGCCTTTACATAAAAGTCAATACTCTCCGGCAGGGGATTTTCGTCTAAGAATTTTTTCCAGGTGGTATCATTGTCGGCATTCCATTTTGCGATGGCCATTTCCTTGGTCACATGCTCCACATCTTTGGCATAAGGAAGGGCAGCAACATAGCTCTTCAGGCTGTCGATACCTTTTTTAGGCGCATTGGGATTAAGCCAGGCATGAACCTGAATGTTCTCTTTTACATAATCGCCGGTCTTGCGCAGGTTTAAAAAGAACCAGCCAACAATACCGAACAGGAACAACACCAGCGATACACCGATGATGGCATACGCATACGTTGGTTTGCCCCGTTTGCTGCTTGCTTTTCCGAATTGAGCCATAATTTTAATTCATTTGGGAGTTCGTACAAAAATGGTTTTTCATAAGCCGCAAAAATAAAGGTTTTTAGCTGCTTTGCCGTATTTTTGCTGACTTCGAAACGATTGCCTGCCTGATTTATTTTTATGAAAGCATAGATGAATGTGCAGATGAAGGATTAATAACTTTTCATTCACATTTCTAAGATAGGTTTGATGTATGTTGGGAAGCAGCAGTGCAGAAAATATTCAACCGGTAAATTGACAATTTTAAATAAGCAATGGAATACGATTTCAGAAAGATTGAACAGGAATGGCAGAAAAAATGGAAGGAGAATAAAGTATATAAAGTTTCCAACCAGTCGGATAAGCCAAAATATTATGTGCTGGATATGTTTCCGTATCCAAGCGGGGCAGGCCTGCACGTGGGGCACCCGCTGGGTTATATTGCCAGCGACATCTATAGCCGCTACAAAAGACTAAAGGGTTTTAATGTACTTCACCCGATGGGCTTTGATAGTTTTGGGTTGCCGGCCGAACAGTATGCACTGGAAACAGGGCAGCATCCCGCCGTTACCACCGAAAAAAATATCGCTACGTTCAAATCGCAGCTGGACAAGATCGGGTTCTGTTACGATTGGGACCGGGAAGTAAAGACCAGCGAGCCGGGTTTTTATAAATGGACCCAGTGGCTCTTTTTGCAACTGTTCAACAGCTATTTCTGCAATACACAAAAAAAGGCACGGCCCATCAGCGACCTTATTAAGAAATACGAAACGAAAGGGACAAAAAATTTCACAGCAGATCAATGGAATGCCTTTTCAAAAAAAGAACAGGAAGATATCCTGATGAACCGCCGCCTTGCCTTCAGCGCTTTTGGCGAAGTGAACTGGTGCGAAGCATTGGGAACGGTACTGGCCAATGATGAGGTGGTGAATGGCGTGAGTGAAAGAGGCGGCCACCCGGTGGAGAAAAGAAAGATGCGCCAGTGGTTCCTGCGCATCACGTCTTATGCGGATCGCCTGCTGGAAGGATTAGAAACAGTTGATTTCAGCGAATCGATGAAAGAGATGCAGCGCAACTGGATCGGAAAATCTGAAGGGGCAGAAATGGATTTTGAGATCAAAGGCGCCGGTAAAAAGCTACGGGTTTATACAACCAGGCCCGATACTATTTTCGGTGTAGACTTTATGGTTGTGGCACCGGAACATGAGATCGTTTCTCAAATAACTTCTGCCCAACAAAAACCAGCCATAGATGATTACCTGAAGTATGTAAAGAGCCGCAGTGAAAGAGAACGCCTGGCTGAAGCGAAAACCATCACCGGTTGTTTTACCGGTGCGTATGCCATCAATCCTTTTGACGGAAGAGAGATACCCGTCTGGATAGCGGAATACGTGCTGGCAGGTTATGGCACCGGCGCCATCATGGCCGTGCCTTGTGGCGACCAGCGGGATTTTTCTTTTGCAAAACATTTTAATATTCCCATCAGCAATATCATCGGCAGCCATTACAATGGCGAGGAAGCGAATCCAACCAAAGATGCTGTTTTAGAAAACTCCGGTTTCTTAAATGGCCTGTTGATGAAAGATGCCATCGGCATTGCCATAAATAAAATTGAAGAGCTCGGCATCGGCAAACGCAAAGTGAATTACCGCATGCGGGATGCCGGCTTCAGTCGCCAGCGTTACTGGGGCGAACCATTCCCCATTGTGTGGAAAGATGAAGTGGCCATTCCGCTGGATGAAAAAGAATTACCCTTGCAATTGCCACACGTTGATAAATATGGCCCCGGCCCAAGCGGCGAAGGGCCATTGGCTAATTTAACAGATTGGGTACAACCCGATAACTTGCCCCCGGCTTCAGCCGGTGGAAGAAGAGAAACCAGCACCATGCCCGGCTATGCAGGCAGCAGCTGGTATTTTTTGCGTTACATGGATCCGCATAATGACCAAACATTCTGCGACCGCAAAGCGAGCGATTACTGGAACCAGGTTGACCTGTACATTGGCGGTACCGAACACGCCGTGGGGCATTTGTTGTACAGCCGCATGTGGACGAAAGTGATGTACGACCTGGGAATGATCGGTTTTGATGAGCCGTATAAGAAACTGCTTAATCAGGGGATGATACAGGGGAGTAGTCGTTTTTTATTTAAACTCATACCAAAGGTTGAAGTAAAAAGTGGCATTGAAAACAATTTCTCTTCAGCACAAATATTAGCTAGCCTTACCCCCTTTATTTATATCTCTAAAACTCTAGCAGATCAAAGTTTAAAGGATAAAATGAAATAATTAGTACTTTAAACGTAATAGCTCTGAGAACACAATTTGCTATAGAAAATCTAATTGTTACCGATTTTGATATTCGTGAAAATGACTATCGTATACCTGTATGGTGTGTTGATGGTTATGAGTTAATGACAGAGAAACTTATAAGTTGGAGACCAGAGTTTAAAGCTGCATATTTTATGCGAGATAACGAAGGGAAGTTTATTTGTGGTTCGGAAACAGAAAAATGTCAAAGTCAAAATACAATACAGTTGATCCAACTGATTTGTGTGAACAATACGGCGCCGATACCTTCCGCATGTATGAAATGTTCCTCGGCCCGGTAGAAGCCAGCAAACCATGGGATACAAAGGGCATTGAAGGAGTGCATCGCTTCTTAAGAAAATTATGGAGACTATTCTTCGATGAACAGAAAGGCCCGATCTGGACGTCTTCAGCTCCCTCTCCTTTGGAGAGGGCGGGGGGCAAGGCAACCGATGCGGAATTAAAAATTCTTCACCGCACCATTAAGAAGATAGAAGAAGATACAGAACGCTTCAGTTTCAATACGGCGGTAAGTACCTTCATGATTTGCGTGAATGAACTGGCCGATGCCAGGTGCCATAAAAAAGAAGTTTTAGAAAAACTGTTGATACTGCTCACGCCTTATGCGCCGCATATTGCCGAAGAGCTTTGGAATAAATTAGGCAACGAAGGTTCTGTACTCGATGCTTCTTACCCGGCATTCAATCCTGCTTTGCTGGTGGAAAGTTCAAAAGAATATCCTGTTTCTATTAATGGTAAACTGCGTACAAATATTAACCTTGCCCTTGATCTTGATCAGAAGCAGGTGGAAGAAGCGGTGCTGCAGAATGAAGTTGTACAAAAATGGCTGGAAGGTAAACCACCGAAGAAGATCATCTTTGTAAAGAACAAGATGATCAATGTAGTGATATAAAATATAAATTGGTCTCCTGCATACTATTCTCATTTTCCCCTTCGGGCAATATCGTTAAGTTGGGCTTGAATTGCCCTGCCCTTCAGGGCAGGGATAAAATCACACTCAGGAAAACGGGCTTTAGCCCAATAGTTTGATTTGGACTAAAGTCCGAAAAAGATTTTTATCTCATTCACCACCCTGAAGGGCGGTGCAATTGAAAACATATTCTTCGCATATACCTTCTTCATTTTCCCCTTTAGGGGATAGGGGTTAATATTTCTTCCCCAGTTTGTATTTCTTTATAAAATACCGGTCGGTAAAAATATTGATAATGAAAATAGAAGCCAGGAACAGCCTTGCAAAAGCCGGCCCGATAACGGGATGCAGGGCAAGCGAAAGTACAAAGCAGATGATCACCACCCAGGAGCTGTACTTTTTGTATTGTATCATTCCCGGCGGAATATATCCCGACACCTGGTTTTTTGGATTGATGATATAGTGCCAGAGCCATAACTGGATGAGGCCGCTGCCGATCACATTTATGCAGTAGAACACATACGGCTTCAGGAAAATGTATTTGCTCATCATGGCCGTTGTAAAGGGCATGCATACAATGGTGAGCAGGAACCAGGTGTTGATGGTAATTAGTTTCCTGTTGTAATCGGTTACATAACCGAAAATGGTATGGTGGGCCCGCCAGTAATTTCCTATCACAATAAAACTGATGAAGAAACCGATGAACTCCGGGATCATTTCACGCAGGGCATGGTTGAATTCATGATCAAACAATGCCCGGTCGCTGCTTACGGAAGGCACTTTGATCTCGATCACCAGCAGGGTGATGGCGATGGCAAAAACAGCATCGGAAAAAAGGGCGATCCTGTCTAACTGGAATTTCTGCCTTTCCTGTTCGGTATGATCGGGTGCCATGGGGATATGTTTTCTCAAATATAATACCCCTTCATGCAAAATGGAAAATCCGTTTAGGTACTGTATAAAACAGCCACGAAATCAACTCCTTTAAAAAAAGTTTATCTTTTGTCCGGATTGCAAAAACCTGTTCGTCATTATAAAAACATTATAAACTTTAAAAAAAAATTATGGAAAAATTCATGCTTATTTTCCAGGGAATCAAATCTGGCCAACAACCCTCTCCGCAGCAGATGCAGGAAATTATGGGTAAGTGGATGGCCTGGATCGACAAACTGGCCAAGGCCGGTAAATATGAAGGCGGTGAGCCGCTTCAGGCAACAGGAAAGATCATTACCGGTAAAAATAAAACCGTTACAGATGCGGCGTTTGCCGAGGGGAAAGAAATCATCGGCGGTTACTTTATTGTAAATGCTGCCGATTATGATGAAGCTGTTGCTTTGTGCGATGACTACCCTGACTATGAGAACGGTGGTACCGTAATTGTGAGGCAATTGCAGAAGATGGATATGCCCCCGGCATAATTCACATACAACTGTCTTAAAAAAATATTTAAACAAATAAATTTTAAAGAAATGACAACTCAGGAAGTAGCCAATAAACTGGTAACCTATATGCGTGCCGGTCAAATGCTGGAAGCACAGACAGAACTGTATGCAGATGATATTGTTTGTATAGAGCCGGAAGGCAATATGGCACCGCATATTACAAAAGGAAAAGCAGCGGTAGCTGAAAAGGGGAAGCAGTTTGCATCCATGATCGAAGAAAGGCATGGTAGTTGCTGCTCCGAGCCGGTAGTGGGAGGCCGCTATTTCAGCATATCGATGACTCTTGATGCAACGATGAAGGGAATGGGACGACAATTGCTTGATGAAATATGCCTGTATGAAGTGAAAGACGGAAAAATTGTGTTCGAGCAATTCTTTTATTAAACACGAAAGTATTGCACGATAATTTTATCAATGCTGCGGTTTAAAAACTGCAGCATTGATTTAAGGGGTCTTCCATATAACTTGCAGAAAAAATTGCACTGGACAATCCATCCAACATAGAACAAACTGTTGAGCATCTCTTTCGCCATGAGTGGGGAAAACTGGTTACTGTGCTTACCAAATTATTTGGTCCGCAGAATTTGCAGATGGCCGAAGACGTGGTGCAGGATACCCTTGTGAAAGCCCTCAATACCTGGAAGATAAATGGCCTTCCCGAAAATCCTTCTGCCTGGTTATTTACCGCAGCACGTAACAAAGCGGTTGACCTGTTGCGCCAGCAAAAAAGAAAAGAAAACTTTTCAAAGAACATGACGCCGTTGCTGCAGTCGGAATATACGCTGGTGCCAACTGTCCGGGAGATCATTAATACCAATAGCATCGACGACGACCAGTTGCGTATGATGTTCGTTTGTTGTCATCCTTCTCTTTCTGCCGAAGCACAGGTGGCGCTTATTTTAAAAACATTGTGCGGTTTCAGTGTAACAGAGATTGCAAAAGCATTTGTAAGCAGTTACGATAGCATTGAAAAAAGATTATACCGTGCAAGGCAGAGTTTTCGGGATAATGCTGTTTCATTCGAGCTGCCGCCCGAAGCCGAATTGAAAAGCCGGATAGATAATGTACTGATAGCTGTGTATCTTTTGTTCAATGAAGGATATAATTCCACCAGTCATGAAGACCTGGTACGGAACGACCTGATCTATGAAGCGATGCGGCTTTGTGACCTGATCTGCCGGAGTACCCGGATAAATCATTATGGCGCTCATGCCCTGATGGCGTTGATCTGTTTCACGGCAGCAAGAAATGATGCCCGGCTTGATGATGACGGAAATATTTTATTACTGAAAGAACAGGACCGTTCTAAATGGAACCGGGACCTGATCTTAAAAGGAATTTCTTACCTGGAAGCATGTGCCGCAGCAGAAGAGATAAACAAGTATCACCTGGAAGCCGTGATCGCTTATGAACATGCCACGGCGGTTGATTATGCTTCCACCAACTGGAAGAACATTCTTCATTACTACGATGTGCTGCTTCAACTCAATCCATCGCCGGTGGTGGAACTGAACCGGGCAGTTGTGATCGGGGAGCTCAATGGTCCCGCTGCATGCATTGAGGCGATCAATTCCATTTCACAGATATCTTCCCTGAAAAAATATTATCTCCTTCCCGCCACACTGGGCGAAATGCATCGCCAGTTAAAAGACTACGATACCGCCAATGCCTATTTTGAAGAAGCGATCAAACTTACCCAGTCTGCCTCTGAAAAAAAATTATTGCAGCAAAAAATAAAGGGCCGGTAAAAGAGGTAACTTCATAGCATGATAACCGACCTGGAAAATGCCCTTCTGAAAAATGCCGCTGCTTTTCACCCGGTGATAAAGTTTAACCCGGCATCTGAAAAGATCATTCCGTTTGATCTTAGTTCAGCCAATAGGGAATTGACCGCTGAAGTTGTTGAAGACACCGAATTATTTTCTGCGTACATTAATGGAAAACTGGAAGCTGCAGGAGCTGCATTTGGGATCGGCGGATATAATGAGAACCGGACCATCTACCGGAGAAGTGAGTTGTTCAGCAACGGCGAAGAACGAACCATACATCTTGGCATCGACATCTGGGGGCCGGCCGGTACGCCGGTTTATGCGGCACTGGGCGGCATGGTACACAGTTTTGCTTTCAATAACAATTTTGGTGATTATGGGGCTACCATCATTTTGCTTCATCAACTTGAGACCGTTGCTTTTTATACACTTTACGGCCACTTGAGTTTAAAAGATATCTCCGTAATAAAAGATGGCGGATATATAACAAGGGGAGAAGTGATCGGCCATTTTGGTGAGCCTGCTGAAAACGGCGACTGGCCGCCGCACCTGCATTTCCAGGTGATACACGACATGGAGTTTAAGAAAGGAGATTATCCCGGCGTATGCAGTATCTCAGAAAGAGAAAGATACCTGAAGAACTGTCCCGATCCTGATCTCATCCTGAAAATGATGCAGCAGGCCAACGCATAAAACAGTTTACTAAAACCATCCGGCAGCACATGAATAAAAAGATCATCTGCTTACTGCTTTTATTGGTTGCCGGAAACCAGTTTGTTACAAATGCACAATCACTTACGGGTATATGGAGTGGCAAGATAAGCCGCAAGGCATCTACCCGGCAGGGAGTAGAGACTATTGAAATGCAGATCTACCAATCCGGCAAACAATTATCCGGCTACTCATTTACTTTTAAAGACACCAGCCGTTTTGTATTGTATGACATGAATGGTACCCGGGATAAGAAAACACAAACCATCCGTATCCGGGAATATGGGGCTGCTTATTACATACTGCCGCCGGATTTTCTTCCCTGCGAAAAAGAATTCAGCCTGCGCTATTATAAGATCGGCAATACAAAATACCTGTCGGGCGTGTGGAGTGGCAGGGGATATGATACCACCTGTTTTCCCGGCGAAGAATTACTGGTTGTGCTGCAAAAGATCAAAAGGCCGGAATATCCCATTGAACATTTTGTTCAGAAAAAAATGACCGATTATTTTCTCAGGCGGATACCAAAAGAAGATACGCTGACACTGCCTGTACCCGAAACAGTTGAAGTTACACCAACAGTAGTTTACACAGCAGATAGTTCACTGGCAGAACGGAAACTGGAAATACAGCAGATAATAAAAGTGGCGGATACGTCGGTTATGATTTCTCTTTATGATAATGCGATCATTGATGATGATACGGTTTCCATCTTTGTTGATAAAAACCCGGTTTTGCTCAGGCAACGGATCAGTGAAAAGCCCACCACTTTCCACATTGTGATGACAGAACCCGGCAGGCCGGTGGAGATCATCATGCAGGCAGAGAACCTCGGCAGTATTCCTCCCAATACCGCTATCATGATCATACAGGCAGGCGATAAACGATACGAGGTAAGACTCAGTTCCAGCTTTGAAAAGCATGCGGTAGTGATCATAACGTTTGACCCCTGATCTTTAGGCATACTATACCCGAACTTTTACCGTTTAAAGTTGTTTAATTCCCTTCAGAAGGCAAATAAAAATGTACCTTTACCCCGCAAAAAATGAACATGGAAATTAAAGCCGGCACATTATTAAGTAAGATTAACAGTCCAGATGACCTGAAGAAACTGAGCAGGGAACAACTGCACCAGGTATGTGACGAACTGCGCCAGTATATCATTGACGTGGTGAGTGTTTATGGCGGGCATTTTGGTGCCAGCCTGGGCGTGGTGGAACTGAGCGTTGCCTTGCATTATGTTTTCAATACGCCTTACGACCAGTTGGTTTGGGACGTAGGTCACCAGGCATACGGCCATAAGATACTAACCGGCCGCCGGGATAATTTTCCTACCAACCGGAAATACAAAGGGCTGAGTGGTTTTCCTAAGCGCAGCGAAAGTGAATACGATACGTTTGGCGTGGGTCACTCTTCTACTTCTATTTCTGCCGCACTTGGTATGGCAATGGCTTCTCATTATAAAGGAGAGAATGACCGCCAGCATATTGCAATAATCGGCGATGGCGCCATGACCGCCGGCCTTGCATTTGAAGCAATGAACCATGCCGGTATTGAAAAAAGCAATGTACTTATTATTCTGAATGATAACTGCATGAGCATTGATCCCAATGTAGGTGCATTGAAAGAATACCTTACCGACATTACTACGTCACATACCTATAACGACCTGCGTGATAACGTTTGGAAAGCGCTTGGCAAATTACCCGTTGGAAAGAATTTCAGCCGGGGCATGGCCAGTAAGCTGGAGGCAAGCCTGAAAGGAATGGTGAGCATGAGCAGTAATTTATTTGAAGCACTCAAGCTTCGTTATTTTGGCCCGATAGACGGGCATAACATCACCAAACTGGTAGATACATTAAAAGACCTGAAAGATATTCCCGGCCCAAAACTCCTGCACATTAAAACAGTGAAAGGAAAAGGATACGAACTGGCAGAGAAAGATCAAACCAAATGGCATGCACCCGGACTGTTTGATAAAGTGACCGGCGAGATACAAAAGAAAGTGTTTGATATTCCGCAACCACCCAAGTACCAGGATGTATTTGGCCATACCATTATTGAACTGGCCGAAAAGAATAAAAAAATATTCGGTATTACGCCGGCTATGCCAAGCGGTTCTTCTTTAAAATACATGATGGAAAAAATGCCTGACCGTGCATTTGATGTGGGCATTGCCGAGCAACATGCAGTAACGCTGAGCGCCGGTATGGCTACGCAGGGAATGAAGGTTTTCTGCAACATCTATTCTTCTTTTATGCAACGGGCATACGACCAGGTGGTGCATGATGTGGCGATCCAGAAACTGCCGGTGATCTTCTGCCTCGACCGGGCAGGGTTGGTAGGTGACGACGGGCCAACACATCATGGCTGTTATGATATTGCTTATTTCCGTTGTATTCCAAACCTGGTGGTAAGTTCCCCGATGAATGAAAGCGAACTGCGTAACCTGATGTACACAGCACAACTGGATTCAACCGATCTTCCGTTTGTTATCCGTTATCCAAGAGGAGAAGGCGTGATGCCGGAGTGGAAGACGGAGATGAAAGAGATAAAGATCGGCACCGGAAGAAAAATAAAAGACGGGAAAGACATTGCGATACTTACACTGGGACATCCGGGCAATTTTGCTGCGGCTGCTATCCGTGACCTGAAAGCAGATGGTATTAACCCGGCGCATTACGATATGCGTTTTGTAAAACCGCTTGATGAAGAAATGCTGCATGAGGTATTCGGTAAATTCAAAAAAGTGATCACGGTTGAAGACGGAACCGTGGTGGGCGGATTTGGCAGCGCCATACTGGAGTTCATGAATGAACACGGGTATAATGCTGAAGTTAAGATCATGGGTATTCCCGACAGGCTGGTAGAACACGGTACACCCAAACAACTTTATGATGAGATCGGTATTGATGCCAATGGCATTGCGAAAACGATAAGAGAAATGGAATCAGTTAAAGTTGTAACTGCAGCATTCACCAAATAAATAACAGGTTCAATCTTTTTCCACTGCCAGCCTCACCGGGTTGGCAGTGTTGTTTATACCCGGCTTTGTAAGCAAGGTTTAAGCATGACCCGTTGCATCTGCTGACCCGGTGCTATGGCCAATCAATTTTAGTGGTCCCGATATTTAGAAGTAAATTTAAGTATGCGAACCAGGAGGTCATTGATACTGTCTGTATGTTTATTTTTTGGGGCCGCTACGGCTGCCCAGCAATATTCTTTTGTGCATTATACGCCCAAAGACGGGTTGGTTAACAGCCGTGTCCGTAGTGCTTACCAGGATAGCAAAGGCAGGATGTATTTTATCACTTTCGGTGGATTAAGTGTGTATGACGGGGCCCGTTTTAAAAATTATACTACACAAAATGGTTTATTAACCGACCTGGTAAATGATGTACTGGAAGTAGGCGATGATTCATTACTGGTGGCTGCCAATACCTGTGGCTTAAATGTATTGGTTCATGGGCAGATGAAGCAACTGGATCTTGCCAAACAATTTTGTCCTGTCATCAACAAGTTATTAAAAAGTAACGACGGTAATGTGTATGCAACAACTGACGAAGGCTTATATAAGTTAAGCCGGGATAAGTTTGAAAAACTTCCGGTGATCATACCCGGTCTCAATGTTCCTGTGATCTCCCTGGAAAGAGTTATAGAATACAAGGATTTTTTGATCTTTACTACTTATGGTACAACAAGGAATTACGGGCTTTTTCTTTACAATAAAAAAACAGCAACCCTTGCTGATTTCAGCCCGGATATTTTTGTTTACTCCCTGGAAACCGACCATACAGGTGCTGTTTGGTTAAGTACAGGCAAATCCACACTACTGCTTGATACAGCAATGCTGTCGGCAGGTAAATTAAAATTTATTCCGCCCCGGCCTGGACAAACAGGCTCCGGATCTTTACCCGGTGGTATTATCCGCTTCAACAATAAAAATGAACTGCTGCTTTCATCCTCCAACAATGAAATTTCCTGCTACAAAAAAAACGGGACAATTGAACATATCGTTACACCTGAATTATCTACTTATCCTGTACAGAATTTTTTTATCGATCGTGAAGATGTGTTGTGGATCTGTCATGACGGCAATGGCATGTATAAACTGCCGGGTACAAAATTTCAATCTGTTCTGTCATCATTGACCAGGAACAGGTCGGGAGTAAGAACGATCGGAAGTGTTACAACCGACGCCTGGTGGATGATAATGAATAACGGGCAAATGATGCTGCACAGCGATTCGATGATTAAGAATTACTCGGTCATCCCTTCTTTCGATGCTTATTTTCTTCATACGGGTGAAAAAAATTATTATGCCGGAGCTCAGCATAATTTGTATATAGCCGACCCGCCAAAGGGAAATGAGAACACACTTCGGTTTAAAAAAATATTAACGCTTCCTGATACCTGTTTCTTCGGAGGATACTCTGTGGCTGATAAGTATGGGAATATCATCATGTTCGAAACAAGAAATCTTCTCGTACTACAGAATGAAAAAAAATTATTCAGTTATGCATTACTGCCTTCCGACCTTATACAAGGATTGCATATGGATAATAATGACCGTCTGTGGGTGATCACCCGCTATAACGGGTTGCTTATCTTTTCCCTGCATCCCGAAACGCCGCAACATTACCTGGAAAGGGAAGCTGTTTTCATCAATGAATTTGAAAATGGATCACCCCGTTCAATGGTGGTTGACCGAAACGGGATCATATGGGCAGGTACCCGCTTTAAGGGGTTGATGGGATTCAGGTATGAGAACGGGCAGTTAAAAAAGACCTATCATTATCAAACACAGGATGGATTAACGGACAACTTTGTTACAGCACTTGCCTGCGATAAGAATAACAATATTATCATAGGCACACAGACAGGGCTGGACAGGCTGATCAAAACAAAAGACAATTATCAACTGGAAAATATTACGAAGAGCAATAATACATTCTCTTATATAAATTATGTATGGACGGACGCAAATAATAATGCTTTTGCCTGGACCAAGACTGGTGACATCTTACGGATAGAGCCAGCTATCGAAGAAAAAAACATAATGGAACCGCAATTGCTGGTAGAAGAAATAAAAATAAATGGAAAGACAATGGCCGGCCTGCTGCCGGGTTTCCGGCTGGATCATGAGCAGCGCAATATTACTTTTAGCCTGGCGTCACCCTCTTTTATTGACGAAAAACAAATAAAGTACAGCTACCTTTTATCCGGCGGCGGTAACAAAGAATGGAGTGAACCAACAACGGTTGCCGATATTAATTTGCTGAATCTTTCACCCGGGAATTATACATTGCATGTAAAAGCCTTTTTCCCTTCCACTACGTATTCTCCAAAAGAAACAACGGTTTCATTTTCCATTCTTCCACCCTGGTGGCAAACATGGTGGTTCCGGGCAGGGATTGCGATATTGGGGATCGGCATACTGCTAAGCGGCTTTCGGTTTTATTATCGCAGGAAACTGGAAAAACAAAAAACGGTTATTGAAAAACAACAGGCAGTGGAAAAAGAAAGAACAAGAATTGCCACCGATATGCATGATGACCTGGGCGCCGGCCTCTCTACCATCCTGTTCCTGAGTGAAAAAGTGAAACGAAATAGTTTCAGTGAAGTAACCAGAGATGATGCTGAAAAAATAGTAAGCAATTCCAATGAACTGATGCAAAAGATGAACGAGATCATCTGGGCCATGAATGAAAAGAATGATACCCTGGAAGATCTTATTTTTTATACCCGGTCTTATGCCGTGGAATATTGCAATGAAAATAATTTGATCTGCGAAACAAATCTTCCCGAAGCGGTCCCCGCTCTCTTTGTGAGTGGTGAGATCAGGCGGAATATTTTTCTTACGGTAAAAGAAAGTCTGCACAATATCGTTAAACATGCCAATGCTGAAAAAGTGGTCATTGATTTTTTTATTACCACCGCTTTGTCAGTAACGGTTAAAGATGATGGAACAGGTTTTCCGGAAAACGGGAAAGACAGCGGGAACGGCCTGCGGAACATGCAAAGAAGGATCGAATCCATTAACGGAACATTTGAGATAACAAATACAGGAGGTGTGATGGTGGATATGAAGATACCCCTGCAGCTATAACCTTTGTTATATTGTAACCGATTCAGCCTAGCTTATATTTACCATATGACCGGCATAAAGATCTGCATAGTAGAAGACCTGAAGGAAGTAAGGGATGGCATGGCCAGCCTGCTTACCCTGGATGAACGTTTTGAAGTGCTGGCCACTTTCCCGGATGCGGAAAAAGCGACCGAAGAATTACCAGCCTGGCAACCCGATATCGTTATCATGGATATCAACCTGCCGGGAATGAACGGGATCGAGTGTATCAAAAAAGTAAAGCCGCAATGCCCGCAGAGCCAGTTCATCATGTTTACCATTTACGAGGATGATGAAAAAGTGTTTGAAGCACTGAATGCCGGAGCCAGTGGCTATCTTTTGAAAAAAACACCGCTGGGAAAGATCACGGAATCGTTACTGGAATTACACGAAGGCGGTTCACCAATGAGTACACAGATCGCAAGAAAGGTCATCAACCGGTTAAGGAATAATGAAAGCTCCGGAAATATTGATATGCTTTCCATTCGTGAAAACGAGATACTGCAATGCCTTGCCACCGGGTTACTCTATAAAGAGATAGCGGCAAAACTTTCCATCTCTACCGGTACCGTTCGCCAGCATATTCACCGCATCTACGAAAAACTGCACGTGCAGAACCGTACCGAAGCATTGAATAAGGCATTTGGTAAGAATTAAACGGCTGTTGTTTCACTTGTTCCCTCTCTAACTTTCGTTCTATTGCCCGGCTTTACTTATTATAATAGGTTTGGTAAAACGATGGGCATGAAAACGAAATTTTTACTCCTGTACTTCCTGGCGGCAACCTGTTCTGTTGCCGGGCAGAACGTGGGCATTGGCACCACCACTCCATTGGTCAAGCTTCATGTTTCACAAGGTGCTTCAGGTAATACAACTCCTTTAGGACCTTTTCTGGTAGAAGGAAACAGTAATACCTATATCAATGTGCTTAGTCCCAACGCAAGTGAGACCGGTGTTTTGTTTGGTAAGACTTCTGATGCAGTCAATGGTGGCATTGTATACAATAATATCGGGACCCTCAATGGTTTGCAGCTCAGAACAAATGGCAATAGTACAAAGATGGTAGTGGATCAAAATGGTAATGTGGGTATTGGTACACTCAATCCGAATGCGCCACTTGGATTTCCGGCTCTGCTTGGTAAAAAAATTACACTTTATCCCGGGGGTACCGGTGATGTAGGATTTGCCGTGCAGGGAAACTTACTACAGATCTATTCAGATAACCCAGGTGCTGATATTGCTTTTGGTTATGACGTGAGTGGAACGATGACAGAAAGAATGCGTATAAAAGGAAATGGCAATGTAGGAATTGGTACAAACAATCCGCTTACTCCGCTGCATGTTAATGGAGTATCGTTTTTTACTCCGGGCGGATCCAATATTCAGATCCTGGATGGGAACAGGATACAGGGATACATAAACGGCGGATTGAATTTGACCACATTTTCAGACGACCCGATTAAGTTCACCACATTTACTTCAGGCGGTGGTAGTGGCGGTGAACGAATGAGGATATCAAGTAATGGCAATGTAGGCATCGGAACAGCAACCCCTGCGGCATCGCTTGAAGTGAATGGTTACACTAAACTGGGAAGCGATGCGCCTTCGGTTAAGGTAAAAAAACTGACCGGAACAACAGCATCTACTGAAGGAGGTTATGTAGATATATACCTCGGGGTAGACCAGTCAAAAATTCTCTCCATTTCAGTACTGGTTTTAACCACTGGAGTTGGTTATTCCCAATGGTATGGCCCCAACACAGGTGGTCTTGGTGCAAGTTTTTTCTACTATAATGGGTCAATGTGGTTGACTGTAGTTAACCACCCTGGCGATTCAGCAGGCATTCTTTCAAAACCCATTAAGATCTTTATCACATACGAAGAATAGAATGTAACTGGTTCCTTTATTGGTAGAAGGAATGAAAGAACAGAAAAAAGATATCAAGGAATTTAAAAAAACGTTGCAGCAATCGTTGAACAAATAACCGCTATGAAACATATGGAAACGATCAATGTCAGTTATGCCAGTTATCCTAATGGTGCCACAACCCCGATACTTGTATTACCTACCTGCAAAGGAACGATTGTTATTCCGGTTCAGCATATCATCCGCATCCAGTCCATCAGTAATTACAGCAAACTTTTCTTCAGCAACGGAAAAAGCCTGGTAGTGGCAAAAGTGCTGCACTGGTTCGAGGAACAATCCTGCCTTTATTCCTTCGTACGGATACACCGTACCCATTTTATAAATACGGGCCATATAAAAAGTTACAGCAGGGGTAAGACCGGTTTATTGTTTCTGCATAATGGCGAAATAATATCCGTTGCCAAAAGGAAAAAAGCAGGTATCACACAACGACTGAACAATCTCAATAATTCTTTTGTCGCTGAATCAAACAGCTCTTCAATGATCGGCACAAAAAAAAACCTGGCGACATGAAAAAAATATTACTCCTGTGTATCATCTGCCTGTTAACTGTGGCGGCGCAACCTCAAAATGTAGGCATCGGCACTATTTCTCCTTTAACTAAGTTGCATGT
Organism: Chitinophagaceae bacterium; assembly: GCA_016720775.1. Classification (GTDB taxonomy): domain Bacteria; phylum Bacteroidota; class Bacteroidia; order Chitinophagales; family Chitinophagaceae; genus Ferruginibacter. Next base: position 796,590 of record JADKJX010000001.1, read on the forward strand.
GTACGCCGGCGCTTCCGGAAATCCGGGTCCACTGGGCTCTTTTGCTGTTGAGGGGAATAGTAATACCTATATCAATGTACTTAGTCCTAATACAAATGAAACTGCCCTGTTATTTGGAAAGGCTTCTGATGCAGCCAGTGGTGGCATTGTTTATAATAACACCGGAACGCTTAACGGTTTACAGTTCCGGACAAATGGTAACAGTACAAAGATGGTGCTGGACCAAAATGGTAATGTTGGGATAGGAAATTCTTCCCCTTATTCACCACTTAGTTTCAATGATATATTAGGCGAAAAAATCTCATTCTATGGAACTGCAGGCAATAACTATGGTTTGGGAATTCAAAGTGGATTGCTGCAAATTCATACAGATGGATCGCTGGCCGATATTGCTTTTGGCCACGGCTCAAGTAATAGTTTTAATGAAAGGATGCGGATCATTAATAACGTGGGGTACGATGGAATGATGCTGAATGGCCGGCTTATATTAAAAAACGGAAGTGCCGACCTGGTGGGCGGTGGCGGTGGTGCCTGGCTTTACAAAGCAGACAATACAGCCTTGCTGGGTTTCATGGGCGCACAAAACAACCAGAACATTGGTTTTTATGGGGGCCCTGCCGGATGGGGATTTGTGTACGATGCAATTAACAGCCGGGTGGGTATTGGCAATTCCGCCCCCAATGCACCGTTAAGTTTTCCGGCTGCATTGGGGAAAAAGATCACGTTATACCCGGGAGCTACCGGTGATGTAGGAATGAGTGTGCAGGGAAATTTATTACAGATCTATTCTGATAACCCCAATGCCGATATAGCGATGGGGTACGACCAGGGAGGTACATTCACAGAAAGGTTCAGGGTAAAAGCAAATGGTTCATTATCGGTGAATGGAAGCGTTGGCGGTGCAGGCCAGTTGCTTCAGTCAAACGGCGCTGCATTGGCACCAACCTGGGTTACACCCGTAAAATATTTTGAGAGCCCGAATGGGTCAAATTTTACGCTTACTAATATCGGGGACGAGGCTACTATTGCCGGCGTTACGGTTACCGTTGCCCAAAGCTCTTTTGTTGAAGTTTATGGCACAGCAGGACTTAATGCGTTCAATAATTCCGCTAATTTGTATTTATTATTAGATGACAATTCTACCGGAACTTTTATCGTAGCAGCCGACCCGAATGTATTTGGCATAACAACGATGGGTTTTACTTATAGAACAAATACTGCATTATCACCGGGTACCTACGTCTTTACATTAAAGATTAAAAAGATGGGAGGCATAGGCCAGATCGTAGGTTCAAATGGTTATACAAATCCTTATGGCAGCCCGGCTGGTAAAATAACTGCCAGGGTAATACCTAATTAATGATTTATTCCAACACATAATTTTTTTATAACAGCGAGATAAAAAATCTTTCCGAACTGTTTTAAGGTTATGTCGCCTGGGGCAGAAATGATAACTTTTAAAATCATAATAAGAGCCCTGCTTATTAAGCCGGGTTTTTGTTTTATTTAACAGCGCCTCAAAAATTTTGTGGAAACAGATGCGTTAGGCATCTATGTCTCCAAAAATTTTAATGAACATGGGCCGGCGTTTTGTTATGATTGTATTTGTATTGCTTGCGGCAATATCTTCTTTTGGATATTTTTTCTGGTATAAACCTACATTCGGCAAATACATTCGGACAAAAGATCTTGTTTACAAAGAGAATAGCACGATTGCCAAAAGAGAAGTTCTTTCCAGGTTGAAACTAAGAGCTGCAGAGGCAAAAAATTATGTAGTTGAACATGGATTCAGCCGCAATCATTGTTTCCTGATCGATATGCGGGTGCCCTCCGGGATGAATCGGTTCTTTGTTTACAACCTGAAGAAAGATTCTGTTGAACTGGCCGGGCTGGTAACCCACGGCAGTGGTTCACAGGATGGCTCTGGTGATTTAGTATTTTCAAACCAGTCGAACAGTTACTGCACATCCTTAGGAAGATACAAGATTGGTGTGTCTTATGAGGGTACTTACGGAGTGGCATACAAACTTTACGGATTGGATGAGTCAAATGATAATGCATTCAATCGCTGTGTGGTGCTTCATTCGCATGAATGCGTTCCGGGTGGGGAGGTTTATCCCAGTACCATTTGCCTCAGCCTTGGTTGTCCCACTGTTTCACCGCCATTCTTAGTTAAGCTGCAGGAATACCTTGATCATAGTAAGAATCCTGTTCTGCTCTGGATCTATTATTAAGCTTGATTCATTGGAATTTCAATGGCCAGCAACTCTGCATTTTCTGTTGCTTTGATATTGAAATCATCCGTTCCTGAAATTGCGATGGCATCTCTTCTGTTCAACGACTGGCCATTTACTTCTGCAGAACCATTTATTACAACCAAGAACACGCCATTTCCCTTAAAAGCTGTTGCATAATTTATTTCCTTACCTGCATCCAGGTTGGTTAAAGCAAACCGGGCATCCTGGTTTATCCATAAAGCATTATCAGTTTCCTGCGGGGATACAACGATCTGCCATTTGTTTACTCTTTCCTTGATGTCAAATGTCCGTTGATCATAACGTGGTTTAATGTTCCTTACTTTAGGAAATATCCATACCTGGAATAAGGTCACCGGCTCTGTTTTTGATTCATTGAATTCCGAATGCTGCACGCCCGTTCCTGCACTCATGATCTGGATGTCACCGGCTTTTATCAAACCGTTTCCACCCGTACTGTCTTTGTGCTGCAATGCACCGGAAAACGGAATAGTAACAATTTCCATGTTATCGTGCGGGTGGGTAGGAAAACCACCACCGCCGGCCACGAAGTCATCATTCAATACCCTTAATAAACCAAAATGAACTTTGGAGGGATCGTGGTATTGGGCAAAACTGAAATAATAATTGGGCTTTAACCAGCCATAATCGGCGGAGCCCCTGTCGGCTGCTTTGTATACGGTTGTTTTCATGATCGTGTTTTTAAATTCAATGTTTAAACATCAAATATAATACCAATTTCAGTCCTGACAAAATAGTGAAAAGAATGACGGGTTTTTTGGCGTGGTCTGACGTCCCGTCTGACCATGCCAAAAAAAATCCCCGTTTTGCGGGGAAAGGATTTAGTTGAGCGCAGCCGGGCCCTCGTCGGGAAAGAGATCGGCACCCGCTACATCTTCTTCCCGGTTCTCGTTCCATTCAACAATGAAGTTGTTCCTGCCCTCACCTGTCAGCAAACTCATGTAGCGTTGTTGTACGAGTTCGAGCAGCGAAAGAAAAAGGAAGATCGCATGTATGCGGTTTTCGCATACGTCAAATATCTTTTCAAACGAAACGGTCTTTTCGGTGCGGCAGGCATTGAGCATATATTCACGGCTTTCTTCCATGGTATAGTTATAACGTACCACGGTATGAACCGGCCTGTTATTACGTTCTTGTAGTTTATGGATGACCTTTTCAAAAGCTTTCATAAGCTTGAAAAGTGTTACTGCCTGTATCTCGGTTCCTTCGCCGGCTTCTTCCCCGATCTGAGAAATTTCCTTCTGCAGGTTTCCACGCTTTACCATCAACTGGCGCAAGGCTTCCATCTCAGCCATTTTAGCGGCGGCTTCCTTAAATCGTTTGTATTCCAGGATCTTGTTGATCAGTTCCTGTCTCGGATCAATTTCATTGCCATCGGCATCCAGTTCTTTACGGGGCAACAGCATTTTGGCCTTGATACGCATGAGGGTACTGATGAAGAGAATGAATTCACTGCTCAGTTCAATGTTCAGTTTTTCACTGTTGTGTATGAAGTTTAAAAAATCGTTGGTGATCCGGGTAATGGGGATGTTGTAAATATCCAGTTCATCCCGTTCAATAAAAAACAGGAGCAGGTCAAACGGCCCTTCAAATTGGTCAAGCTTTATCTGGTAAGTCGTATTATTCACGTTCGTATATCTTGATTAGTATAACAAAATCTCAGTCCCCGCAAGGGACGGCAAATGTATTGATTTGTTGAGAGAATTATGTCGCTGAAACAAAATTCACCTTTAATGTGGAAAAACCCCCGGATTGGCTACTGGGGTGGGTCATTGGCAGTTTATTTCTTCGGAAAATTATATGCAAAACCGATACCCATCAGTTGCAACCACTGTGGGGCAGGCCCTTTGGCGGGGTTCACATTCCGGGTATTGTCGTCGTAGATCATATCCAGGTTAAAAGAAAAGTTGATGTACTTTGTTATTTTGGCCGTGATTACGTTCGACCAGAACACATCAATGTTCTGTGGCTTTTGTTTGTAGTTGGAAAAAAGATCGAGTTTTGTTTTATAAATAAAACTGCCGCCGAGTTTTTTTGAATAATTGACAGACACAAAAGCGCCCAATTCATTTTTTGATCTCTTTCCGGAATCCAATCCAAAAAGAGGTGCTATCAACCTGTCTGATACGATCACCCAGCGTTCTGTAAGCGGCGAGATAAAAACAGAGAGGTCGGTATTCGGCTTATAATCAAATCCTAAAGACAACAGGACATAGGCCGGGGCAAATGATCTGGAAGTAACAGTGGAAGTGTCGAGCCCGGCCACAGTTTTTGAATACGCATACCCCTTTGCAAACTGTGTACGTAAATTGAATAACGCCGCTGCATTCCACTTAGGTGATAAAGCGTATCCATATTTTGTGAGGAGATCGATCCGGTCGCTTGCTTTGCGGGAGCCGAGACTGGTGGTATTCACTATGCCATAAGCAAGGTCAAGGTTATTATCCCAGGAGATTTTATTTTTCTTATAAAATGCAAAAACATTAAGGTAGGCATTCAGCGAGAAGGAAAATTTATCTCCGCCTGCCGACCAGTTACTCAATGAACCTTCATTGACGTTAAGGTTGAACAAACCTCCCAGCTTCCATTTTTTTTGAGCGGTATCTTTTGGATCTTTGGCAATTGATTTGGACGCTTCGTTCTTAAGGTCTTTTACGGTTGGATCCTGGGAATAACAAAATAAGGTAGCCAGCAGCAATGTGGCAGAAAATATTGTTTTCATACTATGGGGTTTTAGAAAACCAGTCAGCAGCAACGGCTGCTGACCGGTTAGAAAAATTATTTTTTCAATGCATCCCGTATCTCCATCAGCAGTGCATCGGTAGAAGAAGGGCCGGCTGGTGCTTCTTCCTGCTTTTTCTTCATACTGTTTATGGCCTTAATAACAAGGAACATTACAAAGGCAACAATGATAAAGTTGATTATGGCTGTTACAAAATCGCCCCATTTCAATGCAACTTCGGCAGCCCCTTCTGTTATTACCGCACCCGATGCATCTTTGACTTCTGTAATAGCTTTTTTGAGTACGAATACATTTTTACTAAGGTCTGCGCCACCGATCATTCCAATCAGTGGAGCAACAATACCTTCCGTAAAAGAAGTGACCACTTTGCCAAAGGCGCCGCCCATTACAAAAGCAACGGCAATGTCAACCAGGTTGCCTTTCATGGCAAAGTCCTTAAATTCTTTCATGAATCCCATAAAGTTGAGTTTAAAAGTTTAATACTATTTTTTTGTGTAAACCTAACACATTAAAGTAAAAAGTACAAACCCATTTTTCGGAATACGGAATTTGTTGGCGGACGGGTAATTAATTCAAACTAAATACAGCAACTTTGCGCCATTCAAATTTCACTGCTTGAACAAAGGATTTTTAAACTGGTTTATTTTTATTGCGCTCTCCATTATATGGGGCAGTAGTTTTATCCTGATGAAGGAAGGCTTGAAAAGCCTTTCGGCCTACCAGGTGGCATCGCTGCGAATCGTATTTTCAGGGATTGTGTTGCTGCCCACGGCAATCAAATACTTTCGTCGTATACCTAAGGATAAGATCGGGATCATATTTCTTTCCGGCTTATTCGGCAGTTTATTACCTGCGTATTTATTCTGCATTGCCGAAGAAGGAATAGACAGTGCGCTGGCCGGTACGCTGAATTCGCTTACGCCCATTTTTGTAATAATAATGGGGGCCCTGTTTTTCCAAAGCAAAACATCCACCAACAAAGTGCTGGGGATCATCCTTTCATTTACCGGGAGTCTTTTATTACTTTTCAGCAAGGGGCATATGCAGGATAATCAAAACCTGTTGTACATCAGTTATATTGTATTGGCTACCATTTTTTACGGCATCAATGTAAATATGGTACACCGGCACCTGCATAACATCGGTTCATTACAGATTGCTGCGGTGGCACTTACTTTAAATGCCATTCCTGCTTTGATCGTTCTGGGTGCTACAGGATATTTTGGACTGCCACTTACCGACAATGCGGTGTTGTATTCAACGGGTGCTTCAGCCGTGTTGGGAATTATGGGCACGGCCGTTGCTTCCATCATATTTTATATGCTGGTGAAAAGAGCGGGTGCTGTATTTGCTTCCATGGTTACATACGGTATACCGGTTGTTGCAAATTTCTGGGGACTGATATATGGCGAAGAAGTAGGCTGGAAACAATTCACCTGCCTGGCCATTATTCTTTCGGGTGTGTATATTGCAAACAGGAAAACTTCGGAGTAAGCGGCTGCATTAATCGGTCTCTGTAAAAGAAATATTCTTCTCTCTTAAAAAATCTTTTATCTTATCTGCATGCACACATATGCCTACGTGCAGGAACGGACTGTTAGAAACCTTGCTTTTCTTTCCGTTATTGATGATGTCGATATCTTTTACATCAAAGCCAAGATGTAAATGATTGGTGGCAAACTGCATTCCGTAAACCGTTCCGTTGCTGTCAAATAATGGCCCGCCGCTTTGTCCTCTTAATCCGGGCGTACTCATTTCAATACCGGTAATTACGTTGTTCACCTGGTCGGCCACAAACCGGGTCACAATACCATCAATAGGAAATGAGGGAGAGTTGGGATTGCCGGTGTTTGTCCATTCAATATCATCGGTAGCCGGGTTATGCCTGAAATTACTGAACTCCGGAAAAGGATAGCCGATCCTGCACAAAGACATTCCCTGTTTTATCCTGCTGCTGTCTTTAATAAAACTTGCATGCGATGAGTAAAATATTTTGTTGAACCCTTTGAACTCAAGGATAGCGAGGTCAAGCGTTGGATGAGTATGGCAGGTTATTTCCCGGATGGTATCAAAGGAATTGAGAAAATTATTCTTTAGCTGGATTGTTGTTTCCGGAAGGTATTTATATTTCAATTCGAGCCCCTGTAAATTCCGTTTGAATTTATTATCCTTCGGAATTGCATTCAGTTCAGTCCTGAACTTCTGAAAATGCTGGCTGATACTTTCAGCAGCAGGGATCATTTCCGCTACATGCTTACAGGTAACAGCAACGCCATGATCGTTCACAAAAAAGAAAGTGGAACTGCCGGGCAATACCAATCCGCTGTATGTCCGGGAAATGCTGTGCAGCGGGCGGGTAAACTGCAACACTTTTTCTATTGCCTGTTGAAACATGTTTTGGCGGATATGATTAACAAATGAAGAACCCAGGCAGGGTATAACAGATACCCGGGATCAAGAACCTTTAAACAGCCATTATTTCTTTTTCTTTTGACGCAAGGTGTTTTTCAACCAGGGAAATATATTTATTGGTGGTTTGCTGAATATCGTCTTCCGCATCCTTGGCTGCATCTTCACTCAACCCGTCTTTCTGTAATTTTTTTATGTGCTCAATACTGTCCCTGCGTATGTTGCGTACAGCCACTTTTGCATGTTCACCTTCTGCATTGCATTTTTTTACAAGTTCTTTTCTCCGCTCTTCGGTTAATGGCGGCAGGAACAGGCGTATGGTATTACCATCGTTTTGCGGATTAATACCAATATTTGCCATGGTGATCGCTCTTTCTATCGGTTGCAGCATATTTTTTTCCCAGGGCTGAACAGAAATAGTACGGGCATCCAGCGCTGATATATTTGCTACCTGGTTAATGGGAGTTGGGTTTCCATAATAATCGGCCATTATCCCATCCAGCATGGAAGGGTTTGCTTTTCCGGCACGTATTTTAGACAGTTCGGCCTCCAGGTGGTCGAGCGCTTTGTTCATGGAAGCTTCGGTATCGCTGAGGATCATTTTAGTTTCTTCTGACATAACTGAATTCATTAATTGCAGGCAAAGCTATAAAAAACTAATGTCATTACAGAAGTTGAATAGCAGGGATCAGCAAAATTATCAGCGATATACTGTTAAATTAAATGGGAAGTGAGGTTATGGAAAACTATTCTGCTTCTACCGCTTCGGATGCCAGTTTAAGGATCTTGTGAGATTTGATAACCTCTGCACTGGAAATATTTTCATTAACAAGACTCTTATTCTTAGGCCGGCTGTAATAAATGGCACCGATAAAAATAAAAGCCGATACCAGCAGTATTCCTATCACGGTGGTGGTGCCTAAATTGCGGAGAAAAAAAGCCATGGCGATGAAAGCCATATTAACAGACACACAGGTAATGGTAACCATACGGTGGCTCATACCAAGGTCAAGTAAGAAGTGGTGAACATGGGTTCTGTCGGGACTGAACGGTGAACGCCGGTCCAGGATACGCAATGCAAAAACACGAAGTGTATCAAACAAGGGGATCATCAGTATGGAAAATCCTATTGCAGGAGCAGCTTCAATGGGCAGGTTAGACACCGGGTTGCCTGCTACGTTGATGAATTTAATTACCAGGATGGAATTAATAAGGCCAAGTAACAGTGAACCCGTATCTCCCATAAATATTTTCGCCGGAGAAAAATTGTAAAGTAAAAATCCGATGGTGCTACCTGCCAGTGCAAAAGCCATTACGGCATATGTTAATTGTCCGGCATAGAAAAAGTAGGCGCCAAAAACCAGCGTGGTCAGTAAACCAAGACTTCCGGCCAGCCCATCTACTCCATCGATCAGGTTAAACGAATTTGTGATCACGATAATGGTAAAAATGGATAACACGATGCTGGCAATGTGAGGTATTTCGTGCACACCTAAAAAGCCGTGCATATTGGTTATCTGGATTCCGCCAAACTTAATGATGATACCAGCCGCAATGAGCTGGCCTATGAATTTTTTACTGGCCGATAAGACCAAAATGTCGTCTTTGATACCCAGGAAGAAAATAACGGTGGCTGCAGCTGCAAAATACTGAAGTTCGGAAGTGACAGAAGAAGGGACACCCATTAATGTGGCAATGATGAAACCGGCAAAAATACCCAGGCCGCCTAAAGTAGGGATGACGGTCTTATGAACTTTCCTCTCATCCGGTTCGTCAAAAAGTTTTTTATCCTTGGCAACCTGTATGATGACAGGTATCGCAAAAAATGTGATCAAAAAAGCAAGTGCCGCACTAAGTAAGATATTATACATTCTGTAAGTTTAAATCTTCATGTCAACGGATATAAGGCAAAAGTATCAAATATGTTTTTATAATAAAAACTAAAGCACATTTAATTAGACACAACTTATTACTAAAGGGTTGCCTGAAAAATACTACCGGGAGACTATATTTTTTGAAAATGGCTTTCCCGATATTGGTATGCAAATAACGAATAAATTGTAAACTTATTATCAACTATTTAGGGCCCTGCATTTTTTCACTTTGTGTGCCCACGATTTTAAAGTAGGTTTGCAACCCGGAATTGCCCGGTATCAACCAGTTTATCCCGGGTGCTGATATTCCGATTTAATATAATAAAGTAATACAAACTTAACCTTCCAAATGAGTAAACTAACAGACACTGCCACCCAAATCCGCCGGGATATCGTACGTATGGTTCATGCCGTTCAAAGCGGCCACCCGGGCGGTTCCCTTGGATGTACCGAATATTTTACCGCACTTTACTTCAGTGTGATGAAGCATAACCCGGAGTTTAAAATGGATGGCATTGGCGAAGACCTGTTTTTCCTGAGCAATGGCCATATTTCCCCTGTTTTTTACAGCACGCTGGCACGCTGCGGGTATTTTCCTGTTCAGGAACTGAGTACCTTCCGAAAAATAAACAGTCGCCTGCAGGGCCACCCCACAACGCATGAACATTTGCCGGGTGTTAGAATAGCCAGCGGATCGCTTGGACAGGGGATGAGTGTGGCAGTTGGGGCCGCCCTTGCTAAAAAGCTTAATAACGACAATAACATTGTTTATTCATTACACGGAGATGGCGAACTGGATGAAGGGCAGAATTGGGAAGCCATCATGTTTGCCGCACATAAAAAGGTAGATAACCTGGTCGCTACCATAGACTGGAACGGGCAACAAATTGACGGACCCACCAAATCGGTGATGGCCCTCGACAGTCTCAGGGCAAAGTTTGAAGCATTTAACTGGCAGGTACTTGAAATGGATGGTAATGATATGGACGCCGTAGTGGCGGGGTTGAATAATGCAAAAACATTTGTTGGAAAAGGAAAACCAATTGTGATCCTGGTGAAGACCGAAATGGGTAAAGGCATCGACTTTATGGAAGGAAGCCATGAGTGGCATGGCATAGCACCCAATGATGAACAATTGCAAAAAGCACTCGCACAATTACCCGAGACGCTGGGCGATTACTAAACACTACCTCAATTCAAAATTCTGATTGGAGGCTTTTTTTGCCGGGAACCAGGCCGCGGCAAAAGCAATGGCTGTGGCGGTGAAGGCGACCAGTAAAAAATCGGTGGCTATCAGTTTTACCGGGAAATAATCGAGCAGGAAAGATCCGCCCTGTAATTTCACTAATTTAAATTTTACCTGCAACAGGCAGATTATTGTGGCCATGGAGATACCGGTTATTGTTCCAATGCAACCCAGCAACAATCCTTCGCTTAAAAATATTTTCAGGATACCCGGTTTGTTCACGCCCATGCTTTGCAAAACGCTGATATCTTTCTTTTTTTCAAGTACCAGCATGGTCAATGCGCTGATCATATTGAACGCCGCAATGATCAGTATGAGTGTAAGCACCGCATAGATGGCCCACTTCTCCAGTTTCATGGTATTGTAAAGGCTGGTATTCTGTTCATACTTAGTCTGAACTTTATAGCCTTTCCCTAATAGTAGCGCAAGTTTGTTTTTCTCTTCTTCCGGAATGGTCTTTTCTCTCAATTTAATTTCAACCGCACTGTATTCATCGGCAGCAAAACTCATTTGCTGTTTTACAAAACCAATATTGGTGATGGCATACCGGTCATCGAACTCCTGCTGGATGGTAAACACACCAGCTGCTTTCAGCGTTCCTTCACTCAGTGATTGCAGGGGATCATTATTCAGGCTGTTCTTTTTTGGCAGGATAACCGTAAGCGGATCCGAAGGTAAGGCAGGGTTTACGTTTATTGCAACTGCATTTTGAATTCCTGAGCCCGCTACTAATTCCGGATCACCGGTAGTGCCGGTAAAATAGCGGCCCCGGTTGGTTTTGGCGGCAACGCCACTCACTTTTTCGTAATTGTCATCAACGCCTTTCAGGTAAACCACGGTTTGTGCATCCTGGTTTTTTAAAAGTGCTTTTTCTTCTGCCACGAGTGAAAGATTTTCAACCGAAGGGAATTTTTTAAGGGTAGCGATCTGATCGGCTGTAAGTAAAAATGTTTTTCCTGTGGCTGGCAATACTTTTATATCGGTATAAAAAGAAGAGTAGAGGGATTTCACCAGGTCTTCAAATCCATTAAAAACGCTCAGCACCAATACCTGGCAGCAGGTGGCAAATGCAATGACTGCCACGGTAACCCATGCAATGATGTTGATGGCATTGGCACTTTTTTTTGCTCTGAAGTATCGCCACGCAAAAGTTAAGTACATCCGGGTTTGAAGTTTGAGGTTTGTGGTTGTCAAAGAGTCTGCCGGTACAGTAAAACCACAAACTGCAAACCACAAACAATGAATTTAACTATCCTTTTTCTTGATCTCCTTAAACAGTTGTTCCATCTTATCAACATAGTCCAGTGTGTCATCAATATAAAAAGTGAGTTTGGGCATGCTGCGTAACTGGTGACGTACTCTTTCCGTCAATTCCTTTTTTATTTCCCAGCTCCGCTCTTCAATTTTTTTCAAGGCTGCAAAACTATCTGCCACTTTAAAGAAACTCAGGTATATCCTTGCATCAAAAAGATCAGGCGTAATCTTTACGGATGATATGGAAATCATGCCGCCATCCATCATGGATAGTCCCAGCCGCTGAAAAATATCGCTCAGTTCTTTGTTCAGCAACCCCGCCACCTGTTTTTGTCTTTTGCCTTCCAACATGATGTTTACGTTTTAATCGATGTAAAATTAGTTACTTTGCCGTTTCTACACCGATTTATTAACATGAAACGATATTCAAGGGTTTTTGGTTACCTGGGAAAATACAAAACGTCCATCGCCTGGTATTTTGTGGCTATTTTCCTTTCTATTTTATTTTCTATTGTTTCTATTGGCATGCTGGCGCCCTTTATGAACCTGATCTTTAAACAGGATGCCATACCCGATGTGGCCAAAAAGCCTGATGTGGGGGTTATGCACTGGATAAAAGAACAACTGGGTGGCCTCATCAATACCAATGACCCGGTGCATGCGTTGGGAATGATCTGCATACTTATTATTATATCCATCGCTTTAAAGAACCTGTTTCTTTATTTATCCTACAGGGCAATGGGCCCGATAAAAAATGGTATCGTTACCCGGTTCAGGATTGACCTGTATAATAAGATACTTCAATTGCCTATTGGATATTTTACCGAACAACGCAAGGGCGACCTGATGAGCCGCATCACCAATGATGTAGGCGAAGTGGAAGGCTCGGTAGTGGGCACGTTGGAAGGCTGGGTAAGAGACCCCTTGACCATCCTCATTAATTTAACCGTTCTTTTTTATATCAGCCCCTTACTCACCGGGTTGATTTTATTATGCATTCCCGTGATGGGTTTAGTGATCGGCAGGCTAAGCCGTTCTTTAAGAAGACAATCGGGAAGGATCGCAATTAAAGCAGGCGAGACTATTTCTATCATTGAAGAAACACTGGGCGGGCTGCGGGTGATAAAGGCATTTAATGTAGAAGCAATGTTGCGTAATAAATTCCATGGAGTAAGCACTGACTGGGAAGATGCACGCAACCAGGTCGGTTACCGGAAAGACCTGGCTTCGCCGATGAGTGAGATGATGGGAGTGGCTATCTTTTCAGGTATCTTATGGTTTGGCGGTAAGTTGGTTTTATCAAAGGGGATCGCCCTGGATGGGGCTATGTTTCTTGCCTACATGGGTTTGTTCTATAACATCATTGATCCGGCTAAATCCATATCTACGGCTTTCAGCAATATGCAAAAAGGTTCAGCAGCCATTGAAAGGATCGAGGAAGTATTGAAAGCTCCGGTAACAGTGGATGATAATGTGAACGGGAAAAAAGCCGAGACCTTCAACAGTACCATCGAATTCAAAAATGTAGGGTTTAAATATGAGGATGTTGACATACTGAAAAATATCAACCTTAAAATAGAAAAAGGAAAGACGGTTGCGTTGGTAGGAAGCAGTGGTGCAGGCAAAAGTACACTCGCCGACCTGGTACCCCGCTTTCATGACGTAAGCAGCGGCGAATTACTGATCGACGGGGTTAATATAAAAGAGTACTCCCTGCATTCGGTGCGTAATTTAATGAGTATCGTTACCCAGGAACCCATCCTCTTTAATGATACCATTGCCAGCAACATTGCATTGGGAATGAGTAATGCAACTCAGGCAGAGATAGAAGCGGCAGCAAAAATTGCCAATGCGCATGAATTTATTGTACAAAAGGAAGAAAGCTACAACACCAATATCGGCGACCGGGGCAGTAAACTAAGTGGCGGTGAACGCCAGCGCATGACCATCGCAAGGGCCGTACTTAAGAATCCGCCGATATTGATACTGGATGAAGCAACATCTTCTTTGGATACAGAAAGCGAACGGTTGGTGCAGGATGCTATTGATAACCTGATGAGCAACCGTACCAGTATTGTGATTGCTCACCGGCTCAGCACCATTCGTCATGCCGATGAAATAATCGTATTACAAAAAGGTGAGATCGTGGAAAGAGGTACACACAACAGCCTCATTGCACAAAACGGATTTTATAAAAGGCTGGTGGATATGCAGGAGGTGAAGTAGAGCAGATACTGGATGCTAGATACCAGACAGCGCATTTGGCCTCTTGCATCCAGTATCTTGTATTTTTCAGGCCCCTTCGATCAACCCCACTGCATTTCCCCAGGGATCGATAACAGTGGCTACTTTAATTCCTCCACCTACATCCGCAGTATCGTATAAAATAGTTGCACCCTGCTCAACTGATTTCTGAACACATTTTTCTATTTCGTCCACCGCCCAGTGGCTTACTGTTTGATTGCCGATGGTAACCGTTTCATCCTGCGGATGCAGGCCCAGTTCACAACCATTAAAATCAAATCCTACATAAAAAGCCTCATCAAAATAGGGTTGAGTGCCGGTAAGAATGATGTACCATTCTTTTGCTTTTTGCATATCGGGTACATAGTAAATAACGGTTCTTAGTTTTTTAAACATGGAATTATTTTTTAACCACAAAGACGCTAAGGCACAAAGATTCACAAAGTTTATGGAATAAAAAAGAGGATGAAATCAATCATCCTCCATTATTAATTTTGAATTATTAATTCTTAATTATTTCACCGCTCCCATCTTAGCCTCAATGCTCAAGGTTGCATGTGGCACGGCACGTAAACGGGCTTTATCGATCAGTTTACCGGTAACACGACAAATACCATAGGTTTTGTTTTCAATACGCATCAGGGCTTTTTCCAGGTGATCAATGAATGTGATCTGGCGGCTTGCCATCTGGCTCAGTTGCTCTCTTTCCATGCTGATGCTTCCATCTTCCATGGTCATGTAGCGGCTGTCGTCCATATCGCCACCGGTTTCATCCTTACGGGTAATTAATCCCTGCAGGTAAGCCAATTCCTTTTTTGCAGATTCCAGCTTACGTTGAATAAGCTCTCTGAATTCCGTGAGATCAGCATCGCTGTATCTTACGATCGGTGCCCCGGGGTCATTTATCGGCTGATCCAATACCGACCTTGTAAAATCAGGCTGGTATTTGCGGGATGTTTTGGTGTTGATCTTCGGCAACACAACTGGTTTTGCCGGGGTGATCTTAATGTCTTTTGCTTTTAATGGCTGTTGTGCCTTTTCAGGGGCTTTCTTAACCGGGGCCGCCTTGGCTACTGGTTTCTTTACCTCGATCTTTTTTTTCATAGGTTGTTTTACTGCTGTTTTTTTGGCTGCTGCTTTTGCAATGGGTTTAGTAGGTTTTTTTACAGGCGCTGCCTTTTTAGGGGCGGTTTTTGCCGGCTTTTTGGCTGCCGGTTTTTTAGCAACAGGCTTTTTGGCAACTGCTTTTTTAGGAGCGGTCTTTTTAGCCGGGGCAGATTTTTTAACGGGCTTTGCTGGTTTTTTAGCAGCAGGTTTAGCCGCTTTCTTTTTTGTTGCCATACTATTATCCTTTTTTAAGTACGTTCACTTTTAATGATATGTCATTCACTTCAATTTCAATACCGGTATCTAAAACCGGCAAAAATGCCAGTGAATCAGCCAGAATTTCGGCGCAAATATAGTCTTTATATTGAATTAAGGAGGGTTGCAGCCCGCCATTTTCCGACACCTGCACATCCACTCTATCGGTAAGATTGAAATTGCTGTCTTTGCGAATGTTTTGAATGCGGTTCACGAATTCCCGGGCATCTCCTTCCTTCTTCAAATCACCTGTAATTGTTATATCTAAAGCCACTGTTAACTGTCCTTTTACGGCTACTTCATAACCAGGGATCTCATCCGTAGATACTTCCAGGTCTTCCGCAGTAATGGTAATTGGTTCTTCCCCGGCAGATGCATATCCCGGGTTAAGAATGTATTCGTTTTCCAGCACTTTATCAATGGTTGTGTTATCAAAGCCTGCAATTTGTTCTGCAGCCCATTTCATTTTTGGTCCCAGCTTTTTGCCCAGGGTTTTGAAATTGGCTTTTGCCTTCTTCTTTATGAAATCATTCTCGGCGCCCAATATGTCCACTTCCTTGATATTGGTTTCAGCCTTAATGATCTCTTCCACTTTTTTTATCCGGGAAGCCATGGTGGAATCCAATGCCGGGATAAAAACTTTTTGCAGAGGTTGCCTTACTTTGAGATTTACCTTTTTACGGAGAGATAATATCAGCGAAGAAGTATCCTGTGCCAGCTGCATCCTTTTTTCCAGGTCTATGTCAATTACTGATTCGTCCGGTTTTGGAAAATCAGTATGATGTACCGACTCGTTTGTAAACCGTTTGGAAACATTGTTCAGGTTATTGAATAACCAATCGGCAAAGAACGGGGCGATTGGCGCCATCAGTTTGCTCAGTGTTTCTAAACATTCGTACAAGGTTTGGTAAGCACAGATCTTATCATGTTCGTATTCTCCTTTCCAGAAACGGCGACGGCAGAGACGTACGTACCAGTTGCTCAGGTGAGCATCCACAAAATCTTCTATTGCCCTGCCGGCTTGCGTGGGTTCATAATCATCAAAACTCTGCTGAACATCTTTTATGAGAGAATTTAATGAGGATAATATCCATTGGTCAATTTCGGGCCTGTCTTTTACCGGGATGTATTTTTCGTTAAATGCAAAGCCATCCACATTGGCATACAAAGCAAAGAACTGGTACGTGTTATAAAGTGTGCCGAAGAATTTCCGTTGTACTTCCTTGATGCCTTCCGCATCAAACTTTAAACTGTCCCAGGGCGATGCATTGGTAATGAGATACCAGCGGGTGGCATCGGCGCCAAAACTATTGATGGTTGCAAAGGGATCTACTACGTTGCCAAGGCGCTTGCTCATTTTGTTGCCATTCTTATCCAGTACCAGGCCATTGCTTACAACCGTTTTGTAAGCAACACTGTCAAATAATAAAACACCTAGTGCATGGAGTGTATAGAACCATCCTCTCGTTTGGTCAACTCCTTCGGCAATAAAATCAGCCGGAAAATTCTGTTTGAATGTTTCTTTATTTTCAAAAGGGAAATGCCATTGCGCATAAGGCATGGCGCCACTGTCGAACCAAACATCGATCAGGTCGGGAACCCGTTTCATTGGTTTACCGGAATCACTGACTAAAGTAATATCATCCACATAAGGTTTGTGAAGATCAAGAATACCTTCATGCAGGTAATGCTTGTTCGTTTCGTCGCCCAAAGTTTCAGCAGCCTTC
Organism: Chitinophagaceae bacterium; assembly: GCA_016720775.1. Classification (GTDB taxonomy): domain Bacteria; phylum Bacteroidota; class Bacteroidia; order Chitinophagales; family Chitinophagaceae; genus Ferruginibacter. The sequence continues at coordinate 813,725 of JADKJX010000001.1, forward strand.
TTTATTTCATTATTTAATTCCTGGATAGAGCCGATGCACTTTTCTTCTTCTCCGTCTTCTGTTTTCCAGATAGGTAATGGGGTTCCCCAAAAGCGGCTGCGGCTGAGGTTCCAGTCCACCATATTTTCCAGCCAGTTGCCAAAGCGGCCTGTGCCGGTGCTTGCCGGTTTCCAGTTGATGGTCTTATTCAATTCCACCATCCGGTCTTTTACTGCCGTGGTTTTAATGAACCAGGCATCCAGTGGGTAATAGATGATTGGCTTATCAGTCCTCCAGCAATGCGGATAATTGTGTTCGTATTTTTCAACCTTAAAAGCCCGGTTCTCTTTTTTTAGTTTTACGGAGATGTCAACATTTACATCCACATAATCTTTTTCATCTTTATAATTCTTTACATAGCGGCCGCTGAATTCGCCCACGCCTTCTACAAATTTTCCCTGCTTATCAACCAGGGTTAAAATGCCGAGATTATTTTTTTGTCCAACCCTGAAATCATCTGCACCAAAGGCCGGGGCAGTATGTACGATGCCGGTACCATCTTCGGTGGTAACAAAATCGCCGAGGATAACCCGGAATGGTTGTGCGCCAGGAGTTATTTCCTGTATCTTTTCCAAAGTGTTTGAATTGCAGGGCAGGAGTTGGTCGTATGATGCTCCATCTAAATCTTTTCCTTTAAACTCATCTAATATTTTCCATGGTAATAATTTTATTTCGGCATTATAGTTATCAAAATCACCGTTTTCACCCTCAGGTTTGAAATATTTTCCGATCAAATTTTTTGCAAGAATTACTTTAATTGACAGATGCGTATATGGATTAAATGTTTGCACCAACACATAATCAATATTTGGTCCAACAGTCAGTCCAAGGTTTGATGGTAATGTCCATGGAGTGGTCGTCCATGCTAAGAAGAATATTTCACCATCAATATTTTTAATTTTTAATTTTTCATTTTTAATTGCCTTGAACATTGCCACCACACTCGTATCCTTTACATCTTTATAAGTACCCGGTTGGTTTAATTCATGCGATGATAAACCCGTACCTGCTGCAGGTGAATAGGGTTGAATGCTCACACTCTCGTACAAATAGCCTTTCTTATATAGTTCACTCAGGCACCACCAAAGTGTTTCAATATAATTGTTCTCAAATGTCACATATGGGTTATTCAGATCAACCCAGTAGCCCATTCTTTGGGTGATATCGTCCCATTTATCTTTAAAGCGCATCACCACCTCCCGGCACTTCTTATTATAATCCTCTACTGATATTTTAGTACCGATATCTTCTTTGGTAATGCCCAGTTCTTTTTCAACACCCAGTTCAATGGGCAGGCCATGGGTATCCCATCCGCCCTTACGTTTTACCTGGAAACCCTGCATGGTCTTGTAGCGGCAAACCAGGTCCTTTAATGTTCTTGAAATAACATGGTGAATACCGGGCATGCCATTGGCGCTTGGGGGGCCTTCGTAAAAAACAAAGGGCGTTTTTCCTTCCCTGAGTTCAACACTCTTTTGAAATGTGTTTTCCTTTTTCCATTTTGCCAATATCTCTTCGCTGATGGAGGGAAGGTTAAGTTGCTGGTATTCTGTGTATTTAACACTCATATGATTCTTTCTTCAATCTGTACGTGTAATAAGTGTGCAAAGGTAGGAAAATAGAGGGCTTCATTAGCACTGGTTTTGCATTAATGATTCTATTAAATTATGCCTTGAATAATAGTAATAATACGAGGGTATTTACGATGAAAGCTGCAGCAGGGCTAAATGTCAGCCTAGTTATCCACAGTTTAATGTTTTGGCATAGTATTGGCTTTTTACCAAGCTGAAAATATCCTTAAAAATATCTGAAAAATATATGATAAAGAGTTTTGCTGGTTTAGGGTTTTATTAGGGTAAAAGACGGGAATAGTCTTATTCCCGTCTTACTTTAAATAATACACCATCAGCTAAAAGTGTCCCGTTTTAAATATTCAGTCCTGTGTTGCTTGGTTGTTGCAGAAAATATATCCTTTGAAAAAGCCAGCAATATCTGACCACAAACAGATGAACTGAAATTGCAACGAACAGGTAACCCCCAAATTAAACGGCATCCTTAAACAAGGGATGCCGTTTTTAATTAGTACAATATCTGCTTATGGTTTAACAACCCCCTTTTTTATTGGTTGCTTCAACGGAAAATACATATTCCAGACCGCCATTAATTATTTCTCTTTCAGGAAATTTATAATCTGGTTTGGGGAGAATGTTTCTGCATATTTAAATTCCACTTCAAAGCATCCGCAAAGTTTGTTGATGTTCTTGTCGGGAGTTTGTGCCATTGCTGTATTGAAGATTGTTACTAACAGTGCCAGGCTGATTACTTTTTTTATCATGTTTTATAGTTTGACACAAAAGAAGTTATTATCGGCAAGCAATACTTACGGATTCGGTAATGAAGTTTACGCAAAAAGAAAAAGCTGCCTGTTTGTTCAGGCAGCTTTTAAACTCATAGGATACTAATTAATTGATCAGGCTATACCTGAACTGGGGTTTGCCTCTTGTGCCGCCGTCATTTACACCCATGTCCAGACATTTTAACTTGTAATAATTTCCACGGGGATCTTTAATAATATAGAATCGGTCTTGCCTTGCACCGGTGGCAGGTTGTGTGCTTCTCCAACTACTGCCTATAGACCAACGATCGGCTACAAAATTTGCTCTAATCACACTGTCTCTGTTAAAAGCAGTAAATGCTGCTGAAGCTGTATTGGCATCTGCATATATTTTTGTTGAAACGGTTACGCCGGATAAATAATTCACAGAGATCAGGTCAGAGAAGTTATAGGGAACCTGCCCGGCACCAAAATTTGTTTCAAAGAGTGAGTAGCTCCACACGATATCCCATTTTTCTTTTTCGGGTTGTGCATCCACTATTCCATTTTCAAACGAAATGAATTTAAAATGCCAATTGGCATCTTTAGGGATCAGTAAGGTTTTAAATGTGGTTTCTTGTATGCCCGCATACTGCAAAGTATATCCACCCGCTGCATTGCGCAACACTCTTAACTTAACCCAGGGCCTTGCAGCAATACCACCACCAGTGCCCCGGTTCAGTATGATCACTTTATTATCGGCATCTGTTGCTGATACAGCAGGAACCACTGTTTTTGTAAGATCGCCGGCAACATTATCAAAGTATGCCAGTTGCTCTGGCAACGGATTTGTCTGGCTCGTGGTTAATGTTAACCCAATGGTATCTGCAGCAGTAACAGCAGCCAGGTCATTTTTTGTTAAGACCTTGGCTCCGGCGCTTGTTGTATTGTTAAGTATTACCCGGAAATCATCGCCGCAATAGAACCCAAGGTCCCAGCCTGAACGTAAAACAGGTGTTTGTTTATCGGCAGACAGATCAAGGTAAACCGAGTTGCCTGCCGCACTGCCTGCTTCTGCAGCCGCAATGCCGCTGAATTGGATCTGTGCACCTGCAGAGGTTGGCACCACTATTATGGGGTCTGTATCTTTTTTGCAGGCAGTAAAAATTCCGGTTATTGTGAGGGCGATTAATATTTTTTTAGACTGATTCATAAAATGTTTTTTCCTGATTAATTATTTCTGTTTTCTGTTCCATTGCAGGTTCAATCCTACAAAATAAGACCGGCCATAACTGATAGCTACTGCGCCGCCTGAGTTGTGGATGCTGCCGGAAGAAGCGGCCGTATTATTCACATTGTTAACGTCGAAAATATTTTTTACGCCGGCAGTAACGGTAATGTATTTGTTCAACGTTGTGTTGGCGGTAAAGTCAGCAAGATGGTAAGCGGCAGTTTTGGCTATGTACAAAACATCCAGGCCAGCTGTGTTGGTTCCCGTAACATATTGTGGTTTGCTTCCTGTGTATTTGTAAAACAGGCTGAATTTGGTTTTGATCTTATCCACCCCGTAGCTAACGGATGCATTTAATTCAGGGCTCCATAAATATTCTTTGCTGTCTAGTTTTATATAATCCTTGTCGTCATACAGTTGGCGATAAAAGCCGATGTAAGAAAAGCCTGCCGTTGCATCAAGTTTTTTCCAGGTCAGCTTATTCTCCAGGACAATACCGGTAGTTTTTGCTTTGTTTACATTGAAGTAGCTGTATTGGTTAGAACCGGAAGATGACAGTGCAAAATCTATCTGGTTGTTGAAGTCGTTGAAGAAACCACCCAATGAAGCACTGTACGTAATATTTTTTATTGAAGATGCTGTCCAGTTAAGTGAACCATTAAAACTGTTTGAATACTCTGCCTTAAGGTTGGGGTTGCCAACAATATTGTGGTTCACATCAACAAAATCAAAATACAGTTCTCTTAATGCAGGAGAACGGAAGCCGTAAGCATATGCTAACCGCAGGTCTAAGTTCTTGCTTAAAATAAATTTGCTGTTGATAGAAGGAATGACAGGCGGTGCATCATACACGGAGTTTTTTATAAACCGCAATCCCGGGCGGATGTTGATCCAGCTTACAGGTTTTATTTCGGCAGAAATAAACGCCGCATAATCGGTGATCACAGGGCTGCCTGATATTCTTGCCCCGCTGGCGTCCTCCCGGTTAATATCAATACCCGGCTGCAGTGTCAACATAGGCGATACCTGGTATTGAAGGCTGGTTCTGAAAACAAAACTGTGAAACCTGCTGATATCCTGTTCGCCGGCACCGGTGGTAAGCACATCCGTTCCATTCTCAAAATCATGCAGGGTTGTTTTGGTTCTTCTTTTATAATCGGTATAGCTTACAATACTTGCTAACTGCAGTTTCTTACTAAAATTATATCCGGCCTGTAACTGGTGTGAGAAACGGTTGCTGATGTATTGCTGGTCGATGGACTTGTAATTATTGTAGTTGATGGCACCACGGCTTTTGATGTCCTCATTCACCACATCACCCCTGTAATAAATGTTAAAGGTCCTTTGCTGTAACCGATCTTGTAATTGCCCATCCACTGTTCTTTTGGTTTCCATGTTTTTCCCCTGCCGTACGCATCGCCACCATAGCCATCGAAATCATTGTGTGTGCCGCCAAGCGATACTGCCCAGTTGTTTTTCTTATAACTCACATTCAGGTTTTGCAAGTGAACTCCTTTGTAACTGAAAGGATGGTATTCGCTGCCGGCTGTTTCTTCCTGAATTTTTGCAGAAACAGAAAGATCGTCTTTTGTATATTTTTTTGTGATGATATTGATAACTCCGGCCAGGGCATCCGAACCGAATATCACTGACATGGGGCCTTCCACAATTTCAATGCGCTCAATGCTGTTGATGTCAACCTGGCCAAGGCTTTCCCGGGTATCGCCCCGGTCTGTCATGGGCACGCCATCCAGTAAGATCTTTACATTGCGGCCGCTCATGCCCATCAGCTGAACATCAGTGGTGCCGGTTGTGTTGTCGTTTGAAAAACGGAAGCCCACCTGATTGTTCAATACCTGCTGTACATTAGTAGCTCCGCTTAGTTTTATGCGTTCACTGTTAATTACCCGAACCTGGTAAACAGATTTTTTTACTGATTGCGGCTTGTATTGGCCGGTTACAATAACCTCATCAAGGTTTTTCATTTTCATGCTGTCTTGCTGGGCGGATGCAGAACCTATCACCGCGGTTACTGCAAAGATAGTTTTGATAACTTTTTTCATTTTTGATATTTAATGATCCGGAAAAACTGACCATGAAAAAATTCATGTGTCATTTGCAACCACAAAATTCATCCGGCATCATTGCAGATTTATCATGGAAATGTCATCATGTGAAAATCAGAAGCAAAACAGTAACGTTTTACTTTGCTATGACAGAAGCACTGATGATGATCAAAACATTGCATGACGAGTGTCATGCGTTCATTGAAAAAAATAATTTCAATACCGTATTAAGTAAGAAGATAAACCAGCCCTGAAAGAAATGCTTAGTGCTGCAGCAGCAATTCACAAGGTTTAATGCCTGTGTGTTTTTTAAATGCGGTAGAAAAGTGAGAGATAGAAGAGTAGCCCAGTAACATGGAGACTTCCGTTACGCTTAAGCCTTTATCATAAAGCAGGTATTTGGCGTGTTCCATGCGTTGTCCCTGGTAAAAATCAAAAATGGTGGTACCGAAGATCTCTTTAAATCCTTTTTTTAAATAACATTCGTTAATGGCCACTTTGCGGCTGAGTGCTTTGATGGTAATGGGTTCGCCAATATGTTGCAGTAATACTTCTCTTGCGTTGATGATCTTTTCCCGGTCTTCGGCATTTTGCAGAAACTTACAGGTGAATTCGGTTTCTTTATCTTCACCCAGCATGCAGTCCATGCTGTATAAAAGCAATATCTGTGTCTGGGCATTGATGAAGATATTTTCCCTGGTATCGGTATAAGTATGATTCAGCAATGCTTCAATGGCGGTTCTTGTTTTACCACAAAGCGGTAATTGCTTGGAGAAAGATGGTTGATGCCTGAATGCAAGCACATCTTCCGTAAGCCCGGTTTGTATACTATTATTGGTGAACTGGGTCAGGTAAGTTGGTTTAAAGCTGAAACTCACCACATCCACACTGTCTACTTTTTCTACACAGGTTTTACTGCTGTTGAATTTACAGAAATCACATTCGGTTTGCTTTTGCCGGCAGTAAACATTACCGCTTACGCAGAATTTTAATTCCAGGTAATTGGCGGCAGGATTATTTTTTTCAACATGATAAACCAGTATGCCCGTGTCGTCAATATTCCATTGCGGCTGCTTGCGGTAGCGCCTTATAGAATAATTCACAGAGCCGGGAACCATGCGGTCAACATGCAGCAATACGTCCAGGTCCTCATGTAAAAGAGGTTCCCGGTGTGCAATGCTTAATATGTCGGCGTAATGATCCATTGAAAATTTTCAATACAAAGATACAAAAGAATGTTTAAACAATAAAAGAGTTTCAGGGTTGATGTTTGTGGTTTCTGGTTGGGATTCTTTTGGATTTTTGGCTGAAAATCAAAGCCGGTAAGTTTGTAATATCTGCAGTGAATTTGTGTAAAAAATGCAGGTAAAATAAACCGGTAATAATTGCCCGGAACCCCTGCTTTTTCGTACATTTGCACGAATACGAATTTCACTTTTAAAAAGAGACGGAGAACGATTTTATGAGTACAGAAACAGCAGCAATTCCAACGCCCGCTACCAATGGTTATGGTGCCGATAGTATACAGGTTTTAGAAGGCCTGGAGGCCGTTCGCAAACGCCCCGCCATGTACATTGGCGATATTGGAAACAAAGGGTTGCATCACCTGGTTTATGAAGTAGTTGACAACTCCATTGATGAGGCATTGGCTGGTCATTGCAAAAACATTACAGTAATAATCCATGAAGATAATTCCATCACGGTTCAGGATGATGGCCGTGGTATCCCTACTGCCATGCATACTAAAGAAAAGCGCAGTGCCCTGGAAGTGGTAATGACGGTGCTTCACGCCGGAGGTAAATTTGATAAAGATTCTTATAAGGTTTCGGGCGGTTTACATGGCGTGGGCGTAAGTTGTGTGAATGCACTCAGCGCCAAACTTCAGGTAACCGTAAGAAGAGACGGCAAAATGTATGAACAGGAATATGCCATCGGCGTTCCGCAATACCCGGTTAGGGAGATCGGCACCGCCGATACAACAGGCACTACCGTTCACTTCTGGCCAGATACTTCCATATTCTCTGTTACAGTTTACAATAAAGACATTTCAGAAGGAAGGCTGAGAGAACTTGCTTACCTGAACAGGAAAATAAATATCATCCTGAACGATCTGCGGGAGAAAGATGAAGAAGGCAACCATTATACCAAAACATTTTACAGCGAAGGCGGTATCGTTGAGTTTGTGCAATCGATAGATAAAAATGCCAACCGCCTGCCATTAATCCCCCAGGCAATTTATTGCGAAGGGCTCGATGCATCCAGTAATGTAATGGTGGAAGTGGCCATGATGTATAATGCCGGTTACCAGGAGCATATCTTCAGTTACGTAAATAATATCAACACCATTGAAGGAGGTACGCATGTGGCTGGTTTTCGCCGCAGCATCACCAGGGTGTTTAAAAGCTATGGCGAAAAGCAGGATATGTTTGCAAAAGCCAAAGTGGAAATTGAAGGCGATGATTTCCGGGAAGGGCTGTCTGCCATCATCTCAGTAAAAGTTCCTGAGCCGCAGTTTGAAGGCCAGACAAAAACAAAACTGGGTAATAATGAAGTGATGGGTGTGGTTGATTCCACGTTAAGCCGTGTGTTGGAAGCATACCTGGAGGAAAATCCAAAAGAAGCCAAGACCATCATTCAAAAAGTGATATTAGCGGCGCAGGCCCGTGCTGCAGCCCGCAAGGCAAGAGAAATGGTGCAGCGCAAAAGCGTATTGACCGGCGGCGGCTTACCCGGTAAACTGGCAGACTGCAGTGATAAAGATCCCGGTAAATGCGAACTGTTCCTTGTTGAAGGAGATTCGGCGGGTGGAACAGCCAAGCAAGGCCGCGACAGAAGCTACCAGGCCATTCTTCCGCTGCGTGGTAAAATACTGAACGTGGAAAAAGCAATGGAACATAAGATCTACGACAATGAGGAGATACGGAATATGTTCACAGCGCTGGGTGTAAAAATTGGTACGCCTGAAGATCCGAAAGCACTGGATCTTTCTAAACTGCGTTATCATAAACTGATCATCATGACGGATGCTGATGTGGATGGAAGCCATATCGCTACGTTGATATTAACCTTCATCTTCCGGTATATGAAAGAAATGGTGGAGCAGGGCTATGTATATATTGCGCAACCCCCTTTGTACTTAGTTAAAAAAGGTAAGGAGCAGGAATATGCATGGAATGATGAAGAACGGAAAGCATTAGTGACTCAGATCGGGCAGGGGAAAGACGACAGCGTAACCATACAGCGATATAAAGGTTTGGGTGAAATGAATGCCGAACAACTTTGGGAAACTACCATGAACCCGGCCACCCGTACCTTAAAACAAGTGGCACTTGAAAGTGCTGCTGAGGCCGACCGTGTTTTCAGTATGCTGATGGGTGATGAAGTTCCTCCACGCAGAGAATTCATTGAAAGCCACGCCAAGTATGCTAAAATAGATGTGTAAAAAAGTACAAGTTCAGACGGGGGCGTCAGACCTTGCCCTGACCGGCTTTTTGCAAAAACCAATAATTTCAGTAGCTTGTATCCTGAAGTTTACTGCTTCAACCCATATTTACTAACCATAAATTCAAGAAAATGTCAAACATGTTAACCGCTTATTGCATGAAAACAAAGGAAAAGAATGTTCCGATGCAGGATGCAGTAATCACAAAAACAGCCCGTGGGGGGTATATGGCCCAGGGACACGACGGTAAAGGAAACAAAATGACCACGATGCTCAGTGAAGCAACTGCCCTCGAAGCTGTTAAGAACGGGGTAGCCAAAAAAGCCTGGTAAATTTTAATGTAAAACTATTAAGGTCATCCGCCTCTGCGGATGGCCTTTTTTATTGGTAAAACCTGCTTCTTGCTTTTGGCTCAAATAACAATGGCTCAATGATGAGCGCCAGGTAGTAAAATAACTAGAAAGCAAAGTTTTGTGCTGATCCGTTAGAGAATCGCATAAAAAATATTATTTTTCCGAAATAACCCTTCTGTTAATTCTGCCTGCAATGAAAAGAGCTGCGCTTTTTTTTTCGCTGTTGATATTTTTCTCAGTCCTGCATGCCCAGGATAAACTTCCTTCTTTTGGTAAGGTTGATAAGGCCGACCTGGAAATAAAGGACTGTGATTTTGACCCCGGGGCCGAAGCACTTGTATTGTTTGATGTGGGTGAAGTTGAGATAAAATATGCCGGGTTTTCGGGCTGGCAGTCGGAAAGTATTTACCGTATGCGTATCAAAGTATTAAAAGCGAGTGCTGTTGACAGGGCGCAAATAAAGCGGCAGTATTATTCAAAAAACCGGTTGGAAGAGATCACCAATGTAAGAGGCATTTCGTTTAACCTGGATGCCGGCGGCAACATCGTGGAAACAGAAATGGAAAATAAAGCAGTATTTGATAAAGTGATCAATAAAGAATGGTCTGAGATCTCTTTTGCCATACCCAACGTAAAGGTTGGAACCGTGTTCGAATACAAGTACCGGCATGTTCGCAAATCATTCAGCTATATTCCTGCCTGGTATTTTCAAACAGATATACCGGTAAGATACAGCGCCTACTATGTCAGCATACCCGAGTATTTCCAGTTTACCGTACAGTCAACACTGCGTCAAAAAATGGATGAACAGAAAAAAGGTTCAGGCGATCCGGGCAAATGGTACATTCTGCGTGATATAGCCGGACTTAAAGAAGAGCCTTACAGTTCCGGTTCTAAAGATTATGTGCAGCGGGTGCAATTCAAACTGTCCAGGATAACTTCCCCTACCTATAACGAAGATTTTCAAACCACCTGGCCTAAAATAACGGAGCAGTTGCTGGAAGATGAAGACTTCGGCCTGGCTATCAAAAAGAACCTGCGGGGCACATCCGACCTGGATGCAAAACTTCCGCTTCTTACATCAAATAAGGAAAGGATACGCTCCGTTTATAAATATGTGCAGGCCAATATGCAGTGGGATGGATCGTACGGTATCTATTCCGACAATGGAATAAAAGATGCATGGGATAAAAAGAATGGGTCGGTCACCGATATAAATTTCATCCTGATAAGGCTTTTAAGGGATGCCGGCATAGAGGCTAAACCCCTGCTGGTAAGTACAAAGGAAAATGGCACCATCAATTCATTCTATCCTTTCCTGAGCCAGTTTAATGGTGCGATGGTCTATGTACAGGATGGGGACGAGGTGTATGTGATGAATGCCGCCGACAAGTATAATCCATTTTACCTGGTGCCTTATGATGTGTTATACAACGATGGCCTGGTGGTGGACAAAAAGATCGGGGGTATAGTGCGGTTAGACGGCCAGGGTATGTTTGAGAACACGGTGTTCTTTACATGCGCTGTAGAAGAAGATGGAAAAATATCCGGGCAGGCAACTGCAAACAGTTCGGGCTATGCAAGGAATGTGCGCATGCAAAAAAATAACAAAGGCCGGCTGCGGGAAGTGTTTGAAGATAACAGCGGCATAAATATCAAGGTCGATTCGCTGGAAGTAAACAATGAAAAAGACGAACTGCTGCCGCTTGAACAAAAGGTTCAGTTCAGTGGTGGTATGCAATCAAGCGGGGATTATTATTTTCTGCCTTACAATCTTTTTACAAACCTGGGCAAGAACCCGTTCATTGAAGATAAAAGGGTAACAGATATTGATTTCAGCTATCCACGCAAATATTCAGTTACGGGTTCCTGGTTCCTGCCCGATAATTTCACGGTGAGTGAACTGCCCAAAAATACAAAAGTGATATTGCCCGATACCAGCATTGTGCTTTCAAGAATGATGCAGCTTGATGGCAGCATCGTTACTTTCCGGTTCACGATCGAATTTAAGGCATCGGGCTATGCAGCCGAAAGCTACCCTTACATAAAAGAATTCTTCAAACAGCTTTACATAATACTTGATGAACGGGTTGTTTTGAAGAAAAAATAATACTACCGTATGAAAAAGGCCCTTTTTCTTTCAGTTGCATTCCTTTTTGTGATTGCTGTGCATGCCCAGGTGAATATTTATTCAGCACTTACAATACCCGACTCGTTAAAGAAGGATGCAGATATTGTGATACGGGATGAGAACATACGGCTTACGGTCAAAGACAAGAACACGGCATGGTACGATGTGCACCAGGTGATGACCATTATGAACGAACAGGGAAAAAAATTCCTTTTTTTCATACAGTATTCAGATAAGTTTCATGCGCTGGATGAAGCAGAGATCAAAGTATACGACATGCTGGGAAACAAAAAGAATACCTATTCAAAAAAGGAAATGACGGCACAGAATTATGGAGAGGGACTGGTGCCTGAAGGGAAAGTCACTTATTTCGATGTCACGGCACCGTCTTATCCCATTACAGTTGAATATACATACAGCATTAAATTCAAAGGCATATTAAGCCTGCCCGGGTACGACTATCATTCTCCCTGGCAATCGGTACAGCACTCCGTATTTGAAGTGGAGGCGCCTGCCGACCTGGGCGTTCGCTACAAACTGGTGAATACAGAACTTCAGCCTGAACTTATACATTCAGGCAGCCGGGATATGCTGCGCTGGGAAGTGAAAAATCTAAACGCATATAAACTGGAAAAGCACAGTGGTTCTCCTTTCCTTTACGAACCCATGGTACTGATCGGCCCTAATAAATTCCAGTTAGATGACTATGAAGGCGACATGACAAGCTGGAAAAATTTCGGCAACTGGATCAATGACCTCTATGCCAAAACCACCGGCCTGCCGGACGAGAAAAAGAAATTTTACCAGGCTATGGTAAGAAATGCGTCAACCGACAGGGAAAAAGCGCAAATACTTTATGCTTATCTGCAGAACAATATGCGCTATGTAAGTATTCAGCTCGGTATTGGGGGATGGAGGCCTTTCCCGGCAAGCTTTGTGGATGAAAAAAAATACGGTGATTGCAAGGCATTGAGTAATTATTTAAAATCTGCCCTCGATGCCGTAGGAATTAAATCAAACCTCATTATCATTTACCGTGACTATGAACCCAGGATCGTTGATGAAAAATTTCCCATGAATGATTTTAACCACGTAATACTTTGTATTCCCCAACAGGCAGATACCGTTTGGCTTGAATGCACCAGTACCACGTTGCCTTTCTCAAATCTTGATATAACAACCTTGAACAGGAAGGGTATGCTGATCACTGATAACGGGGGCATTTTGATTAACACCCCGGTAAGCAATTACCAGAAAAATACAGAGGTAATACGTACTGTAATTGAGGTGAATGGAGAAGGGGGCGCCGTTGTAAACACCACCTCTGCTATTACCGGGGAGGAAAGAGACGACCTGTTGATGCGCTTTCACGATATGAAAGACGATGAAAAGAGAAAATACTTTTTAACAGACCGAAGCTGGAAACAACCGGATGTACTTAATATAACCACGGCGGATAAAACAAGTAATCCCTATTGGTTGAAAGCATCCATGGAATATGATAAGGTTTATTCGTTCAATGCGGGCAGTAAATTATTTTTTGAACCCAGGCTATATCCCATCTTTGATGAAGACATCCCGGAGAACAACAAGCGGATGAGGGATTATCATTTCACCTGTCCTTACCAGGTCCTTGATACCACCGTGTATAAATTTCCTGCGGGATATACATTAGAGAACTTGCCCAAAAATAGATCAGTAACCAGGCCCTTTGCACAATATACCTGCACGTATACCTGGGATGCAAATGCACATACGCTTATATCCGTGGCTTTGCTTCAGTTGAAAGAACGGGTGATAAAAGCAGCTGATTATGATGCCCTCTACGATTTTAATAAACAGGTAATGGCAGATGTGAATGAAAAAATTGTGATGAAGAAAGAGTAGCAATTACTCTTCTACAAAGTCAAGGTCTTTTCCAAAACTTTCTTTTGTGAAATACAAAGCCGCAAAGCCGGTGAGCATTACTACGATCCCCAGTAACCATGCGCCGGTTAAATAACCGGTTATTTTTCTTAATTGTGTAAAACATAAGATCAGCAACGGCGTAAAACCTCTTACCATATTGGTGATGGAAATGGATGCGGAGGCTCTTAAATTGGTACCAAACTGCTCGGCAGAAGTAGTGATGTATAAAACGGAAATGCCGGAGCCAAAACCCAGGCCGGCACAGATAAAATAAAAATATTCCTGTGAGGAATTATGCTGCGTAAAGAACAGGATCATAAAAAAGGAAGTAATGCAATAAAAAACAAATAGTGCTTTCTTCCTGCTTTTTAAATAATTGCTTAACAGCCCGGCGGAAATATCACCTAAACCCAAACCAATGTATTGGAACAGAATGGCATCACCCGGCTTTATATTTGGTACACCCATTTTATTACCAAACTGGTCGGCAAAAGATACCAGCATCCCGATGGTATACCACACGGGCAGGCCAATAAGAATTCCCTTCATATACCGGTAAAAGCGTTCTCTGGAAGTAAAGAACTTTAAAAAATTTCCCAGCTGCACCGAAGATTTTTTTATGGAATGATACATGCCGCTTTCTGCAACAGCGATCCGCAGTATTAATAAAACAAGGCCCATGCCACCCCCGATAAAATACAGCATACGCCAGTCGCCGATCGTTTTATAAAGCAGGGCTGCGGTAATGCCACCCAACACACCGGTGGCAGCAATGATGGTGGCAGCCAGTCCTCTTTTTTCTTTGGGTAATATTTCACTGGTTAAGGTAATACCTGCACCTGATTCCCCGGCCAGCCCAAATCCGGCTATGAAACGTATGATAACGTATTGCGGCAATGTTTGAACAAAACCATTGCTGATATTTGCCAGCGAGTACAACAGGATGGAACCAAACAATACTTTTAACCTTCCTTTCTTATCGCCGAGTATTCCCCATACAATGCCGCCCAGCATCATGCCGATCATTTGTATGCTTATGAGCAGTTCGCCTTTGGTTAAGATCTCTGCTTCGGAAAGACCGAGCTCACGTAAGCTTGGTTTACGCACAACACCAAACAGCAACAGGTCAAACACATCCACAAAAAAACCAAGGGCTGCAACCAGCACCGCCAGTGATAATAATCCGGGTTGTTTTTTATTCATGAAATGATCTGTTGCGGATGGCAACAAATTTAAGGAGAAATAGCCTTCGTCATTCTTTCTAAGAATTCATGCAGGTCATTCATTGTTTTCATAGACTCAACGATCAGTATGCCGTTCTTTCCTACCTGTTTCAGCTTTGCTTTATTGGTGGCTTTTTGTAAGAATTGAAGGATGCCGCTGAATGTCTCACTCTGAAAGTAGGGCGAATCGGGATTGCCTACAAAAAAACAACGGAGTGTTTCATTCTTCAGCAGCATTTTTTCAAAACCAAGGTCAACTGCTAAGCGGCGGCAACGCACCGTAGTAAAAAGATCCTCCACCTGTTCGGGTACCGGGCCAAAGCGGTCTGTCATCTCGGTATGAAATGCAAGCAGGTCATTTTCTGTTTCGCAATTATCCAGTCTTGAATATAAACTCAACCGCTCGGTAATGCTTTCTACATAACTGTCAGGGATCAGTATCTCCAGGTCGGTATCAATGCTGCAGTCTGTTACAAAATCATCCTGCTGCTGTATCTCGGTTTTGAACAGTTCTTTAAATTCCGACCGCTTCAATTCACGGATGGCTTCGTCTAGTATCTTCTGGTACATTTCAAAACCGATCTCGGCAATAAAACCACTTTGCTCACCGCCCAGCATATTGCCGGCGCCACGTATATCCAGGTCACGCATGGCGATCTGGAAACCACTGCCCAGTTCGCTGTACTGTTCCAGCGTACTTAATCGTTTGCGACTGTCAACAGGCAATGTACTCATCGGCGGTGCAAACAAATAACAGAATGCTTTTTTATTGCTGCGGCCAACCCTGCCTCTTAATTGATGCAGGTCACTTAAGCCAAACTGGTGAGCATTGTTTACAATGATGGTGTTCACGTTTGGTATATCCACGCCGCTCTCCACAATGTTTGTACAAACAAGCACATCGTATTTTTTATCCATAAAATCGAGGATGGTATCTTCCAGTTGATCGCCATCCATCTGGCCATGTGCATAGGCAACGCTGATATCAGGGCAAAGCCCCTGTATCAGGCCTTTCATCTCTGCCAGCCCATTCACCCGGTTATGGATAAAGAAAACCTGTCCGCCTCTTTCCGTTTCATAATAAATAATATCACGGATGGCGTCTTCATTGAACACCATCACTTCCGTTTGTATGGGTTGCCTGTTTGGCGGCGGCGTATTGATAATGCTCAGGTCCCTTGCGCCCATCAAACTGAATTGCAGGGTACGGGGAATAGGAGTTGCCGTTAAGGTTAAAGAATCAACGGTTGTTCTGAGTTGCTTTAATTTTTCTTTTGCGGCCACACCAAACTTCTGTTCTTCATCAATGATCATCAGCCCAAGGTCTTTGAATTTTACTTCCTTGTTGAGCAGTGCATGCGTGCCGATGATGATATCAATTTTTCCTTCCGCTACTTTCTGAAGTGTTTCTTTTTCTGTTTGGCCGATTTAAAACGATTGATGAAATCAACAGTCACCGGAAAATCTTTTAACCGGTCGCCAAATGTTTTATAATGCTGGTAAGCCAGGATGGTAGTGGGTACCAAAACGGCAGCCTGCTTTCCATCGCAGCAACTTTTAAATGCAGCACGAATTGCAATTTCTGTTTTGCCGAATCCTACATCACCGCAAACCAGCCTGTCCATGGGCGAAGGTTTCTCCATATCCCGTTTCACATCTTCAGTTGCCCTGGCCTGGTCGGGTGTGTCCTCATAAATAAAACTTGCTTCCAGTTCGGTCTGCATATAATTATCCGGTGCATGTGCAAAACCTTCCTGGCTTTTTCGCTGGGCATAGAGTTTTATGAGGTCGGTGGCAATATCTTTTACCTGTCGCTTGGTCTTATCCTTCAGTTTGTTCCATACGTCACTTCCCAGTTTGTTCATTTTGGGAATGGTGCCTTCCTTTCCGCTGTACTTGCTGATCTTATGTAAAGAAGAAATATTTACATACAGCAGGTCACCATCTTTATACTGAATGCGGACTGCCTCCTGCATTTTTCCATTGGCTTCTATCTTTTGCAAGCCACTGTACACACCTACGCCATGGTCGATATGTGTAACGTAATCTCCCGGCTGCAATTCCCGCAGCATTTTCAACGTGAGGGCCTTGTTCTTGCTAAAGGCCTGTTTTACCCGGTACTTATGATAGCGCTGAAATATCTGGTGATCGGTATAGCAAACTGTTTTCAGGTCATCATCAATAAAACCTTCGTGGATGGAAACCGGAACAGGAATTACGTTTATCTCAGCCTTAAGATCAGTAAAGATCACATGCAACCTTTCTAACTGTTTGGGATTTTCGGCAAACAGGTAAATGTTGTATTTCTTTGCTTCGTACTCTTTTAAATTCTTTATCAGCAGGTCGAACTGGCGGTTGAAGGCGGGTTGTTCTTTGGTTGAGAATATAATTTGAGGTTTGAGGTTTGAGGTTTGAAGTTCGTTTGCTAAGTAAGACTTCTTTCCGATTTCAACGATATGCCGTTGCTTGATTTGTTCCTCAACGAATACTGCAGTAACAAAATCATCCGCACTAATATTTATTTTCTCAGTGAGATCTTCCGTTTCTTCAGACTCTTTACCAACATCAAACCCCAAACTCCAAACGTTAAACTCCTCTTCCTGCTGCTCAATTTTTTCTTTAATAAATTCCCAGTCTTCTGTCCATACTACCGTGTTCTCCGGCAGGAATTCCCACAATGAAACTTTTTCACCACTGTCGAATTGTGTCTCCACATTGGGAATGATATTTACCTGCAGTAATTTTCGTTCGCTTAATTGTGTTTCGGGATCAAAGATGCGGATGCTGTCCACTTCATTGCCAAACAATTCAACCCGGTAAGGTTTTTCATTGCCAAACGAATAAATATCAAGGATGCCGCCACGAACCGCAAATTGGCCGGGTTCATAAACGAAGTCGGTTCGTTTGAAACCATAGCCCACAAATTTTTCGTAAATGCCTTCCGTGTCCAGCGTATCGCTTTGCTTGATGGAGATGATGTTGGCTGAAAGTGTTTTTGGAAGAACAACCTTTTCAAACAGTGCTTCGGGATACGTTATGATGGTACCAACCCGGTCACCCGGTGGATTTGAAAAACGGGTGAGGCATTCGGTCCGCAGCATCACATGGCTGGGATTGAGCAACCGGTAGTTTTTTTTATTCTTAAAAGAGGAAGGGAAATAGAATAGGTTCAGGGCGCCAGAAATATTTTCCAGCGTATTATGAAAATAGGCAGCTTCCTCGGCATCCCTTAAAATGACGACATGGTTTAATTGGGATGTTGCCGGGTGGTTGAAAACAGCGGAAAAAATGAAGGCAGGGGAACTTCCCTGGAGCCCCTTGAGGTGAAAATGCCGCGGACTGGACGCAGTGATCCGGTCCACTATTGCAAAACAGCGGCTGTCATTTTCGTACTCTTTCAACAGCATTTCCAAATTCATCCGGGCGGCAAAGATAGGCGGAATAGCTATTATGTATTAATTATGCTTAAGGTGGCAATACGGGGGGCAGCAAAACCGTTATTCCCGTTGTCTTATCATGGTTTTTGTACATATTTTTACACGCCATCCATGTTAAGGGAAATCCAATAGCAAAACGGGAAATGAAAAAAAGCTGCTTATATTTTTCACTCACATTTTTTTTGATCGGCCAGCTACGGGTAGCGGCACAAAATAACGACCTGCCCGTTCGATTCAAGGCGGGTAATTTTATTACCGGAAATAATATCCAGCGGCAAAATTTTCAGAAAGATAACCTGCAGCCTTCTTTTTTTGGCAATGAGTTTTATGTGTTGGTGCAGTTCTCAAAACTACCTTCTGCCGAAATAAAACAATCTTTGAAAACTGCCGGTGTTCAGTTGCTGAACTATATACCCGGCAATGCCTGGTTTGCCAGCATAAAAAAGGATTTTAATTTTTCCACTGCAGATAAATTTGCGATCATTTCCATCAATAATATTCCTTCTCTTTATAAGATCGATAGAGATGTTCTTTCTTACCGGGCAAATGACGACAATGTTTTTGCAGTCAGTTACTATCCCTCATTGAGCAGAACTGTTGTAATGATGGAACTGCAAAAAGCCGGGGCCGACATTCTCACTACAAAATTTAACAACACGGCTGTTGTATTCATCCGGCCAACTCAAAATAACATCAATGCATTGGCGGCTTTGCCCTTTGTGAGTTTTATAAGTCTTCAGTCACTTACAGACAAACCACTGAATTATAAAAGTGTGGGCATGCATGGCGTAAGCAGTTTGCTTTCTGCATCCGGAAGAAATTTAAGTGGCAAAGGGATCGCTGTTGGAATAGGAGATAACTCCGAAGTGTCTACAGCACATCTTGATTTTACAGGAAGGGTTATCAGCCGGGTGTCATTCCCGATCAGTTTTCACGGCATTCATGTTACGGGCACGGTGGCGGGTGCCGGGTTACTTAATCCGAAGTACAACGGGATGGCGCCACGGTCAACCATTGTAAGCCAGTACCTGAGTGATATCATTACCAATACCCCAACCTATGTTACCGATTATAACATGATCGCCACCAATAATTCCTACACAGCAGCCGATGACAGTTGTGCAGGAAGCGGCGTGTATGATATATTGAGTAATTATACCGATGCACAGATGAAAACCTATGAACAGGTTTTGCATGTTGTTTCTGCAGGCAATGACGGAACCTATACCTGTTCGCCTTTTCCAATTTCTTTCGCCACGGTTAAAACCGGGTACCAATGTGCAAAGAATGTTTTAACAGTGGGTGCCATGGATTCAAATTATGTGATCGCCGATTTCAGCAGCCGTGGCCCGGTGCAGGACGGAAGACTGAAGCCGGAAATTGTTGCTGATGGAGTTAATGTTTACTCTACCAGGCAATTTAATACGTACGGAAATAACAGCGGAACGAGCATGTCGGGGCCTGTAGTTGCCGGAGCTGTTACCATATTGAATGAACAGTATCGAAAATTAAATGGCGGCGCCGTTCCCAAAGCTTCTTTAATAAAAGCACTGCTTTGCAATAATGCTGAAGACCTGGGTAATCCCGGGCCTGATTATACATTTGGTTTTGGTATGCTCAATGCCCGTAAGGCGGTTGAAGCAATGGAAGGCAACCGTTATTTCATAAACAGTGCAACTCCTTCCACAAATACCATTGCAGTTCCGGCAGGCGTAAGGCGGTTAAAAGTTATGTTGTATTGGGCTGATCCTGCAGCTGCAGCTAATGCAGGCAGTACATTGATCAATGATCTTGATCTGGCCGTTACAGCACCTGGCCCGGTAACGCATCTTCCATTGATACTGGATGCAACCCCGGCGAATGTAAATGCAAATGCAACTGAAGGGGCTGACCATATAAATAATATCGAACAGGTTGTGATCGATAACCCTGCTGCAGGAAATTATGATCTTAATGTAAGCGCCTTCGCTATTCCACAAGGGCCGCAGGAATACGTACTCACATATTCAATGGAGATGAACGGCATTACCGTTGAATATCCTTTCGGCGGAGAAAAACTATCACCCGGTGAAATTGAAACAATCCGCTGGACTGCTTATGGCGATGAGTCCAATACATTCACGCTGGAATATTTTGACGGTACTTCCTGGAATGTAATTGATGCTGCAGTTCCTGCAACGGCAAGATCATACTACTGGACAGTTCCTGCTACAGTAAATAATAATTACCGCATCCGGGTGAGCAGAAACTCTTCCGCATATACCGATCAGAGTGATTATGATTTTGCAGTGATCGGTCAGCCGACCCTTAATACGCCAACGGTTCCCTGCGAGGGATTTGTTCAGTTAGATTGGGCTGCCATCACCGGCGCTACATCGTATGATATCTGGCAGCAGAAAGGCGATTCGATGGCCATCATCGGCAACACAGCATCACTTACCTATTTAGTGCAGGGATTAAACAGCACCACCACTTATTGGTTTGGCGTAAGTGCAAATAACGGAGCGGTTGGTGGGCGACGATCGATCTCTAAAAGCTCAACAGCTTCATCGGGTACATGTACGCTGTCTGTTTTTGATAACAACTTTAAAGCGGTTTCGATAAGTGCGCCGGTTAGCGGAAGACAATTGACATCTTCTGCATTAACAGCAACAGAGCAAATAAAATTCACTATTAAGAATTTGGATAATGCTGCATCATCCGGCAGTTATGACCTGTACTACCAGGTAAACAGCAACACCCCGGTAATGGAAACCAGTTCAACCGTAGTGAATTCACTTGCCACAAGATTGTATACATTCACTACCACTGCCGATCTTTCTGCCACCGGCATATATATTATTAAAGCATGGGTGAAAAGAACAGGGGATGTACAGCCGCTGGATGATACCGTTTCTGTTACCATAAAAAATCTTGCAAACCCATTGATCAGCCTGCCGCAAACAGATGGTTTTGAAACGGCGCTGGCAAAAGATTATACAGCTAATACCACCGGGCTTGACAGCATCGACAAAGTGGATTTTAAGACCAACACAATACGGGGAAGGGCAAGAACCTTTGTGAACACCGGGTTTGCACACAGCGGAAACAGGGCGGTCACGCTTGACCAGTTTGTTTACAACGCGGCATTAACAACCGACAGCATGTTGATGACCTATAACCTGAACAGTTATAATTCGGGCAACCAGTTGCGGCTGGATTTTTATTATAAGAACCACGGGCAGGATAATAACGCCAATAATAAAGTGTGGATACGGGGCAGTGATACAAAGCCATGGATACAGGCCTATGACCTTGTTGCAAACCAGGGAGCATTAGGTGAATGGAAACATGCCGTGATTAATGTTAATGATGTGCTGGATACTGCTTCGCCTGCGCAGCCCATCGGAACCAGTTTCCAGGTAAAATTTGGTGAGCAGGGAAATACTTCTGCCAACAATCCAAACCCGATCATTGACCAGGATGATGGGTATACATTTGATGACGTGACGATCAAAGAAGCAGCAAATGACATCGGCATACTCAGCATCCTGTCACCATCCAAAACCGGTTGCGGAACTTATGGAAGTCAGCCTGTTTCATTGCAGATAAAAAATTACAGCTCCGGCGCCTTCACCAACGTTCCTGTTTATTACCGGGTAAATGGCGGGCCTCCGGTAATGGAAACCATCGCTTCCTTACCCCCGGGCGTTTACACACATACATTCGCTGCGCCGGAAAATCTTACCATTAATACCGATTACAATTTTGATTTCTGGGTGAATGAGCCAACGGATAATTATAATAATAATGACAGCGTGCTGAACTATGCATTTCATGCCAGCCAGGTAATAAATACATTTCCTTACTTAGAAGGATTTGAAAGCAATGACGGAGGCTGGTACAGCAAAGGTTCCAACAACAGCTGGCAATGGGGCACACCCGCTAAAACCACCATTAATAAAGCAGCCAATGGAACCAAAGCTTGGGTAACGTCACTTACCGGCAATTATAAAAACAATGAACTGTCTTATTTGTATTCACCATGCTTTAACCTGAGTGGAATGACGCAGCCGGTTTTATCATTCAGCCATATTTTTGAAATTGAAGACGGCACACCGGCAGATTATAACTGGGTTGAGTATTCAACCAACGGCGGGATAACCTGGAGCCGTTTGGGAACAAACGGCGTGGGAACAAACTGGTATAATGATCCCACCGGAAAAAATCAATGGCGCACCTCACTTACCACCTGGCATGTGGCAAGCACCGATATTCCAACCACCGGAACCAACGTACGCTTCCGTTTTGTAATGTCAAGCGATATGGGCTATAACCTGGATGGAGTGGGTATTGATGATATTCATGTGTTTGATAAAAAACTTATTTATTCAAGTACCCCTTCAACCGGATCAACGCAGGCCGTAAGCGGAACAAACTGGATACACTTTAATGCTGCTGATGGAAAACGGTTTGCCTCCATAAATCCAAACGGGTTTGACCTGGGCAATACCTCTGTATTTGTATATCCGTATACAGGGGCTGTACGAATAAGTAATAATCAATATTACTTAGACAGGAATATTGTGATCCGGCCAACCAATACACCGGGGGGGTATGTTTCCGTTCGTTTTTATTTTACCGATACAGAAGCGAAGAACCTGGTTGCAGCCACAGGTTGCGGAGCATGCAGCAAACCTAAAGACCCATATGAGTTGGGTGTGACCAAATACAGCAGTGGGACGGGAATAGAGGAAAACGGTACACTGACCGATAATTTTGCCGGATCTTATATGTATATACTGCCGGCTAATACAGAAATAGTGCCTTACGATAATGGCTACTATGCTGAATTCCCGGTTAATAGTTTCAGTGAATTCTGGCTTAACAACGGCGGAACAACCGGCGACCAACCCCTGCCCATCAACTTAATATCTTTTGAAGCGATCAAACAAACCAACAGCGTATTGCTTCAATGGGTCACAGCAAATGAAGTGAACAGCAGTAAGTTCATTGTTGAACGAAGCGGCGACGGAACCAATTACATCAGCATTGGAACAGTGCCGGCAAAAAATACAGCAGGCAATAATTATTATAACCTGACCGACATGCAGCCAATAGCCGGGTTAAATTATTACCGCCTGAAAATGGTTGACAAAGACAATGCGTATCAATATTCACCCGTGCGAAAGATCAACTTCAATAATACCGGGGATGATATTACCGTGTATCCAAATCCTGTCATCAATGCAACATTGTTCATTGCTTCATCGGGTAATTGTACCCGGGCATTGCTGTATGATGCAACGGGCAAACTCATTAAAACATTTGCACTGCAGGGAAGAAGCAATACACTGAATCTCGCAGGCATTGCTAAAGGTGTTTACCAACTCAAAATTTTTACAGAAAACGCTGTGAAAACGGAAAA
Organism: Chitinophagaceae bacterium; assembly: GCA_016720775.1. Taxonomy (GTDB): domain Bacteria; phylum Bacteroidota; class Bacteroidia; order Chitinophagales; family Chitinophagaceae; genus Ferruginibacter. The sequence continues at coordinate 837,276 of JADKJX010000001.1, forward strand.
GATACTGATTCAATAACTGTTAGTTTTTACAGGACCTGCTATGTGTTCTATGTTTCTATGTGGTTCAACCGGTTTTCCCTTTCACGAAAGTATTTTTATTCCATTTCTTTGTACCTTCCCGCAAACATAATTAATGGCATTAGAACCATGGCGGACCGGTCATGTTATCCGGGTAGAAAATGAAACCAAGAACACGAAGAGGTACTGGATACAGGTGCCTGAACTAACTTTCTTCGATTTCAGTCCCGGCCAGTTCGTTACCCTTGATCTTCCCATTCACGAAAAACAAAACAAGCGCTGGCGCAGCTATTCCATCGCCTCCTGGCCCGATGGCAGCAATGTATTTGAATTGATCATTGTATTAGACAGGAGAGGGGCCGGGACCAACTACCTTTTTGAAAATGTGACCGTTGGTTCAACCGTTACATTCCGTGGGCCGCAGGGAGTATTCACGTTAAAAGAACCATTGGAAAAAGAATTATTTTTTATCTGTACCGGCACCGGCATTGCACCTTTCCGCAGCATGGTAAACCATATAAAGAATAAAGGGATAGCTCATCATGGCATCAATCTCATATTTGGTTGCCGCACACGGGAGACCTTACTATATTATGATGAAATGAAAGCCCTGCAGGCGGTTATGCCGGGCTTCCGGTATGTGCCGGTTCTGTCGAGAGAAGAATGGGAGGGCAGGAGTGGTTATGTGCATCCTGTTTATGAAGAACTCTGTGCAGATAAAAGACCAGCTAACTTTTTCTTATGTGGATGGAAAGGCATGATCGACGAAGCAAAGAAAAGGATCATGGACATGGGGTACGACAGAAAAGATATTCATGTGGAGATATATGGGTGATGTTTTCAGCCGGTATAAAAACCATGACAAATATCATCCGGCAAAATGATAAATACCATGCTTGCATAGAAGCCTGTTGAAACCATTTTTTCAGTAACTTGTACCATCAAAAATCCTTCATTCAACAACTGATCTCTTATGGGTGCATCTTCCATGATCGTTTTGATTATCGCAGGGCTTGCTTTTTCCATCATTGCTGTTATGGTTGCCCGGTTCATGACCAGGTCAACAACAAATCCGCAAAAGGGAGAACCCTACGAATGCGGTATCCCCACGCAGGGAAAGACCTGGATACAATTAAATGTAGGATACTATTTATTTGCCCTGATATTTTTAATTTTCGATGTAGAACTGATATTCATTTTCCCCTGGGCCGTGGTAGCTAAAAGCGTGGGATGGGTTGCCCTGGTGGAGATCGTGATCTTCTTTTTCATTTTATTTACCGTGTTTCTTTATGCACATAAAAAAGGCGCTTTGAAATGGAAGTAAGGCCCCCTCAATCCTCCAAGGGGGAAATGAACCGCAGGGACAGATGAACTAAAATAGTATGATGAAGTTCAGTGGTATTTTTTTTAAATAATAATGCTTAATTAATGAGTGATGCTTCAAATAATTCAGGTTCTTTTAAAGCCCCTCCTTTGGAGGGGTTTGGGGAGGCTGTGCAGGTTATTGAAACACCGGGGGGCGGCATTGTATTAAGCAAACTGGATGATGTGATCAACTGGGCCCGGTCAAACTCTTTGTGGCCGCTTACATTTGCTACCAGTTGTTGTGGTATTGAATATATGGCCGTTGCCGGCGCCAGGTACGACTTTTCAAGATTCGGTTTTGAAGTGGCCCGTGCTTCTCCCCGCCAGGCCGATGTGATCATCATCGCCGGAACCATCGTAAATAAGATGGGCCCCGTATTAAAAAGATTATACGACCAGATGGCCGATCCCAAATACGTGATCGCCATGGGAGCCTGTGCCATCAGCGGGGGACCGTTCTTTTATAATACGTACTCAGTAGTTAAAGGCGCCGATCATATCATACCGGTGGATGTGTATGTGGCAGGTTGTCCGCCAAGGCCCGAAGCACTGCTGCATGCATTGATAAGTTTACAGGAAAAGATAAAAGCCGGTATGACGAGAGAACAAATAAAGTCAGGTATATAATATTGTATGAGTAACGAGGAACTGAAAACCAAAATAACTGAACTGCTTCCTGCAGCCACATTTGATGAAAGTGGTGAATGGCTCAATATTAACGTTGAGCCTTCCAGTTGGTTATCTTTTGCAGGAAAACTCCGCAACAACGATTCCTTATTCTTCGATTATCTTTTTTGCCTTACCTGTATAGACTGGAAGACACATCTTACTATGGTCTGTCATCTCAGCTCTACAAAGTATCGCCACAATATTGTTATCAAATCAAAACTGGATGCCGGCAAGCCGGAGATTGAATCGGTAAGCCATATCTGGAAGACGGCTGATTTTCATGAACGGGAAGTGTATGAAATGTTTGGCGTTAATTTTTTAAATCATCCCGACCTCCGGTTATTGATATTACCCGATGGATGGGAAGGAAAGAACCCGATGCGGAAAGATTTTGAAGATGCGGTGAATATGATAAAACTGTAGCCCCCATCCCCTAAAGGGGTGTAAGGCAAGCGTTTTGGAATTTTAAAAAAATTAGAAACATAATTTCAATAATAAAACAAAATCAATCCCCCTTTAGGGGATAGGGGCATGATTGAAGAAGTAGCAACAACCACCGAAGGTGACTTGGTCATCAATGTAGGGACCCCAGCATCCTGCAACACACGGGGTATTGCACCTGGTGATCACGTTGAATGGCGAGACCATTAAAAAGGTGGAGCCCCACCTGGGCTTTATTCATCGCTCTATTGAGAAAATGTGTGAGAGCCTTACTTACCGGCAGTTCATTTATGTAACAAGCCGCATGGATTATCTTTCAGCACACATTAACAACCAGGCTTGCGCCCTGTGTGTGGAAAAAGGAATGCAGATAGAAGTGCCGGAACGGGCACAGGTGATACGAACCATCATGGCCGAACTGACCAGGATCGCATCGCATGAATTGTGGTGGGGAGCCATGGCGATGGACATCGGCGCCTTCACGCCATTCTTTCATGCCTTTAGGGAAAGAGAGAAGATCAATGATATCATGGAAGAAACATGTGGTGCAAGACTAACCATGAATTATATGGTGCCCGGTGGCGTGATGATTGACCTGCACCCGGACTTTCAGCGCAAGGTTAAAGAATTTATCACGCTGTTTAAGTTAAAGATCCATGAGTACGATGAACTGGTTACCGGCAATATCATATTCAGGAACCGGATGAAAGATGTTGGCTTTTTATCAAAAGAAGATGCCATCTCTTATGGATGCAGTGGTCCGGCTGCAAGAGGCAGCGGAGTGAGTTGCGACATACGCAAGCTGTATCCATACGATGCATATAATAAAGTACAGTTTGAAGAAGTGATCGAAACAGCCGGTGATTCTTTAGCCCGTTACATGATACGGATAAAAGAAATGAACCAGTCCGTTCATATCATTGAACAGTTGATAGACAATATTCCGGAAGGCGATTTCCAGGCTAAGACAAAAGCCGTTTTGAAATTACCCAAGGGAGAATTTTATACAAGGGTGGAAACAGCCAGGGGAGAACTGGGTGTATATATAGTAAGTGAAGGAGCAACAACACCGTATCGTATAAAATTCCGTTCGCCGGGATTTTCCAACCTCTCTGCCCTTGATCATATGGCAAGAGGAAGCAAACTGGGTGACCTGGTGGCGATGATGGGAACGCTGGACCTGGTGATACCGGATATAGACAGATAAAAAATTAATAATAATGAACAAGGAGCAAGGAATGTAGAATAAGGAAGGAATGCCGTTAACTTCAGCATTCATTATTCCTTGTTCCTTGTTCGATATTCTAAAGATGTGGAGTTTAAATAACATAACAGGCATCATTCACGACTGGCTGTATCAAACATTTAGTCCAACCTGGGCATTGACCTTTGAGATGGTCATTGCCGGCGTTGCTGTGATCGGTTTGTTCGCTGTGTTGGGGTTGATATTAGTGATCATGGAAAGAAAAGTCTCCGCATGGATACAGATACGGTTGGGCCCCAATCGTGTCGGTCCCAAAGGAATGCTTCAATCGCTGGCCGATACACTGAAGCTGTTGGTGAAAGAAGGATTGACTCCGGGCGGTGCAGATAAATTCTTATTCAACCTGGCGCCAATCATTGCAATGATTGTTGCCATGCTGTTGATGGCACCGATAGCATTTGCAAAAGATTTTCAACTGTGGGACCTGAATATCGGCGTATTGTACGTGTCGGCTGTTTCGTCCATCATGGTCATAAGTATTTTAATGGCCGGCTGGGCAAGTAATAATAAATATTCATTGATGGGAGCCATGAGAAGCGGTGCACAGATCGTGAGCTATGAATTGTCTGCCGGCTTATCCATTCTTAGCATCGTTGTATTAACCGGCAGTTTAAATATTTCAGACATCATTTATTCGCAGGCCGATGGCTGGTGGATATTCAAAGGACATATCCCGGTGATCATTTCATTTGTGATCTTCATCATTGCGGTAACAGCCGAAACAAACCGGGCACCTTTTGACCTGGCAGAAGCAGAATCAGAATTAACCGCTGGTTTTCATACGGAATATTCGGGAATGAAATTCGCCCTGTTCTTTTTAGCGGAGTACGTGAATGTATTTATTGTATGTGCCATTGGCGCCACCTTGTTCTTAGGTGGATGGATGCCGTTTCATATCGGAAACTGGGAGGGTTTCAATCACGTGATGGATTATATTCCATCCAGCATCTGGTTCTTTGGAAAAACATTCTTCCTCATCTTTGTGATCATGTGGTTCCGGTGGACCTTTCCCCGGTTGCGCATTGATCAGTTATTGAATTTAGAATGGAAATATTTATTGCCGATAAGTATGTTTAATTTATTATTGGTAACCGTGATAGCGATATTGGGGTGGCATTTTTAGGCCCCCTCTATCCCCCGAAGGGGGAGGAAAAGTAGGAGATTGAAGCGAAGATTATGAGTTAATTCTATCTTTTAATAAGAATAGTAATTTCTGGAAAATGAGCGATGATATAAAATATAAAGAATCTTCTTCACTCCCCTTCGGGGGGCGGGGGGGCTATAAAATACATAAAAGATGTTTTCAGCGGGATAAAGTCTCTGTTGGTTGGTATGCGGCGTACGGGTTATTATTTTACGCATCACAAAGAGATCATTACGCAGGAATATCCCGATAACAGGGATACGTTGAAATTACCTGAACGTTTTAAAGGCGAAGTGGTAATGCCCCATGATGAAAATAATGAGCATCGTTGCACAGGCTGTACGGCCTGTGAGCTTGCTTGTCCGAATGGAACCATCAAAGTAGTTACCAAGTTTGATATTACACCCGAGGGCAAAAAGAAAAAAGCAATTGATAAACTGGTATATCATTTAGAACTCTGCACCATGTGCAATCTCTGTATCATCGCCTGTCCGTCGGATGCGATCGTGATGGCACAGACCTTTGAGCACAGTGTTTTTGACAGGGCAGAGCTAACCAAAATACTAAACAATCCAGGATCCAAGATCATGGATGGAGTAGAATAGGGTTTGTAGTTTGAGGTTTATGGTTGCTGGCATCCTGAGTGATAGGGAAGGATCTGTTGAAGGAATAGTAAAACTGAAATGAAATAATATAGCATACGTAAAAAAAATGTCAGGATCAACAGTCATATTTTATTTGCTTGCCGCACTTACATTAGTGAGTGGGTTGCTGGCTGTTACCACCCGGATGATCTTCCGGGCGGCGATCTATTTATTATTTTCTCTGATCGGTATTGCGGGGCTCTACTTCTGGATGCAGTATGAATTCATTGCGGCAGTGCAGATCGTGGTGTACGTGGGAGGTATTGTGGTACTCATCATCTTTTCAATTTTTCTTACGCAGCAGGCGGGGGATGAATTACCCAAACAGAAAATGGGAAGACAGTTGTTCTCTGCCCTGGCTGCTTTTTGCGGACTGGCCTTGGTAATGCTGCAGCTTTACAAGCACGATTTTATTAAAACAAGCAGCCCGGCCATTGAACCAACTGTGGCCAATATCGGTAACCAGATGCTGGGTGTGGACAAAAGTGGATATGCGCTGCCATTTGAAGTGGTAAGTATCTTGTTGCTGGCCGCATTGATCGGCTGTATCGTAATTGCATTAAAAAGTAAACCCGAAACGAAGTGATTGAACCCGGACTATATCATTTGTTATTCATCAGCGCCGCACTCTTCTTTATTGGTGTGTATGGTTTCTTTACAAGAAGAAACCTGGTTACGATGCTCATGAGCGTGGAACTGATACTGAACAGCGTGAACCTGAATTTCATTGCATTCAACAAATACCTGTGGCCGAATAAACTTGACGGGGTTTTCTTTACGATTTTTATTATCGCCATTGCTGCTGCAGAAGCTGCCGTGGCCATTGCGATAATCATAAATCTTTACCGCAGTCACCATTCTATTGATGTGGAGAATGCGGAGGAGATGAAATTTTAGTTCAGAGTTTAGGGGTTTAATAAAGCCCTGAACTCTAAACCCTGAACTCTAAACTTTGTAAATGCCAAACGCAACCTACATAGCACTGATCCCTTTACTGCCACTGGCAGGATTCATCATGCTTGGGATATTCGGCAGGAAATATTTTAAGAATACCTCGGGTATTATTGGAACCACATTATTACTTGTTTCAACAGGACTGGCATTATATACGGCGTACGGGTATTTCTTTGAATACGGTAAGGTAGATGGGGTTTACCAGAAACTGGTTCCGCTTAAATATACCTGGCTGGAATTTTCCCAAGGCGTTTCCATCGACATGGGCATCATCATCGATCCCATTTCTGTAATGATGCTGGTGGTGGTAACTTTTGTTTCACTGATGGTGCATATCTACAGCCTGGGTTATATGAAAGGCGAAGAAAGGTTTCCCACCTATTATGCATTTCTCGGGCTCTTTACTTTTTCTATGCTTGGGCTGGTTGTTTCTTCCAATATTTTCCAGATATACATTTTCTGGGAACTGGTAGGCGTTTCTTCTTTCTTACTGATCGGGTATTATTACGACAAGCCAAGTGCTGTTGCTGCCTGTAAGAAAGCATTCATCGTAACAAGATTTGCCGATGTAGGATTTTTGATCGGCATATTGATGTTGTCATTCTATTCCGGTACACTGGATTTTAATACATTGATTGCCACATTAACTTCTCCGGAATCTAACGGATATAAAACTGCAGCTGCTGCCTCCTTCATGGGTGTATCTGCTTTAACCTGGGGACTGGTATTGGTATTTATCGGCGGTGCCGGAAAGAGTGCCATGTTCCCGCTGCATATCTGGCTGCCCGATGCTATGGAAGGCCCTACACCAGTTTCGGCATTGATACATGCTGCAACGATGGTAGTGGCTGGTGTGTTTTTAGTAGCAAGATTGTTTCCGGTGTTTGCCATCTCATCTCCCGGTGCATTGAGCATTGTTGGTTATGTAGGCGCTGTCTCTGCAATGATCGCTGCGGTGATCGCCTGCACACAAACAGATATAAAAAGAGTGTTGGCATATTCCACCATGTCCCAGATCGGGTATATGATGTTTGCATTGGGTGTTTCAAAATACGGCGGCGAAGAAGGATTGGGGTATACGGCTTCCATGTTCCATTTGTTTACACATGCCATGTTCAAAGCATTGCTGTTCCTGGGTGCTGGCGCTGTCATTCATTTTATTCACAGCAACGAAATGAAAGACATGGGTGGCTTACGGAAGTATCTACCCATCACCCATATCACTTTCTTAATTGCCTGCCTGGCTATTGCTGGGGTACCTCCTTTTGCAGGGTTCTTCAGTAAAGAAGAGATCTTGCTCGCTGCTTACCAGCATAACCCAACCATTTACTGGATCGCATTGATCACTTCGGGATTGACAGCTTTTTATATGTTCCGGCTTTACTTCAGCATCTTTTGGAACAAGGATGCTTCTCCCTCTCCTCAAGGAGAGGGTCGGGGTGAGGTCCATCACGGCGAAGGCGGCTTTGCTATGATGATGCCTTTAGTACTTTTGGCCCTTGGTGCAGCTGCAGCAGGCTTTATCCCATTCGGGCATTTTGTTAGCTCCGATGGCAAGGCGCTGGAAAGTGAATTTCATTTACAGTTTTCCATCCTGCCCGTTGCTTTAGGATTGGCCGGCATTTTTACAGCGATGCTGCTGTATAAAAAACAGAATGATAAGCCGGATAAGATCGCTGCTTCACTCAGCGGTTTATACAAAGCGGCTTACCATAAATTCTATATTGATGAGGTATACCTGTTCATCACGCAGAAAATAATTTTCAATTTGATCGGAAGGCCGGCGGCATGGTTTGATAAGAACGTAGTAGATGGCCTGGTGAATTTAACGGGTAATACCACGCTGAAGATCTCGGAAGGCATTAAAAGAATTCAATCTGGTAAAGTACAGCAATATGCAATTTACTTTTTAGCAGGAGTAATTGGGCTGGCTTTGCTTTTTATTTATGTATGGAAATAAAAAAATAGTGAACAAGAAACAAGGAATTTCGAATATCGAAGTATGCTTCTCCGATCATAATTCTGCATTCCTTGTTCCTTGTTCGATATTCAAATGAACTTATTATTACTGATATTAACTCCTTTGCTCACGGCAGTAGCCGTATTGCTGATGCGCAATGCCACACAGGTACGATGGGTTTCATTTATTGGCGCTGCTGTTCAACTGGTGCTTGCCTTTGCCTTGTTCTTTGCATTCCGCAATGAGCGCATGGCAGGCAATACAGCCGAAATGCTTTTTCAGATACAGTACAACTGGTTCCCGGCATGGCATATCAGTTTTCATTTAGGGGTAGATGGTATTTCTATAGCGATGATCTTATTGACGGCATTTGTTGTTATTGCCGGCGTACTGGTTTCATGGAACGTAGAGAAGATGACAAAGGAATTTTATTTCCTTCTTATATTATTAAGTCTTGGTGCGTATGGTTTTTTCATTTCACTCGACCTCTTCATTTTATTTTTCTTCCTGGAGATCGCTGTCATTCCAAAATACCTGCTCATTGGTATTTGGGGAAGCGGTAAAAAAGAATACAGTGCCAATAAACTGGCATTGATGCTGATGGGCGGATCGGCCCTGGTATTGGTGGGGCTATTGGGAATTTATTTCAACGCCCCGGAAAAGACATTTGACCTGCTGACCCTTTCTAAAAGCTATATACCAGCCGAAGTGCAGCAAATATGTTTTCCATTGCTGTTTGTTGGCTTTGGTGTGTTCACTGCATTATTTCCTTTTCATACCTGGGTTCCTGACGGTCACTCTTCGGCACCCACGGCCGGGTCCATGTTCCTCGCCGGAATTTCGATGAAGCTGGGAGGCTATGGCTGCTTACGGGTGGCTACTTATATATTACACGATGCGGCGAAGGATTATTCAACCATCATTATCGTACTTTCTGTTATTGCCATTTTATACGGCGCCTTTGCCACCATGATGCAGAAGGATCTGAAGTACATCAATGCGTATTCATCCGTTAGTCATTGCGGGTTTGTGTTGCTGGGCATTGGCATGATGACAAAAACATCCATGACCGGCGCTGTGATGCAAATGGTTTCACATGGGTTGATGACAGCCCTCTTCTTTGCTGTTATCGGCATGATATACGAACGTACACATACCAGGCAGGTAAATGAAATGGGTGGATTACTGAAGCGCATGCCTTTTATTGGTACGGTATTGTTTATTGTGGGCCTGTGTTCGCTGGGTTTACCCGGACTAAGTGGCTTCGTTGCAGAGATGACCGTGTTCATGGGATCCTGGGAAAGGCCGGATACATTCAGCCGGGTAGCAACCATCTTGTCCTGCCTGTCATTGGTGGTTACGGCTGTTTATATTTTGCGGGCTATTACAAAAACGGCCATGGGTCCGCTGAAAGAACAATTTGCAACATTGACTGATGCCAGGTGGAATGAAAAACTGGCTGCCATTATCCTGGTCGTTGGCATCATTGCAATAGGTACGGCTCCGTTCTGGCTAAACGATCTTATAAACCCGGCAACAGAAATAATAAAACAACACCTGATGATACCAACACCCATCGACTAAGTATGAATGAAATGCTGACGATAATGAAAAGTGAACTGCTGGTAACAGCCATCATCTTCCTGCTCCTCTTTGTTAAGCTGGGTAAGGGGATGAAGAATGAATCCATGCTGTTGCTGATACAGGTTTTATTGCTGCTGAATTTTATTGCAGGATTTTTCTTCAATACAGAAGGAATATTGTTCGACGGCATGTACCAGTCAACCTCCATGATCGTTTTGCAGAAGAATATCCTCAACCTGGGTGTGTATCTCATCTCTTTATTATTCAGCAGCTGGTTTAAAAGATCGGAACATATGCCGGAATTTTTCATGCTGATGCTATCGGCTTTGCTGGGTATGTTCTTCCTCATTTCCAGTGGTAATTTGCTGATGTTCTTTTTAGCGCTGGAACTTTCCACCATTCCCGTTGCAGCCATGGCCAATTTCGACCTGGATAAAAAACGTTCTTCCGAAGCAGCCATGAAGATGATATTAACTTCGGCCTTCTCTTCGGGCATTTTACTTTTTGGCATTTCACTCATCTATGGCGCAACCGGTACCATCAGTTTTTCAGAATTGCCGCAACACCTGGATGGAACCCCGTTGCAGGTATTGGCCTTTGTATTCCTGTTTGCTGCTTTTGCATTTAAATTATCCATTGTGCCATTCCATTTATGGACGGCAGATGTGTATGAAGGCGCACCCATGGCAACAACTTCTTTCTTGTCAGTGATATCCAAGGGGGCGGTTGCATTTATTTTTATTTCTACTTTGTACAAAGTGTTCCAGCCCATGCAGGGCACCTGGTATAATATGGTGATGATCCTTTCCATTGCCACCATGATCATCGGTAACCTGTTTGCATTGCGGCAGCAGAACATCAAGCGCTTTCTTGCTTTTTCTTCTATTGCACAGGTAGGTTTTATTTTGGTGGGTATCAGCAGCGGCGCCAAAGAAGGATTGTCTTCTGTTGTTTATTTTATCCTGATCTATATCTTTTCAAACCTGGCAGCCTTTGGGGTGGCAACAGCTATTGAATCACAAACAGGCAAAGAAAATATTGACGACTGTAAAGGGCTTTACCAAACCAATCCATTCCTGAGCTGGGTGCTAGCATTGGCATTGTTCTCCCTGGCAGGGATTCCGCCAACGGCTGGTTTCTTTGGTAAATTATTTTTGCTTACTGCCGGTGCATCAACCGGAAGTTATTTCTTCATTACCATTGCGGCCCTCAATATGATCATTTCCCTGTATTATTACCTGCGGGTGATCCGGGCTGTGTTCATGGACAAGAATGAGCAACCGGTAGAGAAAATAAAGATCGATCTTTCAGCAAAACTGGGACTGACAATTTGTGCGGCGGGTATTGTACTGGTTGGACTGTTGAGCTGGATATATGATTACATTCAATAGCTGACCTGATTTATTTTAAATTATAAATTTTAAATGTTGAATGACAGATAGTTTAATTCAAAATTTATAATTAAACATTCAAAATAACAGAAGATGGCAATAAATAAGAATCACGAATTTGAAGAACTGGATGGCGTTAAGTGCGGCATCGTGGAGAAGAATGTTTCGCCGGAAAGGGTTGCCTTCATAAAAAAAATACTGGAGTACAATCACTTTACGGTTGTGGTGGTTCCCTCGCCACCACCGAAAGCTGCGCCGGTAGCGGTTGCAAAACCAGTTGAGGGAGAAATTGCACCGCCAGCACCAGTTCCCGAACCCATACCCGAGGGGCCTAAAACTTTTACCGTTGGCGTTTCCGATTATACCTTCAATACCATCAATGCTATTTACGGGCGGCTGCTTAAAACTCCTGACGGGCATGTGGTTACCATGGCTTACTGGCATCAAAAAGAAGCAGTGAGTCATGATGAGATCCCTTATTATGAAGATGTAAGCTAGCCGTATTTTTATTTTAGGATAATTTTTAGTTTTGGAAGAGTACTTTTCATCAATGAAACATCTGCTCTGCTTTCTTCTTTTTTCTACTCTGTTTTTTCCTTCCAGGTCGCAGGAGATGGCATTTACACTGAAGGGAAGGCTTCAGCAACCCTCATCTGTCTTTTCTTTCTTAATTGCTTACCCAAAAATGCATATGGACAGCTTTCCCGTTCAGGCCGATGGAAGCTTTATATATTCCGGAAATTTTTCAGAGCCGGGTGAAATGCGAATCGGAACTAGAAAATCTGGAATAATAATCTGGTTAGACAGCTGTTTAAAAAATGTTTACCTGTCAGAGAACCTGATCAATGGTAAATGAAATTAACGGTTGATTCGGTCGTTGGGTCTGAAGACACTTATTTATATTATTATGCCGGTTTGCCAAAACAATTTATCACTCAAACTACTAAAACTGCAATTAACCGTAGCTTTTATTCACAGAAGGAACTGGATGCATATATGGACAGTTTAAAGAAGGAAAATAAAGCAAATAAACCCGGCAGGGACAGTTTCTGGCGGGTTATTTCATTTCGGGAAATTGACAGCGTTTTTAAAGTAAGGCCCGATTCTAAAGTACTTCCCTGGTTAATTAGATATCATGAACTCAGTCTCGGACTTGACTTAATGCGGGAACTTTATTACAGATTAAATACCGAACAACAACAATCAGAAACAGGCAGAGATTTATTAAATGTGCTTAATAAGCTGCAGCGGTTAAAACCCGGAAATAGTTTCGATGATTTTACGATGAAAGATGACCATGGAAAAAAGTTTAAGTTTAGTTCTTTAAAAAGTAAATACGTATTGATTGATTTTCGAGCTACTGGCCCGCAGGCAAGCATCCTATCTCGTGAAGCTATCTAAAAACGAGGCCGGGCTTGAGATCGTCAGCATCTCTTTGGATGAAGACCGGCAAAAATGGCTGGAAGCCATTAAACAGGATAAACTGGAATGGATAAATGTCAACGATCCAAAAGGCAGTGAAAGTTCGATTGCCCATAAATACAATATTACAGGCATCCCGTTCTCCGTATTATTGGATGAGAACCGGAAAGTAATACTTGTGGACCCAACTTCTTACCAGGTAACAGAATTTTTCAACAAGCTCCGCTGAAACCATGACGAGCCATCCTGAACTATATGCAACCGGGCAATACAGGTAAATATTGTTTTTTTTGGTAAAAGCTTTGAACAATAAATAATTTTCCATAACACACTGCCCTTTCCGGACTTTATTGTTGCTCTAACCCCCTGTCATTTACTGATAAAAATCAACTTTCCTGGTGACCTATGTTTCCAAATTTTAAGCGGTGATGCCCTAACTATGCAGGGTACCAAGTCTTACAATTATGACAAACAGATCAAAAGCCGGAAAGTATGTCTACTTCTTCGGCGGCGGCAAAGCCGATGGAAATGAATCAATGAAAAATCTATTGGGTGGTAAGGGCGCCAATCTTGCTGAAATGGCAGGGCACCCCAAATTGCGCTTACCTGTGCCCCCGGGATTTACGGTAACCACCGAAGTGTGTACTTATTTCTACGCCAATAAAAAAACATATCCGAAAATTTTAAACCTGCAGGTACAGGATGCACTGACCCGGATTGAAAAACTTACCGGTAAAAAATTCGGCGACACAAATAATCCGTTATTGCTTTCCGTACGTTCCGGTGCAAGAAAGAGTATGCCGGGCATGATGGAAACAGTGCTCAATATCGGGCTGAATGAAAATACCATCAAAGCTGTCATCGCTCACAGCGGAGACGAACGCTTTGCTTACGATGCATACCGCCGCCTGGTGATGATGTATGCCGATGTGGTAATGGAAAAAGCGGCAGCCGTTGAACCGAAACACGGCAAAGGCATCCGCAAAATACTGGATGAAAAATTAGAACACATCAAGCTTACAAAAGGATATGCCAGTGACACCGACTTAACCGTGAGTGAACTGAAAGACCTGGTGAGGGATTATAAGAAAACAATAAAGAAGGTATTGGGAAAAGATTTTCCGGATGATCCGTATGAACAAATGTGGGGAGGCATCAGTGCGGTGTTTGCCAGCTGGAATGGCAAGCGTGCCATCGAATACCGCCGCATTGAAAAGATCCCCGAAGAATGGGGCACGGCCGTAAATGTGCAGGCCATGGTATTTGGAAATATGGGTAACGACAGTTGTACCGGTGTAGCCTTTACAAGAAATCCGGGCAGTGGTGAGAATAAATTTTATGGCGAATACCTGGTGAATGCACAGGGGGAAGATGTAGTGGCAGGCATCCGTACGCCGGCGCCGGTAAACGAATATTCAAAAAATGCACAGAGCAAGCAGTTTACCACGCTGGAGAAATTAATGCCTGCGCTGTACAGAGAACTGTTCAATTATCAACGTAAGCTGGAGAAGCATTATAAAGACATGCAGGATATTGAATTCACCATTGAAAAAGGAAAACTCTATATGCTGCAGTGCCGGGTTGGTAAACGCAATGGTGTTGCGGCCGTTCGCATGGCGACAGAAATGCACAAAGAAAAACTGATCGATACCAAAACAGCGATCAAGCGGGTGGCACCAAATCAACTGGTGGAATTATTACTGCCCATGCTTGATCCGAAAGCAGAACAACTTTCAACCGTTATTGCCAAGGGATTGCCTGCCGGTCCGGGTGGAGCCAAAGGCCGTGTGGTGTTCACTTCTGAAGATGCAGTGGAATGGGCAGCTAAAGGAGAGAAAGTGATCTTAGTGAGAGAAGAAACATCTCCCGAAGATGTAGATGGTATGCACAAGGCAAAAGCAATCTTAACAACGAAGGGAGGTATGACATCGCATGCGGCTTTGGTAGCACGTGGCTGGGGCAAATGCTGTATTGTTGGATGTGGCGATATTGAGATACATGCCGACACCAAAACCTTTCACGCAAAGAATGGGGTGATCATTAAAGAAGGAGAATGGATAAGTCTCAATGGTACCAGGGGACTGGTATATGAAGGTAGCATGGCACTGGTTGATATTGACATCGACAAGAATCAGTCTTACAAAGACCTGATGAAACTGGTGGATAAAATAAAACAGATCGGTGTTCGTGCCAATGCCGAAACTCCGGAAGATGCCCTTCATGCGGTTAAGTTTGGCGCAGAAGGTATTGGCTTGTTCCGAACCGAACACATGTTCTATGGCGAAGGCAGTGAAGAACCCTTGTTCCAGTTGCGTAAGATGATCGTTAGCAAAACAGAAAAGGAAAGAAGAGATGCACTCAATGACCTGTTTAAATACGTGAAGAAGGATGTAAAGGATACACTGAATGTAATGAAGGGGCATCCTGTTACCATCCGTTTGCTGGATCCGCCGTTGCACGAGTTTGTTCCGCATGATAAGGAAAAACTAAAACAACTAAGCAAAGAACTTGGCATCAGCATGGGTATGTTGAACAGGCGGGTATTGGCTTTGCATGAGAATAACCCGATGCTTGGTCATCGCGGTGTTCGCCTGGGCATCAGCTATCCAGAGATTACCGAAATGCAGGTACGTGCCATATTTGAAGCAGCAGCCGAATTAAATAAAGCAGGGAAAAAAGCATTCCCCGAGATCATGGTGCCGGTAACAGTTATTGAAAATGAACTGCGTCATCAGAAAGAAATTGTGGACAGGGTATATAAAGAAGTATGCGAAAAAATGAACGTGAAGAAGATCCCTTATCTGTACGGCACAATGATTGAAACGCCCCGTGCAGCCCTGCGTGCAGAGTTTATGGCAACCGAAGCCGACTTCTTCAGCTTTGGAACCAATGACCTTACACAGATGAGTTTTGGTTTCAGCCGCGATGATATCGGTGGATTCTTACCCAAATATCTCGACCTGAAAATTTTGCCCGATGATCCGTTCCAGACCATTGACCAGGAAGGCATCGGCCAGTTGATCAAAGCAGGAACAGAAAGAGGACGTATCAGCAAACCAAAACTGGAAGTAGGTATCTGTGGTGAGCATGGCGGAGATCCGGAAAGTGTGAAGTTCTGCCACCGTATTGGTATGAACTATGTAAGCTGCTCTCCATTCCGTGTGCCGATATCAAGGCTGGCAGCAGCACACGCAGCGATTGATAGTCCACGTAAAAAAATATAAATCCTTAAACGAGCAGCCTGTAAAATTCATGCAGGCTGCTGCACAACATGAATATCTGGAAAAATATCATTCAAAGGCCCACCTGATGATCCTTACAAGTTCCCTGTAAGCAACAATTTTTTCCAATAACAGCCAACGGGCTGATCAAATCATCATCAATGAAAACAATTATTGAACCCTTCCGCATAAAATCGGTGGAGCCCATTTATTTCACAAGTAAAGAAGAACGGAAAAGTATTTTAGAGAAAGCAGCTTATAATTCTTTCCGCATTCATGCCAATGATGTGCTCATCGATCTGCTTACCGACAGCGGTACCAGCGCCATGAGCAGCAACCAGTGGGCCGGTATCATGCAGGGTGATGAATCCTATGCAGGCAGTACAAGTTTTTTTAAGTTTGAAGATTCAGTACGCAGCATCACCGGCATGCCCTACATCATTCCTACCCACCAGGGCAGGGCGGCCGAAAAAATAATCTTCACCATCCTGGGTGGAAAAGGAAAGTATTTTATCAGCAATACGTTGTTTGATACAACGAGAGCAAATATTGAATTCTCAGGTGCTGAAGGAATCGACTGTTTGTGTGAAGAAGGAAAACATCCCACTATTCCTGCTCCATTCAAAGGGAATATGGATGTGGATGCTTTGCGGAAAGCGATCAAAGAAAAGGGCGCAGAAAATATCCCAATGGTCATCATCACGGTAACAAATAATTCGGGTGGCGGGCAGCCGGTGAGCATGCAGAACATTAAAGACGTACGAAAGATCTGCGACGAATTTAAAATTCCTCTTTTTATTGATGCCTGCCGCTTTGCTGAGAATTCTTATTTCATCAAACTGAGAGAAGAAGGCTATGCCGATAAAACCGTTCCTGAAATTGCAAGGGAACTTTTCTCGTATGCAGATGGCTGCACCATGAGTGCAAAGAAAGATGCGTTTGCAAATATCGGCGGCTTCCTGGCCATGCGGGATCTTGACCTGGCCATGCAATGCCGGAACTTACTCATCATCACCGAAGGCTTTACAACCTATGGAGGTTTGGCGGGCCGGGACCTGGAAGCCATTGCCATTGGCCTGCAGGAAGTGATGGACGAACATTACCTGCAGTACCGGATCCGCAGTATTGAATACCTCACCAATAAACTGATCGATGTTGGCGTGCCGGTAATGCAACCGGCCGGCGGACATGCGGTTTATCTTGATGCAAAAACTTTTCTGTCGCATATACCAGTTGATCAATATCCCGGACAGTCACTGGTTTGTGCATTATATGAAGAAGGAGGGATACGAGGCGTGGAGATCGGTTCACTCATGTTTGGTAAGTATGATGATGCCGGAAAATTAATTCCTGCACAAATGGAACTGGTTCGCCTGGCCATTCCAAGAAGGGTGTATACACAAAGCCATATTGATTATGTATCGGAAGTAATTATTGAAGTGTTCAATAAGCGGAATGAATTGAAAGGATTAACCATTACAGAAGAAACGCCGTTGTTGCGGCACTTCACTGCTAAATTAAAACCAGTATGAAAATAGCAGCAGGACTAAAGTCCTTCAAAAAAGCAATCAATTGCCCCCGGTCTTAAGACCGGGGCAATTGAAAAACAGCCTGAAAGTTAAACCAGAACCAGGAGCCTATTCATAATAACTCAGTTGCCCTGGCATTCAGGCCGGGGCAACCAAACAATTAATTAACCAGGGCTTTAGCCCAATACTTTAATTAAAAAAATTTTTACGATGAAACAAACGATCAGAAAAAGCTGGGCCGAGCCCTACAAAATAAAAATGGTGGAGCTGTTGAAAATGACAACGCCTGTGCATCGGAAAAAAGCCATGCAGGAAGCGGGCTACAATACTTTCTTATTAAGATCTGAAGACGTTTATATTGACCTGCTTACCGACAGCGGCACGTCTGCCATGAGCGACCGCCAGTGGGCAGGCATGATGATGGGCGATGAAGCCTATGCCGGCAGCCGTAATTTTTATCACCTGGAAGAAGTGGTGAAAGAAGTTTATGGCTACAAATATTTAATACCTACGCACCAGGGCCGTGGCGCTGAGAATATCTTGTCCAAAATACTCATTAAGAAAGGTGATATCATTCCCGGCAATATGTATTTCACCACAACAAGGCTGCACCAGGAACTGGCTGGTGGAAAATTTGAAGACATCATCATTGATGAAGCGCATGACCCGGAGAATGAATTTCCATTCAAGGGAAATGTTGACCTGGATAAACTGGAAGCGCTGATAAAAAAACACGGTGCTAAAAAAATTCCTTATGTAAGCATGGCCACCAGTGTTAATATGGCGGGTGGCCAGCCCATCAGTATCAAAAATTTGAAGGAGTTGAGGGCATTGACAAAAAAACACGGCATCCGCATCATACATGATATGACAAGGGTGGCGGAAAATGCTCATTTCATTCAGCAACGGGAGAAGGGATACCAGAACAGATCCATCAAATCGATTGTAAAAGAAATATGTTCTTATACGGATGGGGCCACCATGAGTGCCAAGAAAGATGCCTTGGTGAATATCGGCGGTTTTCTTGCCATCAACGACTGGGATGTTTTTGAAGAAGCAAGAAATATGGTGGTGGTGTATGAAGGACTGCATACTTACGGAGGTTTGGCCGGCCGTGATATGGAAGCGATGGCCATCGGTATCGGCGAAAGCGTGAATGACGATCACATGCATGCACGGGTAGGGCAGGTGGTCTACCTCGGTGAGAAGATGATTGAATACGGTGTTCCCATCGTTAAGCCAATTGGCGGGCATGGCATATTTGTGGATGCAAAGAAATTTTTGCCGCATATTCCGCAATACCAGTTCCCGGCACAAACTCTCGCAGCAGAAGTTTATCTTGATTCGGGCGTACGAACCATGGAAAGAGGTGCGGTATCTGCCGGAAGAAAAGCAAACGGAGAAAACTATTTTCCCAAACTTGAGTTAGTACGCTTCACCATTCCACGCCGGGTGTATACACAGGCGCACATGGATGTGATCGCTGAATCAACGGCCAGGGTTTATGAACGTAGAAATAAAATAAAAGGATTGAAAATGGTTTATGAACCAAAATACCTGCGGTTCTTCCAGGCAAAGTTTGAGCAGTTAAAATAATTACTGGTCAATTAATGCTTCCCGGCTCCAGCTTAGCTTTTTACCAAAACCTAAACTGGAGTCGGTGAACTTAACGCTGTTTACCTGTATCGTCCACACTTCGCCGGGTATGGCAAGTGCCATAGGATTTTTGCGGTGATAATATGAAGCGGCAGCGCTGGCAGCCGGATGGTCAAAGGGCAATAGCGTTCCTTCAAACTGTAATCCCCTTACATGCAGCTTCGATAATTTATCAGGCAAGATCGTTCCTGCCACTGCCGGGTTCTTTGAAAGGATCAGGGAATGCTGTGTGCTTAGGGAGGATTTATAGTACAACAACCCTTCATCGCTGTTGTAAATATAAAAGCAACTGAAACAATAAGGCTGGCCCAGTTCATCCACGCAGCATACACTGGCGCATGTTTGTTCTTTTATGTAGTCGGTGATCTTACCTGTCATACATGGTTCTTTTATTTCACTCCTTCCAGTATCTTAATATAGTTACCCCTTTCATAAGCCGTAGGATCCGAAATATTCTGCTGGCTCATGATCCCCCGGAAGTTATCAATACTGTCGAAACCCATCATGTACATCCAGTCGTTCAGTTCCTTGTTCATGGTCTTTAAATAAGGAATGCCATTCTTGTATAAGGAGGATGCTGTCATCACCACATCAGCCCCGGCAAGCAGGTACTTTATTACCTCCACGGCACTCTGTACACCGGTGGTGGCAGCCAATGATAATTTCACTTTGCCATACAGCAATGCGATCCATAATAATGGCAAACGTATCTCACTCGATTCACTGTAATGAAGATCTGTTTTTATCACCAGTTCATTGATGTCGAAATCGGGCTGATAAAAACGGTTGAATAAAACCAATGCATCTGCTCCTGCATTTTTCATCCGCAAAGCCATATTCCCCATGGCGCTGAAATAAGGATTCAGTTTTACAGCCACGGGTATCTTCACCGTTTGTTTTATGTTTTCGATGATATTCAGGTAGCGATGCTCCACTTCAGAAGTAGACATGGCAATATCGGCAGGGATAAAAAATATATTTACTTCAATACCATCGGCGCCTGCCTGTTCCATCTGTTTTGAATAGTCGATCCAGCCTTCATTGGTAATACCATTCAGGCTGGCAATGACCGGGATCTTTACTCTTTCTTTTGCCTTACGGATATTTTCCAGGTATTCATCAATACTTACTTTAAAATCATCCAGCCCGGGAAAATAATCCATTGCTTCAGGGAAGGCGTAAGAGGTTTCGGCCATCACGCTGTTAAACAAAGCTTCCTCTTTCCGTATCTGTTCTTCAAATAAAGAGAACAGCACAACAGCACCGGCTCCGTTGTCTTCCATCTTTACAATATTGTCTGTATGCTCACTGAGTGTGCAGGCAGAAACAACAATGGGAGAATCTAATTCAAGCCCCATGTAAGTGGTTTGCATTTTCATAATATTATTTTAAGTTCATGAACAATGAACTATTAAGCTATCGGCACAAAATCGCTTGCCTTCTTTGTTGCCAGTTCCTCGTATGTTTTCCATTTCAGGTTCACCAGGTCCTGTGCATGTTTCATCAACACGTTCGCTGCTTCAGGATTTGTCATGGTCAGCACTTTATACCGTAATTCATTATAGGCATAATCCTTTAATGCCATGTTCGGCCTTGGTGAATCAAGCACAAACGGATTCTGGTTTTTCTTTCTCAGGATAGGATTGTAACGTAACAACGGCCAGTGGCCGCTTGCCACTGCTTTGTGTTGCTGGTCTAATCCGTTCTTCAGGTCATATCCATGCGCAATGCAATGACTGTATGCCAGGATGATAGAAGGTCCGTCATAGGCCTCTGCTTCTCTCATCGCTAACAATGCCTGCTGCGGGTTGGCGCCAAAAGCAACTCTTGCTACATATACATTGCCATAGGAGATGGCTTGCATGGCCAGGTCTTTTTTACCACCTGCTTTACCACCAGCCGCAAATTTTGCAGTAGCTGCTGTTGGTGTTGATTTAGATGATTGTCCGCCGGTATTGGAATACACTTCTGTATCCAGCACCAGTATCTTAATATTTCTTCCACTTGCCAATGCATGGTCCAATCCGCCATAGCCAATATCGTAGGCCCATCCATCGCCACCCACTAACCATACGCTGCGACGAACCAAATGGTCAACTACTGATAATAAATGTGCCGCAGAAGAAGAGTTCATCTCTTTCAGCTTTGCTTTCAGTCCATCCACCCGTTGGTGCTGTAATACCAATTCAGATTCGAGTGTTTGTGGTGCATCCAGTATTTCTTTTACATAGGCTTCGCCGAGTTCATCTTTTAATTCCAATAGCAACTGCCTTGCAACAGACAGTTGTTTATCGGCACTGATACGCATTCCCAAACCAAACTCCGCATTGTCTTCAAACAATGAGTTGCTCCAGGCCGGCCCACGGCCATCTTTATTTTTTGCCCACGGGGTTGTTGGTAAATTACCTCCGTATATGGATGAACAGCCGGTTGCATTTGCAATAAGTAACCGGTCGCCGAATAATTGTGACAGCAGTTTCAGGTAAGGTGTTTCACCACAACCGGCACAGGCACCGCTGAACTCAAACAAGGGTTCCAGGAACTGTGCACCATGTACAGTAGAGAAATCAATTTTAGAACGGTCGTTCCATGGAATGTCTTCAAAGAAGTCAATATTCTTTTTTTCTTTCTGCAGGATGGGTTCCTTCTCATCCATATTGATCGCCTTGCGGTTGCGGTTGGCCGGGTCGGTAGCCGGACACACCTCCACACATAAATTACAACCGGTGCAATCTTCCACATACACCTGCAATGAATATTTTGTTTCAGGAAAACCTCTTGCATTGATCGGCGCAGATTTAAAACCTTCCGGTGCCTTGCCTAAGAATTTTTCGTTAAAGAATTTTGCCCGTATCACACTGTGCGGACAAACATAGGCACAGTTACCGCACTGGATACAAACATCAGGCTCCCAGATGGGCACCAGGTCGGAGACATTTCTTTTTTCCCATTGCGTAGTACCGCTTGGATAAGTACCATCAACGGTCATCTTGCTCACGGGAATTTCATCACCATGCCCCGACATCATCATGGCGGTTACCTCTTTTACAAAAGCAGGTGCTTTATCTGGAACAGTAAGCAGCTCAACTGAAGCAGCAGAAACTTTTTTAGGATAATTCACTTCATACAAATTAGCCAGCGTTGCATCCACAGCTATGAAATTCTGTTCAATTACCTTCGGACCTTTTTTGAAGTACGTTTTTTCTATTGCTTTTTTAATTTGTTTGATGGCATCTTCTTTTGGCAATACACCAGACAAAGCAAAGTGGCATGTCTGCATGATGGTGTTGATACGGCCGCTCATGCCGGTTTCTCTTGCAACGGTGGTTGCATCGATCACATACAATTTTATTTTTTTGTCGATGAGCTGCTTTTGTACCTGCCCCGGTAATTTATCCCATACTTCGTCTTTGGGATAAGGACTGTTCAATAAGAAGGTAGCTCCTTCGCTTGCAAATTCCAGCATCTCCACTTTCTCAACAAAGTTGAACTGGTGACAGGCAATAAAATCCGCTTTTGAGATCAGGTAAGGCGCTCTTATTGGTTTGGGGCCAAAACGCAGATGCGAAACGGTTCTTGCTCCTGATTTTTTTGAGTCATATACAAAATAGCCTTGTGCAAAGAGGTCGGTATTCTCACCAATGATCTTGATCGTATTCTTATTGGCACCCACAGTTCCGTCTGCACCCAGGCCAAAGAAGAGGCCTTGTCTCCATTCGCTTTCATCTAATTTAAATTCGGGATCGTATTCAAGGCTGGTGAATGTGACGTCGTCATTAATGCCGACAGTAAATCCATTTTTAGGTTTTGGTTTTTTTAATTCATCATACACAGCTTTCACCATGGCCGGTGTAAATTCTTTGGATGATAAACCATAACGGCCGCCTACGATGTTGGGTAATTTTTTGAGCTTGCCTTGCTGCAACGCATCCACCAAGGTAGCCAGCACATCCTGGTACATGGGTTCGCCTGCAGCGCCGGATTCTTTTGTTCTGTCAAGTACTGCAATTGACTTTACCGTGGCAGGTAATGCTTTAATAAAATGTGCTAAAGAGAAAGGTCTGTATAAACGAACAACCAGTACACCTGTCTTTCTTCCTTGTTTATTTAATGCAGCAACCGTTTCTTCCACGGTCTCCCCACCAGAACCCATGATGATGGTTACTTCTTCTGCATCAGGTGCACCGCTGTATTCAAACAGTTCGTATTTTCTTCCGGTGAGTTTTGCAAACTCATTCATTACATCTTCTACGATACCGGGGGTGTTATTATAAAATGTATTTACCGTTTCCCTTCCCTGGAAATATACATCAGGATTTTGTGCGGTACCCCGGATGAAAGGATGATCCGGGTTCAATGCTCTTTTGCGGTGAGCGATCACCAGTTCATCCGGCATCATTGCTTTTACCTGTTCATCACCCAGCAGTTCCAGTTTGTTCACTTCGTGTGAAGTGCGGAAGCCGTCAAAGAAATGGATAAAAGGGATTCTTGATCTCAGCGAAGCAACCTGTGCGATCAATGCAAAATCATGTGCTTCCTGCACACTGGCAGAGCTTAACATGGCAAAGCCGGTTGTCCGGGCAGCCATCACATCCTGGTGATCACCAAAAATGGATAAACCCTGCGCTGCCAATGAACGGGCCGCTACATGAAATACGCAAGCGGTTAGTTCACCGGCGATCTTATACATATTCGGCAGCATCAGCATCAAACCTTGTGATGCCGTGAATGTGGTGGTGAGTGAACCCGTTTGTAAGGCACCATGTACGGTTCCGGCAGCACCGCCTTCGCTCTGCATTTCAATTACCTCAGGCACGTTGCCCCAGATATTTTTTGTTCCTTTCGATGCCCACTCATCGGCAAGCTCCGCCATGGTGGAAGAGGGCGTGATGGGGTAGATGGCGCACACTTCGTTGATGCGGTATGCTACATATGCAGCAGCTTCGTTTCCATCGATGGTTGCAACGGTTTTATTTTTATTTGACATTGTTGACAGCATTAACAGGTTCTGGAATCATTTCTATGGCGTGGCAGGGACATTGTTCGTAACAAACCGCACATCCCGTGCAGGCATCGTAGTTAAACTTGTAGCGGTTACCCTTACCTAATTTTATGACCGCATCTTCCGGGCAGGCACCAAAGCAACCGTCGCATTCAAAGCAATTGCCACAACTCAGGCATCTTTGTGCTTCAAACCTTGCTTCTTTTTCCGACAGGCCATGGATCACTTCATCAAAACTTTTCACCGCTACTGCAGGGGCCAGCTTATCCTGTTCTTTTTGCGGGGCCTCTGTTTTGTACCACATGTGCAGTTTTTTGTAACTGGCCGTCTGGTGTTTATCAGGTTTCTGGTAAGGCTTCTGCATTAAATAACCATGGATGTATTTGGCTGCTTTCTTACCATGGCCGATGGCTACGGTGGCGCTTCGGTTCTCCCCGGGCAACATATCACCACCGGCAAAAATGCCTTCACTGCCGGTCATGCGTTGTGCGTCTATCAAAACCGTGCCATCATCATTAATGGTTAAATTGGAAATGGAACGGAGAAAACCGGAATCCGTTTCCTGTTTATTGGCATTGATCAACACATCGGCTTCCACAATTTCAAATTCACCGGAGCCAACAGCCTTACCCTTCTCCACTTTCATTATTTCTAGGATGATCTTTTTATTTTCTATCCGGCTGATGCTCCGGAGGAGTTGTACTTCTACGCCTTCAGCCAATGCATCGTCGGTTTCATAATCATAGGCCGGCATCATTTTTTTATCGCCGTAGAAATAAACGGCTGCTTCCGAGTCAAAGCGTTTTATCATTCTTGAAATGTATAAGGCCAGTTTGCCGCCGCCATAAACCACCACTTTCTTTTTTGTGTAGGGGGAAGAATCTGTTTTAGATCTTTCAAAAAAAGAAAAGGCATCGGTCATGTACACCGAATTATCGTGTTGAAATTCTTCGGGGCGGATCAGTTGTGCGCCAATGGAAACATACACCGCATCAAAATTGCCGGCCTGTTTTTCAGCCAGCACATCCTGTACTTTATGGTTCAGCTTAATGGTTATTTCCAGTTTTTTAATACGGTCAATTTCGGCATCAAGAATATCTTTTGGTAACCGGTAATCAGGCACGCCGGTTCTTAATAAACCACCGGCTTCCTTGCCGGCTTCATAAATTTCCACAGTGTGGCCCATTCTTGCAAGATGATATGCCGCTGAAAGCCCGGATGGTCCGGCACCGATCACCAGTACTCTTTTGTGGGTTGTGTAAGCAACAAACTGGATGGGCCAGTTTTGTTTGATCGCTTCATCGCCGATATATCTTTCTACTGCATGGATGTTGATGGTTGTATCAATGTGATTGCGGTTGCAACCGGTTTCGCAGGGCTTCACACAAACACGTCCCATGATGGCGGGGAAAGGACAGTCTTCTACAATTGCCTGGAACGCTTCAAAATAATTTCCCGACTGTGCGTAAGAAAGCCATGCCTGTATGTTCTGGCCCGCGGGGCAGGCGCTGTTGCAGGGAGGCATAAAATCCATGTAAACCGGGCGCCGGGAACGGCTGTGACCGGTACCTTCTGCATGTGTAAGCAGGTCGACCGGTTTGGTGATGTCTGTTGAAGCCATGATTTAAGTTTTGAATGGCAATAATTATCAACCTGTGAAAAGGCTGGTTAAACAGCAGCAAAATATGGCCAATGGGGAAAAAGGAAGGTGACGTAGTTCAAGGCAAAGACTGATATTTATCAGTTGAGAAGGCGGTATAATGACAAATAGATGGGTATGAAAAAAATCCGGGAAAGCGTGTTCTTATTCTTTTAATAAACTGTCAAGTAAAGGGAGGCCCAGGTCTTTTGATGCCAGGTAATCCCGTAGTTTGGTCAATTCACTGGTATAACTTTCCTGGGAGTAATAACCGGTTAAAGAAACCGGATCGCTGTAAACACGATTGAGCCATTGCGTATATTGTTTTGCAATAGCCAGTCCCTTGCCCTTGTCACCAGCTTCAATAAAATAATAGACCAGGCTGCGTGCCATATTAATTTGCATGGCATTTATTTTCGGACAGGCAGCATCTAACTTGTACAACCACTTTTTGAAATTGATGGTATCCTTTTTTTCCAGGTAGTACCGGAATATGCTGTAGTAGAGTGTAAAAAAAGTATTATCCCCGTCAAAAGACACCAGGCCAGCATCATTGCTTAATACCGGGGTATATTTTTCAGCTATGAATTTTTCAAGTCCCTTCACTTCTGTTTCGTTTTTTACCGGGGGAGCCAGGTTTGCGAGGATCAATTTATATACGATGCCCTTTTGCATAAGGTTCTTCTCAAAAGGATTTTGCGTACTGGTAAAATATACAGGCCGGTTGGCTACGTTGTTGAAAACAATATCAAATGCGGCGATGTCATTCATAAAATAGTAGTTCTCGCTGAGGTCAAAGGATATGGTTTTTTGGACGCCGGTACCCGGAGTGTTTTTTGAATAAACCCTGAAGGTGAGTGAAGCGCTTGCGTAAGGGTAGGTAGGGTAGGTGCCTGTTTCTGTATGCGAAGAAGGGTATTTTTTTGTATAAATTATTTTCAGGAATTCGTTTAAGGAGACCGTCTTTTTTACATCACCTGCATTTTTGTCTTTCGAAAAATAAATAACATCGTTCTCCGGGTATTTGAGAAATGAGTCAGGGATCGAAAGCGACAGCATTTTTTTCCGTTTGAACATATCGATGTAAACAGGCAGGCCCAGCAGGCTGTTGTTGATCACTAAAATATCTTTCCTGAAATTGTATTTTTCCTGCACGTACCAAAGCTGGTAGGTATCGTTATCGCCGTAACTAAACAGGATCGCATTAGGTTCGCAGGAATTCAGATAATTTTTTGCCTGCAGGATATAAGGCTCCGGCAATGGCGCTTTCTCGATGTATTGCCTGGCCAGTTCATCGTTTCCGCACATGATCATCTGGTTATAGCCGTGCATGTATTCGTTAAATAATTTCAGCGTGCTGTTACCAACGATGG
This sequence comes from Chitinophagaceae bacterium, assembly GCA_016720775.1. GTDB lineage: Bacteria > Bacteroidota > Bacteroidia > Chitinophagales > Chitinophagaceae > Ferruginibacter. The sequence continues at coordinate 864,552 of JADKJX010000001.1, forward strand.
TGTTATACCATGGGTTGATGCTGTTCAATTTATCAAATTGTACAATGGCATTATCAACCGCTTCCTTTACTTTGCCGATCCGCTGTTCGCTTGGATATTCAAGCCTGTCTAATTTCCGGTGCAGGGTATCGTATTCGGGATACATGCCCCCGCTTTGATACCAGAGGTAACTGTTTGCAAGATTTATATAGGCCCTGCCCAGCGCATCATGTATGGTGTCTGAAAGATCTTTTTGCGAAGCAAAGTCTTTGATCATGTCAAGATACCAGCCGTTGTATCCATAATAGGGAATACGTTCAAAGCCATACCAGTCAGAAGTGCCGCCGCCATTATTCAGGAACCGTTCAAGCTGTTTCTCCATATCAACATCCCCGGTTTTGGTATAATATTTACCCAGGTCGAGGTATTTGTTCTCTGAAAAGGAGTAGAACAATCTTTCTTCCAATGTTCTGTCGGATTGAATTTTATTCACCTGGAGTACATACCATCCTTTTTTCTTTTTTGCGAAAGATGTATAGTTCTCATATTCTTCCGACGCTTCGTACGTGGAGCAGAATTTTTTTATTACGTCAATGTACGAGGGTGCGGCATGCTGTGCGTAGCCGGCAGCAGCAAATGATATGCTGAGGAGTAGTAAAAATGTTCGTTTCACAATTATAAATATAACAAACCCATTGCGAAAAGGCTGCAATGGGTTTGTTATATGCTTAAAATAAGTTAGCTGATCTTTTCCAGTACCAGGTTCTTTACTTCGCTGATCGCAATTCTTTCCTGCGTCATGGTATCCCGGTAGCGGATGGTAACGGTATTGTCTTCTTTTGTCTGGTGGTCGATGGTTACGCAGAAGGGTGTACCAATGGCATCCATGCGGCGGTAGCGTTTGCCGATCGCATCTTTCTCTTCATAAAAACACATAAAGCTGTTCTTACAATCATTCATCAGCTCCCGTGCTATTTCAGGCAGCCCGTCTTTTTTTAATAAAGGAAGAATGGCCAGTTTGGTAGGAGCGATCTTTGCGGGAATTTTTAAAACCACCCGGCTGTCTTCTGTACCGTCTTCCTTGGTCCATTTTTCTTCGGCATAAGCAAGGCTGATGATGGTGAGAAATAATCGATCTAATCCCACAGAAGTTTCAACAACGTATGGTATGTAGTTGCCATAAGGCTTTCCGTCTTCCTTCAGGTCATTGTCGAAGTATTGAATCTTCTTTTTACTGAACTCCTGGTGTTGTTTCAGATCAAAATCTGTTCTGGAGTGAATGCCTTCCAGTTCCTTCCAGCCGAAGGGGAATTCAAATTCTATGTCCAATGCTGCATCGGCATAATGTGCCAGTTTCACATGATCGTGAAAGCGTAATTTACCGGCAGGTATGCCCAGGCTTTCGTGCCATTTCTTTCTTTCTGCTGACCAGAAATTATACCATTCCATTTGTGTGCCGGGCCGAACGAAGAACTGCATTTCCATCTGTTCAAACTCCCGCATGCGGAAGATGAACTGCCTTGCCACGATCTCATTGCGGAATGCCTTACCGGTTTGTGCAATGCCGAAAGGGATCTTCATGCGGCCGGTCTTCTGCACATTCAAAAAATTTACAAAGATACCCTGCGCTGTTTCAGGGCGGAGGTATACAATATTATCATCGGGGTTATCAGCAGCCACGGCACCGAACTCTGTTTTAAACATGAGGTTGAACTGCCGAACGTCGGTCCAGTTAGCTGTTTTGCTGACGGCGCATTTTATATTATTGTCTTCAATTAATTTTTTTAGTCCTGCATAATCATCTTTCGCCAGTAAAGCATCCATGGAAGCTAAAACTTCATCAGCCAGTTTGTCGTTGCCCGTTGTTCGTTGTTCGTCTGCAAAGCCTTCGATCAAATGATCCACCCGGTATCTTTTATTACTGTCTTTGTTGTCGATCATCGGGTCGCTGAAATTATCCACGTGGCCGGATGCTTTCCAGGTGGTAGGGTGCATAAAGATGGCGGCATCAATACCCACGATGTTATCATGAAGCTGGGTCATGCTCTTCCACCAGTAATCACGGATATTTTTTTTGAGCTGGGCGCCGTTCTGGCCATAATCATATACGGCTGCCAGGCCATCATAAATTTCGGATGACTGGAAAATATATCCGTATTCCTTGCAATGGGAGATGAGTTCCTGGAAATTGTTTGCTTCGTTTGCCATAGGGCGCAAAGATAAGCAGTGCTTGCAATACTTAGAAAGAGAAGATAATTAGCTTATTTCAGTTTTTCATTTTGCTGATGCCGTTCGCTATCTCTTAAATTCTTTTTTTCAAAATTTTTCTGCAAGGCTTCTGTAAGGTCTACGCCGGTTTGGTTCGCCAGGCAGATCAGTACCCATAATACGTCGGCCATTTCATCGCTTAGTTCTTTTCCCTTATCGCTTTCTTTAAAAGATTGGTCGCCGTATTTTCTTACCATCAGTCTTGACAGCTCACCTACTTCTTCCATTAAGACACCAAGATTGGTCAATTCGCTGAAATATTTTACGCCAATGGTTTTTATCCATTGGTCAACCTGCTGTTGTGCCTGTTTGATTGTTATGTCATTCATGTTTGAAATTATTAGTGATGGGCTAAAGCCCGGATGATTTATGATCATTTGTCCCGGGCCTGAAGGCCCGGGCAATTCATAAGAGAAAATGAATTCATAAGGACCGAGCAATTCATAAAACATCGGGACAAATAAAGTATCGCCTGCATTGCCCGGGCTTTTAAGCCGGGGTAATAATTAATAAAAATTTTTTTCGGGCTTCAGCCCGGTTAATATCACTCCCTGTTCTTTGTATCAATCACAATGGTCACGGGCCCGTCATTCAGCAAAGCAACTTTCATATCGGCACCAAATTCACCGGTATGTATTTTTTTACCCAGGTCATTTTCCAGCTGAACGATCATTTTTTCATAAAGTGGAATAGCGATCTCCGGTTTGCTTGCTTTAATATAAGAAGGCCGGTTGCCTTTTTTGGTAGAAGCCTGCAAGGTGAACTGGCTTACCAGTAAAATATCGCCGCCCATATCTTTTACCGAGATATTGGGTACTTTATTCTCATCATCAAAAATGCGGAGGTTAACGATCTTGTTGCTGAGCCATTCAATATCTTCCTTATTGTCGGCATCTTCCATGCCAATTAAAACCAACAGGCCTGTTTTAATTTCCGACTTAATAATTTCGTCAATGGTCACACCCGCTTTTGCTACTCGTTGTATTACTGCTCTCATAAATCAAACTCATTTTATTCTTGTGGCAGCAAAAAGGAATGTGGCTGCCAGGATAAGGGGTATCCAGAAAAAATCATGCAGGCCATTTTCTTTTGCAACGGCCAGGTACATCAGCAATGCGGTTGCAATGCAGATGAGCGCAAGCAGGGAGAACCATTTTTTCTTAGCCATATTTTATTTTTATAAAACTACTCATTTAAAACTGTGGAATGAAATTAAGAGCAGCCTGTTTCATTCCGGGTGCAAAAAACAGAAAATGCAGTAAAATCAACCCATTGAAGTTTTAATGAATTTTCCAAGATTTTTTCTGAAAAATTTTTTCGCTAACCGGGGAAAAATGACCAAAAGCCCTGCCGGTTTGCGTCTTCAAAATTATCCACCAAATGTTAATATTTAACGGTTTGTTTGTTCAGTCGTAAAAGATATTTTCGTTTGCTTAACAATTACTTAACCCCACTAATCAAGCACTATTATAGTTTATGTCAAAGAAAAACCAATCTGTAAAAGGACTGCAGTTTACCCGTCAGTTTACCAAAGACGACGTTAGTCCTTTCGATATGTTTGAGTACGATTACCGCACCTCTGTAATCAAAAATCCCACAGGCGAAATTGTTTTCCAAATGGATAATGTAGAAGTCCCGAAACAATGGAGCCAGATCGCAACGGATATTTTGGCGCAGAAATATTTCCGCAAAGCCGGTGTTCCAAAAGATGACGGAACAACCGGGAGGGAAACAACTGTTAAACAGGTTGCACATCGCATGGCTCATTGCTGGCGTGTTTGGGGCGAACGCTATGATTATTTCGCAACGCCGAACGATGCACAGATCTTTTATGATGAACTGGTGTATTCTATTTTGAACCAGGCCTGCGTGCCTAATAGTCCGCAATGGTTCAACACCGGCTTGCATGAGGTGTATGGCATCACCGGCAAACCACAGGGACATTATTATGTGGATGCCAAAGACGGCCAACTGAAAAAATCAGCCAATGCTTATGAGCGTCCTCAACCACATGCATGCTTTATATTAAGTGTGAACGACGACCTCGTTAATGAAGGTGGTATCATGGACCTTTGGGTACGTGAAGCAAGGATATTTAAATATGGCAGCGGTGTTGGTACCAACTTCAGCAGCATACGTGGCGAAGGAGAAAAATTAAGCGGCGGGGGTACGTCAAGCGGCTTAATGAGTTTCCTGAAAATCGGCGACCGTGCAGCAGGTGCCATTAAAAGCGGTGGTACCACAAGAAGGGCAGCTAAAATGGTTTGCCTCGACCTGGATCACCCCGAAATTCAAAACTTCATCAACTGGAAAGTAGAAGAAGAAGATAAAGTGGCAGCCTTGATCGCTGCCGGTTATCCCAGTGACTATGAAGGGGAAGCCTACCGCACCGTCAGCGGACAGAACAGCAACAACTCCATCCGCATACCCAATGAATTCTTTGATGTGCTGGATAATGACGGCGAATGGGAACTCAAGGCAAGAAGCGATGGCAGGGTGATGCGGAAAGTAAAAGCAAAAGAATTATGGAACCAGATCAACTATGCTGCATGGCGTTGTGCTGACCCAGGTACACAATATGATACTACTATTAATGAATGGCATACCTGTCCGGAAGGTGGTGCGATCAGGGCTTCTAATCCCTGCAGCGAATACATGTTCTTAGATAACACAGCTTGTAATTTAGCCAGTGTTAATCTTCGTCAGTTCTTCGATGAAAGCAACAACACATTTAATGTAGAAGGTTTTGAACATACCTGCCGTTTGTGGACAGTAGTTTTAGAAATTTCTGTTTTAATGGCACAGTTCCCTTCAAAAGAAGTGGCGCAGCTTTCTTATGATTACAGAACGCTTGGTTTGGGTTTGCAAACCTCGGTTCCATGCTGATGGTAAGCGGCATTGCTTACGACAGTGAAGAAGCAAGAGGAATTGCAGGAGCCATCACCGCCATCATGACCGGTGTAACATATAAAACATCGGCTGAAATGGCCAGCTTCCTGGGAGCGTTTGATAAGTATGAAGCAAATAAAGAACACATGTTACGGGTGATGCGTAATCACCGTGCCGCAGCATACGATGCTACCGAAGCATATGAAGGCATCCGCATAAAACCACAGGGCATCAATGCAAAATATTGTCCTGATTATTTATTGAAAGCTGCCACCAAAGCATGGGATGATGCGGTGCAGTTTGGCGAAAAATATGGTTACCGCAATGCACAAACAACCGTTATTGCCCCAACCGGAACGATCGGGTTGGTAATGGATTGCGATACTACGGGTGTGGAACCAGACTTCGCATTAGTGAAATTTAAAAAATTAAGCGGCGGTGGTTATTTCAAGATCATCAACCAAAGTGTTCCACAGGCCTTGCGCAACCTCAAATACAGCGAAAAGGAAATTGAAGAGATCGTTGCGTATGCAAAAGGGCATGCCTCACTGGATAAATCGCCTTTCATCAATACCAAAACATTGCTGGAGAAAGGATTCACTATTGAAGACATCGATAAACTGAATGCAGCATTGGGCGCCGCATTTGAAATAGGATTCGTTTTCAACGTATATACACTGGGAGAAACCTGCCTGGAGCGCCTGGGATTTACACCGGAGCAATACAGCGACTTCAACTGGAGCCTGCTGGAAGCATTGGGATTCAGCGATGAGGAAATTGAAGCGGCTAATATATATATATGTGGTACCATGACGGTGGAAGGAGCTCCTTACCTGAAAGATGAGCACCTGCCTGTTTTTGATTGTGCCAACAAGTGCGGACAAATAGGCGAACGTTACATACATGCACACGGGCACATCCGAATGATGGGTGCAGCGCAACCATTCTTGAGCGGCGCTATTTCAAAAACCATTAACCTGCCAAACGAAGCAACACAGGAAGACATTGCCGATTCATACCGCCTCAGCTGGGAGCTTGGTTTAAAAGCATGCGCCCTGTATCGTGACGGTTCTAAATTATCACAACCATTAAGCAACAAGAGCGATAAGAAGAATAGTTCGACTAAACTCACTATGGATGAACCCATCAGCGAAGAAAGTGCTGCTGCCCTGGCTGCCGACATCAGCACCATGGTTGACATGGGTAAGCTCACCATCGACGACCTGCTGGATGAAATGAACAAGCGTGTGCAGAGCAGTGCCGATACCACCCTCAAACGTCAACTGGCGATGATCGTGGAAAGAAGAGCATTACCGGCCAAGCGCCGCGGCTTTACACAAAAAGCAAAAATAAACGGCCAGGCATTGTTCCTGCGTACCGGTGAATACAACGACGGAACCCTTGGTGAAATATTCATCGACATGGCCAAGGAAGGCGCTACCATGCGCAGTATGCTCAACTGCTTCGCCATTGCCATATCCATCGGACTTCAATACGGAGTGCCGCTGGAAGAATATGTAGAGAAATTTGTGTTCACCCGTTTTGAACCAAGCGGTATGGTGGATCACCCGAATATCAAGAGTGCAACCTCCATCATTGATTTCATCTTCCGCTCACTGGCGTATGAATACCTGGGCAGGAACGACCTGGTTCATGTATTGGATACACCCGAAGTGCAGAACCAGGGCAATGAACCCTGGGACCAGGATACGCCAACCATTGGCGAACGCAAGCCTGAACTAAGTGAAGTAAGGGTGCTTAGCACCGGTACACAAACGACTCCTTCAAAAGCACAGCACCGCACGGCTCATAAAAAAGCCGAGAAGGGACTGGATGCCGTGAATGCAGCTGCTAAAAGTATGCAGAGCGATGCACCGGCCTGCAATACCTGCGGACACATAACCGTACGCAGTGGTACCTGCTACAAATGCCTGAATTGCGGAAACAGCATGGGCTGCAGTTAAGTTGGTTTGATTAAGCACGAACATAAAATCAGGCGCCACTCATTTGAGTGGCGCTTTTTTTTTGAATACGTTATGCCTGTAATTGCTGGTAAAGGAATATACTTTGAGTGAATAAATTAACGAAAAGAGAAGCGATTGATACATAATTACCTTTTTTGTAGAGGGAGAAGCTCTTTGAGAATTCTACCTGGTTAGATTCACTCATTGCCTTCGTTTGGCATTTGATGGCGTTGTAGTAATAAAAAAGCAGCGCAAGGTTTAATAGTACTACCACGAAATACAGGTAAGGGTATATCTTAAAATCAAAGGTTTCAACCCAGTTGGAAAAATGGTGATTACGGTGTTTGATGATGCTGGCTGAAAGGAAGATAGTTGTAATGACAGATATCAAAGTCCACAGGATTGCAACGGCTTTGTATTGTTTGAAAGTAAATAGAATTAACTTTTCGGCTTCTTCATCTACATAAATTTTCTCGGTAAGTTTATCTTCCATGTTGAAATAGTTTGTTTATTCTTTTGCGTCCTATTGGATCCGCTTCCACGCAACTTCTGCAATAACAGACTGTCCACCTTGCGTGGTGTTGGTTACTACATATTTAATTTCATTCCCAGTGTATGTGTACTGGCGTTTTTGTACGGTGCCTTCCCAGTTAGGAAAGGAAGCATGTGTTATATTAAATGTGATGGTCTTGCTTGCTTCATCAACCGAGTAAGTGCCGAAGTGCGAATTGCTTCCCTGAACCAACGCAAGGTATTCTTCCGGCGTGCCTTTGTTCTTATCGCCGGATGCGACTTTTGGTCTTACCGCTTTCAGGATCTGGATGGCGTAGTTCCCTTTGGCATCAAATATTAATATACCAACGGGGTTTTCTCCATAGGGATGCTGCCTGCTGCTGTCGGGATAAATGTTGTCAACAGATACCAGGGCCCAGGTTCCGATCAATTGTTCTTTTAAGCTTTTGCCTTTTTGAGCGGATAATAAACAACTGTTCGTAAGAACAACTATTAAAATGATTATTTTCTTCATGATTAATTTTTTGTAATGGTGATCATTTCTTCTTCACAAAATCCCTCAAATAACTGCAGCTGTTAAAAGCCTCTTTTACAAATTAGGGAAAGTATTTGTTATTCATGAATACCGGCCAATAGGAGAGCATGATCTCAAAATTAAAGGAATAAGATAAATACCTTTGAGCGGGTATTGCATATGCCTGGTAACAACAGATATTTGTATAACTAAATCAACCGTTATGAAATGGAACCTGGTTATTCTTTTTGCCTTATTCACCCCTGCGACCTATGCGCAGGAGTATAAACTGGAAGGCAATGAAGTGAAAATTTCCAAACAAATACTGTTTGAGACCGGCAGCGATAAACTGAAGCCCGAGAGTATGGCAGCGTTGGAAACAGTTAAGCAATATCTTTCCGATAAGTCATATATCAGCCTGCTGCGGGTGGAATGTCATACCGATAATTCCGGCGATGCAAATGCCAGCCAGTTGTTAAGTGAGAAAAGGACGCTGGCTATTTGTAAAAAGCTGGTTGAAATGGGGGTGGACTGCAAACGCCTGATCGCTGTTGGCTTTGGCAATACAAAGCCCGTTGCAGACAACAGCACGCCGGATGGCAGGGTACAAAACCGACGGGTAAGTTTTTTTAATGCTGCTTTGCGTGATCACCTGATCGGCGGTATGCCGGCAGACGGCGGCGGTAAAGTTGCTGCTGATGTTTGTAACTGATTAGCGGTACTTATCTTTGCCGGATGACGTCTGAATTTTTTACGTACGACAAAAAGAAAGTGATACAGGCACTCCGGTATCATTTTATCACCCGCAAGGAAATCAAGATAATGATGATACTGGTAAATGTATTTGCCATGCTTTCTGCCGGGTTATTTTTCTTTAAGAAGATATCTCCCTTTGCTTTTCTGATCAGTTCTTTTTTGTGGTTCATGCTGATGGTCACGTTTTGGTTCCTGCTTCCTTACATGGTTTACCGGAAAGCCGACACATTCAGAGACCGGTTCAGGGCAAAATTGTCAGACGATGAATTCCGTATTGAGAACGAACGGGGAGGCCGGAGCTGGGGCTGGCAGGAATTCAGCACCTGGATAGAGAGTCCGCATTTCTTTCATCTTTATTTTAATACAAGATCATTCTTTATAGTTCCAAAAGATGCGTTTGAAGGGGATGCGGTGCATGAAGCAAGGAATATATTCAAAGAGAAGATCGTGCGGAAGTGATTTTATTTACGGAACTATAACTTCCTATAAATTCTTTTCCATCACATAGTGGGGGATGGTTACTTCGGTGAATTCATCGCCAACGACCCGGTAGCCTAATTTTTCATAAAAACCCAGCGCTGTTTTCCGGGCATGCATCACCAGTTTTTTAAAGCCCTTATCCCGGGCAACGGTTTCGGCAAAATTCATCATGCTGGCTCCTATGCCTTTTCCCTGGAGGTTATTTTGAACGGCCATTTGCCTGAGCCGTAAACAATTGTTATCTGTTTTTGTAAGCATGCAGCAAGCCAGCATCTCGTCATCGTCAAAAGCGCCGATCAGAATGTCTTCTTTCTCCTTTGCCAGTTCATCTTCGGTAAAAGAAAGTCCAAGGGGTTGCCGCAGGATATCGTTCCTGAGTTTTACCATCTGTTGGTATTCTTTTGTACCGTGGTCTATTTGTTTTAAGGCCATAACGGGTTAAGTTTTGGTAGCGGAGCGGAGTTTTGGTTAAAGATGAATTACCAATATACAAATTTTTTGGTATCCTGCATCCATGTAAAAAAACTGCCCTGGACTTTTGGATGAATGAACTGGTAGAAAAAACCAATCGGCTAAAATCGCTTTAAACATCAGATTTGCCGGACTCATAAGGCGCAAAAACCGTTTATAACCAAACAATATCTATTTCTTTGTATTTATCTCAAAATGTATATTTTTGCACCCTATACAAACTAAATTTTACAATCATGTCAGACATTGCAACAAGAGTAAAGAAAATAATTGTTGACAAATTAGGAGTAGATGAGGCGGAGGTAACCCCTGAAGCTTCTTTTACCAATGATTTAGGCGCCGACAGCCTGGACACTGTTGAACTTATTATGGAATTCGAAAAGGAATTTAATATTTCTATTCCTGACGAGCAGGCTGAAACCATCACTACGGTTGGACAGGCTGTTGCTTACTTAGAAGAGCATGCTAAGTAATTTAATTTAATTATCACAGGCAAATTTTATGGCTTTAAAAAGAGTTGTAGTTACCGGGTTGGGAGCTCTGACGCCATTGGGCAAAACTGTTGAAACGTATTGGCAGGGTTTGAACGATGGAGTTAGTGGCTGCGATAATATCAAACAATTCGACTGCAGCAAGTTTAAAACCAGGTTTGCCTGTGAGGTTAAAGATTTTGAACCCACCAATTACCTCGATCGCAAGGAAGCCCGTAAGATCGACCGCTTTACCCAGTTTGCCCTTATAGCCAGCGATGAAGCTGTAAAAGATGCCGGCATCAGCAAAGAAAATGTTGATACCGACCGGGTGGGGGTCATTTTCGCCAGTGGTATTGGCGGCCTCATCACCTTCCAGGAAGAAGTTACCAACTTTGCCCTGGGCGATGGCACGCCACGATTTAATCCTTTCTTTATTCCCAAAATGATATTGGATATTGCTGCCGGGCAGATCTCCATGCGGCATGGGTTCAGAGGACCCAATTTTGCCGTGGTAAGCGCCTGTGCATCCAGCACCAATGCCATTATTGATGCTTTTGATAATATCCGCTTGGGAAAGGCCGATATCATCCTTACCGGGGGAAGCGAAGCCGTTATCAGCGCAGCAGGCGTGGGTGGTTTTAATGCCATGAAAGCATTGAGCGAACGCAACGACAGTCCATCTACCGCAAGCCGCCCGTTTGACAAGGACAGGGATGGTTTTGTAATGGGAGAAGGCGCCGGTGTTCTGGTGCTGGAAAGTCTTGAGCATGCGCTTGCAAGAGGTGCAAAGATCTATTGCGAAATAGCCGGAGGCGGCGCTACTGCCGATGCCTATCACATAACGGCCCCTCATCCCGAAGGGCTTGGTGCAAAAAATGTGATGATCGCTGCTTTAAAAGATGCAGAAATGAAACCCGAGGATATTGACTACATCAATGTGCACGGTACTTCAACGCCGCTGGGAGATAATGCCGAAACAAAAGCCATCCTTAAAGTATTCGGAGAACATGCTTATGATTTAAACATCAGCAGTACAAAAAGCATGACCGGGCATTGCCTGGGAGCTGCGGGTGTGCTGGAGGCACTGGCCTGTATCATGGCGGTTACAAAAGATATCATTCCACCTACCATCAATCATTTTACAGATGATCCTGAGCTGGATCCCAAACTTAATTTCACGTTTAATAAAGCACAGCACCGTACGGTGAATGCCGCCCTGAGCAACACCTTCGGTTTTGGCGGGCACAATGCTTCGGTTATTGTTAAAAAATACATGGCTTAATATTTTCATTCTTTCTTTACCGCAAAGAATAAAAGTTTGTTTTGCCCGTTAACCATTTTACCTTAGCTATGGGAGATAAAAAAATCTTAATTTTATCTGTCCTAAATAAGATTAATTTCACGCAAACCATTTTCCGTTTTGCAATTCATAAAGGACCTATTCAAAAGCCAGAACAGTAACCGGGACTTCCGGAAGCAGCTCAATAATGTCCTGGGCTTTTCACCCGGCAACATTGCTTTGTATAAAACGGCACTCAGTCACCGCAGCGTACGGGAAGGAGCCGATGAGAACAATGAGCGGCTTGAATTCTTAGGCGATGCGGTATTAAGTTCGGTGGTGGCACACTATCTCTTTCGTAAATATCCCTACAAAGGCGAAGGCTTTTTAACCGAGATGCGGAGCAAAATGGTGAACCGCCAGAAACTGAATGACATTGCCCTGAAGATGGGTATCAAGAAGATCACATTTTACAACAAGTATGATAATGCCCTGAAGGTTTCCCAGATATTTGGGAACACGTTGGAGGCATTGATCGGTGCTGTTTACCTGGACAAAGGTTATGCAGGTACGCATAAGTGGGTGGAGAAATACATCATCATGCCACATATGTTCATTGATGACCTGGAAGTGATCGAGATCAACATTAAAAACAGATTATACGGCTGGGCAAATAAGAACGGCAAGGCACTGGAGTTTGAAACCCTGGATGAGAAATTTGAGAATGGCCGGCGGTTGTTTACGATTGGTGCTACGGTAGATGGTGAATTGATCGCCGAAGCAAAGGGATATAATAAAAAAGATGCCAGCCAGATCGCTGCACAGTTGGCGGTTGATAAATTAGGGTTGTAAAACGTTTAATCGTTTCAGGCGTTTAACGGTTTAAACGTTTTGAACGACTTAAACTTTTAAACGAATTAAACGATGACTTTTGGAATACTAGGAAGCGGAAGTTGGGGAACGGCGATAGCGAAAATATTAACCGACAACGGAAATTTCATCTACTGGTGGAACCGCAGTAAAGAAGACATTGAATACATAAAATCACGTCATCATAATCCGCGATACCTGCCAACGGCACATTTTGACATTACAAAACTAAGACTCACCACAAACCCGGCTGAAGTAATAGAAAACAGCGATTGCATTGTAATGGTTGTTCCCTCCGCTTATGCCGTACCTGCATTAAATGGATTGGACCGTACTGTTTTTTCCGGGAAGAAGATCGTATCTGCCATTAAAGGTGTTTTGCCCGACAATAATTTACTGCTGAATGAATACCTGAAGAATGAATTCAACGTAGAGTTGAAAAATTACTTTGCGGTACTCGGTCCTTGTCATGCAGAAGAAGTGGCGTCCGAAAAATTATCTTACCTCACTTTCACGGGCATTGATGAAAAGACAACGCATGAGATCGCAACCTGCTTTAAAACGCCATATTTAAATACGGTAGAGAACAACGATATCTACGGTGTTCAGTTTGCGGCGGTGCTGAAGAATATTTATGCGGTAGGTGCCGGTATTGCCCACGGACTTGATTATGGTGATAATTTCCTGAGTGTGTTTATAGCCAATTGTGCCGATGAAATGGCTGGTTTTTTGAAAAAAGCAGGGATAAAAAATATTGAGGTAGGGCATACCGATGTACGCCAGCCCTCGGAAGAACACCGGCCCCATAACTATGCGGCGTTTGTTTACCTGGGCGATCTGCTGGTTACCTGTTACTCTCTTCACAGCCGTAACCGGGCCTTCGGGAATATGATCGGGAAGGGATATTCTGTAAAAGCTGCACAGTTAGAGATGAGCATGGTTGCCGAAGGATATTATGCCGGTAAATGCATGCACATTATCAATCAAAAAGTTATGGCCGATATGCCCATTGCAGATACCATTTATAGAATTTTGTGGGAGAATTTGCCGGCTGCCGAGGGTTTTAACACAATTGAGCAGGCCTTGATATAGGAATGTGCTAACTTTACAGCAGAAAATAGAACCATGCCTTTCTCCTTTTCAAATATCAGTAGTTCAGTTTTGATCTTTATGGTGGTTTGCTTAACAGTTGCTGAGATTGTGAAGCAGGTTAAAAAGAATTATCACCACTCAAAAAAATAGATCTGCGGCGATTCCATCGGCAAATAATTTTCCTTCTTTGGTTAAAATGATCCTTTCATTTTCAATTTTCAATTTGCCCCTGCTTTCAAACTTGCGGCCTGCAGTTTGAAGTATATTTTTTTTATCCTCCCCAAATGTCTTGCTGATATAGTCCAGATTCAACCCTTCCATTGTTCGCAACGACGTCATGATGTATTCATTCAGGCGTTGCGTTTCTGTCAGCGTTTCTTCTTCAAAAGGAATCACTCCTTTTTCTAAAGACTGGATGTATAAAGCGTTGTTTGCAATGTTCCATCTTCTTTTTTTGCCAGTAAAAGAATGCGCTGCAGGGCCAAAGGCATAGTACGATTCTCCAGACCAGTAGCTGCTGTTGTGTTTGCTCCGTAAACCGGGTTTTGCAAAATTGCTTATCTCGTAATGTTCGTATCCGGCTTCTTCCATCCACTTCATCAACAGTAAAAACTGCCTTGTCTGCCTTTCCGCATCAACCGGTTCTTTTTTATGCAAAGCGATCATTTTGTCTAAAGCTGTTTTTGGCTCCACAGTCAATGCATAACAGGAGATATGAGGTATATTTTTTCCGATCACGGTTTCTACATTCCGTTTCCAGTCAGCATCACTCAGTAAAGGCGAGCCATAGATCAGGTCCACGGAGAAATTATTGATGCCAGCTCTTTGAATCACATCAATGCAATTCAACGACTCTGCTGCCGTATGTGCCCGGTTCATCCATTTTAATTCTTCATCCACAAAACTCTGGATGCCCACACTCAGGCGGTTAACGCCAACGGATCTCCATTCTTCTAATTTAGAAGCATTGATGTCATCAGGGTTTGCTTCCAGGGCAATTTCAATATCACCGGCAAAAACAAAATGATCCTGCAATGCTTCAACGATCATTTTCAGATCAGCTATGGTTAAAATACTTGGGGTGCCTCCGCCGAAATAAAGTGTGGAGATGATTCCGGATTTGTCTTGTGTGCCTGTCATGGTTAAGTTTATTTCCTTAATGATCGCTTGGATCATTTTTTCCTTTAGTCCCAGGGAAGTGGAAAAATGAAAATTACAGTAATGACAGGCCTGTTTGCAAAAAGGGATATGTATATAAATTCCCGGCAAAGATTTATGATTTAGTCCCCGGTAAGTACCGGGAAATATTTTAGATTTGGTTATTGATTACTTCCGTTAAAATAATAAGGTGCAAACTTCTGTTACCGGTTATTCTGTGCACAGGCATATTGTTGTCTGTATTTGATTGCCGGTCGCAAAACCCTAAAAATCCGCTTTACCAGTTAAGGCTTCATCTCGTTGACAAAGATAGCTTGTTTAACCTGCAGCCTTTAAAATTACAGACAACGTTTGCCAGCAAATCTCTTTGCAGCAGCTACATTCAGGGCCTGCCCGTATTACTTGGCTCAAAAGGTTACCCTACCGCATCGGTTGACAGTATTTTTGAAAATGAAAATTTCACTTCTATCTATTTGTTCCTGGGCAAGCAATATCAATGGATAAAATTAATGCCGGATGGAATTGATAAAGCGGCGATGGATGCCAGCAGGTTCCGGGAAAAAGATTACCAGGGTAAGTTGCTCAATATTCAGCAATTGGTAGCCTTGCAGCAACGGTTGCTGGATCATTATGAAAAAAGCGGCTACCCGTTTGCCGAAATATTTTTAGACAGCATCCGGTTAGATGATAACAAGATGGATGCACTGCTTAGGGCAAAGAAGGGCCCGCTGTATAAGATAGACAGCATTCGTGTTTTTGGCAAGGCTAAGATCTCGAAAAAATTTCTCCGGCATTATTTAGACTTACCCAATGGCAGCTTGTATAATAAAACAAAGCTGGAGCAGGTAAGCAAGCGATTGCTTGAGTTGCCTTACCTGCAGGAAGTACAGCACAACGACATTACCATGCTTGGAACAGGGGCGGTGCTGAATCTTTACCTGGCACCTAAGCGGAGCAGCCAGGCCAATTTCCTGATCGGTTTTTTGCCCAATGCCAGCCAGACGGGCAAACTGCAGCTTACGGCCGATGTGAACCTCAACTTAAAAAATGCATTAAATAATGGCGAAACCATTTTGCTCAACTGGCAACAGCTGCAGGCAAAATCGCCCCGGCTTAACCTGGGATACCAGCAGCCTTACATCTTTAATTCTTCTTTCGGGTTTGATTTTGCATTTGACCTCTTTAAAAAGGATTCCACTTTTTTACAGGTAAATGCACTGTTGGGGTTCAGTATCTTTTATCTGCAAACCAGTCGGGTAAAATATTTGTGCAGTGGCAAAATAGTTTTTACTGGCGAATGGAGTTGATACCAACCAGGTGAAAGCAACGAAGACCCTTCCGCCGAATATTGATGTAAGCGCTGTGAATATCGGGTTGGATTACGACTGGAGTAAAACAGATTACCGCCTTAATCCAAGAAAAGGGAATGAAATAAAACTGACAGCATCTGTGGGTATTAAAAATATAAAGCGGAATAATGACGTGATAAGCATTAAAGATCCTTCTTTCAATTATGCCAGTCTTTATGATTCGCTGAAGGAAAGGGCCTACCAGTTTAAGATAAAACTCAGCGCATCTCATTATTTCCCGGTAGGCAAGCAGGCTACTTTCAAAGCAGCTGTCAATGGCGGGGTATTTACAAGCCCCAACATATTCCGTAATGAATTATTCCAGATAGGCGGATATAAACTGCTGCGTGGATTCAGCGAGGAAAGTATTTATGCCACGCAATACGCTGTGCTGACGGCCGAATACCGTTACCGGATCGATCTCAATTCTTTCCTGTTTGGATTTGTAGATGGCGGTTGGGTAAAAAATAAATACCAAACCGTAGATCTGAAAAACAGTTATATCGGTGCCGGCCTGGGCCTGGCCTTTGAAACAAAATTTGGTTTGCTCAACATCAGCTATGCAGCAGGCAAACGAAATGATGTGAAACTAAACCTGCGGGAAGCATCCAAAATACATTTTGGTTATGTCAATTACTTTTAAGAATCTCACGGGCAGCATCTATTTTTGCAGCTAAAACAAAGTACTGTTGAATCGGTTCTCATTATTCCTTACCGGGCTTTTACTTTTTTCAATGTTTGTGAAGGCACAGCAGCCCGACAGTACACACATTGCGGATACAGGTTCAGTAAAAAAGGATACCACGCAACTGGTTATTCCGGTTGATACGCCTGTACAGGCAGTGTTCAGCATCCCTGAATTTAAACTCAGCAACCGGTTTGTAAATACAAAGGATGCACCTGTTTCTCTTTCGGTTGAATTCCGGAAAGAAAAGAATACCGACTCATTGTTCTACCTCATCACCGGCATTGTGCTGCTTCTTGCTTTTTTCCGCTATTTCTACAACCGTTATTTTCTAAACCTGTTCCGGGTGTTCTTTAATACCTCTCTCCGGCAAAGCCAGCTGACCGACCAGTTGTTGCAGGCCAAACTGCCCTCTTTACTTTTCAATTTCTTTTTCGTCATCAGCGGAGGCATGTATGCCTATATCCTTTTGTTGTATTACGGGCTGATCAATGAAGATAACAGGTGGCTGATGATCGGGGCATCTGTTGCGGTGTTAGGAATTACTTACCTGGTAAAATACACTACGCTCAAGTTCACCGGTTGGATAACTGGATTGAAGGACATAACCAATACCTATGTGTTTGTTATATTTCTTATCAACAAGATCATTGGTATTTTCCTGGTTCCGTTCATTGTTATTCTGACTTTTTCAGATCCTGTCATCATAAAGATCGGGGTAATTGTTTCGTTGCTTAGTATAGGTTTATTCCTGTTGCTCAGGTTTTTCCGCTCGTATGGATTACTTCAAAACCAGTTAAAAATTAGCCGTTTTCATTTTGTGCTCTATATTGCCGGCATTGAAATAATCCCCCTTTTGCTGATTTACAAGGGCTTAATGTTGTATTTAAGTAAAAATTTGTAATTTTGCATTACCATCTCAGCGTAAACTATGGCTAAAAACGGTTCAACACAAGCTGTTACATCGGTCAAATCAGTGAAAAGAGTACTAATAACCCAACCAAGGCCCGAAGGCGAAAAATCTCCGTACTTTGACCTGGCTAAAAAGTATGACCTGAATCTTGATTTTCATCCCTTTATAGTGGTGGAAGGTATCCCGGCAAAGGATTTCCGTAAGCAGAAAATTGATATTGCAAGTTATTCTGCGGTGATTTTCACCAGCCGCAATGCCATTGATCACTTCTTCCGCATTTGCGATGAAATGAAAGTGAGTGTTTCGCAGGATACCAAGTATTTCTGTATTACCGAGGCCGTGGCCCTGTACCTCCAGAAGTTTATTTTATACCGCAAGCGCAAGGTCTTTTATGGTGCAGACGGTACCAATAAAAGCCTGTTTGATGTTATTAACAAGCACAAAGACAACGAGAAATTCCTCTACCCATGTTCTGAGTCTTTTGACAGTGAAATAACAAACTGGCTCAAAGGCAACAACTGTGGGTACGCAACCCCTGTTTTGTATAAGATCATCAGCAATGATATTACCCAGGTAATGGCGACTGAGTATGATGTTATTTGCTTTTTTACTCCGGGCGGGGTAAAAAGTCTCCTGGAAAATTTTCCAAAATTCAAACAGAACGGAACCAAAATAGGGGCTTTTGGGATAAACACATTTAAAGCAGCAGAAGACGCAGGCCTTGTTTTAGATATCAAGGCTCCGCAACCACAGGCACCCAGTATGGTCAGCGCCCTGGAACTTTATCTTTCTGCATTGAATAAAAAATAACCAACGCATAAATTTTTTTAAAACACCTGCTGATTCGGCGGGTGTTTTTATTTTACCTGTTCCTGTACTCATATTAATTTGATATTTGTGTTTAGAAATAATATGTCTTCAACTTCAGCATCAGGTAAAAAGAGTAACAGGCTCATCAATGAAAGCAGCCCCTACCTGCTTCAGCATGCATATAATCCGGTTGACTGGTATCCCTGGGGAGAAGAAGCGTTGCAAAAAGCAAAGAAGGAAAATAAGGTCATATTGATCAGCATTGGTTATTCTGCCTGTCATTGGTGTCATGTAATGGAAAGAGAAAGTTTCGAAAATGAAGCAGTAGCCGAACTGATGAATGAACATTTCGTAAACATAAAAATAGACCGGGAAGAAAGGCCCGACCTGGATCATATCTATATGGATGCGGTGCAGGCCATTTCCGGCAGCGGGGGCTGGCCGTTGAATGTTTTTCTAACACCTGATAAAAAACCTTTTTACGGGGGTACTTATTTCCCCCCGGTAAAGGCCTATAACCGTTCTTCATGGACGGATGTTTTACATGCTATAAAGCAGGCCTGGAATGAAAGAAAGGATGAAATAGCTGAGCAGGCCGATAATCTTACAAACCATCTTCATAAGTCCAACAGTTTTGGGCTGGTCGAAAGAACAGAAGGAATAGAACCAGACAGCGAGCAGGTATTAAAAGAGCAGGTGGATTTGATCTTTACGAACATCATGAAAACTGCCGACACTGAGTGGGGTGGGTTTGGCAAAGCGCCGAAGTTTCCGCAAACCTTCACTATTCAATTCCTGCTGCAATACCATCATTTCACTGGAAGTAAAGAAGCCCTTGGACAGGCACTGTTATCGATCAGTAAAATGTTGCAGGGAGGTATTTATGACCAGGTTGGCGGCGGATTAGCAAGATATAGTACCGATAATGAATGGCATGCTCCCCACTTTGAAAAAATGCTTTACGATAATGCTCTTTTTGTGAATATACTTTGTGATGCGTTTCAGGTAACGCAGGATGCGATGTTTGAAAAAGCAATCCGAAAAACAATAGGGTTTGTAACGAATGAACTGGGTAATGGCCAGGGAGGGTTTTTTGCAGCATTGGATGCCGATTCGGAAGGGGAGGAAGGCAAATATTATGTTTGGCAAAAAAAAGAGATTGAAGAGGTACTTGGAACAGATGCAAAACTTTTTTGTGATTTCTTTAACATTACCGAAACCGGTAATTGGGAAGGTAAAAATATCCCATGGATCCTGAAAAAAGCGGTTGACTTTACTAAGGAAAGAGAGCTTGATCTAAATCAATTCGAGGCTAAAATGGATGTATGTAAAAAGCAGTTGCTCTTGAAACGAAACGGAAGGACAAAGCCCTTGCTGGATGATAAAATCCTTTTAGGCTGGAATGCCTTGATGATAATTGCTTTAATTAAAGCTGGAAACGCTTTAACCAACAATGACTACATAGCAGATGCTGAAAGATGTTTCAATTTCCTTGTCAGCAACTTTAAAAAAGAAGGAATGGAGGCTGAATTCTACCACACATTTAAAAACAACGAATCAACACATCCCGCCTTTTTAGACGACTATTCCTGCCTTATCCAGGCCTGTATTTACCTTCACGAAGCTACTTCTAAAAGTACCTATTTGGTATGGGCTCAAAAGCTTACTGAATATGTGATGGGTGATTTTTCGGAGCCCGATTCGGGGTACTTTTTTTTCACTGGCAAAAATCAGGAAGACGTAATTGTACGAAAAAAAGAAGTGTATGATGGGGCGATCCCGTCTGGAAACAGTGTAATGACAGATAATTTATTCTATTTATCGATCGTATTTGATAAGCCCTTATGGCAGGAAAATGCCGTAAAAGCACTTGATGGACTGACCACAGCCATAGTGAAATACCCGACTTCCTTTGCTAATTGGGCTATGCTGATACTGAAGAAGTTATGTGGAGTGAACGAGATCGTGATTACCGGCACTAATTACCAGCAAGACAGGAAAATGCTGTTGCAGCATTATCTGCCTAATAAGATCCTCCAATGCGCCAGTAGTGAAGTAGATCTTTTTCCTATGCTAAAGGGTAAAAAGTACAGTGAAAAAACCACCATTTACCTCTGTAAAAAATACCATTGTCAACCCCCGGTTTATGAAATAAAAGATCTGCTTTTACTGCTTAATAATGTGGACAATAACTAAACGAATGAACACAATATTTGTAAAATTCTGCCGTTTACCCTTTTCAGGATTATAATTTGTTGAAAAAAATATTACTGATTCAACCGGAAAACGATGTTAAATCAAAATAATCATTACATTTGCCCAATACCCTCAAAGTTAAAAACAATGAAGTACAGGCTGTTCTATCTGATGGCTGTTACAGCTATCGCATCTACAACAACCAGTTGTAAAAAATCAGGGAGTAAATCCGGCGGTGGTTATGCTACCGACAAGGGCCAATTAATTGGCGTTGCCCCTTCTTCAAAATGGAGCTTACCCAAACCTCCGGGCATGGTTTACATTCCACCAGGAACATTCCATATGGGTGCAAGCGACGAGGATTTGAGTTATGCACTCACTGCCCGTAATAAATCCGTTTCGATCAGCGGCTTTTGGATGGATGCAACTGAGATCACCAACAATGAATATCGCCAGTTCACCAATTGGGTTAGAGATTCAATCGCCGCAAAACTAATGGGCTATGTAAAGCAGGGATCAGACGGTAATGAATACATTGATTGGAAAAAAGCAACTACTATCAAATGGGGTGATAAAGCAACGATGGAAAAAATCGATGCCATCATCGTTACTCCCGATAACAGGATCTTTGGTAAGAAAGAACTGGATGCTACCAAAATAGTTTACCAGTCAGAGATATTCGACTACAAAGCTGCTGCTCAAAATAAGGATGCAACAGTACCACGCTCTAAATTCATCATTAAGAAAAATATACCTGTTTACCCGGATTCACTTTGCTGGGTTAGGGATTTTGCCTACTCATACAATGAGCCAATGGCAAAAAAATATTTCAGTCACCCTGCATTTGGAAATTTCCCGGTTGTAGGTGTAAACTGGAAACAGGCTACTGCTTTCTGCGAATGGAGAACTCATTACCTCAATGCATATCTTGAGTCTAAGAAAAGAGGCGCTGAATCTGACTTCAGACTGCCTACTGAAGCTGAGTGGGAATATGCTGCACGTGGTGGTCGCTCACAAGCTGACTATCCATGGGGCGGTTATTACCTGCGTAACAAAAAAGGTTGCTTATTGGCAAACTTTAAACCCGGAAGAGGTAACTATCCTGAAGATGGCGGATTCTATACAGTACGTGCTGATGCATACTGGCCAAATGATTTTGGACTGTATAACATGGCAGGAAACGTAGCTGAGTGGACCTCATCTTTATATTATGAAGGCGCTTACAGTTTCCAGCATGATATGAATCCAGACATTCGTTATAATGCAAAGGAAACAGATAAGCCCCGCGACAAGCGTAAAGTATTACGCGGCGGAAGCTGGAAAGATGTTGGTTATCTTTTAAGAACCGGAACAAGAGCTTACGAATACCAGGATACAGCAAAATCTTACATTGGCTTTCGTTGTGTAATTGATTTGCCACCGGCTCAGAAAAAGGGCAAAAAGTAAACAGTTTCCAAAACTAAGAACTAATGAGGGTACCTGTAGTATTGAAAACAGGTACTTTATAACTTTTGTGTAATCAAACTTTAAATAATCCCCAGTTAAAACTTTAAATTTTTAAATCATGCCTCACAACAAAAGAACCTTCTTAACCTTAATTGATGTATTGGTAAGTGCCGGTGCTGCAGTAATCATTTTTGCTGCCTGGGCAAAACTTACTCACCAGTCTTATGCCGATATGATGTTAACCATTGGTATGTGGACAGAGACCGGTATTTTTCTTGTGTATGCAGCTATTGAGTGGATCAAGCCTAAACATCATGAAGAAGATGACGAACCAGGAGATGTAATTGAGAACCCTTCATTGCAATCAATGGACAAAATGTTGCAACAGGCTGATATCACACCAACAAGCCTGAAAAAACTGGGCGAAGGATTCCAAAAACTCCAAGGTACTGTAGGTAATATGCATGAAATTGGCGACGTGGTAAAATCTACGGGAGATTTCAGCAACAAAACAAAAGAAGCAACTGTAGCACTGGGAAGTATGACCACCGCTTTTGCAAGCAGCGCCGCTACCATGGGAAGCTTCAGCAATGCAGCTGAAAGTGCCAAAGGGTTCCATGAGCAGGTACAGGTATTGACTAAAAACCTGGGTTCTTTAAATACTATTTACGAACTGGAGTTAAAAGAAAGTAATAACCACCTGAAATCTTTAAATACATTCTACGGCAAACTGGCTGAAGCAAGCCAGACCATGATGGGTACTGTAGAAGATGCAGGTAAAGCGAAAGAGCAGATCAGTGTATTGGCAAATAACCTCGGTAAACTGAATGCAGTTTATGGTAATATGCTGAGCGCTATGCAGGGCCGTTAATACCGGTTATTGCCTGGTTACTGGAAGAACTAAACAATTTAAAACTAACAATCGTAAATCTAAAATACTATGGCTTTACCTAGAGAGCCCCGGCAAAAGATGATCAACATTATGTATTTGGTGTTGACAGCTATCCTGGCGCTGAACGTTTCAGCGGAGGTAATCAACGCTTTTAAAACGGTTGATAAAAGCTTAACTGATTCGAATAAAAATATTGAACAAAGCAACGGGACCTTATTTCAATCACTCGATGAAAAGTTAAAAGATCTCCAAACTAAAGAAAAGGCAGAGATTTGGGTCCCCAAAGCCAACCAGGCCAAAAAACTATCGGATGATTTGTATAATTATGTAGAAGGTCTGAAAAAACAAGTTAAAATGCAGGCGGATCTAAAAGTAGATAAAAACGGAGTCCCTGTTCTTGACAAAAACGGGAATGAAGATTTTAAAATGGATTACCTGGAAGCATCTACCAGGATTTTTGAAAAAAATGGAGAGGGTAAGATACTTTATCAAAAACTTGCTGATTATAGAAAAAATATGCTGGCCATTGATTCCTCTATTGACCCGGTTACGTTCCCTGTTAATTTAACTGTTCCTCCTTCACATTCCGGAAATGCGCAAACAGGAAATCCTGTGACAGACTGGACAGCCAGCTATTTTCATATGACGCCTGCGATTGCAGCCTTAACGATGTTGAGCAAGGTTCAGAATAATGTTAAAAATGCCGAGAACCAGGTAGTAACCTATTGTCACAACCAGATCGGTGCAGTTAAACTGATCTTTAATAAATTTCAGCCTATTGCTTCGGGTAGTTCTACTTACCTAATGCCTGGCCAAGAAATGGTTGTTACTGCAGGTGTTGGTGCATTTAATGATGCCGCTAAACCAGTTATTTCTATTGATGGTGCGGCAACTCCATTAAATGAGAATGGTGTGGCGGAAAGAAAATTTAATGTATCGGGAACAGGAAATAAAAAAGTTCATGTTTCTATTTCATACACCAAACCTGATGGTACAATAGATCATTTAGAAAAAGATATTGACTACACAGTGGGTATACCCGGAGGTGCAGCAGTAATGCTTGATAAAATGAATGTGTTCTATATTGGAGTAGATAATCCAATTACTATTTCTTCAGGTTCGGGCTGGGATAAGACAAATGTTTCTATTACAGGCGGAACAATCACCGGAACAGGATCTAACCGTGTAGTAACTGTTACAACCCCGGGAACCGCTAGTATCACTGTAACTGCAGAGGGTAAATCAAGTAAGTTCGATTTCCGGGTTAAGGTAGTTCCTGATCCTGTGTTCAAAGTGGCTTCCGGTAAACCAAGGATGCCTTCTGTTGAATTTAAGAATCAGCAATTCTGCCGTGCCGAACTGGAAAAATTTGATTTTGATACAAGGTTCAGTATTGTAAGCGCTACTGTTTACTTTTCTGGTGCCGGATTTCCAAGTGTAGCTACTTCTTCAATCAACGGGAACAATTTAGCGCCCATTGCTTCGTTTCTTACAAGGTGTGGACCAGGATCAGTGGTTACGTTCGATAATATTAAAGTAACAGGCCCCGGAGGGCAAAGAACAATTGAAGGAAGATCATTCGCCCTATACTAATAAAATTATAAAGATTTGCTATGAAGAAGCGACTATTAAAATACCTGGCATTGGCAATTTGTTTTTGCATGTTTGCAGGAGTTGTTGAAGCTCAACAGAAGAAAAAGGCAACAACAAGGTCAGCTACCAAGCGGCCTACAACCCGGAAAACGGCAAAGTCAAAAACAAAGGCTACCATCAATCCTACAGCACCTGTAACGGATACGGTGAAAACTGTAGCAGTGGCGCCTCCGCCTCCGCCTTTTAATGACAGTTTACCGATCCCGATCATTAAAAAGTCATTGAGGCCTGATGAAGCTGTGGAAACCACCATGTTAAAAGACAGGACACCGCTGGTTTATGAAAACCTCCGTGCCGATGACGCCATCTACCGCCATAAAATATGGAGAGAAATAGATGCAAGGGAGAAGATAAACATGCCATTCATGTAGCCAATGAGAATAATGGTAACCAGCGATTCATTTCAATATTACTGAAAGCCATTGACGACAGCGCAGTGACTGTTTTCAGCAGCATTGATGACAGGTTTACCACCCCAATGACCAAGAGTGAAGTTGCCAAAGCAATTGGCGGCGACTCGGTACCCGTTCCTCAATACGATACTGCAGGTAACCTGATTGGTACCATATACAAAAGAGCAGAAATAAATCTTGATTCATTTTACAGGTTCAGGATTAAAGAAGAAGTGATCTTTGATAAAGAAAGTTCACGACTGTTTTGGAGGATACTGGGTATAGCTCCTGTTAAGGATGTTATTACTTCTATGGGTGTTAACCTGGGGCCTTCTGAGTTATTCTGGGTTTATTATCCTGATATGCGCCCGGTATTTGCCCGTTACGAAGTGTACAATGGCAAAAACTATGGAGGCCGCATGAGTTGGGAAGACCTGTTTGAAAGCAGAATGTTTTATGGACGTATCATAAAGAGCACCATTGATAATCCGTTAGACAGAATGATCAGGGATTACCCAGGTATGAAAGAAAGAGGTATTCTCCAATTGCTGGAAGGCGAAAATATCAAAGAAAAGATATTTAATTACGAACAGGATTTGTGGAGTTACTAATCCCGTTATTAGAAATATTTTAAAAAAGCCCGTCTTTATGACGGGTTTTTTTATTTCCTGAACAAACTATAATAAAATTTAAATAGTAACAATTTTTTATAAATACCCACATTAGGGTATTGGCGGTAAGTATGGGTTTGGCTATCTTCGTTTCGGTTTTTCATAGGATATTGGATTTTAAACGGGGCTGAATTTCCATTCTGGCCCCTTTTTTATTTGATGAAGTATTTATTGTTTACTGAAATATTCTACAACCAGCCCTGCTTTTGCATTTCCAATTAATTCAGCCATTTCTTCCCGGCTTTTTTCTTTTATATTTTTTATGGACTTGAATTTCTTTAAAAGCAGGTCTGCTGTTGCATTCCCAATGCCTTTTATCTGTTCAAGCTCATTCTTAAAAGTGCCCTTGCTCCGCAGGTTTCGGTGGAACGTGATGCCATAGTTATGCACTTCATCCCGGATACGCCTGATCAGTTTCAGACTTTCGCTGTCCCACGGAAGTTTTATAGACTGGCTATCTCCCGGAAAGAAAATTTCTTCTTCGTTTTTTGCCAGTCCTACAACAGATGTTGACCCCGGTACATTCAATTCATGTATGCTTTGCATGGCAGCGCTCAATTGGCCTTTTCCTCCGTCAATTATGATCAATTGAGGCAAGGGCTTATTTTCATCCTGCAAACGTTTGTAGCGCCGGTAAACCACTTCTTTCATGGAAGCAAAATCATTTATGCCGGTTACCGTTTTTACTTTAAATCGCCTGTATTCGGCCTTACTGGGCTCGCCGTTCTTAAAGCATACCATGGCCGATACCGGGTAACTTCCCTGCAGGTTTGAATTATCAAAGCATTCAATATGCAGGGGAACAGCAGGAAGCTGCAGGTCTTTTTTTAACTGCTGTAATACCTTCTGTTTTTCATCTGCAGATTTTTCCTCCAGATTAAGTATTTTCTTTTTTCTCAGTTCCTCCCGGAAATAGTTTACATTCTTTTCAGAAAGTGTCAGCAGAGTTTTCTTATCTCCGCTCCGGGGGATCGTTACTTCAATGTCTTTCCCGGGAAATTCAATAACAAATGGAACGATGATCTCATTAGCCTTGCTTTCAAAACTTTCTCTCAGTTGTGCAACGGCAAATTCAAGTACCTCTTTGGCTGTTTCATCCAATTGTTTTTCCAGTGTAATGGTCTTTGTTGTTACCACCGTTCCGGCATTGATGGCCAGGTAATTCACATAGGCGATGTTTCCTTCTTCCATAATAGAAAACACGTCAACTGTCCCTATCCGTGTATTTACAACTATCGACCTTGACTGGTAACCTTCAAGATGATCCAGCTTTTTTTTGTAAGCAGCAGCTTTTTCAAATTCCATGTTCTCAGCAAACTGCTTCATCTCATTTTTGAAATGCTGAATAACCGGTTTCAGGTTGCCTTTTAAGAGATTAACTAACTGCTGGAGATCCTCTTTATAATTTTCCTCGGTTTGTAATCCTTCGCAGGGCCCTTTGCAATTTCCAAGGTGGTATTCGAGACAAACTTTGAACTTTCCTTTCTTAATATTTTGCTCTGATAAATTCAGTTTACAGTTACGTAATGAAATTGTTTGCCTTATAAAATCAAGCAACTCCCTTACCTTTTCAACCGAGGTATAAGGGCCCAGGTATTGAGATCCGTCATTGAGCTTTCTCCGGGTAAAAAAAACACGGGGAAAACGTTCATTTTTTATTACGATGTAGGGATAACTTTTATCATCCTTAAGATTAATATTGAATTTTGGCTGATTTTCCTTTATCAGGGTATTCTCCAGCAGGAAGGCATCCTGTTCATTATTAACGATCATGAACTCAATGTGATGGATCCGTTTTACCAGTTCATGCGTTTTATAACTGGTCAAGGTTTTTAAAAAATATGAGCTGACCCTTTTCCTGAGATTCTTTGCCTTGCCAACATACAGTAACTCATTTTGGGAATTATAGTATTTATAAATTCCTGGTTCAGCAGGAATGCTGTGTGCAATGGCCGTAAGTTCTTTTTGAGTCATTTTGGTTAAAAATCCCAGGTTATTTTTTCTTCTTTATCCACCGCCGAATTTCCAGAGGTATCTGTGATTATAGAAACGATCTTACAGTACTTGTCGTTTTGCCAGGTTAATTGAAGTGACATGGATTTACTTATCTCCTTCACCATGTATATTCGTTTTACCTTATTATTTTCGGGGTCAATATAAACATCCCATCGTTTAAGCTTCATACTGTCGGGTAGTAGCCCGGTTGGGTCATATGTAAATGTAAAAGCGGCAATTGTCTGGTCCAGAAAATTCTTTTCTGTGTACAGGTTTGTTAAATTAGCCGAGTCAATCTCAGGAGTTAAAAATTCTTTTACAGCCTCTTCAAGTTGGTCGAATTTGAGCCAAACGGAATCAGTGTGGTTTTTAACGGTAGTGAACTTAAGAGGTGTAACACCATTCCTCTTAATTTCAAATATCTGCCCCCGGATGTAACTGGTAACAGGGAAGAAACTCTGTTTTTTTACAGGCCCGGTTTCCACCTTTTTAACTTCAGGGGTTGATGAATCTGAACAGGAAACTAAAAAAAATACTGAAAGAATAAAGGGAATTAACTGTCTCATTTTTCAAAATTAAATGTAAAGTACTGCATTGCAAAACCAATAAATCCGGTGGAGGCTGCATAAAAAACGCAACAACCCTTTTGTGAATTGTTGCGTAATATTTTATAAAACCAAAAGATCAGTTAAATCAAAAACCTTTTACCAGACCGATCTTAAGCCCTACCGCATAAGGTTTCTCTATCAGGGCTACATCTTTACGATACGTTGAATATACCTGGTACCGGACCTGTGGACCTACCCGCAGGCTGTACGTGCCAAACTTATAATTCATATAGGTTTCAAGTCCGATGTTCAGATTCCAGTTCCTGATGGTGGAGGGGTCGGAAATGTAATTTTTAAGATCGGACGATATCAGGTGTGCTTTACCTCCAAATATATAAGAAGGCTGAACGGTTGCACCGGCAAACCATTCCACATTTTTGTTGCTAGATAATTTATAAGCTAATCCAATAGGTATGGAAACCTGGTAAGTACGGTTATGTAAGGTCACCGGCTGCAGGGCGTTATTATCGTAGGTATTAGCTATGGATGATACACGTGCAGCGGGGTAAGAATAACCTGTTACCGGGTCGGTAAGTAAAATGGATGTCTGAATCGGGTGATTGGTCTGATCAGCGTTGATGTTGTAATTAGTATAATTGAACTGAACACCCGCCTTTAGCCTCAGGTTCTTTGCAAAAGCATAGGATAACCCTAAGCCTGTTTCAATGCCAAGACCTGGTTTCTGGCTGATAGCCTTATTAATATCACCAGTCATTGCAAATGGAGCAGCAGATCCTTTGGATTCTGTAGTTAGTTTACGGTAGTTAACTGCCGGAGTTGCATAAAGTTCAAAATCCAGGCGATCTTTCCACTTGCTGTGTGCAGGCTTGTTTTGCTGTGCATAATTCTCGATCCAGGACTTTTCTTCCTGGGCGTCTGTTTTACTTTCAGTAGCATTTAGTATTTTAGGAACGATCTTGCTCTCGTTTTCAATGGCTGGCTTTTGCTGATCAGAAACTACTGCCTGTGATTCAGGTGATCCTGCAGAAATACTGATCTTGGAATCAGCATTATTCAATATATCATCATTCTCATCAGCATCTTCTTTACTGCCATTTCCCCGGGCTGTGGCAGGTTTTGTAGCCTTTAACTTATTGCTTTTGTTAGTGACGGCCATGTCAGCAAATAATTGGTTGCTCTTTACCTGGTCGTCAACAGGCTGAAGAATATGGTTGGCCTTGTTTTTTGCCGATGTTGATTTGACAAGAGTGTTTTTTTGTGAAACACCGGAAATATTGAGAGCCTGATCAGGATTGTTGCTTGAAAGATCTGCATCATTTGATTTTTCAGGCTTTGGTACTGAATAGCTGTTGATATTATTGTTTGTTGTTGCTGTTGTGTTTTTGTTACTTACGGGTGTGTTCTCGTTATTAGCAATGCTATTATCAGCAATAACAGTTGATGATGATTTGTCCCCGGTGAACTTAAAGTTTCTGGAATTATCGCTGGTATTCAGGTAACCTATTGAAACTAAAGAAGTGAAGAAAAGGACACTAATGGCAAAGGAAGGCCACCTGCGGCTGGGGTGCAGGTTATTATAGATGCTGTGCCACACCCGTTTTGAGGGGTACATCCTGAACTGGTCTGATTTTTCTTTGATCAGTTGTTCAAATTCATCTGTATAAAATTCTCTTTCCATTTTTCAAAAAACATAATAGTTATTGGTAATGCTGTATTAAGGTTTATTAAGTGGATCTAGCCTGGTGAGACTGCTCCAAAAAAAGTTGTTTTTTTCTTTTGCTTTTGAATGATCTTTTTTCTTATTAAAATTTCTTCCAGCATGGCCTTTGCCCTTGTGTACTGGCTTCGGCTGGTACTTTCCTCTATATCCAGCATACCGGCTATTTCCTTGTGGGAATAGCCTTCAATGGCATACAGGTTAAGCACTGTCCGGTAACCAATAGGCAAGGTTCGTATACACTCCACAACCTGCTTTGCCTGCATGATGGAAGGGATTATTTCTTCATTTACATGTACACTGCTTGCATGAATTATGTCAACGCTGTCAGAGAACTTTTTGTTCTTTTTAAGAACATTGATACAGGTATGGACAATTATCCTCCTTATCCATCCTTCCAGCGCACCTTCATTCCTGTATTGATGTATTTGTGTAAAAACCTTGATAAAACCTTCCTGCAACATATCCTCTGCATCCTCCCGGTTTTTGGCAAAACGGTAGCATACACCCAGCATCCTGGGACTAAAACGGTTGTATAAAGCCTCCTGCGCAGTGGCATTATTCCTTATACACCCGGCCAGCATGAGCTCTTCGGTCATTTGTTGCTTAGTTTACACTATAAATATAGACAAAATACTTCTAAGTAATGCTGCACCTAAAGCACGGGGCGTCAAAATGTTAACATTTCTGACGCCCCGGTTATAGTTTTTCAGACTTTTAGAGCCTGGTTTACCAATTTGCCCTTAAGGCAACTAGGAAATTCCTGCCCCCGGCTGAGAATCCTGAGGCAAAATAGCGGTAATTCCGGTCGAGAATATTCTCTACACCCACTTGTACTTGCAGATTTTTTTTAATATTTACGGACCCCTTCCAGTTTAATGTCACCCAGGAAGGCATTCCATCTGCCGTGGCATATTGCGCATTATCTTCTCCATCGGCATTATAATCTTCTAGGCGTTTCCAGCCATTATAAAGCAGAGATACTTCTGTACTGAATATCTTATGCTGGTAACCAAGGCTGGTTTTGCCCATTAAAGGCGGAAGGTGGTCCAATGGTTTGCTCGAAACATTCCTGTTTACCAAAGAATAACTGCCATTTGGCTGTTTTTCATAAATGGCTGAAGTTTTAGAAGGATCGGTTTTAAAACTACCCTTTGTATACGATAAGGTACTGCTGAAGGATAAGCCTTTATAAATGTCTGCATTAATGATAAAGCTGAACCCATATAAAGTAGCCTTGTTTACATTCTGGCTGGCAAGCACCTGGCTTTTTACACCATTGTAGGTAATTGAATCCTGGCCATTTAATTTGAACGGCGCTTTTAAAATGGCATTCCTGAACCAGGTATAAAAACCGGTTACTTCAACTGTTACCCTGTTGGCGATACGCTGACTAATGGTAAGGTCAATGTTGTAAGTATATTCCGGTTTAATATCGGCATTAGGAACAACCACCTGCCTTGCTGCTGTGCTTGATTCAAACACTTTTGCCAGGTCATCAATATTTGGCGCCCTGAACCCGGATGCAAAAGAAGTTTTGATGGTGGTGCTTTGAGTAGGTGTATAAACTATACCCAGGTTACCGGTAACAGCAAAACTGTTTTGCGAAACAGCGGTATCAGGAAGATTGAAAAAAGAATTATCAAGCACATTACTTTTCAGGTTGATAGATTGAAAACGGATGCCATCGTTCAATACCAGTTTCTTATTCCTGAATTTGTAAAGATGCTGGGCAAAAACACTGAAGTAATTCATCTTGTTCTTACCATCAGGATAACGTGTATTTAATTTGCTAACAGCGCCGGTGATTAAGTTTGTTCTTGTTGCTCTTGATTTAACATCATTGAACTGGGCATCGGCTCCAACTGTCAATTCGTTGTTCCCAATATCTTTTCTCCCGGAAATGGTTATGCCGAATACCTTTACTCTTTCAACCTGGCTGTCGAACCGGTCGTAGCGCCTGTATTCCCTTGTTTGCCGGCTTTCTTCAATATCCTGGTAGTTGATGTTTGCCTTCAGCATATCCAGGAAGCCAAGTTTGTTTGCAGTTAATTCATAAGCACCCATGATCCTTTTCTGGGGACCATAGAACCAACTGGCATAACGAAGGGTGGTTCCAATGGGAGCACCGAAATTTCTTGTGTCCTGCAGTCGGTCGTAACGGGGCACATCATTGGTGTTGGATAACTGGAAATTCAAAAGATGGGAGATGCGGTCGCTTTGTTTAAAGAGAAGTTTCTGAATAATATCCCATTGTTTGTACCCGGAAAATTTCTGTACCCGGTCGTCTTTATTTGTAAGTACGGTATCTACGCCATTTATATTTGCAACATACTGGCTCCTTCTTCCAAAGTTGGGATATTTGTCGGGGTAGTTGCTTCCCATTTTCATATCTCCAAAATCGCTGAAATTATACGACTGGAACCAGGCGAATTTTTTTCCTCCCAGGCTTATATCAGCATGGATGGTCTTTTCATTATTCACACTGCTGTAACGGGCAAAGGCGGTACCCGTGGTACGGAATTTTTTATCACCGGATAAAACAGGAGACTTGGTGATCAAATGAACGACCCCCCCCAACGCATCACTTCCATAAATGGTGGAAGAGGGGCCATACATCACTTCCACCCGGCTTAATGAATTCTGGTCATTGGTAATGATGTTCTGCAGGTGCCCGCTTCTGTAAATGGCATTGTTCATACGTACCCCATCGATCACCAGTAGCACACGGCTGGCCTCAAATCCCCTCAGTACGGGACTGCTGCCGCCCTGCTGGCTTTTCTGCACAAATATTTTCCCGGTATTGATGAGCAGGTCGCCGGTATTTTGTGCATTGGTTCCGGCAATTGTTTTTGCACTGATCACATCGATCTTTTGTGCAATGTTCCTTTGTTTTTCTGCAAAGTTGCTGGCCGATATAACGACCTCTTCCAAACTGATCTCTTTTTTTACAGTATCGGTAACTACTTTGGCTTTTTGAGCAAATCCATTGGTTGTAATGGCCGAAAAAGCCAGCAGCATAAATATTTTATTCATAAAAGTAATTTTGGATAAATAGAAATAACCAGCCCGCCGTATAAATTACAACAGGTCAATTATCATTTTATTGAAGGAGAAATCTATGCTGCGGGCGGGTGAGTAATATCGCTTACGGGGAAAGAAGGTATTTTTTCTGCATAGCTGAAATATTCTTTTGAATGCGGCTGCCAGTTTATCTGGCAATAGCCGGAAACCGGTTCATTGTAATAAGGGGTCAGCAAAAAACTAATCACAGTTGTGAGTGGAGAAGGCCTGTTTTTGTCTTTTGCCATCTTATTCAGTTGATCAAAAAGATCTTCTTCTTCTTTATCAAAAAAGCCGGTAAGGGTCACTTGGCTGTTCTTCTTTTCAAAATGCTTTATATCAAACAATTTTCCGGCCACCAGTATCTCTTTTCCTTTTTTTACCCAGCGGATATTTTCTGCAGCTACAGTGATGGTTTGAAGTTGTTCTGTTTCTAATCTTTCTCTCCGGTGAAACTGAATGATCTTTTGTTTTACCAGGATGCCTATTGTAAAAACAAGCGGCATTGCAATAAGCAACACTAATCCAACAGCAGATATTTTACGGAAAAACAGGTTCATACAATAAAAGAAGACGAAGTTAGTACTTATTTCTTTCGCACTAAACTGTCAATCGGGTAATGCGCTTCCATGGTATCCCTTACCGCATTAACCCATGTAGCAAGTGTAAGCTTTTGTGGTTCACTTAATTTAGCATCCTTATGTATCCATAAATAGGAGTCAAGGGGCATTTCGTCCTTCTTTACCAGTTCATTCACCTCTTCCAGCTTTTTATACTGGCGTCTGATACGGTAGCTGGCAAACTCTGAGAAATTAAGATCTTTTTTTCCATCCTGGATATGACTGTCGAGCCACCAGGCTACCGGCTGAACCTCGGCATACCAGGGGTAAACCGTGTTGTTGCTGTGGCAATCGTAGCAACTTGTTTTAAGAATGTTTTGTACATCTTCCGGCACCGGGTATAATGTGCTGATATCATTTTTACTCATGCCTTCTGCCTTGTTCTTTGCAGGCCGGAAAAGCTGGATAACTACAAATGCTGCCAGTAATAAAACGAATAATCGTTTAAAGAATTTTTTCATTGCTTAAGGTTTATCAATTAATATATTGCCGGTCATCACTTCCGGAACCGGTAGTTTCATCATTTGCAAAATGGTTGGGGCTAAATCTCCTAATTTACCCGGGTTTATGGTTCCTTTCCATGTTTTATCAATTATAAAAAAAGGAACCAGGTTTAATGTGTGTGCGGTATTGGGTGTGCCGTCTTCATTTATGGCATAATCTGCATTGCCATGATCGGCAGTCAGGAAAACCGTGTATTCATTTTGCAGTGCAGCCGTTACCACTTTCTCTACACATTGATCAACCGTTTCTACCGCTTTAATGATCGCTTTCCACACACCCGTATGGCCGACCATATCTGCATTGGCATAGTTAAGACAAATAAAATCTGCTGACTTATCATTTATCTCTTTCACAATTTTATCAGTTACTTCATAAGCGCTCATCTCCGGCTGCAGGTCGTACGTGGCCACTTTTGGTGAAGGAACCATGATGCGTTTCTCTCCTTTGAACGGCACTTCCCGGCCACCGCTGAAGAAGAAACTTACATGCGGATATTTTTCAGTTTCTGCAATGCGTATCTGCGTTTTATTATTCTGCTCCAGTATCTCACCGAGTGTATTCCGCAGGTCATCATTCTCAAAAACGACGTGTACGTTTTTAAAAGTATGGTCATACTGCGTCATGGTAGTATAGTGAAGGTTCAGTTTCTGCATTCCAAATTCCGGTTTATCTGCCTGGGTAAGTACTTCGGTAATTTCCCTGCAGCGATCGGTACGGAAATTAAAACAGATCACCACGTCATCATTCTGTATCCTGACGTTTGGCAATGTTTTGTTGATGATCGGCTTGATAAACTCATCCGTTACGCCGCTTTCGTAAGATTTTTTTACAGCAGCTAAAACATCTTCACTGCTTTCTCCGATCCCATTCACCAATGCATCATAAGCGATCTTGACCCGTTCCCATCGCTTATCACGGTCCATAGCATAATACCGGCCGGTAATGGTTGCAATGCTTCCGGTTGTTTGTTTAAGATGATCTTGTAATTCGGTTAAAAACCCCAACCCGCTTTTTGGATCAGTATCTCTTCCATCTGTAAATGCATGTACCAATACATTGCTTAATTCTTCTTTTGCACAAAGACTGGAGAGTGCCTTTACATGATCAATATGCGAATGAACGCCGCCATTGCTTACCAACCCGATCAGGTGAAGTGTTTTACCATTTTGTTTTGCGTAGCGGATGGCATTTAACAGCGATTGGTTTTTAGCAAACTCGCCACTGCGAACAGCAACATTAATGCGTTGCAATTCCTGGTAAACAATTCTTCCGGCGCCCAGGTTAAGATGTCCTACTTCACTGTTTCCCATCTGACCATCTGGCAGGCCAACCGCTTCACCGCAGGTTACCAGCGTTGTATTAGGATATTTTGAATATAATGAATTCACGAACGGGGTGTTCGCATTTTGTATGGCATCGCTGTTTTTTACCTTGCCAAGGCCCCAGCCATCCATTATAATAAGTATAACTTTCCTATCTTCCATTTGGTAAAACTAAAAGATTTGCAGCTAAGTACAATTCTTTCTTGTCTTATGGGTATAAAATAGGCTTATCACACGGCAATTTTAACACAGGTTGGCACGTTTTTAGTCGAATTCACGATGACAAAAACCTACGGAAAATGAAACGTTTTTTTACACTATTTGCGGTTGGTGCTTTGATCAGTTCTTTCGCCCTTTTTGCAAGTATTGACGAAGTGATTAGCGGAATGAAGGCGGGTAATTCTGCAGAGGTAGCCCGTTTTTTTGATAACACGGTGGAAATAAATATGCCTGAAAAAAGCAATAGTTACAGCAAGAGCCAGGCAGAACTGGTGTTGAAAGATTTTTTTACAACCAACACTGTGAAAGGTTTTGAAGTATTACACAAAGGCGAAAATTCCGGTTCACAATATTGCATCGGTACCCTGGTTACCCGGAACGGTTCTTTCAGAACAACCATTTTTATGAAACAAAAGGGAGACAAGCAATTACTCCAGGAAATAACTTTTGAAAATAAATAGACCAGAATAAATAATAAACTGAAATGCCCCGGATCTTCCGGGGTTTTTTGTTTCTGTTCTTTCTTAGCTTTGTTGTTATGGATCATAAGGAACAATTATACCTGCTTATTAAAAATGCACTGGCCGAAGATATTGGTGATGGAGATCATTCCACGCTTTCTTCCATTGCAACGGGTGCAGAAGGTATGGCGGTATTGAAGATCAAGGAAGCAGGCATACTGGCGGGTATGGAAGTGGCTGAAGCAATATTCAGGTATATGCAGCCGGATATTGTTTTTACTCCCTTTAAGAAAGACGGCGATGTGATGCAACCCGGGGAAAAGGCTTTTGAGGTAAAAGCAAAAGTGCATACCATTTTACAATGCGAAAGACTGGTGCTCAACTGTATGCAGCGCATGAGCGGCATTGCTACATTAACCCACGAATACGCGGAGAAATTAAAACCCTATAAAACAAAACTGCTGGATACAAGAAAGACCACGCCTAATTTCCGCCTATTGGAAAAAGAAGCGGTGAAGATCGGCGGGGGAGTGAATCACCGCTTTGGTTTGTACGACATGATCATGCTTAAAGACAATCACATTGATTATTGCGGGGGAATTGAAAAAGCCATACTGAAAGCGTATGAATATGTTCAATCGAAAAAGCCCGGTTTAAAAATTGAAGTGGAGACAAGAAATATCGACGATGTAAAAAAAGTAATGGCCGTGGGAAAAGTGGATCGCATTATGCTTGACAATTTTACTCCGGAACAAATTACCGAAGCGTTAAAGATCACCAGGGGTAAATATGAAACAGAGGCAAGTGGCGGGATCAACCTGGGAAATATAGAAGCTTACGCAGCCACCGGGGTAGATTATATTTCCAGCGGAGCTGTCATTCACCAGGCAAGAAGTCTGGACCTTAGCCTGAAAGCTGTTATTATTTGAAACTCAGCATATGTCAAAAAAGAAAATAAATTCGTTTGGGGGGCTGATCTATTCAACGGATCCAGATTTTAAATTACCGGGAACGAATAGTAAAGTAACCCAAACACCTGACCCATCACAACAACAATTGCGGATAATACTGGATACAAAACACCGGGCCGGCAAAGCTGTAACACTCGTTTATGGATTTACAGGCAGTAGTACTGACCTGGAAGAACTCGGGAAAAAAATGAAATCTTATTGCGGTACGGGCGGCTCAGTAAAAGACGGAGAAATAATTGTGCAGGGAGATCACCGCGAAAAAGTATTGCACTGGCTGCAGAAGAATGGATATAAATCTGCAAAAAGAGTATAATATGCCTGTGAAGAAATTCCTGTTTATTTTCTTATTGACAGTCTCTGCGAACACGTTCGCCCAAAGTTATTCTTATGCATACAAGATTGCTGCAAAGGATTCGGTTTCTGCATTAGCTGCCGGGCTTATCGATTCAACAATAGTTGTACTGAAAAAAAGGCTTTTGAGATCGGGTTATGCAAGTTGTACAGTCTCATACAACAGCGACAAAAAAGAATTTACTGTTACAAATAATGGGGAGCTGGAAGAAGAGTTTGCACGCAAATGGCTGGCTAAGCCATGTGAAGTGTTCTTTTATGAGACATACAGCCCGGTTGAATTGGCTGAAATATTAGTGGCAGCTGACAAACAGGGAAAGATCAAGGATGATAAAATGACTTTCTATAAGCTGCTGAATTTTGCAGGTAATATGGATTCCTATAGCAGGGTTTCTGATATTGGAACCCTAACAGGACCTGATGCAGGAGCATTCAACGAGGTGAAAAAGAAACTGAAACCTTTTTTGCCTGAGGATTGCCGGTTTGCCTATTCAAAGGAGATAACCTATTCAGGACATGCTTCTGTTGCTTCGCTGCAGGTGTATGCATTGCGAAATAACGAATGGAAATTGCCGGTAAATAAAATGCTGGAATCTGCAAAAATGGGATTTGATTATGGAGGAAGGCCATCCATATCGATCCGGTTCAATGAAATGGGAAAAAAGCAGTTTGCAGGGCTAACGATGAAAAATATCAATAAAGCGATCGCAATCGTGGTGGATGGACTTGTATATAGTGCACCATTTGTAAATAGTAAGATTGAAGGGGGTAATGCAGAAATTGCAGGAGTGTTTACAAAAGAGGAAGCAAAACAATTTGCTGATATGCTTTCTGCAGGCTACCTACCGGTGAGGCTAACCTTAATAAGATAGGTTACTTATCTGTATCGTTTTCCGCAATACTCAGTGCCCCACTCGGGCATTTTTTCACCTGGCCAATAATTCGTTGCGTATCGGACTGGCTCATATCGATCCAGGGCCTGCGGCGGGGATCAAATACTTCCCCAAGGCCTTTCGCACAAATGCCGGAATGAATACAAACATCCGGTTTCCATACAATGGTTGTTTCTCCGTTCGTGTAATGAAGCGTTTTGAGTGGCATAAGAATTTACTTTAACAAGGATGTGGTATGTAAATTACAACAAAAAGTAAATTTTAGTGTTACTTTTACGGGTAAGCAAACGTCCGGTATGATCTCTAAAATATCAGAAGGCATAACCATTAGCGTGGAAACATATTACCAGCCAGATTACAGTAATCCGGTGAACAGCGAGTATATGTTTGCTTACCGCATTACTATTGAAAATAACAATTCATTTATCGTAAAGCTTCTACGCAGGCACTGGCACATTTATGACAGTAACGGTAGCCAGCGTGAAGTGGAAGGAGAAGGTGTGGTTGGTGTTCAGCCGCAGATAAACCCGGGGGAATCATACCAGTATGTAAGCGGGTGCAACCTGCGATCAGAGATCGGGAAGATGCATGGCACCTACCTGATGGAGAATATCGGCAATAAGAAAACGTTCAATGCCATCATCCCGGCCTTTGATATGTGCGCCCCCTTTAAGTTAAACTGATGGACTTCTTTTGCCGTTTTTGCCGTACCTTTAATGCTCCAGTAACAGAGATGTGGAGTTGTTCCTTTTTTTAAATTCCCGTCTATTCTCTTTTTAAAGTTTCAGAGGTCTGTTCAGGCATATTAACCCAATAACCGGTATAAACTCTTTTATGGCAAAAATTACATTTTCAAACCGCAATAATGACTTTTATCAGAGCTTAAAATTAGCTGTTGAGGAATATTTTTCTGCAAACAAGATCGGTAAAACGGGCGATTGGCGGTTATTCAGTAAAACAATAATACTCGTAACAAGTGCCATTGCCATATACGGGATATTGATGCTGGTGCCAATTAGTTCCTGGATGGCATTGCTGCTATGCATGGTGCTGGGATTTGCGCTGGCATCGATCGGTTTTAGTGTGATGCATGATGCAAACCACGGAAGCTACTCAACCCGGCCATTGCTTAATGATTTCCTGGGTCTTAGTTTAAATGCCATGGGAGCCAGCTCTTATTTCTGGAAACAAAAACATAACATCATTCATCATACCTATACAAACGTAGACGGCATTGATGATGATATTGCCAAGAGCCCGATCATTCGCCAGTGTGAATCGCAGAAATGGGTGCCTGCACATAAAGTTCAGCACCTGTATCTTCTTCCCATCTATTCCCTGTCAACCATCTTCTGGATTTTCATCATGGATTTTAAAAAATATTTCTCTCATAAGATCTATACAACGGATGCCTGGAAGATGTCTGCAAAAAACCATATCATTTTTTGGGTAACAAAGATATCATACCTGGCTTTTTATATTGTGCTGCCTGTATATGTTTGGGGATTTTTACCATGGCTGGCGGGTTTCCTGGTGCTCAATGCAGTGATGGGGTTAACACTTTCCATTGTATTCCAGTTGGCACATGTGGTGGAGAATACCGAGTTTGAACATGTACCATTGGACGAAACAAAACACATTGAAACCGCCTGGGCCGAACACCAGGTGAAGACCACCGCAAATTTTGCCATGGGCAGTAAAGTAATCTCCTGGTTTGTTGGCGGGTTGAATTTCCAGATCGAACACCATCTTTTCCCCAAAGTAAGTCACATCCATTATCCTGCCATCAGCAA
The DNA here is from genome assembly GCA_016720775.1 of Chitinophagaceae bacterium. Classification (GTDB taxonomy): domain Bacteria; phylum Bacteroidota; class Bacteroidia; order Chitinophagales; family Chitinophagaceae; genus Ferruginibacter. Next base: position 904,743 of record JADKJX010000001.1, read on the forward strand.
GATCGTAATGCAAAAATGCAGGGAATTTAATTTGCCTTATAACAAATACGATACATTAAGTGAGGCCGTTGCCTCTCATTTCAGGATGATGAAATTCCTCGGCAAAAAACCGGAAGCAGAACTGCAGCAGGTTAAGGCGGCTTAATGATCAGGGCTTGTATTTCGCCTGTTGAAAAATTGTTTCTGCATCGGTTGTCATCAGTTTCTGCAAACTGTAGTCAGAATTCTTTTTCATGAATTTCTTTACGATCTGCCAGCCGGCAAAGCTGCCGATATTGCCCGGCGAGGCTTCTCCCAGTTCCTGTGTCTTCGGACTTTCGCCAATGTAATTTTTGATGATGTTGTTATCGATCGTCTGCAGAAAATTATTCTGTACAAAAAGATCCCAAACAGCCGCTTCGTGTTCATACACTGCTTTCAGTTGTTCCTTTGTATAACCGATCAGTTTGTACTCCTCTGTGTTTGGCAACAGTTTACTCAATAAGAAAAGACGTTTTCCCTGTTGCACCATCTGCTCAACAAGCGGCCTGTCTTCCTGTTTCTCAGGATACAGATCCTGCAGCAGGAGTTTCATGCAGTCAACGGCAATATAATCCGGGGTAAAGCGCCTGCTCACATAATCAGGATATGTTTCCCGAACAAGCGCCGATCTGTACAGGGAGAAATCTTTTCCAAGATGCAGGTGAAGCCCCACGCAGATCATATCCTCTGCTGCTGCAACCCCGATTCCATTCATCGGGCCGATAAAAGTGACGATCTTTTTTGGAGGCGTATAGTTGGGGAAATAGTATTTTAAGTATTGCAGGCCCGATTTTATTTCCTTTTCATAAGGAGCAAAATCTTTAAACACAGCTTCACTGCTGTCGTAAATACCCCGGTAGGAATTTACAAATCCAAGCACATAAGCAGAAACCGAATCGGCCGGCCATTTCGGATCAGCTCCCAAAACCGTGTAAATAAAATTTTCACCAAAAGCGGGATACCTGGCCTGTAACAGATCCAGTTGCAAAGTAAAATTCAGCGTGTCTAAACCGAACAGGTCTCTTTCAAACCGCTGGGTGCTGATAGCAAGTTTGATATTGGAAACATCCGGTTTTTTTTCGGCATTGTTGCAGGAAGCAACGATCACGGAAAGACAGAACAGTGCAACAATTATTCTCATTTACTTAAATTAACTTTACAAAGTAAAAGAATCATTTCTTAATAAAACATAAATATCCGCTGGCTTGCGGAGCAGGGCATGAAAATCTTCTTAGCACAGCAAAACTATCACATCGGCAATTTCGAAAGCAATACACAAAAGATCATCTGTGCCATTGATGAAGCAAAAAAGCAGGGTGGCGACCTGATCGTATTCAGTGAGCTGAGTGTTTGTGGTTATGCTCCCCGAGATTTTTTGGAGTTTGATGACTTCATTCGTAAAAGTTATGCCGCCATTGATGAGATAAAACAACATGCCGATACCATTGGCGTACTGGTTGGTTCACCAGACCGAAATCCAATAAAGGAAGGGAAAGATCTTTTTAATGCAGCATTCCTGTTGTATGAAAAGGAAGTGAAGGGAATTGCTCACAAAACCTGTTTGCCTAATTACGACGTATTTGATGAGTACCGTTATTTCGAACCGGCTTATGAATGGAATGTGATGGAATTTAAAGGGAGGAAACTGGCGGTAACCATCTGCGAAGACATCTGGAACCTGGGCGATAATCCCATGTACCGCATTTGCCCAATGGATGAAATGATGAAGCAACAGCCGGATGTGATGATCAATTTATCGGCCTCGCCGTTTGATTATACCCATGATGAAGACAGGAAGGCTACCATCAAATCAAATGTTGTAAAATACAAGTTGCCCTTGTTTTACTGCAATGCCGTTGGCAGCCAAACTGAAATTGTTTTTGATGGAGCTTCCCTGGTATTTGATGCGGCTGCAAATCTATGTGGCCGGCTTCCATCCTTTCAATCATCGTTGCAGTCATTTGTTTTGAATGATGATGGTTCCATTGATGCACCCATCATTGAGCCAGCCTGCACAGTACCCGATAACGAACTTAACCCAGCCGTGCTGGAAGAAAACTTAAGCATCGGCATGGTACATGATGCCATTGTGATGGGGATCCGGGATTATTTTTCCAAGATGGGATTTGCCAAAGCGATCATTGGCAGCAGCGGCGGTATCGACAGTGCTGTTACTTTAGCACTTGCCTGCACAGCCCTGGGTAAAGAAAATGTACGGGCGGTTTTAATGCCTTCGCAATATTCAACCGGTCATTCGGTGAATGATGCAGAGCAACTAAGCATTAACCTGGGTAACCCATATGATATCATCCCAATAGAAAATATCTACAACAGTTTCCTGGAAGAACTAAAACCGGTCTTTAACAACATGCCTTTCAGCATTGCAGAGGAAAATATTCAAAGCCGTACCCGGGGAAATTTATTAATGGCCATTGCGAATAAGTTTGGTTACATTTTATTGAACACTTCCAACAAAAGCGAATTGGCAACCGGCTATGGAACGCTTTATGGCGATATGGCCGGGGGCCTAGGCGTATTGGGTGATTGCTATAAGCTGCAGGTATATGCGCTTGCAAAATATATAAACCGTGATAAGGAAATAATTCCGGTTAATATCATTACCAAAGCGCCCAGTGCGGAACTAAGGCCCGGGCAAAAAGATTCTGACTCATTGCCTGATTACGCAATACTCGATAAGATACTCTATCAATACATCGAACGGAGGCAGGGGCCGAAAGAAATAAAATCCCAGGGTTTTGATGCGGCCTTGGTTGACCGGGTTCTGAAAATGGTGAACATCAACGAATACAAACGCAACCAGTTTTGTCCCATCATACGCATCTCACCAAAAGCATTTGGCGTGGGAAGAAGGATGCCGATCGTGGGAAAATATCTCAGTTAAATTTACCGGCTATTAGATGCTGAAACCTGGATCAGGAAATTGACGGGTGTTTTAAATGCCAGTTAGTTGCCTGTTGGTATTTGTCTGCTGCATCCAGTACCAGGTCTTCTCTCCAACGTGGTCCAACTATCTGAAGGCCCAGGGGCATACCATTTTTGCCGAATCCGCAAGGTATACTCATGGCCGGCAATCCAAATCCATTAAAAGGTTCCGTATTAATTCCTTCCAATGCAAACGGCCCGTCTTTCATGGCAGCAGCAATGGTTGGTGTGGCAATCGATGTAACCGGCAGCATCAGCACATCGCAACCATTGAACAAAATCCCTGAAATAATTTTACGCTCATTCTCCATTTTTATTTTTTCAGCAGCATATGCCTCTGCTGTGATCCCTTTCATTTCGTTTTGAATATCTGCTAATGTAACGGGGTTGTATTTTTCTTTGAATTTTTTAACGAGCGGCTGATGATACGATTCCAATTCGTATTGGAAAACGGCGGGACCTGTTACTTCTGCAGGCAGTTCAACAACCGTTGTTCTGCAACCTATTGATATAAATACTGCAATGGCTTTTCTGAAGATGTCTTCCGCTTCGGCAGATGCTTTGTATTCTTTTGGAATGCCGATGGTAAATGTTTTATTTGCTGTAAATGAATTCCGGTAATCCTTTCCTTGTTCATTCATTGCACTGAGAAGAATGGCAGCATCTTCTGCTGAACGGCAGATCGGGCAAACATGGTCATAGCTTGCAGATACGGGGATGACCCCCATCATACTTACCAATCCATGGCTTGCTTTAAAACCCGTGATGCCACAACAGGCAGGCGGCAACCTGGAAGAACCTCCTGTATCAGTGGCAATAGAAGCATAACACATGCCTGCAGCAACCGCAACCGCAGAACCACCTGATGATCCACCGGCAATGTAATCGGTATTCCATGGGTTATACACCGGTCCGTAAAAGCTGATCAGCGAAGTGGTGCCCAGTGCGAATTCATGCATATTTGTTTTGCCTACACAGATAGCGCCTGCTGCTTTTAATTTTTTCACCACATCTGCATCTTCAACCGGGATTCGATCTTTAAATACAGCGCTGGCAGCTGTAGTTTTTATTCCGGCGGTATCAATATTGTCTTTATAAGAAACGGGAATGCCATGCAAAGGTCCCCGCCACTTTCCTTCTTTGATCTCTTTATCTGCTATGGCTGCTTCTGCCAGGGCGCTTTCGGCGGTTACTGTAATAAATGCATTCAGCGTCGGGTTAAACCGCTCAATCCTTTCCAGGCAGGCTTTAGTGATTGCTACCGGTGATACTTTCTTCGCTTTGATCAATTCGCTTAATACGGCAATATTGGAAAAACTATGATCAATTGCAAAATTACCAGATCCACATCGGGGCAAAGTAAATCCTGCAGCCAGTACGGCAGACGTTCTCAGGAAATATCTCCGGGAATTATTCATGTTGGTCATCAAAAAGTATTTCTTGATCTCATTATGTCAATTAGAAAATAACCTGACAAGATGCTATACTTTTTCCACTACCACCGCTGTTCCATAAGCCAGCACTTCAGTAACACCATTCATCACTTCATTGGCATCATAGCGCATGTTAATGATGGCATTGGCGCCCCGTTCATTGCCGTGCTGTATCATTAACTGGTAGGCTTCTTCCCGGGTCTTTTCGCATAATTCAGAGTAGATGGAGATCTGTCCGCCAAACAAAGTCTGAAACCCACCGGCAATATTGCCGAATATGCTCCTGCTTCGGACGGTGATACCCCGTACAAGTCCAAGATGTTTGGTGATGCGGTATCCTTCCAGCATATTTGATGTGGTTATTAACTGCTGTTCTATCATGATTAAAAGTTTTATGAAAGTTAAGCCATTTTAACAAAGTTTTTCTCCACTCCTCAAAAGGGCAAAATATTAGTTCAGGCTTAGTTCGTACTTTGCAAGATAATATTTGACAACAGAAATCTAATTGTAAAATTATGGCTCAGACCTCAGAAGACATCCGGTTGCTGAATGAAAAAATAAATCATGCCGCCGGGTTTGTTACACGTATCAATGATGAACTAAGTAAAGTGATCGTTGGTCAGCAAGGCATGATCGAACGGTTACTGATCGGCCTGTTAAGCAATGGCCATGTACTGCTGGAAGGCGTACCCGGACTGGCAAAGACCCTGTCTATTAAATCCCTGGCCCAGTCCATTCATGCAGACTTCAGCCGGATCCAGTTTACACCAGACCTGTTGCCGGCCGACGTGGTGGGTACCATGATCTACAACCAGGCAAAGAACGAGTTCATGGTTCGTAAAGGCCCGATCTTCTCCAACTTTATTTTAGCAGATGAAATAAACAGGGCCCCGGCCAAAGTGCAAAGCGCCTTGCTGGAAGCCATGCAGGAGCGACAGGTAACCATTGGTGAAACAACCTATAAACTACCCGAACCTTTTCTGGTACTTGCCACACAGAACCCGATCGAACAGGAAGGAACCTATCCACTGCCCGAAGCACAGGTAGACAGGTTCATGTTGAAGGTTGTGGTGGACTATCCTTCCAAATCAGAAGAACAACTCATCATCCGGCAGAATACGCTGGGGTTAAGTTTTCCTCCAATAAATCCCGTGGCATCCACCAGTGAGATACTAATCGCAAAAGAACTGGTTCGCCAGGTTTATTTAGATGAGAAGGTAGAGAGCTACATTCTAGATATTGTATTTGCCACCCGTTTCCCGGATAAATACAACCTGCCAAAACTTAAACCACTGATCAGCTTTGGTGGATCACCCAGGGCAAGCATCAATCTTGCTTTGGCTGCGAAGGCTTATGCTTTCTTAAACAGCCGGGCCTATGTTATTCCGGAAGATGTACGGGGAATTTGTAAAGATGTTTTACGTCACCGCATTGGGTTGACCTATGAGGCAGAGGCTGAAAATATAAATGTTGAACAGATAATTAATGAGATACTCAGAGTAGTAAACGTTCCTTAATGTTGACGACAGAAGAGATAATAAAAAAAGTCCGTGAGCTTGAAATTAAAAGCAAGAAGATCACCACGCATTTATTTACGGGTGAGTATCATTCTGCTTTTAAGGGAAAGGGAATGAGCTTTCGGGAAGTGAGGGAATACTATGCCGGAGACGATGTTCGTTTTATTGACTGGAATGTGAGTGCCCGGCTCAGCCATCCGTTCACCAAGGTTTTTGAAGAAGAGCGTGAACTGACCGTAATGCTGATGATCGATACCAGTGCCAGTAATCTGTTTGGTACAGTTGCCAAACAAAAAAAAGACCTCATCGTTGAAATGGCCGCTGTACTGGCTTTCAGTGCCATCAGCAACAAAGATAAAGTAGGATGTATCTTTTTCAGTGATAAGATGGATAAGTATATTGCTCCCAAGAAGGGGAGGCAACATGCGCTGTATATTGTTCGGGAACTGCTTACCATGGAGGCAACAAAAAAAGGAACCAACCTGGATGCTGCCATTAAATTCTTCAGCCGGTCGGTGAAACAAAGAAGCATTGCATTTATACTGAGTGATTTTATTGCAACCGGTTATGACGATGACCTGAAAGTGATCGGTAATAAACATGACGTGATTGGCATACGGGTTTATGATAAGATGGATATGCAGTTGCCGGATGCCGGCCTGTTGCAGGTACAGGATGCAGAAACCGGTAACACAAAATGGATCGACAGCAGCAGCGCCCTGGTCCGTTATAATTACCAGCAGCATTTTATGCAGCAAAGTGAAGTAAGCAAGAATTATTTCCGGAAAGCAGGGGCAGAACTGCTGCACGTGCGTACCGACGACGACTATGTAAAAATTCTGCAGAAATTTTTTATTAAAAGAAGCTGATAAGAAAAAGAATGCTGAAAGGAAAAATAAGAACCCAGATTTTAGCGGCAGGATTAACAGCCTGTTTTTCTTTTTTAGCAACCGTTTGCTTCAGCCAGTCTGTTCAGACCATCACTGACCGAAAGGATATTCTTATTGGTGAACAGATCAAACTGAAAATAAAAACGATCCTGCCCCTAGGATTTAATGGGCCGGTAAAATGGATCTCCATACCCGATTCAATTACTCATTTTGAAATTGTTGATGCCGGTAAAACGGATACGGTATCTTATAAAGATGATACAAAAGCCATCGAACAAACACTTGTATTCACCAGTTTTGATTCGGGCAGGTGGGTTTTTCCATCTTTACCTTTTTCCCTGGCACAGGCACAGCTTCAGACGGATTCATTTGCGGTGAATGTTTCTTATGCTCCCCCCGACAGTACCAACCAGCTTCGTGATATAAAACCCATCATGAACGTTACAGTTACTGATTATACCTTGTATTACATTCTTGGCGGATCGATCCTGTTATTGCTGGTCATCTACTTTCTGTACCGTTACTGGAAAAAGAACAGGAAAGAAAAGCCGGTAATTGCCGGCACATCTAAACTTTCGGCATATGATGAGGCTATGAGTGAAATGACCAAACTGAGCCAGTTTGATCTGCAGGATGCAGCAGCAATAAAACAATATCATTCAAAACTGGCGGGGGTATTTAAGCAATACCTGAGCCGGAAACAGCAGAAAAATCTGCTCACTAAAACAACCAGCGATCTTTTAATACGGATGGCTGAGAGCGGAATGGCTTCAGACAATGTTTCAAACCTGGCAACTGCATTGCGATGCACCGATGCAGTAAAGTTTGCAAAATATTTACCCGGAGTGATCGAATCTGAAGACTGCCTGAAAAAAATAAGATCGGCAATTGATCTGATAGAACATCAAACCCCAAACCCCAAACAATAAACCATCTTGCTCTTTAACTATTTTAAAAATATCAGTTTTAGCCTGCCATGGTTTTTTGCATTGCTGCTTGTAGTGCCGCTGCTCATCATTTGGTATGTACGTGTGGGCAATAAGCAGCAAGGTTCTGTAACGGTTTCTGATACATCGGCCCCGGGGTTGTCTTCCTGGAAAACAAGTTTCCGGCATTTGCCTTTTATGTTCAGGCTACTGACAGTTATTTTCATCATTGCCGCATTGGCAAGGCCGCAAACGGTTTATGAAGAACAGAATGTTGAGGGAGAAGGCGTGGACATTGTTTTGTGCATTGATGTGAGCGGAAGCATGACGGCGCAGGACCTTACGCCAAACAGGCTGGAAGCAGCAAAAAATGTAGCCATCGATTTTGTAAATAAACGGCTTACCGACCGGATCGGCATTGTGATCTTTTCCGGCGAGAGTTTTACACAATGCCCCATTACAACCGATCACCGGGTATTGATATCTGCCATTGAAAATATCCGAAACGGATTATTGGAAGACGGTACTGCCATCGGTTCAGGACTTGGTACCAGTGTTGACCGCCTGCGCAGCAGCAAAACAAAAAGTAAGATCGTTATCCTGCTCACCGACGGAGAAAATAATGGCGGGTTGATCGACCCGCAAACAGCCAAAGAGATTGCCAAGGCATTCAGCATAAAAGTTTATACCATTGGTGTGGGCACCGATGGCTATGCGCCGCAGCCGGTGAATACGCCCATGGGAGTTGTGATGCAGCAGGGTAAAGTTTCCATTGATGAGAAATTACTGAAAGAGATCGCTGGGGAAACCGGCGGCAAATACTTCCGGGCAAAGGATAATGATGGACTTGCAGGCATATACAACGAGATAGATAACCTGGAAAAATCAAAAGTTGAGATCACCAGCCGTACCCGGTACACCGAAAAATTCTTTCCTTTTGTGATCGCTGCACTAGGCTTTCTTTTCCTGGAGATGATACTGCGTTTTACAATTTTCAGGAAATTCCCATAACAAGGTCCCACGTCTTCGTCTGACCTTTGCTTATGAATCTTCTTTGGTCAGACGACGACGTCAGACCAGGCATCCGTCTTTTATAGCAGCAATTCATTTTAATTACTGAAATTCGTGCCCATGATCGCAACCGTTTATAAAAGTACCGGCAGTTGGTATGTGGTGAAAGATGAATCAGGCAAGCAGTTTAATGCCCGGATCCTGGGGAAATTTAAGATAGACGGACTTACCAGCACCAATCCCATTGCTGTTGGCGATAAGGTAACCATTGAAACGGAGAATGAACTGGAAGATTCGGTTACCATTACCGAAATAGCTGACCGGAAGAATTACATCAACCGCACATCACCGGCCAATAAACACCAGCACCACATCATTGCCTCTAACTTAGATCAGTAGCTTTTATTTGCCACGCTTAAAGATCCCAAAACATCGCAGGGTTTTATCGATCGCTTTTTAGTTGCATCAGAAGCGTATCATGTTCCGGCGATCGTTGTGTTTAATAAAGCTGACCTGTATAAAAAGAAAGAGCAGGACAGGTTTGCAGAATTGAGATCCATGTATGAAAAAATAGGCTACACGGTATTGCTCACGAGTGTTGAGACCGAAGAAGGGATAGAAGCAGTAAAAACATTATTGAAAGATAAGGTCACTTTGCTGAGCGGCCATTCGGGTGTAGGAAAGTCATCTTTCATTAATAAAGTATTTCCCGAACTGAATATTAAAACACAGGATGTGAGCGGTTGGAGTGGTAAGGGCCTGCATACAACCACTTTTGCTGAAATGTTTGACCTGCCGGGAGGAGGAAAGATAATTGATACACCGGGAATAAGAGAATTGGGATTGGTGGATATTCCAAAACAGGAACTTTCTCATTACTTTCCCGAGATGAGGGCGTTGATCAATGACTGCCAGTTCAATAACTGCATGCATTTGAATGAGCCGGGCTGTGCGGTAAAAGCGGCGGTAGCAGACGGAGGTATTCACCTGGAGCGTTATATCAGCTACTGCAATATCCTGGAAACGATTAATGAAAAAAAATACTGATCAATACACCCGGTGCTCTAAGAAATGAGCCACTTCCATCACCACGTTGTTGTTCTTGGTAAGATTTTTTTTCTGCTGCGGATATATGCTTACCCCGTTGAAGATATTATAATGCAAAGTCAGGAACTGGCCACGGTACTGGAAATCCCAATCAAGGGTTTCGGCATCATCTACCTGGTTCAGAAATTTAACTTTGAGGTCTTTGGCCAGTGTATTGGCAATGGCGTAAAACTTTGAAATGCCGCAGTTGTCATCTATAACAGCTTCGGTACAGCCATTGGTGGTTTTCAGTTCGTAGCACATAGAGGTATAGGTTTTATAAGATAAAATACTGGATTGTTGTTACTACAGGTACGGAATGCTTACCTCTAGTTTGGATTTAAACTCTTCCTCCCCTTATACTTTGCTTTCTTCTCTGCTTTGATCGCTTTTTCATCCCCCGCTAAAATTTTTTCAGCGCCAACATTTCTTCCATTGGTGGGGCAGCCAACTTTTTCTTTTTTGGTGAACAGGCGGCTGATGAAGCAGCCATTCAGCATAAAAGAAGCACAGATAAAAAGTAAGAGTATCTTTTTCATGTTTTAAAGATAGTTATTTTCAGGCTCCGCTAAAGAGAGAAGGAACCAGAAGATTACTTTTTCAGGTTTAAAAGATCTTCGCTTCATTCTCCTCTGTTTCCCCTTTAGGGGATAGGGGTAAACCACCCACTGTATGTCACATAATTATTGGCTATCCGGTCAATTTCGCCACTGATCATTTCCGGGCTGATGTCTTTTACCTTTTTGGCGGGCACCCCGGCATAGATGCTTCCGGGTTCTACCCGGGTGTTTTCCAGTACCACCGCCCCGGCAGCTATGATGCTGTTGCTGCCAACCACCACATGATCCATCACAACAGCGCCCATACCTATGAGCACACTATCCTCTATAACGCACCCGTGTACGATTGCATTGTGTCCGATGCTTACATTATTTCCAATGATAGTGCCGGCTTTTTGGTAAGTACAGTGGATAATGGCCCCATCCTGCACGTTCACCTTATTGCCCAAGCGGATGATGTTCACATCGCCCCGGATCACCGCATTGAACCAGGCACTGCATTCATCTCCCATCACCACATCGCCAACAATAGTGGCATTGGGGGCAATGAAGCAGTTTTTTCCAAAGATGGGCAATACGCCTTTTACGGGAAGAATTACAGGCATGATCTTTTTATTTAAGAATGAATGCTGCTAAAGTAAAGCAGATTTATCAGAAAGTAATTCCGAACAGGACATAGGACTGAAGGCTTTTACTCTGGTCGCTGTACATGGCGCTTAATTCCAACGGGCCAATGGGGGTACGGTAGGCAAAAGTTAATGCATACCCGCTAAGGCCAGTAACGCCTGATGTGCTGTTTTTGGTTGTAGCAAAATCTTTTACGCCGGCATTGATGCGGCCAATGAGATAAACATTGTTGATTGGATTATACCGTAAACCCAGTTGCAGAACTCCCACACTGGATGAGTTTACAGAAGCTTCCTGTAAACCGGCAAATTTTACCTGGTTGCGGTAGATCCCATTGATACCACCTATCAGAAAGTTATTAAGCACATTGGGATTGCTGGTGAAATTGATACCTGCCTGCAGCCCGGTGAATAAATTGAATTTCGAATTGAGTGCGGCAAACACGGTTCCGTCAAAATAAAACCGGCTGTAGTTATCAAAGTTCAGCGTATTGGGTATGGGCTGGCCGTTCTCCAGTTGGATGATCCTGTTCCTCTGATCATACACATGAGCCAGTTCCATATTCATTTTTAATCCTTTGGTAGGATAAAAGATCTGGTTAAGGCTGTTGTATTTCAGGTACACATAGCTTTTAAAATTGGTGAAATTCCCTTTTACCTCCGATGCAGAACGGATAGCGGGTCCGAAATGAATATATTCAAATGCGGTACCAATACCCACTGCAAATTTATTGTTGCCGCTGTTCTGGAAATTTAAAAAGGTTTGCGAATAATTCTGTTTATACGAACCATCCGCTTTAAAGTTTCTGTACGAATTGATCTCCTGGTTGTCGAGCCGGAAACCGGCCTGGAAAGCAATATTTTTTATACGGCCAAGGTATTGCAGGTGCTCAGCTTCCAGCTGGATACTTTCGCCAAGGGAAAGAGATACCATGCTTCTTGAATTAGGAATGAACAGGTCACGGGATGTCATGTTCAGGTTTACATTGATGCCCCTGAAACGGGTATAATACAGGCCAGCCTTTACATACGTGCTGGGGTTTTCTTCCACATTAAAAACAATGGTGGCAGTATCAGGGCTAGTATGATCCAGTGTATAGTTGATGTTGCTGTAATACCTTGAACCATATGCCCTGCGGATACTTTTATTTATCTGTGCGGCGGTGTACGTACGGTTGTCGTCAAAGTTCATGAGGTGAACAAGAAAAGTAGCCGTTGTTTTTTTAAGGCCTATGACCCTGTAGCTGGTAATGAAAACAGTATGGGTACTTATGGAATCTGTTTTTTTTACTTCGTTGCCTGCAATGGCATTGATGCTGTCGGCCAGTTTTTTAAACAGGGGATAGTAGGATCTGCCTGTTTCGAGGCCTTCGTTTAAAATGATATCGCTGCTGCCAAAACTGCCCATGTTGTATTTTTCCAGCGGCATGAAGATGTAATAATTTGCAAGCGGGATCTCTTCCTTAAAATCACCGGCTTCTTTAAAAAAAGCCATCTGCAGGATAACATCAATCGGGTTTGTTATTTTTTCCTTTGCTGAAAGTCCGCTGCTTACGTTGCTGCCTATCACAATATCAGCCCCCATTTCCTTTACATTCTTTACCGGGAAATTCCGCACCACGCCGCCATCAACCAGATTTTTATCGCCAATATTTACTGCCGAAAAAATAGAAGGAATGGCCATGGTTGCCCGAAGTGCCGTGGTAATGTTGCCCGTATCCAATACAACCAGGTTGCCCGTTTCCAGGTCGGTGGCCATGCATTTAAACGGTATTTTAAAATGGTTGAAGTTGCGCACATCCGAAACATGAAAGAACAGTTCGGAGAATTTGAGGTTTAACTCCTGCCCCTTAATAACCCCGGTTTGTAATTTGATCCGGTTTTTTACATAAGGCAGTTCAATGGCAAAGCGGCTGTACTGTTCTTTCTCTTCAACCGAAAGGGTTTGCAGTGGGATTTGATTGCCGAATAGCTGGTCCCAGTCAATGTCCCGGGCAATCTTTTCAATGTCGTTGCCGCTGTAACCAACTGCATACAGGGCGCCAAGTATGCCGCCCATGCTTGTTCCGGTGATGTAATCAATTTTAAGCCCGGCGCTGTCGATGGCTTTTAAAATACCGATATGCGCCAATCCCTTTGCTCCGCCGCCACTGAGGGTAAGCCCGATCTTAGGACGCAGTTTTTCCTGTGCATGCATGCCCACAGTGAAGCCAAAGAAAAAAAGAAGTAGAAGAAAAAATTTCATCAGGTAATATATTAATGCCCGGGCATGAGTTTACAAATTACGAACTAACCAGCTTTCTATTTACGGTGAAAAGTTAATTATTTCCTTTCATAGGATAACGGAATTAGCCGGGGTTTGGTTTGCTCTTCCATTTATTTACTGCAGAAGCCTTTATTTTGCAATAATTATTATATGCCGATGACCAACCGCCAGCTTTTTTTGAACCATGTGGGACAAACATCTGCCGCACCGCTCTGCCTGGAAATTGTAAGGGCCCAAGGCTGCAAACTGGTTGATGTAAACGGAAAGGAATACATCGACCTGATCGGCGGCATCAGTGTTTGCAATGTGGGGCATCGGCATCCCAAAGTAATTGATGCCATTAAAAAGCAACTGGACGATTACCTGCACATCATGGTATATGGCGAACTGGTGCAAAGCCCGCAGGTGCAGTACGCAAAAAAACTTACCGAATATTTACCGGCAGCACTTAATTCGGTTTTTTTTACGGCATCGGGCAGTGAGGCAACGGAGGGGGCTATGAAACTTGCCAAGCGTTTTTCAAACCGGACGCAGATCGTGTCTTTTAAAAATTCTTACCATGGCAGTACACAGGGTGCATTGAGTGTGATGGGCAACGAATACTGGCAACAGGCTTTCCGGCCTTTATTGCCGGATATTCTGCAACTCAATTATAATTCATTTGAAGACCTTGAAAGTATAACTGAAAGAACGGCTTGTGTGATCGCTGAAACCATACAGGCCGAAGCCGGCGTACTGGTTCCGCAAAACGGATGGTTAAAAGCATTACGGAAAAGATGCGATGAAACAGGGGCACTTTTAGTGCTGGATGAGATCCAATGCGGCTTTGGCCGGAACGGAACGCTTTGGGCCTTTGAACAGTTTGATGTGGTACCCGATATTTTGTTATTGGGTAAAGCGCTTGGTGGCGGAATGCCGCTGGGTGCATTTATTGCCGATAAAAAAATAATGGATTCATTCACACACGATCCCGTGCTCGGTCATATCAATACATTTGGTGGCCACCCGGTTTGTTGCGCCGCCGGTTTGGCAGCATTCCATGTTTTGCTGGATGAAAAATTAATTGATTCGGTAAGTGAAAATGAAAAACAATTTATTTCTTCACTCCATCATCCCAAAATTAAAGCCATACGCAGCCGCGGTTTAATGATCGCAGTGGAGTTTGACAGTTTTGAAACAAATAAGAAACTGATTGATGAATTGATCTGCCATGGCATTTTTACAGATTGGTTCCTGTTTGCGTCAAATTGTATGCGTATTGTACCGCCATTAACCATCAGCAAGGAAGAAATTAAGATCGCCTGCGATAAAATACTTAACGTACTGAATTCTCTTTAATATAGTTTGATGAAAAAGTTTCTGAAGAAGGTACAATACTACCTGGCAGCATTAGCGCTTATCTACCTGCTTTTATTAATTCCCGATGCGAAAGAAAAAGATCCCGGAACAGTTACCGGTAAAAAGCCATTTGCCTGGAACAGCGACAGTCTTTGGTTGCAGATGGAAGGCCTGTTTAAAAGTGCCAGGCAAATGGAAAAAGGAAAACTGGATTCGGTTATAGCCATTCATAAAGAAATTGCAGAAAATGAATTGGGATTACTTCAAAATGCAGGGCTGACAGATGCGGCATGGATAAGAACGGAAAATAATTTTTTTGTTTTGTCTTCACTCATCGCCGCAAGGCAGGAACAGGTAAACTGGCTTATTGATTATTATAACCGGGTCCGCAACCAGGTAAAGTTTCATTCGCAGCAGTGGGATATGAACGATCCGGTGGCAAGGAATACGATCTATATTTTATTATATGGAATGCGTGCTGCCGTTGAAGAAGCATTGCTGCAGGCCGGCAGTTTAAAGATATCTCCGGCCATGATGGTGAAAGATGAAAGATCAGTAACACCAGTTGCTTCCATCTTTGGTATTAAAGTGCATAGCGGCGACCTGCTGGTCTCCAGGGGAGGCGCTGAAGTTTCTGCATTGATCTCAAGAGGAAATGATTACCCCGGAAATTTTTCTCATGTGGCATTGATCTATGTTGCTGATAAAACAAACCAGGCCTCTTTGATCGAGGCGCATATTGAGAAAGGTGTTGCGGTTGCTTCCATTACTCAATATGAAAACGATAAGAAGCTTCGGTTCATGGTAATGCGTCCCAGGGCCGATCTGCCGCTGATGCTTGCCGATCCCCTCCTTCCGCAAAAGGCGGCAAAAAAAATGTTTGATGAAGCCGGTAAGCGACACATCCCGTATGATTTTAAAATGAATTTTAAAGATTCGTCAGAACTGTTTTGTTCGGAAGTAGCTTCTTATGCTTACCGGAACTTTGGTATTCAGTTATGGAAATATCCTTCCACCATTTCTTCGCAGGGAGTTGTTAACTGGCTGCACGATTTTGGGGTAGAAAATTTTATTACACAAATGCCTTCCGACCTGGAATATGATCCGCAGCTTTCGGTGGTGGCCGAATGGCGGGATCCTGAAACATTGTTCAAAGACCATCTTGATAATGCAGTGATGGACGCCCTTTTGGAAAAAGCAAATAGTGGCGAAGAGATCGGTTATGCTATTTGGAAACTTCCTTTGGTACGAGTGCTGAAGGGATATTGCATGATAAAAAATATTTTCGGTAAGACCGGACTGATCCCCGAAGGCATGAGTGCGACGAAAGCGTTGAAAAATGAAACCTTCGTTGCCATGCATGTGAACGTAAAAAATAAAACCATGCAACTGGCAGATAAATTCATAAAAGAAAACGGTTACCGGCCACCCTATTGGCAATTGGTAAAATTTGCGCAAACTGCTGCCAAAGAAAAATAAAGAACGATTTATTCGGGATGATAAATTCTTTCTGCATTTTTATAAACAGTAGCTTTATCCAGGGTCATCGTTTTTGTTTTTTGATGCAGGTACATTTCCACCTGGTCGTCAAAATGTTTGTTGCCGGGCTTTGCACTGGCCCCGTACATGTTGATGCTTTCAATCTTAGGCAGTTCATTTTTCTGAAACCGCACAAACATGATCAATCCATCACCCCCGATCGACTTTAATATTCCATTTGCCCAGGGTTCTGTCCATTGCGGCGATAACAGGTCGGGGAAACCTCCCAGTGGCCAGGTTTTATCGCCCCGTACTAATTTTTGAATATCGCCTAATACAAGATCTGTTCTTCCAAAATTGGTTTCCATATAGGTCTTTACATGCGTAAATGTCTCTATGGCCTCCTGTTTCGTGATCAGCCTTGCGGCCTGGCCATTGGCATGCAGTGTTTGTTTCAGGTATTCATACATCAGTAAAAAAATGGCGGCGCCCTTGCTGTCTGCATCGCCACGCTTGTCCCAGGCTTTAAAAGTTACGATCAAAGGAGCCAGGGCGGGGTAGTCATTTTCATTTAAGGAAAATATGGAATCCAGGTTGTAGAAGTATTGCAAACGGGCAGGGAGTTGCTTATCAAATTTTATCTGTTTGAATTTTTCGTAACTGATCTTTTCTTTCTGTGGAAATAATTCCATGAAACGAACACTGCGGTTTAACTGGTATTCTTCCCAACCGTCTGTTTTTGCAAACGATGCCGGGTCCAGGTCATCGGCAGGAGCGGTAGCAAGGAATGGGGAATGATTGGTATTGAAGAGGAAGCCACTTTTTGGATTCACGTATTGCGGGAGTTCTTTGATGCCCCTGAATTGTGTCCATAAAGTTTTGGAGGTATTACCGGGCACCGTTTTTTTCCAGTTGTATTCAGGCGAAGGATCCCTTACCGGCATCAAGGCATTGTTGAGGTAAAAGATAGTATCATACCTGTCGGCATACATAATGTTGAACATGCTCAGTTCCTGCCTGCTAAGCGCCTGGTAAAACTCGGTAAAATTCTTTGCCTTATTCATCTGGTACCATTGGTCCAGAACACCGATCCGCATATTGGCACCTAACCGCATCGAAAAAAAGCCCTGGTTATTTTTCATGGTAGCGCCATACTTGCTCCAGTAAATTTTTCTTTTTACGGTAAGCGGTATCCCTTTTATTTTAAGTTTGATCGTTTTTACCTCGAGGTCAACCCACTGCCCGTTGAACTTATATTGCAAAGGATTTGCGGGATTCATTTCCAACTGGAATTCATCTAAGCGGTCGCACTGGTTTACTGTATGTGCCCAACCGAGGTTTTCATTTACGCCATGCAAAATACAGGGACCGCCCGCCAGTAATCCACCCAGTACATTCAATCCTTCTTCGCTGCAGATATGTGCTTCGTAAAAAGACTGCGGACCTGTATTTGGCTGGTGGGCATTTATTAAAAGAAAGGCTTCGCCTGTTGTGGTTTTTAAATCACTGACGGCAGCAGAGTTACTTCCTTTCTTATTCAGTTCGGGTGCTTCCCATTCCGTATTATTAAAGATCCGGAAAAGGGCTTTATCGGCGCCATTAAAAATGGTTAGTGCAAAAACAGAGGAAGAAACATATTCTTTGGCTGTAACCGGAAATATTTTTTTATGCAATACTTCTTCGGGATGTTTTTTGGCATACCTGTTCAGGCCCTGTACATAACCATCTATCAACTTCAGGAACCCCGGCGAAAGTGTATTCCATTTTTCTTCTGTTATTTCCCTGCAGCGAAAGAGTGCGAAAGCATAATCACCCGCTGCCCCTTTTTTTCCCTGCACGCTGGCCATCAGGTTCTTTGCCGGTAATATCACTTCCTGCATACTCTGGAAATCATCTTCCGCTTCGGCCCAGGCAAGTCCATAAGAAACTTCCGCATCTGTTTTTGCAAAGATGTGGGGCACGCCAAAAGAATCTCTTACTATCTCGATCTTAGAAGGATCGATGGTTGTTTGTGAGAAACCTGGCTGAAAAAATAATAGAGAAAGAAGAATGAGGGAAATATTTTTCATTTGCATACTGTAGTTAACAATGCCTGTTTAATTTGGCAGGCGGATAAAGATAGGCTGTAAAACTGAGTGGTACAAGGTTGATCCGTATTTATTTCAGGTGCTGAACTATGCCGGGCATCCAAAAATAATTTGCATAAATCAAAAGCAATGATTTACTTTGTATTTCAAAGTGCTTTTATATGAACGAGCAACAACAATCATTGCAAGACCTGCAGCACATCAAGCAGATGATGGAACGCAGCAGTCGTTTTATCAGTCTGAGTGGGTTGAGTGGCATTGCCGCCGGTGCTTGTGCCCTGGTGGGCGCATGGTTTGCCAACGATGTGATCATTGAGAACGGCGGCCCTTCCGGCTACCGGGAGCTGGTGACCAAAACACTGGAAGTATCGTCGCTGCAGGATTTTATGGGGCATCGTTTGTTCCAGATAGCCATGTATACTTTTTTTGCTGCCCTGCTGTTTGCTTTCCTGTTCACATACCTACGCAGCAAAAAAAATAAGGTTCCCATGTGGGGCTATTCTTCACGGCGCCTGCTTATTAATGTATCGGTGCCGATGATCGCAGGCGGAATCTATTTATTCCGGCAGATGCAGTTTGGTAATTACGGGTTGATCGCTCCGGGTTGTTTGATATTTTACGGACTGGCATTGGTGAATGCAAGCAAGTATACATTGGGAGAAGTGAGGTACCTGGGTTATTGCCAGGTATTGCTGGGCATTATCAATTGCTGGTTTGTCGGGTACGGACTTTATTTCTGGGCTATTGGTTTTGGATTGCTGCACATCATTTACGGGTCTGTAATGTGGTATAAGTACGAACGGAATAAAAAGAGCGATGCATGAGTTTAATTGAGAACTTAAATAAGCTATTCGACAGCCGTATCCGCCTGGGCATTATGAGCGCCCTGGTAGTGAATAAGGAAGTGAACTTTAATGAGCTTAAAGAACTGCTGGATATTACCGACGGCAACCTGGCCAGTCATTTAAAAACACTGGAAGAAAGTGAATTTATAAAAGTGCAGAAGGGGTTCATCGGGCGTAAATCCAATACCACGTACACGATTACCAAGTCGGGCGAGAAAGCTTTTAAGACACATTTAACAGCCCTTGAAAAAATGATCGGCGCTGTAAAATAAATTTTTTTATACATTTACTTTGAAATACAAAGTACTTTCTAAAAACAAAAAACCAACAAATGGACACACAACCTGCTCCCGGCTTCTGGCAAAGAAATAAACTGGTGATCAAATCCTTCTTCATCGGTTTCCTGGTACTGGCGCTGCTTATTCCCACCTTTCTCATCATGTACCTGGTTAATGAACGCAAGGAACGCAAACTGGAAGTAACCAAAGAGATCAGCAACAAATGGTCTGCGGCTCAAATCATCACCGGCCCGTTTTTGATAGTACCCTATACCGAAATGGAGAGTAATGTACAGGTAAAAAAATACCTGTACATACTTCCGGAACTGCTGGATATTAATGGAAGCATTGAACCGGAAATAAGATACCGCAGTATCTATAAAGTGCCGGTGTATACAACAAAACCACTATTGCTTAAAGGAAAGTTTTCAAAAAATTCATTGAACGCTGTAAATATCAACCCGTCATTGATACGATGGAATGAAAGCCGGTTCTGCATCGGAATTACTGATCTGAAAGGATTAAAAGAACAGATCATTAAATGGAACGGGCTACCGCTGGCTATGGAAGCCGGTATGCCCGAAAGCAGCATTGCAGAACAAGGCATTAATACATTGCTTCCGCTCGACTCATCTTTCTTAACCGGCGAATATGATTTCTCTGTTCAATTAAACCTGCAAGGCTCCGAGAAATTGTACTTCACCCCAATGGGCAGCAGTACGTCGGTACACCTGGCCTCAAAATGGAATAACCCGGCATTTGATGGAAGGTATTTACCCGACACGGAGAAAGTAAATAAGGACAGCTTTGAAGCCGATTGGAAGATATCGCAGTTCAACCGCGACTTTCCCAAGATCTTCGCCAACAACAGTAATGTGAAATATTCAGTTGCGGCCAGTGCATTTGGCGTGGTGCTTCTTTCTCCTTTTGATGCGTATGCCCAAACCATGCGTTCATTAAAATATGCCATCCTGGTAATTGCACTTACTTTTTTTGCTTACTTCTTTACCGAGATATTTCAAAGAAGGCCGGTGCATCCTTTGCAATACATTTTGATCGGAATGGCATTGGTTGTTTTTTATACACTGCTGCTTTCTTTATCGGAGTATATACTTTTTCCAACGGCATATTTAACTGCTGCTTCTGCAACCATTATTCTTTTAGGCTGGTACACCTACAGTATTTTTAATAAGGGAAGTACCACATTCATTTTTGCATTATTGCTTTCTGCACTGTACACATTTATATATGTGCTGATTCAGATGCAGGATAACGCCCTGCTCTTCGGAAGCATCGGCCTGTTTGTTCTGCTGGCACTGGCCATGTACCTGAGCAGGAAAATAGACTGGTATGGCATTGACCGTAAACCCGCTGAAGCATGAGTACCTATTCAACCATAAAAAAATACCGATCAGCAATATTGGTGTACCTCACGCACAAAATGGCGCTGCCCATATTGAAGCTGATCAGAAAGCCGGTTGTATTTCCTTATTCAACAGATCAACTTAAGCAACTGCCTGAAAATACGATGGGGCATGACCTTGCCATTTTTTTGGAAGTAAAGAAATTAGACCTGCTTCCTTATTATGCCAAGCATGATATCAAGCACATACTGCTGGGTTATGATACCACAGATGATGGAGAAGTTTGCCTGCAGTGTTTCATGCTGGGGAACCGCCATGTTTCTTTCCCGGTGATGGCAACGGTACTGTACGGGTTTGTTACCATGCCGGAGTACTGGTCTTTGTTTCGCAAGGCTTTTAAAAGAGGAAGAGCATGCCCGCCCATTGAAAACTGGAAATGGTTTGAGATACTGACCGAAAGAACGATCGATCTTAAAAATATGATATCGTGAATACAAACAAATACTTTTTCAGGGTATGGCTCTGTAAAGTTTCTTTGGAATTTTTTATTCTTTCATTTTTAAAAAGAAAATTATGAAACAGGTATGGTTTAAACGGACAGGATGGTTTTACATTCCTGTTCACCCACTTGGTTTTTTGGTAACCGGGCTCGCCATTGCTTTTATGGTGCCGGTGGTAATGGCTGCAGACCGAAATGCTCATTCTGTAACGGATGAGCTGTATCAAATTTTTGTGTTTGCAACCTGCACGGCTTTCTGGTGGAAATGGGTGGCTGAGAAAACGAGTTAAAAAATTGCCCGGCTATTTATACCGGGCAAATCAAAATAGTTAGCGTGTTGTTGTTTTAAAAATCAAGTCCCAGTGCCACGTATAAGATCGGGCTTCCTTTAAAGAAACCTGACATAGGCCAACCGGCATCAAACTTTACAAAATAGCCAAGCAGGGTACTACGGGCACCAAAGCCATAGCCTCCGGCAAATGGACCTAAGCCACCGGCTTTTATCTTTACCTGCACCGGCGGCTGTCCATAAACCACTTCAGGGCGTTTGAATTTATCATAAGCGCCGTTCCAGGCGGTACCAAAATCAAAGAATTGTATGATCTGGAAATTGCGCAAAAAAGAATTATTGATCGGCCTGTCGAAGAAGGTAGTGAATACCGGCAAACGGAATTCACTGTTGATCACAACGGCATTATTCCCGTTGGCTACGTTCTGGATATAGCCCCGCATATTTACCGCCAGACTCTGGAATGCATAATTCTGATCGGCAGCAGGCGGGTTGCTGGTATTGAAGAATCTTTCTTTGATAAGATTTCCGTTGCCATCAAATTTCTGGTTTTGTCCAAACATCAGCCATCCGTCAACACCACCCAGGTAGTAGATCATTTTTTGGTTACCCCAGCTAAAGTCACCGGCGGCTCTTCCTGCCCAGATAAAGTTGCGGAGGATGGGATAATAATACCTGGCATCAAAGCCGAAATTAAAAGTGGTTGGCCCATCGGCAAACATCACTTTGTTGATCTGCCGGTTCCAGTCGATGAAGAATTTATAGCGCAACCCGTTCCATATATTCATGGCCGGGTTAAAACTGTTATCATATACATACTCCAGGTGTGTGGTGGAATAAATTGTTTTTTCATCCGGCTGAACCAGGCTTCCCGGGTCCTGCGAAGCATAAACAAATTTATCTGACCGTATGCCGGTTGTTAAGCGAAGACTTTTCGTGATGTCGAACGGATAAGAAACATTTACCTGGTACAGGTTGGTGAAATATTTTCCCAGGTAGTTACCAAACTGATCCCCGGCCTGCTCAACATTGCGGTAATAAGTAAGTCCCCAGTCAATTCTTCTTTTGTAATTCTGGTAGGTCATGAACCACTCATTGTCTTTCAGGTTGGTAGAAATACGGAATCCTCCGCTGATGCGTTGGTCTTCCAGTAATTCAACCGTACCCAGGCGTATCAATCCATTGAGTGGTGTGCTGGAGTTAAGCATGATAGGCCCGGCGCCCCCGCCATAAGGCTGGTAACGGTTAAGTAATACTGCACTACCACTGTTCAATCCTACCGAACCATAATCAACGGAGAATTTTGGCGGCTTATAGCGGTATTGTTTTATTGTTTTTAAAACATTGTACCCGTTTGCCGCAATCGATTCCGGTTTAGCCAATCCAGTGTTGCTGCTATCCTTTTTTTCATTGGCAAATTCTGTCTGGAAAAAGTCATCCTGTTTTTTCGCAGTATCAGCAGGCAATGGTTTTGAAAATTTCCGTACCGCACCCGTATCCACAAATTCACCCATTAATTTTTTCATGTACTCGGTTGGCTGGGCGGTCATGTTGCGGCGGCGAAGTGTATTCTCATCAATTTTTAATTTGTATAAGATCTTCTCATCGCTCTGGCGGGTAACTTCACTCACCTGGTTATTGTCGCCGGCAATACGTGTTTCGCCTAAAGTACTTTGATAATTGGTCAATGGAAACGTATAGGCCGAATCTTCCGATACGGAGACAACGGCAACCGAATCAACATCGGTCTTTTTATAAACCCGCAACGCACTGTCCACTTCTTTGGCAGATGGGTTACGCATAATCTCCCCGCTGATAAGAACAAGCGTATCAAGCCCGGCTTTTTTTGTGGTGAAGAAACCGGCGTAGCGGTTACCCACACCATTCTCGTCGCTTACAAACGTAAAATGGCTTTCGTTGTATTGCATGGGAAAGCGGGCATTGCCGTATTTCAGGTGCGATAGCTGGGTGATCTGGTTCAACTCAGGTTTATCACCGAAATCGGTGATAAGGAAAATATTGTAATGATGATCACTTGGTAAAACGGTATCGCCGGTTTTTGCTCTTGAAGTAGGCCGGTTGCTGGCGAAAATGATACCCGTTTTATTCGGGAATGCTACAAAGGATGCATCCAGGTCATCATACACATCATTGGTTATCTGTCTTACTTTTTCGCTTTGAAGATCCAGTGTAAAAATATCTGTGTGCCCGTTCTTAACGGCAGTAAGCAACAAGGTATTGCTGTTGAGCATGTACTTCATATCCTGCACCTGGTCGAACTGTTTGGTCAGGTCTATCTTGTATTGTTTTACACGGGTGATGACATCGTAAACAAAGAGATTCAGCTTTCCTTCTTTGGAATACAGAACAGAGATACGGGTTCCTTTCGGATCCCATGCCATCATGGGGTAACTTGGGTTGATGCTGTTCTTATAACTTCTTACCCCGAATTTCAGCAATGTCTTATTGGCGAAGTCATCATTGTAAATAACCCGTACAATGCCTTTTTTGTATTGGGTGACCACGTAAGAGTTGTTGCGTTTGTTTGGATTAACGTTGAAGCGGAAATAATCCAGCCTCGTGTTGATGTCGAATCCTTCAATATAATTTCCCTTCGGATAAGGTTTTCTTTTAGCAATGTCTTTATAATACTTGTCGTCCTGGTACTCCATGAAATCGCTCAGCACTTCTTTGAATTTCTTTTTACAAACCTGCATAAAGGCTTTGTTCAGGTTCTTATACACGGTGGCTAAATAAAGCAGGTAGGTTACGTTCTCTTTCTTGTATTTTTCGTCGATGTAAAACCAGAAAGCATGGCCTGCAAGCTGTGGTTTCTCAAAAGCAAAGCGTGAAAATTTGCTGTAGTTGCCGCTGAGGATCTCACTTTTCAGTTCATCATCCAGTTCGGTGCTCCAGTTCTCGGCAAGGTAATTAATATAACCATCCGTAAGCCATTTGGGCAGATCAAGTAAAGCCTGGTTGCCGGCTACCTCGCCAATATCATCACCAAATAAACGGTTCTCGGTCAGTACCTGGGCAATGCCTTTTCGTACCTGCAGCCGCAATTTTTGGTGATCGGCTTCAAAATAAACAACCATCTTATTATTTACTAACCGGGTGCCGCCACCGGTATTTTGCCAGTCAATCTCCAGCCCGATATTGCTTTGAAGCATATCGGCATATTCATTATATAAAACGATGTTGGCCCGGCGCTGAAGGCTGTATTCGGCCGCTTCTTCTATCTGGGGCAATTCCTTTTCGGCGCTTTGGGCTATAAATTTGGCCAGTTCTTCGCCGTTCTGGTAATAATAAACATTGAAATTCCTGGTCTGGTAATATTTCCACTTGAATTTTTTGTACTGAACCCTGTTCTTTCCAAACTCCACAGCATTAACCTGGGCATCAACAAAATAAGAACCGGCAATAAGGAAAAAGGAAATTAGAGATATTCTGCGGAACTTTGCCATACGGTTATAATTGATATTGAGTATTAAAATTACTTTATTCGCCCTAATCATTAAAAAACAATTTATCTGCCCTTATGTTAAAAATAAGATCCTTCGTCTTCAGCCCCATTCAGGAAAACACCTATGTCCTCTATAATGAACATAAAGACTGTATTATCATTGACCCCGGATGTTACTTCAACGAAGAAAAGGATGAATTGGAAGCCTTTATTACACAGAGCGGATTGACACCCCGGATGCTGCTTAATACTCATTGCCACCTCGATCATGTGTTTGGGAACAAATTTGTGGCAGAAACCTATGGCCTTACCCTGCACCTGCATGAAAAGGAAAAAGCTTTATTGGATTATGCGCCTGCTTCCGGGCTTATGTACGAAATGCCTTTCGACAATTACCAGGGTGAATACATATACTTAAAAGAAGGCGATACCGTTTTACTTGGAGACGATGAACTGAAGGTGATCGAGGCCCCGGGGCATTCCCCTGGCCATATCTGTTTTTATAATGCGGCCGGGCATTTTATCATCAGCGGTGATGTATTGTTTAACCGAAGCATTGGAAGAACCGACCTGCCGGGAGGAAACCACCAGGCCCTGTTGAAAAATATCCGGGAGAAATTATTTGTATTGCCGGATGAAACGATGGTGTACAGCGGGCATGGTCCGGTAACCACAATCGGGCAAGAGAAAAAGTATAATCCTTTTTTAAACTGACTGGCATAACTCCACCAGTACCCCATTAGTACCTTTAGGATGAAGAAAGCAAACCAGTTTATTGTCGGCCCCTTTTTTTGGTTCTTCATTCAGTAAAACAAAACCTTCGGACTGCAGGCGCTTCATCTCAGCCTTAATATCGGCTACTTCAAAAGCAATGTGGTGTAGGCCTTCGCCTTTTTTGTCAATGAATTTTGCAATAACTCCGCCCGGGTCGGTACTTTCCAGCAATTCTATCTTGGTCTCGCCCTGTTGAAAGAAAGCAGTATTTACTTTTTCGCCCTCTACCAATTCTGTCTTATAGCACTGGCTATTCAGCAGTTTTTCAAACAGCGGAACAGATGTTGCAAGGTTCTTTACAGCAATGCCGATGTGTTCGGTTTTAAGCATGATTTTTTGGTTTGGGGCCGGGGTTTACGAAATCGGTAAATTGAAAGCTGCCCCCGCATTTTGAGTGCTAAAATAGAACCTTTTGCAGTAAATTTGCGTTATTACAAACAGAAACTAAACAGTTGGATTTTATGTTGAAATTGCCGATCTACCTTGATAACAATGCTACCACACCGATGGATCCCCGGGTGCTGGAGGCTATGACCCCATATTTTTTAGAACACTTTGGTAATGCCGCCAGCCGTAACCATCCTTTTGGTTGGGAAGCGGAAGAAGCCGTTGACTATGCAAGAGAGCAGGTTGCCAAACTGATCGGGGCCGATCCGAAAGAGATCATATTCACCAGCGGTGCAACCGAAGGAGATAACCTGGCCATTAAAGGGGTGTATGAAATGTATGCCAGCAAAGGCAACCACATCATCACCGCTACTACTGAGCACAAAGCCGTGCTGGATACCTGCAAGCATATTGAAAAGATCGGCGGAGAAGTGACTTACCTGCAGGTAAATCCGGAAGGTCTTATTGATCTGAAAGAACTGGAAGCAGCCATCAAACCAACTACCATTCTTATTGCCATCATGTATGCCAATAATGAAATTGGAACGGTGATGCCGATAAAAGAAATAAGCGCCATTGCCCGTAAGAATGGTGTGCTGCTGTTTACCGACGGCACACAGGCAGTAGGAAAGATACCGGTTGATGTAAATAAAGATGGCATCGACCTGATGGCTTTCAGTGCACATAAAATGTACGGACCAAAAGGTGTGGGCGCTTTGTATGTTCGCCGCAAGAACCCAAGGGTAAAAGTAACTGCCCAGATGGATGGCGGTGGTCATGAGCGTGGCATGCGCAGCGGAACATTGAACGTACCGGGCATTGTTGGTTTTGGTAAAGCATGTGAACTGTGTATGCTGGATATGGAAGAAGATACCAAACGCATTTCTAAACTGCGGGATAAACTTGAAACAGAATTAATGAAACTGGAAGAAGCATACGTGAATGGAAGCCGTGAACATCGCCTGCCGCACGTTACCAATATCTCTTTCAAGCATGTGGAAGGAGAAGGATTGCTGATGGGCTTTAATAAGAATATTGCCTTAAGCAGTGGATCGGCCTGCACATCTGCCTCACTGGAACCAAGCTATGTGTTAAAAGCACTTGGATTGGGTGATGACCTGGCGCATTCATCCCTTCGTTTTGGGTTGGGACGATTTACCACCGAGGAGCAGATCGATTATACCATTAAAGCAATAAGCGAAACGGTTTTAAAGTTAAGAGAAATGAGCCCGCTTTGGGAAATGTATAAAGAAGGAATAGACCTGAACAGCATTAGCTGGGCAGCACATTAAAACGTTAATCCGTTAATTGGTTTATTAGTTAAAGAACCAATTAACGAGTATACAAATTAACTAATTAACAAATAAATTTTTAATCATGGCATATTCAGAAAAAGTGATCGATCACTACCAGAACCCCAAGAATGTGGGTACGCTTGACAAAGCTGCAAAAAATGTAGGTACCGGACTGGTGGGTGCACCGGAGTGTGGAGACGTAATGCGTCTCCAGATTGAGGTGGATGATGCAACCGGTATGATAACCGATGCAAAATTCAAAACCTTCGGATGTGGTTCTGCCATCGCTTCTTCTTCATTGGCTACGGAGTGGCTGAAAGGAAGAAGTGTGGATGAAGCGCTGAAGATCGACAACATGGATATCGTGGAAGAGTTGAATCTCCCCCCCGTAAAGATCCACTGCAGTGTGTTGGCAGAAGATGCGATCAAAGCAGCCATCAACGACTACCGTGTAAAGAATGGCATGGAAGCGATCAAGTTTGAAGAAAGTGTAGTACACTAAAAGCCTCCCCAACCCCTCCCAAGGAGGGGCTTTAAAGAGTAAAATAATTTATAGGATTTTCTTAAATGAACAGTTCAAACCTAAATATTAAAGAAAGCCCTGCAACTGCAGGGTCCAATAATCCCCCTTTGGGGGGTGGGGGGGCTGATAACTCAATATTCATAAGCGATAAGGCAAAAGCAAAGGTGGTAAGCCTGATGACCGATGCCGGCGTTATCAACGACCAATCTTATTTTTTAAGAGTGGGTGTTGTTGGCGGTGGCTGCAGCGGGCTCAGTTACAAAATGGATTTTGATAACGAGGTGAAGCCAATGGACCAGGTGTTTGAAGATAAAGGAATAAAAATAGTCTGCGACCTGAAGAGTTTCTTATACCTCGTGAATACCGAGCTGGAATTCAGCGATGGATTAAATGGCAAAGGGTTTTATTTCAACAATCCAAATGCCAGCCGCAGTTGCGGATGCGGAGAAAGTTTTGCTGTATAAAGATTTTTTCTAAAATAAATTGAAAGCCTCCTTTTGCAAGGAGGCTTTTCTTATTGTTATTCTTCGGCTTTAGGCGCTTTTGGTGGAGCAGGTGGTGGCGGAGGTGGTGGTAATTCACCGTATTTCTTTTCATAAAAAGATCTGTTGGCGTTCCATTTCTCCATAGAAATTTTTTCCGTTACCCCTTTCTTTTTTGCATACACCATGTTTTTCCCGTTATTGTAATGAACAGACAGGTCATATCCCTGGTCATTTACAATAACCGGGGGTGTAAACTTTACCTCTTCAATCATTGGTGGGGCAGGTGGTGGCGGGGAGGAGGTGGTACTTCAGCAACCATGCCAGGCGGCGGTGGAGGTGGTGGCGGGGGTGGGGCTTTCTTTGATGTTTTTTGTGCCATTGTGTGCAGGGATAGCACGCAAACAATTAGCAGCAGCATGATTTTTTTCATAATATTTTTTTCCTGAGATGCAGGGCAATCCGTATTCCATAAATAAGCCCCGCCGGTTTAACGACGGGGCCTAAGCAGTTGGTTTTGGGTAAACAACTCTTACCCTATGGTAGTATCATACGCAATGATAGGGCTATCATCACCTGTTGTCAGTTGTTTAACAACCAGCCCGGCGTTATGACAAGGCCCTTTCCTGAAATGCTGCATTAGGTGGAAAAGTTTCTTTTAGGCTGCAGAAATTCAGCCCGTGTTGTTTAATTTAAAAAAATACGTTAATCCGAACTTAAAAAAGGGCATATATCATTCGTAGTCATGTTTATGACTGCACAATACCACGTTATACCTTAAATTGCAACAATTTTAAACGTATATGTGGAGCATTTGTAAAAAAGAACTGCAGCAGTTTTTCAGTAATCTCACCGGCTATATTACCATCGTTTTGTTTCTGCTGGTAAACGGGCTGTTCCTCTTCGTATTACCCGACAGTAATATTTTTGATTTTGGTTATGCTTCCCTGGATAAATTTTTTGAGCTGGCTCCCTGGATACTTCTTTTCCTGGTTCCTGCCATTACCATGCGTACGCTGGCTGATGAATTCAAAGGAGGTACATTTGAGATCCTTCAAACCCGGCCCTTGTCCAGGTGGCAGATCGTGTTGGGTAAATATTTCTCTGTATTGATCGTACTTTTGTTTGTGATCATACCCACGTTGATCTATGTCTTTACCATTAAATCACTAAGTACACAGGGTGGTATTGATAGTGGCGGAATATTGGGAAGTTATACCGGCCTCTTTTTACTGGGAGCAGTTTTTGCGGCTATTGGTATCTGCTGCAGTGGGTTTACCAGTAATGCAGTGGTTGCGTTTCTCATAAGTGCTTTTGCCTGCCTGGTCTTATATTTCGGCTTTAATGCACTGAGCCGGTTATCTTTTTTTGCAAACGGGGCCGATTACTATATTGAGATGCTGGGCATCGATTTTCATTACCGCAGTATCAGCCGCGGTGTACTCGACAGCCGTGATGTGATCTACTTCATCAGCATCATCTTCCTCTTTCTATTAATTACTGTAAAAAATCTCCGTAAAAAATAAATGAGCCTTATCAATAAAATATGGAAGACTAAGTTCTGGCTGCCGATGATCGTTGTTTTATTGGTTGGCATCAACTGGCTGGCATCCTTGTATCATACCAGGATCGATCTTACCAATGAAAACCGGTTTACCTTATCAAAGCCAACAAAAAAAATACTAAAGGCGCTGGATGATGTGGTGCAGGTGGATGTTTTTCTGAAAGGAGATTTCCCCAGCGGATTTAAAAAACTGGCCGGCAGTACGGATGAAATGCTGGGTGAGTTCAAAGAGATCGCCGGAAATAAACTGCAATATAATTTTATCAGCCCGGATGAGGATGTACCGGAGACCTCGGTTAAATGGGGAGATACGCTTTCTGCTTTAGGCCTGTATCCTTTTAATTTAAAATCGCAATTAAAGGAAGGAGAAAAGCAACAATTGGTGTATCCTGTGGCACTGTTGCACTATAAAGAAAAGACAGTTCCGGTAAGACTTTATAACGGCATACCAAACATCAGCCGGGAAGAAATTAACAGCGCCGAAGCCATGATGGAATTTGAACTTGCAAATGCCATATTCAAACTCACCAATGATGTGAAGCCCATGCTGGCCTATTCCATCGGAAATGGCGAACCCCCGGTAGGAAGTTATATCACGTATGACCTGGTTGAAAATATTTTACGCCCCAACTACAATCTTTTTACGTTTAACCTGAACACGCAGGCAGGCATCCCCGACACCTTCAAGGTATTAATGATCGTGAAGCCGGTAAAACCATTCACCGATGAAGAAAAGCTGAAGATAGACCAGTTTGTAATGCGTGGCGGGAAAGTGATGTTCTTTATTGATAAGCTGAATGCCGAAATGGACAGCCTGCGGATAAAAAATGAGGTTATTGCATACGACCGGGGATTGGAATTGAACGACCTGTTCTTTAAATACGGTGTACGGGTCAACTCAGACCTGGTGATGGACCTGCAAAGCGACCGCCTGCCTTTTGATGTGAATGGTAATGGCCAGTTTGAATTTCTGATCTGGAATTATTTTCCTGTTTTTGCATCAACCTCTTCGCATGCCATCACTAAGAACATAGGCTTTGTATCAGGTAAGTTTGTGAACTCCATTGATACCGTGGAAGCAGATGGAATTAAAAAAACTTTTTTATTAAGCAGCTCTCCTAATTCAAGAACCATTTCAACACCGGCATTGATCAGTGGCAATGAAAATGTAAATGCACCGAAAGACGAAAAATTTAATAAGTCGAATATACCGGTTGCGGTTTTGCTCGAAGGAAAATTTCAGTCGCTCTTCACCAACCGGCTGTCAAACGCATTTAGTGACAGCCTGGCGAAATATGGAGCAGTATTTCTTCCGCAGTGTGTGCAGGATAATAAGATGATCATCGTGGCAGACGGTGATATGGTGCTGAACTCTGTTCAAAAAAATGAACCATTGCCAATGGGTATGAATCCATTCACCTACGGTTCGCAATACCAGTACCAGTTTGCCAACAAAGATTTTTTACAAAACTGCCTCGACTACCTCATCAATCCTTCCGGTCTTTCGGAAGCAAAAGCAAAGGATTATACGTTGCGATTACTTGATAAGAAAAAAGTGGACAGCGAAAAAATGAACTGGCAGTTGATAAATATCGCCGTGCCTGTACTGCTCGTGATCCTGTTTGCATTGCTTTACCAGTTCCTGCGCAGAAGAAAATATACACAGCACTGACAATGGACAAAACACAATTAATATATTTTGTATTCAGCCTGGTGATCATCGTGGCATTGATATTCGACCTGGGTTTATTAAGCAAGAAGAACCAGGTGATCAGTTTGAAAACAGCATTAATTCAGACAATTTTCTGGGTAACGCTGTCATTTATTTTCTGCGGCTTCATCTGGTACGAAAATGAAGGGGGAAATGGCAAAGAAGATGCTGTCTCATACATCTCTGCCTACCTCCTGGAATGGTCCCTTTCCATTGACAACATCTTTGTCTTCATCATCATCTTTTCTTTTTTCAAAGTAAAGCCGGAGAATTATTCCCGGGTTTTATTGCTGGGCATATTAATGGCGATCGTATTCCGTATTATTTTTATTGCATTGGGCAGCGAGCTGGTTGCCCGGTTTGAATGGATCATGTACATTTTTGGTGCGTTCATTTTATATACCGGCTTCCGGATGTTCATCACTAAAGAAGAAGAAGAATTTGACCCCGAGAAGAACTGGGCATACAGGCTCATGAAAAAATTCATGCGCATCAGCCATGTAGAACCCAACGGACGGTTTATCATTGTACATAATAATAAAGCATTTTTTACTACCCTGTCAATGGTAGTGGTCATGCTCGGCCTCATCGATATTATGTTTGCCCTGGATTCCATTCCGGCTGTCTTTTCCATCATCCCCAACCCCGATAAAAAACTGCTCATTTATTCTTCAAATATTTTTGCCGTGCTGGGACTCCGCAGCCTTTTCTTTTTATTAAGAGGTGCCGCCAATAAATTTGATTACCTGCAACAAGGTATTGCCATTGTGCTGGTGTTCGTGGGTATAAAGATGCTTATCAAGGAGCTGATCGATATCCCCGTTTGGATATCGCTGCTGGTAATTGTATTTTGTATCTCAGGTTCTATCCTTTATTCCATAAATCATCAACGGAAAGGTGTGCCAACGGATATCTAAACCGATCAATAAATTACGTTGTACAAAGTTTCTCAAATAGCATCCATCATCAAGGCACAGGAACCTGCTGCAAAAACAGATGCCGATGTGGAACATATTTTATTAGACAGCCGCAAGCTTTTATTTCCGGCCACTTCCGTATTCTTTGCCCTGAATGGCCCAAGGCGTACCGGCAGTTCCTTTATACCCGAGTTGTATGAAAAAGGCGTACGCTGTTTTGTGGTGGATGAAGATGTTGCTGAAGAAACAACCAAAAAATTTCCGAAGGCAGCTTTTTTACAGGTGCCCGATGTTATGCAGGCATTGCAGCAACTGGCTGCTTATCACCGGCAGCAATTCAATGTTCCGGTACTTGGCATTACAGGCAGTAATGGTAAAACAATTGTAAAGGAGTGGTTGTATCAATTGCTTCAGCAGGATTATAATATTGTACGAAGCCCTAAGAGTTTTAATTCGCAGGTGGGAGTGCCGTTGAGTGTATGGCAGATGAGCGAAGAGAACACACTCGCCATTTTTGAAGCGGGCATCTCCCAGCCGGGCGAAATGCAAAACCTGGCTAAGATCATTGAACCTACTATTGGTGTGATCACTTCCATCGGCGAAGCACACGGGGAGGGATTTTTGAATATCCGCCAGAAAATAAATGAAAAGCTGCGCCTGTTCGTGAAAAGCGAGGTGTTGATCTACTGCGCCGACAATCCTGATCTCAATGAGGCGGTAAATACCTTTACGAACAATGTACGGAGCGGTGATGATTTCAAACTCTTTTCGTGGAGTAAAAAAGAATCAGCCACGCTGCAGGTGATCGCTGTTGAAAAAAGCAGCATACAAACAAACATCTCGGCGAAATTTGTTGAGACTGAAATAAATTTCAATATTCCTTTCACCGATGAGGCATCCATTGAAAATGCCATTACCTGTTGCTGTGTATTGCTTCACCTCGGCGTAGCTGTCGAAAGCATTATTCAGCGCATGCCTCAACTGCGTTATGTGGAAATGCGCCTGGAGTTAAAACAAGGCATCAACAACTGTTCGGTCATCAACGACAGCTATAATTCCGATATCAATTCACTCGTGATTGCGCTTGATTTTCTGCAGCAACAGCAGCAACACAGCAAACAAACTTTAATACTCAGCGATATCATGCAGTCGGGCAAGAGCAGTGGCGAACTGTATGCCGATGTGGCTGCCATTCTGGAACAGAAGAACATCAACCGTTTTATTGGCATCGGGCCTGAGCTGACAAGGCAGAAGAATGCATTTAAGAATATTGCGCAAACGGCTTTCTATACATCCACGGCAGATTTCATTCACCAGTTTCATGCCCAGCATTTTTATGATGAAACGATCCTCCTGAAGGGGGCCCGGTTCTTTGAGTTTGAACTGGTGAGCCATTTGCTGGAACAAAAATTCACCAGACCGTACTTGAGATCAACCTGAATGCCGTAACACATAATTTAAAAACGTACCAGCAGTTGCTCAATCCCGATGTGAAACTGATGGCCATGGTAAAAGCATTCAGTTATGGCAGTGGCAGTTTTGAAATTGCCAACCTGCTGCAGTTTCATAAAGTGGATTACCTGGCCGTGGCTTATGCGGATGAGGGAGTGGAGCTACGCAAAGCGGGCATCAGCCTGCCCATTATGGTCATGAATGCCGAAGAGATAACCTTTGATGTGATGATGCAGTACAACCTGGAGCCCGAATTATTTTCTTTCGGCATTTTAGACGCTTTTGAGAATTATATAAAACGATCCGGCATTAATAATTACCCGGTGCATATAAAATTAGATACCGGTATGCGGCGACTGGGATTTGAAGAAGCCGATATAAAAGAGCTGTGCGAACGGTTGAGGTCAACCTCTCTTTTTAAAGTGCAATCTGTTTTTTCTCACCTGGCTGCCAGCGATTCTGCTGCACACGATGCATTCACCGAAAACCAGGCCAAAACATTTGTGAAAGCGTGTAAGGAAATTCATAAGGCAACGGGATATAAGTTTCTTCGCCATATTGCCAATACATCGGCCATTCACCGGCATAAAGACCTGCAATTTGATATGGTGCGACTGGGGATTGGATTATATGGCGTTGATTCGAACGAAGTGGTTCAGCAGCAGTTAAAAAATGTGACCACGTTAAGATCTACCGTATCACAAATAAAAAAAGTAAAGGCCGGCGAAAGTGTGGGATACAACCGTAAAGGAATAGCTGTCAAAGATTCTGAGATCGCCACCGTGCGTATTGGTTATGCGGATGGATATCCCCGGCTGATGAGCAACGGTATCGGGAAAATGTGGATCAATGGCAAACGGGTTCCGGTAATTGGTAATGTATGCATGGACATGACCATGCTTGACATAACCGGCGTGGAAGTGAATGAAGGAGATGAAGTAATTGTGTTTGGCCAGGAACTGCCTGTTGCTGAACTAGCCGGCTGGGGGCAAACGATACCTTATGAAATATTGACCGGCATTTCCCAACGGGTAAAAAGGGTGTACTATGAAGAATAGTTACAATAAAGTCAAAAGTTTGTGGCTACAACCCCTAACAGCAAACACAAAACGCTAAACGCTTATCTTTGCGCCACATTATGAAAAGAAGACACGTAGTATTTATCATCTTATTGATCGTCTTGATTGACCAGTCGCTTAAACTTTGGATCAAAACCCATTATACTCTTGAGTATCCTGGAAATCAACATAAAGTAATTGGTAACTGGTTTCAACTTTATTTTGTAGAAAATCCCGGTATGGCTTACGGCTGGAAGTTTGGTGGTAACTGGGGAAAGATGGCGCTTACTGTTTTCAGAATGGCAGCGGTGATCTTTGGTACCTGGTACCTCGGAAAGATCATCCGGGAGAAATACCATAAAGGTTTTATTGCCTGTGCTGCCCTGGTATATGCAGGCGCCCTCGGTAATCTTATTGATTCTTCTTTTTATGGAATGATATTCGATAAAGGCATGACAGTTGATCCTTTGCTTAAAGATTATATTGGCTACAGTGGGCTGGCTACGTTTTCCTCAAAAGGCTATGCTACATTCCTGCACGGCAATGTGGTCGACATGCTTTACTTCCCTGTAATAAGAGGGCATTTCCCATCCTGGGTACCTGTTTGGGGTGGAGATAATTTTGAATTCTTCCGGCCCATTTTCAATATCGCCGATGCGTCCATTACCACCGGTGTCATCAGCATCCTGGTATTTCAAAAACGTTTCTTCAAGCACCGGGATAAAGAGGTTCATTCCACCGTAGAAACAAATGCCGTGGTGAATGATGAATCGCAGGTTTCCTGAAGATTCGGCCAGATTTTACATTTTATATGCAGTTTTAGCTGGTAAAACAGGTTATTTTAGCTGATCGTGATATAATAGCCATGCTGAGAGCTGGCAAAATATTTGCAGATAATAACGCGGTTTTGTGCAGCAGATCAGTGAGATAAGTAATCTTTTAGCCAGAGTAAGGTGCGCTTGGAAAATTGCGTTATTTTTGAGTAAAACCGGACTTTATAAAACGATTTCCCCGGTAAATAATACAAATAAGACCAAATGAAAAGACTATCTCCTTTTTTTCTTTCAGCTATTGTGCTTACGCTGTTTTCCTGTGCCAAAGAGTATAGCCTGGAGAATAGTTCTGATCCTAATGGGAACGGGCAGATCATTGGGGTAGATTGCCGGATCAGTAAGATAGCATACCGTGATACTGCGGGTATTGGCACCGCACTTGGTTCCCTAACTGCTATCATCAACAGCAGCGATAATGTAACCAAGGTCACCCTGTTTGACAGTGTAGCTTTTACCATTGATTATCTTTCCACACCTTTTTATGCAAGTGATACGGTATTCATTAATGCTGATGAGTACTTTCTTGTAGATCTTGCCAACAGGCGCATCAACCGGCTTCATGCATTACTGGATCCAACCGATCCCTTTTCAGTGCAGTATGAGATATTTTATTTTTACGATACAAACGGCTACCTCAATCAGAAATTCTACTCATTTACCAGTAACCCGGGCATACCCTTTTACCTGGTTAACTATACCTGGTTAGCAGGAAGTATGACGCATATGACCGGAACCGACCTGTTCACCGGAGACCTGGTGATAGATGCAGACGTAGATTATTATGGCAATGTTTTACCAAAAAGATTCCTTTATATATTTCCTGATGAAGATAAATATCCTTACTTCACCCAGTTCTATAATTTCGGTGTGCGGCCAACAAACGGACCGAAAACCATTAAAGTGAGAAATTATGATCCCGGAAATGTATTGAGGGATTCGGCAGTTTCTTCTTTCAGCAGTTATGTGATGAGCCGTGATAATTATGTGTTGAGTGTGATCATGACGGGAGATGACCAGCTTGGCGTTCCCGCAGTAAAAAGCAAACTCAGTTTCTCCTACAGCTGTAAATAAATCCTTTTTTTAATAAAAAGCATAGCCCCCTGAAGAATCAGGGGGCTTTCTTTGTAATCAAACTCAAAAGGGACAAAAAGCGTTAGTTTATTTTAACCAGTCTTTTATTGATGGTGGTATTGTTGTAAGAAACAGAAAGTATATAAATGCCTTCTGCCATATTTTTACCGAACTCGATCCGGGTATTATTCCATCCTTTTTACCTATTGCGGACTGCTGTTTTACCAGGTTTCCGAACATATCAAGCAGCCGGATATTTATGTTGCCATCAGCCGGCAACATATAATCCAAGGTGGTGTATGTAGAAGCAGGATTAGCTCCGGGCCTGATCTCAAAATCAATTTTCTTATTATTGACCGTGATGATGGGACTGTAAATGAACAGCCCGTTGTGGTCCACAATTTTTAACCGGTAAAAACTGATGCCGGCTGTTTTTTCGGGGTCGTTAAAATCATAGCTTGATATACCGCCGCTATAGCTGAATGGTACGATGGCCGTTTGGGTGAAATTCTTTCCATCAAAACTTTTCTCCAGTTCAAAGTGTTTGATGTTATTGCCCGATACCAATGTCCAGTTCAGTTCTGCATTATCCTGGACCAACTGCCCTTTGAATTCTTTTAGATTTACATTTAGTATTATTCCGCAGTCGATGATGTTTAAAAACGTACTCGTGTTATTGCTGTAAGAACAACCGGGATTAGAGAGATTGGCTAATGTAGTGGCCACAACAGTGCGGTAGCGATGGCCACTATCAGCCTGCCAGGCAACAAATTGCGGGTAAACGGCTGTGTATTCCCATTGCCCTGATACCAATGTGGGAGAACCAGTTCCATTTACGCCGGTATCAAACCAGCTCACTCCGCCATTGGTACTTTTCTGCCATTTGTAATAAATGTAGTTTGGAAAATAGCATCGTATCACGGCAGAAAGATCAACGAGTGCACCATAACATGCCTTGAATTCGGGCGTGTATTTTAAAAGCAGGTCTGGTTCGCAGGTGGAAAGATTCACATCATCCACCGCCCAGTCGTTACCACCGCCGCCGGGAGAATTGTTTCTTATTGAAAGCGTAAAGGATGTTTGCGCCGGGCCGGTTAAATAGGTAAATCCTTTCTTGGCCCACAAGCCCGTGTACGGCAGATCGCCGGTGGTATAATAATCAATGCCATTCAACTGAAAAGTAAGATTAGGTTTTACACCGGGCGGGTATGGCCCGTTGAATAATGCATTCAATGCTCCACGCCCGTTACTGTCGCAGGAACACTTGGAACAGATATTCCTGAACCAGGCACTGAAATCATAATAAGTGGAAGGACATAAATTACTTACTGTTTGCTGAATGGCAGGACTGGTTGCATAGCTTGCATTGATCACCGCCATATAACCGCCATTGGTTCCTGGTGTGGTAGCCGGGTTGCCTGCTGTTGCACTTGCAGCCCCGGTGTGATCGCCTATGATATCCCAAACAGAAAACACCCGTGATGCATGCGGATAAGCTACGCCATTATTTGTTGCACCTGTTGCACTGCTGTTATTGGCAATGCCATAATAACCGTCGTTGGGTTGGTTGGCACTGAAATTTATGAAGGTATATCCCGGTACGATCGCAGAGGAGCTCCTATTCTGGGTATTGCCGCTGCCGAATGTTCCGTTGTTTTCTATTACTGCATTGCCACCAACAAAATTGGGACATACACCTAAGTTTTGAAAGACCATGATATTGCTTTGCGGAAAACCGGCTGTTATATTTGCCGCAGATTGAATGTAGCGGAAAGCACCGCCCGGCATATTTATTAAACTGTTATAAGAAACAGCATTATTTATTTTCACCCGGAAGGAAGCAACCATGATACAAACGCCTCCGTAAAAAGAAGGCTTGTCGTTATAGTTTATGGTACCGGCACCAGTGGTTGCATTGCCGGTATTTGTTGCGGCGGCAGTTCCGCTTCCGAGATTTATCCGCAACGTATTGTTCACGCCGTTGAACATGGCCGCATCATCATTTGCTGCATCGGTGTACGACCGGAATGTGAGGCCTTCGTTGGTTAAAATTTTAAGTGTGTTGGGCAGGTAGGTAAAATTGGCATTGATGGTATCGTTGTACCGCACCCGGGTGATAGAGAATGCGGCAAAATTTCCCACAGCAATGGCCGCCCTTATTTCAAGGGTGTCGCCGGGCTGAAAAGTTCCACCGGAAACATTCTTTGAAACATTGATATAGCTTTTTCCAGTTTGTACCTGGGCATACAACCGTTGCCAGTTAGCCAGGCTTACCAGCAACAGGATGGGTATAAAAAAAGTACGGGGTAGATTTTTTTTCATAGGATCTCAGTTTTATTACTGAATGGGGGATATGGATGATAAATATTGTCATAGTTTTTATTTCTGTATGTATAAACCGCTATGGAATTATACTCTTTGGTTCAGGAGTTAGTACGAGGGTTAAATAAGCCAGTGAATAAGTATGTATTCACAAAAAACAGAGCCTGTTCTTTTATGCTTATTCAGAAGTCTGTTATGTTGACAACGGAACGGGAGGATTTATTATTTTAAAAAAAAATAGATTTGTGCATTCCTGTGAATAAGTATCCGTTTCCTTCGTCTTTCCGGTAGAACAAATACGGGAGAAGCACCTGGTCTTTCAAATAATGGGTAGTAAAAAGTACAGGATCCCCTGCGGGTTTTACAGGTAGTTTAAGCAAAATTATTTCTGCATGCACATGCCTGTTTTCAATTGACCGGGGTTAAAATAAATGTTCTGAATTTTCCGTTCTGTTTATGAAGTGATGGCCATGATCCGGGCATTCATTTCAATTTACGGTCTGTTTTTTGCGCATTATCAAAACGTTTACAATAAATCCTTACCTATGAAACGAACGTTTACGATACTGACTTTCATCAATTGCATTTTTCTTTTTTCTTCGCTTATTCAAACAGCGGAAGCACAAACCACTTTTACAAAAAGAACAGTAGCTTCCGGTTTTAATTCCGCCTGGGAAGTAGTATACGGGCCCAACGATTCATTGTGGGTTACAGAGAACAGTGCTTATGTGATTTCAAGAGTTAGTGTGTCATCAGGCATGAAGACGCAATTGATAAATCTGCGTGCAACCGATGCTTCCATAAATTTTACTTCAGGGAGCGGAACACAGCCACAGGGTGGTTTAATGGGACTGGCGATCCATCCAAACCTTTATTCACCTGACCCGGCAGTAAGAGCAGCCAAACCCTGGGTATATGCGGCCTATGTTTATAACAGGGGCAGTTGTCCGGGCACCAACACCAGCTGCATCTTCACCACAAAGATCGTCCGCTTTGATTATATCGGAAATACGTTGACCAATCCAACTACGATCATAAGTTCCATTCCCGGCAGCAGTGATCATAATTCAGGAAGATTAGTGATCAGTCCGGTTATTGAACCCGGGGCAGATGCTGATCACACACAGTACAGGTTGTATTATACCGTGGGTGATATGGGAGCAGGCCAGTTCCTGAATACCACCCGTACAGAAAATGCACAAAACGTAAATGTTATGGAAGGAAAAGTGCTTCGCTTTAATACAGAAATTGATAACGACGGCGGGCAGGATAACTGGGTGCCGAATGATAACCCGTTTTACAGCGGGCCATCCATCACCCCGCAGGATTATGTTTTTTCTATGGGCCACCGCAATGCACAGGGATTGGTTTGGGGAACCGTGAGCGGCACAAATTATTTATACAGCTCCGAACAAATGGACAGAACAGATGATGAGATCAACATCATCGAAGCAGGAAGAAATTATGGTTGGGACCAGGTATCTGGCTATTGCGACGGGAATGTGGATGGTTTTAAAATAGGTCAGAATACAAGTGCTGATGAGGAAACATTCTGTGCAGCAACACCCATGCATAAAGAGCCCATCTTTACATTATTTACAGCTTCGGCTGCTGATATGCCGGCGCTGATGGCACAATCCAATAACAGCCTTTGGCCAACCGTTGCCTGCTCCAGTATTGATTTTTACGGGCACAATGTAATTCCCGGCTGGCCGGCTTCATTACTGCTTACACCACTAAAGCGAAACCTGGTATACCGGGTTAAATTAAATGCAACCGGCGATGGGGTAGTGGGCGATACCATTTCTTATTTCCGGAATGATGGAAACAGGATCAGAAGAATCACCGTGGCACCGGATGGCTTCCGGTTTTATATTGCCCGGGATGCCGGGGCAAGTGCTAATGGCGGGGCCATCATGGAATATACGTACACGGGTGCAACACTTTCACTCGGCAATACCACCACAAATCCCCGGGTGGTATCAAACCTGGTGAAGATCTATCCAAATCCATTCACAAATACATTGAATGTGCAGGGAAAAAAAGAAATGCGCAAACCGCTGCGGGCACAGTTGTATGACATGACCGGTAAGCTTGTGATCGAACAAACTTCTTACATGAATAATTTCTCCATAAATGTTTCTGCCATCCCTGCGGGTGTATATGCCTTTAAACTGTACAATACATTCGATGTGGAAATGCAGATAGAAAAAATAATCAAGCTGTGAGATCCAGGGAATAAAAAAGGCTGCCGGTAGAGGGCAGCCTTTCTCTTATTAAAAAGAAGATCAGATCTTACCAACCATATTTTCCGGTATCACCCATTCGTCAAATTCTTTTTCGGTAACATAACCCAGTTTAACAGCCATCTGTTTTAACGTAGTATTTTCTTTATGTGCTTTCTGCGCTATTTCTGCAGATTTATAATAACCGATCCTGGTGTTCAATGCCGTTACCAGCATCAGTGAATTGTCTAAGTGTTTTTTAATGTTCTCCTTGATCGGTTCAATACCCACGGCACATTTATCATTGAACGAAACACAGCCATCGCCAATTAATCTTGCACTGTGCAGGAAATTATAGATCATCACCGGTTTAAAAACATTCAGTTCAAAATGACCGGTTGCACCGCCAATGCCAATGGCTACGTCATTCCCCATCACCTGCGCAGCGATCATGGTCAGCGCTTCGCATTGGGTAGGATTTACTTTTCCCGGCATGATGGAAGAACCGGGCTCATTGTCAGGAATATGAATTTCACCGATACCGCTTCTTGGTCCGGATGATAACATACGGATATCGTTTGCGATCTTCATCAAGCTCACGGCAACGGTTTTTAATGCGCCGTGTGCTTCCACGATAGCATCATGTGCAGCCAATGCTTCAAATTTATTATCCGCTGTCTTAAAAGGAAGGCCGGTCAGTTTGGCAATATGCTTTGCCACGTTCACATCATATTTAGGAGGAGTATTAATTCCCGTTCCAACTGCTGTGCCGCCCAATGCCAGTTCACTCAAATGAGCCAATGTATTTTTGATTGCTTTCAACCCGTGATCCAGCTGCGAAACATAGCCGCTGAATTCCTGCCCCACCGTTAATGGCGTTGCATCCATAAAATGTGTTCGGCCGATCTTCACCACTTTCTTAAAAGCCTTTGCTTTTTTATCAAGCGTATTGCGCAGTTTGGTGATGCCCGGAATGGTAGTCTCCATTAAGATCTTATACGCCGCAATGTGCATCGCTGTAGGAAAGGTATCGTTACTGCTCTGCGATTTATTCACATCATCATTGGGGTGCAGGTATTTTTCTTTATCACTTAATTTACCGCCATTCAACACATGACCACGGTAAGCCACCACCTCATTCACATTCATATTGCTTTGGGTGCCGCTTCCTGTTTGCCAAACAACCAATGGGAAATAATCATTCAGTTTGCCATCAAGGATCTCTTTGCAAACCTTGCCAATGAGATCGGCTTTCTTTTTTGGCAATACACCTGCTTCGTAGTTTGTAATAGCTGCTGCATGTTTTAAATAAGCAAATGCCCGGATTATTTCTTTCGGCATCCGGTTAATGTCCTGCGCTATTTTAAAGTTATCAATGCTGCGTTGGGTTTGTGCGCCGTAGTAGGCATCCACCGGTACCTTTACCTCACCCATGGTGTCTTTTTCTATCCTGTATTCCATATAGTCTGTTGGTTTTAAAATTTCGGGGCAAAGGTACGCCACAGAGGCAAAATAGTAATGCTTATGTTTTCTTTTTATATTGCAGTAAACAAGGTTATGGCAACGCATAAACAGGTTTATTTCCTTTTTTTCTTTCTCCTTCTTTTCAGTGCGGCTACTGCGCAAAGCAAATTCGATTATAAAGTGCCGGATGATATCCTGGTGAGGCAAAAACTAAAGGAATGGGGTGATCTGAAATTCGGCCTGATGATCACCTGGGGGCCATACAGCCAGTGGGGCGTAGTGGAAAGCTGGAGCCTTTGCCCC
Organism: Chitinophagaceae bacterium; assembly: GCA_016720775.1. Classification (GTDB taxonomy): domain Bacteria; phylum Bacteroidota; class Bacteroidia; order Chitinophagales; family Chitinophagaceae; genus Ferruginibacter. Next base: position 948,048 of record JADKJX010000001.1, read on the forward strand.
GAAGATGAAGGCTGGTGCCAGCGAAACGGACCATATGCAACCAACTGGTACGAATACAAAAAAGCATATGAGAATTTACAGGCTACTTTCAACCCCGTAAAGTTTGATCCGGAAAAATGGGCAACGGCTGCCAAAGACGCCGGCATGCGTTATGTGCTGGCCATGGCAAAACATCACGATGGTTTTTGCATGTTTGATACAAAGACCACGGATTATAAGATCACCGATATAAAAACACCCTTCTCAAAAGATCCGAGAAGTAATGTCACCAAAGAAATACTGAATGCATTCCGGAAAGAAGGCCTGATGCCCGGCATTTATTTTTCAAAACCCGATTGGCATGCGCCCGACTACTGGTGGAGTTATTTTCCACCCAAGGACAGGAACCCGACCTACGACACGAAAAAATATCCTGAAATTTGGAAACGCTTTAAAGATTTTACCTACACCCAGTTTGAGGAACTGATGAGCAGCTATGGCAAGGTTGATATTCTCTGGCTGGATGGTGGTTGGGTGCGGCCTTTCAGCAGCATCGACAGTTCGGTGAGCTGGCAACGGACCATTCCGTACGACCAGGATATTGATATGCCGAAGATCGCTGCCATGGCAAGAAGCAAACAGCCCGGCGTGCTGATGGTTGACCGGACCGTTGCCGGGGAATATGAAAACTATCTTACGCCTGAAGCAATGATACCAAATGAAACCAATCCCATCCCCTGGGAGAGTTGTATGCCCATGTCCACTTCCTGGTCGTATGTACCGGATGCAAAAAATAAATCTGCCAATACCTTAATTCACATGCTGTGCAATGCGGTAAGCAAAGGAGGTAACTTTTTGCTGAATGTGGCACCCGGGCCTGATGGTGATTGGGACGATTCTTCTTATTACCGGTTGAAAGAAATTGGTGCCTGGATGAAAGTGAACGACGAAGCCATTTACGGCACCACATTCATCAAGCCGTATAAGGAAGGGAAATTTGTCTTTACCAAAAAAGGAAATGCCGTGTATGCCATTTACCTGGCGGAGGAGAACGAGTTGCAGATGCCGGCAACGATCATGATCAACAGCTTTGAAAAAAGATCAACGACCAAAGTTCATCTGTTGGGATATGATAAACCATTAACGCTGGATAAAAAGAATAATATGATCAGTATTATTATACCCGGTAAACTTCGAAATGTTCCTCCGGAAAAACATGCATGGGTATTTAAGATATCCGGTCAATAACTCAATCAAAGGAAATGAAAAAACTTTTGCTGCTATGCCTTTCTTTATCGCTGGTGAAATTCTCTTTCACGCAAACTTATCAGCCAAACTGGCAATCACTCGACCAACGGCCAACGCCGCAATGGTTCACGGATGCAAAGTTCGGCATCTTCATCCACTGGGGAGTTTATTCCGTGCCGGGATGGAGCAGTAAAGGGAACTATGCAGAGTGGTACCAGCAAGGGTTACAAACAAGTGATACAGCCAGGCAACGGTTTCACAAAGCCAAATTTGGCAACCGTACTTATTACGACCTGGCAAATGATTTCAAAGCCGAATTATTTAATCCCGATGATTGGGCAAAACTTTTTGAGCAGTCAGGCGCTAAATATATTGTGCTTACTTCCAAGCACCACGATGGATTCACCCTATGGCCAAGCAAAGAAGCCGACCGGGATTGGGGCTTTAAATGGAATGCGGTTGATGTGGGACCGAAGAGAGACCTGTTAGGCGATCTTTTTAAAGCTGTTCGAAAAACTTCTGTGCATGCCGGCATGTATTTCTCTTTGTACGAATGGTTCAACCCGTTGTGGAAAGCAGATAAAAATAAATACGCCGCCGAACATGCCTGGCCGCAGATGAAAGACCTCATCAACACCTACCAGCCCGATGTGTTCTGGACCGATGGTGATTGGGAAGCGCCGCCGGAAACATGGAAGAGCCAGGAGTTTTTGGCCTGGCTGTATAATGAAAGCCCGGTAAAAAATAAAATTGTGGTGAATGACCGCTGGGGAGAAGGCGTACGTTTTAAACACGCCGGCATCTACACACCCGAATACCAGCCCGACCTTGATTTTGAAGATCATTATTGGGAAGAGAGCAGGGGCATGGGTTACAGCTATGGCTACAACCGGGAGGAAGATGCCTGGGATTATAACTCAGCTCAATCACTGGTACTGCAGTTGATAGATAAAGTGAGCCGTGGTGGAAATTTTTTACTGGATATTGGTCCGGATGAACACGGAAAAATTCCACCCATCATGCAGGAACGTTTGTTGCAAATGGGTGAGTGGCTGAAAATTAATGGCGAATCAATTTATAACACAACGAGGTGGAAGGAACATTCCCAATGGAGTGAAGGCAACCGGGAATACAAAGACCGGAGTGGCGATATGCTTTTAAAAATAACGGTTGACCCGGATCCGGGTTATGCGGTGAAAGAAGTATTCTATACATACAATGCCAATACAAATACCCTGTATGCCATCTTTCCAAAATACCCGGCTAATAAAAAACTGGTTTTGAAAGATATCAGTCCTGCTGCCGGCACAGCCATCAGTTTCTTATCAACAAATGAAAAATTGCATTGGCAACAACAGGGAGAGAACGTGGTAATTGATCTGCCGGATTACGATCCCAACAAAATAAAAGCCCCTTATGCGTATGTGGTGAAGATCGAAAATTATGGAAAGTTTTCTCCCAAGCCGGTCATTAAAGTGGATTATGAAAAAGGGGCGATCAAGCCGCTGATTCATTTTACTCCAGGAAATGTTTTGGCGACGATCCGTTATACAACGGATGGCACGGAACCAGGCCCCCAATCTGCCATATACAAAATGCCATTCAGTGTTGATAAAACAAGTGTCATTAAAGCAAAAGCTTACGAAACAGCTGTTTTGCCCAGCGCCACGCTGCAGGAGAAAGTGAAGGTCTATGAATGGAAAAAACCGGTGGAAGCAGTCGTTCGTCCGGGTCTTAGGTACAAATATTACCAGCCTGATAAAAATATAAATATGAAGACGGCTTTTGCAGGTGAGCCTTTCGAAACAGGAAGAGCCGGAATTATTTCTGTAGGAGAAAAAAGACGTGCAGATAAATTTGCTTTTGAATTTACCGGGTACATCAGGATAGTGAAGGATGCTGTTTATACTTTCTTTACCCAATCAGACGACGGCAGTAAATTATTTATTGATGATGAAGAAATAGTGGATAATGACGGCGACCACGGAACCGTGGAGAAGAGCGGTAAGGCTGCTTTGAAAAAGGGGCTGCATAAAATACGGGTTATCTACTTCGACAGCGGCGGTGGCAATGAATTAAAAGTTTTAATGCAACCAGAGAATGGGAAGAAAGAAGAATTGCAAACGGGAATGTTATTTAATTAATTTAAGGATATGAATCAGCAAAAAAATAAATTCCTGTTTCCGTTAATGCTTGTAACCAGCCTTTTTTTTCTGTGGGGACTGGCATATGGCTTGCTTGATGTGCTGAATAAACATTTCCAGGAATCACTGAACATTACAAAAACAAGGTCCACCCTGCTGCAGGCGGCTTACTTCGGCGCTTATTTCCTGGTTGCTTATCCCGCAGCCATGTTCATGAATAAGTATGGATATAAGAAGGGGATCATTGCCGGTTTATTATTGTATGCAATTGGTGCATTCCTGTTTTATCCCGCTGCGCAGCAATCAAGTTTTAATTTTTTCCTTCTTTCATTGTTCATTCTCGCCTCCGGACTTGCCTGCCTGGAAACCGCTGCCAATCCGTATGTGACGGTATTGGGTGAACCGGAGACCTCGGCATTCCGCCTGAATCTTTCGCAATGCTTTAATGGCGTGGGTTCCTTCATCGGCCCCATCATTGCCGCTAATCTTTTTTTCGGCAGCAATAATGAAAAGGAAATCTTGACTCTGTACAGTTCGTTTACATTGTTATTGGCATGGTGGTATTACTGGTGGCCGGTCTTTTTTTAAAAACCTCCTTACCTGAAATAAAGGAACAAACATTGGTTTCAGACATTGCACAGGATACAAAGCCATTATTGAAACACAATCACTTTGTCAATTCGGTGATCGCCCAGTTCTTTTATGTGGCCGCACAGGTTGGGGTAGCTGCCTTATTCATCAATTACTGTACGGAGGCAGGTGCAGGAATTAACACCGCAAAAGCATCCTACCTGCTTTCCATCAGCATGCTTCTTTTCACGGCCGGCCGGTTTGCAGGTACGGCATTGATGCGGAAAATAGCCCCCAACAAACTTCTGATGGTTTATTCGCTGATCAATATTTTGCTTTGCATAGCTGTTGTGTGGATGAAAGGATGGGTATCTGTTTACGCACTGATGATCATTTTCTTTTTTGAATCCATCATGTTCCCCACCATTTTTGCATTGGGCGTTAAAGACCTCGGGCATCATACAAAAAAGGGATCGTCCTTTATCATCATGTCAATTGTTGGCGGGGCATTGGTGCCTTATGTAATGGGCATGTTATCGGAAGGATCAACAGCCAATGCCTACATCGTACCTTTAATTTGCTTTGTGGTAGTGGCCTGGTTTGGGTGGCGGGGATATAAAATAAAACAATAACTATGTTTCGGTTAGACAATAAAATTGCGGTAGTTACCGGCGGCGGAAGCGGCATTGGCAGGGCCATTGCCATCACATTTGCAAAACAGGGAGCGGTGGTTCATATTCTTGAACTGAGCATGGACAGCGCTGCTGAAGTTGTTAAAGAAATTGAACAGGCGGGGGGAAAGGCATTGGCTTATTCCTGCAACGTAGCGGTGCAAGAAGAAGTTGTTGCTGTATTTGAAAAGATCGGCCCGGTTCATATGCTGGTTAATAATGCCGGCATTGCCAGTATCGGCAAAGCAGATACAACAGCAGAAACAGATTTTGATAATGTGATGGCGGTAAATGTAAAAGGCGTTTATAATTGCATCTATGCAGCCATTCCGCAATTGCGAAAAGCAAAGGGAGGAAGCATCATTAATATGGCATCCATTGCGGCGCATGTTGGCATACCCGACCGGTTTGCCTACAGTACAGCAAAGGGTGCTGTAATGGCAATGACATTGAGTGTTGCCAAAGACTATATAAGTGAGAACATCCGATGCAATTCCATATCCCCGGCCCGGGTGCATACGCCATTTGTGGACGGCTTTTTAAAAAATACCTACCCGGGGAGAGAAGAAGAAATGTTTGAAAAACTTTCTAAAACACAACCGATCGGCAGAATGGGAAGACCGGAAGAAGTGGCTGCACTGGCGCTATACCTCTGCAGCGATGAAGCCTCTTTCATTACAGGCTGTGATTACCCGGTTGACGGCGGGTTTATTAAACTGAACAATTAATGTATTTATGAAACTGATCCGCTTTGGTGATGCAGGCAAAGAGAAGCCCGGCGTAATTATTAATGACAGCTGGTTTGATGTATCAGATCATGTTGCTGATTATGATGAACGATTCTTTGAAAATGACGGGCTCTCATCCTTAAAAAAAATCATTGCTGAAAAAGAATTAAAACCTGTTTCAAAAAATACCCGTCTTGGTTCACCGGTTGCGAGGCCTTCAAAAATTATCTGCATCGGGTTGAATTATTCCGATCATGCAAAGGAGAGCGATATGCAATTACCGGTTGAGCCTGTTATCTTCTTTAAAGCAACAAGCGCCATCGTTGGTCCCAATGATGATCTTATCATTCCAAAGAACAGTGTAAAGACTGATTGGGAAGTGGAACTGGCGGTAGTGATCAGTAAAAAGGCATCGTATGTTGATGAAGGAGAAGCTTTGAATTATGTTGCAGGATATTTACTGCACAATGATTACAGTGAACGGGAATTTCAGCTGGAAAGAAGCGGCCAGTGGGTGAAAGGGAAAAGCTGTGATACGTTTGCCCCGCTGGGCCCCTGGCTGGCCACACCCGATGAAATAGATGATGTGAACGGTCTCCGGCTTTGGTTAACGGTGAATGGAAAAATGATGCAGGATGGCAACACAAAAAATCTTGTGTTTGGTATTCCGCATCTTGTTTCTTATGTAAGCCAGTTCATGACCTTGTTGCCGGGTGATATTATCTCTACCGGCACACCGGCCGGTGTAGGGCTCGGACAAAAACCCAACCCGGTATATATAAAACCAGGCGATGTGATCGAACTGGGCATCGACGGACTGGGAAGCAGCAAACAAACCGCAAAGTCTTATTCAGGAAAATGAAACAACTAAAAAAATATTGTCTTGCATTGGACCTCAAAGACGATCAAGCTTTGATTGCTGAATATGAAAAGCATCATAAGCATGTATGGCCCGAAATAATAAAAAGTATCAAAGATTCCGGCATTGAAGTACTGGACATTTACCGAACCGGTAACAGGCTGTTCATGATCATTGAAGCAAATGATGATTTCAGTTTTGAAAAAAAATCAGCCGCAGATATCGCCAATCCAACTGTGCAGGAATGGGAAATAATGATGTGGAAATTTCAGCAGGCATTGCCCTGGGCAAAACCGGGAGAGAAATGGATATTAATGGATAAAATCTTTCAACTGCCATGACGATTGATTCGCACGTTCATTTCTGGAATTTTGATGCGGCGAGGGATTCCTGGATCACAGCAGATATGAAAATACTGCGGCAAGATCATTTGCCGGAACATTTATCTGCACTGCTTACGGAAAATCAGGTAGCAGGTTGTGTAGCCGTGCAGGCAGACCAGAGCGAAGCCGAAACAATTTTTCTAACCAATCTTTCAAAAACAAATTCATTCATAAAAGGCGTGGTTGGCTGGGTTGACCTGCAGGATGAAAATATCAATGAACGCCTCGAATATTTTTCACAATTCCCGGTGATCAAAGGATGGCGGCACATTGTGCAGGCCGAGCCGGATGATTTTTTATCTGGAACCAAATTTAAGCGTGGCATACGGGCATTAGCGGCATTCAATTATACGTATGACCTGTTGGTTTATCAGCAGCAGTTAAAACCGGCACTGGAGTTTGTATCAAGATTCCCGGAACAGAAATTTGTAATTGATCATTGTGCCAAACCCGATATGAGGAATAGTAAAACCGGCGACTGGAAAATGTACCTGAAAGAAATTTCCATGCAACCGAATGTGTGTTGCAAACTGTCCGGGCTGCTGACAGAAACGAAATGGAACGAATGGACGGCCGCTGACTTTTATCCTTATCTTGATACGGTATTTGAATTTTTCGGGACAGATCGCCTGCTATTTGGCAGCGACTGGCCTGTGTTGCAGCTTTCGGGTACATATAAGCAATGGAAAGATATGCTCGGCAAATACATGGAAAAATATAGCGAAGAAGACCGGCAAAAAATATTCGGACTCAATGCTGAAAATTTTTATAACCTTTAATTATGGATCTCGGATTAAAAGATAAGGTCATCATCGTGAGCGGGGGTGCCAAAGGAATTGGTGCAGGCATTACCAAAGTATTAGCAGCAGAAGCTGCCATACCGGTTATTATTGGCAGGAATGCTACCGATAACGAATCGATGCTGAAGGAAATTTCCGGTAAGGGTTTTGCCGTAACCGCTGAACTTACAAACCCCGATGAATGTAAAAGGGCTGTTGATGCCGTAATCAGCAAATTCGGCAAGATCGATGGCCTGGTAAATAATGCCGGTGTTAATGACGGCGTAGGACTGGAGAATGGAAATTATGAAGCATTCATGTCATCCCTGCATAAGAACCTGGTACATTATTACCTGCTGGCGCATTTTGTATTACCGGAATTAATTAAAAGCAAAGGGCCCATTGTAAACATCGGTAGCAAGGTAGCTGAAACCGGCCAGGGCAATACCTCAGCCTATGCTGCATCAAATGGTGGCCGCAATGCACTCACCAGGGAATGGGCGGTTGAGTTATTGAAATACGGGATACGGGTGAATGCAGTGATCGTAGCTGAGTCATACACACCGCTCTATGAAAAATGGATCAGCTCATTATCCAACCCGGAAGAAAAACTACGATCGATCACAGAAAAAATACCCCTGGGAAAAAGAATGACCACGGCAGAAGAGATTGCAAATATGGTAGCTTTTCTTCTTTCCAACCGGTCCAGTCATACCACCGGGCAATTGATACACGTGGATGGAGGATACACACATCTTGACCGGGCATTGTAATCAAATGAAAAATTTTAGTATCATAATTTTAGTTTGTTGCCCTTTGGTTTTCCAGGCACAAATAGGAATTCCCAAACCGAGCAAGGCGCAACTTGCCTGGCATGAGATGGAATTCTATCTCTTCATGCATTTCGGCCCCAACACATTTACCGACCTTGAGTGGGGCCACGGCACCGAAAAGGAAGAAGTATTCAATCCCACTGATTTAGATTGCGAGCAATGGTGCCGCATTGCAAAAGCTGCCGGTGCAAAAGGGATCATCATCACGGCAAAACATCACGATGGGTTTTGTTTGTGGCCGAGTAAATATTCAAAGCATACAGTAAGAGAGAGTAAGTGGAAAGATGGAAAGGGCGATGTGCTGAAGGATTTATCTGAAGCGTGTAAAAAGTATGGGTTGAAATTCGGGGTTTATATTTCTCCCTGGGACAGGAACCATCCTGATTATGGCACAGAAAAATACAATGATGTATTTGTAAATATGATGAAAGAAATTTTTGCAAACTACGGCCCCATCTGGGAACTCTGGTGGGATGGCGCCAATGGTGAAGGGCCGAATGGAAAGAAGCAGGTATATGACTGGCATCGTTTTGAAAGAACCGTTCGGGAGCTTTCTCCCAATACGGTTGTGTTCAGTGATATTGGGCCTGATGTGCGCTGGTGTGGCAATGAAGACGGCATTGCCGGAAAAACGAACTGGAACACCCTGGATACAGCCGGATTTAAAAGAGGCGCTGGTGGCCCGCCACAGGATACATTGAATGCAGGAAATGTAAACGGCAGGAACTGGATACCGGCAGAATGTGATGTCAGCATCAGGCCCGGATGGTTTTACCACAAGGCAGAAGACAGTAAAGTGAAAATGCCGGAACAATTATTCAACCTGTATTTGAAATCTGTTGGCAGAGGAGCAAACCTGTTATTGAATGTTCCGCCGGATGGGAGAGGGTTGATCAATGAGAATGATTCGGCGGCGTTGGTGGGGTTTCGCAATCTGCTTGAAATGAATTTTTCGAAAAGGATAAAATTTGATGGAGTATCCTTTCGAAAAAGAAATGGAGGACGGTTTATTTATAAAGAATGTTTGAATGATGACAAATCAAAAACCTTTGTAAAGTTCAATCACGACAGCGGCATTGTCAGGCTTTATATGAAAACCGGAGTATTGATAAACTGCGTTGTGTTTAAAGAGAACCTGAAGAAAGGGCAGCATATTTCGAGTGTAAAAATTGAATTTGCCGGTTGGGCAGCGAACAATGAATACAGGCAGGTCAAAACAATCAGTACAATCGGGAAAAAGAGGATTCTCACATTTCCAGCGATTTATGCAAAATATGTAACAATCACTTTAATAAGCCAGGGGAGAAGATCACGGCTAAGTGAAGTGGAAGCCTATTTAATTGATGAAAAACTGGTTGAAAAATAAAATCTCTCTTACCTGTTCACCACAAATTTTTCCACCCCGATCACTTTACCATCCTTGTTCAATACCGCCAGGTAGGTTGCGCTTGCAAGTCCGGCTACCGACAGAGAATTGCTGCTGGTTGTTACATTCACTTCTTTTACTTTTCTGCCGCTTGCATCAAATACTGATAAAACAGAAGGAAGTATATTAACAGTCAGCTTCAGGTCTGATCCATTTGTTGGGTTGTTGTACAGGGCAAATAGTACATCATCTCCAAAATGTACTGTTTTGGTTTCTGAAAACTCGAACCGGTTATCGATATCTACTTCTCTCAGGCGATAATAGTTTATTCCTTTTTTAGGAGCCTGGTCAAAATAGTTGTAGACAATATGCGATGTACTGTTGCCAGCCGCTTTCACCCAGCCGATTTTTTCAAAGTGTAAACCATCGGTGCTTCGCTCAATATCAAAGCGGTCACTATTCTGTTCAGTGCCGGTCTGCCAGCTCAGGTGAGCTTTCTTTCCTTCAGCAGTTGCATTAAAATAGATCAGCTTAACCGGCAGCGGCACATTCTTGTCAAACTGTACCACATTGGTGAGTGACCATTTGCCATTGACTTCTTTCGTTCGTACGAAAAGATAGTGCAGACCATTGGGCAACCCGGTCAAAGGGGCGCCGAATGAAAAATCGGAGACGTTGGTTCCTAACCCGCTTCCAAACGGGATGGCGGTTCCGTTGCCGAAGCCAGGATCGGTATCAAAGAAATATTCGCCACTCTGCAGGTTATCCTGTGCGATGTCTTTAAAGAATAACCAGCGGTTAGTGAGTGACCAGGTTCCCGTATTGCCTTTAGACCGTAAGTACAGGTTGTGAAATCCTTTGCTTAACGAAGTAATATCAACCGGGATCAGCACATCACTTACATTCCCTGCTTGCGTGATGGAAACATCGGTGCCATTACCAAATCCGGGATCAGTATCTATGAAATATTCAAGTTTGCTGACATTGGCTGATGTAATATCTTTCATAAAAAGCCAGCGATTTGTAATGCTCCAGCTTCCTGCATCATCTTTTGAGCGCAGGTAAACATTATGAAATCCTTTTGATAAAGCAGATACATCTACCGGTATGGCAATATTCGCTACAGCACTTCCGGGTGTGATAGAAACATCTGTGGCATTACCAAATCCCGGATCCGTGTCAATAAAATATTCCAGTTTATTGACATTGCCGGAAAGTATATCTTTTACGAACAGCCAGCGGTTGGTTAACGACCACTTGCCGGCATCGTCTTTTGACCGCACATATATGTTATGAAACCCTTTGCTTAGTGAAGTAATATTAACCGGGATAAGAAGGTCCGGGATATTTGCCGAAGAACTGATCGTAACATTCGTTCCATTACCAAAGCCCGGATCGGTATCAATATAATATTCAACTTTATTAATGACCTGGGCAGTGACCAGTTCTGTAATAAAAAACAATAAAAAAATAATAAAGCCGGTAATTTTTTTCATGACAGGCTGTTATTAATTATTTGTTTTTGTACTGATCGTAATATTCAATGTATTCGCAGTAACCGTTGCCGGTGCAGTAAGTTTATAAATGCTGGGCACATTTGAAATACCTGATAAAGCATATGGCGTTCCATTTTGTATACCGAATATCCCGCATTCGCCTCCTCCTGTACCATTTGTTTTGGCTGGGCTGGCGGCTTTAACCTGGAACCGGCTATCCTGGCTGAAACTGTTACTTGTATTGGGAAGGTCTTCAAAAACAGTGGTCATATCAGCAATTACAATATTCCCGTTCAGTCCATTGCCCAGGGCCCCGTTGGTCCAGCTCACATTATTTTCCACGGTGCTGCTGCCAATGTTGAAATAATCGCTCACTGCAATATTATTCCGGATCGTAAAACCTGTAAAGCTTGAAACATAGTTTTGTCCCTGCACGTGCATCACATTGTTTTGGAAAGTACCATTATCATCTGCATCAAATGACGCTCCTGAAATAAGAATGTTGTTATTAATAGAAAGATTGGTTGCTGCACCTGAAGTAATACTATAAATGACAGGAAGATAGTTTTGTGAGATTTGAACGTTGTTGCAATATCCCATTGACAGCTGGCTGCCAACATAATTTCTCCTGAACAGAATATTTGAGATCTGGGCTCCCCCATAACTGATATAGGCAAAGCCAATGATAAACATTCCTTCAACAACGCTGTTATCTGACCCTGCCTGGTAATACAGGTTATCAATTTTACTGCTGCCGGTATTCGCCTGAAGATCAGGATTGCTATTCGCTGCGGCTGTACCCAGGAAAAAGCCATTGCCGATCAATACCAGCCCTTTTGTCAAAAATAAATTTCCGTAACTCAAACCGGATGGCTCAAAATGGAGGGTATCGCCATTTAATACACTTCCACCGTTGTTTGCCGCCTGGGCGGTCGTAAAATCTGCAGGAACACCCGTGTTATTTACCCGCCAGATCTTTGCCGAAGCATTTATTGCTAATAAAAAAATGCTGAACAGAAGGAGAAGATACTTTTTCATAAAGAGTTCTTTTGATCTTACGAAACTATCTTCTTAGGAAGGGTTGGGCAATACTCCCGGGAGAGTATTTTTAATCGGATCGGAAGCTGATACTAATTATTCTTCAGAATTTTTCCCTTTCCATTGCACCTGCTGCATTCTTCAAATGAGCCGAAACTGGTATGTTGTTGTACAACGGTAGAGCCTGCTATTTCAACTTTTGAATTTCCATACCGATCAACAGAATACGTATTGCCCGTATTAATGGTACTGTAACTGGTACTGCCCGGAATGTATCTTCCGCCCTTCCCTCTGCAATCGGGGCAAACGATCATGGTTTGTGCGGAGACAGTACGTTTTAAATCTTCTGCAGTGACCTTTGGAACGATCTGTCCATTCTTTAAAGTTGCGGATGTGCCGGAGGGTGCATAATAACTGCCATTTAATTCTTTGCCATTGGCATTATAGGTGCCCGTGTATCTGTAGCCTGTGGCAAAATAATAAGAGCCTGCACCAAATTCATTGTTGCGGAAAACACCTTCAAAGCGATCCCCATTAGCAAGCCAGGCAATACCCTTACCATCCCTGGCATAGTTCTTAAATTGGCCGGTATATTTGTTTCCGCTGGGAAAAATATAGGTTCCCGTACCATTTTCACAATCACCATCCACGCAACCTGTTGAAGGTTTTTCTTCTACGGCAGTGATGGTTTGTGCTTGTCTTACCCGTACACCATCTAAAAACTGTACTTCTTCTTCGTTACCATCCTTGTGATACAACTTACCCTTTCCATTTTCTTTTCCATTGCTGAATGTTCCAATGTATTTTTCACCTTCACCGTAATTAATGGTGCCGGTGCCATCCATTTTCCCGTTTTTAAATTCGCCTTCATATACGCACCAGCCATAATCATATTTTCCTTTGCCATTCTTGCAATTGCCCGAAAGGCATTGCCCATAAGTAAAGGCAGGATAGTGAAAACAGAAATAATATGATCCATAATTTAGACATGCTTATTGTTTATGTTTAGCTTTTAATTTTTCACAAATTTCCTGTGCTTCTTTTTTCTTCCTAATTCTACCAGGCAATAAGCTTTAGCAGTTAATACCTCTTCATTTTCAGGGTCAATAGCAAGACCCTTTTCTACATCAGCCATGCCTTTAGCCGCCTGCCCTGTTTCAGAATATACACTGGCCCTGTTTGCGTAAGCAACAACAAAATCCGGGGAAAGTTTTATGGCAGCAGTAAGGGATTGAATGGCATCATCATATTTTTAATTTTCCTTCAGCAGTTCCTTTATTATTCAACACAGCCGCTGTAGGTGCAAAAACTGTCAGGTATTTTTTAAAATCATCCAATGCTTCTGCGTTATTATTATTCGCCAGGTAAAATTCACCCCTGCAATTGGAACCTTTTGCTGCACCGGTTCCCCCGGCATTTTTTATGCCCTCTGTTATTATTCTGATGGGCTCCTCAAATTTCAGTGTTGTAAGCTGTATTGTCTGTGCTTTATTAATATAAGGATCTATAAAATCCGGCTCCAGGCTTATTGCCTTATCAAAGTCGGCAATGGCCAGGTCATATTTTTTAAGATGGCTGTAGCTTAATCCTCTTTCTGTATAGGCAGTTCCTGTTGGCTTTAATGAAATGGCTTTGCTAAGATCTGCAATGGCCTTATCAAACAAATTTTTACCATTGAATGCCTGCCCCCTGCCAAGCCAGCCCCAATAACTGGTGGGTGATATTTCAACCACCTTTGTAAGATCGGCTAACCCGGCATTATAATCTCCTGAAGATATATAGGCATCACTTCTGTTCAGATAGAGACTGATATCCTCAGGATCTATTTTAATGGCTTTTGTATAATCTGCAATAGCATTTGCATCTTCACCCCGTAAAAAATACATATAGCCACGGTTGTTCCAGCCGTTTTTATTTTTCGGGAATCTTTCTATCATTTCCGAGAAGATGCGAAGGGCTTCATTCCGGTCCCCTTTATTATAGGCAGCCAGGCCGTTGGCAATGTATTCCTTTTCGTTTTGTGCAAATAAGAAAACGGTGCTGAAGGTAAAAATAGTGACCAGTAATAATTGTTTTTTCATCCCGGTATCTGTTTAATGCAGTAAAACTATCTTCCTGCCAATGCCGGGCAATACTCCCGGGAGAGTATATTTAATAGCCAGCCTTAAAATCGGAGATCAAACCTGTATCGAAATTGTGATGGTAGAGCCCATTCCTGGCGAAGATTCAATGTTTAACTGCAGGCCACTTTCTTCGGCCCGCTGTTTCATATTTTGTAGCCCGTAATGACCGGGATTTTCAGTATTGGTGTCAAATCCTTTTCCATCATCAGTGATAGTAATGGTAAAATGACTGTCTGTTGATGATGCGTTGATGGCAAGAATATTTGCTTGTGCATGTTTGCAGGCATTGGTCACCGCTTCCTGGCAAATACGGAACAATTGCAGGGCCTGGCCGGAATTCAGTTCAATACCGGCTAAAATATTTTCTTCGGTTTGTAGCTGCATGGAAGGATAGCCCTCAATGTACTTGGACGCATGGTTCACCAGCTTGTCGAAAAAGTCAATGGCACTCACCTGGTCTTTGTTCAATATCCAGATGGTTTCCCGCAGCGTTTGCATCAATTCCCCGGCTCCTTCTTTCAGCCTGTTCATTTTTTGTTCAAGGGGTTGTTGCTGTTGCCGGGCGGTTTCCACCTGGCTGATATTATTGGATAGCCAGGTGATCTGTGCGCCCAGGTTATCATGCAGGTCGCGGCTGAGACGTTCCTTTTCCTTCTGTACTTCCTGTTCCATCTGTAGTTTCCGCAGTTTCTTTTTATACCTGTTTCTTGAAATGGAATAAAAAATTCCCCCCACTACAACCAGTGCCAGCAAACCAAAAAGGATCTTTGCCCATATCGTTTGATACCAGGGAGGTAAGATATTTATCCGTACGATCAACGGTTCTTTACTCCATACGCCTTCATAGTTGGCGCCAAGCACATACAATTGGTATTCTCCCGGTGGTAAAATGTATTGTACAATGTTATTGGTTTGTGGTAGTGTCCAGTCGGGTTGAAAACCCTTTAACCGGAATTTGTATTGGTTTTTTTCAGGAACTGTCAGGTCCATGTTGGCAAAAGACAAGCGGATGTTATTTTGGTTGTAGGGTAAATTGACTGTTTCAATGAATTCCGGCTGAAGATTTTTTAAATAAGGCTGGTTATTTACTTCAATACCGGTGAGCATGGTTTTAGATGGCTCTCCTTTGCTTACCAGGTTTTGTGATTTAAAGAAATTAATTCCATTTACTCCGGCAAAATATAACGTACCATCGGACCCTTTGTTATAACCCCTCGTATTAAACTCGTCACCTTGCAGCCCTTCTTTGGATGAATAGGAGGTGATGTGATAATCGGCATCAATTTTTGCAAGCCCACGGTTGGTGCTTACCCAGGCATTATCCATGTCATCAAACAGCACAGCATATACAAAGGAATTAGGCAAACCATCCTTGGTATTCAACTGCCTCACCAGCTTTTTATCTTTCAATATAAATATGCCATCCATGGTGGTAGCCCATACCGTACCATCCTGCCGTTGGTTGATGTGTTTTATGTGAACCGGCGGCAAAGGCATTTTTTTAAAATCATTATTCTCATAGCACCAGAGCCTTTCAAGGGTACCTATCCAAAGCTGGCCCTTATCATTCCGGAAAAAATTATTGATCCGATCTTTCAGGGGCAGGGTACAGATGAGCCGGCGGCTGTACCTGTTTTTCCCGGAAATATCTTTTTCAATGGAATAGATGCTGTTCCGGTAACTGAACCACAGTTCCCCATCCCTGATCTTCTGCATGCCAAATTCAAATTCACCGGGCACAGAATCAGTATTGAGCGGTAACAGATGCGTTAAGGAACGCACACTTCCGGTGTGGGTGTCGATCTCATACAACCGGTCAATCACGGATTTTGCGATAAGTGTTGACGAATCGATCATGGCCAAGGCTCTTGGGCTACCGAATTTTTTATCGGCCTCCGGAAGTTTTATCTTCCGAAGGAACAGGCCATCTTTGTCATATACTTCAATATCACCCAGGTAAATTCCTACGAATGTTTTGCCTTCGCCATCATTAGCGAGTGAATACGGCAGGGCATTTTTATCCGGCCGCTTGAACAAGCCGAATTTTTTTGGAGAAATCACTTTAATGCCACCGATGCCATTATAGCCCAGCCAGCTGTTCTCATGGCCATCTGTAGCTGTTACGTGCAGGTAGCGGATGAGGTCGGAGGAAAAATATTCGGTATAAGGAAAGGGAATGATCTTTTGCAGGCCGGCATCATATAGCCATATTTCCCGGGTACCTATGAGGAAATATTTTCCAACACCAACTCTTCTTGGGGTCATATACACGTTATCAAAACCGGCTGCATTAAATTCGGTTAGTAATATTTGTGAAACAGAAAAAGGATCATGTACCGATGCCTTATAAGCTATTTTATCCGTGATGATCAACAGGCTGTCTTTTTTTTCGGGTACCAGGAAAAGCACTTTTATTTTATGGGTATTCTGGAATTGCCTGATCCCGTCAGCGGTGATCGCATACAGGTCGCCCGTTTTATCTGTTCCTTTGATGAACCAGCTGCTTTCATCTTTCGAATGCACCCGCGTGAGCATAAAAATACCTTCCTTATCTGTAATGCCGGCGAACGAACATAGTTTGTTTATTTTAAGCGTGGTTTTATTTACAGCATAAACAGCTTCGGGGTAATTGATGATCAGCACTGTTGAATCTGTTTCTCCCACGCAATAACGGGGAAATTTAAAAGTAAAGGCCGGCATAGCAGGTGTAAGGTCGGTGAACTCCATACTGCCTTTCGGCTTAAATACAATGTGCGCACGTTCGGTGATCCATAAATTGCCATCCATGTCTTCATAGATTCCGAACATGGCGTTTTCGGGTATGCTTTTTTTATCTGATTCATCGTGTCGGAAGGTCTGGAACCGGTACCCATCAAATTTTTGCAGGCCATCGGCTGTGGCGATCCAGAGAAAACCCTGCTTATCGAAAAGCAGGTCGTTCACCGAGTTAAGACTTAATCCGTTTTCGGTACTGTATTCGGTTAAGGGATACGGGGATTGTCCGCATACGAGCGATGCTGCGCAAAGCATTACAGGCAGAAGAAATATCCTTATATACCGGGTGATATATTTTATAATTAGCAAGAGGCTGGAAAATTAGTATTAATTTAAGCTAAAAAAAATAATCGCAGGGGAGTATTGTACATTGGTATCGAAAATCTGAATTTTACTTTTATGTCAATTAAAATTGCCATTGCAGATGACAAACAGATAAACCGTACCACGGTGAAGGAGAAGATTATGTCGTTCAAAGAAATTGAACTGGTGCTGGAAGCAAAGAACGGGCACGATTTCCTGGAGCAACTTAAACAACTGCCAGCCGAAAAAGAACCGCAGGTTGTTTTAATGGACCTGGAAATGCCGGTGATGGACGGGATACAGACGATCCGCCTTGCTTCGGCTGCGTACCCCGATATAAAATTTATTGTGCTTACCGTTTTTGAAGACAATGAAAAAATATTTGAGGCCATTAAAGCCGGCGCCGGCGGATATTTGCTGAAGGATGATTCTGCGGTTAACATAATCGACGCCATTACGGGTGTGGTTGAATACAACGGCATTCCCATGAGCCCGGCCATTGCAAGAAAGACGATGGAATTACTGAAACACGCTGCAGTTCCTGTTATCAATGAAGCAAGCAATGCCGAATCCCTGCTCTCAGACCGTGAAATGGAAATACTGAAAGAGATGGTTACGGGTAAAATTATAAAGCCATTGGAGAAAGATTATTCATCAGCCCGCTTACAGTTCGCAAGCATGTGGCGCATATTTATGAGAAGCTGCACGTGAACTCAAGGGCCCAGATCATCAACCTTGCCTATAAGAACAAGTGGATATAAGAATCGTTTAAGACGTTTAAGGGTTTAATTCGTTTAAAGGTTGCCAGCAGATCACTTTCCTTTGAAATTTGCTTTTCTTTTTTCGAGGAATGCAGCGGTTCCCTCTTTCATGTCTTCGGTAATAAAACAATCGCCAAATGCTTCTACCTCTTTATCGTACCCGCTCTTGCCGTTTGTGTAGGCGCTGTCGCTTACCACAGCCACGTTCACGCATTCGATGACTTTTCCAATTGCAACAGGTGCTTTGGATTGAATGACAAGCAGTATGTCTTTTGTTCTTTCTAATAAGCTTTCTGCAGCAGTTACATAATTTACCAAACCCAACTGCAGGGCTTCATTGGCATCAACCATGTGGGTGGTCATTTGCAATTCCATGCTTTTTCCCTTGCCCACCAGTTGTGTTAATCGTTGTGTGCCACCGTAGCCGGGTATCAAACCCAGGTTCACTTCAGGTTGCCCGAATTTTGCATTCTCGCTGCACAGGCGGAAATGACAGGCCATAGCCAGTTCGCACCCACCTCCCAATGCAAACCCATTTACTGCAGCAATAATTGGTTTTTTACTGTTCTCTATTTTAAAGAAAACATCCTGTCCACGTTTTGCCAATGCCATCGCCTGTTCTTTATTCAACCCGCCAAACTCGGTAATATCTGCACCTGCAACAAAGGCCTTGGGCCCGGCGCCGGTGATAATAGCTGACTTTATTTCAACATTACAGGTCACCTCATCAATGACTTTATCCAGGTCAGTAAATACTGCAGCGTTCAGTGCATTTAATTTATCGGGCCGGTTGATGGTGATGGTGAGGATGCCGTTTTCTAAGTTGGTGAGAATGGTACTGTACATAATTGTCTTTTCAAGTGAGATTAAAAATTCCTGTTTTCCTTTACCCAGTTTTTTATATAATCAGCTATTTCGGATGTGGTGGCGCCGGGTGCGAAAAGTTTTCCTACACCCATTTTATTAAGTTGCTCCATATCTTTTTCGGGAATGATGCCGCCACCGGTAAGCAATACATCGTCCATCTTTTTTTCTTTCATCAGTGCAATGATCTTTGGAAAGACGGTATTGTGTGCGCCACTGAGAATGCTTACGCCGATGGCATCCACGTCTTCCTGCAGGGCGGCATTTACCACCATATCGGGAGTCTGGCGCAGGCCGGTATAGATCACTTCCATGCCGGCATCACGTAAGGCAGTAGCAATTACTTTGGCGCCACGGTCATGACCATCCAATCCTACTTTGGCAACTAAAACTCTGATGGGTCTGTTCATATTAAAAATCGGTTGCTTCAAAATTA
This sequence comes from Chitinophagaceae bacterium, assembly GCA_016720775.1. Lineage (GTDB taxonomy): Bacteria > Bacteroidota > Bacteroidia > Chitinophagales > Chitinophagaceae > Ferruginibacter. The sequence continues at coordinate 967,404 of JADKJX010000001.1, forward strand.
AGCAATATGTCAACGAATAAACCTGCTTTTTAATTTAGCCACTCCTGTGATAATAATACTGTTTAATGAATCATTTCCATTTTCATACAAAATGATCTTCATCCCATTTTCCCTGAAGAAGGGCATGTCAACAGAATCTTTGATCGTCATTTTTTCAAACTGGTTAAAGACAATATCATCTTTACCGGGTATTTGATGGCCCACTAAGATCAGGTTCCTGACATCATACCTGTCGGGCATCCAAAAAAGAAAAGACGCATTATCACTATATACTTCGGGTAAGCCGGCTTCTTTCCGGTAATAATTCAAAGCGCCTGCGGAAAAATATCCCCGGCAATAAACAAAGGTCTTTTCTCTTTCGGGCGAAGGCAAACTGTTATATACGGCGCCGGCCTTTAAAGCCATTTCTTTCCATCCGATCATATCAGCAAAATCCTGAGGCAAAGGATGCATTTGCTGATCTTCCCATTTGAAGCTGCCTGTTTTATTCATGCCGGTCTTTTCATAATATTCAGCCAGTTGCTCAGGCTTTGCCAGCGGCATGGTAAGGCATGCCGAATGATCCTAAACCCAGGGAGAATAGCAGCATCACATACCTTGTCCAGCGCAATCGCATGCTGGTAGCTTTTCCAAAATGGTACGCTCCAAAAGCAAATAGTACCGGATAGGTTCCCAGGGCATAATAATCTTTGCCCCGCAACAGGATGAGTAAGGCAATCACAAAAAGGTATGTCCATGCAAAAAGGCGGTAAGGCTTTCCCGCGGAGTTGAAGCTCACGAATAGTAAGCCTGCGATCCAGGTAAATACACAAGGCAGGTTCATAAAGAACTGGCTTTTAATAAAACCCGCAGCGCTGTTATATTTCAGTTGCTCTTCCTGCAGTTCACCCATATGAGCTATTACAGGAAAACGGTGATTGTATTGCCAGATAATATTCGGGATGAATATCAGTAACGCAATGAGTGAGGCGAAATAAAAATGTTTGTTGGTAAAAATTTTCCGGTGGCGGGTTAATAAAATGCCTGCAACAACACTTGCTGCGAAGAAAGCAACGGAATACTTGCTCATCATGCCCAGGCCGACGGCTATTCCAAAAAAGTAAAGCCATTTGTTTTGTTGCGTCTGAATATAGCGGATGACGGAAAAAGCGATCAATGTCCAGAAAAACACATCAAGGAAATTGGGCATGAAAAGAAAGAACAAACGCATATAGCCATCCAGTATAAAAGGGAGCCATCCAAGAATAAGGGCAAATGTTTTGCCGCCTAATGAAATAATAATTTTTGCAACCAGTAAAAAGGTCAGGGCTCCGAATAAGGCTGGCCAGATCTTTACCCAAAACATACTGCCACCTAATAGATTGCTTAGCCAGGCAAATACACTCAGTAAAGGAGGTATTTCCATAAAGCCCCACGACATGTGATGCGCTTCGGCTAAGTATAAATATTCATCCCGGTGCAATTGGTATACGGGGTCCTGCAGAAAGAATGGTAAGGCAAACTTTAGGATAACCAGCAGGACAATCAATGCCCGGGTTGATTTAGCAGAATTCATTGAATTAAGATAATGCTTAAGTTAAAATTGTTTCATTGCATTATTGATCCTTTTGATCGTTTCGTTTTTGCCGATCAGTTCTGCAATTTGAAAAACAGGCGGGCCAAATTTACCGCCTACCAGCATGATGCGCAGCGGCAATTGCAGTTCGCCGGGCTTTATATTTTTTTCAGCAGCCAGGTCTTTGAATGCTGCTTCGAGAATTCCCAATTCCCAATTCCCAATTCCAGATAATTTTTCTGCATAAGCAATAAAGAAATCCCTTTTCTCATCACTCCATTTTGGTTTCACGGCATCCACATCCAATTGTTCGGGTGTTTTAAAGAAGAAAGAAGATTGCTGTACAAAATCGGGGAGTAGTGTACACCTGTCTTTTACCAGTTCAATTGTTTTATCAAGTAAGGAATCATCCGGAACAGTAATCCGGTTTTTAATCAAAAGGTTCTTAACCTCAAACCTCAAACCGGAAACTTTGACTTTTTTTATCCATTCGTGATTGAACCATTTTGCTTTTTCATAATCAAATTTAGCTCCTGCCACATGCACCCGGTCCATTGAAAATTTTTCGATCAATTCAGGCATGCTGTATAATTCCTGTTCGGTACCGTCATTCCAGCCGAGTACAGCAAGTAAGTTTATAAAAGCTTCCGGTAAAAATCCTTTTTCTTTAAATCCTTCAGTGAGTTCATTGGTCTTCGGGTCAGCCCAGTTCATGGCAAAAACCGGGAAACCATATTTGGCGCCATCCCGCTTACTTAGTTTACCATTCGGACCAAGTATCAAGGGAAGGTGTGCCCATTGGGGCATATCTTTTTGCCATCCTAAATATTTCCACAACAATAAGTGAACAGGGGCGCTGGGCAGCCATTCTTCTCCGCGGAAGGCATGGGTTATCTTCATCAGGTAATCATCCACCACTACCGCCAGGTGATAAGTAGGCATTCCATCTGCTTTCAGTAAAACCTTGTCGTCAACCAGGCCGGTTTCAAAACTTATTTCTCCACGGATCATGTCTGTAAAACTGATTACTTCATTCTCCGGCATTTTAATCCGGATGACATGTGGTGTGCTATTAACCAGCAGATCTTTTACTTCAGCCTCCGTCAGTGTTAAACTGTTTTTCATTTTTTTGCGGGAAGTATGATCGTATTGCGGAGAAGGATTTTCGGCAGTTTTAAGGTCCTCACGCATTTTTTCCAATTCTTCTTTGGTATCAAATGCATAATAAGCATAGCCATCTTTTACCAATTGTTCTGCATATTGGCGGTAGCTTTCTTTTCTTTCACTCTGGCGATAGGGGCCATAAGGGCCACCATGCAAAACACTTTCATCAGGTTCAAGTCCGCACCAGTTAAGGCAATCGAAAATATATTGTTCAGCACTTTCTACAAAACGGGTTTGGTCGGTATCTTCAATGCGAACTATAAAATCGCCATTATGCTTTTTTGCAAAAAGATAATTATATAAAACGGTGCGTACGCCACCTAGGTGTAATCCGCCGGTGGGGCTTGGTGCAAATCGTACTCTTACTTTACTCATAGGTTGCAAATATAAGTTGAGTTGGGGCATGAAAAAACCGTCCTGCCTGGGGCGGGACGGTTTAAATATGTTCAGGTAATTAAATTACCGGAGTATGATGGTCCTTGGTGCCCTTCCGTCAATTGAGATGGTGGCCAGGTTATCGCAGGTGCCGTTGCCAAAATCGATGATCGCATAATGGCTTGGTCCTTCTACTTTTAATGTGCCCTGGTCGATATTATCGCAGGCAGTTTTCTTTTGTAATGCTGTTAAGATTGTACCGGTTCTTGTTCTTCCGGCAGAATTTGTTACGGTATGGTTACCGGTAATTGAGAAAACATCATCTGTCCAGGTAGGCGTAATTACGCCGGCGGTCTGAGTTACATTTTTGGTACCGCTGTGTAACCAGTAGTTGCCATTAGGGGCGGTGATCTTTCCGTTTGATGTCTGCCTGGTCCAGCTGCGAGTACCGGGTGTACTTGTATTCGTCCATACAATGGTTCCTTCAACTTTATAAAGATTAACGAAGTAATTGGTAAAGGTCATGGTTGCCTGACTGCCGGGCTTTCTTACCGAGTCGGTGATCACAATATTGATCTTTCCGCTACGGGTTATTCCGTTAAATGTACAAGCTGTTCCAAAATCAATCACAATTGTTTTAGGGAACCCAGATACGGGAGTAACAGTAACAGTAGCGCATGGGATAAAATTATCTATGGTTCCGGAGCCCGGTGCAAAATTACCACCAGCCACATTATTTTCTACCGCTGCCTGCATAAACATGTCATTTGCATCCTCAGAAAGGTTATCTGCAATTGCCTGGTCGCCACTTAATTCAAAAGTGGTTTCGATCTCGTCACTGCTTGAACTATCGGCTTTTTTACATGAATTAAAGCCAATGGACAGCGTGATTGCCGCAAAAAGTGGTAAAAGCTGTTTGATTTTCATAATGATTAATTTTTAGTTGTCCTGAGACAGTATGAGTAAAAAAAGGTTTAAATCGGGATAAAAAATTAATTTGCCCTATGTTTTACCTTGCCAAAACGCCAAAGTGGGTTAGAAAATTGTTTGGTGAAAGCACTTGGGAGCTACCAGATCGAGAAAAAAACATATACTTAACATTTGACGATGGTCCTCACCCCATCATTACCCCCCTTGTGCTGGATGAACTGGACAAATACGGTGCCAAGGCCACTTTTTTTTGTATAGGCAAGAATGTGGTTGAAAATCCCTCAGTTTATAAAGAAATATTAGCCAGGGGGCATTCGGTTGGTAATCATACCCATAACCACCTCAATGGCTGGAAAACAAAAAGCGATGATTACATAGCCAATGTGCTGAAAGCCCGGGAGTATATTGACTCAGAACTTTTCAGGCCGCCGTATGGAAGGATCACCGGAAAGCAACACAAGGAACTCACAAGGATGGAGAGACCATTTCGCATAGTGATGTGGAGTGTTTTGAGCGGCGATTTTGATACCCGCCTGTTGCCGGAGCAATGTTATGCAAACGTTGTTAATCATGCCGGAAGTGGCTCTGTAGTTGTTTTTCATGATAGTGAGAAGGCAAATGAAAGAATGATTTATTGTTTGCCGGCAACATTAAAATATTTTTCGGAGAAGGGCTATTTGTTTAAGAAAATTGAACCAGGCAGGTCGTAAAATTAAACCCCGTAGATAAAGAAAAGATTAGACCGAAAGAGGGTAAAAAAATTGGGCCGGGGTAGAAACCCTGGCCCGTTTTTAATCCGTACCCTATGAAAACTGGGATAAATGTACATTGTTGTTATTAAATTAGCAACAATTTTTTTCCTGTTTTTTAGAGTCTTATAATGTGTGGCACGCCATTGATATAAATTATTGCTATGTTGTCGCATACTCCATTTCCATAATCTAACAGTGCTTCACGGCCGTCCCTTATCATTCTTACTGTTCCTTTTACTATCCAGGGACAAGTGAATTTTTTTATAAGCGGATCAACCACGAGTGCCGACCAGGTATGCCCCGCTGAGTTAGAGCCATGACCATTACCGGCTATCTTGTAAACATCATCAAGTGGAAAGTGAGGAGTGCCGTTACCTTCAGTCTGCAATACATTCTTTACACCGTCCCATTTCTTCCACCTGTTTGTATTGGTATTGGTGATCTTACCATTAATTACCTGGACCTTCCAGCCCTGCATATTGGTCGTGCTGGTATTTTCGGTAATATGTGTACCCTCTACTTTAAAACTGTCAACAAAATAGTCAACAAAGGTTGTGGATACTTTGGCGCCAGGTACAATCATCGGGTTGGTATAAATGGATACTATTTTTCCTTTCCTGTATTTTCCATCCCTGCAGAGGCAACCGGTTCCAAAATCAATGGTAACTGTTTTAGGAAATACATGAGGAATATTCGGTACCACGGTGATGGTGAAACAACGAATCTGGTTTGTTGGGTTAGTTGTTCCCAGTTCAAAAAGACCAGACACGTTTGCGCCAACACCCAGATCTTCTCCAACCTGGCTTGAGTTCATACTAGCGGTAATGTTGAAAATGTCGTCAAACTGATTATCTGCTTCCGCTTCATCAGTAGTAGCTTCCTGTGTAGCAACCTGCTCAGCGGCTGAGTTATCTGTTACTGGGCCGATGTTGTCATCTTTTTTACAACCCGAAAATGTGATAACTCCCAGGAAGCCAAAAGCCAGGAGCCATGTGGTGAGGTTAATAGTTTTTTTCATAAAAGTAATTTTTAAATAAAAGGTGAATGATGCGAATGGATATATGACTTATGCTTATTAAGAGGGTTTAAAGAATCGTTAAATTATTTTTAGGCATTTTTGCAGTGTAAAGAAGAAAAATGCTGATAGATACCCATAGTCATTTATACCTGGAAGATTTTAGATCTGATATATCTGAAGTCATAAAAAGAGCAGAAGCGGAAGGAGTAAAGAAATTTTATTTACCGGCAATAGACAGTCGTGAAATTGACAATATGCTTTTACTTGAGACGCAGTTCCCCGGTAAATGTATTGCTATGATGGGACTGCATCCCTGCTCTGTAAAAGAGAATTACAAAGATGAACTTGCCATCGTCAAGGACTGGCTTGCTAAAAGAAGATTTGCAGCGGTAGGAGAGATCGGCCTTGATTTTTATTGGGATAAAACTTTTACTGTGCAGCAATACGAGGCTTTCAGGATGCAGATCGAATTGTCTTTGCAATATGAGCTTCCTATCGTGATACATACCCGTAATGCCATGCAGGAAACTATTGATGTGGTAAGTGAATATGTGCCGAGGGGTGTGAGAGGTATCTTTCACTGTTTTGGAGGTAGCTATGATAATGCAAGGCAGATAATAGATATGGGTTTTTATCTGGGTATAGGAGGTGTGCTTACCTATAAAAAATCGGGACTGGCTGAAGTACTTGCTAAAATTGACCTGGAGTATATGGTTCTTGAAACGGATTCGCCATACCTGACCCCGGTTCCCTTTCGTGGAAAACGGAATGAAGGCAGCTACCTAAAATACGTGGTTGAAAAACTGGCTGAAATAAAAAATACCACAGTTAATGAAGTTGCTGCAATAACAAGCAACAATGCTCAAAAAATATTCGGCTTATAAGGGTTGATACTGTATTTTTGCCCCCCATTAAAGGAGACGTGTCCGAGTGGTTGAAGGAGCACGCCTGGAAAGTGTGTATACGGGAAACTGTATCAAGGGTTCGAATCCCTTCGTCTCCGCATAAGCCTCCACTGCCTGGGCAAAGGAGGCTTTTTTATTCAAGTACCTTTTCCATTTGTGTACTGCGGGATCCTTTGATGAGAATGTTTGTATTGGAATAATGCTGCTGCCTGTACCATTCCTTTGCCTCAACAGAGTTGTCGAAATTTAGAAATTGATGATCTGTATTTTTAAAATCACCACCGACCAACACTACATCTTTCCAGGAATATTTTTTAATAAGCTCAACCAGTTGCTCGTGTTCGTAAAGGCTTTCCTGTCCTAATTCCATCATACCCCCCAGTACCAGTACCTTTTTTTCACCATCCATTTTTGCAAAATTTTCAATGGCAGCTTTCATGCTGGTAGGATTTGCATTATAGGCGTCCAGAATAATTTTATTGGTATCTTTTTCAATCAACTGCGACCGGCTGTTTGACGGAACATAACTCTGCAAAGCCATTAAGATCTTTTCTTCCGGCACATTAAAATACTTCCCTGCAGCAACAGCAAGCAGAATATTCGGAAGATTATATTCACCAACAAGATTTGTTTTTATGGTATCCAGGTTTGCGCCTTTGGTTATTGATACTTCCAGCAGGCCCGAATTGCTTTTTACGAAGCCTGTAATTGAAGCAGCACTTGTTCCATAAGTAACCAGGTGAGGAATTCCGGCGCTCATTTCCTGCAGGTAGTCATAATCCCACATAACGAATGCGGTCCCATTGTTGGCACGCAGGTAGTCAAATAATTCACCTTTGCCTTTTTTAATTCCCTCTATCCCTCCAAAACCTTCCAGGTGTGCTTTGCCGCAATTTGTAATGATACCATGTGTTGGCCGTGTATAGTTACAATATCCTTCAATTTCTTTCTGATGATTAGCGCCCATTTCAATGATAGCTATTTCTGCATCGCTTTTTACCTTTAACAGGGTGAGCGGTATCCCTATGTGATTATTAAGATTGCCTTCTGTGGTGTACGTTCTGTAAGTAGTATTAAGTACGGCATGTATCAACTCTTTGGATGTTGTTTTACCGTTGCTTCCAGTGATGGCTATGAAGGGGATCTTTTTTTCTGCGTTTGTGTTTTCAAATTGCATCCTGTGATAGCCGGCCAGGTCCTGCAGTGTTTTTAATGTATCGGCTACTTTGATTATCCTGTCTCCAGGCTGTTCGGGTTCTTCATCAACGATTGCATATTCAGCACCGTTTTTCAGGGCCTGTTCGGCAAAGAGGTTAGCATTGAAGTTCGGCCCTTTCAGGGCAAAGAAGATGTCCCCTCTTTTTAATTTCCTGGTATCCGTTTGTATAGAAGGGTACTGCTGATAAAGCTTATATAGTTCAGAAATTTCCATGCATCAAAATTAAAGGAGAAGGCGGAATCAAAGGCATAAAAAAACTCCCGCTTTTGACGGGAGTTTTTTAGTTCGAATATCTTATTTCTTTTTCTTTCTTGAATTCTGTTTACGGGTTCCAAAAATGTTACCCTCTTTAAATCCTGGTCCTTCCGGCGGACCAAGATAAGTCTGGGCGCAACGGAAACCAACCGTACTTGCAGCCTGATCTTCTTCCATGAACCTGCGGGTACCGGGAGATAACCAATAAGGCCTGTCATTCCAGCTTCCTCCTTTGATCACTCTCGACTGATCGCTGATCAATGAAGTAACGCCATAACCATAATACACGCCACTTGAAGAATCACCATCTAAGTAGTTGATTACGTTATTGTGCTGGTAATTGCTTCGGTTTTTAACTTCTTCATCAGAGATATCAACTTTTTTCAGACGTCCCATGCTGTCTCTTTCATATTCGCCTGAAGAGTTTTTGAAGTATTTCTGGAATTTATTACCCCTGAAGTAGTTAAAGTCTTCGGCATCAGTAGGTGTAAGAGGCCTATAAACGTCTCCAACCCACTCACTCACATTACCACTCATATTGTACAGTCCAAATGCATTTGGATAGAAAGATTTGATATTTCCAGGGATGGCTGCACGGTCATTCAGACCACCGGCAACACCCATATTATCACCACTACCTCGTTTAAAGTTGGCTAAGAATTTCCCTTGCCAGCTACCACGGCGGTTATCACGTAATCCGTTTGGATTACTGCTCCATGAATAGATCTGTTGATTTGAAAACAACTCTTCACCGCTCTTGCCTTCTTTTTTACGGGGAGAAGGGTTCTGCGCCAGCATACCATAAGCAGCATATTCCCATTCTGCTTCAGTAGGAAGGCGATATCCCATATTCAGAATCCCATCCTCCATGCGTACACTTGACCTTGGCTTGCCGTTTACGTCTTTAAGGTCAGATTTTTTAGGTTTGTTCCTGCCCTGTATCATATCAGGGGACATCAGGTATGTTTCTGTGTTGAATGAACCATCGGCACCCGCACCTTTCATCTCTCTTTTCATGGCATCTTTTTTCAGGTATCCTTTTTTCTGAAGGTTAAGTTCATTAACCCTGTCAGTCCTCCAGATACAGAAATCATGTGCCTGGCGCCATGATACACCCACAACCGGGTAATAATTATAAGAAGGAAAACGGAAGTAATATTCCACATAAGGTTCGTTGTACGCAAGTTCTTCACGCCAAACCAGGGTATCGGGTAAGGCTTTGTTAAGAATATTTGTATCGCCTGAAAAGGTATTTTCCAGCCAATAGAGGTATTCACGGTAGTGAACGTTTGCTACTTCGGTTTCATCTATGAAAAAAGAAGGAACTGTAATACGGCGGGGTATGTTATTCCAATCTCCCATTACATCTTCATCTTTGGCACCCATCACGAATGAGCCACCCTGTACAAATACCAGACCGGGGCCGGCCTTGGGGTATTTAACTTTTGCAACATGGAAATTTCCCATGTTTTTATCATCATAATTCCAGCCCGTGGCCGATGATTTGCCACTTTTTTTAGAACCACTTTTTTTACAGGCACTTAACGAAAATGCTGCTATTAAAAGGATTACCAGACTTCTGCCTGAAAATAGTTTTGTCATGTTCATTCGTTTATCAGATTGTTTAACGAAAGGTTTTCTTAATTATTGTATGTGGGGTTATACTGGCTGCGAATATAAAGACTTTAGGCGATATTGAGTGATTTGTACTATTTTTTTTGCCGTTAAATATCCACTAAAATAAATTATTCATACAGGAAATTACAGGTAAATTACCGCAGGATAATTCCGGGGTTTTAAAAAAAAGCGGTTCTTCAAAGTTGGGTTTAAATTATGTTCTATTTTTTTGGTGGATATGAACAAGAGTTTTAATCTTGCATCCAATATCAGAGCAGATGATAGTGTTGCCTGTTGAAGTTCTTTCAAGTTCTCTTGTAACATCCCAAAATGTAAAATGCTGGTTGAATTTATTCAGCGGGTCTAAAATAGCCTGAGATACCAACTATAACAATAATCCATATGTGCGTGGCGTTAATATGAAATTCGGGGTGATTATTGAGTAAAACAATTTTCTTATTTTTGACCAAACGGGTCATTTTCCAGGCATAAGATATGGATATTTGTTATGAGAGAAAAAACCCCCTATCTTTGAAAAAAGAGATTTTTTTGGGTTTTTTTAACAAGATTTTATATTTTAGTTGTTCATTTAAATAAAACCACTATTTTTACAACATAATAATAACCATTAAACTTAACGCTTATAGAGGTAAGTCTACCTAACCAAGACAAAACAAAACGCATGAAAAAAGTAACTTTGAAACTAACTGCCTTAGTTATGTTACTGGGAGGAACACTAACTGTATCTTATGCCCAGAGCAAAATAAACGTTGTAACATCCGCTGTTCCGTTTTTACGTATTTCACCCGATGCCCGTAGCGGTGGTATGGGAGATGTAGGCATTGCTATTGCTCCTGATGCAAATGCAGCTTTTGCTAACATCGCCAGAACTCCTTTTGCTTCAAGTAAAATTGGTGTTGGAGTTAATTACACGCCATGGTTAAGGGATCTTTCTGTTAATGATGTGTTTCTTGCAAGCCTGGCCGGTTATTATAAAATTGATGATAAGCAAGCCCTCTCTTTAGGTATGCGTTATTTCAAACTGGGAAGTATTCAGTTTACTGATGCCCAGGGAAATGACCTGCAACAATATAATCCAAAAGAATTTGCAATTGATTTAGGATACTCCAGGAAATTGACAAATAAACTGGCTATCGGTATCGCTATCCGTTATATTAACTCTAACCTTGCAAGCGGTAATTTTAACGGAAACAACTTTAAGGCTGGTTCTTCAGTAGCAGGGGATTTGCATTTATATCACCATGGTGCTAAAGAAAACGGTCAGGGTTTAAACTGGGGTGTTACTTTAAGCAACCTGGGTTCAAAAATATCTTACTCAAGCGATGCAACTCAAAAAGACTTCATTCCTGCTAACTTAGGGGTGGGTGTTGCTTATACTAAAGTATTTGATGAAGCAAATAAGATCACATTTGCTGTTGATCTGAACAAACTTCTTGTTCCAACGGTAAAACAGGATTCTGCAGGCTATTCAAGTACAGCTGCTATAAATAAATACCGTAGTTATGGTGTTGCCAACAGTTGGGTTAAGTGATTTGGTGAAGGGGATGGACTGAGCGAAGAGATTAAAGAGATCAACATTGGTATTGGTGCTGAATACTGGTATAACAATCAGTTTGGTTTCAGAGTTGGTTATTTCTACGAAAATCCAGACAAAGGAAACAGGAAATATTTCACAGTAGGTGCAAGTGTAAAGTACAGCGTTGCTGCCCTTAACTTCTCTTATGTTTTCCCAACAGGAAGTGGAATAAGCCGCATACCTTTATCAAATACATACCGTTTTGGTTTGTTGTTTGACTTTGGTGGAAAATAATATTATTCTCTTATAATAAAAGCGTCATGCCGTAAAGCATGACGCTTTTTGTTTTTAGTATCATTCAAAAATCGGATATTTACAGAATAAAGTAAGACATGGCATACAGGATAGGTTCAGGAGTGGATTTTCACCAGTTAGTTGAAGGAAGAGAGCTATGGATTGGGGGCGTTAAAATACCGCATACCAAAGGGGCATTGGGGCATAGTGATGCTGATGTTTTGTTACATGCCATTTGTGATGCAATCTTAGGCGCATTGGCCTTGGGCGATATTGGCGCACATTTTCCGGACACTGATCCTGAGTTTAAAGGAATTGACAGTAAGATATTGCTTAAAAAATGTATCGTCTTAATTGATACAAAGGGGTATAAAGTGGTAAATATAGACAGTACCCTTTGTCTTCAATCTCCCAAAATAAAACCTTATGTCCTGCAAATACAGGAAACTATTGCATTCATAACGGGAGTTACCCCACATGATGTCTCGGTAAAAGCAACTACAACAGAACACCTGGGTTTTGTAGGCAGGGAAGAAGGGTTGCAGGCTTTTGCCACCGTACTACTGACGTTAAAATAAATTCAGGTAAGTCTTGAAAAAAAATATTCTTACATATGGCTTTGTTTTGTGTACTTTTTTTCTGTTTGCACAAAAGCAAACAAACATCTGGTACTTTGGAAACAAGGCCGGCCTGGATTTTAATAATATACCACCGCTTGTTTTAAGAGATGGGAGTGCAAGCTCTTTCGAAGGAAGTTCTACTGTTTCTGATAATAACGGGAAACTGCTTTTTTATACAAATGGCCAGGTTATTATGAACCGTCAGCACTTGCAGATGAAAAACGGTAGCGCACTAAGTGGGCACCAAAGCAGCACCAACAATACATTGATTGTTCCACTGCCTGGGAATGACAGTATTTACTATGTTTTTACAACGGGTGCTGCATTGCAGGAAACCCACCAGTTTCAATATAATATCGTAAATATAAAAGGCGATGGTGGATTGGGAGAAGTAATTGCAGGTAACATCCTGATCGAGGATGTGATCTTTGAAAAACTTGCCGGCGTACGGCATTGTAATAAAAGAGATGCCTGGATCGTAATTCACAAATGGGACAGTGATGAATATCATTCTTATTTGCTTACTGCAACCGGGTTTAACCCGGTACCCGTTGTAAGCAGAACAGGTCTTGTAATAACCGGCTTTGAAAACAATGAGATCGGTACGTTGAAATTTTCTTCCAAAGGAACAAAGCTTGCTGCGGTTCATTCTTTTGAAAATGACGTGGTGGAACTGATGGACTTTGACAATACCACAGGGGTGCTGTCAAACCCGGTTGTTTTTAAACCCAATGCCATACCGCATACGCCTTCATTCATTGGAGTGTATGGGGCTGAATTTTCTCCAAATGGAAACCTGCTGTATGTTTCTGCTAATAACTCAGCAATTGATCCAAGTGTACTCTATCAGTTTGATATCACATCGCATAATGCGGCTACGATATTGGGAACAAAACAAACAATTGCAAAGACTGTTCCCTGGTTTGCAGGTGCGTTGCAACTGGGGCCCGATATGAAGATCTATATGGCCATGTGGAAAGACACATCGGTTTCAGTCATCGACGATCCGGATGTGTTTGGCCCGGGATGTAATTTCAGGTATAATAAAATTTTTATCGGGCCGGCTGGGAAAGAGCCGGTTCAATTCGGTCTGCCCACCTTTATTCAAAGCTATTTTGATACAGCCTCTGTCCCGTATGATTTCAGCCGTTCAGGAAATTGTTTAGACCGGAACATCACATTTAAATTGAACAGGCTCAGCGGCATCGATTCTGTTAAATGGTATTTCGGCGATACGCAGCAATCTCAGGCGCTTCAACCAACCCATAATTATGCAGCTCCTGGTTTTTATGATGTAAAACTCATTGTTTATAAAGTCGACTGCTCCGGTTTGAATGATACCATAAACAGGAGAATATGGATAGCAGATTCAGCAGGATTTTTAGGCGCTGATACATCAAGTTGTAATGTGCTTGCTCTTACGATTGGGATAGAAGAAATTGAAGGAGCGAATTACCTATGGAATACAGGGTATAATGGAAACAAAATAATAACCACCGGCTTCGGCACTTATTGGCTCGAACTGCAGCAAAACGGATGCAAGCTCAGGGATTCTATTGATGTTATAGAGAAACCAAAACCAGTTGTAAACCTTGGAACCGATACAACGATCTGCAAATTCAAACCGGTAATTCTAACTACGGGAAGTTCATTTTACGATACTTACCTGTGGAATACGGGTCAATCAACCCCGTCTATAACAGTTGACAAGGCAGGTACCTATTATATTGATGTAACACTCAATGGCTGCAAAGCCTCCGATACGGTCGTGGTATTTCCGGGAGACTGTGCCATCTTCATACCTTCTGCTTTCACCCCAAACAGCGATGGATTGAACGACATGTTCGGTGTGCTTGGAGACATTACCGTAAGAAGTTTTTCCATGCAGGTATTCAATAAATGGGGGCAGATGGTCTTTACCACTACAGACATTTCTCAAAAATGGGACGGAACCTATAAGGGTAAGAAAGCGCTCATTGGAACATACCCATGGATCGTTTATTATGTTACCGGTAATGGGCTAAGAAAATACCTGCAAGGAACCGTAATGCTCATCCGGTAAAGCGGGTTGTTAAAAAATGCTTTCGTGTTTAATTTCCTTTTTACATTATTACCTTTGCCAACATGCAACAGATCTGTGTTAATATTATAAACACTTCCGATAACGATTTGCCTGCTTATGCTACTTCCGGATCAGCCGGTATGGATATAAGAGCAAATTTGCAGAACCCCGTAACATTGCAGCCACTGGAACGGCAGTTGATACCAACCGGTTTGTTCATCGAACTGCCGGATGGTTATGAAGCCCAGGTGAGACCCCGGAGCGGACTCGCAATAAAACAAGGGATAACCTGTTTGAATTCTCCGGGAACTGTTGATGCTGATTATCGCGGCGAATTAAAAGTGATACTCATCAACCTGAGCAATACCATACAAACCATTCATCATGGCGATCGTATTGCACAGATCATTATTGCAAAAACAGAAAGAGCTGAACTGGTCCTGGTACAGGAATTAAATGAAACAACCAGGGGCGGAGGAGGATTTGGCCACACAGGCATCAAATAAAATTTAGAACAAGAAATGAAAAAACCCGGTCTGATTCTGATCTCATCCATGCTGCTTTTGTCGGTCTTCAGTTGCCGTACCGTTAAGCAGATCAATAAAGCGATTTCACCAAAAGATACCAGCCTGGTACAAACGATTGACCAGACAAAAGCAGATTCGTTGCTTTTGATCAATGCTACGCTTGCCGGAATGAACAGTAATTACATAGATTTCAAAACATTTAATGCAAAGATCAAAGTAGATTACCAGGACAACAACGGTAAACAACCCGATCTTACCGCTATTGTACGAATAGTTAAAGACAGTGCGATCTGGATATCCCTGACAGCTACGTTATTTAATTTTGAGGCCTATCGTGTCCTGATCACAAAAGACAGTGTCATTCTATTGAATAAAAAAGAAAAGGAAGTACAATACAGGTCGCTTGATTATTTACAGGAAGTAACCCAGATCCCTTTTGATTATAAAACACTCCAGGACCTATTGGTGGGCAATCCGATTTTCGTTGACAGCAATGTTGTGTACTATAAAAAGACCGATAACCAGGTGTTGCTCCTGGAAGTAGGACAGTTCTTTAAACACCTTCTCACACTCTCGCCCGACAATAATGTATTGCAGCATAGTAAACTGGATGATGTTGATATGGCCCGGAACCGAACCGCAGATATCACATACAGCGAATACGAAAACAAAAACGGATTTAATTTCTCCACCTACCGGGAAATAACCGTTTCAGAAAAAAATAAACTCGACATCAGCCTTAAGTTTAAGCAGTATGAGTTTAACAAAGAATTATCGGTCTCTTTTAATGTCCCGAAAAATTATACACGTAAGTAGGCGTTATTGATAATTATTCACAGCATGTGGCTTTTGAACCTGGTGGATTTACATGTTTGAATTGTATTTTTGCTAACCCCAATCTCTTATCATGGTTAAATTGATTTTTTCTTTAGTGGTATTTTCTTTTTTAAGCATGCCTGCTTTTGCCCAGCAGGAAACCCGTGAGGAACTGGAAAAACAGCGTGCCCAGCTTAAGAAAGAAATGGAACAAACCCAAAAACTGCTCAGCAGCAACAAAGCAAAAACAAAAGAGAACCTGGTGCAATGGAAGCTAATAAATGATAAGGTGAACCTGCAGAACCGGATCATCGACAATATCAGCCGGGATATAAACCTGCTGGATAATAACATCTACAACAACCAGAAGGAAATTAACCGCTACAATAAATTACTCGATACACTCAAAGAAGAATACGCCAAGAGCATGGTGTATGCATACAAGAACAGGGGCAACTATGCCTTTTTGAATTTTATCTTTTCAGCCGCCAGTTTTAACGATGCCATCCGCAGGGTCGCTTACCTGAAATATTACCGTGACTACCGGGAAAAACAGGGAGAAAATATTTTACGTACCCAGGAACTACGCCGCCAGCGTATTGCCGAATTAGGCGGGATCAAAGTACAGAAAAGTGAAGTGCTTAAGACAAAGGATAAGGAAATGGGGGCTTTAGAAGCACAAAAGGTAGAGAAGGATAAAATAATGAACGAGCTGAAAAAGCAGGGAAAGGAGCTCAACACGCAATTGGCTGCTTATAAAAAGCAGATGAAAAAAGTTGATAATGCCATCAACGCTGCCATTAACAGGGCGCTGGCCGATGCCAAAAAGGCTGCCATAAAAAAGGCCAATGAGGAAACAGTGAAAACCAATGCAACTGTTACCAATACACCGGCAAAATCGGTTGCAACAGCAAAGAAGGATCCTAAAAAAGTACCCGAAAGTGTTCTGCTGAATGCTGAAAATATTGCATTGAACGATAATTTCATAAAGAACAGGGGGATACTTCCCTGGCCGGTTGATAAAGGAGTAACCATCATGCACTATGGAAAAAACCAGTTGCCAAGTGGTAGTGTAATAGATGTAACAGGCGTAACTGTCGGAACGGATATCGGCAGTAATGTAAAAGCAGTTTTTGAGGGGGTTGTTTCCAATGTGGTTTTTATTGAAGACATGCAGGTAGTGATCATTCAGCATGGAAAATACTTTACTACCTACAGCAACTTAAGCAGTGTCTCGGTGCAACGTGGCCAGAATGTAAAGACCGGCCAGGTAATAGGTAAAGCTGCTGCCAACCTCGATGGCATCGGTGCTATAGACTTTTTGATCAATGATGAACGGGGAAGCATTGATCCCGAAAAATGGCTGAAAAGACAGAACTAAACCATCCGGTTGTAAAGGGCCTCGTACTGAGGAACTATCTTATCAATATCAAATTTTTTGGCCTGGGCCAGGGCATTGCTCTTAAAAGTTTTCAACGACTCGTCATCTTTTAATATGATGAGGGCATTCTTGCTCATGTCATCCACGTCTCCCACATTACTCATAAAACCACTGTAGCCATTTACATTAATTTCGGGTAAACCTCCGGCATTCGTAGATATTACCGGAACCTCTGCTGCCATGGCTTCTAATGCAGCAAGTCCGAAACTTTCATATTCACTGGTTAATAGGAACAGGTCGGCAATGGGCAATATGTCTTCCATCTGTTCCTGCTTACCCAAAAATTTGATATCCTTATGTGATTCACATTGCCTGGCTGAGTCTTCTATATGCGACCTTTCCGGCCCATCTCCCAGCAGCAATAATGTGGCCGGCATTTTTTCCCGAACAAGCAAAAAAGTGGAAACAACATCCTCCACCCGCTTTACCTTTCTGAAGTTGGAAGCATGAACAAGTATCCGTTCTCCATTGGGAGCGATCAGTTTTTTAAAGGCATCCACCGGCCTGCGATGAAAACGTTTTACATCCACAAAGTTGTGGATCACTTCTATTTCTTTTTCAATAGTGAAATTCTTAAAGGTCTCTTCCTTCAGGTTTTGCGAAACTGCGGTAAGGGCATCGCTTTCATTCATGGAAAAAGTTACCACCGGGCTGTAGGTCTTATCCCGGCCAACCAGGGTGATGTCCGTTCCATGTAAGGTGGTGATCACCGGGATCTTCTTTCCCTGCTTTGCCAGTATCTGTTTAGCCATATAGGCGGCAGCCGCATGCGGAATGGCGTAGTGCACGTGCAGTAATTCCACATCATTATTCAGTATCACATCCACCATGGTACTTGCAAGTGCCGTTTCATAAGGCGGGTAATCAAACAGCGGGTAAGTGGGTACCCTCACTTCGTGGTAAAAAATGTTGGCATGAAAACCACTAAGTCTTACCGGTTGCTGGTAAGTGATAAAATGGATATTATGCCCTTTATCTGCCAGTGCTTTGCCCAGCTCAGTTGCCAATACACCGCTTCCACCGAAAGTGGGGTAGCAAACAATACCTATGTTCATGAGTAGCTTTTTAGTTCAGTAAACTGCAATTTACCGATTTATTTTTCACCGCAGTTTTCCATTCATGTATAATAAATCATTAAGTTTGTTACTCATCTCAATCTATCAGTAAAATGAAAATTGTTGCAAGCATAGCCCTGCTTTTTATTGCTGCTGTTGCTTATTCCCAGTCAGATGATTCCGCCATGATAAAAAGAATCTCTGATGAGATACTTCTTCGGGGTAAGGCGCACGACAACCTTAAAATACTATGTAAATCTGTAGGACAAAGACTCAGTGGAAGTCCTGGCATGTATAAAGGAGAGGAATGGGGGTTAAAGACATTAAAGGAAGCGGGAGCGGAAAAGGTATACCTGCAGGAATGCATGGTGCCGCATTGGGTAAGGGGCGCTGAAGAAGAGGCCAGGTTCAAAACCGGAAACCGCAGTGCAGCCCCTGCTTTTACGGTGCTGGCTCTTGGGAATTCTGTTGGTACAGGCAAGGAGGGCGTATTGGCTCAGGTGATTGAAGTGAAAAATTTTGATGAACTAGACAGGCGAAAAGAAGAAGTGAAGGGCAAGATCGTTTTCTTTAATTACCCATTCAATAAAACCTTATTAAGGGGCGCTTATGGAGATGCGGTAAGATATCGGGGAGGTGGCGCTTCAGCCGCGGCAAAATACGGAGCTGTGGCTGTGATCGTTCGTTCTGTTACTGCTGCGTATGATGATAACCCGCATACCGGTGCATTACGATACAACGATTCTTTTCCGAAAATACCGGCTGTGGCTATCAGCACGATGGATGCGGAAAGTCTCAGCAATTATTTAAAAGGGAAATACGCGATTGAAAAATTTTTTCTAAAGACAAATTGTGCCATGCTGGCCGATACGATCGGTCATAATGTGATCGGTGAGATACGGGGGACGGAATTCCCTGATGAAATAATAACGGTGGGCGGGCATCTCGACAGCTGGGACCCCGGAGAAGGGGCAAGCGATGATGGAACTGGATTAGTGCAGAGCATTGAGATACTAAGGGCATTTAATGCAATAGGATACAAACCCAAAAGAACGATACGGGTTGTTTTATTTGCCAATGAGGAAAATGGAGGAAGAGGGGCTACTAAATATGCAGAAGAAGCCAAACTGAAGAATGAGAAACATATTATGGCCATGGAAAGCGATGGAGGATCAGAATATCCGAGGGGTTTCGGTTGCGGTATGACCAAAGAGCAGTATGCAAAGGTGGAAACATGGAAAAAATATTTCACCCCTTATGATGCTGATAAGTTCTCTTTCAGTGAAGGAGGAGGTGGGGGAGCAGACATCGGACCGTTACAAACACTTTTCAAAACGCCACAATTCGGCCTGAATACGACCGGCCAACGCTATTTTGACATGCACCATTCTGCTATCGATACATTCGAAAATATAAACGCACAGGAACTGAACCTTTGTGCGTCTGTAATGGCTGCCATGCTGTACCTTGTGGACAAGTACGGACTGTAATTATTTAAAAATATGTATGGAAGAAATACAAACAGCTTCAACAGAAATAAAGCAACCCAAAAAGAAAAGCGGCTTCCGGAAATTCCTGCGCTGGTTCGTATTCATCCTATTGGTGGTGGCGGGGATTTTTGGCTACTGGAAATATTTTTATACCTACAGCGATGGATACAGGAGCGGACTTCTTCAGAAACTTTCTCACAAAGGAAATATTTTCAAAACTTATGAAGGAGAACTGGTGCAGCGGAGTATTGTTTCAACGGGTAATGTTGCCATTGCATCAGAAAAATTTTTCTTTTCTGTCACCAGCGACAGCGTTGCCAAAGTTATGATGAATTTTGAGGGCAGGAATGTACGGCTTCATTATAAGCAAAAGAATGGAACATTGCCCTGGCGTGGTGAAAGTGAATATATATAGTGGATGCTGTTTCGGAAGATAAAATTCCCTGATAAATCATGCATGCAATAAAAATATCACCGGCTTTTTGTGAAGATCTGTCTTTTCCTTTTTCCAGTTGCTGATGGTTTTTGTTTTAACGTATTCATTCTCCGAAGTCAGTTCTGCAGCAATGCAAAGCCTTGTTGATGGTTTACATGTCTTTAACAACGTTTCCATAAGCTGGTTATTCCGGTAAGGAGTTTCAATAAATACCTGGGTGCTGTTTTTCTTTTGCGATGCAAGCTCTAAAGCAGCAATGGCTTTATGGCGCTCCATGGTATCAATAGGCAGGTAGCCAATAAATTCAAACTGCTGGCCGTTCATGCCGCTTGCCATCAGTGCCAACAGGATGGAACTCGGCCCCACCAGGGGTTTTATTATTGCGTCCATTTCCTGTGCAGCAGCAATTAAAACCTGGCCGGGATCGGCAATGCCCGGGCAGCCGGCTTCGCTTATGATGGCAATATTCTTTCCCTCTCTTATTTTTTGCCGGAAGGTGGCCAGCATTTCATCCTCTGCTTTGTGAATAGTGAACCATTCGTAATCGTCAATAACAATCTCCTGGCAGATGCTTTTTAAAAAACGACGGGCTGTGCGTTCATTTTCGGCAAATATTACCGTACAGTTCTTAACAGCATCAATGATATAAGAAGGGATTGTCTGCACGGCGGTTTCGTGCAATACAGAAGGTACCAGGTAAACAGTAGCGTTGTTAGTCATAGATCTGTTTTGCCCGGTTCGGTGATACCGGCATTCTTTGCATTATATAAACTGATGGTGGCTGCTATCACGGCATAGCTTGGTGCCAGTATCCATCCCACAATGGGCACTACATGCATCATATAAAAGATCATGCCGTTGCCAATGGCAAGCCCCTTATGCCGGCCAATGAATAAAACACTTTGCGTTGTGGAAAGTTTGTTCCGTTCACAACTGTAATCCAGCATGGAAAAACCGAGGTAGTAACATTCAACAATAAGAGCCAGCAGGGGGGTTACCCAGCCAACTAATGGAACAAAGGATAGGATGAGAATGGAGACCGTATAAACCGTTTGCCAGAGCATGTTACGTAATGCCAGGCGTATGCCACGTGCAATATCTTTTGTTAACTGGGCAAAACTGAACGGGAAGTCTTTTCCTTCCATTATGGATTCTGTCTTTTCGCTCAGGTAAGCAAACAACGGAGAGCCGATGATGAGGAACAGGTATTTGAACAGCGAAAAATAAAACAGCAATAATACCAGTTGCAATACCAATTGCCCGAATATGAGTAAAAAACTCAGCCAGCTGCTTTCCATCTTTTCCATCCATTCTTTAAGCCCGCTTTTCAACAGCATGTATTCAATGGCACTGTTGCTGGATACCATGAAAAGATAAATGCCCAGGCAGAATAAAACAGTATAAATAAGCCCCGGGATGAGTATCCATTTCCACAGCCGGTGTTTTATGATAAAACGGTGGGTATGTAAATAGGCCTGAACAGAAGTGATGATTTCCTTGAGCATGTTTATTTCATTTGGCTATTGGCCCTATTCTGTATTTTAGCTTTAAAGTTAATAATATAATGAAGAAACTTCCGCTTCAATTTTATCAACGGACTGATGTTACCGGGATAGCCCGTGAACTTATCGGTAAAATGATCGTTACAAAAATTAACGGAATAACCACTTCGGGAAGAATTGTTGAAACAGAGGCATACATCGGCCTTACCGATAAAGCATCGCATTCGTTTGGCGGCAAACGCACTGCCCGTAACGAACACATGTATGCTCCGGCAGGCATTGCCTATGTATACATATGCTATGGTATGCATCACCTGTTCAATGTGGTCACCAATAAAACAGGTATCCCCGATGCAGTTTTAATAAGAGCTGTTGAACCCATTGCAGGAATTGATGCGATGCTTAAACGTACCGGTAAAAAGGAATTGGATCATACACTTACCAAAGGCCCGGGCAATGCTGCCAAGGCGCTGGGTATTTCTAAAATACATTCCGGGGTGAATTTGCTGCGGTCTGAAATTTATATTGCTGAAGATGATTTTGAAGTGGATGACCATGTGATCGGAACCAGTAAACGGATCGGGGTGGAAAGTGCAGGAGCGGCAGCACATTATCCCTACCGGTTTTATTTAAAAGGGAACCGGTTTGTAAGCGGTTCGCCAACTAAATAAAAAAACTCCCGCTACAATTTGTAACGGGAGTTGAATAATTATTGAATTGCCGGTTCGTACTATTTTATAACAACCTGGCCTGTCTTGATCTGTTTACCATTGGCATCTCTCAGCACAATATAATACAAGCCGCCATAATTTCTTCTCATGTCAACTTTTTCCAGGTTATAGGCTTGAGTAATCGTAAGATCCTTCTTGTATACCAACCTGCCTTGCGTATCGTAGATCGTCAGCTTCTGGGCAACTTTGTTAGAAGGAGTTGCGCCTGGTGTGTAGTAAGACACGGTGAATGCGCCATCATTCGGACTAGGATAGACCCAAAGTTTGCTGCTTGCAGAATCTGAAATGATGATGCTTGCAGGCAACGATGTACAGGTACCGATGGTAGCGATCACTGTGTAAGTACCCAGGTGATCTACGTCAGCAGTATATGTATTTCCTGTCGGTGTAATGCCAGTTCCGTTCAATGTCCATACGGCAGAGAAAGGTAACACCGGGTTTACCGAAGCGGTAATGGTGGTCGTTCTGCCAGGCAACAACTTTGTATATGGAGATGCGGTTAATGTTACAAATGGCTGCGGACTAACTGTGAGTATTGCACTTACAGTATTAACGATGCTGCAAGGCGCAGCGCCTGTAACAACAGCACGATAGAGATATCCATTCATGCCTGCTGTAACACCCGTTAAGGTAAGTGTGGTAGTAGTGGCTCCGCTGTAGATGCCTCCATTTACTACATTGTTCCATGTAGTTCCGCCATTGCTGCTTTCCTGCCATTGGTAAGCAGGGGTGGTACCTGCAGCAAGTACACTGAAGCTGGTAGTGCCGGTAGCACAGATAGTAGCATTAGCAGGAGCTGTTGTAATGGTTATTGGTGTATAAACGGTTATTATTACTGCTGCACTGGTTGCTGCAGGAGCACAAGTACCACTGATCACACAACGATATTGGTTGTTGTTCATGGCAACGGTTACACCTGTGAGCGTTAATGTAGCTGTTGTAGCACCACTATAAATACCACCGTTGGTGATCGGGTTCCATGTGGTACCACCGTTGGTACTTTCCTGCCACTGGTAGGTCAATGCAGTACCATTTGCAACTACACTGTAGGTTTTTACCTGGCCAGCACAAACCGCAGCGCCTGTTGCAGGTTGCGTGGTAATGGCCGGGGCTGTGTTCACCGTTAATGTAGCGCTTCCGGAATTTGCAGCTGCACATGCTGTGGCAGCTGTAACAACGCAGCGGTATTGATAACCGGTCATACCTGCGGTAACGCCGGTAAGTGCTAATGTATTTGTTGTAGCACCGCCGTATACACCGCCATTGGTAATGTTATTCCATGTACCGCCACCATTGGTGCTTTCCTGCCACTGGTATGTTGGTGTTGTGCCTGTAACTGCTACACTGAATGTAGTATTAGCTCCTGCACACACTGTTGAGTTAGCCGGTTGCGTTGTAATATTCAAGGGCGTATTCACTGTGAGTAATCCGCAGTTTGATGTTGCGGCCGGCGCACAGGTTCCGGTGATTATGCAACGATATCCAAATCCATTCATCGTATTTGGAGCGCCGGTTATTGTCAGCGTATTTGTTGCAGCGCCTGAGTAAACTCCTCCATTGGCAACATTTGTCCATGGCCCTGCACAACCTGCTGTGCTTTCCTGCCACTGGTAAGTTATTGCAGTACCATTTGCTGTTACACTGAATGAAGTTGTTTGTGTGGCACAGATGGTACTGTTTACAGGCTGTGCTGTAATAGCAGGAGCTGTATTTACAGTAAGTATCGCTGCTGTTGAAGTGGCAGATGTACATCCTGCACCACCCGAGACGATACAACGATATTGATTGTTATTCATCACTGCAGTAACGCCGGTTAAGGTTAACGTGGTTGTTGTTGCACCGCCGTATATACCACCATTGGTAATATTATTCCAGGTGCCACCTCCGTTGGTGCTTTCCTGCCATTGGTAGGTTAATCCGCTGCCGGTTGCTGCCACAATGAATGAAGTATTCAGTCCGGCACATATTGTTGAACTAACCGGTTGTGAAGAAATGTTCACGGCTGTATTTACAGTTAGCAATCCGCAGTTTGAAGTAGCTGCCGGAGCACATGTTCCGGTAACGATGCAACGGTATCCGTAACCTGTCATTCCCGTCGGCACGCCTGTTAGGGTCAGCGTATTTGTTGTAGCGCCTGAGTAAACACCTCCGTTGGTAACATTCGCCCATGGCCCACCACAACCTGTTGTGCTTTCCTGCCACTGGTACGTTATTCCCGTACCTGTTGCTGTTACGCTGAATAAAGTCGTTTGCGAAACACAAATGGTACTATTTGCCGGTTGTGCAGTAATAGCTGCTGCCGTATTTACAGTGAGTATACCTGCTGCTGAGTTTGCAGCACTGCATCCTGCAGCACCGGAAACAATACAACGGTATTGATAGTTATTCATACCGGCAGTAACGCCTGTGAGTGCTAACGTGGTTGTTGCAGCGCCACCATAAACACCACCATTGGTAATGTTATTCCATGTACCGCCGCCATTGGTGCTTTCCTGCCATTGGTAGGTTAATCCGCTGCCGGTTGCCGCCACAATGAATGAAGTATTCTGTCCGGCACATATGGTTGAATTCACCGGTTGTGTTGTAATGTTCACCGGGGTATTAACGGTAAGTAAAGCACAGTTTGATGTGGCGGTTAATGGTGCACAAACACCGGTAACCACGCAACGATAACCATATCCATTGATGGCTGTAGTGGCTCCGGTAATATTTAGTGTAGCCGTGGTAACGCCTGAGTAAGGAGCACCGTTTGCAAGATCACTCCATGGCCCTGCACAACCTGCTATGCTCACCTGCCATTGATACGTAAGTGATGAACCGGATGCTGCAACGGTGAACGAAGAATTCTGCGTTGCACAGATCGTACTTGCTATGGGTTGTGAAGTAATGGCCGGGGCTGTATTTACAGTTAAGATGCCTGCAGTTGAAGTAATATTCGCACAGTTGCCATTGATCACGCAGCGGTATTGATAATTAGTCATACCTGCTGTAACGCCGGTAAGTGTAACGGTGTTTGTTGTTGCACCGCTGTAGATACCGCCGTTGGTTATATTATTCCATGTACCACCACCATTAATGCTTTCCTGCCACTGGTAACCCAGTACGGTTCCACTGGTAGTAATAGAGAAACTGGCGTTTTGGCCAACACACGCTGCAGCATTAACAGGCTGAACGGTTATACCCATAGCAGCTCCTACAGTAAGTATCGCTGCATTTGACGTTGCTGCCGGCGCACATGATCCGGTAACAATACAACGGTACTGGTAGTTATTCATACCTAAAGCAGTAGGATTGATGGAAAGTGTAGCCGTGGTAACATTTGAATACGGCGCCACGTTGGTAAGGTTATTCCATGTACCACCACCATTGGTGCTTTCCTGCCATTGATAAGTAAGGCTGCTTCCTGTTGCAGTTATGCCGAATGTAGCCAGGTTGCCTGCACAGGATGAAACATTGACGGGCTGGCTTGTTATTGCCGGAACAGCATTAACCGTTAACACAGTAACATTAGAAGTTAAAGGTCCGCATGTACCGGTTACTATGCAGCGGTATTGATAACCATTCATAGATGATGCCGTTGGGTTGATGGTCATACTTGCCGTGGTAACACCTGAATAAGGCGCACCATTCACAAGGTTGCTCCATGAACCGCCGCCATTGGTACTAAGCTGCCATTGATAGGTCAGCGATGTGCCTGTAGCGGTAACCGGAATTGTTACCGGGTTCGGTGCACAAACAGTAGCCGTTGGAGGTGGTTGAACCGTAATGGCTGTAGCTGCATTTACAGTGAGTAATGCACAGGTAGATGTTGCTGTAAGCGGGGCACAGTTTCCGGTAACCACACATCGGTAACCATAACCGTTGATAGCTGTAGTAGCTCCTGTAATAGTTAAAGTAGGAGATGTTGCTCCGCTATATACACCACCGTTTGAAATATTTGAAAATGCACCGCCGCAACCGGTGGTACTCACCTGCCATTGATAGCCAAGCGGAGCAGTACCGGAAGCCACAACGCTGAAGGTTGTATTTTGAGTTGCACAAATTGTTGAGTTAACAGGATTGGTAGCTATGGAAGCAGGCGTACATGCTGCTCCCGGAACAGTTGCAGTCCATATACCACGGCCGTGTGTTCCTGCGGCAATCGTACGATCTCCTGTACGGTATTTGATCATATCTGTACGCACAGTCGGGAAAGTAGAGCTGGTAGTCCAAACCGTACTGGCGCCGTTGATCAGGTCTGTTTCCCAAACGCCTGTTTCTGTTGCGATGTATGCTTTGGTATCGGTGTCGGGATGATATAAGGCCCACCTAACGGGCATATCAGGCAGGTTACCGTCTATGGCTGTCCAGGTGGTACCTCCATTGGTAGTTGACCAGATATTAGATACCCCATAATTTGTAAAACAAGCCAACAGGTGCTGATCATCAGATCCGGCTACGATGCAATTGACATAACCGCCGGGCATTCCGGAACCGCTGTTAATAACTGTTCCGGCAAAAGATGTTCCTGTGTTTGCATTATCGATCTGTACGATAAGCCCATTACCCGTACCGAAATAAACCCGGTTAGCGGTATAGGGAGATGCATATACGGCTGAAACATTCTGGCCGGAAAAGCCACTTACCGAAACCACATCTGTGGATGCACCGGTATGAGGATCGTTCCACCTTAGGAATGTACCTCCATTGTTACAGGCATAAATAATATTCGCCGTATTATCCAGGTCCCATGGGTTAACAAACCTTCCGGTAGACTGGTTATTAACCGGAGTCGACCAGGTGTTGTTGTTTCCATTACTGGTACTTCTCCGGTAAACATTATAAACATAAGATCCGTACTGGTACTGGGGTTCGTCCTGGTCAATGGCAGCATAGCAGCCATCACCACCAACCACTTCAACGGAACTGTCAAGTCCCGGGTGATTAAGCCGGTGCATACCATTATCCTGCGCCCCTGCGATAAAGTGATTGGTTAAAGTTGGGTGTATAGCAATTGAATAAAATTGTTTTAATCGCAGGCCTTTGTTCCTGTCTCTTATGGTTGTACCGCCATCGGAGGTATAAAATACGCCACCGTCGCTCGTAAACATCAGTTTATTACCACCATCCCACCATTGTATATTGTGCTGGTCGGCATGTACATATTGGGAAGAACCTGCACCGGTAACCCATGCAGAAAGATGAGTCCATGATGTGCCGCCATTTGTTGTTTTCCAGGTGTCAAGTCCTCCAACAATACATTGGTTGGGATCAGCCGGGTTAATGGCGCAGGATAAAGAATACCAACCCTGGCCACTGGCCCAGGTTGTGGAAGGCTGAGTAGCAACAGCAGTCCAGTTAGCACCTCCATCGATTGATTTCCAGATGGTAGGCACCTGGTAAGAGCCATTAGCAGGACATGCATATAAGTTATTACCGCTGATGCCTAATTCTGTACGCTGGCTGAAAGTGGTGTATGGGGTTGTCGCTGTTGTCCATCCTGCCCCTGAAGTAACCGTACTTGGTATATCTGTATAACGATAGCCAGCTGTGCTGAATATTCCGGTGGCTACGTGCAATCGTCCGGCTGCTGAAGTTGAACTTATCTCAAGGTCACAAACATCATTTCCAATACCGGTAGGGGTAATGGTTGTCCAGGTTGTTCCGCCATCGGTTGAACGCAATAACCCGGCGCCACGGGTTCCCAGGTAAACATTACCCTGGTAATCGCAAAGGATCCTCGTACCATTCAGGTAAGTACTGGTGCTGGGAAGGAAGGTCCATGTTGCGCCGGCATCAATACTTTTATAAACACCAATTCCTCTAACGGCATCTGCATTACCAAAAGATTCACCGGTACAGAAATACATGATATTCTGAAAGCCCGGTCTTGGATCCTGGCAGATGGCGGCTATAGCAAGGTTGGCTAAAAAGTCATTTACTAATGTCCAGCTGGCGGGGGCTACTGTTACATCGGTAGTTTTCCACAAGCCTCCGTCAACTCCACCAACCCAAACGGTTTTATGCGTGGGATCAAGTGAGTCGACCATGGCAGCCCTTATCCTGCCTGCAGTTTGGTCATTATTCTGGCGACCATTTCCGCCTATAGAAAAATCACCATCTGATCCTCTCTCAGCCCAGGTCAGGGCAGATATTAAATTGGAGCCCGATGACTCTTTAGCCAGTTGGGTCTGTTCTATTGCAATCCTGAGTGTTTCCCAGGGCACTTTACCGGTTGTAAGATCATGGGTACGCTCTATCTCAAACTCAATGGCTTTATCCGGGCCATCGTATTTGTCATGTTCCGCTTCGCCTCCATATACAATTTTCTCATTACACCCAATAACGATCGTTACGAATGTTGCAAGAAAACAAAGGAGTAAATTCTTCAGATTGAAAAATTGTTTCATAAAATTTCTGTTTGATTTTTAGATTTTTGGTCAGGTGGTGGGGTGATTAAATTGGTGATGACAGAGGTTAGTTTTTCGGCTCTGTAAAAATATTTTTCTGATTTTGCTTGTTCAGGTATAGCTATGTTTTCGGAAAGAACAATAAAATCGGGTGTTTGAAATTTGGGAGTATGCTCCCCTGCCTTATCAGTTCCTGGTTTTTTTGTATTGCCGGAGACCAGTTTCGACAGGTCTTTCAGCAACCCTTCTTCACGGGTATCATTCAGGCAATAGATCAGTTTTTTTTCCGTTCACCGTTTTTAAATAAGCAACATCATACATTTGCCCGTGCAGGTAAAACTCCCGGCCTTCTTCTTCCCATTCGATATCATCTTTATTCCGGTCTGCATCAATAACATCCAATAAATTCTCCGGAATGGTTGCCAGTAACTTTTGCTTAACCGCTTCTTTTATCTGGTATTGCTTAACGGAATAGTAAATATGATACCCTCCCTGGCTTAAAAAAAGCAACAGTAAAAATGATATAACTGCAAGTTTTCTGATATGCACCGGGTTTTAGGGCCTTATATAATAGTAAATGAGCTGAATCCAGATATTATTGCCTTATGACAGATCTTTCAGCGTAGAAAATTACAGTTTATTTCCACAAAAAATCAGTTTGGAAAGCACTTTTTTAGATTCTACTACAAATTCAGTATATCCTCCTTCCCGGATCGATTTATTGTTAATATTTATACTATAAAGGCCCTTTAAAATTTAAACGATTTGGGGTATTTAATAAAAAAGCCCCGGCCTTTTCTGGTCGGGGCTTTTTTTATTGAAAAGTTAAGGACTGGCCGGTTATCGAACGACTACCCTGCCTGTTTTTACTTTCTTGCCACTGGCATCTCTCAGTACTACAAAATATACACCTGCTCCATAATGGCGCAGATCTACTTTCTGCAGGTAATATGGCAGGGAAGAAGAATAGGTTACATCCCATACCCTGGCTCCCTGGCTGTTGTATACAGATATAGACTGTTGCCTTGCTCCACCTGTTGAATTGTATTCTGAAACCCAGAATACACCCATGTTTGGATTAGGATAAATGAACAGCTTGCTGCTTGCAGAATCTTTAATGTTCAGCAGTTCTGACTGGCAGCTTCCTGTACCGCTGGTAACAATTACCCTGTAATTACCCAACCTGTTTACATCGGCAACCAATGTATTGCCGGTTTCAGGTTGCAGGTTTCCATTCAGAAGCCATGCAAAACTTAAACCCGGGGCCGGCGTTACATTTACTGTTAAGGTAGTGGTCCATCCTGCCATTAAACTGGTATAAGGAGCTGCTGTTATCACCGGTTGTGGTGTAACATTCAGTATACCGTTATTTACATCTGTGTTAACTGCTCCGCAAGGGGCAGCTCCGGTAACTACGCAACGGTATCTGCTTCCATTCATAGCGGCAGTAATACCTGTAAGGGTAAGTGTGGTAGTGGTTGCACCTCCGTAAACACCGCCATTAGCAATGTTCGTCCATGGACCACCAGCACCGGTAGTGCTGATCTGCCATTGGTAGGTTGGTGTTGTTCCGGCAGCAGCAATGCTGAAGCTTGTGCTTCCGGTTGCACAAATATTGGTGGTTACAACAGGTTGTGTTGTAATGGAGATCGGGGTATTTACCGTCAACGCAGCATTGTTAGTTGTTGCATTAGGAGCACATGTTCCGCTAACTACGCAACGGTATAATGAGCCGCTCATACCAACCGTTACACCGGTAATGGTTAACGATGCGGTAGTTGCACCACTGTAAACTCCGCCATTAGCAACGTTAGTCCACGGGCCGCCGGCGCCAGTAGTACTGATCTGCCATTGGTACGTAGGTGCAGTTCCATTTGCTGCCACTGTATAAGTAACATTGTTTCCTGCACAAAGTGTGGTTGCTGCCACAGGTTGTGTAGTGATAGACGGTGCTGTATTTACTGTTAATATTCCCGCAGTTGAATTTGCAGAAGTACAGGTTGCAGCGCCATTAACGATACAACGGTATTGATAGCCACTCATGCCTGCTGTTACGCCGGTAAGCGTAAGTGTTGCTGTAGTAACACCGCTGTAAACACCGCCATTGGCAACATTATTCCATGTTCCGCCGCCGTTTGTGCTTTCCTGCCATTGATAGGTAGGCGTGGTACCTGTTGCAGCAACAGTAAATGTCGTTTGCAAACCGGCGCACAAGGTAGAGTTAGATGGTTGTGATGTAATAGCTATTGGTGTATTAACTGTTAGAGTTACGCAGTTTGAGGTAGCTGCCGGAGCACATGTTCCGGTTATTACGCAACGGTATGCTGTACCATTCATGGCAAGCGCTGTTGGGTTAACAGTAAGTGTTGCGGTAGTAACTCCAGAATAAGGAGCTGCATTGGCAAGGTTTGTCCATGGACCTGCACAAGTTGCTGCACTTTGCCATTGATAAGTAATACCTGCACCTGCTGCAGTAACGCTGAATGATGTACTTGTAACGCCGCAAACTACTGAAGCAGCAGGCTGGCTGCTGATAGATGGAGCTGCATTAACAGTTAATGTTGCTGCATTGGAGTTGGTAGAACCACACAATACAGAAGCAACACAACGGTATTGATACGTATTCATAACGGCTGTTACACCGGTAAGTGTTAATGTAGCTGTAGTAGCTCCGCTATAGATACCACCATTGGTGATATTATTCCAGCTGCCACCACCATTGGTGCTTTCCTGCCATTGGAAACTTGTTGCAGCAGCAGAAGTGATGCTGAACGTTGTATTGGCGGCCGCACAAATAGTTTGCGATGCTGGTTGCGCAGTGATAGAAGGTCCTGAACCTGGTGTAACAATAAATGTTATTACTACGGTCTTAACTTCAGCACCTGCTGTACCGGTTACGGTAATGTTATAAGTACCCGGTGCCAGGTTGGTCATGTTGTTAAGTGAAACGACTGTGCTATTGCCTGGTACTACAGGATTTGGTGTAAAGGTTACGTTAGTACCCCCTGGAACACCCGCAGTTGCCACGAGATTAATTGGTGTAACAAAGCCAAGAA
Source organism: Chitinophagaceae bacterium (assembly GCA_016720775.1). Lineage (GTDB taxonomy): Bacteria > Bacteroidota > Bacteroidia > Chitinophagales > Chitinophagaceae > Ferruginibacter. Next base: position 999,150 of record JADKJX010000001.1, read on the forward strand.
CACTAGTTGTTCCCAATGTAGCTGTAGCAGTTGCTGTAGCGCATGTAACGGATGTTGGCGAAGCCGGTGGAACAAAAGTAAATGTCGGGTTGCTGGCTGTAATAGAGAAGTTAACGTCAGACATATCGAAGAAGATATTACCAACAGCTTCGATCTTTATTCTTGCTGTGGTAGTAGCTGTTGAAGGTATGGTAACCACTTCAGTACCGTCATTAGGCGTACTTGCCGATATAACAGTAGGGAAGGTTACGCCACCATCTGTAGATAATGATATCTTAACGTTGGCGCAGTTAACAGCACCGGCATCAGTACCATTTACATCCCAGGTAATTGTTTGTGAGGAACCACCTGGCCATGATACGTTCGTATTTGGTGCGGTTACTTTAAACGGACCTGCAGTATTGGTAACGGTAACAACCATGTCGGCAAACGAAGTCTGACCAATCTTTACTCCCGGTACATACGGGCAGTTATCTCTTACCGTTAACCGGAAATTCAATGTTCTTGAAACAGAACTTAATGCTTCAATGTTACAGATCGCATCGCCTCCGGGTAAAGGAGGAGTTATTAATAAGCCTGCCTGTATAGTTGATAATTTTGGAAAAAGCCTGGTAGGCGAAGTGGTTGGGCTGAATGATAACCAGTTTGGACCGGCTACTTTTGTCGGGCTTGCCACGCTGTTTGCACCAGATACCGGCGAGTTGTCGTTTTCTTCCCAGCAATAGGTCAGTACATCGCCGGCATCGGCATCTGTTGCTGAGCCGGTAAGTGCAAAAGGTGTACTGATAGGAATAGTATAGTTATTAAGTGGTGCAACTACAGGCGTTGCATTATTGGCTCCCAGTGGAATAGTAATTGGACAGGTTTTTACTGCCAGGTTGGCTTGTATCTGTCCGATCGTAGTCTCATGATAGATGTCAATTGAATGCGGTGCAGGGTCGTAACTCGTAATTCCGGCATAACCCATAATGGTAATACCAGCACCCACTTCTTTATTTTGACCGGTACCCTCAAGCTGAAATGAAAAAGTATGATTTCCACCCAATTGATGCCCTACTTCATGAACCACATAGTCAATATCAAAATTATCTCCCATAGGAATTCCATCGGCGGGTGAAGTAATACCGGCACCTTTTCCGTTTCCTGTAGGAACACCGCTTCCGTTAACCGGAGGGCTCACACAAACGCAACCGATACAACCAGCATTTCCACCACCACCAGAGGCGCCGAACATGTGGCCAATATCATAATTTGATTCCCCGATAATTGTAGTACAAACTATTTGCAATTGAAGGTTCCAGGCTCCTAATGTGGTATAAGGATCCGTTGCAGGATTATAATAAATGATCTGGTCGGTAGTTGGAATAAGATTGAGGTGTAATGCCAGATCCTTTTCATAGCATCCATTACACCGGGTAAGCGTTGCATTGAAAGCTGCCAGAACCAAGGCAACCTGTCCGGAGTTGAATGCCCCAAAATAGTTGGCATATTCCCCGTTACAAGATTGCGCCAGGCGCATGGTCTTTAATTCACCGGCTGAACTGCCGACGATATTTGATCCCGGCATCTGTGATTTCAGATCATCCGAATATTTTTTTTCTTCTGTAGAGCATGTCCAGGGCAATTTTCCTTTTTCCCTTTGCGATTTGAATACAGCATAAACGGTGTGGTCAATTGAAAATGGCTCAATGAATTCATTATCCTTTTCAGTTCTGAAAACCATTGTCTGAATTCCCTGCGGAGAGATGCTCAGTTTTAAAGTAGCATACTTATCAGTGATACCCCTGCCAGAGTAGGCCCTGATCTCAGGAAACCTGGCTTGTAAGGCGGGCTCGAAGTTCGAAGCTTCATACACTTCAAACTGCTCAAGTGCTCCATCGGCATTCGGTAAAGAAATAACGGTTGAGCGCTTTGCAGACTTGTCAACAATGGAAAATAGTGCTTGTCGTAAAGGTTCAGTATTCAAATTGAATAACTTGAACTCTTTAGGAAAAGACAGTCTTGAAACAGCTTTGTCTGTAACAATACTACCACGGCTTCCATAATTTTCAGACCAGAACCTATCTGATTGTGAAAACCCTAAAATGGTAATAGATGCAAACAATACTGTTAGTAGTAAAGTTTTTTTCATTTTTTTAATTTAATTTTTGCTAAAGTATTACTTTTTTGGTTAAGACAGGTGAGTCTTGTTAATACGTTTTACCGGCTGTAATGCCTGTCGTCATTACATTTCGGTTTTTATTTGTAAACAAGGGGTGCGGTATTTCTTTGGGAGTCTCCTGAAAGTATTTTCAAGAAAAGCCTGCCAAAAAACAGTTCCAGGATAACCTTAAGACCGGGTTATAGTTAACTGTAATGGTTTTCATAATTAGAACTTAGGACAAGGGATTCCTTTATATTCTGCCGGACGCTTGATGAAGATCACAGAAAATTCTGATCCTCCACGGGAAGCTGTTGCGGCTTTTAAACTGGAAATATTGAAATCATAACTGGCGCCAATGCGTAAACCGCCAAACTCCAGTCCTACATAAGGTACAATGGCATCGTTAAAACGTACCCAGCTTCCGATATAAATACTGGCATTGGAAGTTTCTTCACCCGGGTTAAGGTTAATTGCCAAAGCAGCGCCCACCGTAGTTTCGCTGGCTTTATTCTGCATTTGATGAATGAGTGAAGTGTGAATGGTCAACTGGTCGGATATCGGGAATGAACCACCACCATGAATCGATATGCGGCCACTCAGGTACCAGTTCTTATCCTTAAAACCAACTTTTGGCCGGTTGATGTGGTACATAGATGCACCTAAATAAAAATTATTCTGCCCGTTGGTGGAACCCGAATAAAGTAAGCCGGCATTAACGTCAAAATAGCTTTGATTATTGCCATTGGTAATGATATCGGAAGTGGTTCCGGTGAAGCCATTCTGGGTAAGCATGTCTTCAAAGGTCAGTTTGCTCACATCCAGGTTAAGACTTGAATACGTGGCCTGGAAACCGGCGCCGATGGTGCTGTAGCCGTTCTCATCAAGTGATTTGTGATAAGACATGGAAACAGAACCGTAATTCAGTTTGAGAATATTATTTGCACTGGCGTCTGTTAAACCGGAAATACCAATGCCAAAAACATCATTCTCCGGTATCCTGCTTTTTAAAATTGGAAAGTCAATGGAAGCACTCGTTGTTACATACGCCTTAGGTATCGATGGCCACTGGTCACGGTGGTTGGCAGCCAAACGCCATGAACCACTGAACTTACCCGTAAAAGCAGGGTTAAGCGTTAGCGGCGAAGCAAAAAACTGCGAAAAATGCGGATCCTGCGCTGTAACCGAGAGGGTGAGCAATAGGGCACTTGCAAAAACTAGTAATTTTCTCATTTTCATTGACTGTTCAGAACCCTAAAGATAGGGATTTGCGGCAAAAAGCTGCATAGAATTAATTCATGATTTTGAAGAAAAATTCAAATAACCCCTGCCCAGGGAGCAGTCATACTGCAGGGGTAAATTATTTTAATAATACCAAGCTGATATTCAGTAGCTAAGCTTTAATTCTGCATCTTGGACCCAAAAGCGAGGTCGCCGGCATCCCCAAGTCCGGGAACGATATATCCTTTGGCTGTGATCTCGTCATCAATATCTCCACACCAGATGCAGGCTTTGGGGTGCGCCCGAAGAACATATTCAAGACCAACGGTACAGGCAATGGCACAAACAATATGCAGTTCTTTAATGGTACCTTCTTCCTTTAAAAATTCAATTGACTTCACCAATGAAGCGCCGGTGGCGATCATCGGGTCGCTGATAACGATGATCCGGTCCTCAATATCCGGGCAACTCATATACTCCATGTGAATGTCGAAACTGCCATCGGGATTGTGTTTCCGGTAAGCGCTGATAAAGGCATTGTCTGCTTTATCGAAATAATTAAGCAGGCCGGTATGCATGGCAAGACCGGCACGCAATATCGTAGCCAGTACAGGTTGTTCCTGCAATACCTTGCAGTTGCTGATTCCCAATGGGGTGGTGACCTCTTTTTCCTCCCAGGGCATTTTTTTGCTGATCTCATAACCCGCCACCTCCGCAATGCGTTCCAGGTTGCGCCTGAAGCGCATCCGGTCGCTTTGTACGTCAATATCCCTTAGTTCAGCTATCCAGTTGCTTACGAGAGAATGTTGTTCGCTGAGGTTAATGATCATATTAAACGGTTAGGTGTTTGGTGGTTTGAGTTTTTTGTTCGCCAGATCATTTGTTCCACTTTGGGCTATGGTGTGTTGACTGAATATCTTCTGTGTTTCCGTGCCTCTGTGGCTGACCCAAACAAAACTAAAATAAAAACAGCAGCATTCCATTATTTTTTAACATAGTCTTTTCCAAAAATGTATTTTCATTGTATTAAAATAAACCAGATGAAAAAGATAATCTACGGATTGGTATTTCTGAGCACGGTTCTGCCGGCATGCAACAGCAAAGATGAAAAGACCGCCGATAAGCCTAAGGACAAATATGAGCAAACCAAAGAAACCCTGGAAGAGACAGAAAAGAAAAACCCAAAACGTTTTTTATCTGTTGATGGCCACGACCGGAAAAATCTTTTACGGCAAACTGTAATAAAAGGAACCATAGCTAACAGTGCAAAAGTAGCCAGCTATAAAGATGTGGATGTAGAACTTTCTTTTTACAGCAAAACAGGTGCGTTGCTTGAAAAAGATCACGAAGTTGTTTATGAAACCATTGCGCCCGGCAGCAAAGCTGATTTTAAAACCAAATTCTATGCACCCAGGGGTACAGACAGTGTGGTTTTAAAAATACTCGGCGCCAAGAGCGAATAGCCGGCCTTACTTTACGAACGTAAAATCATCTCCGTCAAACAAGCCCAGGTCGCTTAGTTTTAAATGAGGTATCACCAGCAGGGCCATAAATGATAAGGTCATGAATGGCGCTGCCAACGTGGAACTCATTTCTTCCTTAACCATCTTATCGATGGCAGTATAAGCAGCAGCAACTTTATATCCATCATCATTGCTCATTAAACCGGCAACGGGTAAGCCGAGTACTTTTTCCTTACTATTATATACGGCACTCACGCCGCCTCGTTCCTTAATGACCAGGTTCACTGCTTTCATCAAACTCTCATCATCAACACCCACGGCAACAATATTATGACTGTCGTGTGCAACCGATGAAGCAATGGCACCATGCTTCATTCCGAAATTTTTAATAAATGCTTTTGCAACCGGCGCATTCTTATAGCGATTAACAACAACGATCTTTAAAATATCATTTGCAACATCGCTTTCATAAGCTCCATCTTTTATAATGGGGTTGCACAACACTTTATTAGTGATCAACTGTCCATCTAATGCTTCGATGGCGTAAATATTTTCTTTGAGATCTGAAGCCTGAAATCTGAATTCTGAAATACTTTTCTCGTTACAATTAAAATTATTCAGCAACGCCGATGAATGACTAATGACCAATGACCTTCCTTTCTCCGCAACCAGTTCTCCATTGATATATGTTTGAACAACTTTAAAATCTTTCAGATCCTCAATTACAATCAGGTCCGCTGCATCGCCTTCCCTTAATAAACCCACATTCATTTTATAATGATGAACAGGATTGATACAGGCAGCCTGTAAAACTTTAAATACATCAATTCCTTTTGCAACAGCCCTTGCACATAGTTGATTGATGTGCCCGTCGGCCAGGCTATCGGGGTGTTTATCATCGCTGCAGAACATCATCATGGCATAATGCTCATGCATGAGGCCGATCAATGCTTCAAAATTCTTTGCCGCACTTCCTTCCCTCACCAGGATCTTCATGCCGTAGTTTAATTTATCCAGTGCTTCTTCGGCAGTAAAACATTCGTGATCGGTGGAAATGCCGGCATCAATATATTTTTTTGCATCGGCGCCCCTTAATCCCGGCGCATGGCCATCCACCGGTTTGCCGTATTTTTTTGCGGAAGCGATCTTCTTATGTACTTCTTCATCGCCGTAAAGTACCCCGGGAAAATTCATCATCTCACTTAAATAATTTACCTCCTCTTTCTGCAACAGTTTATCTACCTCTCCGGCATCGAGAGCAGCGCCGGCCGTTTCAAAAATAGTTGCCGGTACACAACTGGGCGCCCCAAAATGAAATTTAAAGGGAACTGTTTTTCCGTTTTCGATCATGAACTCAACACCGGCCATGCCGCACACATTAGCGATCTCATGCGGATCGCTGATGGTACCCACCGTGCCATGCACCACCGCAAGCTTTGCAAATTCAGATGGCACCAGCATGGAACTTTCCACATGTACGTGGCTGTCTATAAACCCGGGGAGGATATAGTTTGAGGTTTGGGGTTTGGGGTTTGGGGTTAGGAGGCTTTGTATGGCCAAAATTTTTCCATTCTCAACAATTATTTCTCCGTAGAAAATATTTTTTGCGGGAATATCAACAATATTGCCCTGTATTTTAAAACTTTTCATCTGCCTTATCTTTAAATTTTACCAAAGGTAGATGCTGCCGGATAAATGGAAACCAAAAAAACAATTGCAGTAAAGAATTCCCCTATATTTACAGCCTAAAAAATTAAACATGAAAAATATTGTCCTCTTCGGAACATTGATCCTATTATTGGTATTTGCACAGTTTGCACAGGCGCAAACGGCTGATGATGTTGTTAACAAATATATAGACGCACTGGGCGGCAAAGCAAAATTAGCCACGTTAAATTCGGTGCGTTTTTCAGGCAACATGAGTATCCAGGGTAATGATATCGCCATCACCATAACCAAACTGCACATGAAGGGCATGCGCATGGATATTTCTGTAATGGGTACTGAGAATTACCAGATCATTACCCCAGGCAAAGGAATTTCTTTTATGCCGGTACAGGGAATGGCTTCTCCAACCGACATGCCGGAAGAACAGGCGAAAGCCGCACAAAGCCAGTTAGACATACAAAGTGCTTTATTGGACTACAAGGATAAAGGCACTTCTGTTGAACTGCTCGGAAAGGAAAAAGTAGACGGCGCAGATCATTACAAACTGAAGGTTACTTTTAAGAACGGAATTTCCAGCACCTATTATATTAATGCAGACAGCTACCGCCTTAATAAAACGGTAAGCAAAAGAACCATCAATGGCGAAGAAATGGAAATTGAAACCAGTTATTCCAATTACAAGCAGGTTGACGGATTCTGGTTTGCCTTTACCAACACCAGCAGTGTTCAGGGAGAAACAAACTACGACAAGATCGAGACCAACATACCGGTTGATGAAAGCATCTTCAAGTAATAAATAAATTACCATTTATAAAAGCCCCGCCGGAAAAGCGGGGCTTTTTCATTTCATTTTGTATCTTCCTGTACTAATTTATCAATGATGAAAAAACTAACACTGCTTGCTTCAGCATTCTTTGCTGTTGCTTTTTCCTTTGCACAGAAGAAACAAACCACACCGGTAAGTAACGACGACAGTATTTTATTCAGCAATGTAAAATACCGCTCCATTGGCCCATACCGCGGCGGCAGAAGTGGTGCTGCTGTGGGCGACTTCAATCAAAAGAATACATTTTATTTTGGCGGCACCGGCGGCGGTGTATGGAAAACCATTGACGGTGGCAGCAACTGGAAAAATATCAGCGATAAATATTTTGGCGGCAGCATGGGTTGTGTTGCTGTAGCACCCAGCGACCCTACCGTATTATATGTTGGCGAAGGAGAAAATACATTGCGGGGAAATGTAAGCGAAGGCTTTGGCATCTGGCGTACCGATGACGGCGGCCGCAGCTGGAAAAATATCGGGCTCAAAGATACCCGCCATATCATCCGTATTGTTATTCATCCAAAAAATCCCGACATCGTTTGGGTGGCTGCCATCGGCCATTTGTTTGGCCCCAATGAAGAACGGGGTATATTCAAAACAACCGATGGAGGAAAAACATGGAAGAAAGTTTTGTATGTAAATAACCAAACCGGTTGCAGCGACCTCATCATGGAACCAGGCAATCCTTCCGTTCTTTATGCAGGCACCTGGCGCATACAACGTACGCCTTTCAGTTTGGAAAGCGGTGGCGATGGCAGTGGTATCTGGAAAAGTACCGATGGCGGCGACACATGGAAAAATATTTCTTCTGCAAAAGGGTTTCCAAAAGGCCTTTGGGGAATTGTTGGCGTTACCGTATCTCCATCCAACACCGATAAAGTTTATGCTTTGGTAGAAAATCCAGCAGGTGGTTTATTTGTGAGCAGCGATGCCGGCGAAAGCTGGACATTGCAAAGCAGCGATAATAATATCCGCCAGCGGGCCTGGTATTATACCAAGGTTTTTGTTGATCCGAAAAATGAGAATAATGTTTATGTACTCAACGTGAATTTTTTAAAGAGTACCGATGGCGGAAAAACATTCCGAAACATCAATACGCCACATGGCGATCACCACGACCTGTGGATCGATCCCGCCGATGGCAACCGCATGATCATTGCCGATGATGGCGGCGCACAGGTAAGTTTCGACGGCGGCAATAACTGGAGCACTTATCAAAACCAACCTACCGCACAGTTTTATAGAGTAAGTACCGATAACCATTTTCCTTACCGCATATTAGGCGCACAGCAGGATAATTCAACCGTACGGATCCTGTCAAGAAGCGATGGTGGACAAATCACAACCGATGACTGGCAGCCAACAGCGGGTGCCGAAAGTGGTTACGTGGTGGCTGATCCGTTAAACCCGGATATCGTTTACGGCGGAAATTACAGTGGTTATTTATCCAGGCTTGATCACCGTACGGGAGAGAACAGGGCCGTGAGTGTTTGGCCCGATGATCCCTTAGGTGGTGGTGCCGATGTTGCCAAATATCGCTTTCAATGGAACTTCCCTATTTTCTTTTCGCCGCACAATCCCAAAAAATTATATGCCGGCGGTAATATTTTATTCGCAACCGAAAATGAAGGTGCATCCTGGACAGCATTGGGTGGCGACCTGACCACCAATGATAAAGAAAGACAACGCTCAAGCGGCGGTCCCATTACAAAAGATAATACCGGCGTGGAAGTATACTGTACCATTTTTACAGCCACCGAATCGGCATTGGAAAAAGACCTGTTGTGGACAGGCAGCGATGACGGTTTGATCCACGTAAGTAAAGACGGCGGTAAGAACTGGGATAATGTAACACCCGCAGCAGCCGGGCAATGGATGATGTGGAATTGTGTGGAAGCTGATCCGTTCAAAAAAGGCAAAGCCTATTTTGTGGGAACGAAATACAAGAGCGATGATTTTGCGCCTTACATTTTTAAAACCGAAGATTACGGTAAAACATGGACAAAGATCACAAATGGAATTCCCTTCATGCATTTTGCAAGATGTATTCGTGCTGATAAAAAAAGGCCGGGCCTTTTGTATTGCGGTACCGAATACGGCATGTACATAAGTTATGATGATGGCGCCAACTGGAAACCCTTCCAGTTGAATTTGCCTGTTGTTCCCATTACTGATCTTACTATAAAAGAAAACGATCTTATTGTTGCCACACAGGGCCGGGCATTCTGGGTAATAGATGACCTGACCATGGTTCAGCAAAAAGACAACAGCATAGCCGATAAGAATTTATTTGTGTTCAGTGTGAATGATGCCTATCGTTTTGATGGCTTTCAAAACCTGAATGCAAAAAATGCCGGCATGAACCCGCCGAATGGTTCGGTGATAAATTATTACCTGAAGAATGTGACCGACTCTTCCAAAGTGAGCATTGAGATTATGGATAAGAATAAAAAGCAAATAAAATTATTTAGCACCAATGCAAAGGAGAAAGATGATAAGATAGAAGTGACCAAAGGCATGAACCGGTTTGTATGGAATATGTTCTATCCGCCTGCAGAAAGAATTGACGGACTGATCTTATGGCACGGCACCGTACCCGGCCCAAAAGCCGCTCCGGGAACATATTTTTATAAGATCAGGGCCGATAAGGATTCTGCTGAAGGAAGTTTTATCATCAAGGCAAACCCGGTTTATAATTTAACGCAGCAGGATTACGATGACCAGTTCAATTTCCTCATCACTGTACGGGATAAATTCAACGAGATGCAAAAAGCCGGGAAGAATATCCGGGACATCCGCAAACAGATCAATGACTTTATCGACAAGCAGGGAAAGAACTGCCCCAAAGAAATAAAACAACAGGCCGACAGCATCAACAAACAGATGACGGCCGTGGAAGAAGCCCTGCATCAAACAAAAGCAAAGAGCGGACAGGATGTATTGAATTACCCGATCCGCCTGGATGATAAAATATCCGGGCTTTATGATTTTGCTTCCAGCGGCAATGCCGCCCCGGCCAAACAGGTAAAAGATGCGTTCGCAGAATTATCTGCCCAGGCCGATGTGCAGTTGAACAAACTGAAAAAGATAATAGATGAAGACCTCGTTAAACTGAATGATATGATCAGGGAAAAGGCACTGCCGGTGATCGGGGTGAAGAAAGATTGATGCTAGATGCTGGATGCTGGATTCTGGGTGCTCGATTCTGGGTGCACGCTGGGATATTTAAAAGCTTTTAAATATTTGAGTTCCTTCCAGTATCCAGTATCCAGCATCCAGCATCCAGCATCCAGTATCCACGTAGTCATTATCTTTGCGCATGAATTTTAAAGCCTTCTCTTCTTCTTTTATAACCAAGTTCATTTTTCTAAAGCGGGTCTTTGGCAACAAGCCATTTCGCCTGCTGGACATTGGTGCCGGCAATCATTCGGCTACCAAGGCAAAATCTGTTTTTCCAAATTGTGAGTATCACGGTGTGGATATGGAAAGGGATTACAACAACAGCGAAGAAGATTTTAAACGGATGACGGCTTTTTATGAAATGGATCTTACCAAACTCAATTTCGCTTCCATTCCCGATAATTATTTTGACGCCATCCTGATGGTGCATGTGATCGAACATTTGTACAATGGTGATGAGGTGGTAAAGGGACTGCTGCCCAAACTAAAAAGCGGCGGTTACATGTACCTGGAATATCCCGGTGAAAAAAGCACCCGCCTTCCTTCCATGCCCGGCTCATTGAATTTTAAAGATGATCCTACACATGTACGGGTTTATTCAGTAAAAGAATTATCCGGCATTTTTGAAGACAATGGATGCAAGGTTTTAAAAGGAGGCATCCGAAGAAATGGTTGGTTCATGCTGGCCATGCCGTTCAAGATCATCAAGGCCTGGGTAAGCGGGAAAAAACTGCAGGGAAATATTTTTTGGGACCTGTTGGGGTTTGCAGAGTTTATTTGGATACGAAAGTTATAGTTTGAAGTTTGTAGTTTGCGGTTATGGCAGAATGCGGTTTTATAGAGAACAACTTGTACTGAATACTCCCCAACTTCAAACCACAAACTTCAAACCACAAACTTCAAATTAGTCCAGCAGATCCGGCCTCCGCTCTTCCGTCCGCTTCACCGACTGTTCATGCCGCCATTCTTCTATCAGTTTATGATTGCCGCTTAATAATATGTCGGGTACTTTCCATCCACGGAATTCTTCGGGCCTGGTATAAACAGGAGGGGCTAATAAATTATCCTGGAAAGAATCGGTGAGTGCCGACGTTTCATCATTCAATACACCGGGTATCAATCTTCCTATGGCATCTACTAAAACCGCAGCGCCTAATTCCCCGCCGCTCAGCACATAATCGCCGATGGAAATTTCTTTTGTTATGAAATGTTCCCGTACCCGTTGATCAATTCCTTTATAGTGACCGCATATCAGCAATAAATTACTTTTCAGCGAAAGCTGGTTTGCCATTTTCTGGTTGAAGGTCTCGCCATCCGGAGTTAGAAAAATTATTTCATCATAGTCCGTTCCTTTTTGCAATGCTTCAATAGCATTCACCAGTGGTTCTATCATCATCACCATACCTGCGCCTCCGCCAAATGCATAATCATCCACCTGTGCTCTTGCGTATGTAGTGTGATCCCGTAAATTAATTACGTTCACTTCCAGCAATCCTTTATCCCGAGCTCTTTTTAAAATGGAATGCGAAAAGGGGCTGTCTAATAAGTTTGGAACAACGGAGAGAATGTCAATCTTCATGCTGCAAAGTAAATCTAATATCGAATATTGAACAAGGAACAAGGAATTCTGAATGATCATCGGAATTGCACACTTCAAAATTCGCAACTCCTTGTTCCTTGTTCATGATTCAAAAAAATAGAGGTGCATTTTCCCCCACGCCTGAGCGAAGCCGGAGGGTTAGGGGGCGGAGGGGGCATCCATAAAGGTATCCAGATCCCTCTTGTCTTTTTTGGTAGGCCTGCCCTGCTTGCTCATTCTTTTGCCGGTATGAAAGGTAGCCGCCTGGAATTGTATCCGTTCTATTTCTTCTGCCGGGGTAATGTCTTCATAATATTTTATGGCCTCGATGTATTGCAACCGGTGATCTAACAGGGCCGCTGCTTTTATCAGCCATCTTTTATTTTCTGTCTTCACTTCATATTCATCACCCACATTCACCGTACGGGATGCTTTGGCATTCTCCCCGTTATGTTTTATCTTCCCCCTGTCGCAGGCATCTGCCGCCTGGCTCCGTGTTTTGAAGAGGCGGATAGCCCACAAGTATTTATCCAGGCGCAACTTTTCCTTTTCCATTATCCAAAATTAAATCCTTTTATCCCAATGCCTGTTAAAGCATGGGGGTATTTCATTAATTTTATCCACTAAAATACACTGTATGAAATTCAGGGGTTTCAAAATTATTATCCTGTTTGTTTGCCTTACACAGTTTGGTCTTGCTCAAAACAGGGGCAGCATAAACTGGACGGAAGATGGAAATGCGTTCACAAAGATCAAAGACGGCGGCATCATAAAAGTTGATCCCAGGACCGAAGCAGAAATCGTACTTGTAAGAAAAGAACAACTTACACCTGCCGGGGCAACTAAGGCATTGACACCACAGTCTTATGCTTTCAACAACAATAATACAAGACTGCTCATCTTTACCAACACCGCTAAAGTATGGCGGTACAATACCCGGGGCGATTACTGGGTGCTTGATATCATTGCCAATAAATTAAAACAACTTGGTAAAACACTTCCTGCACAGTCATTGATGTTTGCCAAGTTCTCTCCCGATGGAAGAAAGGTTGCGTATGTGAGCGAACATAATATCTATGTGGAAGAGATCAGCAGCGGCAATATCAATAAACTTACTAAAGACGGCACCCGCAAACTGATCAACGGAACATTCGATTGGGTATATGAAGAAGAATTTGGCTGCCGCGATGGTTTTCGCTGGAGCCCCGATGGTAGCCGCATTGCTTTCTGGCAGGTGGATGCGACCAGGATACGTGACTATTACATGCTCAATACCACCGACAGTGTTTATTCGCAGGTTATACCGGTTGAATATCCAAAAGTTGGCGAAGCACCTTCGCCTGTAAAGATCGGTGTGGTAAGTTTAGACAATGGTTACATCCGCTGGATGGATATTGAAGGCGATCCGCAACAGAATTACCTGCCCCGTATGGAATGGGCCGGACTTAATGAACTGGTTGTTCAGCAGCTCGACCGCAAACAACAGGAAAGCAAACTGAAATACTGCAATGTTACTGACGGAAGCAGCCGCACCTTCTGGGCCGAGAACAGTGATGCATGGGTTGACCTGAATTCGGCCGATATTTTTGGAGAACCGGGTGGCTGGAGCTGGATAAACAAGGGAATGGACTTTATCTGGGTAAGTGAAAAAGACGGCTGGCGCCATATTTATAAGATCAGCCGCGATGGCAAGACCGAGACACTTTTAACCAAGGGCAATTACGACATTGGTGATATCAAATGCATTGATGAAGCAAACAACTATATTTATTTCACGGCTTCACCAATCAATGCAACGCAATTGTATCTATACCGGGTAAATATTGAAAAGGGAAATATCCTTCAGAAAGTAAAGAAGATCGTTTCCAAACCAAAGTCCGATCCCGAACTGGTAAGTACCGACAGTACACTCAAAGGCACACATAATTACAGCATTTCACCCAATGGAAAATTTGCAACGCATTCTTTTTCCAGTCACAACACACCACCAGTGAGGGAATGGATAACCTTGCCCGATAACAAACCCATTAACCCGGCTAAAAGTATTGCAGTACTTAAAAAAACTGATAACAACGCCAATATAGAATACCTGCAGGTTATTACCGAAGATAATATCACACTGGATGCATGGATAAACAAGCCAACGAATTTTGATCCATCGAAAAAATACCCGGTGGTACTATATGTATATGGTGAACCCGCTGCGTCAACCGTACTGGACCGGTATGGTGAGCAGAATAATTTTTTATACAATGGCGACATGCGGAGAGATGGTTATGTACAGGTGGCGATCGATAACCGCGGCACACCCATGCTGAAAGGAGCTGCCTGGCGCAAATCAATTTACCGCAAGATCGGCGACATCAACATCCGGGATATGGCGATGGGCTTTAAGAAACTGATGGAGCAGAATAATTATTTTGATAAAGACCGTATTGCGGTTTGGGGATGGAGTGGCGGTGGTTCATCAACATTGAATTTATTATTCAGGTATCCTGAAATTTTCCAGACCGGCATTTCCATAGCAGCCGTTGCCAACCAGTTGTTCTACGATAATATTTACCAGGAGCGTTACATGGGACTGCCGCAGGAGAACAGGGATGATTTCATCAATGGCTCACCGGTTACCTACGCAAAGAATTTAAAAGGGAATTTATTGTACATACACGGTACGGGTGATGACAACGTACATTTCAGCAATGCCGAAGTGCTGGTGAACGAACTTATAAAGAACGGCAAACAATTTCAGTACATGCCTTACCCCAACCGGACGCACAGTATCTCCGAAGGCGCAGGTACGTTTCAACATCTTTCTACTTTGTATACCACTTATTTAAGAGCGCATTGCCCACCGGGTGCAAGATAAATTTTTGCTTCAATAAAAAATCCTGCAAGTTTTTTGCAGGATTTTTTTGTGACCCCTCAGGGACTCGAACCCTGGACCTACTGATTAAGAGTCAGTAGCTCTAACCAGCTGAGCTAAGGAGTCAGTTAAAAACTTCGGAAGGCAAATTTAGGAATTATCAATTTGCATCAGACAGAAACCAGCTGCATATACTATGTTTTTTATGTTCCTATGTGGTTCAGAATATTTTTAAAGCTTTTCCCCGTGCTGGCTCAGATCAAGCCCCATCATTTCTTCTTCATCACTCACCCGCAACGGAGTTATCAGGTCGGTGATCTTCAGTAACACATAGGTTCCGCCAAAAACAAAAGCAGAAACAGCGATCATGGTTATCAAATGCACCATGAACAAATGCGTTTCCCCAAACAACAATCCGTTGCCGGTGGTATTACCGCTGTTGATGGCCTGGTTGGCAAAAACAGCCGTTAATAAAAAACCAACCATACCGCCAACGCCGTGGCAGGGAAAAACATCCAGCGTATCGTCAATGGAAGTACGGGTACGCCATTCCACCATCAGGTTGCTTACAATGCTGCTCACAATACCCACCGTTAATGAATGGGCAATGCTGATGTACCCGGCTGCAGGCGTAATGGCAACCAATCCAACCACGGCGCCAATACAGGTGCCCATGGCCGAGGGTTTACGTCCACGCAATGCATCAAAGATTATCCAGGTAAATGCAGCGGCTGCTGAAGCAGTAGTGGTTGTTGCAAGCGCCGTTACGGCAAGTGAGTTGGCACCAAATGCAGAACCGGCATTAAAACCAAACCAGCCAAACCAAAGCAGCCCCGTGCCGAGCAACACGTAGGTTATCCTTGCGGGGGTGTGTGCTTCTTCATTTCTTTTCTTTAAATAGATGGCACTTGCCAATGCGGCCCAGCCGGCACTCATGTGAACGACGGTTCCGCCGGCAAAATCTAGTACACCATATTTATATAATATGCCATTGGGGTGCCAGGTGGCATGTGCCAGCGGACAATAAATAAAAATGCAGAACAGGCAGATGAATAAAATGTAGGAAGTGAATTTTATCCGCTCCGCAAAAGCACCGGTGATGAGTGCAGGAGTAATGATGGCAAATTTCAATTGATAAAATGCAAACAGCATGAGCGGAATGGTAGGCGCAAGTATCCAGGGCTTTCCATTCAGTAATCCTTTCATCATAAAAAAAGTACCGGGGTTGCCGATGATGCCGCCGATGGAATCACCAAAAGCCAGGCTGAAACCGATCATCACCCAGAGTACGGTGATCACCGCCATGCTGATAAAACTCTGCAGCATGGTACTGATCACATTCTTCTTACTTACCATGCCGCCATAAAAAAATGCAAGCCCGGGTGTCATGATCAAAACCAGGGCAGAAGCGGTAAGCATCCAGGCGGTATCGGCATTGTCAATGATTGCTACAGCAGCGGCGGCATTCTTTGTTACAGATGGAAATACAAGAGACAGGATCACAATTGCCAGCAGCAGCAGAAAAGGAATGAATGCTTTTTTTCGGTTCATGTTTTATACAAATAAGAATTAAAGAGTTACTTGTATAGCAGGCAGTCGTTGCCAGTAAAAATAAGAAACGAAGGGCAATTCGCCTTAGCCGGTTTATCAACATAATACAGACAGGGTTTGCCGTAAATTGCAAAAACAGAAAATGAACAGGGCAGGGTGAATAATATGATTCATTCTATGTTTTCTTCTATGTTTCCTATATCCTATGTGGTTCTTCGAATATCGTAATAACATCCCGTTAAAATCTAAATTTTCAGATTCTGCAGGATTATCCTCAAATTTGCTGCAACAAAACCTTTATATGAGAAAACTACTAGTACTGCTTAGCCTTGTGCTAACCTCCTCTTTGTTGTTTGCACAAAATTCATTCAGCATCCGGGTGATTGATTCAAAAACAGGAAACCCCGTTTCAAATGCCTCGGTAAAGATCAAATCCTCCGGTAAAGGAGGGTTCACCGCAGCAGATGGTATCATCACCCTGCAGGCTTCTGCCAATGATGTGATCGAGATCACCAGCATCGGGTATAATTTCCAGTCGGTAAAACTGGGGAATGCTTTATCTCTTACCATCAGCCTTGAAACAACGTTGGTTGATTTAGGTGATGTAGTGGTAGTAGGTACCCGTGGCGCTCCCCGTGCAAAACTGGAAACAGCCGTTCCGGTGGATGTGATCCGCATAAACCAGGTTGGCCTGCCCACCGCAAAGATGGACCTTACTTCTGCGTTGAACATGGCAGCGCCTTCTTTCAACTATAATAAACAAAGCGGTGCCGATGGTGCCGATCATATCGACTTGGGTACATTACGTGGACTAGGTCCCGATCAGACCCTGGTTTTAATAAATGGCAAGCGCCGCCACCAGACAGCTTTTGTTGCCTTGTTTGGTACAAGAGGAAGAGGAAATTCCGGGGCCGACCTGAATGCATTTCCGCAATCGGCTGTTGACCGCATCGAAATACTTCGTGACGGAGCGTCGGCACAATACGGTTCGGATGCGATGGCGGGTGTTATGAATATCATTCTTAAAAAAGATGTGAACCATTGGTCGATCAATACCGGATGGGCCGGTTATTATGATACAAAGTTCAACCCCGAAAAATTCAACGGCGGTAATCAATATTATTCAGGAAATAAGATCGACGGGGGAACGGTTACCTTCTCTGCCAATAACGGGTTTAAGCTTGGTAAGAATGGCGGATTCGTAAATATCTCCCTTGATTTTCTAACCCAGGCAAAAACATACCGGCAGGCAGATACTACCGACTGGCAAACGGATAAAAATGCATTGCCTTATATAAACCCATACCGCCGTGCATTTGGCGATGGTTCTGTAACGACGTACGGTGCCATGTACAACATGGAGATACCAACAAGCGCCAGTAAGAAAATAACTTTTTATTCTTTCGGCGGATATAATGTAAAAGGATCGGATGCATTTGCATATACCCGGAACTGGAGCGGAAGGCCGCAGCGTTTCCCGGTTGATGCAAACGGCAACCTGTTGTACGACGGCGATATCATGCGTACGGCAGATGATGGAGAGATCTATTACAATCCACATATTCAAACTAAAATAAAAGACGTTTCCATGGCAACAGGTCTTAAAGGGATCTGTCATAAATGGAACTGGGACCTGAGCAATACCATCGGCAATAATGGTTTTCACTTTTTCGGAGATAAGACCTTTAATGCTTCTATGATCATGACGCCGGGTACTCCGTTACCTCATCACTTTGATGACGGCGGATTTAATTTCCTGCAGAATACACTCAATTTTGATCTGAGCCGGTCTTTCAATACCGTAGCACAGGGACTTAACCTTGGCCTGGGTGCAGAATACCGGTACGAACACTATACCATTTTTGCAGGTGAAGAAGCTTCTTACAAGAACTATCATCCTGCCGATATCTTTTATCCAAATGTAAATGAGTTCCGGACACCTGCTTCCGGTTCACAGGGATTTCCAGGCTTCACTCCTTCGGATGCAATAAAAGCACATCGTTCTAATATCAGTTTATATGTAGATGCAGAGTTGAATGCAACGAAGGCCTGGCTGGTTGATGGTGCAGTGCGGTATGAAAACTATTCAGATTTTGGTTCCGTGGCTACGTTTAAATTTGCCACCCGGTATAAAGTTGCCAATAATTTTAATATCCGTGGTTCGGTGAGCACCGGTTTCAGGGCACCATCATTGCAGCAGATCAATTTCAGCAATACGCTCACTTCTTTCAGCGGGGGAAATTTAGTGAATGCACTTTTTGCCCGCAACGGCAGTTCCATTACCAAGGCAGCGGGCATTCCTGATCTGAAAGAGGAAACTTCGGTTAATGCCAGTCTCGGCTTTTCATGGAAACCGATCAGCGGGTTCACATTTACTGTTGATGGATATATGGTGAAAGTGAAAGACAGGATCGTTGAATCGGGTTTGTTCAGTGCTTCTGACCCTACCTTACCGGCTTCATTTATTTCGCAGATACCGGCAGATGTTGCCACAGTTCAGTTCTTTGCCAATGCGGTGAATACCACAAACTATGGTTTGGATGTTGTTGCAGACTACACAAAAAAATGGGGACGTAACAGCATTAAGGTATTGCTTGCCGGTAATTACCAGCACATGAAAGTGGATGCGATCAATGTACCTGCTGCTTTAAACGGCACGGTATTGAACCAGAAGACATTCTTCAGCGACCGGGAAGAAGCATTCCTGCTGGCATCGGCGCCCAATACAAAGTTTAACCTGGGCCTTCAATATAATTGCGGAAAATTTGGTGTTGGAACCAACCTTACTTATTTCGGTAAAATAAAACTGCTCGGTTTTGGTGATGCAACGGCCGATAACCCGAACCAGACCGGTATCAATCCGATGGTGCCTACCGATGCAGATGCAAGTGTGTACGTACCGGAAGAATTTAATTTTAAAGGCAAACTGGTTGCAGATGTATATGTATCTTATAAGATCTGTAAAAAAATAACTGTGTTTGCTGGTGCTGATAATGTACTTAACGCACATCCCGACCTGGGTGTTAATCCACAGGCTAAGGGTTGGTTTGGCGACAATGAATCAGGTGGCCCATGGGATAGTGTACAAATGGGATTCAATGGCAGAAAACTATTTGCGAAGTTGTCTTTTAATTTTTAAGATCTCAGCATAATAAAATAATTTTAAGGCACTCATTGGGTGCCTTTTTTAATTTCAAAACTATTATATGAAGAAACTTTACATACTCCTTTTCTCTTTTTCACTCTTAGCCAAATTATCCGCACAAAATAAGATCGTAGTCTTTCAATCCGATTTTGGATTGAAAGACGGCGCTGTGTCGGCCATGAAAGGTGTTGCCATGGGTGTTTCGCCCGATCTGAAATTATTTGATCTTACACATGAGATACCGGCATACAATATCTGGGAAGCAGCGTATCGCCTGGAACAAACCGTTCCTTACTGGCCCGCAGGTACCGTATTTGTTTCGGTGGTTGATCCGGGTGTGGGAACGAACAGGAAGTCTGTTGTGCTGAAAACAAATACCGGCCAGTTCATTGTTACGCCGGACAATGGTACGCTGACATTAATTGCCGAATCACTTGGCATTGCCGAAATAAGAGAGATAGATGAAGCGGTGAACAGGAGAAAGGGTTCTGAGAAATCGTATACGTTTCATGGTCGTGATGTGTATGCATATACGGCGGCAAGACTGGCAGCCGGTGCAATTAGTTTTGAACAGGTGGGTAAAGAATTACCGAAGCAGGTGGTTAGTATTCCTTATCAGAAAGCAACAATGGATGGCAATAAAATAAAAGGCACCATTGCCATCCTGGATGTACAGTATGGAAATATCTGGACCAATATCCCCGCTGATCTTTTTAATAAACTGAATGCAAAGGTTGGCGATAAACTGCACGTGGTCATTTATCAAAACAAAATTAAAAAGTATGAGGGCAACATGCCCTACTGCGAAACCTTTGGCGGCGTGGCGGAGGGGAAGCCGTTGCTTTATTTAAACAGTTTATTGCAGGTATCCTTTGCATTGAACATGGGAAATTTTTCTGCAACACATAAAGTGTATAGCGGGGCTGAGTGGCGGGTGGAGCTGAGTAAGCGG
This sequence comes from Chitinophagaceae bacterium, assembly GCA_016720775.1. Lineage (GTDB taxonomy): Bacteria > Bacteroidota > Bacteroidia > Chitinophagales > Chitinophagaceae > Ferruginibacter. The sequence goes on from JADKJX010000001.1 coordinate 1,019,735, forward strand.
TAGTTTTATGAAATAATATTAAAAGAAAACAGCAGGGTTGTTACAAAGAGCAACATAAGCCCTCCGATGAAAAATATATCAGCAACATTTTCAAATTTTCCGCTGTTTTTGATAGTACCCCTTATTGATAAAAAAGAAAGTACACAGCTTGCCATAAACAGAATGATGGCAATGGTTGTAAGCTCATCAATAATTGTTTTGCCGGATATGTTTAATAACTTAAGGGAAGTCAGTACAACAAAACAAAGTCCCAGCAAATTAGACGAGGCATTCAGGATATGTGGCGATTTATCTTTGTTGTTCTCCATTTGTTGATTTTATATCTTTCCCGGGTACTCTTCCAACGCCTTCTCCAAACAATCCATCGCTGCATTAATAGCGCCAACATTTATCACGTATGCCAATCGAACTTCCTGTTTGCCAAGACCAGGGTACTGTAAAAACCGGTGGCAGGCGCCAGCATTACGGTTTGGTTGTTGTAGTTAAAAGATTCCAGCAGCCATTGGCAGAATTTATCCGAATCATCAATGGGTAATTTTGCCATGGCGTAAAAAGCGCCGCCGGGGTTTGGACAAAATACGCCGGGTATTTTATTCAGTCTCGTTACAATGGTATCACGACGCAGTTTGTATTCAGCTTTCGTTGTGTCAAAATAATTATCGGGCAGGTCAACAGCCGCTTCGCCCAATATCTGTGCAAAGGATGGAGGACTTAATCTTGCCTGTGCAAATTTCATCGTTGCGTCCAGCAATGCTTTGTTCTTGGTAACAAAGGCGCCGATCCGTCCGCCGCAGGCGCTGTAGCGTTTGCTGATGGTATCCATCAGCACCACATGATCATCCACGCCGGTTAAATGCATGGCGCTGGTATGTTTGCCTTCGTAACAAAACTCACGGTATGCTTCATCAGCAAATAAAAATAAATTGTATTTGATGATGAGATGCTTCAGTATTTCCATTTCTTCGGCGCTGTATAAATAACCGGTTGGGTTATTGGGATTGCAGATGACAATGGCTTTTGTTTTTGGCGTGATCACTTTTTCAAAATCACCAATAGGTGGTAACGCAAAACCTGTTTCAATGGAAGAAGTGATGGGCTTTACAATAACACCGGCTTCCACAGCAAAGCCATTGTAGTTGGCATAAAAGGGTTCGGGAATGATCACTTCATCGCCGGCATCCATGCAGGCCATAAAACCAAAGATGATGGCTTCGCTGCCGCCGGTTGTAATGATGATCTGTTCGGGCGTAACATCAATACCCACTTTTTTATAATACTGTACTAATTTTTTACGGTAGCTTTCGTTGCCGGCACTGTGACTGTATTCCAGAACCTTAAAATCAGAATGGCGTACAGCATCTAAGACCATCTTGGGTGTTTCAATATCCGGCTGGCCGATGTTCAGGTGATATACTTTAGTCCCTTTGCGCTTGGCAGCTTCGGCATATGGAACCAATTTCCGGATCGGGGAGGCGGGCATCTGCATGCCACGGTTACTTACTTTTAGCATGCCGCAAAATTAGTTGAATGTTGTTGAAAATAAGTGAGGGGTGTAAAAATTACTTGTGGAGTACAAACTAAACAACGTTCAACCATTTTCAACAATGTTAAACGGTATAAACTACTTTTGCAGCATGCCCAGTTTCACCACCCCCAGCCGCATTATCATTACCTGCAGCAACCGCCTCTCTCCCTACCTGCAGATGGAAGTGGCCGAACTGGGATACAAACCCGAACGTATTTTTAAAACCGGGGTGGAATTAAAAGGCACATTGGTTGATTGCATCCGGCTGAACCTGAACCTTCGCTGTGCCAGCCAGGTTTTATTTTCTTTACAGGAATTCAGGGCCGATAATGCAGATGACCTGTATAAAGCGCTGATCGATTTTTCCTGGGAAGATATTTTAACGGTGGATGGATATTTCTCCATCAGCAGCAATGTCAGCAATGATACCATCAACAATTCTTTATTCGCCAATGTAAAAGTGAAGGATGCCATTGTAGATAGATTTAGAAATAAGACCGGTGAACGTCCCAACTCCGGTCCTGAACTTGACCGGACAGTCATACACCTGTATTGGAAAGATTCGCTGGCGGAAATTTTCATTGATACATCCGGCGAAACCTTATCCAAGCATGGCTATCGAAAGATCCCCGGTAAAGCACCCATGCTGGAATCACTCGCTGCGGCTACGTTGCTGGCTGTTAAATGGGATCGCCGGTCCGTTTTTATAAACCCGATGTGTGGTTCAGGTACGGTGGCCATTGAAGCAGCGCTGCTGGCAACCAACCGCAAACCCGGATTGCTTCGTTTTAATTACGCATTCATGCACCTGGTTGGGTACGATGAAAAAATGTATAACGATGAGTTTAAAAAGTTAGAACGGCAGGTGATCGATGTGCCGGGATTAAAGATCATTGCTACGGATATCAGTGAAGATGCGGTGAATATTTCAAAGATCAATGCCGGAATTGCGGGCGTAGAAGAATACATTGAATTTGCTGTTTGCGATTTTGAAGAAACAAATATCCCTGAAGAAGAAAATGGTGTTATTTATTTTAACCCCGAATATGGCGACAGGCTTGGCGTAGAGGCTGAACTTGAAATAACTTATAAACGCATCGGTGATTTTTTAAAAAAGAAATGCAAGGGATACTTCGGTTATATTTTTACCGGCAATTTAGAACTGGCAAAGAAGATCGGGTTAAAACCAAACCGGAGAATTGAATTCTATACGAGTAAGATCGATTGCCGTTTATTTGAGTATGAATTGTACAGCGGAACGAAGAGGATTGCCCCCATCCCCTAAAGGGGGTCGTTCAAAGACGCTGGCCTGGTATACAGCATCATGAAACCGGTATCATGTATCCTGCATCACACTTTATTCCGGATATACACCAGCTTGATCCCCGCCTTATCCGTTTCTCTTTTATCGATCTCAAATAGCGGACTTGATTTTATTAACGGGGTCAGTTTCTGAAATCCATAATTTCTCGGGTCGAAATTGGGTTGTTTTTTCAGCAGCAGGTTACCCACATCTCCCAAAAATGCCCAGCCATTCTCATCGGCAAGATCATTGATGGTATGTGCAATTAATTTCAGGGTCTCTTTGCTGAGTTTATCAACAGATGCTTTTGGGGTGGGCTTGCTTGCTTTTGTTTTTACTGTACTTGTTGCTTCCTCTGCTTCAAATACCGGGATGATCTCCATGTAAATGAATTTATCGCAGGCTACAATAAAAGGATTGGGTGTTTTCTTTTGCCCGATGCCGAATACTTTCATGCCGGCTTCCCGCAACCTTGTTGCCAGCCGGGTAAAATCACTGTCGCTGCTCACAATGCAAAACCCATCTACTTTGCCGGAATATAAAATATCCATGGCATCAATGATCAAAGCACTGTCGCTGGAGTTTTTACCACTGGTATAACTGTATTGCTGAATAGGCGTGATGGCATTTTCCAGCAGCACGTTCTTCCAGCCCGAAACAGTTGGCCGGGTCCAGTCGCCATAGATCCGTTTAAAAGTAGGGGTGCCGTACTTGGCAATTTCTTCCATCACGCCCTTTACATTGCTGTAAGGCACATTGTCGGCATCTATCAGCACCGCCAGGCGTATGTCTTTTTGTGTTTCCATAAAATGAGTTTTCACAAGTTAATCCTTTTTATGGCAAACACGGAATGGCCTTGCTGAATACAACCCATCCGGTCAATGGTACAATTCATTCAAAAATTTAACCAGATGGTTAAAAATTATTTGGAAAATAAAAAATCCGGTTTAGTTTTGCAGGATTAACCAAATGGTTAAAAAATGAAAAGAAAGGATAAAAACACCGAACAGGTGATCCTGCAAACGGCGCGGAAGGTGTTTATGCAAAAGGGACTTGCGGGAGCACGTATGCAGGACATTGCTGACCAGGCGGGATTCAACAAGGCCCTCGTGCATTATTATTTTACTTCCAAGGACAAGCTTTTCGACCTGGTATTTGAGCAGGAATTCAGTAATCTTTTCTCAAACCTGGCCATGATCATTTCATCCGACCTGCCCCTGTTTGAAAAGATTGAAAAGGTTGTTTCGCTGGACATAGAACACCTGAGCCGGTTTCCCGGCCTGCCCATTTTTGTGTTGAACGAAATGAGCCGCAACCCGGAAGTGATCCTGAAACGGTTAAAAAAGATACCCGTGGAAAAAGTACTGGGCGTTTTTCAGAAACAGATAAATGCCGAGATAAAAAAAGGAACGATCAAAAAGATAACGGCCGAGCAGTTGTTCATCAATATTCAGTCGCTGTGTATTTTTCCTTTTATCGCCCGGCCCATGATCAAGGCATTGATGCAACTGGATGAAAAGACCTATATGGCCATGATCCAGAAGCGGAAAACTGAAGTTGCTCAGTTCATCATTGCCGCCATTAAAGCATGATCTTTTTATTTCTAAATATGAATAAAAACAGTTTATGAAGATTAAATATTTATTGATCACTTGCCTGTTGTTTGCTGGTAACCCGTTACTGGCCCAGGATAAACCAACACTCACACTGGAACAGTGTTATGCAGCAGCATCCACCAATTCTTCCCTGGCACAGCAAAAAGCACTGACAATTGTTGCGGGGAATATGGCAGAGAAAAATCAAAATATGAAATGGCTGCCGCAGGTTGACCTGAATGCACAGGCAACTTATCAATCGGCTGTAACATCATTCCCGGCAAAACTACCTGGTGTAACCGTAGATGAGTTGAGCAAGGATCAATACAAGGCAACGCTTGATATTGTGCAGCCGGTTTACGACGGCGGTATCATCAGCACACAGAAAAAACTGCAGCAGGCAACTACCAATATTGAAAGCCAGCGGGTGGAAGTGGATCTCTATCAGCTTAAATCAAAAGTGAATGGATATTTCTTTACAGCCTTGCTGATGGAAGAGAACATCCGGCTGATGAACCTGGTAAAGGAAGACCTGAACAATAACATCAAAAAAGTAAGTGCACAGGCAGAAAACGGAATTGCCACAAACAGTAACGTGGATATATTGAAGGCCGAGTTGCTGAAAACATCGCAGAAGATCATTGAGTTCAGCGCTGCCCGTAAAGCCGCCATGCAAATGCTGGAGATACTTACCGGCACAGCGATCGCTGAAAATACTTCGTTTGTAAAACCAGCGGGTGCTGCCAATGCAGAAGAAGCCGTGATCGACCGTCCTGAATTGAAATTATTTGATTTCCAAAAGCAACAGTTTCAATTGCAGTCGAAACTGATCAGTGCAAGATCAAATCCTAAATTCTCATTCGTTGCCAACGGCGGGTATGGAAAGCCCGGTTTGAATATGCTGAAGAATGAGTTCCAGTGGTTCTACATGGCTGGCCTCAAACTGAGCATTCCCATTACCGGGCAGTTCACAAAGCAGCGTGACCAACGGGTAATTAAGATACAGGAACAGATCGTTGACAGACAAAAAGAAAATTTTCTTAATAATAACCGGCAACTGCTGGTTCAGCAAAAAAACGACGTGGAGAAATACCTGCAACTGGTTTCTACCGATGGGGAGATCGTAGCCCTGCGGACAAAGATCAAAGAGAGTGCTTCCTTCCGGCTGGCAAACGGCATCATCACCTCAGGCGATTACATAACCGAATTAAATGCAGAGAACCAGTCCATGCTTACGCAAAAGCTTCATGAGATCCAATTGCTGCAATCGCAATACAATTACAAACTCATTCTTGGTAAATAAATACGTAAAATCAAATTATATGAGATCAGTGTTTAAAAAAATAATGCCCTTTCTTACCATTGCCGGTTTTATTTCCTGCAACAATGGAAATGGTAAATACGATGCTTCGGGAACTTTTGAAGCCGAAGAAGTGATCGTATCTGCCGAAGCAACCGGCAAGATCCTGCAATTAAATATTGAGGAGGGCGCCAGCCTGGCAAAGGATTCGGTTGTTGGTAAGATAGACCCAACGGCCATTGAGTTGCAAAAGGAACAGGCCTCTTCTTCTGTGGAAGCCCTGCAGCAAAAAACAAACGATGCTACGCCACAGGTTAATATCCTGGAGTCGCAGCTGCAGTTGCAGCAAAGGCAGATAGCCGTGGATGAAGAGCAGCTAAAAGTTTTGCAAAAAGAACAACAGCGTTTTCAGAAACTGGTTGCTGCCGATGCGGTGCCTGCCAAGCAGCTGGATGATATCAACGGGCAAGTGAGTGTTTTAAAAGAGAAGATCATTGCAGCGAAAACGCAATTGAATGTATTGCATAGCCAGATCAATTCGCAGCGCAGTATGGTGGCCATACAGAACAGGAGCATACTGAGTGAAAAGGACCCGATGGAAAAAAAGGTAGCACAGATACAGGATCAACTTGATAAAACAACTATTAAGAACCCGCTTGCCGGTACGGTGCTTACTAAGTATGCACAACAGAATGAATTTACAGCAACCGGCAAGGCCCTGTACAAAATTGCAGATCTGTCTACCATGAAACTCAGGGCATACATCACAGGTGATCAACTGGCACAAGTGAAACTGAATCAACCGGTGAAAGTGAAAGTAGATGATGGCAAAGGAAAATACAGGGAACTGGCCGGCATCATTACCTGGATATCGGACAAGGCTGAATTCACACCGAAAACTATTCAGACAAAAGAAGAAAGAGCTAACCTGGTTTATGCCATGAAAATAAATGTGAAGAACGACGGCTATTTAAAGATCGGCATGTACGGAGAAGTGCTGTTTTAAAAATGATGCGATGAATGCAGTTGCAGTTAATAATATAGTCAAGACCTACGGCTCAAAAAAGGAAACAGTAAAGGCGTTAAGTGATATTTCTTTTACAGTTAATAAAGGAGAGTTGTTTGGTATCATTGGCCCGGATGGAGCAGGCAAAACTTCCCTGTTCCGGATACTGACCACCTTGTTACTGGCCGACAGCGGCACGGCAAGCGTTGATGAATTTGATGTGCTGAAGGAATACAAGCAGATCCGCAACCGGGTTGGTTATATGCCGGGCAAGTTTTCACTATACCAGGATATGACGGTGGAAGAGAACCTGGAATTTTTTGCCAGCATTTTCAATACCAGCATCGAAGCAAACTATGACCTGGTAAAAGATATCTATGTGCAGATAGAACCATTCAAAAACCGTCGGGCAGGTAAATTATCGGGAGGCATGAAACAAAAACTGGCTTTGTGCTGTGCGCTCATTCACAAGCCTTCCGTTTTGTTCCTGGATGAACCAACCACCGGTGTTGATGCCGTCTCCCGGAAGGAGTTTTGGGAGATGCTGAAAGAGCTGAAGAAGCAGGGGATCACTATTTTGGTTTCCACGCCATACATGGATGAAGCTGCCATGTGCGACCGGGTGGCATTGATGCAGGCGGGAAAAATAATGAGCATCGATACGCCGGGTAATATCATCAGTAAATTCAACAAACATCTTTGGGCAGTGCGTTCTGAAGAAATGTACCGCTTGCTGAAAGACCTGAAAAACTACTCCAATACCGAAAGCTGTAACAGTTTTGGAGAATACCATCACCTGGTTTTAAAAAATGATGACAGGGATAAAGAAGCCGTTTTAAAATACCTGCAGGTACAGAAGCATATGAATATCGAAATGAAACCTGAGCAACCGAACATTGAGGATTGTTTTATGCAGTTAATGAATAATAATTATGACCGATCATGAAAGAGACTGTTATAAAAGTTGAAAATCTGACAAAAAAATTTGGTGATTTCATTGCCACCAACCAGGTCTCTTTTGAAGTGGAGAAGGGAGAGATATTTGGTTTCCTGGGTGCCAATGGTGCCGGTAAGACCACCGCCATGCGCATGCTCTGCGGATTATCCATTCCCTCTTCGGGGTCAGCTACCGTGGCAGGTTTTGATGTGTACAGGCAGACAGAACATATTAAACAGAACATTGGTTACATGAGCCAGAAATTCTCTTTATACGAAGACCTGACCGTTAAAGAGAACATCCGGTTTTATGCAGGTATATACGGACTGAGCAAACAGGTAATAAAAGATAAGATGACTTCGCTGCTTGAACAATTGCAGATGACGGCTGAAGAAAACAGTTTGGTAAAATCGTTGCCGCTGGGCTGGAAACAAAAGCTGGCATTTTCGGTGGCCATTCTGCATGAACCTAAAATTGTTTTTTTAGATGAACCAACAGGAGGCGTTGACCCGGTAACCCGGCGTGAATTCTGGAATTTAATTTACGAGGCAGCCGAAAAAGGCATCACCGTTTTTGTCACTACGCATTATATGGATGAAGCGGAGTATTGCAACCGGGTCTCCATCATGGTGGATGGAAAGATCGAAGCGCTGGATACGCCACGTAACTTAAAAACGACTTTTAATGCCGGATCTATGGATGAGGTATTCCTGCAATTAGCAAGGGGAGCAAAACGAACAGCAGATTAGAATATGAAACAATTCTTCATTTTTGTCAAGAAAGAATTCCGTCACATTTTCCGTGACCGGAAATCACTGCTCATCATCATCCTGATGCCCATTGTGCAGATCATCCTCTTTGGCTTTGCACTTACCAATGAGATCAAGAACAGTAATATCGCCGTGCTGGATAATGCAAAGGATGGATCAAGCCGGGCTATCATCCAGCGGTTGGATGCAAGCCGTTATTTTAATGTATCACAGATACTGAATACACAGGCTGATATTGAAACCGCTTTTAAAAGCGGCAAAATAAGACTGGCAGTTGTTTTTCAGCCGGGATTCAGGGAATCATTACTTCATACGAATCATGCACAGGTACAATTGATTGCCGATGCATCAGACCCCAACACTGCTACCACGGTAACAAACTATGCAGCAAATATCATCAGCGATTATCAGAAAGAGTTGAATGGGCAGGTGCAGGTTCCTTATGCGATCAAACCAGAGATAAGAATGTTATATAACCCGCAGTTGAAAGGCGCTTATAATTTTGTGCCGGGTGTGATGGCGATGATACTGATACTGATCGCTGCGATGATGACCTCGGTTGCCATTGTTCGGGAAAAGGAAATTAATACCATGGAAGTATTGCTGGTGTCACCGTTAAAGCCGTTGTTGTTCATTTTAAGTAAGGCCATTCCTTATATCTTTCTTTCGCTGGTTAACGTGGTCACTATTTTACTGGTAAGTGTAACGCTGCTTGAAGTACCCATCAACGGCAGCCTGCTTTTATTAATGGGGGAATCGCTCTTGTTTATCATAACGGCTGTTTCGCTGGGATTGATGATCTCTACCCTTACAAAAACACAGCAGGAGGCACAGATGTTCTCCCTTATGGCATTATTGTTACCGACATTATTGCTGGGCGGCTTTATGTTTCCGATTGAAAGTATGCCATTGCCCTTGCGGATCATTTCCAATGTCGTTCCGTCAAAATGGTTCTTTCTTATTGTGAAAGATGTGATGATAAAAGGCCTGGGCTTTTCAGCCGTTTGGAAAGAATCATTGATCCTTGCAGGCATGTCTTTATTCCTGCTCGCCATCAGTTTCAAAAAGTTTAAAACACGCCTGGCATGAAACGACTGTTAGTCATACTGGAAAAAGAATTCCGCCAGGTGTTCCGCAACCCGGCCATCCTGCGCATGGTGCTGGTGATGCCGGTGGTGCAGTTGCTGGTTTTTCCTTTTGCGGCCAATTACGAAGTGAAGAATGTATTGCTGTCGGTGGTGGATCATGACCATTCGTCGTACTCCCAAAAATTCATCAGCAAGATAACCGGCTCGGGGTACTTTAAACTTACCGATTTTTCTCCTTCATACAACAAAGCCATGGAAGCGGTGGAATCGGATAAGGCGGATCTCATCATTGAAATTCCTGCCGGTTTTGAAAAAGACCTGGTTAAGGAAAATAAAGGGGCAATGCTTATTGCGGTAAATGCGGTGAATGGTACGAAGGCGAATTTGGGCGGAGCCTATGCGGCCAATATCATCCGGGATTTTAATTCGGAGATACAGATGCAATGGATACGCTTTCCAAAATTCAATGCACAGCCAACCATTGAGGTCACGTCATCCAACTGGTATAACCCTACCATGAACTATAAATTCTTCATGGTGCCGGGTATCTTGGTTACGTTGCTCACCATGATCGGAAGTTTTATGGCGGCATTGAATATTGTGCATGAAAAAGAAGTGGGAACCATTGAACAGATCAATGTTTCTCCCATTACCAAAGTGCAGTTCATCCTTGGTAAACTGATCCCATTCTGGATCATGGGCCTGGTTACACTCACACTTGGCTTGCTGGTATCGTGGCTGTTTTATAATATCATTCCTGTTGGCAGCATTGCCCTGATCTATGTTTTTGGGATGGTGTTTCTCTTTACGTTGCTGGGAGTTGGTTTGCTGGTATCTACCTATGCCGAAACACAAACGCAGGCAACTTTTGTAAGTTTTTTTGTGATGATGCTCTTCATGCTGCTGGGGGGATTATACACCCCGATCGAAAGCATGCCGGAGTGGGCAAAGTGGATCACCAAAATAAATCCCGTTGCTTATTTTATAGAAGTGATGCGGATGGTGGTTTTAAAAGGAAGCGGTTTTGCAGATGTAAAGGTCCAGTTCTTCTCGGTGCTGGGCTTAGGTATATTCTTTAATACATGGGCGGTTATCAATTACAGGAAGCGGTCTTAATATCTAACCATTGATATAAAGCTCCTCCACTTTTTTTCGTGCCCAGGGAGTTTTACGTAAAAATTTTAAACTTGATTTTATACTGGGATTGCTTTTGAAACAATTAACAGGAATGATCTTGCTCAATTCTTCCCAGCCATACATTTCCACTAAATGAGTTACGATCATTTCAAGTGTTTTGCCGTGCAAAGGATCGTTAGATATTGCCTGTTTCATCAGTCTTAATTATTTCTTCTTTTTTACCTGTTGTTATTAACCCGATCATCATAACAACAGCAGAGATTAATATGACCTGAAGAATAAGGGGTTTGTTTACCAGCGGGATGTTCTGCGCCGGAACGATAGATAAAAAAAGCAGAATGGTGATCAACCCACGGGGAGCAATAAACAGCATCGGGAACATGGGAATCCTGGTTATCCGGAGTAGCAGTGCACGTATGATTAACATGACAGTCACAATTCCAATGGCCCAGATGAAGGTATTTGTATTTAATACTTCCGTGGTTTCTATCAGGTAACCAAACAATAAAAAAAACACCGTACGGACCAGGAAAGTGGCTTCGACTATCAGTTCCTTGAACTTTTGTACTTCAAGGTTCAACTCGTCTGGTTTTAGTTTGTTTATCCATTTAAATCTTTTTAGCTCATCCAGGTTGCCGAGGAACAAGCCAAATATAAGGATGAAAATAAGCGAAGGTAAATGGTAAAGTTTTGCAATGGCATATATTAGCAGAACCAGCAGGATGATGGGTACATATTTTATGTGATGCTCTATCCTCCCGAGTAAAAAGGCCAATACAATGGCAGCAATGAATGAAACAATGATCATTATCAGCAACTGCAAACCAGATTCACCAATGGTATGTGCCTGGTTGAGTTCATTCAATGCAACAAAATTAAAGAAAATGATACCGAAGATATCGGAGAGGCTGCTTTCATATGTGATGAATTCCCGGTTGGCGGCGCTTAAGTATTTTACACTGGGTATGGCAATAGCGCTGCTGATGACACAAAGCGGAACTGCATTGGTCATGGCATCCCTGAAAGAAATGCCCGGTTGAAAATATTGAAAAGCATAAGTGAGTAAGACAGCGAGGGCAATCATCGGTAAAAGTGCAACGAGGGTTGACCTCAGTATGACAGGCCCTTTAGACCTGTTCAATTCCAGTTCCAGTGACCCTTCCAGTACAATAAGTATCAAGCCGACTGTTCCAAATACGGGTAACAAAGAAGAGAGGTCGGGAATGTAAATCTTCAATACTTCTGATAACTGACGCACTCCCCATCCTAATAACAAAAGGAGTATTACAGAAGGGATCTTTGTTTTTGAGGAAGTAAGGTCAAAGACGTAGGCAATCAGCAATAAAACGCAAAGTGTAATGATTATGGCTGTTGTCATGCAATAAAGATAACTAAAAACGCCCTGCTGTAAAAGCAAGGCGTTTCAATATGAATAAACTTAATGAAATTATAATCCCATCTTCTTCTTCAGGTTCTCATCAATGGCATCAAGGAATTCTTCGGTATATAAATAATGTTCACCATGATTTACCTTATTGCCATGGATACAAACAGCAAGGTCCTTGGTCATCTTGCCGCTTTCAACGGTTTCAATACAAACCGCTTCCAGGGCATTGCAGAAATCGATCAGCGGCTGGTTGTTGTCTAGTTTACCACGGAAGGCAAGTCCTCTTGTCCATGCAAAGATGGATGCAATCGGGTTGGTAGATGTTGGTTTGCCTGCCTGGTGATCACGGTAGTGGCGGGTTACGGTACCATGTGCAGCTTCTGCTTCCATGGTCTTTCCATCGGGTGTTATCAATACAGAGGTCATTAAACCCAATGAGCCAAATCCCTGTGCAACCGTATCACTTTGCACATCGCCATCATAATTCTTACAGGCCCAAACAAAATTGCCATGCCATTTCAAAGCACTGGCAACCAAGTCATCAATTAAGCGGTGTTCGTATGTAATACCTGCAGCTGTATACGCCGCTTTAAACTCATTCTGGTATACTTCTTCAAAAATATCTTTAAAACGTCCGTCGTATTTTTTAAGAATGGTATTTTTTGTAGAAAGATAAAGCGGCCATTTTTTGCTCAGCGCCATATTGAAACAGCTTCTTGCAAAACCATAGATGCTTTCATCGGTATTGTACATACACAAGGCAACGCCATCGCCTTTATAGTTATACACTTCAAATGTCTGTGCTTCGCCGCCGCCTTCGGGGGTAAAGGTCATGGTTAATTTTCCTTTTCCTTTTATCACCGTATCGGTAGCCCGGTACTGATCGCCAAAAGCATGACGGCCAACAATGATGGGTGCGGTCCAGTTGGTAACTAACCTGGGTACATTCTGCATAACGATGGGCTCACGAAAAACGGTGCCGTCTAGAATATTCCGGATGGTTCCGTTCGGGCTCTTCCACATTTGTTTCAGGTTGAATTCTTTTACTCTCGCTTCATCCGGTGTGATGGTGGCGCATTTGATACCCACGCCGCAGGCCTTGATGGCATTGGCTGCATCAATGGTTACCTGGTCATCGGTCTGGTCACGGTATTCCATTCCCAGGTCATAATATTGAATGGGTACATCCAGGTAAGGAAGAATGAGTTTGTCTTTGATGAATTTCCAGATGATACGGGTCATCTCGTCGCCGTCGAGTTCAACAACGGGGTTTACTACTTTTATTTTTGCCATGATTCAAGATTAATTTATAGTTGTGCAAATGTACATTATGGAACGGAAACTGGATACTGGATTCTTGATACTGGATAGGGACCCTGCTAAGACTGAAATTCATTATGACTCCGTTCGACTGCCTGTATAAAATTATTTAGTTTTTTACCTAACTCTTCCAGTTTGTTATGGATGGCGTTATACAGCGATTCATCTTTAAAGGATGCTGTTTCAAATAGTGTTTCAAGGTGGTCTATGGTTTCATCATTTGAGGAAAGAGCGTAGATGAGGAACTTGATATAATCAGCTTTGTATCTTCTTCTGCCATATCCTTCTACAATACAACTTCTTACAGTTTTACTTGACCTTCTGATCTGCTGCGCTTCTTCAAACTGTTCAAATTTTGGCAGTGTCAGGGACATTGAATGTATTTCAATCACCGCATTCCTTGCCAATTTCCAGATGTCAAGATTTTTGTAGCTCACGGTTATTATTTCTAACCCTAAAATATTGAATTAATTAATCAGGCTTTTATGGTTTACCTCAGAAAATTCAGTACTTTTTCGAGCACCTAGCATCCAGCATCGAGTATCCAGCATCGGCTTTCATTACAACCCCGTTGATTTTTTCAACTGAAAATCAGCTACCACCGCACCCATATCAGAAATGATCTCATCACCAAACTCACTTGTCTTTAAAAGCGTGGCACCGCTCATTAAGTTATAAAAATCGATGGTAACCCTTTTACGCATGATGGCAGCCTGCAGTGCAGATGTGATCAGTTCTGCGGCTTCTTTCCAGCCCATATAATCAAGCATCATGCAGCCGCTGAGAATTACAGAAGAAGGATTCATACTGTCGGTACCTGCAAATTTTGGTGCGGTACCGTGTGTTGCTTCAAAAACCGCATACCCTGTTTTGTAATTTATGTTTGCGCCTGGTGCAATGCCGATGCCGCCCACTTCTGCTGCCAGTGCATCTGAAATATAATCGCCGTTTAAGTTAAGTGTTGCCACCACCGAAAAATCTTTCGGGGCGATCAGTATCTGCTGCAGAAAATTATCGGCAATCATATCTTTCACCAGCAACTTCCCGTCGTGCAAAGCTTTACGCTGTATTTCATTGGCGTGTGTTTCGCCGTGTTCTTTTTTAAGTTGATCCCATTCATCCCAGGTAAATGTTTGAGCGCCGTATTCCTGTCGGGCCACTTCGTAACCCCAGTTCTTAAAACCGCCTTCGGTAAATTTCATGATATTGCCCTTGTGCACCAATGTAACGGAAGGAAGATCATTTTCCAGTGCATAAATAATAGCCGCCCTCACCAACCGTTTGCTGCCTTCCGATGAAACAGGTTTTACTCCATAGCTGGAATCGCCGGGGAAACGGACACTTGTTACACCCATTTCTTCCAACAAAAATTTTTCAAACTTTTTTGCTTCCGGTGAACCGGCCATCCATTCAATACCGGCATATATGTCTTCGGTGTTCTCCCGGAAGATGGTCATGTTCACCTGCTCAGGATGAACTACGGGAGAAGGAACGCCTTTGAACCATTTCACCGGGCGAACGCAGGCATACAGGTCAAGGTCCTGCCGCATGGCCACGTTCAGGGATCGGATACCACCACCAATCGGTGTAGTGAGCGGACCTTTTATAGATACGATATAGTCTTTGGCTGTTTGCAGGGTTTCGGCAGGCAACCATTCGCCGGTTTGTTTGAATGCTTTTTCGCCGGCCAGCATTTCCTTCCATTCGATCTTTCTAGCACCAGCATAGGCTTTGGCCACGGCCGTATCAAATACTTTCTGCGCCACTTTCCATATTTCGGGGCCTATGCCATCGCCTTCAATAAAGGGGATGATGGGGTGGTTGGGTACGTTCAGTTTGCCGTTGGAGGCCATTGTGATCTTTTCCGCCATGGATTCTTTGTTTGAGGGGGCAAAGGTAAGCCATAACAGGCTTTTATAAGAATGTATTGAATGGGTACAATAAAAAACTCCCTGATTTTGACAGGAAGTTTTTTTTATTCATTGTTGTCTTTAAAAAGTCCGCCTTACCCTGAAATTACAGGTTACATTGTAAACAGTATTTGGGGATTGGAAATAGACAAAAGTTCCTGTAAAGTTTCCGCTAACGAATTGTCCTACTGCGCCATATTCTGTAATATGAACAGAGATCGGGTTTGGAATTATGGTATTTTGCATTTGTGGTGCTGTGAAACTGCTTAACAGTTGCGAACTGTTTAAACCAATTCCCGGGGCTGTAAATCTCAAATCTGCCACATTCAATGTTCCAATCTTGTTGGCTTCTACATATACCGTTTACTGATCTGTAAAATAAGTTACACTATTGACAGGAGCGGTATATGAATAGTTTGTTCCATTGATTGAATAGTTCAGGAATTCTGCGATTGAATTATTGCAGGCTTGCAAATTGCCGATGACATTTGATCCAGGCACCAGGTTAACATTGACGGGAGAACTTTGTTGAAGCGCTGTCAGGTCTTCCGCAATTAAAGTAACAGCAGTGCTGTTAGTACACAATGAAAAAGGAAAATTAAATGTGCCTGTATTACTAACGGGATAGTAAGTATAATACCCATTGATGAGTATGATAATGTAGCCGTTTGTTACCGCATTAGTGTTGCAATCTGTAACTGTTCCTGAAATGTTTGCGGTATAACCTGAAGTGATTGTGATCACTCCAAGCGAAATATTTGCATTCGTGGTGTTGAATGTCTGGGTATAAAGCGGAGCGTTACAGACATAATATGTGAATACCTCCAAAACCAATTGTGCATTGGCAGGCACTGCTCCGCTAACATAACCTGATGCATCCGTATAACCAAGCGCATAATTAGTTGTTCCGGCAACATGTATCAAAATAAGTGTATAAGGAATTGGATTTCCCGAAACATCGTGTAGTGTACAATCAAATTGAACATAATTTCCAGGTACATCCCAATTCCAAAATGAAAAATGACTCACTTCGCCTACATAAGTATTGCCTGTTTTTACTGCGTTGCCCTGTTCTTTCCATAAACCATTTGTTTCATCAAAATACCACAACGGAATGGATGCAGGCGCATCTGCAGATAGTGATGCAGGTATTGCAAGAGATAATGTTGCTTTTTTACCGGCGGCAATCTGTAATAATTCTCCCGAAGCTCCGGTTAGTTCTACAGCAGCCATTCCAAAGGTTTTCAGCAATTTCATGGAACCATCCTTATCAATGCCTCTCAGGTCGCCGGGCATTGTTGAATTCAGATCAGCCGCTTCGGGATTGATCCAGTATGCAGCAATATTTATCGTGCCTGTATAGGGAGTATTGGTAGCGGCATTTACCAAAGCGCCGGCAGGCAATGCAATGCTTAAACCATTTGCAAGTGTTACCGTTCCGCCGGCAGTGCTGTTAATATTGCCAACAATTGTTTTTGGAATTAATTTTATCCGGAAGAAAGCAGCTTTGCCTTCTTTGGCCATATAAGTTTTTATTCCTTTGAAGTAACCGGTTTTACTTACGGTAACAACAGCCGCATCTTTTACTACCAGCACATTCTTTGCTTCAAAATAGCCGTATTTATCGGTGGTAATGGTACTTGTACCGAATTGCACAGTCGCTCCTTTAACGGCTGCATCGTTCTCATCCGTTACAAAACCGGATACGGAGGAGCTGACCTTGGTTTTCAGGTCGGGAAGCAGTACCGCATTGCCATTGTCGATACTAAACTCCTTCTGGCAGGAAAAAAATAAAACAGCGGTGAAGATGAAAAGGGTACTACGGTACAGGGTTTTCTTTGTTAGGGCAAAGTACATGATCGTAAGGTTTGGTGATTGTGAAGATATACCAGAACTCAGATACCCTTTATAAATAATGCGTTGCCCCCCCAAAAAAAAATTTAAAAGTTGATGGAACAGTTCAGCCAGTTGCCGTCGATATTCACGTTCGGGTATTTCTTATAAAAATTGATAGCGGGCTCATTCCAGTCTAATACCTGCCAGGCCATGCCGCTGTATTTTTTTTCTTTACATTCTTCAATGAGTTTGTCGAATAATAATTTACCTATACCAAGCCCCCTCATTTTTTCCGAAACCAAAAAATCTTCCAGGTAAAGCCGCTGGCCCTTCCAGGTGCTGTAGCGGATGTACCAAAGAGCAAAGCCTTCCACTTTCCCGTCAAGTTCTGCTACATAAGCCCACCAAACGGGTTTCTGGCCAAAACCGCTTTCAACAAAATGATCAAAGGTTACCGTTACGGCAGTTGGTTCTCTTTCATAAACCGCCAGTTCCTGCACCAGTTCCATCATTCGTTTACAATCTTCTTTTACAGCTCTTCTTACGGCCCCCTCACCCCCCAGGGGGGGATTTAAAAACTCTGATACTTTGGAGTTCTTTTCTGAATTTGTAGAATTAATTTCTTGCATAAATATAGATTCTTTAAATAATTATTTTCTTTTAAGCCCCTCCTTCGGAGAGGTTGGGGAGGCTGCTGTTCATGTCCATAAGAATATCCTGAATATTCTCAATACCTACACTCATCCGTATCAGTCCATCCGTAATGCCATACTGTTCTCTTTTTTCTTTGGGGACGCCGTGGTGAGTCATGCTAGCCGGATGGCATAATAATGTATCGCAGGTTCCCAATGATACGGCACGGATGCACATCTGCAATTTATCAATGAATCTTTTTGCTGCATCAAGGCCATCCTTCATTTCAAAACTCAGCATGGCGCCGGCGTGGCGCATTTGTTTGGAGGCGGTGTCGTAATCAGGATGAGATACGAGGCCCAGGTAGTTCACTTTGCTGATAGCCGGATGAGTCTCTAAATAAGCGGCCACTTCCATGGCATTGTGGCAATGACGCTGCATGCGGACCTCGAGTGTTTTTATTCCCTGTGTCAGCAGGTATGCATCAAAAGGGTTGCTGTTACCACCCAGTAAGCGATGCACTTTTGTAACGTGGCCATTCATGTGGTCGATGTCTTTTCCGAGCAACACACCGCCAATGGCAGTACCATGGCCGTTTAAAAATTTTGTGGTGCTGTGAAAAACATAATCCACGCCATATTGAAATGGCTGTTGCAGGTATGGCGTTGCAAATGTGTTATCAACAGCAACGATGAGGTTCTTTTGTTTACCAAGCCTGGTCAGTTCAAGAAGATCTACACATTGTATGGTTGGATTGGCAGGCGTTTCCAGGTAAAGCATTTTTATTTTGTTATCAGCATTCATTGCTTCGGCTGCTTTGTTCAGGTCACGCAGGTCGGTGATGATGACTTCAATGCCCAATGCCGGCAGAATTTTTTCCATTAGTTCCTGCGTGCCGCCATATAAAGAATAATGGGAAAGAATTTTATCGCCTGCTTTTAAATTGCTGATGAGAAGTGTGCTTAATGCCGCCATGCCGCTGGAATGTAAAATGGCTTTCAATGCCAATGGATTTCCTCTTTCATCGCCCAGGCCAAAACTTTCCAAAGCAGCAATGCGTTCTTCAGCTTCGGTGATGGTAGGATTTCCCCATCGGCTATATATATATCCTTTCTCTTCACCACTGAACCGGCGCATGCCTTGTTCTGCTTCGTCGAACACATAGGTGCTGCTGGCATAAATGGGTGTGATGTGAGCATAGTTCGGATCATCCTGGTGACCTGCGTGGATGGCTGCAGAACCAAAACCGCTGTATGGAAATTTTTTATCCGGCATTGTTGATAATTATTGAAGCGTGAAGAGAATGGAATACCTACTTTCGAAAAGTAAAATTAAGAAAAACCATGAAGCAACTCCTGCAGCAATATGCGGCTTATAATGCATGGGCAAGTAAGCTCTTATTTGAAAGGATCAGCAAGTTGAGCGAAGAAGAGATCAACAAAGAAATTGTCAGCAGTTTCCCTTCCGTATATAAAACGGTGCAGCATATGTGGCTGGCAGAAGAAGTATGGTGGCAGCGGCTTAAGCTGGTTGAGCATATTGAACTGCAAAGCGATAAATTCACCGGGAGTTTTAATGAAATGGCGGCTCATCTTTCAAAGCAGAGCCAGCAATGGGTTGCCTGGGTAGATGGAGCAACGGATAACCAGTTTGAACATGTGTTTGCTTATGTGCGTAATAAGGAGCAGCAGAAAATGCCGGTTTACGAAATGCTGCAGCATGTGTTTAATCACGGAACCTATCACCGGGGGCAACTGGTAACTATGTTGCGTCAATTAGGTGCAGATAAAATTCCTCAGACAGATTTTACTGTTTTTTGCAGGAAGAAGTGAAGAAGGTTGCAGCGTTTAAAACGTTTAAGGGTTTAACGTTTGGATGATCCTTAGTTTGCAATAAACAGGTGAAATTCGGAAGTCAGAAGGGAGCATTAAACGTTTTAAACCATTAAACCTTTAAACGATTTAATTATGGTCTATCATCGTCATCTTAACACCATATCCCTGCTTGTATCCACCCACACCGGGCCTTGGAGGCTGGTACTCTACGTGTAAGAAGTTGCGGTAAACAAGCCCGATGCCTTTGCCATATTTTTCGGCGCCATAATTTATTTCACTGTACGAGTTCAGGTCAGCAGGATTTCCGATCACTTCATCCCGCTGCGCAATCTTTAACGTACTGTCAACCGTTAATGCACCCAGTGTGATCTTCGTGTTCAGGCTGTCGTAGGTATAATCCCAATCGTCGAGGTATTTTACATTAGAGTTTAAGGAATAGGTATCAATATATGTATTGCCTTTCCAGGCAAAGCCATTTCGAACCGGTGCTTTCATTTTCAGGAAGCGCATGTTATTCTCAACAAATTCAACGGCAAATTCAGTAGGTACTGCCATGAACGTATTATCAGGCACCCATGCATTGGCCGCCGTTTTGCGGATGTAACGGATGATGCGGTAGGCAGGCCTTCCCAGGTTGTCTGTTATAAGGGCATCCACCTGGTGTTTTACCTGGTATTTTATGACGGTATCTTTTGTACCAAAATTGATAAAGATGGTTGAGTCTAAATTGTAGGTGACATACTTGCCAACTGCCAGTGGATAATAATCGCCTACCGGCGGAACCTGAAGTTCTTCGCTGCTTTTTTTACAGGCACTGAAGATCGTGGCAGTAATTATGATTGTCAGAAGAAAAATCTTTCTCATAAGTTTCTATGGGTTACAACTAAAGATACGATTATACTGCAAAAGGTTGCTCAGCCCGCTGAATGATTCCGCCACCGATCACATCATTACCATCATAAAAGACCGCACTCTGGCCTGGGGCGATGCCCTTTACGTCTTCATAAAAACGCACATTTATGCCGTTTTCGTATGTGTACAGGTTACTCAGCGCCCCTTTATCTTTATACCGGATCTTGGTAACGGCCTCCATGCCTTCGGTAATGCCATCATATTTTATCCAGTTCAGCCCGGTAACCTTCATTTGGGTACGGTTCAGGTCGTCTTCTTCTCCCAGTACCACCGTGTTGGTTTCGGGCAGTATTTCGGTGACAAAAACGGGTTTGCCAAGGGCAATATCCAGGCCTTTTCTTTGTCCCACTGTGTAAAAGGGATAGCCTTTGTGTTTGCCCAGCACCCTGCCGGTTTTATCAATAAAATTGCCGCCGTTTACTTTTTCTTCCAATCCTTCTACTTTTCTTTTTAAAAAACCACGATAGTCGTTATCGGGTACAAAACATATTTCATAACTCTCGTTCTTTTTAGCCAGTTCGGGGTAACCAAAATCATGGGCCATCTGGCGGATGTCTTTTTTATGGTAGGTTCCTAATGGCAATAAGGTACGACTCAACAGGTCCTGCTGCAATCCCCACAGGGCATAGCTTTGGTCCTTTGTGTCGTCAATTCCTTTCCGGATGAAATACCTGCCGTTGGTATGCTGGTGCACCTGGGCATAGTGGCCCGTGGCGATGAAATCACAATTCAATGCATCGGCCCTTTTCATAAGTGCACGCCACTTGATGTGGGTATTGCACATCACGCAGGGATTGGGGGTACGGCCGGCCATGTATTCCTCCACAAAATTCTCGATCACAAAATCGCCGAACTCTTCCCGTATGTCGAGTATAAAATGTGGAAAGCCATGCTGTACTGCGGCCTGCCGGGCATCATTAAAACTGTCCAGGTTGCAGCAGCCGGTCTCTTTTTTTCCGGTGGTGCCCACGCTGGTTGCATAGTCCCATGTTTTCATGGTAATGCCCACCACTTCATACCCTTCCTTATGAAGCATCAAAGCTGCTACGGTACTGTCGATACCGCCGCTCATGGCCATTAAAACTTTTCCTTTCCTGCTCATTTTTTCTCCTCAGAATTTGACTGGCAAAGATACGGGTTAGTTAATAGTTAATGGTTGATGGTTCATAGTCGGGGCTTTTGATTTTGGGAATTTTTCATAGTTGAAAAGCCAGATTTTATGTTCTATGAGCTATGAACCATGAACCAATTTGCATTAATTTGCAGCCATGCAGCAATACCTGAAACTTTTAAAGCATATCATAGATACCGGGACAGATAAAAGCGATCGTACCGGCACCGGAACGAGAAGTGTTTTTGGCTACCAGATGCGCTTTAATCTTAGCGAAGGATTTCCCT
The DNA here is from genome assembly GCA_016720775.1 of Chitinophagaceae bacterium. GTDB lineage: Bacteria > Bacteroidota > Bacteroidia > Chitinophagales > Chitinophagaceae > Ferruginibacter. The sequence continues at coordinate 1,041,627 of JADKJX010000001.1, forward strand.
TGGTTACTACAAAAAAAACACACCTGAAGAGCATCATTCACGAACTGCTTTGGTTTTTGCAGGGCGATACAAATATTGGTTACTTAAAAGAGCATAATGTAAAGATCTGGGACGAATGGGCCGATGAGAACGGTGACCTGGGGCCTGTTTATGGCAAGCAATGGCGCAGCTGGACAGGTGCTGATGGAGTAGAAGTTGACCAGGTGAAAGACCTGATCCATCAGATAAAAAATAATCCCGACAGCCGGCGCATGATCATCAGTGCATGGAATGTGGCCGACCTGCCAAAGATGAAACTGATGCCTTGCCATTGTCTATTTCAGTTCTATGTTGCAAACGGTAAATTGAGTTGCCAACTTTATCAACGCAGTGCAGATGTGTTCCTTGGTGTTCCTTTCAACATTGCTTCGTATGCATTATTGACGATGATGATCGCACAGGTTTGTGATCTGCAGCCGGGCGAATTTGTTCATTCATTCGGCGATGTGCATTTATACAGCAATCATTTTGAACAGGCCAACCTGCAATTAACGAGAACGCCGTTTCCGCTGCCGCAGATGAAAATAAACCCTTCGGTAAAAGATATTTTCAGTTTTAAATTCGAGGATTTTGAACTGCTGAACTACCAGTCTCACCCCGCTATTAAAGCCCCTGTGGCAGTTTAACCCCTGGTCTGACGCCCTCGTCTGACCAATATACGATTTGCTTCTGGTCAGACCAGGGGAAGGCAGATTTTTCTGGCCTGCTGCATATTAATCCCTCCGCTTTTTCGTTTTAGTAAGAGGAAGGATATCTTATGAAAAAAACCGTTACAATCTGCCTGTTTATTGCATCCGCTTTATTAACTGCCGCCCAGCCGTCGAGGGATACCACCTTAAAAGAGCAGAAAGAAAATATAATTAAAGAAACCACCATCATCCAGGTAGAAAATTTGGGCGCCGGTATTAATACCGATAACCCCGAAATGCGGCCCACCATCTCCGCCGATGGAAACCTCTTATTCTTCATTCGCCAAAATGACCCGGCAAATATTCAATATGCCACCATACCCAATTCCCAGGATATCTGGTATTCGATGAGAGACAGTATGGGAAAATGGTCGCCGGCCAAACATTTAAGTGCAAAAGTGAATGCGTCTCATTACAATGCGGTGTTCTGGATATCTCCCGACCTGAATACGATCTTATTGAAAGGTTCCTTCATCGACGGACAATATTATGGTATGGGCGTGAGCATGATCCATAAACGCAGGGACAATAGCTGGACGAATGCAGAAATGCTCCGCATCCGCAGTTTTGAAAAATTTGGCCTCACTCCGCAATTTGGTGCTTCGATGGGACATGATGGCAAAACTTTATTGTTTTACATGACCGATAAAAAAGGAAGTTTTGAAAATGATATTTATGTTTCTTTCTCAGAAGGAAATAATATCTGGACAGCACCCAAAAGTCTTGGTAAAAAAATAAACCTTCCCGATTATAACGAGATGAGTCCCTTCATTGCGGCAGATGGAAAAACACTTTACTTCAGCAGCGACAGGCCGGGAGGAATTGGCGAGAACGATATATGGATGAGTAAACGGCTGGATGACAGCTGGACCAAATGGAGCGACCCGGTTAACCTGGGCAGGCCCATCAACACGGAAGGGTCTGAAGCATTTTTTACATTGGATGCCGGTGGTGAATATGCTTACCTAACATCAAGCGACGGTGCTTTTGGTGCCAGCGATATTGTACGTGTTAAACTGCTGGAAAAAGAAAAACCAAACCCGGTTGTACTGGTAAGCGGCAATGTATATAATGCAAAGACCAAACAACCATTGGAAGCTTCGTTGATCTATGAAACATTACCAGACGGAACCCAGGTGGGTAATGGCGTTTCCAGTCCGGCTGACGGATCATTTAAAATAGTCTTGCCTTACGATAAGAACTACAGCATACGGGCTTCCGCAGATAAATTCTTTGCCATTTCAGAAAACCTGAATTTGGATTCGTTGATAAAAGCAGGCTACAAAGAAATTCACAAAGACCTTTACTTAGTGCCGATCGAGATCGGGCAGGTGTTCCGGCTCAACAATGTGTTCTTTGATTTTGATAAGTATAGTTTAAGGCCGGAATCTTCTGTGGAGCTGGACAGGGTGGTTGCCTTCCTGAATGAATATCCGCATATTGAAATTGAAATGAGTGCCCATACCGACAGCAAGGGTTCGGATGAATATAACATGACATTGAGTGATAACCGGGCAAAATCTGTTCGGGAATATATCATAGAAAAAGGAATTGCTGCCACAAGGATCATATCGCAGGGTTATGGCGAAACCAAACCTGTTGCAAGTAACAGCAATCCCGATGGCACTGATAATCCAGATGGTCGACAGCTGAACAGGCGGGTTGAGTTCAAGATATTGAAGAATTAGAAAGTCATTGGTCATTAGTCATTGGCGAAGGGTAAAAATGCAGGAAGGTTTAAGTTCCGTATTTTTACCCTTTAATTTTTACATAAGTATGATCTCACTTATCGTTGCAGCAGCCGAAAATAATGCCATTGGTAAAAACAACCAGTTGCTCTGGCATTTGCCCAACGACCTTAAATTTTTCAAGAACACAACCTGGGGTATGCCCGTGGTTATGGGGCGTAAAACATACGAATCGGTAAATAAACCATTGCCCGGAAGATTTAATATTGTGATCACACGCCAGGCAGACTGGAAAGCTGAAGAAGTTATTGTGGCAACCGATCTTACTGATGCATTGAAGAAAGCCGGGGAAACAAACTGCAAAGAAACATTCATCATCGGCGGCGGAGAGATCTATAAGCAGGGTATTGAGATCGCCGATAAAATTTATATTACGAGAGTTCATGCTGTCCTGGACGGTGATACTTTCTTCCCTGCCATTGATGAAGCCAAATGGGCACTTGCTGCCAGCCAGGATTTTGCAGTTGATGACAAACATGCATTTGCGTATTCGTTTCAAACCTGGGTGAAGAAATAATTCTTAATTTATAATTCTTAATTCTTAATTGTTCAACCGTTTTCATTTAGTCAAAAAATACCTTCCCTATTACCTCACCGCTTCCAACGGCAAGGGCCACGGCGTTCATTCTCCTTTTGTATTTAATTTTATTCGGTATGTTCTGAATGATAAGAAAGCTTATCCCTGTTATTCAATCATTGAAGAGAAGCGAAAAGAATTACTCAGTAATGAAACCGTAATTGAAGTAGAAGATTTTGGCGCCGGCTCATCCGTCATCAAAACAAATAAGAGAATAGTAAAGGATATTGCGTCTTCCTCGCTCAAACCAAAAAAATACGCACAGCTCCTGTTCAGGATGGTGCAATATAATAAACCCAAAACCATTATTGAACTGGGCACCTCCTTTGGCATAAGCAGCGCTTATCTTGCTGCTGCAGATAATGGCCCGGATGTTTATACCTGTGAAGGTGCTTCTTCAATAGCCGCCATTGCAAAACAGAATTTTGAAGAGCTTGGGTTAAAGAATATCCATCTTACCGAAGGTGATTTTTCCCATACGCTGCCTGCTGTTTTATCCCAGGCCGGCAAGATCGAACTGGCATTCATAGACGGTAACCATCGTAAAGAACCTACCTTAAACTACTTTCAACAATTATTAAACCATTCAACTGGATCTACTATATTAATATTTGACGATATCCACTGGAGCGCCGGAATGGAAGAGGCCTGGGAAGAAATAAAACAGCATCCGGCAGTGAGTTTGACGATCGACCTGTTTTTCATAGGCATTGTCATTCTCAGCCCTGATATTAATCATAAGCAGCACTTCACAATCCGATTTTAATTTTTCTTACATTTGTTGCAATTAACTACTTATGATAATTGGTGTTTTAAAAGAGCCTTCTCCCGAAACCAGAGTATCCCTGCTTCCCGAACATATCGCAATCCTTAAAAAATGGAATGTAGAAGTATGTATTGAAAACGGGGCAGGTGTAAATGCTTTTGCCAATGATGAAAAGTATGCAGAAGCAGGAGCCAGGCCGATGAGCCGTGAGGAAGTGATCAACACAGCAAAAATTATCCTTTCATTAAATAATCCGGGTGCTGATACCTTATCTGCATTAAAACCCGGAACTGTTCTGCTGGGTGTTTATCAGCCTTTATTCAACCCGGAGCTGATGAAAGAACTGGCTGAAAAAAGTTTAACCGTTTTCAGTATGGACATGTTGCCACGCACCACCCGTGCACAAAGCATGGATGTATTGAGCAGCCAGGCAAACATAGCCGGCTATAAAGCGGTGTTGCATTCAGCCAACCTGTTTCCCAAATATTTCCCCATGTTCATGACGGCCGCAGGAAGCATACCGCCTGCTAAACTTTTGATACTCGGTGCCGGTGTGGCAGGCCTGCAGGCCATTGCAACCGGCAGAAGGCTGGGAGCGGTGGTGGAAGTTTTTGATACCCGTCCTGCAGTTAAAGAAGAAGTGATGAGCCTGGGTGCAAAATTTGTGGAAGTGGAAGGTGCTGCTGATGCAAGTAAAGCAGGGGGCTATGCCGTGGAGCAGACAGAAGATTTTATGAAGCGGCAGAAAGCAAAAATTGCCGAGAGTGTTGCCAAAGCAGATATCATAATCACTACGGCACAGATACCCGGCAGAAAAGCGCCCATATTAATCACCACCGAAATGATAGGCGCCATGAAAAGCGGCTCGGTGATCATTGACCTGGCGGCAGTAACCGGTGGCAATACAGAGTTAACAAAGAACAACGAAACAGTAATGCACAACGGCATCCGCATCGTGGGCAATTCATTCTTACCCGCTACCATGCCCAGCGATGCCAGCAAATTGTACGGAAAAAATATCCTGAACTTTTTGCAACTGATGATTTCTAAAGAAGGAGAACTGAATCTGAATTTTGACGATGACCTGGTATTGGGTACCTGCATTACCGATAACAAAGAGATCGTACACGACCGCATAAGAGAAATGATAAACTGATTTTTATGGAAAGTATTTTAAACTGGATATCGGACAATCAACAGATCATCTACATCGTCATCCTGATGATATTTGTAGGTATTGAAGTGATCGGCCGGGTGCCAAGCGTTTTGCACACGCCGCTGATGAGTGGTGCCAATGCCATACATGGTGTAGTCATCATCGGTGCCATCATCGTAATGGGCAAAGCCGAGGCGGATAATTACCTGGCCCTGGTATTGGGTTTTCTGGCAGTGATACTCGGTACATTGAATGTGGTGGGTGGCTTTGTGGTAACGGATAGAATGTTGGAAATGTTTAAGAAGAAAAAGCCCCCATCCCCTAAAGGGGTGTAGGACAATATTCGAAAATGAATAGATGCCTTAGATTAAAATAATTCTATGCTGTATGAAATAGAAGCAACGAATTAACGGATTAACCAATTAACGGATTAACAGATACAATGGAACTCAACATACTCACACTCTGCTATCTCATTGCTTCGGTAACTTTTATCCTTGGCCTTAAGATGCTGAGCAATCCTGCTTCGGCACGAAAAGGAAATTTAGTTGCCGCCGCCGGCATGACCATTGCCATCATTGGTACCATTTTTCTTTATGAAAGCGATGGGCAAAAACTGCATAACTACGGCTGGATATTCGGCGGTTTACTGATCGGTGGAATTGTGGGAACACTCGCTGCAAAAAAAGTGAAGATGACGGCCATGCCCGAGATGGTGAGCCTGTTCAATGGAATGGGTGGCGCCTGTGCCGCATTGATCTCTGCTGCGGAGTTTTATCATATTTATAAACTTCACCAGGATTCTCCGGGTACTCCTTTCTCAGATATTGTTTCTGTTGGAACTTATGTGACGATCGCAGCCGGGGCAATAATTGGTACCATCTCTTATACAGGCAGTATCATTGCCTGGGGCAAGCTGAACGGGCGTGTGAAGGATTTTTCTTTTAAAGGCCAGCACATCGTAAACATGATCGTACTGGTACTGGTGATCATCGCAGCAGTATGGGTTTACCGGTCAAATATCGGCGACATGTACATTCCCTTCCTGCTGATCGGTTTTTTTGCGCTCATCTACGGGATATTATTTGTATTGCCGATCGGTGGTGCCGATATGCCGGTGGTCATCTCCTTACTAAACTCATTCACCGGTGTGGCTGCAGCATGCGGCGGATTTTTGTACGACAACAAAGCCATGCTCACCGGCGGTATCCTGGTTGGAGCAGCCGGTACCTTACTCACCATACTTATGTGTAAGGCGATGAACCGTTCGCTTACCAATGTATTGATCGGTTCTTTCGGTGCTGGTAATAAAGCAGCCGGCGCTGTGGCAGGTAAATCATCACAGGGCAACTATAAAGAAATAAGTTTAGCCGATGCTGCTATGCTGATGGCTTATGCAAATAAGGTGATGGTGGTTCCGGGTTATGGACTGGCGGTGGCACAGGCACAACATACCTGTCATGAGCTGGAAAAGATACTGGAAGAAAAAGGCGTTGAATTCAAATACGCCATTCACCCGGTAGCGGGCCGCATGCCCGGCCACATGAACGTATTGCTGGCCGAAGCCGATGTGCCTTATGAAAAACTGCTGGAGATGGAACAGGCCAATGATGAATTCAAGACCTGCGATGTAGTGTTGGTGCTGGGTGCTAACGACGTGGTAAATCCCGCTGCAAAAAATGATCCCGCTTCTCCTATATACGGCATGCCTATTTTAGAAGTAGAACAGGCCAAGACCGTTATTGTAAATAAGCGAAGCATGAAACCCGGTTATGCCGGGATTGAAAATGATCTCTTCTTCCAGCCCAAAACAAGCATGCTCTTCGGCGATGCAAAAAAAGTATTGCAGGATCTTTGTGCGGAAGTGAAAGCGGTTTGATTAAGTTGACTGAAAATATTACTTTACCGCTCCCTGCTTTTCAATAATGAACTGCATAATGGTTTCTAATTCCACGCCGGCACGTTGCATGGCATCCATGATCTCCTCCCGGTTCACATTGGCGGCAAAGGCTTTTTCTTTAAAACGTTTTTTAATGCCTTTCAGTTCCATACCGGCATAACCTTCGGGCCGCATTAAACTGTAGGCATGTGTTAAGCCACTTAGCTCATCAAAGGCATAAAGCATTTTATCCATTCTTGTTTCTGGTTCAACACCGAAATGATTTGGGCCATGACTGGCAATAGCTCTTATAATTTCCGGATCAATATTCCGGGCTTCCAGTTCTTCAATAATTTTTTTGCAATGCAATTCGGGCCACTGGTCCCAATCAGCATCGTGCAGCAGGCCTGCCATTTCCCAGCGCCATTGATCTGCTTCATTCAAGCCTTCTTTTTCTGCTGCCCAGCATTTCATTAAATGAGCTACCTGTTTCATATGCAGCTGCAGCCTTTCGTTTTTTACCCAATCAGTAAATAACAGGTAAGCTTCATCACGGCTTAATACATTACCCGCATTGGCAGGGTTTCCAAAAGCAGAACGGTTTAATAATAATGACATGTCTTTGATTAAATAAGTGTCAGCGAAAATAAAAATTATCTGCTAACTTCAACTGCATCTCAACATAATCACAGTTGAACAGCCTTCCTACTGCATTCATCTAATCGGCGCGTAATTTGAAAAGCTTTGATGAAGATGCATTTAAGGCCGTGCATGCACAGGGTGGACAGATTGTTTCCATCAGGGTCAATCCATCTAAGACCGGTCAACGAACAACGAACAACGAACAACTTGAAAGGGTTCCCTGGAGCAGCAACGGCTATTACCTCCCCGAACGTCCTTCCTTCACTTCCGATCCTGTCTTTCATGCAGGCGCTTATTATGTGCAGGAGGCAAGCAGTATGTTTCTGGAAGAAGCATTGAAACAATCGATCGATCTGTCTCAACCTATTAAAGTATTAGACCTCTGTGCGGCACCGGGTGGCAAATCAACCTTGATACAGTCGCTCATTTCAAAAGACAGTTTGCTGGTGAGTAATGAAGTGATCAAGACAAGGGTACGTATTCTCTCAGAAAATATTACCAAATGGGGTGCTGCAAATGTTATTGTAACCAACAATGATCCCAAAGATTTTCAGCGGCTGGAAAATTATTTTGATGTGATCGTGGTGGATGCACCCTGCAGTGGCAGCGGAATATTCCGCAAAGATCCCGGGGCCATTTCGGAATGGAGTGAGAATAATGTACAACTCTGTGCCCAGCGCCAGCAACGGATATTAGCAGATGTAATGCCTGCACTGAAAGAAGGGGGCGTACTTATTTATTCTACCTGCTCTTATTCCCGGCAGGAAGATGAGGAGATCGCAGACTGGCTGGTTGAACAGTTTGCAGTTGGCAGTTTGCAGTTGGCAATTGGGGAAAGTTGGGGGATTATTGAAACGGTTTCTGCAAAATATAATTCGTTCGGATATCGTTTCTATCCGGATAAAGTAAAAGGAGAAGGATTTTTTATTGCGGCGTTTAAGAAGGGCCAGGTAGCAGAAAGTATTCATGAGATCAAAAAACATCCTTCGGCTCCGCTCAGGATATCGGCTCCGCTCAGGATATCGGCTCCGCTCAGGATATCGGCTCCGCCCAGTACAAAAAAGAATACGGAAAAAGTTACAGCGAAGGAAGTTGCTATCATCGGATCATTTCTCAGTAATGCAGGTGATTTTGTGTTCATCAAACAACAGGATGATATCCTTGCCATTCCTGCAAACATTGCAGATGACCTTACTTTACTGCAATCGGCACTCTACATAAAAAAGGCAGGCATAAAAATTGGTAGCATCATCCGGGATGAACTGATACCGGCGCATGAACTGGCGGGAAGTAATTTTATCAGCCCTTCCGTTACCCGTTTTGATGTAGAAAAAGAAACCGCCCTGCAATACCTGCGGCGGGAAGAAATAAAAATAGATACGGAATATAAAGGCTGGGCTTTGCTGACTTATCAGCAGCTTACCCTTGGATGGATAAAACTCCTGGAAAACCGGATTAATAATTATTACCCGGCTGCGTGGCGTATTCTTAACAAGTAAGAAGCCGGTTAAACCAACTAATTTTTGCATATTTGCACTACAACTCCTTTGAAAGATGAAAAAAATTCTGTTCGTACTTTTTTTATTACCGCTGTTTTCCGCTGCGCAAAAGGGTAAGGATATAAAACCGGTGAAGATGCACACGGTAGGCCCGAAGGAAAGCCTCAGCAGCATTGGCCGCCTGTATGAAGTGAATGGCCGGGTGCTAGCTAATTACAATAACATCGATTACGAAAAAGGCATCAGCATTGGCCAGGTTTTAAAGATCCCGCCAAAAGGCACCACGATTGACCAGGTAACAGACTTGCCAAAAGAGGAAGTGCCCAAAGTTCAGCCACCGGTATTGAAAGCTGACCCAAAAACTGAAGTAAAGCCCGATCCAAAAGTTGAATCCGGAACTCCCGTTTATCATAAAGTAGGTAAGAAAGAAACTTTATTTCACATCAGCACACTATACCCCGGTGTTACCATAGATGACCTGAAGAAATGGAACAACCTTACAGGTGATGGCGTAAATGAGGGAGCCAATCTCATCGTTGGGTATAAAAAACCGGCAATCGATAACAAAAAGACTGCGGTTGAAAAAACAGAAAAGGAAAAACCGGTTGTTGTTGCCGAGCCGGTGAAGAAAGAACCAGTAAAGCCTGTGAAGGAAGTTGAAAAGACAAATCTGCCTAAAACAGAGCCAACCAAGGCTGATGTGGCTGGAAAAAGCATTAAAGGCGGTGCTTTCAAAATAATGTTTGAATCGCAAAATGGTAATGGCACCCCGGTTAATGAAGAAGGATCATTTGCTGTATTCAAAAGTACCAGCGGATGGAACGATGGGAAATATTATTGCCTTTACAACAATGCCAGTCCCGGAACGATCATCAAAATAAGTATTCCTGCCACCGGCAGATTTGTATATGCAAAAGTGCTGGATATAATTCCCGACCTGAAGCAGAATGCCGGATTGCTCATCCTTATCAGCAATGCTGCGGCTGATGAACTGGGTGTGGCAGATAATAATACCAACTGCAGCATCAGTTATTCAAAATAAATTTACAGAAAAAATAGCGGGGTTATTGCGACAGCATATAATCCACGACGGCCCGTATGCCCCTGGCTACATCGGTATAAGCCACGTCGGCATCATCAAAACTACTGATGGGTTTTGCCCCGGTAGGCAGGGCTTGCAACTTAGCGTAAGGCATATCTGTCCAGTCGCAGGTGCGTAAAATAACAGGGATCACCCGGGCTGTTTTGTTTGCATGCCGCTCAAGCGCAACTTTTAATTCATTTTCCCAGATGTATTTGGAGTTATTGAAGTCTACACTGATCAGCAACAATATAATGTCGGCGGTAGCGATGGCATTTTTTATCTCGTCATCCCACACATCACCGGCCATGATCATCCTGTCCTGCCATACGTCAATTTTTCCACCTTGTCTTAAACCCACCAGGTTCCTGTCGAGTTTCACTTTCATTGCTTCATCTTCGTGCGAATAGGAGAGGAATATCTTTAGTTTACCAGGCATTTTTTACGATTTGGTTTATTTAGCAGCACTTGCAGGCTTAATGCCGTTGATCCATATCTCGATGGTGGGCTTTGTTACAGTGGGGTTGGATGAAATATGGGCAACACCAATATCTTTTGGCGAGAGGTTGAATATTTTGCTGATGATCTCTTTTAGCCTGATCTCCTCTGCTTCGTCCTTGGGGCAATTGTAGATCTTAATGAGATTCGGATATTTATCATCAACCAGTTCTACCGGGGCCACAAAATAGTTCTCGTTCTTTTTCAGGTAACCACTCAGGGTATTCACCTGGTCAATATATTCTTTGCTGTTGTACTGGATAAAAAAACGGACCCTGTCTTTTTTAATGTCTGTTTTTATCTGCTGTATTTTGCTGTTCAGTTCTTTGATGGAATTATTCACGACCTCGAAATTTGCTTTTTGTGTAGCCATTTCTGAACTGGTATTTGTGCCGGGTGTGGAAGCCTCCTTCTCAATTTTTTTGATGTTGGTATTGAGCGTAGTTATATCATTTGTAATACTCTCCACTTTTTTGTCCACTTCCTTTTGAATGATCTCTTTCAGCGAGTCAATAACCCGACTTTTGTAGTCGGCACTTAAACTTAAGCTGGCAATGGTTCTTTTTTGCCGGGCATTAACGATTGCCATGATAATTACGATGGAGGCCAGAATGCATAGGGCAATTGCCCAGAATGCTGTCCACGACTGGGCCTTTTTATTATTGGTGATCAGCTTGTCGAACATGTCGTAGTTGGAATAGTTGCTGTCCATAGCCTAATTTTTTAATCTTACTTTATTGGGAAAGAGTACATTCTTCAGTGCGATGAGCCCGATGCAGGCAAACATTAAAAAACAAAGCGCCGTGAACAAAAGCTGTTCGGCGCTTTCCAGGTCATTCGTTTCTTTATATACAATTACCGAAGCAATGATGCCGATAACGAATACCAGGGAAGAGATGATGTAATAAAAGGTATGGGGTGTTTTCTGAAACTCCATGCCGCTTATTTCGGGTAAGATCATCGCTTTTACACTTTGTGCGATCTCCTTGAATATGGTATCGTCATTATTATCTGCGCTGATGTGATTCTCCACCGGGCTAAGATCGCCCGGCAGCATCTGTTTTTTGTATTGGGTGATCTTCTGGAAAGCCTGCCAGTCGAAGTCCCGGAGCAGTACGGGAATTATCTTCACCTGGTTGGTAGCAGCGCTTTCTAATTGCTGCAGGCATTCTTCGTCATTTATATAATCAATGCTCAGGAGGGGAATGGTGACGTCTGCATTTTTTATAAGTTCCAGCGCCTGTGCTTTATCTGCCGTTATGCGAAACACTTCTTTTTTATCAATGATACCAAGCAGCCCTATGCTTGAGTATGCTGTAAAGTGTTTATTGATCTTATCATAAAGCTCGAGGTCTTCGTTGTGATTGGAATAGGAGAAGAATATTTTTTTAGGGATGGGCATAGCTTACATGAAAGCTAAATATAATGTCAATTATTAAGAAAACAAATACCTAAAAGTGGTACCCTCGTAGAAAATCTTCTACATTCATCTTTTTCTTTCCTTCCAGTTGGAGTTCTTTTACATGTAGGTATCCATCTGTGCAGGCAAATTTTAAAAAGGTCTTCTTGTCAGTTTCAAAATTGCCGGGTGAGGACATTGTTGGGCCTGTTTCTTTTTCCGTGCGGTATATCTTGAGCATTTTGCCATTGAAACTGGTGAAAGCACCGGGGAAAGGAGAGAGGCCGCGGATGAGGTTATGAACTTCGGCAGTTGGTTTGTAAAAATCTATGCGGCAGGTTTCGGTGAAGATCTTAGGCGCATGATGTATTTTCTGATCCCGGATCCCGGATCCCGGATCTTGCGGCAACTCTGATAATATTCCTTCTGCTAAACCTTTCACTGTTTTTAATAAGAGCTGTGCGCCGATCTCTTTCATCCGGTCATGCACTTCGCCCGCAGTTTCATTATCACCAATAGGAAAACTTTCCTGTAACAGGATATCACCCGTATCGATTTCATGTTTCAGTTTGAACGTGGTTACTCCGGTTTCTTTTTCGCCATTGATAACAGCCCAATTGATGGGCGCAGCGCCCCGGTATTGCGGCAATAAAGAGCCATGCAGGTTTACCGAACCCATCGGCGGCATGTTCCAGACCACTTCGGGCAGCATGCGGAAGGCAACTACAACCTGCAGATCGGCATTCAATGCTTTGAGTTGCTGTAATAAATCCGGGTTCTTCAGTTTCTCCGGTTGCAGAATGTTCAATCCGTTTTCAACAGCATATTTTTTTACCGCACTTTGCTGCAGTTGCATGCCTCTTCCGGCGGCTTTATCAGGGGCCGTTATTACGCCCACAATATTACAGCCTGCTTTTACCAATGCATCCAGTGATGCAACGGCAAACTCGGGCGTACCCATAAAAATAATTCGCAGCGATTGAATATCTTTCATCGCTGCGAAGATAGAAAATGAAAATCGGCTGCTACGCGGTAGTGAAAAATAGTTAAATGGTTTAATAGTTAAAAAGCCCGAACCGCACGAACATAGAAACTGATGCTCTTGCCGTAGATGCCCTGAGTGCCAGCACCGAAGTCCTGCATCCAGGCGTTGAAATCGTTGCCTTCCGAGGAACTCTGGTAGAAGTTACTGACAAAGCCGCCAACTACTACCTTATTTAAATACAATTTATTCAACTCGTCCTTTGATGGTAGATACCAGTCGCTGTAACTGTTTAATACCAGATCACCACATATCCTTGCAGCTATTCCTGCTGTAGCGCAACCGGCCATTATATCAATAGTATTTTGATTGCCTGTTCCAAGGGCCGTACCATCGGCTCCTGGCATTGCTGTTCCACCACAACCCCATATGGCACCAGTGCTCTGGTCAGAGGCAGCAGCAATTAATCCATGCGTCACATTAGGATTATACCCGGGGTCACCAGGTTGTAAAATGTAGGCAATTATCCCCCCCTGATAATTATCCCCAATTGTATAAACAAAACTCCCATCAAAGTTTCGCCACTCTGCTCCATTATAATAATTTGGTTTTTTTGAAATAGTATTATAAATCATTAAACCTTCTGCAGGGGTGGTTATGACATCCCTTTGTGCACTTGTCATTCGTGGCGGTAAAAAGCCTTTTGTTGTGGAGACTACATCCAATTGAGCAGAGGTGTTGGGGATAGTATTACTGATACTTACATTGCCATCTGTTCCGGAGATGACCATCTTATTATTATTCCCGATCCGTAAAAGAAGAAGGCCTGAAGCTAAAGGACTGTTCAGGTAAGTATTGATGCCATCAGTAAGTAAAGAATAATCATAACTGTCGGCCCACCAGGCAGTATAACCACTACCGTATGCGATATGAGTACCCATCATGGCATTGTGCGTAGAAGTGCCCGCTCTGATATTGCCTATTACATCAAGTTTAGCTCCGGGCGTGCTGGTACCTATGCCTACATTTTGTGCATTAATAACCAGGCTGGAGGTTATGCCAATCAGCAGGTAGAGAAGTTTTTTCATAAACAATTATTTTATTATCAAACATGAGATAAACATTATTTTTTTTGGCATTCTTAAAATAAAGAATATTTTATAGTTGAAAGGCCCCATTTAAGTCTCTTAATGTTTAAAATTAAAATGCCTTGCCCTGGTTCTTATTTTCACTAACTGAGACAGCAGATATTATTCTTTCTATCATTTTTCTTTGTTCATCAATTTGTTTTTGCTGCTCCTTCATACCTTCCAGTAATACCGGGATCAATCCCATATAATTCACACTCAGCTCACCTTTTTCATTTTGCTTTACCAATTGCGGATAAACCTTCTGCACTTCTTGTGCCAGTAAACCAATTTGCTGCTCCTTATCACGGCCTTCATCTTTCCAGTTATAAGTGTATCCATTCAGTCGCATCAGGCCGTCAAGCGTTCCTGTTAAGTGATCGATATTTGTTTTAAGACGGATGTCGCTCAGTTGTGTCAGTGTACCCTGAAGTACAGCATTGCCATTGCTTTGGATATTGAACTTTTCAGCCAAAACACCTGCTTCACTTCTTGCATAAAAAACCAACCGGGTAGCATTTGCTGTTTCGTAAATATTGCCGACAAAACCGGTGCGTTGTTCACCAGCAAGACTGGTAGAGGCCCAGGTAACGCCTCCTAAGGAACCGCCGTTGCTGCTGGTAGAGAGTATAAGATGCGATTGAACATTAACAGCAGCTGCAGCGGTATTTTTTAATTCTAAAATTTTATTGGTACCTCCGTGTCCGTAAGCAAAAGGAGAACTGGTGCCTATACCCACATCGCCATTTCCTTTTGTCCGCATGGTTTCAGTAAACGCCCCACTGCTACCGTAACCAAAAGCAACATCGTCCGTTGCTGTTCCGGCATATATCTGCAATAAACCACCTTGTATTCCCATGCCATAATGATTGCCGCTGTTTCCGTACAATGAAATTTTATCCCCGAGGGTGTTGGGAAAATTTAACGGGTAACCAGGCGCAGGCGTTCCGATACCTACATACCCGTTTCCTTTTATCCGCATTGTTTCATTAAAAGCGTTACTGCTTCCATATCCAAAAGCAATATCAGAACCCGAAGCTTCTGTATATACCTGGAGTAAACTCCCCTGGATACCAAATCCGTAATGACTTCCTGCATTGCCGAATAAGGAAATCTTATCTCCCAATATGTTGCCGAAGTTTAACGGAAAACCAGGAGAAGATGTACCAATGCCTACATTGCCATTACCCTGTATACGCATCAGCTCAGTGGACAAAGCATAAAATGCATGGCTTGAAGCCGGGTGATCGACCTGGTAACGGAGAATGCCGGGATTAACACCAAAGCCAAAAAAGGCATCTCCGGAATTTACGAGATCCACTAACGCAATTTTTTTATCGGTGAAAGCAGTACTAAATTCCAACGGTGCATGAGGGGCTACCGTTCCAATACCCACATTTCCGCTTCTTAACACGGTAACGGCATTGCTTCTTGCGCCCGATATGCCATTACCGATCTGAAACATTCTGTCAGTTGGGTTTTCGCCAACCAGTGGCGGGTTATCCTGGTTATCGTTGTAAGATCCGATACTGAATGAACCATTGGCTTTGGCTGTAGTATTATTGCCTGCGGTAAAAGAATTGAAACCAACAGCGATAGTGGTATTTCCGGTGGCAGTTGAATTTTCGCCGCTGGCAATACTAAAATAGCCCAGCGTTGTTGCATAAAGACCATTAATGCTGACAGTTGTATTAAACCCTAATGCGGTTGAATAATTTGCACCTGCGGTTGTATTGTATCCGCCGGCAAAAGAACCAATGCCCTGTGCCTTTGTAGTAAAACCTATTGCAGTGGCATTCCTGGCTGATGCAGTGGATGCTTCTCCTATGGCAACAGCATAAATATCAGTGGCAGTACCATTACTGATTGCGGTAGAAAAATCTCCGCTGGCATTAGAAAAATGACCTATTGCGATAGAGTAATTTGCTGAAGCAGTTGCTGATCTTCCCAGGCTTACAGAAGATTCTCCTTTTGCTTTTACATCGTATCCGCCGGCAAATGAATATTTACCGATACTATCCTTATTCCAGTTTGCAGCCGAAACATACCCGGCTCTGAATGCAGCTTTATCCGGGTACCACAGCATCCGCCTGCCTGCATCGCTGATGGGTACATTGCCTGCAGTTACCGGCGCATCACCGGTTGCAGAAAAAACCACATTGCTATCCGATACATGCAATCTTGCCAAAGGATTGTTTATGCCAATGCCCACATTGCCTGTGTTCCTGTTATAAATGTTATTTCCATTGGCCCCCCAAAACGGATCATTTTCTATGTTTGAAAATGTTAACCAGCCGGTACCATTGTAATAATGAAAACCTGTTGTGTCATCTGTTTGATAAATCAGCAGGCCGGTTGCAGGAGAAGCAATGGCGTTACGTTGTACTTTGGTCATCCGGGGTATCAACATTCCTTTTGCTGTACTCTTTACATCTAAAATGGCGCTTGGGTTGGCTGCTGAGCCATCTGTGTTTACCGCAAATGATTGTGCCTGGGAAACTGAAGCGGATAAAATGGAAAACAGAAAGCATAACAGTACTCTCATGATTTTATTTTTAACAGCTGACGTAATAAGAACTAGGTTACCAAATATACTCAAAAAATGGCCGCTGTTTATCCCAGACAAAATGATATTGGTTGGTTTTTAAGATTAGTACATTTCTCTCTGTGTAACTATTGTTTTATGAATTGCCTGGTCCACCCCTGGTTTTCTCCAGCCACTTTTATGAAATAAGAACCGGCCGGCAATTCCTTTAGCTCAATTTCATGCTGGTTTGTTATCCCGGATACGAATACCTGTTTAACGATCTGCCCTTTTGAATTGATGATACTAAGTGTTTTGATATTATCCGTTGAAGAAACAATAAGGCGATCATGTACCGGGTTTGGGGCAAGACTTACAGACAAGCCGGTTGCTGGCTTTATCATTTCGATGCCGGAATAAGAAACTTTTCCGTCCATGTCTGCTACCTGCAACCTGAAGTAGATCCTTGGAACCGTGAGATGGCTTATGGTAATATCGGTATAAGTATAGTTTTTGTAGCCGTTGAATTACCCGTTGAATTAACGGAGCCGATGGTAGTGAACGTATTTCCATCAAGGCTTCTTTGTATATTATACCTGGTCACATTCAGTTCGCTGGCGATTTGCCATTGTAGTAAAGCATTTTTATTTTGAAGGGTTGCTGTAAATGAAATAAGTTTCACCGGTAAAGTACCGTTGGCAAATAGTCTGGAAGAATAAATATCATAATCAAAAGTGGTTCTTAGATCCTGCCAGGCAATGATGGCACCATCTGCCCCGTCCGTAATAAATTGTGCAGCACTTTGAGAATGTGCTTCATTTGCTACGGGAACACCATTCGTTGTCCATAGTTCAGCACCTGCCAACGTAATGGCTTGTGCATAAATATCTTCCTGGGAGCTGTTCCTCACGTCTGTCCATAAAATAGTAACACCACCTGAAACCCTGCTAACCAATTGCGGGTCTGTTTGAATGCCGGTTACATTACAAATAGGGATACCATTGCTTATCCATTGCGCTGCGCCGGAATTATTTAAGCGTTGCGCATATATGTCCCGTTCGGCCCTGCGGTCTTCCCAAATAATTATCGCACCGCCGGCACCGTCAGAGATCATTTGCTGGGCAGTTTGCAAAGCATTTGCATTACAAACTGCAACCCCGTTACTTACCCATTGCACCAAACCGGAGGCATTTACTTTTTGTGCATAGATGTCCTGCCCCGACCCGAAATTTCTTTGATCCAGCCAGCAAATGATGGCTCCGTTAGCGCCATCAGAAACTATTTTTGTACTGTATTGATTTGCAAAATTTGGTTCAGAACAAATGAGCACTCCATTAAAGTTCCAGCTCGTAAACCCGTTAAATGAAATACGCTGGGTATAAATATCGGGCTGACTGAAATTTCTCCAGTCTTCCCAGGTAATGATCGCCCCGCCGGCCCCGTCGCTTATCAGTTGTGGTGAATTCTGAAGTGAATTGGCATTGCAAATAGATGTCGACCATAGTGCAGTACCGGCACCATTAATGCGCTGTGCAACGATGTCTGCATTTGGGCCACCACCTGCACCATCACTCCACACAATAATGGCGCCGCCCGATCCATCTGTAATTAATTGATGTGCATTTTGATTCCCGGGTTGTGTAGTAATGGCAACACCATCAGAAGCCCATTGTACCACACCCACTGCATTAATACGTTGGGCATAAATGTCATAATTGCCGGCCCGGTTATCGTACCAGGCAATGATGGCGCCACCTGCTGCATCGGAAACCAGCCTGGGCGAATACTGATCAGATACCGCATTGCAGATCGCAATACCATCAACGTTCCATAGCAAAGAACCGTTCGCATTCATACGTTGTGCATAAATATCCTGGGCGCCGTTTCTGGTATCAACCCATGTGCAAATGGCCCCGCCTGCACCATCGCTTACTATCTGCACATTGGTCTGGCTGCCGGCAAAATTGCAAACGGCGTTATTTATTGATGGGTTGCTGCTCCATTGCGCAATAGCAACCAGTTTAGTGAATACCAGGATAAAAATAAAAGTCGTTTTCATGATTTGTATTTAGAAAGTAAAAGTAGCTGACCGGGTAGAAGAAGGGCATCCTTTAAAAACAGGATATTTTGATAAATCCAAGAAATTATAGAAAGTGGAAAAGGAGAGAAAACAGCCCGGCGATTTATTTCTACAGGTTACTTAGTTGATTTTACTTATGCACACAACCGCTGCTTTACCCATTGTTTTCTTCTTTTACTGATGCCTATCTGTTCGCCGTTGCTCAGTTGCATTTTTTGTGATGATAAGACCACGTTAATGATATGATCCCTGTTTACCAGGTGGGTGCGGTGGGTACGTAAAAACATTTCCGCCGGCAGATGATCTTCAAACCAGTGTAATACTTTGGCAACCGTTAAGGGATGGCTTTTATCCGCAAAATAGATCTTACTGTAATTGCTGATGCTTTGTATGCGGATGATGTTCTGTAAACAAAGCAGGCTGATCCCTTTATTTGTTGCTATGGAAATATTATTCATGTTGATCTTTTTTAAGTTGGTTCTCCAGTATTTGTATCCTGGCTTCCTGTTCTTTTATTGCTTCAATCAGCAACGGCACCAGCTTGGCATAATCCACCCCCTTATAACCCTTATCATTGATCTCATATACAGCCGATGGCATTACTTTTTCTACCTCCTGTGCAATTAACCCGGTTTGCCTGTTGTTGCTGAAATTCATTTCCGGGAATTCTTCTTTGCGCATATAGTATTCCACACCATTCAAACTCATTAATTTCTGCAGCGGATTTTGAATAGCGGTAATTTGTTTTTTAAACCGCTCATCAGAAGGATAGGCTGTGCCAGCAACCGTTAATACACTGGTTGTATTATTCAGCCACATGGTTTGTGTAAAAATGCCGGCATTATCCTGGTAACCAAAAGAAATTTTGGCCGCTGCATAATCAGTGTGTATTCTCAACTCATTATTATAAACACCAATTCCTACTTCGCCTCCCCCGGCGGGGTATAGCAATATTTTTTCACCCAAAGCGGCAGGGAATGAAAGCGGGCGGGTGGGATTATTGGTTCCGATACCTATATTACCATTGCCTTTTATCCGGAATTTTTCTGAAAGACTGCCAAAACCGGTTTGTGCTGTTGAAAATGTAAGATCAATGGCTTCTGTATTTACAGCAGACTTTCTGTAACCACCCGGGATAATGCTGCCCCACATCAGAACCTATTAAGCAGCATTTTTTTCACTTGTGGCATTTGCGATAATTGGGGATAATGTACATTTGGCTCTTTTATAAGTTAAACCAGCAGATGCCGCCGCTGTTTTTGGGGAACGGTTACCTGACTGGTGAAAATTTCAATATAGATGTTGGGGTAACTGTCCCAATACTGGTATTTCCTATTCCGCAAAACTGTTAAGCATATCCATACTGCTAGCATTCCACTGGCCCATTGCCTATCTGGTAGAATCTTTCTGCGGGCGTTTTCTATATCCCATACCGGTGGAGTATTTAAATCATGATAGTACCAGCTCCCAAATTGGTAGAACTCTCCCTGATGTACTAAGCCTGTGGCATATGAATCCAATATTTCCTGTCCATACATCTAGAATTAATCTGCCCGCTGGCTTTTGGTAACATCATCGGGTTCCTACCGATGCAGGAGGATCATAGGTCGATGGCTGTTGTAACGCCCAGTTCCCATACTGGTGGAATTATTTCCGCCTGGCTGTTGTTAAAAATGTCATAGCCCCCAGTACTGGTAGAGGATCTGGCTGTTGACTCACCGGAAGTTATACGTTTAAGCCCATACGGAGGTTTGGTATTTGCCTCCGCTGGCTGTTGGATTCAAATCCCAGCTTGCCATTTAATGGTTAGTGCATGGTCTGGTGGTAAATAACCACTGGCCTGTCACAAAAGTGCTGGTTGCCATACTGATGACGTTAAGAAATCCTCAGCCGCCCGCCCCCGGCGGGGCGCCGCCGGCCCCGGGGGGCCGGCGGCCCCGCCGCCCGGCGAAAAAAAGGCGCCCTGGTTGATTGTATATCCCGTGGCGAAAACGCCGCTGGTCCAATGCATGGATTGTATTATTGCCAATAATGCTTTCTTTATCCCAATTAGCTCCAAATACAATTCCCGCCCTGAAAGCTGCTTTTTGAGGGTACCACATCATGGCTTCTTGCACCTGATGCAGGCGGATATGCGGAAGAGCAGGGTACTGTAACAGGCCCGGTAAAAAAACATTGCTATCTGCCACATGCAGCCGGGCAACTGGTGGTTGTGCCAATACCTACATTTTGTGTTCCATGCAGGATAAATAACAATGAGCAGTACGGAATATCCTTTTTTTCATAACCTTATTTTTTAAAAGCTTTTAATCTTTTCCTTCTCAATTTGTTTTTATGTTCTTTTATAGCTTCAATCAGCAATGGGACAAGCTTGGCATAATCCACTCCCTTGTACCCCTTATCGTTGATCTCGTATACAGCCGATGGCATTACTTTTTCTACCTCCTGTGCAATTAACCCGGTTTGCCTGTTGTTGCTGAAATTCATTTCCGGGAATTCCTCTTTACGCATAAAATATTCCACACCATTCAGGTTCATTAATTTCTGCAGCGGATCCTGAATAGCGGTTATTTGTTTTTTAAACCGCTCATCAGAAGGATAGGCTGTACCGCCAACAGTTAATACACTGGTTGTATTATTCAGCCACATGGTTTGGGTAAAATTGCCGGCATTATCCTGGTAGCCAAAAGAAATTTTGGCTGCTGCATAATCGCTGTGTATTCGCAACTCATTTCCATAAACACCAATGCCTACTTCACCCGTACCTCCGGGGTACAGTAAAATTTTTTCGCCTAAAGCGGCAGGGAACGAAAGTGGGCGTGTTGGATTATTTGTTCCTATACCTACATTACCATTCCCTTTTATCCGTAGTTTTTCTGAAAGACTGCCAAAACCAGCTTGTGCTGTTGAAAACGTAAGATCAATGGATTCTGTACTTGCAACTGCATTTTGCAGATCACCCTGTATCATTGCTGCCACCACATCGGTATTAGAAGTATTTTTTACACTAAACGCTATGTTGGGATAATTGGAACCGGGTACATTTCCTTTTATAAGTAAACCACCATAACCACCAAAATTCTTTTGGTCAATGGTTACCTGGCCGTTTACATTTAATCTTGAAGTTGGAGTAACTGTGCCAATACCAACATTTACAGCATCGGCCCCTGTGCCACCCAATACCAGGCTGTTGCTGGCTGCAACTTTTGCATTATAGCCAATTGCTGTTGCATTGGAAAGATTAGCCGAAGTGACATCGGCAGCATATCCAATTGCCGTGTTATTACTACCCGTGGTATTTGTGTAAAGCGACCTGTACCCGGAGGCGGTGTTTTTATTGCCTGAAATATTATTAAAGAGTGCGTCACTTCCATCAGCGGTATTATTATCACCCTGTGTATTTGAACCTAAGGATGAAGTGCCGTGGGCAGAATTGTAGATCCCAATTGTATTTGAAATAAGTGCATAACTTCCACTGCCTGTATTTTGATACCCGGTAGTATTTGCTGAAAGTACATTTATACCATCTGCCGTATTGGAATAGCCTGTGGTATTTGCAAATAAGCTGTTATACCCGGTTGCTGTATTGTCTGCCCCCCTTGAATTTGTAAACAATGCTTTAGAACCCACTGCCGTATTTCTTTTTCCTTCACCCGGAAAAAGTGTTCCTGTTCCATTATTATATAAGGCACTGTCGCCAATAGCTACCAGGTTGCTGCGGTCAGTATTTTTCATTAAAGCTTCGGTGCCCAGTGCAACATTGCTGTACCCGCTGGTATTAAAGTATAAAGCACTGTTTCCAATGGCGGTATTATTGTTGCCTGTTGTGTTGGAACTTAATACAGCGCTGCCCATTGCTGTATTTCTGCTACCGGTACTGTTAAAGGCTGCGGCAAAACTACCTACAGCCGTGTTATCATTTCCTGTATTATTTGTGGCCATGGCATTAAGGCCCATAGCGGTATTGGAATTACCACTTGTATTATTGACCAGCGAGCCTGTTCCATTGGCTGTATTTTGAGCACCGGTTGAATTACTTCTTAGTGCATTTGTACCGGTTGCTGTATTGTAATAGCCGGTGGTATTTGCAAATAAGGCTTTGGAACCAAATGCTGAATTCTCTGTAGCCTGGAAACCCACTGCACCCACTCCATTATTATATAAAGCGCTGTCGCCAACAGCTACCAGGTTACTGCGAACCGTGTTTCTTAATAAGGCTTCCGTACCTATTGCTACATTGCTATACCCGGAAATATTTAAGTTTAAAGCTAAAAATCCAGCGGCCGTATTATTATTACCGCTTGTATTAAAAGCCAATGCTGCGTTTCCTATTCCCGTATTGTTGTTTCCCGAGGAGTTGAAGAACATGGAATTTAAACCCATAGAAGTATTAGCGTTTCCAATGGTATTGTTTACGAGCGCTCCAGTGCCATTGGCTGTATTTTGAGCACCGGTTGAATTGTTTCTGAGCGCATTTGTTCCGGTTGCTGTATTATAATAACCGGTAGTATTTGCAAATAAGGCTTTGGATCCAAATGCAGAATTCAGGGTGCCATCATACGAATTAACTGCGCCCACCCCGTTATTAAACAAAGCACTATCGCCAACAGCCACCAGGTTGCTGCGGTTACCGGTATTAAAAAGAGCGCCTGTGCCAAGGGCAATATTTGAGTAACCTGTGGTATTAAAATATAAAGCAGTGAACCCGATCCCGATATTACTGCTGCCGGAAGTATTATATCGCATGGCATCGCTTCCTAATGCGGTATTCTGGCCGCCGGTGGTATTTAAGTACATGGCCAACTGGCCAATGGCGGTATTCTGACTTCCGCTGGTATTGGAGTATAAGCTATAAACTCCCGATGCTGTATTGTACGAACCATTTGAGTTAAACCTTAAAGCACCCCATCCCAGGCCGGTATTATTTTCACCTGTTTTATTACCGGAAAGAGATTTAAAACCTATGGCGGTATTCCAGCTTCCTGTAGTGGACGAGTCCAGTGTTCTAAAACCAAATGAAGTGTTGTTAGTGATCGTATCAACATATCCGGAACGCACATTATTCACCCTTATGATAAATGGTTTGGCATCCAGTGTTGGTATAAAATTTGTGGCTGAATCAATTCCCGGGTTCCCCGATAAACTCCATCCGCTTGCCGCCACGATCGTTTGCCAGTTCGGTACTGCAGCACTTCCCATATTTACCATTAACTGGTTTTTGACCGTATCCATTACAAGCAATCCTTTAGCAGGATTTGCAATGGCTGTAACAGCCGCAGAACTCATGCGTGGTATCAGCAGGCCTTTTGCACTGCTTTTAATCTCCAGCATGGCACTGTTGTCTGGTGTAGCCGTGCCAATACCTACGTTTTGTGCATTGGCAAAAAACAAGGTGGTCAAAAAGTGCAGGAGTAACAGGTATTTTTTTATCCGATAGCTATCGGATTTATTTTGATCAGCATTTTTCATAAAACCGGTTGTTTACTTTATTGATACAACAAATATTGCTTATTGTACCAGGTCGGCTTATCCCTTAAAAACAGGATATTTTTTAAAACAGGAAAAATCATGGAAAAAGGGGAGGCGCACGGAGTGGCTATTGCTTTTATTTGTAAAGTGAACGTAAAAGATTACTTTACTGTATGAGAAAAATATCAGTCATATGTATTTGCCTTCTCTTTTTTAAAACGGCGGCAACGCAGCAACATCTTGTTGACAGTATCACAAAAGAGTTGCAGCAACCAATGACCGACAGTAACAGGGCTATAAGTATGATGCGGCTGGCTATTGATTACGAAGTTGTAGATACCGCCAAAGCTTATAAGGCTTACCGGGATGCGATAAAGTTTGCCGGTGAAAAGAACCTGTATTATTGCCTGGGACGTATATATCAGAATCAGTCTTTTTTATTCAGTACTGCTGCCAACTATATACAAGCAAAGACCAGTCTTGATACGGCGATCTTTAATTATCAAAAATCAGATAATCCAAAAGCAAGAAAATTTGAAGCGGGCGCCTATGGTGATATTGCGAATGCATTAAAAAACCATAATGAATTACAGCAGTCTGTACAGTATCATTTAAAGAGTATCTCTTTATTTGAGAAACTGGGGCTCGAAGGTGAATTGGTTATCCGCTATTGCAATGTATCCACACTTTTCGGCGACATCAATGAGTACGATAAGCAAAAAGAATATGCGTATAAAGCACTCGGTTCGGCTAAAAGATCCGGCACCGGCCAAAACCTGTTCATGGCTTATTTTATTCTTGCAAATTCATACAGCATGCAGGATGACAATATAACTGCAAAAAAATACATTGATAGTGCGAAGTTTTATTTTGCTGAAAATTCAAATATTGATATTGCCTTTAGTTATTACCTGGTTACCGCCCAGGTTTTCAAAAAGATAGACCAGCTTGATTCATCATTTTATTATTTTAAAAAGTGTTTTGATGAATCAGTAAAATACAACTACAGTTATGGGAAAGCCGAATCGCAGGTGCAAATGGGCGCCATTGCGATCCTTCAAAAAAAATATGCAGATGCGGAGAAATATTTAACAGCGGGGATAGCAGCAGCCAAAGTAATTAATTATCACAATATCCTGGATGAGGGATATAAATACCTGTCGGATGTTTATGCAGCAACCGGCCGATACAAACAGGCCTATGAATCTTTTCAAAAGTATAAGGAGTTCAATGATTCTGCGGTTAATATGGAATCAAAAAAAAATGTAACAGAGCTTGAAAAAAAATACCAAACGAGGAAAAAAGAAAGCCTGATAAAACAACTGGAAGCAGAAAAAAAAGTGCAGCAACTTTCCATCCGTCAAAAAAATACCCTGAATTATATTTTGATTGCCGGTGCCATGGCATTACTTATCATTTCATTGCTGTCTTACCGCACGTATAAACAAAAACAAAAACTTCAGCAACAGCGCATTGCCGAATTGGAAACCCAGCAGCAGCTAACCGCTACTGAAGCTGTGTTACAGGGGGAAGAGCAGGAACGGACAAGACTGGCAAAAGACCTGCACGATGGCCTGGGAGGCATGTTATCCGGGATAAAATACTCATTTAATACTATGAAAGGAAATCTGATCATGACGCCTGAAAACAGCCAGGCCTTTGAACGAAGCATGGATATGCTGGACAGTTCCATTAAAGAAATGCGCCGGGTGGCACATAATATGATGCCGGAGGCACTGGTTAAATTTGGCCTGGATACGGCACTTAAGGATTTTTGTAATGATGTTAACCAGTCAGGTGCATTGCAGGTTTCCTACCAGTCAATTGGATTGGAAAATGAAGTAATAGTGCAGACAACTGCAATAACTATTTACCGCATTGTACAGGAACTGATCAACAATACCATGAAGCATGCTGCTGCAAAAACTGCTATTGTGCAGGTTTCAAAATCAGGTAGCCAATTGGCCATAACAGTTGAAGACGACGGTATCGGCTTTGATACAGCCCTGCTGAAAGGATCTAAAGGAATTGGCTGGAGCAATATTCAAAACAGGGTTGAGTTTTTAAAGGGTACGTTGGATGTGCGGTCAGAAAAAGAAAAAGGAACTTCTGTTCATATTGAGCTGAATGTTTAACAGCATGAACCATGGCCATTAAATTATTTATTGTTGACGATCACTTTATGGTGATAGAAGGTATTCATTCTTTATTGCAAAACGAAAATGATATTGAATGGATGGGGCATGCGGGCAATGCTGCATCCTGCCTGGCATTTTTGCATCAGCAAAAACCCGATGTGATCTTAATGGATGTCAACTTACCGGATAAAAGCGGTATTGACCTGTGTAAAGAAGTCAAGGAAAGATATCCTGGAATATTCATTGTGGGATTAAGCACCTATAACCAGCAAAGCTTTATTGAAAAAATGATGAGTAATGGCGCTTCGGGATATGTAATAAAAAATGCTACGCAGCAGGAACTGATGGAAGCCATTCATACCGTGGTTAAGGGGAAACAGTTTTTAAGTTTTGATGCCGCGGTGGCTTTACGAAAGCCGGATACCGGGCACGGCATGCCGGTTATCACCCGAAGGGAAAAGGAAGTGCTGGAACTTATTGCCGATGGAATGACGAATAATGAAATTGCCGGGAAACTTTTTATCAGTTCTACCACCGTGGATACACACCGCAAAAACCTGTTGACGAAATTTGAGGCAAAAAACACGGCTTCGTTGATCCGGATTGCTGCGCAGTTGAAAATTATCTGATACTTTCTTACCTCCTTCAGGGGATGGGGGCAAAATCATCATACAACAGGTACTTCTTCCTTATTGCCTTAAATGCGGTCAGCCCGGGCTGCCAGCTTTCTCTTATCTCTTCTTCCGGCCTGCCTTGTTTGATCTGCTGCATAAAAACATCATTGCCAGCCAGCTTGTTTATGAAATTGTTCTTTAAAAAAAAGGTATCCTTGCCAGGGAATAACCTGTACGCTTCAATAAAATATTTAAGTTGAATCTTTCCGTTGAGATTTTTCAATACTTCTTCATTACTGCCGCCCAGGTTCCACCCATAGCATTGCTGGTAAAAACATTTGCTGCTCTTGGCTCCCGCATTTGGTTTGGGAGTAAAGGAATACAAATTATTCGGTAAAGAAGGATGGCCAAAGATCTGAAAAGGTTTATCCGTTCCCCTTCCTTCACTCATCACGGTGCCTTCAAAAAAACAGGTAGAAGGATAGAGATAAATACTCTGCATCTCTTTTAAGTTCGGGGAAGGGTTAACCGGCAGTACGTATTTGGTCTTGTGATCATAGTTCTTGCATTTGATCACGGTTACATGAAACGGGGTATCCGTCGTTGGTTCGGTAGTTACATTATAGGCATTGATCGCATTGGCTTTTGCCGATAACCAGTTTTCGCCGGTCAGCATCAAGGCATATTCACCGATGGTCATTCCATATACAATGGGAATAGGCTGCATGCCCACAAAACTTTTAAAATTGGTATCCAGCACCGGGCCATCCACATAAAAACCGTTGGGGTTGGGCCGGTCGAGGATCATCAGTGGTTTATGATTCTCCAGTGCTGCTTCTAAATAATATTGCAGTGAAGAAATGAATGTATAAAAACGTACCCCCACATCCTGTATATCAAAGATCAGCACATCCACATCTTTCAGGTCATCCGGTGTTGGTTTTTTATGGGCGCCGTACAAACTGATAACAGGCAGTCCTGTTTTTACATCTTTTGCATCATTTACTTTTTCGCCGGCATCGGCATCTCCCCTAAAACCATGTTCGGGCCCGAATATCTTCACCACCCTGATACCGCTTTTGATAAGGGTATCCACCAGGTGGGTGCCATTAACCAGGCTGGTCTGGTTGGCGAAAACGGCCACCGACTTCCCCTTCAGCAGGGGCAGGTAAACATGCATCCGGTCGGCACCTGTTATTACTGACTGACTATTTGTTGCCTGGCCCGAAACGGCGCCATAGCTGAACAGTAGAAAAATGAAAGCAGGCAATGATCTTTTCATGAAGTAAAGTTGGGTAAAATATTTTAATACCTGCTTCCATTTATATATTAATTTGCACCCTATTTATAATCTTTCCCCCGCTTGCAGGGGGATCAAAACAAAATTTTATGCAACAGGTTAAAGAAGGAGATGTAGTAAAAGTTCACTACACAGGTAAATTGGTAAGCGGTGAGCAATTTGATTCTTCAACAGGCAGGGAGCCACTGGAATTTACAGTAGGCGCCGGCCAGATGATAAAAGGGTTTGATGCAGCCATGCCGGGAATGAGCCTGGGTGAAAAGAAAACCATCAATATTTCGCCCGAAGAAGGCTATGGCCCAAGACTGGAAGAAGCCATCATTAATTTTCCAAAAGAAAATGTTCCTGCAGATATGCAGCTGGAACCAGGGATGCAGCTTACATTAAGCAACCAGGCCGGACAACCTTTCCCGGTGATCGTTACAGAAGTTAAAGAAGATGTGATCGTACTCGATGCCAATCATTTCCTCGCCGGACAGGAATTGGTATTTGATATTGAGCTGGTGGAGATAGTGTAAGTTACAGGTTTGAAGTTTGTGGTTTGAAGTTCATGATTATTTCAGAATGTATCTTACAAAACAAGCTTAACATCAAACTTTAAACCACAAACCTCAAACAACTATATGATACAGATAAGTCCCGATAACATTGCCGATCGTTTTATGCGTTATGTGCAGGTAGATACACAAAGCGACCCCACCAGTTCCGCACATCCTACTACCGAAAAACAAAAAGACCTTGGTAAGCTTTTGCTGAAGGAACTTTTTGGTATGGGCATTACCAATGCTTCCACCGATGAGTTTGGCTATGTGTATGCAACCATTCCTTCCAACAGCGATAAAAAAAATATACCGGCCATTTGTTTTTGTGCACACGTGGATACGGCACCTGACTGCAGCGGCACCAATGTTAAGCCAATACTACATCGGTATTACGACGGCAAGGACATTATCTTACCCGATGATACCACCCAGGTATTGCGCATTAGTGATTCTCCTTATTTAAAAAATCATCTGAACAGCGGCGTAATTACAACCAGTGGAGCCACTTTGCTTGGGGCCGATGATAAAAGCGGTGTGGCTGCCATCAT
This sequence comes from Chitinophagaceae bacterium, assembly GCA_016720775.1. Taxonomy (GTDB): domain Bacteria; phylum Bacteroidota; class Bacteroidia; order Chitinophagales; family Chitinophagaceae; genus Ferruginibacter. Next base: position 1,070,924 of record JADKJX010000001.1, read on the forward strand.
GGAAGCTGCCTTGTATTTCATACAGAACCCCGCTGTTAAACATGGCGATATAAAGATCTTATTTACGCCCGATGAAGAAGTGGGACAGGGTACGGCAAAAGTGGATATGCAGAAACTGGGTGCACAGTTTGGCTATACATTGGATGGTGGTGAAGCCGGAAGCCTGGAAGACGAGACCTTTAGTGCAGATGGTGCATTGATAACGGTGCATGGCGTGATCGTTCACCCCGGTTATGCAAAAGATAAATTAGTGAATGCATTGAAAGTAGCAGCAGCTATTTTAGATGCGTTGCCGAAGAATGAATGGAGCCCCGAAACAACAGAGAAGCGTGAAGGGTTTGTACATCCTACGGCTGTGAACGGCATTGCAGAAAAGGCAACGATCCAATTCATTGTCCGGGATTTTACGCTTGCGGGTTTACAGCAACATCACGAAAGGTTGAAAAAAATTGCAACAGATACCGTTGCAAAATTTCCCGGGGCAGTAATGGAGTATGCGGCACAGGAAAGCTTATGCCGAAGAAGCCATACAGCGGGCCGGGCTTACAATGAAGAAAGAAAGCATCCGCGGTGGTACCGATGGCAGCCGTTTCAGTTTTATGGGAATGCCCTGTCCTAATATTTTCACCGGCATGCAGAATATACACAGCAAACTGGAATGGATCGGTACAAAAGATATGGCTAAGGCTACTGAAACAATTGTGCATTTGGCGATGATATGGGAAGAAAAAAGTTAGATCACTTCATTTCAGCTTGTAACTTATTCTCCTGCTCTTCCTGCTGATGAATTTCTTTTATATACTGGTCTTTGAGATGGTCGTAAAAAGAATGCCTGCTGATAAGATTGGCAACTAGATTGGCCAGTAAAGCCGTAAGCATGATGTAAAAGATAATATTGTGACTGTTGGTCATTTCCAGTACAAGGATGGAAGAAGTGAAAGGGCTTTTAGTGATGCCCGTAAGAAAACCTGTCATGCCGCAAAGAATAATAAGATTTGTTGCCGGGCCTGATAAATGAAACCATCCCGCAACAACCGCCCCGATGCTCGCCCCCGCGCTGAGTGATGGAGCGAAAATGCCTCCGGCAGCACCGGTTGAAAAAGAAACAATCGGCCCTATGATTCTTAAAAAAGGGATATACCATTGCAGGTGTTTATTATCTGTAAATAATGTGGTAACCATTATTTCCTTTCCCGAACCAAAGGTCCTGTGGTCGATAAAAATGGCGAGAGCAGCAATGATCAATCCGCAGATAATGACATAAATATATTGTTGATATTTTTTTTTGAGGGCAGATTTTTTTTTAAAAATGTACAGGATTATTCTTCCCATTCCGCTTCCTCCAACACCGGTCAAAATAGCAACAGGCAGGATCGCTAAAACTACCCAGCCCGGGATGTCGTTCAGCAATGGATAGCCCAGGTACAGGTAGGGGCCTAAAAAATGCAGGGCGGTAAGTCCGGCAATAATCACACCGGTAAGCAATGCAGATTTGAAAAAACTGAAATGTATCTTGGTAAGTTCTTCAATGGCGAAAACTATTCCGCCAAGCGGCGTATTGAACGCTGAAGCCAGGCCAGCTGCGGCACCAGTTACGATCATGTTCCGCCTGGAGATCTTTGGATACCAGGCGGGAAGAAAATCATTTATTTTTTTAAAAATGGTTGCAGATATCTGTATGGTAGGGCCTTCCGGCCAACCACCCCCCCAATACCATTACCAGGCTGGATATGACCTTTATAAAAAGTACTTTAAGATTCAGCAGCTTGTTTACTTTATAATTATGTTTTGGATTGGTTAGTTCAATGGCTGCTGTTACTTGTGGAATGCCGCTGCCCCTGGCATATTCGGCAAAATAGTGAACCAGACATAGTGCTAAAAGAAAACAAAAGGGAGTAATGATAAAGAACAACCAGGGAGCCTGTGAATATAAGTAATGAGTTCCTTCTTCTGCCCAGGAAAAAAGATTTGCATACAAAACGGCTGTAACCCCGGTAATGAATGCGCCCGACCAAAAAGGCACTGCATTTAGAAAATTATTTTTTAGTCTGGGATTGTTATATAACGAATCGTATTTAGCCTTTATCAGCTGCTTTATTTTACTTATTAAATTCATATACAAAAATCGTATAACAAGCGGGTGGTAATAAACAAATATGATCGGGCAGCGTCAGCTAAAGGTACAACAGATGAGATGATTTGCAATAAAACTGCACATCCACATAAATCCCTGCGTCATTGCCGGAGATAAATTCTGCAGCAATTGCTTTTTATCTGTATACATGACTTAATTTGCTTTGATAATTTTTTTATGAACCGCATCGACCGGGTTACTGCTATTCTTGTACAATTGCAATCCAAACGGATTGTAAAGGCGCAGGAAATTGCCGAACGCTTCTCCATCAGCCTCCGTACGGTTTACCGGGATATTAAAACACTGGAAGAAGCCGGTATTCCCCTGGCCGGTGAAGCAGGTGTGGGATATAGTATCATGGAAGGATACCGCCTGCCACCGGTGATGTTCACTAAAGAAGAAGCCATTGCTTTTTTAACTGCAGAAAAAATGGTGGAGAAACTGACAGATCCTTCCTCCCGGAAATATTACCAGGAAGCGATGTATAAAATAAAGTCGGTACTGCGCTATGCGGATAAAGACCTGCTGGAAGATATGTCGTCTTATATTGAAGTGGTGGAAAATCCTTACCTGCCGGCAAAAGAAAAAAGTCCGGTACATCTTCAAACCATTCTAAAAAGTATTGCGGACAAGGAAGTTTTGGATATTGGTTACTTCGCCAATCATTCGCAACAATACAGTAACAGGGATGTGGAACCGGTAGGTATATTTTACCAGGGCAGTTACTGGTACCTCATCGCTTATTGCCAATTGCGGCAAGACTATCGCAATTTCCGCACTGATCGCATCAGTTACATTAATCAAAAGGGCCGCCATTTTGAAAAGCAACATCCTTCGCTGCAATCTTTTCTTACCCGGATGAGTAAGGAGAAAGAAATGTTCAACATTGTGATACGGGTTGATAAATCAGTTTTGAAATATTTTGGTGATCAGAAATATTACAATGGCTTTGTTTCACAAAAAGAAACAGGTGATAAAATGGAGATGACTTTTGTAACCGCTTCTCTGATCGGCTTTGCAAAATTTTATCTCTTATTCGGCGAACATGCCGAGATCATCAGCCCGCCCGGGCTGAAAGAAATGGTGAAGAAGAACCTGGACGAGATATCGAAACGATTGGCGGTCTGATCCCGCTTAAGGCGGGACGAAGACAATTCAGAATGATTTTCGTCCCTGTCATACATTGAATTCTGTCACAAACCAAACCTGCTCAATGGCAAAAAAATTGCCACGAAGGCACCAGGACACAAAGGTGAAAAAACGAAGTTTTTTTCTTAGAGCCTTCGTGTCTTAGTGGCTAGAATGCCTTTATGGTAAAATGAAAAAAACTTTTTCCTGTTGACATAGGGCTGTCACTGTCCGGTATTTTCTTTGTGTCATAACCAAAAATAAAAGACCATGACACGAATTTCCCTGTTTCAGAAGGAACTTGAAAAAGAGGCTATTGCCACCCGTAAAATGCTTACCGCAGTACCCGATGGTAAGTGGGACTGGAAACCACATCCTAAAAGCATGAACATGCTTCAGTTGTCAACCCATATTGCAGAATTGCCTACCTGGATCGGTATGGTACTCAACACAAATGAGCTTGACTTTGCCGGTATGGATTTTAAACCAACCCCGGTAAAAGATACGGCTGCGCTGGTACAGATATTTGAGAACAGCTTAGCCGATGCCCGTGAACAGTTGGCTAATGGAAAAGAAGAAACACTGGATGAACCCTGGACACTCAGAAATGGGGAACAGGTATATAGTACCGATCCCAAGGCCGATGTGATACGCATGTCTTTATCACAGATCATTCACCACCGGGCGCAACTGGGTGTTTTTCTCAGATTGCTTGATGTGCCTATTCCGGGTTCTTATGGGCCAAGTGCAGATGATCCGGGTTTTTAAATTGTATAGCCATGAATTGCTCAGCTAAGACTTCCGAAGTTTATCAAACTTCAGAAGTCTTCTCAAAGGTTGGGACAAAATATTTTAAAACCTGTACCTATATGCAGGTAAGCAATTCCGGAAGGGATATTAATAATCATTTTCCTCAAAATCACTTCCACTCATGCTTTTACCCTTGATGATATAATGACCGGGATGCGAATTGCTGGGATACAGTATTCCGTCGCAAGCCCCACGCATCCAGGTTACACCTTCAATTTTATCATGGTATATGACATCACGGGGGCTAATATGGATCATATGAGTAACCGGATCGAATGTACCTTCTATTTTTTGTTTCGTCCGGTATTTTTGACCAAGATAATCGATTATATATTCGTCTGTGCCATAGAAACTGTAGTCGCTGTTTAAATGAAATTCATCGGTTATTCCAACTGCCCCGCTTATCTCATCTGTAACAACCTTCTGCCACCCTTTAAAAGTCACCCTGCTGAACATTAGACGGGCAGTTTCCCATAAACTGTTTTTGTATGAAGCTGCTTTTTCCGGGTTGGTCATTTCCCCATTGCTCCACTCGCCGCTATAATTTAGATTCCCCTTCGGATCGTAAGAACTTCCGGTTCCGTTCCGCATTCCATTCGCCCAATTACCTTTATATACCCAACCAAGCTCATCTGTTGCTACTCCATATCCATCCATTTTACTATCCTTAAAATTGCCATTATATTTTGAACCATCGGGAGAAGTATATTTGCCAATACCGTTCAGTTCTCCATCAACCCAGTTTCCGCTGAATTTTTCCCCATGCACTAATGTCCAGGTTCCAATACCATTGAATTTTCCATTCACCAGGCTTCCTTCATAACTGGTGCTGTCTGAAGTATAAAATAAATATCCTTTGCCATTCACGACATGTCCTTTTGAATAGGTACCCGTAAATTTTTTCCCATTTGGAAGAACGGAGGAGCCGCTACCCTCAATAACACCCTTTTTCATTTCTCCTGTATATACTTCACCACTTGCAAAAGTATAAACTCCCCTTCCATTCATTTCGCCATCCTTAAAACTGCCTGCATATTTAAATGAGGCTTTTACAACAAGGGTTCCCTGCCCGTTGAATTTTCCATCTTTAAAGTTGCCTTTGTAAGTAGCAGGCCCATCGGGGTGGCTAAATTCTAAAGTACCAATGCCGTTTTTGCAATTGCCCGATACGCATGTGCTTTTATCTTTATCATCGGCAGAATTATTATCAGGGATCTGCTGTGCTTTTGCAGCAATGCAAATAAGCAGGCATGCTGCTATTGAGGTTATTGTTTTTTTCATATTATTTTATTTGTTCGCCAACTTGCCGGGCTGATAATGAAGGGGAGCAGATAAAGTTATTCATAATTAAACAGGAATGCAATACCCTGCAGCACGTATTTTATGGAAGAATTGTTGAGGGAGATCTGGAAAGATGATTCCGGGGCCTGGAGGATGAATCTGTACGGATGATACTTGTTTGGGTAAGAAAGATTTAATGGGTGTAAAAATACATGAACAGAAGCAGTATGTTTTGTAATGTTCAGGGATAAACAGTTCTTATTTTTACTGGTTCTATTTACCACTTAGTTGCAGGTAAACCAATATTCCGGCAGCGGCCGTCATGATGATCAGTGCGGCGAACCCAAGTATATTGGATGCTCTTCCGTTCACATTGTTGCCCATTATTTTTTGTTATTGGGAATGTGAAGGATGATGGCAATTAAAACCGGCGGAGTTAATCCATAAAGGATAGCAGTATATATAAGGGCTTTGATCGGGGAAATGCCGATATAATTCAATGATAAGCCAAGGATGAGTGAAATCGCAATGATGACATAAAATGCTTTGGCTTCATGAAATTTTTTGTCAAGGCCCTGCTCCCAGCCAAAGGTTTCTGCAAAGATGTAGGAAAGTGAACCACACAGGACAGGGATGGCAATAAGCCCGGTGCCGATCACTCCGATCGCAAAAAGAAGGTAAGCCAGGTTTCCGGCCAATGGTTTCAGGGCCATAGCGGCCTGTTCAACCGTATCGATCTGGTGAACACCGCCTTTGAATAAAACGGTACCGGTTGTTAGAATGATGAAGAACATGACCAGGCCGGAAAATGACATTCCAAAATCCACATCCTGCTTCATGTCATGGATGATCTTTTTATCAACCATCAGGTGTGTTTTCTTATGCTTCATTTCTTCCACTTCTACAGAAGCCTGCCAGAAGAAAAGATAGGGCGAGATGGTAGTACCCAGTATGCCTACAAGAATGGCCATAAAATTTTTATCAAATTTCAGGGTCGGGATAAAAGTGGCTTTTAGAATTTCGATAAAGTCCTGCTTATATAAAAATGGCACGATAAAATACACGAGCATGACAATGCACATGTATTTTAATGCTGCAGCAATTTTCTGGTAAGGCAGGTAAATGATCAGGCCTAACAGTATAATGGTGAATACAACACTGAAATAAGTGGCATCAATGGATGGGAATAAAAGATTTCCAACCGCACCCATTCCGGCGATGTCGGCGCCGATATTCATTACAATCGCCGGGAAACTGAATAACAGCATGAGGTACAAAACAGGTTTTGGATAGTTTTTTTTCAGCGTACCCGTAAGGCCCTGGGAAGTAACCAACCCGATCTTTGCACACATTTGCTGGATGGAAGCCATGAGTGGAAAGGCGATAATAGATGTCCAGAGGGTTGAAAGTCCGAATGCAGCACCTGCCTGCGAATAGGTTGCAATGCCGGATGGGTCATCATCGCTGGCACCAGTTACCAGCCCCGGCCCAAGCAGTTTCCAGAAACGCAGGAGTTTGTATAATCTTTTTTTTCGGGTATTCATTTTTATTTTCTCTTGCAGAAAGTAATGTAATTTAAGAAGATGAATTCAGAATGATCTGCCTAAATAACGATTCAATCAAATGCTGCATAAAATATGACTTAATAAGTGTGCCCTGGTAGTGATCAAACCTCCGGCACCCAAAGATTTTCTGTTGGCTACCTGAAAAAATCTCTACCTTCAATCCCTAATTATACAACTATGGAATTATTAAGAGATTATTGGTGGCTGATCATATTGGCCTTGGCCTTTTTGGGTTGTTTTGTAACCATCAACCAGGGATTTATTGGTGTGGTTACCATGTTCGGTAAATACCGGCGTATCCTTCGCCCGGGATTGAATTTTAAAATTCCTTTCCTGGAGCAGATCTTTAAAAAGGTAAGTATCCAGAACCGGTCGGTAGAACTGGAATTCCAGGCTGTTACCATTGACCAGGCGAATGTTTATTTTAAATCGATGCTGTTATACTCAGTACAAAATGAACAGGAAGAAACCATTCAGAAAGTAGCGTTCAAATTCATCAGCGATAAAGACCTGATGCAGGCTTTGATACGTACGGTGGAAGGAAGTATCCGTGCATTTGTATCTACCAAAAGACAGGCAGAAGTGCTGAATGTACGCCGGGATATTGTTGAAAATGTAAAAGAGCAGGTTGATGTTGCACTGGAAGGTTGGGGCTATCACCTGCAGGATCTGCAGATCAATGATATCACGTTTGATGAAGCCATCATTACCAGTATGAGCAAAGTGGTTGCATCAAATAATCTGAAAGCTGCTGCAGAAAATGAAGGACAGGCATTGCTGATCACCAAAACCAAGGCAGCAGAAGCAGAAGGTAATGCCATAAAGATCGCTGCGGAAGCTGAAAGGCAGGCCGCTCAACTTCGTGGACAGGGTGTGGCTTTGTTCCGGGAAGAAGTGGCCAAAGGCATGAGCCAGGCTGCAGAGCAGATGAAGCAGGCCAACCTCGATACCAATGTGATCCTGTTCAGCATGTGGACAGAAGCCATTAAGAACTTTGCAGAGTATGGAAAAGGGAATGTGATATTCCTTGACGGCAGCAGCGAAGGAATGGAAAAGACCATGCGCCAGATAATGGCCATGCAGCAAATGGAACCCAAGCGGTAATTTTATTAACTTGAATATAGAAACCGGGAACTACCCGGTTTTTTTATTTCATCTGGTTAAAAAATAAGATTAACATTTTGTTATGCAGCTATTGTAATTTTGTTTCGTTTCATTGCAGAAATAAAAAGGTTTGGCATAATTATCGAGCGGTAATTGCCAACCATTAAAACCGGCATCCATGTTTAATATTTTGTTACAGGTTGACAGCCTGGCCCTAGGCACTTCAACAGCAGGAAAAGAATCTCTATTCTCATTATTGGTTAAAGGCGGTGTGTTGATGATCCCGTTGGCATTATTCTTTGCGCTGGCCGTTTTCTTTTTTATTGAAAGGCTGATCGCCATCCGCAAGGCCAGTAAGATCGAAGATAATTTCATGAGCATCATCCGGGATCATATCATTACCGGAAATGTTACGGCTGCAAGGAGCCTTGCAAAAAATACGGGTCACCCGGTGGCAAAAATGATCGATAAGGGCATTCAGCGTATCGGGAAACCCATTGATGCAATTGAGAAAAGCATGGATAATGTTGGAAAGCTTGAGATCTATAAAATGGAAAAAAACCTGCCCGTGCTTTCTGTTATTGCCCGTATCGCTCCGCTGTTTGGTTTTGTGGGTACCATCATAGGCCTGGTAATGCTGCTGCGGGATTTTGCTGCTGCAGCCAATCCAACGATCAGTGATATTGCTGATGCGATGTATGTGAAGATGATCACTTCTGCAACCGGACTCATCATTGGTATTCTTTCCTTTTTGGGGTACAGTTACCTCAATACACAGATCGATAAAACAGTGAACAAGATGGAATCGGCAAGCGCAGATTTCATTGATATTTTACAGGAGCCAACAAGATAAACACGTGGCAACGTTTAAGCGTTTGAAAGGTTGCACAATCGCATATTGACTATAAAGAACAAAGTATAATGAGTCTAAGAAAACGATTAAGAGATTCTCACAACGAAGTGGATGCAGGTCCGCTCAACGACGTGCTGTTCATACTGCTGATGTTCTTTTTGCTGATATCCACGCTGGCGAATCCAAACGTGGTGAAGGTAAATAACCCCAAGGGAAAAAGCGACACCAGGGTGAACCAGAATATCATGGTCTCTGTCACTAAAGACCAGAAGGTTTTTATCGGTACAAAACAGGTGGATATGCTTTACATAGATTCACTTCTTAAAAAGGAAGTTGAATTAAGCAGGAAATTTGTTGACACGCCTACTGTGGTACTGAGTGTTGACACCATTGCCTACTTTGGTTATGCATTCCGTATTATGGAAGCTGCTAAAAGGGCCAAGGCGAAACTGGCCGCTACTGTCAGGCCGTAACGATTACCATCCTTTCGTTTCCGTAAATATCTTTTTTTATCATCACTGTTTGATAATCTTTCATAAATAAAGCCGCCACTTCTTTGGCGAGCTTTTCATGCGTTTCTAAATAGATCTTCCCATTGGGTAATAAGTTGTTTTTTCCGAAAAGAGCGATCTCCTGGTAAAATATGAGTGGAGAATCATCCGGCACAAACAACGCCAGGTGTGGCTCAAAGGCTGTAACATTCCTGTCCAGCTTTTCTTTTTCATTAAATGGGATATAGGGTGGGTTGCTGATGATGATATCAAACATCGGCAAGCCATTCCGTTTGCTTTCATCTAAAAAATCCAGTTGAATAAAATTGATATGAGCATTATGAAGTGCTGCATTCTCTTTTGCCAGTTCAATAGCTTTTTCACTTACGTCGATGCTGGTAATAATAGCTGCCGGTAAATGTTTCTTTATTGCAATGGGTACACAGCCGCTGCCGGTCCCTATATCCAGTATGGCCGGATCGGTAAGTTTCGACTTCCTGTCTTTTATGAGTTGCTCCACCAGTTCCTCTGTTTCTGGCCTCGGTATCAGCACGTGTTCATTCACTTTCAGCTTCATGTGGTAGAACCAGGCTTCGCCAAGGACATACTGCACGGGTTTATGTGTCAGCAATTCCTGCATGGCCTCCTGGATAAGCTTATCTGCAGCAGCCGTGATCACTTTACCCGGATTCTTTAAAATATCGCTTCGCTTCAAGGAGGCTTTTTTTTCAAACACCCAATCGGTTATGTTGGTGGCTTCGGAAAGACTGTAAACCTGTTGCAGTTGCAGTAAAAAATTCCGGTATAGTTCTTTCAGCATCATCAAAGCAAACATAGTTTATTTTTTGATGCTTATTTTTGTCACTTGTTATTACATGAACAATATATGCGACGTTGCCTTCAACTGGCAGAAATGGGAGCTGGGCAGGTCGCACCCAACCCGATGGTAGGTGCTGTGCTTGTGTATGCCGGCAGGATGATTGGTGAAGGGTATCACCAGAGATATGGTGAGGCCCATGCCGAGGTGAATTGCATAAATAGTGTTTCTGAAAACGATAAGCAATTCATTGCCGCAAGTACCTTGTATGTTTCACTGGAACCCTGTGCTCATTTTGGTAAAACTCCCCCCTGCACAGATCTCATCATTAAAAACAAAATACCGGTTGTTATTATTGGTTGCCGCGACAGTTTTGCTGAAGTGAGTGGAAAAAGAATTGAAAAACTAACGCAAGCCGGTATAAATATTACTGTGGGCGTTTTAGAGAAAGAATGCCTTGCGTTAAACAAACGCTTTTTTACATTCCATAACCAGCAACGGCCATATGTCATTTTAAAATGGGCACAAAGCAGTGATGGAAAGATAACGGGCAACAATTCCTCAAGAATGCTGATCAGCAATGAAACGAGCAACCGGCTGGTTCATAAATGGCGGGGTGAAGAAGCTGCGATCCTGGTGGGAACAAATACGGCATTGAATGATGACCCGGCTTTAACGGCAAGGCTGTGGCTCGGCAAAGATCCCGTAAGAGGGGTGATCGATAAAGAACTGAAATTGCCGGCGCACTTAAAACTTTTCGATGGCAGTACAGAAACGATCGTTTTCAATTATTTGAAAAAAGAAGATAACGGCAAGCTGCATTACCTGCAATTGAACAGGCAGGATGATCTTCTTCAGCAATTGCTGTCTGCTCTTTATGAAATGCAACTGCAGTCGTTGCTGGTAGAGGGAGGAACAAAACTGCTGCAGTCATTTATTGATGACGGTTTATGGGATGAAGCAAGGATAATATGCAATGAACAATTGACAATGGGCAATGGATTGAATGCCCCGGTTTTAAAAAATAAGGCCCTGTTAAGGGAAGAAAGAGTGGATACAGATGTTATTTCTTTCTTTGGAAATGCAAGTAAACAGGGATAAGTAATGAACGAAGATTTTTATTTCACTATAGATAAGCCATCAACTGCTGAATTCAAAGACCGGGGTAGTAAGTTCATTGCTTATGCTTTTCCTATTGAAACGACTGATGATTTTAAATCGCAACTCCAGCTTTTAAAGAAAGATCATCCCAAAGCAGTCCACCATTGCTTCGCCTATCGTATCGGTACCGATGGAAATAATTTCCGTTCATCGGATGATGGGGAGCCATCCGGTACTGCAGGGAAACCGATCCTGGGGCAGATAGACAGCAAGGGAATAACCAATGCGGCCGTCATCGTGATTCGTTACTGGGGCGGCACCATGCTGGGTGTGCCGGGACTCATCAATGCATATAAAACAACTACAGCGCTGGCATTGCAGGTAACGCCGGTAGTGCAAAGACAAGTTGAAGTTATTTATTCCATTGAATTCGATTACACACGTATGAATGAAGTGATGATGGTCATAAAGCAATACAACTGCACTGTTCTCTCCAATGAAATGCAGTTGTTCTGCGTCATTAAGACGGGTATCCCAAAAAACCGTTTGGAGGAAGCGCTGTATAAATTGAAAGACCTGCAAAATGTCAGTATAAAAAAATGCGGCTAATAAGGCCGGAATTTGTAATTTTCTGAAATGAGCCATAATAAAATTTTAATCAATCAAAATGTTACAGGCGAACCTGACTGCCGTCAGGCAGGTTCTATGTGGCTAAAATCAATAAATATTAACACATAAAAACAATTTTATGGCAACTGAAAAGAAGTATAAAAGTTTCTGGAGCTTCTATCCTTATTACCTCACCGAACACGGAGACCTGGCAAACCGTACCCTGCACTTCATTGGCACTGCTGGATTACTTTGCATATTAGTAGTTGCCATTGCCTTGCAAAAATGGTGGATGCTGGCGCTGATACCCGTTTGCGGTTATGGCTTTGCCTGGGTTGGACATTTTTTTATTGAAAAGAACAAACCCGCCACATTCACGTATCCTTTGTACAGCCTGGGCAGTGATTTTGTGATGTTCTGGCACATACTTACCGGGCAGATCGGAAAAAAACTGGCAGAAGCAAAGAAAATCATCGGCTGATATGAACATAGAAACGATCCGTGAATATATTTTACAAAAGCCTTCTGTTACGGAAGGTTTTCCTTTTGGAGAAGATACGCTTGTGTTTAAAGTGAATGAAAAAATTTTCCTTCTTGCTGGGTTGGATAGCTTTCCGCTGCAGTTCAATGTAAAATGTGATCCGGAAAAAGCAATTCAGCTAAGGGAAGATCACCCCGAATCTGTTCTGCCCGGGTACCACATGAATAAAAAGCATTGGAATACAATTATTGTAGATGGAAGATTATCTGCAAAACAAATAAAGGAGATGATAGACGATTCTTATGCCCTGGTTGCCCCGAAAAAGAGAAAATGATGTTGCTACTTACCGACCTGGTCAGTACACAGATTTCAACTATTGATTTTGATGAGTATATTTGAAGGTGCGTCGTAACTTAATGATACAAGGCTTTGGTTATTTTGTTGTCCTAATAACCTCCCTCGCTGTAAATACGGTGCAGGCGCAAAACAACAACACCGAACAGCTATTACTAAAAAAGTACCAACAGGCTAAAACCGATTCTGAAAAGGTTTACCGGCTATGCCCGCTCATCGATTATCATTATGCCCTTAATCATGAATACAAGGCCGACAGCCTGCGGGAGATACAATTGATAGCCGCGGAAGAAAGCAGGAGCCCGTCACTTATGTTGTATGTCTTGTTTCCTGTTTACAGTAACAGCATCAGTGGCAACAGCAGCAATACCCGGTTCAATAAAGAAATGGAATTTGCCAACCGGGCCTTGGAATACTGCAGGTCCATTGACCGCAAAGAGTATGAAGCACTCGCCTATGCAACCATTGCAGCGGTATACCGCAACAGCGGGCAGCCGGACCTTGCCTTAAAAAATGCGGACATCGCTTTTACTACGGCCATCAGTTCAGGCAGCGATTCCATTAAAGTAGTAACCGCCCTTGAATTAGGGGATGTGTTCATGCAGAAGAAAGACCTGCTGATGGCTTTCCGGAAATTCAGCAATGCCTATGATATTGCCAATAACAAGCGTAACAATTACTTACTTTCATCGGTGTATTCTCATTTCTCCCAGTTGTACATAAGGCTGAAAAGTAATGAGCAGGCTAAGGAGTATATTTTAAAGAGCATTGCATTAAACACAAAGGCCGGGAACACAAAGGGACTGATCAAAGATTATATCCTTATTGGTAAGATCGTTGACTTTATCCCGGCTAAAAATTACCTGCAAAGGGCTGGGTTGCTGGCAGAGTCTATCAACGACCCGGTGCTGAAACTGCAGATCGATCAAACCCTCTTTATCCAGTACATGATCAATGATAACAGCGAAAACACGTTCCGGTTCCTGGAAGCACACCCGGGTGTTAAACAGGCTTTGTATGGTCCCGGAGATCATAATTATGAATGGGTGGTAGGGGAGATATTTTTATACAGTAATAAATACGATTCAGCATATGTGCATTTTAAAAAAGCCGAACCCGCCTATGGGGCCAGCTACAATATTTCAGGAAGGATAAACTTTTTATCGGAACTGGCTGATTGTTGCCGGGGGCTGAAACTATACAAAGAAGCCATATCGTATTATACCACCACGTTGCAACTGGCAAATACCACGCTCAATGTAAGGGTACAGAACAATTGCCTGAATGCATTGCAGCAATTGTATTATGCAACCGGTGATTTTCAGAAGGCGTATGAGTATGCCAACCGGAATAACCTGTACCAGGACAGCGTGAATAAACTGAATAAGGAAAAAGACCTTGTGCTGATGGAGATCGATAATGAGAACAAACGCATCCAGAAAGAAAATGAACTGGTAGAAAAAGCCCTGCAACGCAAGCATGATGCCCAATACATGCTGATCACCATTATTGTCGCCGGTGCATTTATTTTGCTGGTGTTGCTGGGCCTGTTCACCGTTTCAACCACTACTATTAAAGTGCTTGGATTCTTTTCCTTTATATTTTTCTTTGAACTGGTCACCTTGCTGCTGGATACCTGGATACACGATAAAACCCATGGCGAACCCTGGAAAATATGGCTCATCAAGATCTGCATCATATCGCTGATGCTTCCGCTTCATCATTGGCTAGAGCATAAACTTATCCATTACCTCATAAGCCGGAAGCTGATCCGGGTAGGTAGTTTTTTTTCGCCCCGCAAATTTTTCACACGGTTTAAAAAACAAACTGCTCCTGTTGTATCAACAACAGAAGCAGTGGCATCAACCGGTGATGCAAAAGAAACAGCGTGACTACCTGGTATAAATAAATGCTGTTTCACAGGAATTCGGTGGCGGGCATATGGTGCCAAAATCATAATAAATAAATTGGGAGGCAGCCTTTAAGCTGGGTTTCTTAAAGGCAAACAACAAACATGTCCTGTCTTGTATATCAGATGCTGATATTGGAGGTTTAGCCGGATGATGGTCAACATATCGCTGGGCATCAGAACTTGTATAGGCACCCATAGCAAGGTAAATATCCGTTGTAGGGGTTCCGGCCCTGGTCATTGAATCTACCAGGTACCTGATTGAAGCGATATCAAATTTTACCCGTTGTGTCAAAGGGTGAATCGGATTTTTCCCATCCTGGTACTGAACATCGTAGTTGGCAATGGTGGGACCAGGGTCAAAACCAGCCTGGCCTGTGGTATTAAAAATGAGCGGGTAGTTTGCTACAGTTTCACAGGAATTTGGTGGCGGACAAATGGTTCCCATATCCAGTGCGTAAATAAACTGGCCGGTAGGGGTTTTATAGGCAATCACCAGACAGGGTTTATTTAAGATCGCCAGCGAGTCGCCATGTGATAATGTGGAATGGCCTCTCAGGTACCAGTTTACGGCAGCAGGGGTATAGGCTGCATAAAGAAAATGCACTTCTTTGGCCGATACATTGAATTTCCTGTCGAGTGAATCTATGAACAGGTTAAAATTATTATAGCTGAACTTAACGGTTTTGGTTTTAGAAAAAAGATCGGGGTATTTGCTTAGATTCTGAATGGTTGAATCGGGATTAAAGCCTGGGATAGGAGCCGCAAAAAAGGCTTTCATTTGTTCCAGGCCCGGGTCCTGCTTAGCGGCAACCTTTGTTGAATCAGCACCGGATCCCTCACTCTTGTTATTATCATTGCAGCCAACTGCCGTAACCAGTTGCAGGCATATGGCGTAGAAGAAAACCTTTCTCATAAATAAATAGTTTAGGGGGTAAATAATACTATAAACCTAGTGTTATTCTATGTCAAATGCAAGCATGGCGGTAAATATCCGGCATATTAAAAAACTTCAGGACATACCGGGAACTGATAATTGTGAAGCTAATGAGTTAAGCGAAATATCATTCAGGGACTTTATTTTCTTTCATATTTCCAGTTTCTTCCTTTCCCTTCTGCGATCCATTCCAGTGCAGTAGCCATTCTTTTATTTCTCGTCTCTTCTGTTTTGGCTTCGGTGATCCATTGCAGGTATTCCTTTCTGTGGGAAAAGGCAAAATTGTCAAATACCTGCTTTGCTTTTTTATTTTTGCTTAAGGCTTTTGTAAAATAATCAGGCACTACCAGTTCTTTCTTCTCCGTTGGTTTTGGTTTTGCAACTTTTATTCCCTGCTCATTCAGCTTCATGGCTTCCTTTATCCAGGCGGTCATTTTTTTGTCGGCAGGAAGATCTTTTAAGGAAGTGATCTTTCCCAAATGTCCCATCGCAACTTCTGACTTTGCCATTTCGGCCAGTGCGGGGTCTTTCATTAGTGCTGCTTTCCAAAACCCGAATGAGGCATGTTGTTTAAAGGCTGCCATGCTGCACATCATCTCGCCTTTGTAATCAAAGTGCGGAAAGCTCCATTTCATTTTCTCTTCTACCTCCGGGCATGTTTTGTGCACCAGTTCCCGGATATGATTTAAAATGGGTTTTGAAAAATCAGCCGATTTGGCGATGTAGGCATCTATTGCCTTTTCCTTCTTTGCCATGATTTAAAATTTAATTGATCTTTTTTCTTGCTGTACACATCCAGTCCCAGGGATACGGATCCTTCAGCCATTTGGGCGGTTTGTGGAATTCGGTATTCCAGCCGTAATTTATCTTTTTTACCAGGTTTACTTCAAACCCTTCTAAAGTAAGAAGTAATTCCAGTTCTTCTTTTAAATAATGCTTGGTAGGTACGTTGTCAATATCGGTAACACCCTGCCTGAAGTTACTTACTTTTTGAATGGCTTCTTTGCCGGCAGGAGGTTTATCATTATCTGCATCATCCACATTCCATCGGTCGGCAATGATATTGGTATACAGTTTTGATTCCAGTGAAGGAACCACCAGCACCAGTTCGCCACCTGCATTGATGCAGAGAGAGAGCGACTGAAAGAAATTTATCCGTTTCTCCAGTGAATCGGTAAGGATGGCATTGATGCAGATGGCCGTATCGCAGGGCGTGACCGTAAGCTCATCTGCTGAAAAATCCATGCGGCTATATTCCACGTTGGTATACTCCGGGTATTTTTCTTTTGCGATCTGCAGATTTTTAGCCGAGATATCAGCAGCGATCACCATTTTAAAATTGGGAGCCAGTACGGGTAACCATTTACCCACGGCGCAACCAATGTCTATCACCGTTTTGTCGGGAGATGCCATTTCTTCAATAGCGGCAACAATGCTGCCCGAAGTATCGTTGCGCAGAACATCAAATATCTCCGTTTCATATTTTGGGGCGATCGTTTCCCAGTATTTTCTATCCATGGGTGATGAGTGGTTGGATAGTTAAGGTAGAAATTTATTTTCTGCAGCCGGTTAGCCAGGGAACTATTTTTTACACAAGATATACATGGCAATCAAAATTGTTGGTCATTCCGGTAATCATCGGGACAATAATGGCGAAAAAAAATGCTGATCGTTTTGATCAGCGCTTTGAAATAATTCAGCGAAAATATTTTTTACTTTAATTCCTAAACCGCTCACTCACTATTAATTCCTTACTTCCTGCTGCATAGGTATAAAATCCTTCCCCGCTTTTAACACCTAACTTACCAGCCAGCACCATATTCACCAACAAAGGACATGGTGCATATTTAGGATTACCGAAACCATCGTGCAGCACATTCAATATACTCAGGCAAACATCCAGTCCTATAAAATCAGCTAACTGCAATGGTCCCATCGGGTGTGCCATACCTAATTTCATTACGGTATCAATTTCTTCCACACCGGCCACGCCTTCAAACAAACTGTAAATGGCTTCGTTGATCATCGGCATTAAAATGCGGTTTGCAATAAAGCCGGGATAATCATTAACAGCGCAGGGGATCTTGCCGAGTTGCTTACTTAGTTCAATGATGCTTTCTGTAACTTCTTTTTTAGTTGCATAGCCATTGATGATCTCAACAAGTTTCATTACCGGTACCGGGTTCATAAAATGCATCCCGATCACCATGCCCGGCCTGTTGGTTACTGCTGCGATCTTTGTAATGGAGATGGAAGAAGTATTTGTTGCTAAAATACATCCGGCAGGCGCATAGGTGTCGATCTGTTCAAAAATAGTAAGTTTCAGTTCTATGTTTTCAGTGGCAGCTTCCACCACCAGGTTCGCATCTTTTACGCCTTCTGCCACTACAGAAAAAGTAGCAATATTCGCCAGGGTGGATCTTTTCTGCTCTTCCGTTATCGTTCCTTTAGCAAGCTGCCGGTCTAAATTCTTATTGATGGTATCCATTGCCCGCTGCAATTGAGATGCATTAACATCCACGAGATTTACATTAAAACCAGATTGGGCGAATACATGGGCAATCCCGTTTCCCATAGTGCCGGCGCCGATGACGCTTACATTCTTTATCATAAAAGATTTTGTTAGTGGGCTAAAGCCCGTTAGAATTTAATTTGAATTGCCCGGCCCTTAAGGGCCGGGCAATTCATTATTTAAAAGCATTGATCCCCGTCACATCCATTCCGGTTATCAGTAAATGAATATCATGCGTGCCTTCATAGGTGATCACGCTTTCCAGGTTCATCATGTGGCGCATTACGGAGTATTCGCCGGTGATGCCCATGCCGCCCAGCATTTGTCTTGCACTGCGGCAAATGTTAGTGGCTACTTCACAGGCATTTCTTTTTGCCATGCTCACCTGTTGCGGGGTAACTTTTCCTTCGTTCATCAATACACCCAGGCGCCAGTTCAATAATTGGGCTTTGGTGATTTCAGTGACCATCTCCGCTAATTTCTTTTGCTGCAATTGAAAACTACCGATCGGTTTTCCAAACTGAATCCTTTCTTTGCTGTATTGCAAAGCCGTATCATAACAATCCATGGCGGCACCAATGGCGCCCCAGGCAATACCATATCTTGCTTTGGTCAAACATCCCAATGGCCCTTTCAATCCTTTTACATTGGGTAAAATATTTGCTTTGGGAACTTTTACATTGTCAAAGACCAGTTCGCCGGTTGCGCTGGCACGTAAACTCCATTTGCCATGTGTGGTTGGCGTGCTGAATCCTTCCATACCTCTTTCCAATATTACTCCCCTTATATCGCCTGCTTCGTCTTTTGCCCAAACCACGGCCACCTGGCTAAAGGGTGCATTGCTGATCCACATTTTAGCGCCGTTCAATATTACGTGATCGCCGCCATCTTTAATATTACTGAGCATACCGCTGGGGTCACTGCCATGATTGGGTTCGGTCAATCCAAAACAACCCAGCCATTCACCGCTTGCCAGCTTGGGTAAATATTTCATGCGCTGTTCTTCATTGCCGTATTGATAAATGGGAAACATCACCAGGCTTCCCTGCACACTGGCAGTTGAGCGAACACCACTGTCACCACGTTCCAGTTCCTGCATCATCAGGCCATAGCTGATATAATCCAGTCCGCCGCCGCCATATCGTTCCGGCACCGTTGGGCCAAAGCAACCCAGTTCGCCCATTTGTTTTACGATCTGTTGCGGGAATTCGGCCCGCTGGGCATAATCTTCTATAATAGGAGAGATCTCTTTTTTTACATAATTGCGTACGCTTTCCCGGATCAGTCTGTGTTCTTCGGTCAGCAGTTCATCTACATTAAAATAATCGGGAGATTGAAAATTGTCTGTTTTAGCAGCCATCGTTGTCGGTTATTGGTTAATCGGTTAAATCGTTAATTGGTTTCGGATAAATCCGTTCAAACCTGTATAAATCGTGTTATCAGCGTTTCTATCCCGCAAATATAAATACCTTAAATCAGAAGAAAATTTTTTGTTTTCTTCACCCCTGTACCGGCTAAAAGCCCAGCCGGCGGTTAAACAAAAAAATATTCACGGGATGCAACAACGGGGAAAAAGCCCTGTCTCTTTAATATAAACATGGAACTTTTGGAATTAGCTGTATTGCCACAACGGGATGAACTGGTAGAACGCTGCCTGCGGGGAGATACCCTGGCCTATAAGGAATTGTATCAACGCTATTCCAAAGCCATGTATAATACCTGCCTGCGCCTGCTGAATAACGTGGCGGAAGCAGAGGATGTATTGCAGGAAAGTTTTATGGAGGCTTTCCGGAACCTGGCAAAGTTTGAGAACCGAACCAGTTTTGGTGGTTGGCTGAAGCAGATCTGCATCAACCGTTCCATCAACCAGCTGCAGAAAAGAAAGATCGACTGGGTGGATATGGAACGGGTAGCCGGGTACGACAGTGCGGAAGAACAGCCTTTTGATGAAGAAGAGATCGCATTTAAAATAGAATCGGTAAAAAAAGCGATCATGAAACTGCCAGATGGGTATCGCACGGTTTTAAACCTGTACTTACTGGAAGGGTATGACCATGAAGAAATTGCCGGGATACTGAATGTGGCGGAGTCAACCACCCGGACACAATTCATCCGGGCAAAACAAAAATTACTTCAATTTTTAAAAGAAGGAATATGAGCAACGAACTGAAAAAATTCATTGAAGACAACAGGGACGAATTTGACGACAAGATTCCATCAGGAAAAGTTTGGGAGAATATGGAAGCATCTTTTTCGCCAAAAAAACAAAAGAGATCGTTCATCCGGCCGCTTTATAAGTGGAGTATGGCTGCTGCGGCAGTGCTGGTTCTTTCTACCGGGGTTTACTTTATGGCTTTTAATAAAAACGCATCGGAAGAAAAGGTAAACACCGTTACCCCGGGCGGAACCCCGGAAGTAACAGAATCTTTTACCCCGGAGATGAACCAGTTTGTGAAGCTGATAGACATGAAGCAGGAAGAACTGAAAAAACTGGCAACAGAACAACCAGAACTCTACCGGAAATTCACCGCCGACCTTAACCAATTGGATAGTTCATATAATGCGCTTAAAAACCAGCTTAATGCGGCGCCCAACCAGGAAATGTTGCTTGAAGCGATGGTCCAGAACCTGCAGCTGCAGCTCAGCGTACTGAACCAGCAATTAAATATCATTCACCAAATCAAAGAAAAAAAATACAGCCATGAAAAAGTTGACCAGGCCATTTAAAATTTTATTGCCACTCATTTTATTGCTCCAGGCAAATGTTTTTGCCCAGGATGACAGGAATGAAAATCAAAACGATAACAACAACGATCACAAGAAAAAGTATGAGTTCGTAAAAAAGAAAAGCGTGAATAAATCATACAGCGTGTCTTCTTCTGATAAACTGAATATCCAGAATTCATTCGGTTCGGTGGAGGTTCATACCTGGGACAGGAATGAAATAAAAGTGGATGTGAATATTGAAGTGTCGGCCAATACCGATGCACTGGCGCAGAAATTGCTTGACCGGATATCTGTTTCGGATGATAAAAACGGAAAGGAAATATCTTTTAAAACAGAAATGAAGGAGATGAATAATTCTAAGGGAGATAAAGGAGACCGGAATGAAAAGAGTAGTATGGAGATCAATTATACTATTTCGATGCCGGCGGGCAATCCCCTGAATATTAAAAATGAATTTGGTTCTACCACCGTGCCCGACTACCGTGGAGAAGTTGACCTTACAAGCAAGTTCGGTTCGCTTACAACGGGTACGCTTTCCAACATAAAAGGCATTCATGTTGAATTTGGAAAAGCGAACCTGGCAAATATCAGCAGCGCACCCGTGACCATTAAATTCTCGAAAGCGGTTATTTCAAAATTGTCGGGAGATATTAAACTGAACCTTGAGTTCTGCAGCAATGTAAGACTGAACCTGGATAATAACCTTACCAGTCTTGACCTGAAAACATCTTATTCAACGGTTAACCTAAAACCGTTAGGTAACTTACAAGCTTCTTACAATATCTCTACCAATTTTGGCTCATTTAAGAACACCACTGGCATAAAATTCAGCAGTGATGCAGATGACGATAATGACCGAGGGCCAAAATTTGATAACGAATATTCAGGTAAATCCGGGAGTGGCGCTGTGCCGGTTAAAGTGAAAAGCAGTTTTGGAAAGATCATTGTAGGAGAAGCATCAGAAGAAGATATGAAGAGTAAGGATAAGGACAAAAAGAAGGACAAGTCAAGGACATAATTCTTAAAAGTGTAACCATGAATAGCAAAAGGTTTGTGATTAATCACAAGCCTTTTGTATTTTTAATGAATAAAGCAAGTTGATGAAGCTGATAACAAAGATCCGGCTGCTGATCCTTTTCTTTATGGCTGCATTGATAGTAAGCGGCGCTACTGCAATGCCCGCTGAAACAGGTTTGCACTGGCTCATGCAATATAAAGATATGATGCCGCAGAAAGCGGGTGACTGGTTGCAGACCTGTTATTTAGCATTGGTTGATACAAATGCAAAATATCCTTTCCTTGCGTATGGGTACGACTGGCTCGCTTTTGCTCATTTTGTAATTGCCCTTTCATTCATCGGGCCTTACAGAAACCCGGTAAAGAATGCCTGGATCATTGACTGGCAGATTATCTGCTGCATTGCCGTTTTACCACTTGCGATCATTGCGGGCCCCATCCGGCAAATTCCCATCTTCCATATTTTAATAGACTGCTGCTTTGGTTTGTTCGGCATTGTACCTTTATTGATCTGCCGGAACTTGATAAAAAAACTGGCCAGTCAATCATAACGAAATCTCAATCTGTTTTTTCAAGGATAAAAATTTCCTCTACCGGTTTACCGAAAAGCCTGGCGATTTTTAAAGCCAGAACGGTTGAGGGAACGTATTTACTTGCTTCCATGGCGTTGATTGTTTGTCTGCTTACAGAAACTTTATTTGCCAGATCTTCCTGGGTCATTCCTTTAATTGCTCTTTCCACTTTAATATTATTTTTCATCAGATATGGATTTGGAGTTTCTGAATAAAATATAGTTGAACCTCACAATAAAGATGATGAGTACAGTAAACATATTGTATACCATCACGTCAAGAAAAGGGGAGCCATAAACAAATATAAAGGCAACCAATAAAAGAAGATAACTTACACAAACCGCCCACAGCAGGGACGTAAGCCGGAGTTTGGCAATAAATTCGTCTTCTGTTTTTTCTTTTGAAAAACTTACCAGCATTGCACCAATGATGAATAAAGATCCAACTACGGTGTTGGTGATATTGGCATCTACAAGACCAAAGTATTTGGCGTTGGCAAGAAATCCATCGCTTGCAATGGCGAATACCCGGGCATGTATCCAGTTTGCATCAAAGTCATAGTAACGAAGGAGGAGTCCTGCAATGGTGGCTGGTATCAATATGACCCAGCCGATCGTTTTGTACCTGTTCGGTAATAATAGTTTGGTTGGCATAATTAAATTGTTTATACAAATGTAAAGTTTATTTTACATTATGACAAAATAATCTTACATTTTGTAAGAATATTTTAACAAATGGATGTTCATGAATTGTGAAT
Organism: Chitinophagaceae bacterium; assembly: GCA_016720775.1. GTDB lineage: Bacteria > Bacteroidota > Bacteroidia > Chitinophagales > Chitinophagaceae > Ferruginibacter. Next base: position 1,094,083 of record JADKJX010000001.1, read on the forward strand.
AGCTATACATTTGTACCATAAAGTAAACCATGACAACTTATTCTTACCTGGCGCTGGGCGACAGCTATACTATTGGTGAACAGGCGCCCTTTGCAGAAAATTTTCCGAACCAAACGGTGCAATTGCTTCGCAAAGCGGGGTTTGCATTTTATGCAGCCGAGGTCATCGCCAAGACCGGCTGGACAACCGATGAACTTAATAATGCCATTGAGGGCACATCATTATTATCAACCTATGATGTAGTTTCCTTACTCATCGGTGTAAATAACCAGTACCGGGGAAGATCAGCCACCGAATTTAAAATTGAATTTGAGCACTTGCTGCAAACTGCCATCCAGTTTGCCGATAACAAACCATACCGTGTCTTTGTGTTAAGTATCCCCGATTGGGGAGTTACTCCATTTGCGGAAGCCCGCCTGCCGGACGGACAGGGAAGAGACCGGAAGCAGGTTGCCGATGAAATTGATGCGTATAATTATGTCTGTGAAACATCGGCAAAACAATTCCAGGCTAATTTCTTAAATATTACCCGGTCACAAAGAGACGATGGCAGTAAAGAAGAATTCTTGGTTGCCGATGCTTTACATCCTTCGGGAAAGGAATATGCAAAATGGGCGGGTAAGCTCTGCGATGCAATTTTAAAAGAACTTTGATCGTGACTACAATAAATTTTTCGGAAACACAGCGATTCCAAACCTGGTGGGCATGGAGTGGGGTGGGAGCCCTTAACATACTCTTCATTTATGCCATTGTGCAGCAAATTATACTGGGTGAACCTTTCGGCGAAAAGCCTGCTCCCGACTTTGTTTTGATCCTGGTTGAATTGTTTCTTCTTGCCCTTTTTATTTTTCTTGTTTCGATCAGGTTAAAGACAAGGATTACCGAAGCCGGCATTTATTATCGTTTTTATCCATTTCAGTTCAGCGAACGATCAGTTGAATGGTATGAACTGAGCGATGCGTACATGCGGGAGTACAATTCTTTTCATGAATACGGGGGATGGGGCATACGCGTCGGGTCTGCAAAAACAGGAAGAGCCATTAATACATCCGCATCCTGCAATAAGGGATTGCAGTTGCGGTATACAGATGGACGGCTTCTATTGATCGGTACAAAAAGGCCGGAGGATATCCAGGCGATCCTTGATAAAATAATGGCAACAGGAAAAATAAACAGGGGTGTTTAGTACTCGATCATCTTTCTTTCTACCGAACCATCATTGTAAAAATCAAACAGGGCGTATGCGGGTGCAAAATCCTGGAACGGGCCGCCCCACCAGTTGCCGCTTATTGCACCATTGCAATAATATTTTATTCCCAGGTAATTTACTTCATCCTGTAAATGGATATGGCCACTCAGGCAACTTTTTATATTGGGATGTTTTTTAAAAAGGTCTTTTATCTTTTTTGCATCGGTATGCAGCAAGGCCCGGGAGAGTTTCCAATCACCGTTAGGCATCATGTCTTTAGCAAACATAGCGCTGCAGAAAGAAATGATGGGGATATGAGAAATGATGGAGATATTTTTTTCTGTATTGCTGTTCAATTCATTTTCCAGCCAGCTGAATTGTTCATTATCCAGCAGGGCAATATAACCACCGTTGTTTTCCTGCACACTGTCCAGGACTATGAAATGCCAGTTGTTGTGGGTAAAGCTGTAGTAAGTTCTGGCATAACCTGTTTGCTGCAGCCACCAGGCCTTGCCATAAAGGGGGTCGCTTTTTACGTCTTCTTTCAGTTGCCAGCCCCAGATGTCATGATTGCCGATACAGTTTTTTACGGGTAGTTTATTTTCAGCTCCCATTATTTTATTGAAGAGGTCCCACTGTGTTTTCGTTTTCTCTTTATCTGCAGCCAGTGCGTCCATCACGCAATCCCCTCCATTGATGATAAAATCGGGTTGTTGCGTTAGCTGGTTGATGTTCTGCAGGGCCCTTTTCATTCCGGCTTCTGCAACATCCAGTGCTTTGATGTGTATGTCGCTTATGAAAGCAATGGTAAAATGTTTTTTCTTTTTACCAGGCTCAGCGCTTGCCAGGTCAGGCAGCACAGCTGCTGCAGAAACAAGTGAAATGTTCTGGAGGAATTTTCTGCGCTGCATAAAAATTATTTTCAGCTATTTAATATAAGTTGCCATTTCAGCCTGGTATTGCTGTGCAATAGCCCTTGCTTCGGTTGCAAAATCTTCTTTTTCGCTGGCGTAGATGATGGCCCGGCTGGCATTGATAAGTAGTCCGATATCTTCATTCATTCCATGCCTGCTTACTTCCTCCAAACTTCCTCCCTGGAAGCCCACACCGGGTACCAATAAAAAATGTTCCGGAATTATTTTACGGATGTCTTCCAGGTCGCTGGCTTTGGTAGCACCTACCACAAACATCAGGTTGCCTGTTGTTCCCCAACTGCTTACTTTTCGCAGAACGGTTTCATATAAATACTCATTGCTTTTGTTGGTCTTCGCTTCGCCGTTGTTGGTCGCCTGACCAACAACGCTCAATTGTTCAAAATCTTTACTGCCCGGGTTACTGGTCAGTCCCAACACAATGGCCCACTTATTTTCGAATTCTAAGAATGGCTTTACACTGTCTTCGCCCATATAAGGAGCTACAGTGATGGCATCAAAATTCAGCGTTTCAAAAAAAGCGTTGGCATATTGCGTGGAAGTATTGCCAATATCGCCCCGTTTTGCATCGGCAATGGTAAAATGTTCTTTGGGAATATAATTCACCGTTCTTTCCATGACCTCCCATCCCTTTGATCCCATCGCTTCATAAAAAGCGGTATTTATTTTATACGCCACACAAAGGTCTTTGGTGGCATCAATGATCTGTTTATTGAATTCAAAAACAGCATCCGGGTGAGTTTGCAGGTGTTTTGGGATCTTCGTGATGTCGGTATCCAAACCAACGCAGAGGTATGACTTCTTTAATTGGATCTGTTGTATCAATTGTTTTCTTGTCATGCGGCAAAATTAAATGGATCAATCCAATCGCTTTATCATTTCTTTAGCAATCTTCCTTGAATGCTCATCTCCCCGTTTCATCAGTTCTTCAATGATGTTACGCTGAGATGCTTCATCCCTGTTCTGGCTGAGTTTAAAGGTGTTTTCCATGCTTTCCACTTCAATGGTAATGCCCACGATGGCTTTCATCATGTGATCAATGTATTCTTTTGGTAAGCTGTCAAATGAACCCGGTGCCTGTGTACCCTGGTATTTGTCGGAAACTGATTTAACCGCATTATGTGTGCCTTCAGCATCCATAAAACTTATCTTACCTTTTGCCTGCACGGTCATGTAATTCCAGGTAGAACCCATGTTGGGGTCGGTATACCAGCGGGAACTGACAAAGCAATGCGGGCCGGTAAAGATCACCATCACGTTATTGTTCTTTTCAAAAGCCAGGTGATGGTCGGTCTTACGCATGATATGTCCTTCCAGGTATATTTTACCATCCCTTTCTTTAATTGCAAGCGGAACCTGTGTGGCCACCGGGTAATTTTCCCCCATGCCGGTGATCAATGCAAAAGCATTCTCTTTCATGAAATCAATTACCTGTTGCTGATCTTTTTCTGTGTAATAATCAAATTTGTACATAGTAGTATGGGCTAAAGCCCGTTGATTTTTTTCAATTGCCCCGGCCTTAAGGCCGGGGCAATTCATTATTTTTTACTGCCGGGCTTTAGCCCTTTAATTTTTCAAGAATTATTTTTTCAACTTCTTCTTGCTGCCATTTGTTTTCAATATCCGGCAAAGACATAACTTCCTGCATAATGGCTTCCTGCTTTCTTCCATTTACTAATGCGCTGCTGTACCTGATCTGCGGACTGAATGTTACCTGTGCATATGCCGGGATCCATTTATCCGGGTATTTTTTACTGAAAGCCGCTTCAATTTTTTTCTGTAATAAGAATTTCGGATCGGCTACTTTATCCCTCATTTCTACAAAATTATTTAAAGCCAGGTCGGCAATGGCATCACCATCTGGTTTTCTTAATGACTGGTATTCCTGTAGAATGGCCGACCAGTTCTCATTGTGTTTGTCTATTAAACTATTTAAAACAGAACAATCTTCAAAACCGCAGTTCATTCCCTGTCCGAAGAAAGGAACAATGGCATGAGCCGCATCGCCGATGAGTGCAAATTTATCTTCCCGTATCCATGGGAAACATTTTACTGTAACCAACGAGGAAGTTGGGTTCCTGAAAAAATCTTCTTCCAGCGTTGGCATTAGTTGTTCTGCGTCGGTAAACGTCTTTTTGAAGAATGAACGGACCTTTTCTTTTGTATCTAAACCTGCAAAGGAGGGCTCGCCTTCAAACGGGAAGAACAAGGTACAGGTGAAACTGCCATCGGTATTAGGTAAGGCGATCAGCATATAATTTCCACGTGGCCAGATATGCAATGCATTTTTTTCCATCAGGAAACCTCCATTCTCTCCTGCTGGTATGTTCAGTTCTTTGTAGCCAAAGTCGATATAATATTGCTGGTATTGAAAACGGTCGTGTTGCAGGTGATGAGTGAGCCGGGCGGCGGAATAGGCGCCATCGCTGCCAAAGCAGAGTTTGAAGTTTGTAGTTTGAAGTTCGTGGTTAAGCGTATTCTCAAAAATCACCTCATTTTTCTGCCAGTTGATGCTTTCACATTTTTGATTGAAGGAAATTTCAACACGATGCTTTTCTGCCAGGTCCATCAGTTTGCAATTCAGTTCGCCCCTTGAAACCGAATTGATGAATTGTCCTTCTTTTCCATAAGGTTGAAAAGCGGTGGTTCCGTCTGCATGGTGCAGGAATCTTCCGTGCATGGGAATGCAGATCTTTCGTATCTCTTCCATCAGCCCAACTTCTTCGAGCGCTTTAATGCCCCGGTCACTTAATGCCAGGTTAATAGAACGGCCGGCTACCATATCTTCTTTACGCATATCGCCGCGGCGTTCATACACGTTTACCTTGTATCCCCTTTTGGATAGGTAGATGGAAAGTAAGGAGCCAACCAATCCGGCCCCAATGATGATCGTTTCCTTTTTCTGCATCACTACATTTTTAAAATTGCATTTACTATATTACCAAAGTTCCAGATATCCTGAAATGAATTATATAACGGAACCGGCGCAACACGAATTACATTGGGTTCTCTCCAGTCGGCGATCACTCCATTATTTTTTAGTGCTTCAAAAACCTCTTTTCCTTTTTTCAGCATCAGCATTGAAACCTGGCAACCCTTCGCATCTTTTGGCGTGATCACTTCAATCAATTTCTCTTTTGAATTTTTATTCAGCTCTTCAATGATAAAGAATAAGTAATCGCTGAGCAGTTGGCCTTTTGCCCATAAGCTTTCCATGCCGGCGTCTTCAAAAATATCCAGCGAAGCTTTATGAGCTGCCATGCTTAATACCGGCGCATTGCTCAGTTGCCAGCCTTCTGCCGTGGCAATGGGCTTAAAGCCTTTTTCCATTTGAAAACGGGTTGCTTTCTCATAGCCCCACCAACCGGCAAGCCTTGGCAAATTTTTATTAGTAATGTGTTTTTGATGGATGAATGCGCCCGCCACGCCGCCCGGACCACTGTTCAGGTATTTATAACTGCACCAGCAGGCGAAGTCGGCATCCCAGTCGTGCAGGTGCAGTTCGATGTTACCTGCAGCATGCGCCAGGTCAAAACCGCAGTAAGCGCCGGCATCGTGTGCTGCTTTGGTAATTGACTTCATGTCAAACACCTGCCCATTGTAATAATTCACGCCACTAAAGATGACCAATGCTGTTTGATCAGCATGTTGTTTTATGGTATTGAGAATGTCTTCAGTTCTTATTACATATTCACCTTCTCTTGGCCCCACTTCAATAATCACTTCATCGGGATTTAGTCCATGAAACCTTGCCTGCGATTCAAAGGCATACTGATCTGATGGAAATGCTTTTGCTTCACAGATGATCTTGAACCGTTCTTTGGTGGGTTGATAAAATGTTGCCATCAGCAAATGCAGGTTCACCGTAAGCTGGTTCATCACCACAATTTCTTCCGGTAAACCACCCACGATCCCGGTCAGCAGGTTTGGAAACATTTCATGATAACTTAACCATGGCTGTCTTGCATGAAAATGTCCTTCTACCCCAAAACTGGCCCAGTCTTCCAGTTCATTCAATATATATTCCTGTGTGGTCTTGGGTTGCAGGCCCAGGGAGTTACCGGTGAAGTAGATACATTCTTCTCCGTTGATGATAGGAATGTAAAATTTATCCCTGAAATGCTTTAATGAGTCGCTTTCATCAAGTTGTTTGGCAAATGCCAAAGTATTTTCAAACTTCATAAAAATGTGATGGGCTAAAGCCCCTGTACTTTGTTTTGCATTGCCCGGCCCTTAAGGGCCGGGCAACTGATTATTTAACTTCCGGGCTTTAGCCCATTATTCTATCGTTGCAATCACTTTTAATTCAATAGCTATTGGTGTGGGCAGACTTTTTACCTCCACGGTGGTCCGGCATGCCTGCACCGAAGTAAAATACTCTGCATACACTTTATTATAAACCGGGAAATCGGTTTTCATATTTGTGAGAAAGACCGTTACATCCACGATCTTGTCCCAACTGCTGCCGCTGGCATCCAGTACGGCTTTTACATTGGCAAAGCATTGACGGCATTCTGCTTCTATATCGTACTTAATGATATTTCCTTCAGCATCCAGCTCCAGTCCCGGGATACTGTTGTCTTTTGCACTACGGCTGCCGATACCGGAAAGAAATAATAAGTTTCCTGCACGCCTGGCGTGTGGGTAGGCGCCTAGTGGTTTGGCTGCTCCTTCTGTATTAATAATTTCGTTCATTTTTATTTAGGGCTAAAGCCCTTGAATTTTATTTTGCATTGCCCGGCCTTAAGGCCGGGGCAATTGCATTATTTTATTGATGGGCTTTAGCCCTAAAACTGTATACAAATATTCTTCGGCTCTGTAAAGAAACGCAGTGCTTCCCATCCGCCTTCTCTGCCCACACCACTGTTCTTCATCCCGCCAAAAGGCGTACGAAGGTCCCTTATCAGCCAGCAATTCACCCAGATGATACCGCTCTGTACTTTTGCGGCAACATGGTTTGCCTTGCTTATATCCTGGGTCCAGATAGTGGCGGCCAGTCCATAGTTCGTGGCATTGGCCAGTTGTAAGGCTTCTTCTTCTGTTTTAAAAGACTGCAGCGTAACAACGGGCCCAAAAATTTCTTCCATATTGGTTTTGCAGTTTGGGCCCAGGCCTTCGATCACGGTGGGCTCAATGAAATAACCATTCTCACACCTGCCTGCTACTTTTACCGCATTGCCGCCGCATAATATCTTTCCGCCTTCTTCTTTGGCCAGTTGGATGCAACTCATTACTTTATCAAAATGCACTTTGCTAACAATGGCCCCCTGCTTTGAACTTTCGTCTATCGGGTCGCCGACCTTTAAGTGCCTGGTTCTTTCAACAAAATCTGTTTTGAATTTCTCATAGATACTTTCTTCGATCAATATCCTGCTTCCGCACAAACAAATCTGTCCCTGGTTGCTGAAAGAAGAACGGATCGTTGTCTTTATCATCTTATCCCAATCGCAATCGGCAAAAATGATATTCGGATTCTTGCCGCCTAATTCGAGCGAAAGTTTTTTGAACATAGGCGCTGCAATGGATGCAATGCGTTCGCCTGCCCGGGTACTGCCGGTAAAAGAAATGGCTTTTATGTCGGGGTGTTTAACAATGGCTTCGCCGCAATGTTGGCCCAGTCCGTGAACGATGTTCAATACCCCATCGGGCAAGCCGGCTTCTTTACATATTTTTCCCAGGAGAAAAGCGGTGACAGGCGTAACTTCTGATGGTTTTGCTATCACGCAATTACCTGCTGCCAGTGCCGGGGCGATCTTCCAGGTGAATAAATACAAGGGAAGGTTCCAGGGTGATATGCAGCCAACGATGCCAATGGGTTGCCGCAATGTATAATTGATCGCTTTGTCTTCCATGGCATGGCTCTCATTGGCAAAATGCATGATGCCGGTAGCAAAAAAACGAAAGTTTGATGAAGCCCTTGGAATATCAACCGCTTTACTCAGCCACAAGGGTTTTCCATTGTCGGTTGTTTCAGCGATTGCCAGTTCTTCCAGGTTCTCATCAATGATCTCTGCGATCTTATTAAGTATGGCAAATCTTTTTTCAACCGGCATCACAGCCCATTCTGGAAATGCTTTTTTGGCGGCTTTTACGGCAGCATCAATGTCCCTGGTATTGCTGTCGGGTATCTGCCCGTAAACAGCGCCGGTTGCAGGGTTTATATTGTCAATAAAATTCCCGCTGAGGGGGCCAATAAAATTTCCCCCGATGAAATTTTCGAGGTGATAAGGAATATCCAGTTGCATGGTTTAAAGGTAAAGAAAAGCTTGATACCGGATACAAGATCCAAGACACTGGTCGCAGATTCCCATCCTGCATCCTGAATCCGGTATCTTGTATCCGGCTTCAAAAAAATAATTACCTTACGACTCTAAAAACACTTGCTATGGCAGTAACAGCTCCCTTTAATTTAAAAAAATGGATCGACGAACACCGCGACATGCTGAAACCACCGGTGGGCAACCAATGTGTGTATAAAGACGCGGAGAATTTTATAGTAATGGTGGTGGGTGGTCCCAATGCCCGGAAGGATTATCATTACAATGAAAGCGAAGAATTGTATTACCAGGTGGAGGGGAATATTGTGTTGAAAATTATTGATGAAGGTGTGGCGAAGGACATCCCCATCAATGAAGGTGATATGTTTTTGCTGCCACCCAAAACCCCGCATTCGCCGCAACGTGGGCCTAATACCGTTGGACTGGTAATTGAAAAAGTAAGAGAGACAGAAGAAGACGGGTTTTTATGGTATTGCGAAAACTGCGGCAATAAACTGTATGAAGAATATAAAGTGATCACCGATATTGTAAAACAACTCCCCCCCGTGATGGAAGGTTTTTATAATGATGAACAAAAACGCACCTGCAGTAAATGCGGCAGCGTAATGGCTCCGCCGGTGAGGAAGGGTTAATTAGTTTGAAGTTTGTTGTTTGAGGTTGAACAACAAACTTCAAACCTCAAACTTCAAACCACAAACTTGAAAATTGATATTCATACGCACATCATGCCCGACAAAATGCCCAACTGGGTACAGAAGTTTGGCTATGGAGAATTTATTCACCTGGAGCATCGCAACTGCAAAGCATGCATGATGAAGGGAGATAAACTCTTTCGTGAAGTGGAGGATAATTGTTTTAATGCAGGGATACGGCTAAAGGAGATGGATGAGACCGATGTTACTGTACAGGTACTTTCCACTATCCCCGTATTATTTAATTATTGGGCAAAGGCAAAGGACGGACTGGAAACTTCCCGTTTTTTTAATGATCATATTGCTGATACGGTTTCAAAAGATCAAAAGCGTTTTATTGGAATAGGAACAATACCATTGCAGGATATCGATATGGCTATTGCCGAAATGGAACGCTGTGTAAAAGAATTAAAAATGCCGGGATTAGAGATCGGCAGTAATATCAATGGCGCAAACCTGGGCGATGAAAGATTCTTTCCTTTTTATGAGACGGCTGAAAAGCTTGGCTGTGCCTTGTTTGTACATCCCTGGGAAATGATGGGAGAGCAGCAGATGCAGAAATACTGGCTGCCCTGGCTGGTAGGTATGCCGGCAGAAACATCAAGAGCGATCTGCTCCATGATCTTTAGCGGAGTGTTTGAAAAATTTCCAAAACTTAGAGTGGCATTTGCGCATGGAGGTGGTTCATTTCCTATTACCATTGGAAGGATCGAACATGGTTTTAATGTAAGGCCTGACCTGGTGGCAGTTGACAATGCCGTTAACCCAAGAGAATACATTGGTAAATTCTGGATAGACAGTTTGGTGCATGATGAAAAAGCAATGGAATTCATTGTTGAGCTGATGGGAGAGGATAAGATATGCCTGGGTAGTGATTATCCGTTTCCGCTGGGAGAACATCATCCGGGTAAACTGATCGGGGAAATGAATTTTGCTGATAGCCTGAAGGAAAAACTGTTATTTAAAAATGCGAAGGCTTGGTTGCATATATAATTCATGATTAAAACCTATAATGTTTTAGCAAACAGTATACTTTTTTAAAGACCATAAAAAACCTTATAGGTTTTAGTCGAATAAATTCGGGTAATCGGTAATGATCCCGTCAACGCCCATCTTCTTTAATTCTTCTATCTTCTTTTTATCATTTACCGACCAGGGGATGATCTTCATGTTCAGGTCGTGACAGTTTTGTATGAGGTCGCTGGTCACCAATGCAAAATCAGGACTGTAAATAGTGGGTGTAAAGCCGATGTCTTTTATTTGCTTCCGGAAACTGTTCTTATTAAATGCTTCAACCAGCATGGCTGTTTTTATTTTTGGGTAGTGCTTGTGCAGGTATTTCAGTGTCCTGAAATCAAAAGACTGGATGATTACATACTCTTCCATTTGCTTTTCTTTGATCACTTTCATCAACAGCTCAACAAACTCAGCCGGGGCAGGATGGTAGATATTATCGGTGGCCGGCATTGTCTTGGTCTCAATATTATAATAGGGGAAGGGTCTTTTTCTTGTCATCATATCCTGCCTCACTGCCTCAAACAGATCGGCCAGTAAGGGTTTTACGGCTTTCATTTTTTCCTGCTGCGGAAAACGGGGATGAGGTTTCATACCCACATCATATTTCGTGATGGAGTCGTAGCTCATCCTGTACATGTTATAACTCCGTTCTTCTTTTTCTGTTATAAAACTTCCGTCCGGCTTGGTGGTTATCTCATGATTGAAAAAAGGCTCATGAGATAGGAATACTTTTTTGTCCTTGCTGATGCAGATGTCCATCTCCAGGGTGGTAACGCCCAGGCCAATGGCATTGATCATTGCCGGTATGGTATTTTCCGGCATCAATCCCCGGCAACCGCGATGACCCTGTTTATCAAATTCCTGCTGCATATTATTAGGGACAAGTTTGTTGGTGGAACAGGATATGCAGAAAAAGCACAGAGAGAAAAACAATACCCGGCCCGTTACTGCGATCTTACTTTTTAGTCCTGTTGTCATTTACTAAAGATAGCCCCTTTTTAATTTCCGCAGTTGCCGGTACTGTTAAAACAAAAGGCATGAACCAATTCATGCCTTTCAATATTTTTTGGAGTGTATATTAACCTTGTGCCTGTTCGTCGGGATTGCCTTCGCCGGTTGTTTCTTCAACAATTTCACCGGTTTCGGTAACAGCCAGCACGATCTCGCTTACTTCTGTTATTTCAGTTTCTGCATTCTCTTCTGCTTCTTTAACATTGGTTGCCTGTACCAGTTCTTCCATCAGTACTTCCGATATCTTAGGAAGATCTTCCGAACTGTTGATACCGAAATAGTCCATGAAAGATTTTGAAGTGGCATAGATGAGCGGCTTGCCCACGGCATCTTCATTTCTTCCGGAAATGATCACCAGATCTTTCTCCAGCAGTTTCTGAACGGCATAATCACAGTTCACGCCCCGGATCGATTCTATCTCACTTTTGGTGATGGGTTGTTTATAAGCAATGATGGCAAGCGTTTCCAGTGCTGCAATAGAAAGACGCTTCAGGAATTTATCGCCATTAAGCTGGGCAACAGTTTTGTGGTATTCTTTTTTGGTAAGGAACTGCCAGCCTCCGCCGATCTGTTTTAATTCAAACGCATAAAACTCGGTGCTGTATTTTTCGCCAATGCCTTCAACGGCTGCATCCACCTGCTCCTGTGTGGCACGGTCTTCAATAAATGCCAATGCACTGTTTACCAGCTCCAGTAATTCGGTATTGGTTAATGGTTTGTCGCTGGCAAATATCAGCGCTTCTATGTGAGGAATTATTTCTGCAAGTTCCATGTTGAATGTTTGATGTTTGTGGTTTCGGGTTTGTGGTTATTGAGCAACCAACTTCAAACTTCAAACCACAAACAGTTTTTAACCTTGTAAAGCCGCGGCACCACTTACGATCTCTGTCAACTCGGTTGTTATAGCAGCCTGCCTTGCACGGTTGTAACTTATCTTAAGTGATTTCAATAATTCATTGGCATTATCGCTGGCTTTGTCCATCGCTGTCATTCGTGCACCATGCTCACTGGCATTGCCATCAAGCGTTGCTTTGAATAACTGCGTATTCAGAATCTTTGGCATCAGCTCGGCGATCAAAACGTCTTTGCCTGGTTCAAAAATAAAGTCGGCATTCTTTTGCCCTTCGGTCTTGTCTACTTTTTGAACGGGCAGGAACTGTTCGGCAACAAAACGTTGGGTGGCAGCATTCTTAAATTCGCTGTACACCAGTTCAACAGCATCCACTTCTTTATTGGCAAAAGCATCCATGGCATGTTTTGCAGCAGCCTGTGCTTTTTCAAAACTGAGGCCGTTTAAAATATCCCAGTAATTATTGATGACCTTGAAACCAGTCTTGGTAAAATTCTCGTAACCTTTTTTGCCGATGGGCAATATGGTTACATTACCCTTAGCATGCTGGGTGGCATATTTATCCTGGATGGTCTGTTTGGCAAGTTTTATCAGGTTGCTGTTATAGCCCCCGCAAAGTCCCCGGTCGCTGGTAACCACAATGATCATTACTTTTTCCACAGGCCGTTGGGCTGCCAGGGCCATGCTTACATCCCCTTCGCTGTTGCTGACGATATTGCTGAGCATTTCCTGCAGTTTTTTGGCATAGGGCCTCATCTGGGTAATGGCATCCTGGGCACGGCGGAGTTTGGCCGCACTCACCATTTTCATGGCCTTTGTGATCTGCTGTGTACTTTGAACGCTCTTGATCCGGTTACGAACCTCTTTTAATGCACCACTCATAGTTGATCTGTCTGGTTAAATTGATGGCGGCAAAGGTAATAAAAAAGGGGTGTAAAAAACCCTTCAAAAATTATATTTATTCAGGTTTTAGTACCTAAAATGTTGCCCTTGGAGGCGGTCCCATTCTTCTGAAGTCGGTGCCCGGCCCCTGAATGGTTTGCCCGGCAAACCGTTGCAGGCGGTAGGTAAAGGTTAAAATGAAATACCGGGTGAGGCGGTTGCTCCTGGTATCAAAGATGGAAGTTCCGGTAACAGTCCGGTTAATATTACTGTTTTGTTTAAAAAGGTCAAACGCTGCAACTTTAATGATGCCGTTTTTTTTCTTAAAGAGTTGCTTTTCCAACGAGGCATTCATAATGGCCTGGTTACTGCTTACGCTGCTTGCAAGACCCGAATTGATCGTATAATCAAGATCGTATTTTAAGACAAGGGTCTTGGTAATATTCAGGTTCATATTACTGCTCAGCGTCCATGCATTGCTAGACGTATTCTGAAATGCCGATAATGATTTGCTGTCGGTACTTTTGTATTTATTATCATTCAAACTGTAGCTGACGCCGGTTCCCAGTTCCAGTATTTCCTTGTAATTAAACTCAAAAACAAATCCCTGCGTTACGATCCAGTTGTTGCCATTTACCTTGTTCCGGTTCAGGTTTTGTATCAGGGTATTGGTTCCAATTAATTGAACACTGTCGGTTAAATTGATATTATGATTGTAATTGACGCTGCCATTAAGTGTTATTACAAACTTTCTGTTCTTATAAGGCCGGGAATAAGCGTAAAAGCCCAGCAGGTTATAATACCCATTCACATTTTCTGGAATAGAAATGGAAGATCCGCCGTTATTAAGTCTCGCTGTTTTATTAACGATCTGGTTCCGGATGGTGCTGACGGTAAGATTGGTAAATATTACTTTCCCGCTGGTGAAATTAAAATTGTTGTAAGAAAGATTCAGGTTATGATTAGCCGAAGGTTTTAGATCCGGGTTTCCTGAAACCACACTTTGCGGATTGCTGAAATCCAATACCGGTTGCAATTGATTAAAATTCGGCTGGGTGGCATTGCCGTTATAACTTACGTTTAGCGATTTTGTCCGGCTGAAATTATAGACCAGGCGGGCTATCGGGAATATGCTTGCCCGGCGGATAGGGGTATATGCACTGTCTTTTGTAAGGGATTTTCCCTTAAGGTTAACAGGCTGAACGCTCAGGCCCACGGTATAGTTGTATTTCTTTTTGGTGGTTCTTAATGAAACGCCGATCCGGTTGTTATAAAAATCATTTTCGTAATCATTGCTCAACGGATTATTGAGTGTTCTGACCTTGGTTGCTGAATCAACATTAAATGTTTTACGGTCGTTACGGGAATAATTTAAGTTATGCGAATAGGAAAAGTCGAGGCTGCGGTACTTATTCAATGGTTCGGAATAGGTGAAGCGAACGCCATAATTCCTGTTGCTGTTCTCCTGGTCAATGTATTGAAAGGTATTTCTTGTAAAGGGGAAGGGCTGGTATTGGTAACTCAGGTTCGTTACATCCTGGTCAGAATTGTTCTCTGATGTACCCAATGTTATGCTTGTTGAAAAATTACGGCCCCGTTTCCTGAACTTGTGATTGTACAGGATAGTGGCAGCAATATTCGGGGCTTTTGACCCGGTTAAGTTTTTATTGGAACCATCGCTGCCTTTTGTGCCGTCGGTCTTTGTTAAAGCAAACGTAGTATTGTTGTCAGCATCGCTGCCGCTGTAATTAACGCTCGGGCTTATCTTCAGGTAATTGAAAGAGTCAACCTGGTATTCAAAATTAAAAGTGAACCGGTGTGAGTTGCCGATGGTGAGTACATTTTGATCCTGGTTATTATAATACCCGGTTGTATTGTTGGTTTCAAAACTATTCTGCAGCTGGCTGGTATTTTTATGATTGTATGAATAACTGCCGTATACACTTATCCGCTTGCTCCACTGATCCCGGTAATTGAAACCAAATGAATTGGTGCTGGATATGCCGCTGTTGCTGCCACCCATGAATGCACTCCCGTTTCCGTTTCCATTCTGCATCATGTTATTCATCTGGCCCATACCGCCCATATCGCTCATAACAGCCATGCCCTGGCGCATCATACTGGTGGCGCCCCGGTTGCCGCCTCCGCTGAAGTTGAAAAGCGATGTATTGGTGTTGTTGCTGTTACCAAGCACAGAGATCTGTGTGTTGTTGTTGAAATAATTGCCATTGAAAGAAGCCTGGTAACGGTCTTGTGTTCCATACCCGGCCGTGGCTCTTCCAAAAAATCCTTTGTTCTTATCTTTTTTTATCTGGATGTTCAACACTTTATCCGGGTCCCCGTCTTTTATTCCCGAAACCGTAGCCTGGTCGCCGTAATCATCAATGATCTGGATCTTATCTACAATATTGGCGGGTAACTCTTTGGTGGCTGTTTTTACATCACCGCCAAAAAAATCCTTGCCATTTACTTTAACTCGGCTTACTGCTTTGCCCTGGGCAGTTACATTACCGTCTTTGTCAACCTGTATGCCGGGCATTTTTTTAATAAGATCCTCCACCACGGCGCCTTCTTTTACTTTAAAAGAAGATGCGTTGTATTCGATGGTATCTTCCTTCACCACAATGGCAGGTGCTTCCACCACCACTTCATTTAATAATTTAGCCTGGTCTGCTAAAATGATGGTGCCGATGTCAATTGTTTTCTCCGGTTTATTTACCGGAACAAATTTGGCAACTGGGCGATATCCCATATTCCGGATCACAATAGAAAAATTAGAAGAAGGTGCCGGGTCAAACCGGAATTGTCCCTTTTCATCTGTAAAAGCATAAACCGTATCGGTTGGATTTGATTTTACAACCATCCCGATCACTGCTTTGTCAATAGGTTTCTTCGAAGCAGAATCGATCAGTACTCCTTTTACCTGTGCATTGGCTGCAAGTGCTGAAAAACTAACAAGAAGGGCGATGTATAATTTTCTCATAAACGGCGTTGATATACGAACTCATTCGTGTAAAAATAGTTTAGAAAATCATATACCCGAACTTATTTTGATGGATGGTGTATGTTTTGAGGATTTATTAACACAGCCGGATGGCTTAAAAATGATAAGCCAGTGAAACCGAACCCGGCCCGCCACTTAATTCCAGCTTTTCAACCAGGCCATCTAATTTTTTACCGTGTTTATGATGGATAAAATAATTGACCGCATCATACAGTAATAAAAATCCACCCTGCATCATGATGGAGTTGCCATAGCCTTTCAGTTTGGCAGGATCAGTACGGCTCTTGCTTCTTTCTGTCATGTACAGTCCGGCAGCAATATATGCAACATCAAGCCCGGTATTGAAGATGTAGGTCTTCTCGCTTTTACTTTGGTGTTTGAGCACTGCAAGTAAAGTGGGGTTGTCGATTTTTTCCATACCGGCGCCCCAGTAACCAAGTCCTGCAAATGCAAGATTGATGGCACCCCATTGCACATTCATCTGGTGAAAATAGCGCATCTCCTTGTTGTGGGTTTTGGTGGCAATACCACTTACCAGCAAATTTGCGGCTGACCAGCCGGCTAAGACCAGCATGGATTTTTTGGTGATGCCGACCCTTTCTTTTTCGAACTTATACAACACCTCTTTTTGCGAAAAAGAGGAAAGGGCTATGCTGATGAACCCGCCAAGCAGTATGAGTTTCTTCATATTTTATTTTTTTCAAAATACGAAACAATGATCAGTTCAGATTGTTCAGGGAAACAGTTTTATTTTCACCGGCTTAAGCTCCTGCTGTATCCTTATTGATCCGCCTTCGGATGTACTTTGTTTCAGGTCAATTTCCCGGTACAGTTTACATGCTATTGCCAGGGTTTTTGCTTTCTGTCTTTTTAATTCTTTTTCCGGAATTACAAGACCGGTATCCGGCCCCGGCTGGCTGAAATGAAAACTGCTATCGGTATTGGTGCTGTACACTTCTACATGATCCGCTGCAGTTAAAGGAGCCGATTGATAAGTAATGGTAAGATCTTTTTTTCTGCCTGTTTCTTTTCCTGTACCGGTTAAGGTAAAAGGCGAAAAAATAAATTCGTTATCAAATCTTTTTCCATGGGTATTGGTAAAACTAATGATGTGCCTGCCGTAAAAACTGCTTACCGGTTTGTGTGTGCTGTAATAAGCGCCGCCGGTAGTGCTGCTGTCCACTTTTAATTTTTCACCATCAAAGGCAACGTTGCTGCTGTCATTTAATACGAGTGTGGTTCCGGCATTACCGGCAAAACGGAACTGGCAGGTTACGTCCACATTTTCATCGCCCTCTTCATGGCTGATAAAATAATCCATATAAATTTTGTCCTGGTTCACGTCCTTACTATCGCCTATTTCATTGCTGCTGCAGGCAGTAAGGGTGGTTGCTGCTAAAACAAGGCTGGTAAAAAGGGATTTTTTTTTCATAATTAGTATCATGTGCTGTTTATACGGTTCCAGGCTAAGAAGTTAGTTAACAAAAGATTAAAGCCTGCAAAAAAGGCTTCCGGCCGGTTTCATTCGCCTCAACTCATACCCCAAACATTTACTACCTTTGTCCGCCCCGGCGGAACGGGGGAACAGGTTCTGTCATTATGGCTCGAAATTGTTTTAAGCACCATATTTGACAATACAATGGTCTTTATAATAACGTATTTATACAATACCCAACAACACTGAATTTATGATCGGAGCTATTTCAAAACTTTTTGGCGGCAATAAAAGCGAAAAGGATGTAAAGAAGATAACCCCACAGGTTGAAAAGATCAACCGTTTTTTTACAGAATACCAATCCCTCAGTAATGACGAATTAAGGAATAAGACCAATGAGTTCAAACAACGCATTGCTTCTCACCTTACAGCCATTGATAACCAGATCAACGATAAAAAAACCGCAGCCGAAGAATTGCCCATTGCCGATATCAATGGCAGGGATATCATCTATAAGGAAATTGATGATCTGAAAAAAGAAAGAGACAGTCAGCTGGAAGTAGTGCTGCTGGAAATTTTACCAGAATCATTTGCCGTGGTGAAAGAAACCAGCCGGCGTTTTAAAGAGAACAGCACATTGGAATGTACGGCCACCGAACTGGATAAAGCATTGGCTGTTAAAAAAAGATAGCCTGACCATCCAGGGTGATAAAGCCATTTATAAGAACAGCTGGACCGCAGGTGGCAGTATTGTTACCTGGAACATGGTTCACTATGATGTGCAGTTGATCGGTGGTGCTGTGTTGCACTCCGGTAAAATTGCCGAGATGGCAACGGGTGAAGGTAAGACCCTGGTGAGTACCCTGCCTGCTTACTTAAATGCACTTTCCGGCGAAGGCGTGCATATTGTTACCGTGAATGATTACCTGGCCAAAAGGGACAGTGAGTGGAATGGCCCCATCTTTGAATTTTTAGGACTGCGGGTTGACTGTATCGATAAGCATGAACCCAATGGCGATGCCCGCCGCAATGCATACAACGCCGATATTGTTTACGGCACCAACAACGAATTTGGTTTTGATTACTTACGGGATAATATGGTGCATACGCCGCAGGAAATGGTGCAGCGCAAACATCATTTTGCCATGGTGGATGAGGTGGATAGTGTATTGATCGATGATGCCCGTACGCCGTTAATCATCAGCGGGCCGGTTGGGCACAGCGATAACACCCAACAGTTCTTCGACCTGAAACCACGTATTGAAAAATTAGTGGAAGCACAGCGGAAAGCGGTGAACCAGTTTTTGATTGAAGCAAAGAAAAAAATTGCCGAAGGAAATGATGACCCCAAAGACGGTGGTTTGGCGCTGATGAGGGCACACCGTGGTTTGCCAAAGAACAGTGCGCTGATCAAATTCCTGAGTGAGCCGGGTAACCGGGTGAAACTGCAGAAGAGTGAAAATTATTATTTGGCCGATCAGCAAAAAGAAATGCCGAAAGTTGACGCCGAATTATTCTTTAACATCGATGAAAAAAATAACCAGGTAGATCTTACCGACCAGGGCATACAATTAATTACAAGGGCCGGGGAAGATCCCGAGTTCTTCATCATACCAGACATCGCCACCAAACTTTCTGAAATTGAAAAAGGCAGTTTGAGCGATGATGAGAAGTTGCATCGCAAAGAAGCATTGCTGAATGATTATGCGTTGAAGGCAGATCGTATTCACACGGTACAGCAGTTATTAAAAGCCTATACCTTATTTGATAAAGACATTGAGTACGTGGTATTGGATGGGGCTGTTAAAATTGTGGATGAGCAAACCGGCCGTATCCTGGATGGCAGAAGATATTCTGATGGTTTGCACCAGGCCATTGAAGCCAAGGAAAATGTGAAGATCGAAGCATCTACACAAACCTATGCAACGGTTACACTGCAGAACTATTTCAGGATGTATCACAAACTTGCCGGTATGACCGGTACGGCCGAAACAGAAGCTGCAGAGTTCTGGAGCATTTACAAACTGGATGTGGTAACCATTCCTACCAACGTAAAAGCTATTCGTAAAGACGACCAGGATTTTGTTTATAAAACAAAAAGGGAAAAATATAAAGCAGTTATTGATGAAGTGGAAAGGTTGAGAAGTATCGGAAGGCCTTCGCTGGTTGGTACCACTTCGGTGGAAGTGAGTGAATTGCTGGCAAGGATGCTGAAGCAAAAAAATATTCCGCATAATGTATTGAACGCAAAACAACATGCCAAGGAAGCGCAGGTTGTTGCCGAAGCCGGACTGGCGGGCGCCGTTACCATTGCAACCAATATGGCTGGTCGTGGTACGGATATTAAACTCGGACCCGGCGTTAAAGAAGCAGGTGGCCTGGCCATCATCGGTACCGAGCGTCATGAAAGCCGTCGTGTAGACAGGCAGTTGCGTGGCCGCGCCGGTCGTCAGGGTGATCCCGGTAGCTCCAGCTTTTTTGTTTCACTGGAAGATGACCTGATGCGTATGTTCGGCAGCGAACGTATTGCCGGGCTCATGGACCGGATGGGATATAAAGAAGGCGAAGTGATACAACACAGCATGATCACCAAATCTATTGAAAGGGCGCAGAAGAAAGTGGAAGAAAACAACTTCGGCATCCGTAAGCGTTTGCTGGAGTATGATGACGTGATGAACAAGCAGCGTAACGTGGTTTACAAAAAACGAAATCATGCTTTGTTTGGAGAAAGACTGGCGCTTGACCTGGACAACGCCTTTTATTCCGTTGCCAATGGTCTCATCAATTCGTTCAAGGAATTAAACGACCACGAAGGATTTAAACTGGCAGCGATAGTCAATTTTGGTATTGATACTGCTATCACCGCATCTGAACTGGATAAGGAAGACGAGCACGTATTGAGCGATCGTTTGTATAATGAAGCCATCACCCAGTATCGCCGTAAAACAGATGCAGTGGTTCAACAAACATTGCCCATCATAAAAAATATCCGCAAAGAGCAGGGTAACCATATCGAAAATGTGGCGGTGCCGTTCACCGATGGTAAAAAACAGATACAGGCGCTTGCCAACCTCGATAAATATTTAGCTACCGAAGGAAGAGAACTGAATGATGCATTGGAGCGCAACATTACGTTGGCGTTGATCGATGATGCATGGAAAGAACATTTACGTGCCATGGATGACCTGCGCCACAGTGTACAAACCGCAGGCTACGAACAAAAAGATCCGCTGGTGATTTATAAGATCGAAGCCTTTAATGCCTTTAAGCAGATGGATGACCAGGTGAACAAAGATATTGTGAGTTTCCTTTGCCATGCACAGATACCGATGGAGCAGACCAATGCCGGGCAGATACGTGAAGGACGTGAGCGCAAGACAGACATGAGCAAGATGCGCCAGCGCAAAGAAGAGTTTGCAACGGCAGGCGGCGGCCCCGAGCAGTTAAGTGCAGAGAATGATTACATCGATCCTTCAGAAAATATCAAGCAGGAACCCATCCGTGTGGAAAAAGCGCCGGGACGAAATGATCCCTGTCCTTGCGGCAGTGGCAAGAAGTACAAACATTGCCATGGGAAGGATGTGTAAGAATTTGGGCTAAAGCCCGTAAAGCATTTATTTCAATTGCCCGGCCCTTAAGGGCCGGGCAATTCATTTAATACCCCGCCTTCACTCCACCAATATTCCTGTATTTTAAAATATGGGAAACATGTAATTTCTTTCAAAATACATGTAACACCTGGTATTAAAAGTGTGTCTAATTTTATATTGTAATAATGCAATTACAAGTTAAACATAAGCACAATGACAACCATAGCAACACCAATCAAACAAGAGAAATCAAATGGTTCTTTCACGGATAATAATCAAACTGATAAAACCATGAAAGCACTGGTTTATCATGGCCCCGGCAAAAAATCCTGGGAAGATAAACCAAAACCAGGGATCAAAGAACCGACAGACGCCGTTGTTAAGATCCTTAAAACAACCATTTGTGGTACCGATCTGCATATCATGAAAGGGGATGTTCCGGCTGTTACAGACGGAAGAATCATAGGCCATGAGGGAGTTGGTATTATAGAAGAAGTTGGAAATGCGGTAAGCAATTTTAAAAAAGGAGACCATGTTCTCATATCCTGTATCACTTCCTGCGGCAAATGTGAATATTGTAAGAAAGCAATGTATTCGCATTGCGAAAAAGGCGGATGGATACTAGGAAACTTAATTGACGGTTGCCAGGCCGAGTATGTACGGATACCTTATGCAGACAATAGCCTGTATCCCATTCCGGCAGGGGCCGATGAAGAAGCACTGGTAATGTTAAGTGATATTTTACCAACGGGATTTGAATGTGGAGTACTTAATGGAAAAGTTAAACCAGGAGATACCATTGCTATTGTTGGAGCCGGCCCCATCGGAATGGCTGCCCTGTTAACGGCACAGTTTTTTTCCCCGGCCGAAATTATCATGATAGACCTGGATGATAATCGTTTGAATGTTTCGAAAACATTTGGGGCAACCAACATAATTAACAGCAGTAGCGAAAATGTAATAGAAAAGATCATGAACTTAACAAATGGAAAGGGGGTGGATACTGCCATAGAAGCGGTTGGTGTAGCAGCCACATTTGAATTGTGTGAGGGTATCGTAGCAGCTGGTGGCCGCATTGCCAATATAGGCGTTCATGGAAAACCTGTTACACTTCACATGGAAACACTGTGGTCACGGAATATTACAATTACCACACAGCTTGTTGATACATCCACTACGCCCATGCTTTTCAAAACGGTTCAATCTAAAAAGATCGATCCTAATAAACTGATCACTCATCATTTTA
This sequence comes from Chitinophagaceae bacterium, assembly GCA_016720775.1. Lineage (GTDB taxonomy): Bacteria > Bacteroidota > Bacteroidia > Chitinophagales > Chitinophagaceae > Ferruginibacter. Next base: position 1,116,209 of record JADKJX010000001.1, read on the forward strand.
GACTGGACCAGGTAATGGAGGCTTACGAAACTTTTGGAAATGCAGGAAAAGAAAAAGCACTGAAAGTAATATTGACTGCTTAATATGAAATTGGGCTAAAGCCCAGGGGGATATCAATTTCAATTGCCCCGCTCTTAAGAGCGGGGCAATTCATTTATAACTCATTCCGGGCTTTAGCCCAATAGCGCAATTCTTTACTGTAATCAATACCCCGCTTTCGCCCCGCCGATATTCTCGATCGGGTGCCAGGTGGTTTTTATTTCCTGGAAGTCCATGATGAAGTAAGGAGATTGCCCGGTAGCATCAGCCCATTTTACTTTATCGTACAGCACAACTCTTTTTACATTCAGGGAAGATTTTTCTTTGATCATTTTTTGAGTTACAGCATCCCCTTCGCAATAAGCAGTAGCATTTACGTCCATGTGATCAGCAAAGAAGGGAACCAGTTCAGAAACTTTACCGGTAAGGATATTCACCACGCCTCCCGGCAGATCAGAGCTGTTGAGCACTTCGGCGAATGTTACTGCACAAAGCGGTTTGGTATGCGAAGCAAGGATGATACAGGTATTTCCGCCGGCGATGATGGGGGCAATTACAGAAACCAAACCCAGCAATGAGTCGTTTTGTGGTGCGATGGCCGCCACCACACCGGTTGGCTCAGGAACAGAAAAATTAAAATGCGAGGAAGCTACCGGGTTTACTGCACTGAATAGTTGCTGAAATTTATCGCACCAGCCGCTGTAATAAATTAAGCGGTCAATACAAAGGTTCACTTCATTTTCTGCCTGCACTTTGGTTGACTCCTGTTTCATCAGTTCATCAATGAATTGTGCTTTTCTTCCTTCCAGCATTTCGGCAATGCGGTATAAAATTTGTCCACGGTTAAAAGCTGCTCTTCCGCTCCATCCGCCAAAAGCGCCACGGGCTGCAACAACAGCGTCACGAAAATCTTTCCTGGAACCAAGACAAACGTTAGCAAGTTTTTCTCCTTTAGCATTTGTAGCAATATAATATCTACCAGACTCGGTTCTTGGAAATTGTCCCCCGATGTAGAGTTTGTAAGTTTTTAAAACTTCAAGTCTGCTTTCTAATGTCTTTGCCATTTTTTTTCGTTTAAAACGTTTAAGCCGTTTAATTCGTTTCAGGGTTCTTTTTACGCAAGCCTTTTACATCTGATTTCAGTAGGTAGCTGATAAACTTTTGTAACATTGTACTGATTCGAACCACTAACAAGTACAACTCTTCGAATTGTTCCTTGTTTATATATTTTCTGTCTAATGCCCTGTACAATTGTGACCTTAATTCGCAACATGATCCCTTTGAATATCCCAGAAATAATATGAATTCATTTTTTGTTCCTCTTTCAAAACCCTCAGCTATGTTATCCATAATCGACCCTGAAGACCCTTCAATCTGTCCAATTAATCTGAAATTTCTTTTTAAAGCATCACCGTCAATGATTTGCCCTAATTTATCACATAACTCCCTACTTACTTTCCATACATCTAAGTCCTCAAACCTTTTAATAGTTGCCATGTGGAACGTTTCAAGGTTTAAAAATCGTTTAAAAATGTTTAAGTCGTTAGGATCTAATTGCCGGAGAAAGAAGTTATTTTTCTCAACCCTTAAACGTCTTAAACCTTGAAACGATTGAAACGTTTTAAACGATATTAACATACGCATTCAATCCATGCACACCACCCTCTCTTCCGTATCCACTTTCTTTGTATCCGCCGAATGGTGAACCTGGATCAAATTTGTTGAACGTATTTGCCCAAACAACACCCGCCCTTAATTTGGTTGTCATATTGAATATCTTGGAACCCTTGTCTGTCCACACTCCGGCGGAGAGGCCATAAGGCGTGTTGTTTGCTTTTTCAATTACTTCGTCATCTGTGCGGAAACTTTGAATTGCCAATACCGGCCCAAAAATTTCTTCCTGGGCAATGCGGTTGCTTTGTGCCACATTGGTGAAGATTGTTGGCCTGCAGAAGAATCCTTTTTTCGGCAAAGCACATGAACTCTGGTACATTTCGGCACCTTCCTGCTGACCGATCTTGATGTATTTATTGATGATGTCTAGTTGCGCTTTTGAATTGATAGCACCGATGTCGGTGTTCTTATCAATAGGATCACCAACGATCAATGTTTCCAGCCTGTCTTTTAATTTACGAACCACTTCTTTAAAAACAGATTCCTGTACATAGAGGCGTGAACCTGCACAACAAACATGCCCCTGGTTAAAAAATATTCCGTTGATCACACCTTCTACTGCCTGGTCGAGCGGTGCATCATCAAAAATGATGTTGGCGGCTTTGCCTCCCAGTTCAAGTGTTGCTTTTTTGTTGGTGCCTGCAATGGCACGCTGAATTATTTTTCCAACTTCGGTTGAACCGGTGAATGCAATTTTATTAATATCAGGATGATTAACAATAGCAGCACCGGTTGCTCCTGCGCCGGTTATGATGTTCACAACGCCGGGAGGAAGATCTGCTTCCTGTATGATCTCCGCAAGCTTTAATGCTGTTAGTGAAGTATTCTCCGCTGGTTTTAAAACAACCGTATTGCCACATGCCAGTGCCGGTGCAATTTTCCAGGCAGCCATCAGCAATGGGAAATTCCAGGGAATGATCTGCCCGGCAACACCCAATGGTTCTGTTCTGCGGTTTGGAAAAGCATATTCCAGTTTATCGGCCCAGCCAGCATAATAAAAGAAATGATTGGCAGCAGTAGGCACATCAAAGTCACGGCTCTCCCGGATGGGCTTACCACCATCCAGTGTTTCAATGATGGCAAACTCTCTTGCACGTTCCTGTATCATACGGGCAATTCGATAAATATATTTTGCCCGTTCTGCAGGTGGCATTTTTTTCCAGGTCTTAGCATACGCATTTCTTGCGGCAGTCACGGCTTTGTTCACATCGGCTCCATTCGCTTCAGCGATCATGGATAATTTTTCTTCTGTGGCCGGGTTGATGGTTGGAAAATATTTTTTGCTCTGCGGCTTCTCCATTTTCCCGTTGATGAACAACTCGTACTGCGGATCTATTTTAGCAGCGCTTTTACTTTCGGGAGCAGGAGCCAGGCTCCTGGCGGAATCAAACTTTAATTTTATTGTATTGCTTTTTTTTGTTGCCATTGAACTCGTTTAAGTCGTTTAAAATCGTTTAAGACGTTTAAAGGTTTTAAAACGTTGAAACGATTTGAACGTTGCAACGTTTTAAACGGTACTAGTCTATTGAAAAATAATTAGCCGACTGGTAAACCCCCGTCTTCTGCTTCATCAACTGCATCAGTATATCATTGGCCAGGCTGCTTGCGCCAAACCGGAACCATTCGTTATTCATCCAGCCTTCGCCTAAAGTTTCATTCAGCATAACGAGATAATGCAATGCCAGTTTTGATTTTGAAATACCACCGGCGGGTTTCATAGCGATCTTCTTCCCGGTTTTGTAATAAAAATCCCTGATGGCTTCCAGCATCACCAGGGTTACCGGCATGGTTGCCGCAGGAGAAATTTTCCCGGTAGATGTTTTAATAAAATCGGCACCGGCATACATAGCGATATCACTTGCCTTGCGCACTTTATCATAAGTCACCAGTTCACCCGTTTCTAAAATTACTTTCAGCCTTGCTTCGCCGCAGGCTTCTTTTACTGCAGCAATTTCATCAAACACAAAATTATATTCACCCTGTAAAAATTTTCCTCTTGATATCACCATATCAATTTCATCAGCGCCGTTCTGTACCGCATATTTTGTATCACGGATCTTTACGTCTCTTGGTGCCTGCCCGCTGGGGAATGCAGTTGCTACCGATGCTACTTTCACACCGGAGTCTCCCAATGCTTTCTTTGCCACTTTCACCATGGATGGATAAACACAAATAGCAGCCACGGTTGGCAGGCCGGGATAGGAATCGTGTAAGTGCAATGCTTTATAACAAAGCTGTTTCACTTTTCCATCGGTATCCTTTCCTTCCAGTGTGGTAAGGTCGATCATGTTGAGGGCAAGTTTCAATCCGTTCACCTTGGTCTCATTTTTTATGCTCCGTTTGGTGAACCGGGATGCCCGTTCTTCAATACCCACCTGGTCAACATGTACCGGCGAAGAAAAATCGGGGATCGTTTTCGTTGCGATCATCTTATTTGGTTGAAAATCGTTGAATGTTGTTTAAAATTAATTAAGACGTTAAAGCCTCAAGCGCTTTTTTGATCATACTCTCAACAGCGGCATTATTGTCTTTGGAAAATTCTTTAACCACCCGGTTGGCAATGATGGCATTCACACTTAAGCATTCATGCCCCATCAGTTTGCCCAGTCCGTAAATGGCCGAGGTCTCCATTTCAAAGTTAGTGATTCGGTGATTATTAAAGCTGAAGTGAGTTAGTTTATCAACCAGGCCCGGGCTGGCCAATCCCAAACGCAACACCCTTCCCTGTGGACCAAAAAATCCCGGACATGTTACGGTGATGCCTTTATGAAAACCATCGCCGAATTTTTTCAATAACATGTCGCTGCCGCTGAAGGCATAGGGAATGGTAATGGCGGTGTCTAATTTTGTTTGTGAAATGAATGCATCAACCATTTCTTTATCGGCGGGAGTTTTTTCGTAACTGTAAAAATTGAGCAGGTTATCGAGGCCTAATCCATGTGATGATGCCACAAAACTATCTACGGGAATATCGGCCTGCAAAGAACCCGATGTGCCGAACCGAACAATGTTGAGTTTGGTGAGTTTATCTTTTATGACCCTCGTTCCAAAATCAATATTGGCAAGGGCATCCAGCTCGTTGAAGACAATATCAATATTATCCGGGCCAATGCCGGTTGATATAACCGACAAATGTTTGTTGCCGATATAGCCGGTATGGGTGATGAACTCCCGGTGCTGCAGTTTGTGTTCTATCCTATCAAAATAAGCGCTTACTTTTTTAACCCGGTCGGGGTCGCCAACCACAATAACAGTTGGGGCAAGTTCTTCGGGCCTTACATCCAAATGATAAATGGCGCCGCGGTCATTGATGATGAGTTCCGATTCGGGGATGCGTTGCATAGGTTAATCGTTAAAGGGTAAAGATACCAATTAATGGATTTGATTCATGGCATTACTTATTATCATGCATTTATCTTCCTGAATGATTTGAGATAAAATAATGCAACAGCTGGTAAACAGTAAATGTCAGCATGCAGGTAACCAACATCCTGATCAGTGTACTTAGCCACTTATACCCAAATACTTTTTTCATAGAAACTGCCAGGTAAGAAAAAAATGTTAACAGAAAAAGCCAGGCTAATATAAAAAGCAGTATTGTATCAAAAGATTGAAGCAGCAACAAACAAATTAACATGGCCGGGAAAATGATCAGGAAAAAGCAACCAAAGTGAATTGAATACAGCATGGCATCATAGAAGAACAACCCTTTACGGTAAAATACAATAAAGCAGATCAATGCAATGATGGGAATCATGATAAGGAACAGCCATTTGAAAATACCTGTTACCATTGTAACTGCTTCATGCATGGTCATATTCCTGCTTATCCGTATTTTTTTATTTGCAGCAAATAAACGGGTAATGACATTATTGGAATAGCCATGATTTACAAGCCAGGTTCCAATACTGTCTTTGGTTGTTTTTTTCAGCGACCTGAGGTCTCCATTGGTAACATCGGGATTAGCCATCAGCCAGGAGAACGGAGGAACCAAAATATCATCCTTCACACTGTCTGCAGATTTATCAAACATCTCACCAATGGTTATATTGTCTTCCTGGTTTGCGACGGCTTGCCCAAAAGTCCCTTTTCTAGCAGATTAGCCTCGTATAAACCCAATGCCAGCAGGCAAAAAATGGAAAGAAATATAAACATCCGGAATGGTGGCGTGTATCGTCCTCTTATATTATGAATATAATCAAATGTAATTTTACCGGGCTTAAATAAAAGAACCTTCAGGGAGTAAAAAAACTTTGTGTCGAAATGCAGAAAACCTTCCAGCAACTCATAGCCATAATGAACCAGGGGAAAGCGGGGATTGTGATTTTCCTGCCCGCAGTTGGGGCAAAAATTAGTGTGCTCGCCACTGGCACTGAACTGAAAATTGCAGTTAGCACATTTATGCTGCTTTATCTTTTTTCTGGGCATAAACCATTATTCAATAAAAACTTTTACCTAATCCCTGCTGACAAGGACCTGAAGGATAATGCCGGGTCAAACATGTTTAAGTCAGGTAATAGGATTATTTCCGTGAATATTATTAATGGAATAAAGATAATACTTAATGAATTTGATTGATGTTCTGAAGATATTCGATCCTTAAAATAATAAAAAAAGCCATCCCGGGGAAAGATGGCTTTTTAATAATTCAAACTTTGATTATTTCTTATCTCCGCTGAACATACCGCTTAATTTATCTTTCACACTGTCAAAAACTTCTTCAGCTTTATGGGCCGCATTTTTTGCAAATTCCTCCACTTTTTCTCCTGCCTGGCCCGGTATTACATCACTTATTTTATCCATCAGGCTTTCTGATTTGTTTTCTGCCGGTGCACCTGCAGCAGCCGTTGCTGTTTCGGGAGCAAGCATATTATCAATAGCTCCGCTGATCATTGGAACTTTTTCTTTGATAAAACTGGTAACTGTACCTATGACACCATTTGATTGTTCTGCACTCAGGCCATGCTGGTCCTGGAGTTTTTGTATCAATTCCTGTAACATAAAATTGAATTTAAATTGTGAAGTACAAATATGGGCTTTTTTACCGCGGCAAATAAGGCAATTTGATAAAATAAACGTTAACCTTTGTGTAACAGGTCTTTTAAATACGGTTAAGCCTGTTTTATTAAGCCAAGCGGGATTGAAATTTTCAGAAAGGCCCCGGTTATAAGCCAGGGCCTTTTTCCTAATAAATACGGAGCATTCGTAACGCACATCATGATCACTTTATCCCATATTTTTTTTCATACTTCTCCGCCAGTTGTTTCTGTTTGTTGTTCAGATCGATCGAACGCCCTTGTATAAAAGCCTGCGTAACGATATTCGACTTCATGTCTAAAATATCGCCTTCACTTACCACAATGTTGGCGTCCTTCCCTTTTTCGATGCTGCCTGTTTTATCGGCAATGCCTAAAATGTTTGCGGTATTTAAGGTGATGGCGCTGAGGGCTTGTTCTTTTGTGAGGCCATAGGCTGAAGCCGTGCCTGCATTGAATGGAAGGTTGCGGCTGCGGCTGTTCTCATCATCATCATTAAGGGCGAATAATACACCTGCTTTTTGCAGCAGGTAGGGTGTTTTAAATGGCTGGTCAATATCATCATCGATCATGGTTGGCAGGTTGTGCAGTTGCGACAATATCACGGCGATGTTATTTTGCTTTAAGATGTCGGCGATCTGCCAGCTGTCAACAGCACCTACTAACACAACATCAAATCCAAACTCTTTTGCAAAGTCAACAGCAAGCAACATTTCTTTTACAATATTGCAATGAATGAAGAGTTTTTGCTTTTTCTCGAACAAACCCCTTACGGCTTCAAATTTTAAATTGGTGCTTTCGTGTTTTGGTTCAGCCAGGTACGCCTTTGCTTCCCTGAAAAATGCTTTCACGGCTTCAATTTGTTCCAGGCCTCTTTTTACCGGGTCAACATTTTGTTGTTGTCCGCCAAAATTTCCAAAACCGCCTCTTCCGCCACGGCGGGTGAGTAGTGAAGGCATACGGAAATGAATACCCAGGTCTGCTTTGTATGCAGCGTCTTCCCAATTCCATGCATCAAGTTGCACTACCGATGAAGAACCGGAAATGATACCACCGGCAGGAACAATATTTGCCAATAAGATACCATTGGGCCGTAAGGTGTTGATGACCTTTGAATCGGTATTGTACGCTACCAACGAACGGATGCTTGGATTCATTTCCCCGATCTCGGTAGCATCGTCTGTTGCTCTTACAGTAGGCACTTCCACCAACCCGAGTTGAGAAGAAGGAAGTATCAGCCCGGGATAAATTTGTTTTCCCTTGCAGTCGATCAGCTTTGCACTGCCTGTAGCAATACCGGCACCAACCTCTGTTATTTTTCCGTTGGAAAAAATAACGGTTCCGTTTTCGATCACCTGGCCATTGCCAATGTGAATGGTGGCATTGGTCAATGCGATGGTCTCTTTTTGTGCCGGTGCAGGCGACATGGTTTCCTGTGCAGAAACACTTGCCGTTGCAAACACACAACCTATATATATGAATATCTTTTTCATTTCAATGATTTTTTTCTGATTAATTATTTTCATCAAGGTCGTCCGCATCAATGGTGAGTAAACCCGTATTGTGATTATGATCACTGCAGGTATTCACGATCTCGTACCTGGGCCTTGCCCGCTGGAAATTTCCGCCTCCGCCAGCACCGCCGGCAGCCGTTCTTTTCAGGGTGGTTAATTTCTGTACGATCCTCGCTTTTTCTGCCTGGTTCTGTTTACGCATTTCTGCATCCTTGTCCCGGTCGAAATAAATGGTACCATCCACAATTGTTTTTTCTGCCTTCGCATAAATGGATAATGGATTATCGCTCCATACAACGAGGTCGGCATCTTTACCAACTTTTATACTTCCTACTTTACTGTCCACATGCAGCATTTTTGCGGGGTTGATGGTTACCATCTTCAAGGCATCTTCTTCACTCATGCCGCCATACTTTACACTCTTGGCTGCTTCCTGGTTCAGGCGCCGGGCCATTTCTGCATCATCTGAGTTGATAGCCACATTCAATCCAACTTTGTTCATGATGTACGCATTGTAAGGAATTGCATCCACCACTTCCATTTTGTATATCCACCAGTCGCTGAAGGTGGAAGCATTGGAACCATGTGCTTTCATCTTGTCAGCCACTTTGTATCCTTCTAAAATATGGGTGAAGGTATTTACGGTGAATCCGAATTTCTCGGCCACTTTCATGGTTTCATTTATTTCACTCTGCACATAAGAGTGGCAGGTAATGAACCGTTTCTTATTCATGATCTCAACCAGTGCATCCAGTTCAAGATCTCTGCGAACCACAATAGGTGTTGCGCCTTTTTTCTTATTATTCTCTTCGGCTGCTTTCATGGCTTTCTGGTAATCAGAAGCCCGCTGAAATGCATCCATCTGCACTTCTTCAACACCCATCCTGGTATCGGGGAAACGGGGATTACCCTGTGTGCTTGAACTTCTTTTTACATTTTCGCCCAGTGCAAATTTTATGAACGGATCAGCGCCGGCAAATTTCAATTCCTGGTCATCCATACCCCAGCGGAGTTTTATTAACTGTGTCTGTCCGCCGATGGTATTTGCAGAGCCATGTAAAATGTGTGAAGTGGTAACACCGCCGCTCAATTGCCTGTATATATTTATATCATCGGGATTGAGGTTATCGCCGATCCGTACTTCGGAAGTAACACTTTGTCCGCCTTCGTTGGTAGATGATGATGCGATGTGTGAGTGCTCATCAATGATACCCGGCGTGACATTCTTGCCGGTAGCATCGATCACTTTCGCCGTAGGGTCTGAAAGATTTTTTCCGATGGCGGCGATCTTTCCGTTCTTCACCAGCACATCGGTGTTTTCCAGTTTGCCTGTTGCCTCACTTGTCCAAACCGTTCCGTTCTTAATTAGGATATTTTCCTGTTTGGGTAATTCTTCCCAGCCATAACTAAGGAAAGGATAGGTTACTTTTCCAAGCACCAGCGGTTGTTTAGGCCTTGTGCTGTCTGCTTTAGGTTCAGCTTTTTTATCGAAGGTTGCCATCCAGGTAAATTTGTTTCCCTGTGCATCGGATCCGAAACCATTCCATGTATTACCGGCAACGGCGCCACTTAAAATAGTTTCTCTTGCACCGGGGCCACGGCCTTCGGTATAACTCAGTTTCACTAATTTTCCATCGTAAGTATATTTACCGGTAAGGGTGTCTTTACCGATGAAACTGGCTACACCGGCATCTTTCAGGTCTACTGTAAATGCTTTTACCCCGGTATTGGTATTGGCAACGAGGTTATAGGATCCTTTCACATCATACCAGTTCTCGTCCTTAACAGCATTCTTAATTCCTTGTGTCCAGTTTTGTAATAAGGTTGTTTTTTCTGCAAACACGGGGCCGGATGTGATGATGAAGTTGGCGATCTTACCGGCATCCAGGCTTCCTATTTTATCATACACACCCAATAATGTGGCAGGTGCTTTTGTTAATGCATCCAATGCTTTTTGTTCTGTTAATCCGTATTCAATTGCTTTGCGCAGGTTGGCCATAAAATCTGCGGGGTTAGTGAGGTCGGCCGAAGTAAGGCAGAAATTAATGCCTGCTTTTTCCAATGCTGCCGGGTTACCTGGTGCAAGTTCCCAATGCTTCAGGTCATCGAGCCCCACAAAGCGCAGATCATTTGGATCATCCACATCCATGGCAGCCGGATAGTTCAGTGATAAAATGAATGAAGCTTTTGTTTCGGCCATTTCCCGTATGCGCTGGTATTCGTTGCCACCGCCTTTGATGATATACTGAACACCGAACTCATCACCGATCTTATCGGCCCGCAGGTCATTCCATTTATCATTGGCATCAAATATCTGCGGCAGGTTCTGGTTATCATTCCAGCTTTTTAAAGAAAGGTTTACGCCTTCGGCAGCGGGATTTGATTTATACCATTGTGCATCCAGGTAGGTCTGTCGAAGCAAAGCGATCATACCCATCATAGAACTGGGATAGCTTTGTCCCGATGTTCCCCTGCTGAAAGAATAATGAGCAGAAGCTTTGTCTTTTATCAAAACAAAATTATCGGGCTCATTAGCCAGTGTAACAAATGCGCCGGTTCCTCTTGCAATACCATCTTTCTGATGCGTAAGTACCGAGCCAAAACCAATGTCTCTTAATGTTTTTGCTTTTGCATCATCGGCACTGAATATTTTGCAGGCTTCTGTTTCCGCTTTAATGGACTGGTTCCAGCCATAAGCGCCCTTGGTATTTGAAGTTATTTGTTGTGTACGGAAAAAACCACCGCCACCAACGCCAGCGGCTTGCGCAGGAGCAGCCGAGGCAATCCCGTAGTCGCTGTAAATATCAATGAATGCCGGGTAAATATATTTTCCGTTGCAATCAATTACCACGGCTTCTTTGGGAATGGAAATATTATTTCCGATGGCTTCTACCTTTCCCTGGCGGATGACCATCGTTGCATTTTTCAATGTATCCTTTGCGGTTTTAAAAATGATGGCGTTTGTAAAGGCATAGCAGCCGTCTTTGGGATTGGCAACGTCATTTACCGGGAAGGTTGCCTGGGCTTCCAGGACTTGAAAACTGCCTGCCGAGAAAGCAAACAGCAACAACAGGTTTTTTAGTTTTTGCATGCAGTTAATTTTTGATTGGGCGATAAATATAACAAATGATTAATTGTGAAAACACCCGCCTGTATAATTTAGCGGGGAAGTGCAGTAATTTTACGCCGGCAAAGCCATGCCGTGGATAAACAAAAGCTTTTTGAGTATAAAATGATAGATTTGTTCCCCGGCAAATGAATGACAGCTGAGATTGGTGGAATGGTTTTTGCAAATTCAGTCAACATGAAAAAAGGCATAAGCATACTAATTATAATTTTATTTTCAGTCGCGGCAATGGCCCAGCATGTGGCTGCCGACAGTGCTGCTCCCAAAGTGATCGTTAATAAAGATCCCCGTTTAGACATACTGGCAAAGGCTGAGGCCGAAATAAACAGTTATTCAAACCGGTTCGCCAAAGGCTACCGGCTGTTTGTGTTAAAGACCAATAACCGGGACTATGCCATGAAAGTGCGGGCCTATCTTTTGCAAACCTTTCCCGAGGAGAAAGTAGTGATGACCTACCAGTCGCCGTTCATAAAAATGAAGTTTGGCGATTTTACAGAGAAGAAGGATGCAGAGAAATACCGTGACCTCATTATCAGGTCGGGCGTGGTGACCGGTGGCGTTTACCTTCTCCCGGAAATGGTGGAGTTAAAGCCGGATAAGATAAAAGACCAAAACTAAAAATAAACCTCGTTTTGCATAAAGGAGTTTCTGAAAGGAAACTCCTTTTTATTTTGCCTGTTTACCGCTAATTTTAGTGCATGATAAAGCAACTCATTCAGCAATCAGCTAAAAATTACGCAAAAGAATTCATCGATATCCGCCATCACCTGCATGCAAACCCCGAATTGAGCTACGAAGAATTTAAGACTTCGGCATATGTTCAGCAAAAGCTTACCGAATGGGGAATTCCTTTTGAAGTAAAAGCAAAGACCGGTGTTGTTGGGTTGATCAAAGGAAAGAACCCGGATAAAAGAATCACGGCACTCCGGGCTGATATGGATGCACTGCCGATCCTGGAAGAGAACGAGGTTGATTACAAATCAAAGAATCCCGGTGTGATGCATGCCTGCGGACATGATGTACATACCACCTGCTTATTGGGTGCTGCTAAAATTTTAAATGAGCTGAAAGACGAGTGGGAAGGAACCGTGAAATTAATTTTTCAGCCCGGAGAAGAAAAAAATCCCGGCGGGGCCAGTTTATTGATTGCAGAAGGAGTTTTGGAAAACCCGAAGCCTGAACAAATATTTGCCCTGCATGTGCACCCGGGGCTGGAAGTGGGGAAGATAAGTTTCCGCAATGGTATGGTAATGGCCAGTGCCGATGAAATTTATATCTCTGTAAAAAGTAAAGGCGGACATGCGGCTGCCCCGCAGTTTACGGCAGATACCATTTTAATTGCATCACAGTTGGTGGTAAGCCTGCAGCAGATCGTAAGCAGGAATAACAGCCCGTTCAACCCATCTGTTTTATCAATAACTTCTTTCCAGGGCGGGCATACCACCAATGTCATTCCATCAGAAGTGAAACTGATGGGTACTTTCCGGGCGATGAATGAGGAATGGCGTTTTAAGGCGCATGAACTGATAAAAAAACAAACCATTGAGCTGGTGAGTGCAATGGGTGCCGAAGCAACCATTCATATTGATGTGGGCTATCCCTTTGTTTTAAATAATGAAGAATTGGGTAATGCTGCCTGGAAAAAAGCAGCAGATTATATAGGCGCCGAAAATGTGGAAGAAACAGAATTGCGGATGGGCGCAGAAGACTTTGCCTATTACTCTCACCAGGTACCTGCCTGCTTTTTCAGGTTGGGTGCAGGAAATAAAGCAAAAGGAATAACCAGCGGCGTACATACACCTACCTTTAATATTGATGAGCGTGCAATTGAGATCGGGATGGGGATGATGGCTTGGCTGGGGGCAGACGTTTAAAACGTTGCAGGGTTTAAGGCGTTTAAGGGTTGAGGAAAAAACTTCTTTATTCAATAATTGCACTTCAACGATTTAGACGATCTTAAACCTTTAAACCTTAAACCTTTAAACCTTTAAACCTTTAAACGTCTTAAACGATTTAAACCTTTAAACGATAACAATGAAAATAGCATTCCATGGCGCCGCCAGAACAGTAACCGGAAGCAAACACCTGCTTACGTTGAAGAACGGGAAAAAGTATTTACTGGACTGCGGGATGTTCCAGGGACTTGGAAAAGAAACCGACGCCATGAACCGGAATTTTGGTTTTGATGTGACAGAGGTTACGGCCATGATCTTATCTCATGCGCATGTTGATCATTGCGGACTGATACCGAAATTGATGAAGGATGGTTTTGACGGAAAGATCTATTGCACGCCGGCCACCAAAGAACTAACGGCGGTGATGCTGGAAGATTCTGCCGGCATACAGGAAAGCGAGATCAAATATGAAAATAAAAGAAGGGCGCAGGAAGGCCTGCCGTATTTAAGGCCTTTGTATGACACATCCGATGCCATTGCTGCTATGGATCATTTTGTGCAGGTGGAATACGACAACTGGTTTACCATTGATGAAAATATTGACGTGCAGTACACCGATACCGGTCATATCATCGGCAGTGCTGCGGTACATTTAAAGATAAAAGAAGATGGGAAAGTTACCCGGCTTACATTCAGCGGAGACGTGGGAAGATACCGGGATGTGATATTAAAATCACCTGCCACTTTTTCGCAGGCTGATTATATCCTGATAGAATCAACCTATGGAAACAGTCTGCACGACAACGCCACCACAACGCCCGACCAGATTTTGCACTGGATAGAAAAAGCCTGCCTGCAGAAAAAAGGCAAACTGATCATCCCTGCCTTCAGCGTGGGAAGGACACAGGAAATATTATATGCACTTAATCAGCTGGAACTGGAAAGAAGGCTACCCGACCTGAATTATTTTGTCGACAGTCCATTGAGCGTAAAGGCAACAGAAATAGTAAAACATTACCCGCAGTATTTCAATAAAACGATACAAAAGATATTGCAGAGTGATAGTGATCCTTTTGGGTTTAAGGGATTGAAGTTCATTAAATCAGTTGATGAATCGAAGTTGCTCAATTTCCGAAACGGGCCGTTTGTCATCATTTCTGCCAGTGGTATGGCCGATGCCGGAAGGGTTAAGCACCATATCAGCAATAATATAGAGAACAGCCGCAACACCATTTTATTTACGGGCTATTGCGAACCGCATTCACTCGGTGGCAAATTGCTCGACGGCCGAAAGGAAGTGAATATCTATGGTGTGGCCCATGAAGTGAATGCCGAGATCGGTTCCATCCGGAGCATGAGTGCACATGGTGATTACGATGATCTCTGCCAGTTCCTGGCCTGCCAGGATCCCAAACAGGTGAAGCGTTTGTTTTTAGTGCATGGTGAATATAAAGTGCAGCAGGATTTTAAACAACGCCTGGTACGGAAAGGTTTTGTTGATGTGGAGATACCTGAAATGCATTACGAAGAAGGCTTAAGTTGATCTTCCTAAGTAAAATACACGGCAATGAAAAGACTTTTTATCTTGTTTTTTTTGTCATGCAGTCTTTCAGAATTGGCTGCTCAAACACTGCCCCCATTACCCGAGTTTGGAAAAGTTGACAGATCCGAACTGGAGATGACCGATTGTTCTTTTGAGAAAGGCGCCGAGGCGATGGTGCTGTTTGATGAAGGCGAGTCTTACTTCAGGCTGAATCTCGATTATGCAACTTTTCCTGTTTTTCAACAAACCTCTTATCATGTGCGGATCAAAATATTCACTAAAAAAGGATTTGAGAACGCCAATATCCGGATCAGGTATCCATCCGGTAATAAGGAGATTACCATAAAGTCTTTCAGCGCCCAAACCTATAACCTGGATGCATCCGGCAATGTGGTGGTGACAAAGGTTGATAAGAATACGGTTTATGATAAAGCGATAAACTCCCGTTTCAGTGAAAAGATATTTGCATTCCCGGATGTAAAAGAAGGGAGCGTGATTGAATATAAATATGTGCTGGATGGCTATTCGGAAAACTACTGGTATTTCCAAAAAGAGATACCCGTAAAACACAGCCGCTTTATCATGGATTTTCCGCAGGAACTCCGGGTGGCTGTTATTCCGCATGTGAATCTTCCGTTGCAACAGAAAGGCAGGGATGCTTCTTCAGGAAATAATTCATGGTATGCCATGGACAATGTACCCGCATTGAAAGATGAAGCATTCATGAGTTGCCCGGAAGATTACCTGCAAAGAATGGAACTTAAATCAATGTCTGTGCATATTCCCGGTATGCTCCCGATTAACCTTGCAAGAACCTGGCCGGGCATCGTTAAATCGCTGATGGAAGATGAGGACTTCGGCAGACAGTTGAAAAAGAATATTCCACGCACTTCAGACCTGGATGCCATGCTGATACCTGTTGGTGACGAGTATACAAGAATGCTCATCATCCATAAATATGTGCGCAATAATATGGTTTGGAATAACTACGACAACATATGGGCATTGGATGGAGTAAAGAGCGCCTGGAAGGATAAAAAGGGAACAAGCGGCGAGATCAACCTCATCCTTATTAACCTGTTGAAAGACGCCGGAATTAAAGTGAAGCCCGTATTGGTGAGTACGAGAGAAAACGGCATTATCAATACCGGGGTTCCCGGGTACGACCAGTTCAATAAGGTTATGGCATATGTACAGATCGGAGACAAAAATTATGTGCTGGATGCAACAGAGAAGTATACGCCTTCACATTTGATACCGTTTGACGTTATGGCTTCTGAAGGACTGGTCATTGAAAAACCCGATAGCTATGAGTGGGGCTGGAAAGTTTTATGGGACGATGATCACGTGAAGAAAAAAACCGTACAGGTAACTGCTAATATCGGGAATGACGGGTCAATAACCGGGGCTGCTACCGTAAACAGTTTTGACTATGAAAAAATAAAGAGCCTCGAATTGTTCCGAAAGGGGATCGATAAACTGAAAGAAGCGTTGGTATCAGGTTCAAATGTAAAGGTTGACAGTTTTTCTTTAAAAAATGCCGACAACGATACGCTGCCATTGGAACAAACGCTTGATTTTAGTATTCCGCCGGTTTCTTCGGGGGGCTACAATTACCTGTCGGCTAATTTGTTTTTAGGCTTTAATAAAAATCCTTTTCTTGATGAAGAACGCAGAAGCGATATTTTCTTTGGTACGAAGCAGGAATATACAATCACCGCCACCTTCTTTTTGCCCGACGGTTACCAGATGGAAACGTTGCCTAAAAATTTAAAAATGATCACCCCGGATATGAACATTGTTTTTAAAAGATATGCTACATTCAGCGATGGGCTCTTGTTTATTAATATCAGTATGGAATTTAAAAATCCTTTTTATACACCCGATCAGTATCCTGAACTGAGGGAGTTTTATAAAAAGATGTTTGAATTGCTCGATGAGAAATTTGTTTACAAAAAGAAATAACCATTACTGAAACCGGGTTGGTTTAAAGGCGCTTATGTCCACAGAGGTATGCTTACGCCGGATTATTTCACTCACAAGTTTTCCTGTGCCCGTTCCTTCCGAAATGCCCAGCATGGCATGGCCGCCGGCAAAAACAACATTTTCAAATTCAGCAATTTTTCCAATATAAGGCAGTCCATCCGGTGTTACCGGCCTTAAACCGTTCCATATTTTATCAACAGGAGGGAAATCAATTTTTAATCCCGGGTAAAAAACTTTTGCCGAATCATAAATGCCCTGCATACGTTTTACCAGCACTTTATTATTGATGCCGCTGATCTCCATGGTGCCGCCAATGCGGAGCTGGTGCTTCCAGGGCGTAATGGCACAACGGCCATCAACTAAGATGGCAGGATATTTAATATTCTTTTCTACATGATCATAGGTATGGCTGTATCCTTTGCCCGGCTGTAATAATAACCGGATGCCCATCATTTTTGCAACAACAGGCAGCCAGCTTCCTGCGGCGATGACAATTTCAGTGCAGTCAAATTTTCCCCTATCGGTTATTACTGCCGAAATTTTATTGCTTGCTTTCTCAAAGCCGGTAACGGTGGTATGCAATTGAAAATTCACCCCCTTCTTTTCTAAATTATTTTTCAGGGCAACCATCATCTTGCCGGGATTGAAATGACAATCGTCTTTAAATAACACGGCCCCGGCCACATCCACTTCAACATCTGTTTCCAGCTGTTGCACGGCATCCCGTTTCAACCGCTCTACTTTCAATCCGAATTTCTCTGCATCATCAGCCAGGTGAAACTCATGCTCTAATGTTTTTTGTTGCCTGCACATCATCAGGCAGCCGATCGTTTCCATGTCGAATGTATCGCCGATCTCATTCCGCATATCGTTTATCAACTGCCGGCTTAATTGTAAGATATTATTCAGGTGTGGCGCATTTTTTTTAACGGTGGCTGCATTGCTGTTCTTCCAGAAATGATAACCCCATTGCAGCAGGTCCCAGTTAAGTCTTGGTTTTATGTAGAACGGGCTGCTGCTGCTGAGCATATGCCGGATGCCTTCGGCAATAATGCCTGGACTTGCGAGCGGTACAAAATGACTGGGCGACATGTAGCCCATGTTTCCAAAGGAACAACCGTCTGTTATATCGCCTCGTTCAATAATTGTTACTTCATATCCTTCCCTTTGCAAATAGTAGGCGCTGCATAAACCTATTACACCGCCGCCAATGATCGTTACTTTCATTCTGCTGTTTTTAAATTACCTGGAAGCCCAATGCATACGGGTCATCTTCGGTATCAATCGTTATTATATTATGTCCATAAATTCTTGCCCATCCTTCAATGCTTGGTTTAATGGCGGGCTTCCCGGCAATAGTTAATTCTTCTTCTATCCGACCGGTGAATTTACTGCCGATGATGCTCTCGTGAATGAATTCATCTCCTTTTTTTAATTTTCCTTTTGCATACCATTGCGCCATTCTTGCACTTGTTCCTGTTCCGCAAGGACTGCGGTCGATGGCTTTGTCGCCATAAAAAACAGCGTTACGGGCCGTCGATGTTTTATCGATCACCGCACCGGTCCACAGTATGTGGCTGCATCCGTGTATGGTCTCGTTTTCGGGATGAACAAAATCGTATTTGGCATTGATATTTTTTCTCAGCTCTCTTGCCCAGCTTATCAGTTTATCGGCTGAATAATTTTCCAGTCCTTTAAAATTTTTCTGCACATCCACAATGGCATAAAAATTCCCGCCGTAAGAAACATCGATTACCAGTTCACCTAATTCCGGGCACGCAACGGTTAATTCTGTAGAATGAAGGAACGAGGGAACATTTGTAAGCTTTACTGATTTTACTTTTGTCCTGAGCGGAGTCGAAGGACCAAGCGAAGCCGAAGGGTCTTGTTTGTATTCGATCAGTACCAAACCTGCCGGCGCTTCCATCCGTACGATGCCGGGCGTTTTTGGGTTTATCAATCCTTCTTCAATGGCAATGGTTATGGTGCCGATGGTTCCATGTCCGCACATGGGCAGGCAGCCGCTGGTTTCAATGAACAGAACAGCCACGTCATTCTGCGGATCATGCGGCGGATACAAAATGCTTCCACTCATCATGTCGTGGCCACGGGGTTCAAACATCAACCCCTTTCTTATCCAGTCATATTCTTTCAGAAAATGCTGGCGTTTTTCGCTCATGGTATTGCCCAGAAGTTGGGGGCCGCCTTTTTTCACCAGGCGAACCGGGTTACCGCAGGTATGGGCATCTATGCAATGGAATGTTTTCAAATTGTTTTCAATAACCGTTAATAAATGCAGCCATTAGTGGCGCTTTTGAACTGGTAAGTTAATAAGAAATGTCAACTCAGGGGATGATTATTGTGATTCTATAACAGCTTAACCTGCGAGAAGAATGTTTTTACAGAAAGCAGTAATTTTTTTTTAAATTTGATGACTAAAACTCCCGTATGAATACAAAACTACCCTTAGTTACTCTCTCATTATTCTTATTCAGCATTTCCATCCAGGCCCAGGTAAAGCCAAAGCAGGCAGGTAAGGACTTGCAGGCGTATAAAGCCAGGGTGAAGGCAGACCCGTTCGTTACTTCATTTGAGTTCAATGATAAACATGGCACACCCGCCTATATCAGGTTCGACGGGCCTGCTTCCATAAGTGTAGCAGATGCAGAGCAGGCTCTTGCAAAGTACCTGCCTGTACGCAGGAGTATAGATGCACTTTCAAAAAATCAGGATGAAACGATGTATGGCAATATAGAAGTGCAGCGTTACCAGCAGTATTTTAAAGGGATCAGGATCGAACATGGCAGTTATGTGGTTGTTGCCAAAGACGGCAAGCTGTCTTATATAACCGGGGAGGTTTTTCAGGTGGATGCTTTAACCAGTATTACACCTGCACTCACAGAAGAGGCCGCCAGGACAAAAGCGAGGATATATCTCGATGGAATGGCGCCTGCAAATGACGATAAACCGGCAGGAGTACTTGTGTTTATTGAAAATGGACTGCATAAAAAAAATACTGACGGGAAAGTTCACCTGGCATACAGGTTTGAAATGGGATCCCGGGCCAACGCATCAAAATTTCAACATGTATATGTGGATGCTGCAACAGGGGATATCTTATTTACCAACCTCCTCACAATGACGGGTTGTTATAAAGATCTCCATCCTGATAAAAAAAATGATCTCACCGGTAAAAATGAAGATCATACTGCCGAAAAACGAAATACAGAAGCCTCCGGCCAGGTTGTTTCTCCATTAGCGGCCAGTATATATAGTGGTACTCTGACCAATATGGTTACACGGTTTACAGGTGGTTCTTACAGGCTTGAAGCAACCATTGCAGGGGAGAATTATCCAACGCATATCAAGAATATTCTTCACGCTCCTGTGAGCACTTACACCCTAGTAAGCCAGTTTACGGCAGCGATGGCAGCAGCCACAGAAGTTACCGATGCTGATAATAGCTGGACTGCGGCTGAATATAATAATGCCAATCACGACAATACAGCTTTGGATGTTCAGTGGGGAGCACAAAGGGTATATGATTACTGGAAAACAAGACATACAAGGAACAGTTGGGATAATGCAAATGGAATATTGAATTGCTATGTGCATGCCGACAACAACTGGGATAATGCATTCTGGCAGGGCGGTGGAGGCATCAACAGCATGTTCTATGGCGATGGTTCCTATGCGGTTGGTGGATTTTCCACTTTGTCCAGTCTTGATGTTACGGGTCATGAGATCGGTCATGGTGTTTGCCAGGCTACATCCAACCTTACTTATTCCAATGAAAGCGGAGCCATGAACGAAGGCTTTAGCGATATATGGGGTGCATCTATTGAACACTATGGAGATCCTTTTGAGGCAGATGCAGTCCCCAAAAGTTATTTTGATATTGGTGAGGAGATCACCATCGGTGGTGGAGCTCTTCGCAGTATGAGCAACCCTAAATTATACGCTCAACCGGATACGTACCTGGGCACCAATTGGTATACAGGTACAGGAGATAATGGTGGCGTGCATACCAACAGTGGGGTACTCAATTACTGGTTCTACCTGCTGGTGAATGGAAAAACAGTTGGCACCAATGACCTTAGCAATACCTATTCTGTTCCGGCCCTTGGATGGGTAAATGCTGAAAAGATCGCTTTCCTGGGAGAAACATCTTTAACATCAAGTGCCAATTATTCTGCCTGCAGAACGGCCATGATCAATGCAGCTACTACGTTATTCGGTGCTTGTCCTTCTTTGCAGGTTGAAGCAGTGACAAGGGCCTGGTATGCTGTTGGTGTGGGCGCCGATTTTGTTCCCTGCACCCCACAGATCACGTTTAACGGCGCTGCACAAACTGTTACCGAAACAGGCAGTACCGGTGCCACCTGTTTAAAAACAAAAACCATTACTGTGCCTGTAAAGATTGCACAGGCTGCCACACAATCTGCCACGGTAAGCTTTACCATAAGCGGAACTGCAACCAATGGGGCAAATGCCGATTATACTATTTCACCATCAACCGTTGTGTTCCCGGCTTCAAGTACGGCTACTCAGAATTTAACGATCACCATCAATGACGATGCGTATGTTGAAGGAACTGAAACGATCCTTCTTCATATTAATTCAGTCACAACATCCGGTAATGCCGTAGCGGGGAATACCTTTCAGGATTATATCGTTACCATCACCGATGATGATTATGCACCTTCGCAGTATATATTAACTACCGGGCAAACCATCTATTCAGAAAATTTCACCGCACCGGTTGGTTTTACCCAGGCTACTTCCAGCGGGGCTGTGAATTTCTGGAGACTTGGTAACAACGCAGGAACTACGCCATATTTCACTGCCTCCAATAATTGTGCATACGTTTCGCAGAATACAACCACGTTTACATACAGCACAACCAGTACAAGCGTGGCCAGGTTGCAAACCCCGGTCATCAATGCATCAAATGCCACCAACCTGCAATTGACCTATGATTATGTTTGCAATGGTGAAATATTCTCAGGAACTATTTATGATTATGGAACCCTTTGGTATTCTACCAACAGCGGTACAAGCTGGGCCCAGATAAATGCTGTTCAATACCAGGGGATAACCACCAAAACCACCATTACGGTGAACCTGCCGGCTGCAGCAAATAATGCGGCGAACCTGATGCTTGGCTTCCGGTGGGATAATGATAATACCGCAGGCAATCAGCCGCCTTTTGGCATTGATAATATTGTTTTGAAAGGGGATATCAGAAGCCCGGCGCCTGTACAATCATCGGTGAACACAGGTACCTCATCCGACCAGCAATACCTTGGTCCCAATGCAACCGTTAACTTTTATGATAAAGTATCCAATACCGTGATGGGCACCATTCAAAACCTGGGTTCATTTGACTATGGGTGCACAACCTTTGAGGTTGACCGTGCCGGAACCAGTGCCCTTTTTATTACAGGTGATGTAAGCGGAAATAATAAACAAAGACTGAGCAGCAAGACCTTCAAAGTAACACCAACAACCAACTCATCGAGCGGCAATTACCGAATAATTTTATATTATTCTGCTGCGGAAAAGGCAGGATATGAAGCGGCATCAACAAGGGTTTGGGTGGCCGATAACGGAGGCAACAACGGGGTACAGATCACAAAAAGCCCTGGTGCGATCGGCTCACTTACCGCATCATCAGCCAATGCAAGGATAGCGATTGAATCAGTGGGCACATACGGGTCTGATTATACCATTACCGCATCTTTCACAAATGGATTTTCCGGTTTTGCAGTTGGCATTCCGCCACTAACGGCCCTGCCTGTGACCCTGGTTGATTTCAATGCAGTAAGAAATGGTTCAACGGTGCTGGTAAAGTGGAAGGTAAACCAGCAGATAGATATGAAGCAGTATGAAGTTGAGCATTCGGCCAACGGAATAAATTATACTTCTTTGGGCACAGTTGCAGCCAATAACAGTACTGTTGCAGATTACAACTTCACCGACATGCAACCCGTGCCGGGCATCAATTATTACCGTTTGAAAATGATTAGCAGGAACGGGGCATATAGCTATTCGTATGTTGCCACTGTAGAGATTAAAATAAACAGCAACAGCCTTGTTATAACCCCCAACCCGGTATTGAACAGGTTTGCCATTCAGTATACATCACATACTGCCGTACAGCTGATATCCGTGTTTAATGAACAGGGCATAAAAGTAAGAGAATTCAGGCCAGGCAACCAGGTTGGAAGTATACCGGTGGATGCAACCGGGTTAGCGGCTGGTTTATATTTTGTACGTATGACGGATAACAATAGCCAGGTGATTACACAGAAATTTGTTAAGCAATAAAGTTGTTATGATATTTATTATGTCGCCTCCGCCCTGCGGGGGCGCCATTGTTTTATTCCCGGAAATTGAAGTAATTTTAAAGTAACAAAGATTATATGGAAGCATACGGAAAGATATTACTGATCGCCATGCCGGCTTTTTTGTTGCTGGTACTGTTTGAAAAATGGGTTGGCTGGCGCAAGGGAAAAGATACGGTGCGTAATATGGATATGATCAGCAGCCTCAGCAGCGGCGTTACCAATGTTACCAAAGATGTGATCGGTTTATACCTTGTTATCATCTCTTACCCGTTCTTATTAAGAAATCTTGCATTGATACATATCAGCAACACACTCATCGTTTACATCATTGCTTTTTTTGCGCTGGATTTCGCCGGTTACTGGGTGCATCGCCTGCAGCACGTAGCAAATTTTTTCTGGAACGGCCACATCGTTCACCACAGCAGCGAAGAATTTAATTTAGCCTGTGCGTTGCGGCAAAGCATATCAGCCATTGTAAAAACATTTGCCATTTTTCTTTTGCCGGCTGCGCTGCTGGGTGTGCCTTATGAAGTGATTGCGATCGTTGCACCCCTTCACCTGTTTGCACAGTTCTGGTACCATACGCAGCATATCGGGCGCATGGGATTTTTAGAAAAGATCATCGTTACGCCTTCGCATCACCGGGTACATCATGCCATCAACAAAGAATACATTGATAAGAACTACGGACAGATATTTATTTTCTGGGACAAATGGTTCGGTACTTTCCAGGAAGAACTGCCCGATGTGCCACCGGTGTATGGAATCACAAGACCGGTACGCACATGGAACCCCATCAAAATAAATTTCCAGCACGTGTGGCTGCTGATACAGGATGCATGGCGGACGAACAGCTGGAAAGATAAATTCACCTTATGGTTCCGGCATACGGGTTACCGCCCTGCCGATGTAGCGGCCAAATACCCCGTATATAAAATTGAAGACGTGTATCATTTTGAAAAATACAATAAACCAACTTCGCCGGCATTGAATGCCTGGAGCTGGATACAGTTGCTGATGATCCTGGTATTCATCAGCTATATGTTCGGGAATATTGCACTCATCAATAACCTTGATAAGACATACATCATCTGGTACGGTGGTTTTATTTTCTTAAGTGTGTATGCACTCACCGACCTGATGGACCGGAATGCTTCAGCCATTGCGTGGGAATTCATCCGATCCGGGTTAGGTCTTTATTTTCTTTTCCGGCAAAACGATTGGTTTGGGGCAAGCACTTATTTGCCGGTAATTAAATTTATCCTTGCCGGGTATTTTATCATCTCTATTTTTATAACGGGCTGGTTTGTGATGAAGCACAGGAAGGAAGATCAGCAAATGAAACTGGCGGTGTAGACCAAACAGCAGTCTCACTCGTCCCTGTCTCCGACAGGGATGGAATGGTTTTAAGACTTTGTCTTTAAAATCATACAGCAGACTTAGTCGGCTCATTATTTACAGCCCGGAATATCCCCAACGGATTTTCATTCTTCAATTCATCAGGTAATAACTCATTACTCCAGTTCTGAAAAGCAATGGGTCTTGCAAAACGTTTGATACCATCGGCACCAACAGAAGTGAACCGGGAATCGCTGCTTGCAGGAAAAGGTCCGCCGTGCTGCATGCTCAGGCAAACCTCCACACCGGTTGGTACGCTGTTGAGAATAAATCTTCCGCAGATATTTTTTACGGCTTCCACCAGTTCATCATTTTGTTTGATGTCGGCATCGGTTGCCATTAAGGTGGAAGTTAATTGTCCTTCGAGTTGCTTCGCCACTTCGATCATCTCCATCATGTCTTTGCAGCGGATAATGATGGAGTAGGTCTAAATACTTCCTGGTGCAGAACGGGGTTGTTTAGGAAAGCCTGTCCGCTGGCAGTTGCAATGGTAGGTAACCCTTCATTTTCTTTTACCATGGTTTCGCTCTCGGCAACGAGGTGAACATCTTCCTGCAACAAAGCATTGCCTTTATTTTTTTTATAGGCTGTTACGATGCCGGTGTGCAGCATGGGGGCCGGTGTAATTTTCTGTATGGCTTTGCCCAGGTCGTGAATAAAAGTTTGTAATGCTTCGCTTTCAATACCGATGATCAATCCGGGTTTGGTGCAAAACTGTCCAACGCCTAAGGTGATAGAGCCTGCGTGCATGGCTGCAATATCACTTGCCGATGCATTTAATTTTTCCGGCAATAAAAAACAGGATTGATGCTTCCCATCTCTGCAAAAACAGGAATGGGTTCTTTGCGTTGATTACCCCAATCGAATAATTTTTGCCGCCGGTGTAGGAGCCGGTGAAGCCAACTGCTTTTGTATACGGATGAGTTACCAATGCCTTGCCCACTTCAAAAGATGCGCCATGCACGTGCGCAAAAATTCCTTTGGGCATATTGCAATCGGAGGCCGCTTTTAAAATTGCATTTGCAACGATCTCTGAAGTTTCAGCATGGGCAGGATGTGCTTTTACAACAACTGGGCAACCGGCAGCAAAGGCGCAGGCGGTATCGCCACCGGCAGTGGAATAAGCAAAAGGAAAATTACTTGCGCCAAAAACAACCACGGGCCCAAGCGGAACCAGCATTTTTCGGATGTCTGGTTTCGGTGGAGTTTTATCCGGAATGGCAGTATCAATTCTTGCCTCTAACCAATTGCCTTTTTCGCAGGCTTCGGCGTAGCTGTTCAATTGAAATATGGTTCTTGCCCGTTCGCCACGCAACCGTACTTCGGGAAGATTTGTTTCACTCATGGCCGTATGGATCAATGCATCGCCACAATTTTCCAGTTCAACAGCAATGCCTTTCATAAAGGCAGCCCGTTGTTTCAAAGAAAATTTCCGGTACACATGAAATGCATTCCATGCATCCTGCATCACAAAATCAATTTCCTGAACTGTAGCATCTGTAAACATAAAATATTATTTATGGGCTAGGCCCGGTAAGTTCTTTTGCATTGCCCCGGCCTTAAGGCCGGGGCAATTGAATTAATCATGAACGGGCTTTAGCCCTAACACAAGATTAAAGTTCCGGTCTTGTAGCAATTCCATCATTGATGATCTTCAGCACTTCTTCTCTTTCTTTTCCAACCAATGCAAGCCTTGGTGCCCTTACTGTTTCGGAACCAATGCCCGCCTGTGCTTCTGCCAGTTTTATGTATTGTACCAATTTGGGATGAATGTCCAGCTCCAGCAATGGCATGAACCAGCGGTAGATCTTTGTAGCTTCTGCGATTTTTCCGGCTTTCACCAGATTATAAATAGCTACTGTTTCTTTTGGAAACGCACAAACCAGTCCGGCTACCCAGCCATCGGCACCCAGGCAAAGTTCTTCCATTGCCAAAGGGTCTACCCCACAGAGAATTTTATAGCGGTCGCCAAAGCGGTTTATTAACCTGGTCACATTTATTACATCCCTGGTTGATTCTTTAATCGCAGTTATATTTTTGCATACCTGCAGTTCGTCAAACATATCCAGCGTTACTTCGATCTTATAATCCACCGGGTTGTTGTAGATCATTATAGGGAGTTCGGTTGAATCGGCCACGGTTTTGAAATAAGTTACTGTTTCCCTGTGATCGCTTTTGTACCGCATGGGCGGCTGTATCATGATCCCCCTGGCTCCCCAGGCTTTTGCATATTCAGCCTGTTGCAATGCTTCTTTGGTAGAACCTTCTGCAATATTTAAAACAACAGGAACCTTGCCGGCACATTTTTCTACAGCGAATTTTATCAGCCGTTCTTTTTCTGCTCGTGGTCAATACACTGGCTTCGCCCAATGTGCCACCAGTACAACGCCGTTCACCCTGGCTTCGAGCTGGGCATTTAAATTTTTCTCAAACAGGCAGGTCTAATTGATCATCTGCCGTAAATTTTGTAGTAAAGTGCCGGAAAAACGCCTTTCCATTCTATGCTCATAAAAAGTATTTCTTGCAAACTACAAAAGCTGGCAAACTTTGCAAAGTTTTAGCAGCAGCAGCTCCACTCGACCCCGTTGCCGGCAGAGATGTTTTGTCAATTGGTTTAAGATTATGTAACTACCTGCCTTTGTCAAGAAGCCCGATTTGCATCTTAGGTAATTAAAGGTTACATTGTTGGAAGTATACCTGAAGATCGTCTTAATTCTGCCCCACCATTTATTAATCGTTTAAACAATCAAAAATGAAAAAGAATCGTAATTATTCTTGCGGGGCTATCTTTATTGGCATCCTGTAACAACGCAAGCGACAAGTCAAGCAGAAAAAAAGGTGAAATACAGCGATCTTTAAATGACAACCTGAAAGGGAATATTGAAAGCATTGAAGAAACACCTTACCAGGTTGAATGCAGGGAAAATAGGTGCGATGGATTCCTGCTGTATTGATGTTACTCAGTATGACGAGAACGGAAATGCTGTTAGGTTTACATCTAAAGACAGTAAGGGAAAGGTAAAAAACGAATCTGTTTTTACCAGGCATGAAAATGGATTATGGACAGGTTCTACGGATACTAGGAAGGAGGCAAACCCAGCGGCTCCATGGAAAGTAGGCGTAGATGATAAGGGCCAATATACCATTGCCCAGACATTTGATTCCACCGGTAAGCCGGATATCTATTATACAACCCTTGGACAAAATGAATACGGGCAGGTGCTATGGCTGGAAACAATATGATAGGACAGTGTTTTCAGGCAATCAGGCGAAAGTAAATATGACAAAAAGCATGTTCATGGGCTTCACTGCAAAAGACAGTTTAGGTAAAGTAAAATCCACCAGCTCGGCAAAGTATAATGATAAGGGAGAGCAGGTTGAATTTTCGAATACAACCATTACAAAGGATTCTGCTACAACCAAGGTTACCAAGTATACTTACGAAGCGCATGATGATAAAGGCAACTGGACCCAGCGTACAGAATGGAATGACAAAGGCAAGGCAACAAAAATTTCAAAGCGGGTTTATACTTACAGAAAAGAAGAAACAAAAAAATAGTGATAGAAATAAAAAGCCTTTCTCTGATGGAAGGCTTTTTAATGTACCCCTTCGTATCCTGGACTTCTGTATCCCGGAATTTTATTTTTTCACCAATAAATCATTAAACATGAAAAGAATGTTCTTCATGTTCTTGCTGATTCCTGTATTTGGAATGAGCCAGACAAAAAATGTACTTAACTCAACCCGTTATTTTTGCAAGCCCGACAAAGTGATGGAATTTGAAAAGGCCCTTGGGGCGCATGCACAAAAATACCATACCGGCGACTGGAAATGGAGGGTATGGTCAATTGAATCAGGTCCGGATGCAGGCGGCTATATGGTGTCGGAAGGTCCGAGCAACTGGACTACCATTGACGGCCGGGGCGATATTACCGCAGAACATAGCCGACTGGAATAAAAGTGGGCCGTTAACGATGGGCAGGGCTATCGTGTCTATTCATCCTTTCAGCCCGACGCAGGTACGGTGCAGCTCACAGGTATGCCGATTAAAGATCCTGAATCACATATGACCGCATTGCCCGGGAAAGTGGCTGCCACCAAAGCCCTGATCACGCAACTGAAAAAAGTGTGGGAGGCCGGTAAAGAATCGGTAGCTGTTTATTCCGTAGCTGCTTCCGGCGAACCGGGGTATACTATTGTTACCCGTTTAAGAACAGGGTATAAGGAACTGGAAGATGGCTTCGGGAAACCAATGAATGACCTACAATGATGTATATGGTGCCGCTGGATATGAAACGTATCTAAAGAGTTATGCCAATTGTGTAAAGGATCGCTGGTCAGGTTGATGTCATATGCCAAAATTAAGTTCAAAATAACTTTGCTATAAGAAGGATGCATGTACAGCTTATAACTGCACTTACATTTTTAAATGAAAAAGCCTTTCAGCAATGAAAGGCTTTTTCTAATACCCAATGACAAATGACTTGTCTTCAGTACCACGTACGGGATTCGAACCCGTGATTCCTCCGTGAAAGGGAGGCGTCTTAACCCCTTGACCAACGCGGCGTTTTAATAAGGACGGCAAAGATAACATCTAACAGTTTTTCAACCAAATATTTTAAACAACTGTATCAGTTTGTTGTTTTATGGGTATATCAGATCAAAACCCACGCCTGCATTGAGTTTTCCGGGTTATTCACGGCCATCTCCGCCTAAAATAATCCGCCAAATATCTTCCACATCCTGTAATTTTGCCTCTCAATTTTAAATTCAAATTAAAGTTATGAGTACAGTAAAAGTAGCAATCAACGGTTTTGGTCGCATCGGCCGCCTGGTATTCCGCCAGATCTACAACATGGATGGTATTGATGTGGTTGCCATCAACGACCTTACAAGTCCTGCAGTGCTTGCCACTTACTAAAGTATGACAGTGCACAAGGCCGCTTTGGTCAGAATGTGACTTCTACCGAGATAATTCAATACTGGTAAATGGACATGAAGTGAAAATTTATGCACAGAAAGACCCGGCCCAGATCCCTGGGGTGCACATGATGTGGATGTTGTGATCGAGTACCGGCTTCTTTACCGATAAGGCATAAAGCAGCCGCACACCTTGCAGCAGGTGCAAAAAGGGTGGTGATCTCTGCTCCGGCCACCGGCGATCTGAAAACAGTTGTATTTAATGTTAACCACGCCATCCTCGATGGCAGCGAGACCATAATCAGCTGCGCAAGTTGTACCACCAACTGCCTGGCGCCAATGGCAAAAGTACTGCAGGATAATTCCGGCATCATCACCGGTTTGATGAGCACCATTCACGCCTATACCAACGACCAGAATATGACAAGCAAATGGTGAAGACCGTGAGCTGGTACGATAACGAAATGAGCTATGTTTCGCAACTGGTGCGTACGGTGCATCATTTCATTTATTCTTTAGCACTTAGCGCCTTTGCTGTTAATTTATTAAATAGCATCTATGTCAAATTCACCAACTTCAATTTCTCTGGCCAGAAAGCCCTGATCCGGGTAGACTTTAACGTGCCACTGATGCCGGGTTTAATATCACGGATGATACCAGGATGCCGGCCACCATTCCTACAATTAAAAGATACTGGCCGATGGCGGCAGTGTGATCCTGATGAGTCACCTAGGAAGGCCCAAAGAAGGCCCAACGGATAAATATTCTTTAAAGCACCTGGTGAAACACCTGCAGTTACTAAATGTTGGGCATACAAACCCGACTTTTGGAGACTGTACCGGGGATTCTTTGCCTAATTGCATCGGCATGGCAGGACCTGCGTCATGTAAAGCCGGGTGAGGTTTTGTTACTGGAAAATCTTCGCTTTTACAAAGAGGAAGAAAAAGGCGATGAAGCGTTTGCCGAAAAGTTAAGCAAGCTGGGCGATGTGTATGTGAATGATGCATTTTGGTACGGCACACCGGGCACATGCTTCCACTGCGGTTATTGCTAAATACTTTCCGGCAGAAAAAATGTTTGGCTGCTGATGGAAAGGCGAAGTATGAGCGCAGAAAAAGTAATGCATGGATGCCGAAAAGCCTTTTCTGGCCATCATCGGCGGCGCAAAGGTTTCGGATAAGATCCTCATAATTGAAAATTTGTTTGATCGGGCAACGATGATATCATCATCGGCGGCGGCATGGCTTATACCTTTTTAAAAGCCAGGGGTGGTAAAATCGGTTCTTCACTTTGCGAAGACGACCGGTTACAAGCCGCACTGGAGATTTTAGAAAAGGCAAAGGAAAAGAATGTATGCATTCATTTGCCCGAAGATTCTGTTATTGCCGATAAGTTTGCAGCTGATGCAATACCGATGTTCGCCCCAGCGATGCGATCCCAGACGGATGGATGGGGCTCGACATTGGCCCCATGGGCCGGAATCATTTTCGCATGTGATCAGGCCAATCAAGAACATCTTATGGAATGGCCCGATGGGAGTTTTGAAATGGAAAAATTCCAGCATGGCACAAAAACC
This sequence comes from Chitinophagaceae bacterium, assembly GCA_016720775.1. Lineage (GTDB taxonomy): Bacteria > Bacteroidota > Bacteroidia > Chitinophagales > Chitinophagaceae > Ferruginibacter. The sequence continues at coordinate 1,147,268 of JADKJX010000001.1, forward strand.
ATTGCGCAGTCGGTGGCGGCATCTACATCCAACGGAGCATTCAGCCTTGTGGGCGGCGGCGATAGCGTAGCAGCGGTCAACAAGTTCAACCCTGGCTGAAAAAGTAAGTTATGTAAGCACCGGCGGTGGCGCCATGCTGGAATATTTTGAAGGCAAAGTAATTACCAGGGATCGCTGCAATAAAGAATAGCCGGTTTAAAGGTTTTGGTTTCCCAAACGTCTTGTATAGAAAAACTATATTACTTTTAACTTCTAAAAACTAAAGCAAAGTTTTGAAACGCACCGGATTATTAGTTATACTGGGCATCGTTCTTATTCTCGGTTTCTGGGGGTTGCAATGGTTACGTGGATTGGTTAGTGCCGACCAGGACGTAAAGAAAGTTTGGAGCAATGTGGAAACCAACTATCAGCGCCGTACCGACCTCCAGCAGCATCATCAAAACGGTGGAAGCATCCGCCAATTTTGAAAAATCCACGCTGCAGGCTGTAGTAGAAGCAAGAGCCAAAGCAACATCAGTTACGGTTGATATCAATGACCCGGCTTCGCTGGAAGCTTATCAAAAAGCACAGGCAAACCTGCAGGGTTCATTCAGCCGGCTGATCGCTTCTTTTGAAAATTATCCTGATCTTAAAACAACTACTGCCTTCCGTGATTTCAGGCACAGATAGAAGGAACGGAGAACCGCATCAATATGGCCCGCCAGGATTACAACAAATCCATTGAAGGATATAACCTGAAAGTGAAACGTTTTCCAAGAAGCCTGCTTGCAAGTGTGTTTGGTTTCAAAGAAAACCTTTCTACAAAGCCGATGCAGGCAGTGAAAAGAATCCTGATATTAAATTCGACATAAAATAACTGCATGAATAAAACCCCTCTTAAAACAGGGGTTTTATTTCTAAATAACGCCCCTGCATGTTCTCCCTTATTCAAAAGAAAGAATTCTTCACTGCTGCTGAAAAAGAGCAGATCGTGGATGCCATCCGTGCTGCTGAAAAAGAAACCAGCGGCGAGGTGAGGGTTTACGTGGAAAGCAAGAATGCCTATATGGATGCCATTGACCGGGCGGCAGAAATTTTCTTCAAACTGAAAATGCAGGATACCGATCACCGCAACGCCGTACTGCTGTACGTTGCCATGAAACACCATGAACTGGCCTTGTTTGCCGATGAAGGCATCTATCAAAAGACCGGAGCCGAATACTGGAACAATGCTGTGAAGAACATGATCGAAAAGTTTTCAAAGGACGATATACCCGGTGGGATAGGAGAATGTGTGCGGCAGATCGGGCAGACCTTAAAAGAAAAATTTCCTTACATACCAACAGAAGATAAAAATGAATTGCCAGACGAAATTGTTTTTGGCAACTGATAAAATAAGCAGCTGGTCTTAAAAAAGAATGAAGAAAATACTTTCCATATTTATATTACTGCTGGCCGGGTTAGTTTCCTTTTCGCAAAATGAATCTGACCTGGACAAACTGCTAAAGAATATACCTAAGCAGTTGGTAAATGATTTTACAGGTACGCTTACGGCCGACCAGCGCCAGGCCCTGGAAAATAAACTGGTTGCTTTTGATGACAGTACATCCACCCAAATTGCAGTTGTTATCATTTCAACATTAGATGGTAACGATATAGCAGATTACAATGTTAAACTAGGCAGGGCGTGGGGTGTTGGAGGAAAGGACTTCAGTAATGGTGTTGTTTTACTGATAGCCAAGAAAGATCATAAATTAAACATTGCAACCGGATATGGGTAGAAGGGCCTTGCCGGATATTACCTGCAAGCAGATCATTGAGGACATCATTGTTCCCAACTTTAAAGGCGATGATTACTACCGGGGAATTGAAGAGGGAACAGATGCCATGATGCAGGCTGTAAAGGAGAATATAAAGCACCAGCGGGTTATCACAAAAAAAGTGGTGGATCTTCTATACTGAGAATCGTTTTCATAATTATTATGATTATTATTTTTCTTGCAATTGGTGGTGGCCGTGGTGGGAGAGGAGGTTCTTTTATGAGCAGGCGTGGTTTTGCTGCCTGGACAATTGGAAATATGCTTATGGGAGGAGGCGGAGGCCGTGGGGGTGGCTGGAGTGGCGGCGGTGGTGGAAGCTCAGGCGGTTTCGGTGGGTTTGGTGGCGGAAGTTTTGGGGGAGGAGGCGCAAGCGGTAGCTGGTAAATAAGGTGATTGTGTAGTCAAGACAGAAATAAAATCCAACACACACGACAATTTGGAGGGCATTATAATTGTGTGATAACTTTGTAGTTATGACACACAAAACAGAAATAGAATTAGTATTGAATAGCTTGAATAAGGATAAGAGGGAGCTATTGGATAAGGTCAATGAGATTGACAAGCTAATTAAGAAGATTAAATACGGCAACCTCAATTTAGGGTTATCTAAGGGAACGAAGGATGAACTATTAAATGATGATATACCTCAACCACAGCAACCACAAGCATTCCCACTCAAAGCAGACCTGAAAGTACAAGCTATAAAGGTTATGGATTTATTAGGGGTTGCAAGTAAACTAAAGGATATTAGGGATAAATACCACGAAATAACAGGGTTAAATGTAAATCTTCGAGAAACCCTGAGAAACCTTAATAAACACGAAATACTCAAATTACTCCAACCTAAGGGTAATATTCGTGGTTTATACTGGGTAAAATCTGAATGGCTTGATGAGAACAATAATCTAAAAGAACAACACAAATTTGAGGGGTTTGAATTGTTATTTAGTGATGAAATGGTAGAGTATAAATAATCCCTAAAATAAAAAAAGCAACCCCAATTTGAGGTTGCTGATTTGTTTGGATAAGAAGATTTTTATTATCTTGGCTTCTTAACCACCATTCTAACAGTAGTGTTAGGATGGGTTTGAGCATAAGGTTTTGGTACAAATTGTCCAGTCACGGCACTGATGTACACAACCTTTTTTTCTGATTGTTTAGACATGATAAAATGTTTAAACGGTTAAAGAATAAGCCCACTTTTAAGTGATTGGCTGTTCACACTATCCCTGTTTTGAGCTGATACTCTTAACAGGGAATTTTTTTATTGCGGAAAATACGTTTGGGGAAATGTTAATTAATATTCTTTGCCGTATGTAATGGCTGATGTAGATTTGTGGCTTCAAAGAACTTTAATTACGCCCACAACTTAGAAGTTTGCCGCTTATAGTTGTGGGCTTCTTTTTTCTATCCCAAATTTACTTAATACTACCAATTACACGCCCGGTTAATCCCACAATAGTTAGTAACACATAGTGGATAATTGTGAGAAAATAAATTTAGTTGAAAGTTTGCAACTAACAAATAAATACCTATATTTGCTTTATGAAGGTTGATATATCTCAATTAATGACGATTAAAAACTTTGCATTGAAAGAGCATGTTACACCCTCATATATTTACAAACTAATCAAAGAGCATAAAATGCAATCTTTTAGTATTGATGGAATACAGTTTATTGAACTGACTAAATACCCTACTATTCCAGTAATAAATAGAAGATAATTTTTTTTTGCCCTTATTAGTTGAAAGTTTTAAACTAACAACAATGAAAAGATTTACAATTACACAGTTTAGGGCAATGTACCCGAATGATGATGCTTGCTTACATAAACTGTTTCAATTAAGGTTTACAGGGCTTATATGCCCTAAATGTGAAAGCGACAAGCAATTCACAAGGGTTAAGGATAGAAGGGCTTATAATTGCCCTAATTGCGGTTTTCAGATATACCCTACAAAAGACACAGTATTTGAAAAGACTACAACACCGCTTACTTATTGGTTTTATGCCATCTATTTACAAACCACAACCCGCAATGGCGTTGCAGCTAAAGAATTGGAAAGGCAGTTGAATATTTGTTATAAGACAGCATTAAGAATGGCACACCAAATTAAAATACTAATGGCAGATAAACATATTGGTAAATTAACCGGGAAAGTGCAAATAGATGAAAGTTATTTCGGGCAAAAATTAGCAAACATGCACAGGAAAAAACGGGCTGAAATGTATGCTGATGGACTAAACAAGCATGATAACAAAACTGGTGTTATGGGTTTTCTCTCTGACGACAATAAACTAAGGTTTGAGGTAATGAGAGATACAAAAACTTTTAAGCAAAGAGTAAGAAAACACGTTTCAAAAGATGCCATTATTGTTACTGATAGTCATTTAGGCTATAAAGGCTTAGATATTACCTATGTAAAGCATGAAGTACTAAACCACTTTGAGAACGAATTTAAAAGAGGGGAATACACGACGAATGGAATTGAAAATGCCTGGAGTAATTTAAAAAGAACAATAAAAGGAACACATATCCATGTATCAGTAGAACACTTACAAAAATATGTTGATGAAGTAGCCTTTAGAATGATGAATAGAGATAAACAGGATGTAATGTTTGAAACTATTTTGCAGAACGTGGGTTAGCTGCTTTCTTTAATACTTTATTGAATAGTGTTTTGCCATTCTTTTTGAGTTCCTTCCCTTTATAAACTTCTCATATCCTTGAGTAAGTTTTTCCATTGGAGATTGAATTTTATCTCTTTTTGCCATGCACAAATTTAATTAAACCGCTCTATCAAATGCTAATATTAGCATGAAATGCAGATGCTATTTATAAGTTTATATTAATAATCAGCTTGTAAGATATAATTAAATAAATAATGTATGCAAAAGTGTACATTATTACATTGGCATGCAGTACATTTGTGTCGGAGAGTCCTACGGGGCATTCCATCAGCGGTCAGAAATGACCGCTGTCTTTTTTTAGGACGGTCTGTTATAACAATAATATTTATCAGTCAAACAGCATTTAAATTCTACAATTTGCAAAGACTGATGTGTTTCAAATCTTCCTTTAACCACAGCCTCCAAACCATTTTTCGTGAAATTTTTCAAGCATCCTAATAATAACGTTATGGGCTTGTTCCTTTCCATTTTTCACACAAGTACTAAGTTTATTCCTTTTTAAAGGCAATGTGGGCGTTTTTACTTCATAATATTCACCATCAATATTTAGATCTGGACATTTATTTTCTTTAGCACCTGCATATAATATTTCCCTCAACGGGTCATTTCCCTCCAGTACGGGTAATATTTTGACAATACAGCCTAATTTAGCTTTATCAATAGCAATTTCCTCAACAGCGGCAAAATCATCCATTGACCTATCTACTAACTCATGTATATACACACACCCGCTTGTGTGTATATCTGTATATCTTAATTTAAACCTATCAGCGGTATATTTTTCCGGGATAGGATTAGCCTGCGCTTCATTCGCATTGTTTTCGATACTCTGATTTTTTTGTTCCATCTAATGTTAATTTTTATCTGTTATTAAAAAATATATAATATTAATTATGGTTTAAGCCATTCCTTTCTTGGTCTTACTATTAATCGGGCATTATTGTATGCCATACCTGTTGTTAAGCAGGTGCTAAGGATGTATGTTTTATCGCTTATTTGGTCAACTACTAATGCCAAATCTGCATTCTCATCATCATATAAATTCAATGGTAGTAACAACTGTATTTTACCGTTAAAATACTGCGGTATAGCCAATTTATAATTAGCCTTCACTTTCTTTACTATTTCATCCAATGCACCAACTAAATGCTTTCTTACTTCACGATCCGTTGCTGTATTTAAAGGAGCAGGAAACCTGTTTTTACTATCCCTAATCAGGTGGTCAATATCTATAACTACATTCCATTTAGGGTTAAAAATTAATTGCTCAGGATTGGTGAAATAATCTGCCGCCTCCGGAATGTTGTTTGAAAAAAAAGTGAGTAGGTCTCTATCGCTTTCTTTTACAAATGCCTTGAAAAAATAAGGAGAAATTTTATTGTAAGACTGGTTTTCAGTAAACAAAGCAAAAATCTCTTCTAAATTGGAGGTAAGTAGCCCTGTATTAAAACATGCTATTTTTTATCTTCCGTATAGGCGATTTTATTTTCAGCTTTTATTTTCTGAAAAGTATATTCAAGATAATTTCTAAGGATGGGGTATGAATAACGGGCGGAGTTGTTGCCTTCGTTATATTCTTTTTCGGGATTTGAGTAAATCCATTCCTCTTTGTCAGCGAGTACTTCAGCTAAAAAGCGAAGATTGTCTTCCCATTTCGTAAATAGGGCAAATTCGAATATTTCCATCTTTATAATATTGATATGTGATATAATGTTTAATCATTTCTATTGTTAAAAGCGTATAATATTAAAAAAGAGACTACCATTAAGTAGCCTCTTTTTCGTATTTCTTTGTAAACCGTATAATATTAGAAACTATAATGTAGTGTAAAATTACTTCGTTTCGCTGGGGAACGCAAATATTTTTTTAGAAGTCATTATTCTCTCATACTTCACTGATTTACAAATAGATAAAATTTATCCACAGTTTTATTTTTGTCTTGAGTACACATTTGCCGTAAATAATAAATTCGAACTTATTAAAAAAGCCTCTGTACGCAGAGGCTTTTTATTTTTGCCTTAATATAAAGTCCAATGAATTTTCTACCTGTGAATTGTGCGTTTTGCCGCTGTGTATCTCGTATTTGTAAGAAATGCCGGGATAGTTTTGTTTCTGAAGAAAGCGATCCATCTCATTCGTTCCTGTTTTGATACGGTTAAATATCTCCAGTCCGCCACAGGAAAAATACAGGTTCTTTTTATTCAGACTGTCTTGTGTAAGATGATTGAACCTGTAAATGGAATAATTATCAATCCAGAGTGACGGACTTAATGCATAAATGTTCCTAAAAAGGGGTTCGTTTTTAAAAAGACAATAAAAGGCAAATAATCCACCGAGTGAATGACCAAGGATCGAATTGTTGGTTGAATTGGTTTTATATGTTGAGTCGATCATTGGGATCAACTCTGTTTTTAAGAACTGGTAGAAATTTTCAATTTGACCATAGGTAACCGAGGCTCCCGCCGTATCGCCGTTATTTATTTCCGGCAGAATAAAATCCCTGCGCCGTAAAACATGGAAGTCACCGATATGGCCTATGCCAATGAAAATTGTTTTATTAACCTTATCAGAAAATTCCGGGTTGGGGAGCAACTCCCTTAATTTTTTTCCTGATCCTAAATTAGCATCCATATAATAAAAGGCAGAAAGTTTTTTATTCGTGTCAATGTTTTGTGGTGCATTGATATAGATCTCAAAACTGTCTTTAACTTTCTTCGAATAAATAATTCTTGTTGGCGGAGAAGATGTTCTTTGTCCGCATGAAAAAAGGACACAGCTTAACAGAAGGAGCGAACAAAGACTTTTCATTAATAAGGCTTGTGTTTATAAATACGGGGATCATAAATATACATAACTCCCCGTACAGATTAGTAAGGTCCTGTTAAGATAAAAAACAACAATAAAAAGACCCGGAGTAACGCTCCGGGTCTTTTTAATAAAATATTTCTGCTGGCTTATTTCATCTTATCAGCTATGTAATCTTCGATCTCTTTGCCTTTGGCTTTTGATAATTTGCTAAGTCCGCCTTTGATGGTCGGATCAACAAATCCACGGAACTGTTCAGGTACCTGGTTGCGGAATTTAACGATCAGGTCAATTCCTTTTTTCACATTGGTCACGTTCTGAACTTTTTCAAGATAACCGGCAAAAGTAGCGCTGGCGCTTACTTTCTCCTGGCTCAGCGGCATTTTTTCATAGCGGCCTGATACCAGGTCAAAATCTGCTTCGGTTCCTTCGCTCATGATGATGTCATTGACCACATCACCCAGGTCACCCTTTGCATCACTGCTGTATTTTTCGCCAGTTCATAAGATTTGGCGGGCTCTAAATTCTGTAAGCCTTCTAAAGCAGCTCCGGCAACGGAGTAGCTGCTGTCGCTGATGTTCTTTTCGAAAATAGATTTATACTTTGCATCTCCTTTTTTTGCAAGGAAGGAAATAGCAGCGGCTTTTGTTTTGCGGTCTGTTTCGGTGTTGGCGATCTTTTCAATGGCTTCAATAACCTTTGCATCATCTTTAAATTTAGAAGTGCCCAGTTTGTTGATGGTGCTTCTGCGCAGCGGTGCGTATTTGTCTTTCAGGCCTTCTGCCAGTTCGGGCATTGCTTTTTTGCCGAAATAATCCAGGGCTTCTTTCCTGTCTAAGTAAAGCGGTGCATATTTAACCTGGTGAATGAAATTCTCAGCGGTCTTATTATCTGTTTTCTGCCAGAGGGTGATCTTATCGGCATCAACATTAATTAAGTCGGGATGTTGTGTATAGCTGAACGTAAACGTATCGATCTTGTTCTCTGCCCATACATTGTATCTTTTTTTGTTAGCGCCGTTATAAACATCAATGGCCAATGGCAGTTTAAATATCTTATCTGTTTTTTGTGTCTGCTCAATGATCACCATCGCTTTGCCGTTAGCATCATCATAGTTGTAATCGATTTTTACAATGGGATGGCCGCTTCCGAAATACCACTGGTTCCAGAACCAGTTAAGATCTTTACCGGTCACTTCTTCAAATGCCAGGCGCATCTGGTGAGATTCGCCATTCTTAAATTTATTAGTGGTTAAATAATTGTTCAATGATTTAAAATATGCGTCATCCCCGACAAAGTTGCGCAGCATGTGTTGCACACGGCCGCCTTTTTGATAGCTTACAAGGTCAAATACATCTTCTTTATCGCTGTATCTGAAACGTACCAGGTCTTTTTTTGCTTCATTCGGATTTCCCAGGTACTGAGCCATTCCCTGGTAATTCTCATCATCACCGGCATCTTTACCATATTTATATTCCATCCATAATGTCTGGCTGTAATCGGCCATGGTTTCATTAACAGTGATGTTACTCCAGCTTTCGGTAGTAACCAGGTCGCCAAACCATTGGTGAAACAGTTCGTGTGCTATTACAGTTTCCCATGTATTTCCATCGGTCAATTGCCTTGCATTCTGGTAAGCGCTTTCCTGGTGTAATGTGGTGGTGGTATTTTCCATCGCACCGCTTACATAATCCCGGCCTACGATCTGGTTGTATTTCTGCCAGGGATATTCAACACCCAGCCTGTCTGAATAAAATTTTATCATTTCCGGAGTAAGGCCAAATACGCCTCTTGCATACGGTGCCTGTTCGGGTTCCACGTAATAACTAACTTCTTTTCCTTTGTAGCTGTCTTTGATTATTTTGTAATCGCCCACGCCCATAAAAAATAAATAGGGTGAATGCGGCAGATCCATTTTCCAATAGTCGGTTCTTGTACCATCGGCATTTTTCTTTTGGCTGATGAGCAACCCGTTGCTGAGTGTAACATATTTAGCCGGAACGGTCATGTATATTTCATCGGTGGTTTTCTGGTTCGGCTTGTCGATGGTAGGCATCCATACGCTGTTAGCTTCGGTTTCGCCTTGTGTCCATATCTGTGTTGGTTTGTCTTTATCTTCCCCCTTTGGATTGATGAAGTAAAGGCCTTTGGCATCGTTGATGGCAGCGCTTCCTTTTACTTTTATTTCATTGGGTTTACTTACATAATCAATATACACGGTATAATTTTCGCCGCCTTTGTAGGTTTTGTCAAGTTTGATCTTCAATTCCATGCCATCGTAATCATATTTAAGAGCCGCTTTCGCTGTTCCTCTCATGATGGCCACTTCTTTTATATCCATTCCCTTGGCATCAAGGGTAAGTAAGTCGGTAGGGTAGAAATGTGGCTTCACGGTCAGCCATTCTTTTCCATACATCCAGGCTTTATCGTAGTCAAAACGAACATCAAGTTTTGTATGTACCAGGTCATTAACTTTTGTAGCGGTGGCCCTGTAAATTTTCTTCCAGGACGTGTCAGCTGGTTCATTACCCGGCTGCGCCATAACAATAAAAGGGCCTGCGATCAGTGCAAGCAAAAAGAACATTTTTTTCATACTATAAATTTAGAGTGCAAAAATAAGCGAGATGAGGTGAAGGTAAATCGTTTTTATTTGAGTGGCAAAGACATGATATTAATAAGTATTTTTGGCCCGGTTAATATTGGAACCAGATGATGAAGAAGCCTCAAAAAACAATACTGTTTACCTGCCTTTTATTGTTGTTTGCATTAAATATCTGTGCACAAAAAAACCACTTTATTTATATCCAGGCTGAAAGTAAACAGCCATTTTATGTTAAGCTTGGAGATCATCTGTTCGGTTCCTCCGATGCCGGCTACCTCATCATTCCCAGATTAACCGAAGGAACTTATGATCTTTCTATCAGCTTTCCCATGAACGAA
>JADKJX010000001.1:1162500-1609293 GCA_016720775.1 Chitinophagaceae bacterium
GAGGACCGAACTCATGAGCGTTGAAAAGCTCTGAGATGACCTGTGGATAGGGGTGAAAGGCCAATCAAACTGAGAGATAGCTCGTTCTCCCCGAAATGTTTTTAGGAACAGCCTCGGATTATAGACGTTTAGCACAGGTAGAGCTACTGATTGGGCTAGGGGGCTTCACCGCCTACCAAACCCTGACAAACTCCGAATGGTGCTAAATATCTCCGGGAGTGAGGCTGCGGGCGATAAGGTCCGTGGCCGAGAGGGAAATAACCCAGATTAGCAACTAAGGTCCCTAATACATGGTTAAGTTGATCAAACGAGGTGGGATTTCTATAACAGCCAGGATGTTGGCTTGGAAGCAGCCACTCATTTAAAGAGTGCGTAACAGCTCACTGGTCGAGAGATCCTGCACGGAAAATAATCGGGCATCAAACCATGAACCGAAGTTCTAAACCGCATCTTTGAGATGTGTGTGGTAGGGGAGCATTGAAATCTGCTGCGAAGGTGTGCGGCGACGCATGCTGGAGCGGTTTCAAAAGAAAATGTAGGCATAAGTAACGATAATTGAAGTGAAAAACTTCAACGCCGTAAACCCAAGGTTTCCTGATCAATGTTAATCAGATCAGGGTTAGTCGGGTCCTTAGGCAAACCCGAAAGGGGTAGCTGATGGCAAGTTGGTTAATATTCCAACACCTGCTTATACTTCGATGGGGTGACGGGGTAGTGAAAGATCCGCGTTCTTACGGAATAGAACGTTAAAGGGTGTAGTTATAGGTTGTACAGGTAAATCCGTACGACTTGGCGAACCTGATAGTACTCAGAAGCTTCGGCCGAAGAGATAGTGATCCTAATCAAACCTCCGAGAAAAACCTCTAAGTTATGGTGTAAGCAGCCCGTACCGTAAACCGACACAGGTGGGTGGGATGAATATTCTAAGGCGCTCGGGTGAGCCGTGGAGAAGGAACTAGGCAAATTGACGCTGTAACTTCGGGATAAAGCGTACCATCTTCGGATGGTCTCAGTAAAATGGTTCAACCAACTGTTTAGCAAAAACACAGGGCCCTGCAAAATCGAAAGATGACGTATAGAGCCTGATACCTGCCCGGTGCTGGAAGGTTAAGGAAGGATGTTCGGCGCAAGCCAAAGCTTCTGACTGAAGCCCCAGTAAACGGCGGCCGTAACTATAACGGTCCTAAGGTAGCGAAATTCCTTGTCGGGTAAGTTCCGACCTGCACGAATGGTCTAATGAGTTGAACACTGTCTCCTCCACGAGCCCGGTGAAATTGTAGTATCGGTGAAGATGCCGGTTACCCGTCACGGGACGGAAAGACCCCATGAACCTTCACTACAACTTTGCATTGATTTTGAATTTTTGATGTGTAGGATAGTTGGGAGACTTTGAAGTGGTGTCGCTAGGCATCATGGAGTCGTTGTTGAAATACCAACCTTTAAACATTTAGAATCTAATCCCGAATGGGAAACAGTGCATGGTGGGTAGTTTGACTGGGGTGGTCGCCTCCTAAAGTGTAACGGAGGCTTGCAAAGGTTCCCTCAGTACGGTTGGTAATCGTACATAGAGCGTATTAGTATAAGGGAGCTTGACTGTGAGACATACATGTCGAGCAGGGACGAAAGTCGGCTAAAGTGATCCGGCGGTTCTGTATGGAAGGGCCGTCGCTCAAAGGATAAAAGGTACTCTGGGGATAACAGGCTGATCTCCCCCAAGAGCTCATATCGACGGGGAGGTTTGGCACCTCGATGTCGGTTCGTCACATCCTGGGGCTGGAGAAGGTCCCAAGGGTTCGGCTGTTCGCCGATTAAAGTGGCACGTGAACTGGGTTCAGAACGTCGCAAGACAGTTCGGTCCCTATCTGTGATGGGCGCTAGTAAATTGAAAGGACATGACCTTAGTACGAGAGGACCGGGTCGTACGTTCCGCTGGTGTATCTGTTGTGCCGCCAGGTGCAATGCAGAGTAGCTATGAACGGCCAGGATAAACGCTGAAAGCATCTAAGCGTGAAACCTTCCTTAAGATGAGTTTACTTTTAAGGGTCGTCAAAGACTATGACGTTGATAGGCTACAGGTGTAAAGGTGGTAACATCAAAGCCGAGTAGTACTAATTGCCCGTTAGCTTTATTTTTTTATTTTTCTTCGGATCAATAAATAACAACCTTACTCTTTTAAACTTCTTATCCCAATATGTCACCTTATTATTGTCTATAGCTTTAGCTAGATCGACAAACCGTCTTATGGTGGTTTTGCCGAGGGTGTTCACCTCTTCCCATACCGAACAGAGAAGTTAAGCCCCTCATGGCCGATGGTACTACACAACAATGTGGGAGAGTAGGTAGCTGCCATATTCTTTTAAAAGCCTTTCAGTTTATTCTGAAAGGCTTTTTTATTTTCACTATGTCTCATTCATTTTTACTAAATAATTATCAACCTGTATTCCCATACCGATCCGCCAGGTGGCGGATAAGCTCTTTATGGCCGATGGTACTACACAACAATGTGGGAGAGTAGCTCCCTCGGCTCCGCTCAGGATTGCCATATTCTTTTAAATAGCCTTTCAGTTAATTCTGAAAGGTATTTTATTTTGCATACATCCTTGTTTACTTTTAAGATATAATAATTACCTTTTTCCTTTACAGAGAAAGAAGTTAATCTGCCGGCTGGCAGGTTCATTTCATTTAAAGCCTTTCAGTTTACTGAGGGGCTTTTTTATTTCGGGTATGTTTAGAGAATAGCTAGCTAATGGTTTACCTGCTGGCAGACAATTTCGCCGTACCGTTTGCAGGTGGCAGATGAGAATAGGTAGTTTGATCTTTCTTTGAAATGTTGCCATACCTGATTTCTATGTAACTGTCGTCATTACAGTGCGGATTAATTTTTTTAAACAACAATAACTTTGTAGAAATAGCTGTTTAAAAAAACAATTAATAATTTGTTTAAAATAAAATTTGCTTTTTTGATTTAATAAGTTAATATTTGTTTACAGAAAAAATCTGCTGCATACTTTTACGGCAGGTCCCTTAAAGAATTCTCCAATAACCATTGACTTAATACCTCCTCTGCTTTTACATACCTGAATTGTAATTTTAATGTGTTTTTTACTGGCAGTAACAAACTCGTTTTTCTGTACCATATCTAAACCGATCTTCGCTTCCCCTCTTACTTAAAAGATGGAAAAATGAATGATTACCTCTGAGAGGTTAGGGTGTAGAGGATCTTTATCTGTATAAAACTGAAACAACAGGCAACAAAATCTTTTTTACAATTCTAAAATTGATGCCCGATAACAATCTTATTATATCATGCAAATATGTAGTAGGCTTTTCCCTGCCCGGCAGGTGCGAAAGAACCGCTTTTACTCCTACTGTCCAAAATATTTTATTCCGGGAACATACCCGTGTAAAAACATTATTTGATTACGGCTACTTCAATCCCCACTGACGGTCATTTTTATAATCCCTTCAATAAACGATCAACTATAACTACCAAAACTTAATGCAAAATGATTAGTAAAAATGCACTGAAAAAAAACAGTAACTGGTATGTAAAATTTCGCATGCTAAGTATAATGCTGATGCTGGGTATTACAGCATTTAATCCTGCAAAGGCCCTGGTGTCTAATTACACTTTTGCTTCCACGGCAGGTACTTATGTGCCACTTGTGGGCGGAACCGTTTTTCAAACCGGTTCAGGATGGGATGATGCTGTTTCAGGAACGATTACCATTCCTTTTTCTTTTAATTATAATAACCAGAATTATACAACGCTCACAATAAATACAAACGGGTTCATTACGCTTGGCGGATCTTCCGGGGCTGCCAGTTATTGTGGTTTGCAAGGCAGTCCTGCCAATTCAATAGCAGGCTATGGAACAGATCTGCGGGGTGCCAGTGCCACTTCTACCATTCAATATGGAGTAGTTGGCTCATCACCAAGCCGGCAATTTGTAATTCAATGGGACGACTGCCGTCATTTTTTCTCAGCCACTACAAATCACTGGTCTTTCCAGATCATTCTGAATGAAACGAGCAATGAGATACAGGTAGTGATGGGGTCATTTACTGTAACCACCACACACGGAGCTAATAACTGTGCTGATGCTTTAGGTGAATCAGGTGATGTTGGTTTATTAGGAAGTTCTGCGCTGGACTTTAATCTGAGAAGCGTAACCAATGGTACTAATACATGGGCTACTTCTGTTGCGGGGGCGGCTTTAAATGCAGTATGTAATCTTTCATCAACTAATTTTCCGGTATCAGGAACTACCTATACCTGGACACCCCTTCCTCCAACTCCGATGGTATTTGTATCCAGCACTACCACTTTTGTAAATAACCTCGGGAATGTACCAAAAGGGGCACCGAACCAGGCTGTGATCAGGGCTGCGGTAGTGGTGACCGGCAGTCTTTCTCCATTTACTATTTCAAGTTTAGATCTATCAACATCGGGTTGTACAAATGCAGCAACAGACCTTTCGAATGCCAAAGTATTTTATACCGGGTCAAGCAGTACTTTTTCTACGGCCACACAGTTTGGCTCCACGGTTGCTAATCCCAACGGAACTTATTCTGTCAGCGGATCGGCTACCCTCGGAGAAGGAACCAATTATTTCTGGATAGCTTATGATATTTCGCCCACCGCAACTACAGGCAATATTATAAGCGGTTGCTGTAATCAAATTACCGGTTCCGGTTCAATGGGGATACAGGTACCAACGATAACATGTCCTGCAGGTTCGCAAACAATCATTGTTGAAGGTGTATGGACACCGGTAACTGCTACTGCACCCCATCCGAATTATGGGGTTATGCTTTTGCTTTCAGATGGCCGGGTAATGTGCAAGGGTAATGAAGGTGCCGGCTATGGTAAACTTTGGGATATACTTACTCCCGATATCCATGGAAGCTATATAAATGGAACCTGGTCTACCACAGCAGCCATGACTGATGACCGTTTGTTCTTTTCTTCGCAGGTCTTAAAAGATGGAAGGGTATATGTGGCAGGTGGTGAATATGGAAGCGGTCTGCAAAAATCAGAGGTTTATAACCCGGTTACAAATACATGGACAGCACCAATCTCTGCAGGCGTTAATATAAGCGATGCCAATTCAGCAATACTTGAAGACGGCCGGGTGTTACAGGCACTCGTTACCGGAAATTTAAGACCTACCAATATCTGGAATCCTGCAACAAATTCATACGTTGCCGGTCCTGTATGTAATGGAATACACAATGAGTCGGTTTGGATAAAACTTCCTGATAACAGTATATTGTTTGTGGATCGTTTAAGTACCAATTCTGAAAGATATATTCCGGCAACCAATACCTGGGTGGTAGATGCTACTGTTCCTGTAAATCTTTATGATCCGTATGGAGATGAAACAGGGGCTGCAGTTTTATTACCTGATGGCCGGGCTTTCTTTATTGGTTCGCAGGGAACAACGGCATTCTATACACCTTCCGGAAATGCCAGCCCGGGCACATGGGCAGCAGGACCTCATACACCCAATTCAACCGGGGCGCCTGATGCACCAATGGCAATGATGGCTAATGGAAAAGTGTTATGTGCATTATCACCTGCACCTACTTCGCAGGCCACCCTTTTATTCCGCCAACTTATTTTTATGAGTTTGACTATATATCAAATTCATTTACCCAGATACATGCTCCTAATGGTACCTATTCACTGCCAAATGACGCCTGTTTTCAAACAAACTTTCTTGATCTGCCTGACGGAACCGTGTTATATGGAATAAACCAGAGTACCACTTCTGCACAGTATTATGTTTATGATCCATTAGGAACACCTACTGCATCCGGCAAGCCAACGATCACAGACATTGCCCAGACAGGTTGTGGAACTTTCCAGATCAACGGTACAAAGTTTAATGGCATCTCAGAAGGTGCAGCCTACGGCGACGATTGGCAGATGGCAACAAACTACCCGGTTATACGATTGGCCAACGGCTCAAACGTATATTATTGCCGAACGTTTAACTGGAATTCAACAGGAGTACAGAGAGGAAATCAACCCGACAATGTACAATTTACATTGCCTGCTGGTTTACCGGTTGCTACCTATTCATTAGTGGTAACAGCTAATGGTATAGCTTCCGATCCGGTATCCTTTACCCCGGTTCCTTATTTAACAAGTACATTAACGCCTGATGCAATTTGCAGTAATACGTCCTTTAATTACACCCCGGTTATAGCTCCAGGTACGGCAACCTTCACATGGACAAGGGCAGCTGTTGCGGGTATCAGTAATGCGGCTGTAGTAATTCCGCAAAACACAAATCCAAGTGAAGTACTTATCAATACGACTGCGGCTCCTGTTAGTGTTGTATATGAGTTTACCGTTACTTCAAACGGATGCAGTAATGTACAACAGGTTACAGTGGTTGTTAATGCACAGCCAGCAGCAATTACTACACCAACGGTAACCCAGCCTACCTGTACAACCCTAACCGGAACCATTGCAGTAAATGCTACGGGTAACGGCACATTGGAGTACAGTGTGGATAATGGAACAACCTGGCAAGCGGGTGCTACTTTCGGCGGACTTGCTCCTGGTAATTATAATATTAAAGTGCGGTTACTGGCAAGTCCAACATGTGAGGCGGCTTATGCCAGCAACCCTGTTTCGATAATATCAGCATCGTTGCCTCCTGTTTCAGTAATTATTCCAGATGGACCCACTATATTTTGTGCAGGGGGGGCTGTGAATTTAAGTGCAGTAACCGATTTTCCATATTATCTGAAATTGTCGGTTCCGGTAGCTCATAGTTTCAGCATTGGCATAGCTGTTTTTGGACCTCCGCTCTCAACTACTCCTGTTAATGGTGACTTCGTGTATATTCCTGATGGTACTGCGAGTTATTTAGGATGCAATCCTTATACAGCCGGGTCACTTACCGGTAAAGTAGCTTTGATTGACAGGGGAATCTGCAACTTCACTGTTAAAGTTAAAAATGCACAGAATGCAGGAGCCATTGGGGTTATTATAGTAAATAATAATGCCGGGGGCCTGGTAAATATGGGAGGTACAGATCCAACGATCACCATTCCTTCGATCTTTGTCAGCCAGTCTGATGGTCTGTTACTTAAAAACCTTATAGCGCAGGGCATTGTGAACGGTACTACCTTCGCCCATAGCTATAGTTATCTCTGGTCAAATGGAGCGGTAACACCAGTCATACCTGTTAATCAAAGCGGCATATTCACAGTACAGGTAACAGATGAGAATGACTGTTCAGGAACTTCTGCACCAATAGCAGTTACTGTTAATCCTTTACCTGATGTGGTTGCAACACCTTCTTCACAATCCATTTGTTCTGGTTCTGCAATAACAACAATTGTAAACAGTGGCAGTGTACCGGGTACAGTATTTAACTGGACAAGGAATAATACTGTTGATGTAACCGGTATAGCTGGCAGCGGGGCAGGTAATATAAGCGGCACTTTGCTTAATATAACCAATGCAGCAATAACTGTTACGTTTACTATCACACCTTCTTATACGAGTGACGGAGTAACCTGTACAGGAACGCCTGTAACTTCAACCGTATTGGTAGCACCGATGCCTGTACTTAGGGAAACCTACAATGGGGTTCAGGTAACAGCCAATAACGATGGAACAGATGATGTAGGAAGCTTTGCAGTATGCAGTTCTGCAAGTGACAATGTATTCCTGACGGAGATCACGGATGTAGCGGGTATAACACCTGTGAGCAATATTAAAGTTGAGCAGGTGATCATTAAGACCAATGTTACAATCAATACGGCGGCCGACGGCGTTTATGCAATTACTGCAATCGGACCTATTCCTCTCGGCCGGACAGCTACGCTGATTAATCCTGTTTTGAGCGGAACCGTTCAGATCAAACGCAGGGCGTTCTATGATGCGAATAACAACAACAGCATTGATGGCAATGAGTGCGTGGGCGACTGGGTGGTTTATAATATCACGGTCAATCCTATCCCGGATGCTACTGCAACGCCGTCATCACAAACTGTTTGTACTGGTAATGCCATAACAACTGTTGTATTAAGCGGCAATGTAACCGGCACAGTTTATAACTGGACAAGAGATAATACGGTTTCTGTAACTGGTATTGCAGCCAATGGTGCAGGAAATATCAGCGGTACGCTCACCAATACCACTACATCACCTGTAACGGTAACCTTTACTATTACGCCAACAGCAAATGGTTGTACAGGTTCACCAGTCACGGCCACGGTAACAGTAAACCCAACGCAGTATTTCGCCTGCCCGGGTAATATGACCGAGACGATCACCAACCTTAACATTCCTTGCTTAAAAGCGGTGAACACACCAAACCCGGTTTTCTGTGGTACGCTGACAAAGCTTACCTGGAAACTGACAGGTGCTACCACACTGAATTCACCTACATCGGGCATAAACTATCTTGGTTTACGTAATATGAATGTGGGTACAACCACGGTTACCTATACAGCCACTTTTACCGGGGGAGTTGTAAAGACTTGTTCTTTTACCGTGCTTGTAATAGAAACAGTACCACCTCAGATCTGGTGCCCGCTTGACAAAGACGTAACCACCGACCCTGGTAAATGTTATAAGACCGGGCCGGTAAGTCTGGGTACCCCAACCGTAAGTGATAATTGTGGCATTGCATCGGTTACCAACAATGCACCGGCAGTTTACCAAAAAGGCGTGAACCTGGTAACCTGGACTGTAACTGACAAGAGTGGCAATACCAGTACCTGTGTGCAAAGAGTGACTGTTTATGATCAGGAGAAGCCAACCATTACCTGTCCTGGAAATGTGATCGTGAATGCGGGCCCGGGCCCGGGTTGCAGCGCCACGCAGGTTACATTACCGCATCCTGTATTTACTGATAACTGCGAAGTGGTAACTGTAACATGGGCAATGACAGGTGTTACTTATGGATCATCTAATACACCCGGTATTAACTATGTTCCAACCATGGACTATTTGGTAGGAGTAAGTACGATCATCTATACGGCCATTGATGCAGCGGGCAATGCAAAGACATGCAGCTTTACGGTTACAGTAAAAGATGTTACCCCACCAACACTTGTTTGTCCTCCTGCACAAACATTGTGTAAAGTACCAAATAACACGTACACGATACCGCCAATGATCCAGAGTGATAATTGTGCCATTGTAAGCACAACCTATGTGATTACAGGTGTAACAAGCAGGTCGGGTTCAGGTACCAATGCAAGCGGTTTATTTAACCAGGGTGTATCTACGATCAAATGGACCGTTAAAGATTCGCACGGAAATACATCGACCTGTACAACGACTGTTACTGTTGTCGCAACATCAAATCCAATTTGTAACGCGGCACCACTGGTGGAAATAAAAGAAAATCCCAAATATACAGAGCCGGAAGTTCCCGGTCTATCGATAACTGCATGGCCAAATCCTACCGTTAATTATTTTAACCTGAAAGTAAACAGTCCGGTAAAAGAAACAGTTGTGATCAGGATGTATGATATGGCAGGTAAACTGGTGCAGGCTAAAAGCGGAGCGCCCGGAGATACATATATATTTGGCGAGCATGCCGCATCAGGTATGTATGTGATTGAAGTAACCCAGGGAGCCAAAAAACAAATGGTGAAACTGGTAAAACTGAATTAAACATTAATGTATCATTGTGAATTAAGAGGCTGTTCATAACAGCCTCTTTTTTTCTTGATTAAGAAAAGCGTAGGTTTTGAAACTATTTCAGTCAACAAGCATTTCTGCATTTCTTCAGTACATTATATTGCTGTAAAAAGATATGACTTTACTACAGCATGCATGTGAAAAAGTTAAGGATTTTGAAGCCTTCTACCAGAAATTTTTACGTCGTATGGTTATTTATGACAGGGCAGAGAGCACCTGTAAAAACTATGCAAGGAGCCTCGCTGCTTTAGCGCTTCATTACCATTGTATACCCACGGCATTATCATTAAACCAGATTGAGGAATACCTTTACCTGGTAAAGCAAAAGGCAGAAACGGGTTCGGATAACTATTTTAAGTTTACAATAGCCTCCCTACGTTTTGTCTTCAGGATGGAGGGACTCGATGAAATTCGCCTGCAACTGCCATCTATCCGTAAGAAAAGAAAGTTGCCGGTTGTATTGAGCAAACAGGAAATGGCCGCTATGATGAATATTCCCTGTTTACTCAGGCACCGGGTGATGATTGCCCTCCTTTATGGGTGCGGACTACGGTGCGGTGAAATACGCAATGTGAAAGTTACTGATGTTGACTTTGACCGGGCTGTTTTACATGTACGGCAAGGGAAAGGAAGAAAAGACCGCTATATGCCACTTGGTAAAACGCTTCCTGTAATATTAAAAAAGTATATAAAAATTCAAAAACCAAAATCCTGGCTATTTCCCGGAAAACGCTGGGGCAAAACAAAAGATGCCCGCTTTTTTACGATGTTCGAAGCTCAATTCGGGCAAAGAAGTGTTCAATGGGCCATTAAAAGGGCGGCCCAGCTGGCCGGTATTATCAAATCGGTTAATGTGCATAGTCTGCGACATACTTATGCTACTCACCTGCTGGAAGATGGCGTTAATATCTTAACCATTAAGGAACTAATGGGGCATGCACATATCCGAACAACTATGATCTACCTCCACGTTGCCCAGGTCAATAACCGGCATACCTGCAGCCCGCTGGATACCCTGGAAGGCTTAAAAGTGATCGGGAGTATACAGGGAGAAATTAATTTTAATGATGATTAATTTGAAAACAAATGAACATCCTCTATATTATTATGAAGAATATTTTACATTAGAATTCTTTTTGAATTTAAGTAATTACTTTTATGGAAATTAAAATAATATGGCAGGTACAAAAATTGTTGTAAACAGCGATGGCTCAGTAAAGGTGGAAGGCGATTTTGTGATCGTTGATAAAAGTGGTGCTGTTTATGGTTTAGGTGGCCGGGAGATCATATCGCTCTGCCGATGTGGATTATCTAAGAACAAGCCATTTTGTGATGGTTCTCATAAAGATAATTTTGATCATGAAGCCATTGCTTTTGACCTGCCGCCGAAAAAGCCAATTGCTTAATTACATTTTACTTTTATCAGCATGGTCCTGTTCCAGGTTCCTTTCAATTCTTCTATCCGGGATGAACCAGATAGCGGCTACCACTACATAAATGGCAAAGCCAAGGTAAGGATGAACAAAACTTAATCCGATGCCTATTACATAAATTACCGATGAAATTATCCCCTTTCGGTCACGACCAATTGCTTTAGCAAGTGTAGAATCCTTACCATGCAAACCGGAAAGACTATGTGCCAGGAAATAGTAGGCCATGCTGGCCATAAAAAGTACAACTCCATACAATACAACAGGCCAGGTAGAAAAATTATTTTCACCCATCCAGGAAGTGACAAAGGGAACGAGCGAAAGCCAGAACAGAAGGTGGGTGTTTGTCCACAATACTGTACCCGTTACCTTATGCGCCGCATGTAGCATGTGATGATGATTGTTCCAATAGATACCTATATAAACAAAGCTGAGTATGTAACTTAAAAACACCGGCAGCAATGGCTTCAGGTCTGTAAGACTATTTCCATGCGGCACCTTCATCTCTAAAACCATTATTGTTATAATAATTGCAAGTACGCCATCACTGAATGCTTCTAATCTTCCTTTTCCCATTTGGTTTGTTTTATTATCTGCAATTTAATTGGCTGGAGGCAATTTTGATTTATAGAAATAAAAAAATCCCTCCGGTAACCGGAAGGATCTTATAAAGAGTTTATTTGAAAAAATTAATAATCCCTGTTGTAACCACCGCCGCCACCGCCACGGTTTCCACCTCCACCATAGCCGCCGCCACCGCCACGGCTTCCACCGCCACGGCTTCCGCCACCACCATAACCGCCGCCACCGCTGCGTTTTTTGTAACCACCACCACCACCTTCGCCTTGCGGACGTGGTTGAGATTCGTTAACGATCAGTTTCCTGCCTTGTACTTCTGTTTCGTTAAGATTGGCGATTGCAGTTTTAGCTGCTTCATCATCTTCCATTTCAACAAAACCAAAGCCCTTGCTGCGGCCATTCATTTTGTCTTTAAGGATTTTTGCGCTTGTAACGCTGCCATACTGTGTGAAAAGGTTCATTAAATCATCATCAGTCATTGACCAACTCAGATTTCCAACATAAATGTTCATTGTAAAACTTTTTGATAAATAAATATAATAATTCTATAATGACTTAGCTGTAACAATGAACTGAACCTGACTTTTAATAAAGCTACTTCAGCCAATAGCAAAAAACTAAAACCATTAATCGCTATAAAGATAGGAGGCTTTTCTGATTATTGAAATAAATTTTTAGATTTTTAGCCTGTAAATCAATTCAAATCATACAGTTGCTTGATAAGCAGAGGGTTTTATCAAAAAAATGGGAAATTATGCCCCGTTTCCGGGCAAGGTTTCAATGAAGGGAAATAAAAAACGCCTGGTTAACCAGGCGTTTTAAACTATTTTTTAATGAAATTATTCGGCCACTACTTCAAATTCAACTTCAGCCTCATTTCCATTGCTGAAATCAATTTTTGCTTTGTAAGTACCCAGTTCTTTCACTTCGTCAATGATTGAAATGCGGCGACGGTCAATCTCGTACCCTTTCTGTTCTTTAATCGCCCTTGCAATCTGTACAGAGGTTACGCTGCCAAATATCTTTCCGCTGGTACCGGTCTTAGCACCAATCTTCAGTGCCCCATCTTTAAAACAGCAATCACACTGTTCAATTCGGCCAACAACTTGGCTTCTTTTTAGCCTGTTGTTTCTTTTTTCTTCCATCATTTTCATGTTGGAAGGACTGGCTTCAATGGCCATTTTACTTGGGATCAAATAATTACGGCCATAACCGTTCTTAACTGTTACCAGTTCATTAACGCCACCTAAATTATTTACATCCTGGATTAATATTACCTGCATTGTGTTGCATTTTTACCCAACTCGTCAACAAGCTCAGAGCTTTCTCCATTAAAGGGTTAGGGTGGTTAAGAAAATTATTTCAATAGATCAGTAACGTAAGGCAAAATAGCCATTTGACGGGCCTTTTTTACGGCATCGCCTACTTTACGCTGAAACTTCAGTGAGTTCCCGGTAATGCGGCGTGGCAACAGTTTACCTTGTTCGTTGATGAACTTTTTCAGAAATTCTGCATCCTTATAATCAATATAATGGATACCCATTTTTTTAAAGCGGCAGTATTTTTTTGGGCGCTTCTCCTGCTTAATGGCAGTAAGATATTTAATTTCATTTTTTGCCATGATTACGCCTCCGCTTTTTCTGGTTCAGAATGTTTTACGCCACTTCTCTTTTTTACATTGTACTCAACGGCGTATTTGTCGAGTGCAGTGAACATGTGACGCATCTGCGATTCGTCACGTAAAAGTTGAATTTTCAACTTTTCATTGAAGCTGGATGGCGCTTTATATTCCATTACCCAATACAACCCTGTTGTTTTTTTGGCAATGGGATAGGCCAGCGATTTTAGTCCCCAGGGATTGGTGTGCAATACCTCACCTCCGTTTTCTGTAACGAGGTCGGCATATTTTTTCTGAGCGGCTTTAAATTCGTCGTCAGACAGCACAGGGGTAAAAATCACCATCAATTCGTAGTTGTTCATTTCCCTGATTGATTATTGTTTAAAAATGTTGTGTAAACCGCTTTTTTGAGCGGGCAGCAAAGGTATGGACTTTAGGGCATAATCAGACACTGGTTGAGGGATAATTTCGTGCTTTTTTTGATCGGCTCATAAAAATAAAAACATAGAGCCCTGGCTCACGACCTTTTATCATAAAATGCTGTTAATCATAAACTAAGCGATAAACCGGGTACCTATTATGTCCCGGTTCATAATAAGGTGAATTTTTATATATGAAGTCTAATTGGGCGGAGCCATTGGCGGCAAATTTCGGATCGGCCGTTTTTTTCTCCTCAAGCTTAGCTTTAAGGGCGGGATCATTTTTTAAAACTTCAGCCGCCAGGTCATCCCAGCGGTAATCGCTATATCCTTCCTTTTGCTGAAGTACGGCATCAAAGAAATTCCAGGCGAAAAAACTGTCATCGCCGGTTGGCTCCAGCATTTCAATCAAATAACGGTTTGCCGGTTGATCCAGGGGAATGAAATAATCTCCTTTAAGAAATTTAATTTTCTGTTTCATCACAGAAGTTTTCACAGCAGAATTTTTATGATGTTTTTCATAAGGCCTTGGTGCCGACTTGTAATCATCAATCCGGTAAGCTTCCACTTCTATGATCGTGTCTTTAGTGAATTGTTGCAGGATTACGTTATTAAGTTTAAGCAGATCCACTACAGCACCCCATCCCTGGGGAACGATATACGCATTGGGTTTTGTTATGGGATCAGAAGGATTAAATACATTGAAAAATTTAACCTGCCTAGTAAAAGGTTTACTTCGGTCATAATACATCCGGTTCAGACCAGTAGCATCACTTGACTTATAGGCCTGCTCATAACCCTTAAATGTTACAAAGGAAAACCTGGCAGTATCAGTTGTCCATTTAAGCGGGAAAGATTTTTCTTTGGTCACTTCGGTTCTGGCTTTTTTACGTTGCTCAATTAAAGCAGCTGCATTTGCAGCAGTTTTTTCAATTATTGTTTGTGAAAAAGCATAGGTAGAAAGCACCCTGTCTTTAAAAGGTTTCAGCATGTGCGTTTCGGGAACAAAGCCAATGGTTTGAAAGAGTGCTGCATAACCCGATGAATAACGTGGAGGGTCATAGAACATTACCATTCCCCTGTCTGGACTGCCGGTTTCAAAACTTACATAGGGAACCATGTCCCAGTTTTTTTCAGCCATGCCTTTGTACAACTGTGGCTCAAAATTATTTTTCAGCCATCCTCCAAGATCTGCGCCCAACTTATCATACTGCGTGGTCAGCAATGTCATCGTATGCTGATAATCGGCACCATCGCTTACGTGGTTATCAATTAAAATATCCGGATCCAATAAATGAAATACCTGTGCAAACGAACGGGCTTCTTTGCTGTCGCATTTTGTGAAATCCCTGTTCAGGTCAAGATTTTGTGCATTGCCACGGAAACCATATTCCAATGGTCCGTTTTGGTTTGCTCTTGAATAAGAATTCCGGTTAAGGCAACCCCCAATATTATAAACCGGGATGAAAGCCAGCGCAACATTATCCGGCAATTTTGTTTTGCCTGTAACTATATCTCTTACTAACATCATACTTGTTGCATTTGTTTGTGAAAACAGTGAAATGAATATGAAAAGAATGATGAGCTTTCTCATGCAGTTTATTTTTTGTCAAGCTACAATAATTTCAGTTCAGCGGATTGCCGTTTGTAAAAATAAAAACCGGCTGCCATGTTGCAGCCGGTTCAATCAAAGAATTAAAATTATTTAATGATCACAAAAGACTGGCGGATCAATTCACAGTGGTTACTGATCTTCACAAAATACCTGCCTGCAGGGAACCTGTTTACATCCAGGTCAAGAATTGCTTGTCCACCACTAACCTGTTGCTGCATAAGTATTCTGCCTGACAGGTCGGTCACCAATAAATTAGCTGCTTCTGGTAATGGGGTAGATAATTTAATAACCAGTTTTCCTTTGGTTGGATTTGGATAAACCAATGCATTGGAAAAATTTCCATTGATCCGTACCGGGATGATCTTGCTGTAGCTGAACTTGCCGTCAATATCGATCATCTTCAACCGGTAATAAACCGTATTTGCCGAAGGAAGATTATCATCCCCAAAGGAATAATTTGCCAGGTTCCTTCCGGGTACCGATCCTATTTTATAAAATGATGTGCCATTCTCACTCCGTTCAATTTCGTATTGTTTGAAATTGGTTTCGTACGTAGCATACCACCTCAGCAGTACTGATTCATTATTTTTTTGAGCTGTAAAATCTGTAATGGTAACGGGTAATACCCCGGTGCATTGCCAAACCAATGCAACGTATTCCGGGTGATCTATGTATGGGTTACGGTTATTTTGTTGCGAATAAATAAGGTCATTCCGGTTTATTTCTTTTACATCGATCGGGTCGAGGTTGTGCCACGCATACATCATCTGCAGGTACGAGGCCTGGAAAGAAGGATAAATTCCTCCGCCTGTAGTGCCATCAACAACCGTAGAAATTCCGGTAGCGCCGTTTAATGAAACCCAATTGGAAAGTTCATTCTCATATCTCGTCAGGATATAGAAATATGCTCTTGCGATATCTCCTTTAACGCCATCGTAAGGTTCAAAGGCAGACGAAGCAGTAACACCTGGATAAGTAGATACGCCGATCTTATCCAATACCGGGTTGGGTGGGATCGGGTAACCGGGATATGCTCCAACAGTTGGAAACGAATAACTGGTGCTTCCAACAGTTGAGTAAGGAATGTTGCCCCGGTTGCCGTTTATTTTTGAATCTGTCGGACGTACTACAAAAAGATCTGCTTCGGTTGGTTGCTGATAAGATGAACCCGAAAGCTTGAACCAGCTCCTGGGAAATGTATGTTCCTTGTTCCAGCATCCGCCTTCTGTTCCCGGTGTTGCACCACCTACGCAAAACCCGCCGTTTACATTTTGTGCAGCCGTGAAAGTAAATGGCTCAGGGCCCGTTGGATTATTAGAATAGATATCCCAAATGATCGAACTCAGCCCATCATCGCTACGGATGGTATCAACGATCGGGATCTGGATATCGTCAATGCTGCCATACGATAAACTTATTTGTCCAGCTGAAATGATATTGCGCAAACCGGTTTTTAAATTCTGGCAGGTAAGTCCGGCTACGGCATTATAATAACCTGATGGCGGACCACCATTTGTTGTTGTGGATGTTCCGTCAAGACTGACAGTGTTATAAAATGGTTCGCCGGTACAATTACTATTTGCTGAAAAAATAAAAACATGGTACGTGGTAATGCTTGTCAGCCCTGTTATTACAAACGAGGTTGAACTTGTATACGCAGCAATCTTATCTGGCCCGATCACCTGGCCTGCTGTATATGTTGTTCCATCTGAAGGAACAAAACTCAAACTGGTGTTTTGACTATATGCCACCATGTAACGGTTTGCTGAAAGCTCTGGCGTAAAACTTCCGGTAATGGTTGTTCCTCCAGGAATGAGTAGTAATCCTGAAGGCGGATCAGCCGGTGTTACACAAGGAGGATAAGGTAAGGTAGTGGCGGAACCCGAAAGCGGATTATTTATTTGGTAAGCCGGCCCGCCGCTGCATGAAATATTATTGTAGGCAAATACAAAATAATAGTAGAGCGTATTCGCAGTTAATCCGTTATCAGTAAAGGAAGTCAATGTTCCGTTTTCCACTACCACGCCATTTCCTAAAGTTTGCCCGATCGTATAGGTTACTGCATCTTGTGGTGTGGCGCCTAAAGAAGAAGACTGGCTTCTGAAAATTATATAATCATTCGCTGCAGGAACCGAGGCATCAAAAGATACCTGCATGGAAGTGATGGCTGGAATGAGGCCCAGGTTGGTGGGTTGATTTACTGGTGCTACGCAAGGGCCCCCGCCTTCTGCAATGCTTATTTCATCAATGGCGATCCTGTCTCTTGAACCAGAGCCGCCGGCAGTTGACCAATAGATCCATCTTACCTGGACCACCGCCTGGTTTTCTGCTGCTGCAGGCAAGGTCTCACTGTATGCCTGCGAATTTCCGGCTGTTTGTCCCGTACTGCTGTATGTTGATGTGGTACCGATATCAATAAAATTGCCACTGGTTCCTACCCGGTATTGAAGAGCAACATTATTATCCCACGATGCCTGCTGCAGCATCAGCCTTGCCGTCCATTGTACCTGGATATTTGTTTTTCCTGTTGTGTTTATTGCCACTATCCATGCGCCTGCCGCCTGTGAACCGGATGCCAATACACTTATTCCGGATGTAGCCTCATCTTTCCATCCGCCCGAAGCAGAAGTTGCAGTATATATCAGGTCCAGCGTTCCTGGGGTAAGTATCCTGGAAGTTGGTGCAGCAGCAAACTTATGTACAGCAACCCCGGCTGGTAAGGTATTCCCGGTTTGTGCGGTAAGACCGAAAGGAAGGGTTTGTGCTGCAGGATTAGTTTGCGAAAATGTATGTGCTGCCAGCAGAAGTAAAGCTAATATAGTTGCAAAGCGTTTGATCATACAGTCATATTGATAGGCCGGTAAAATTAAGCATTAGTTGCTTGTTCCAGGCCGGGTATTTATTAACAAAAAGCCCGTCAACATTACGATTGACAGGCTTCTTTATAAAAAATTTATAGTAAGTATTACTTTGCCTGGGCATTTACTCTTTTAGTCAGCTTGCTTTTTAAATTAGCTGCTTTGTTCTTGTGAATAGTGCCACGCTTAGCCAGCTTATCGATCATGGAAGCAACTTTAGGTAATTCGGTAGTTGCAGTTGTTTTGTCTGCAGCTTTTAGATCACGGATCGCATTACGGGTAGTTTTGCCGTAATAACGGTTACGTTCGTTACGCTTTGCGCTTTGACTTACATCTTTCTTCGTTGCTGAATGGTTTGCCATTTAAACTATTTTTTGGGCTGCAAAGATAGGGAATCAATGTAAAATTCAGGCGGGATTTTTCAATAATTTTTAAATCAAGCACCTATTTGCTTAATTTGACCTAAAATAGGCGTATGAACAGGTATCTTTTATTGATTTTGCACACGGGATCGCTGGTATTATTGGGGTTTGGCTGGACACTCAATATTCTCCAGATCGATATTTCTATCCATTTTTTCTCCGATATAAACCTGTTCAATGAGAAAAGAAGTGTGTTCGGTATGCTGCAAAGACTTTGGAGCGACAAAAGCTACTGGCCCTTTATCCTCATCTTCGTCTTTGGAATTATTGTTCCTCTTTTGAAATCAGCCCTCCTGTATTATATCATACTCGTGAAAGATCATGACATTAAATGGCGGCACCTCGTTAGCGCCATCAGCAAATGGGCCATGGCCGACGTTTTTGCCATCAGCATCTTTGTCGCATTCCTTGGTGCCAATGCCATGCAGAATACCCGGGCAATACTGGAGCCGGGATTCTATTACTTTTCCGGGTACGTTCTGTTAAGCGGGGTTGTGGCCATGTTATGCGGAAAAATGCTGAATAATTCCGAAACACAAACCGCATAATTAACCGATATTTGCAGCCTGTTTTTTCAGCAGATAACTACTCAAATTTTCTGATCACCATGAAGGATTTCCAGTACATCACCAGTTCGCACCCCGCTTATATTGAAGGGCTTTATAATGATTTTGTAAAGGATCCCAACAGTGTGGATGTGGACATGCGCAAATTTTTTGAAGGCTTCGATTTTGCCGTTACCAACGGGTCAGCTACCAATGGGTCTGCTGTTTCAAATGGTACGGCTGCTCCAGTAGTTGATTGGATGAGTGAGATCAGGGCCTACAGGTTGATACTGCGATACCGGAACAAAGGGCATTTGCTTGCGGATACAAATCCGATCCGCAAACGCAAAGACCGCGGCGCCAACCTGGAGCCGTCTTATTTTGGTTTTACCGATGCAGACCTGGATAAAACATTTCATGCCGGGCAATTAATAGGATTGGGCACAACCAGTTTACGTAATATCATCGCTCATTTAAAAAAATGTTACGTTGGCCATTTGGGTGTTGAATATAAATATGTAGCCGATAAAGCAAAGACAGACTGGTTGACAAAAGCCGTTGAAAAAACAATGCTGGAACCGGTTCCGCTTAACCAAAAGAAACGCATCCTTCAAAAACTGAATGAAGGGGTGATGTTCGAAAAATTTTTGCATACAAAATATATCGGGCAAAAAAGATTTTCATTGGAAGGAGGCGAAACGGCAATTGCTGCGCTGGATGCGATCATTAATACGTCTGCAAATAATAATGTAGAAGAAGTGGTGATCGGTATGGCGCACCGGGGCAGGCTGAATGTACTGGCCAACATCATGGGAAAAACCTATGAACAGATCTTCAGCGAATTTGAAGGATCAAGCGTACCGGATACCACCATGGGCAGTGGCGATGTGAAATATCATCTCGGCTTCGGCAGTGATGTGGAAACAGCCGATGGAAAGAAGATACATTTAAAACTGAGTCCCAATCCCTCTCACCTTGAAGCAGTTGACCCGGTGGTTATTGGTTTTGCAAGAAGCAAGGCGGATATTTTATACAACAGCGATTACGATAAAATACTTCCCATCCTCATTCATGGCGATGCTTCGGTTGCCGGCCAGGGTGTTGTGTATGAAGTATTGCAGATGAGCGGGCTGAAAGGGTATTATACCGGCGGCACCATTCATTTTGTTATCAATAACCAGATCGGGTTTACCACCGATTTTGATGATGCAAGAACGGCCGACTATTGCACCAGCATTGCAGCCATGGTGCAGGCACCGGTACTGCACGTTAATGGCGATGATGCAGAAGCGGTGGTGAAGGCAAGCCAGCTCGCAACCTTGTATCGCCAGGAATTCAACAGCGATATTTTTATTGACATGGTTTGCTACCGCAGGCACGGCCATAATGAAGGCGATGAGCCTAAGTTCACCCAGCCGCAGCTTTATGCAATCATTGAAAAGCACCTTAATCCAAGAGAAGTTTACACACAATATTTAATGGAGAATGGTGAGCCGGAAGCACAGGCGCTTGCCAGGGAAATGGAACAGAAATTCCTGGGCGATCTGCAGGAACGCCTGGATGAAGTAAAACAAAACCCGTTGCCCTATACCTATCAGCCGCCTGAATTGATTTGGAAAAGTTTACGCAAAGCAACGGCAGATGATTTTGATGCATCTCCGGTAACAGCAATAAAAACGGACGCATTTCAACTTCTTTTTGAAGGGCTGATGAAATGGCCCGCCGACTTCAAGCCTTTGCGTAAAGTAGAAAAACTTATCCAGGACAAACTGAAATTATTCAATGACGAAAAAAAAGTAGATTGGGCTACGGCAGAGTTAATGGCGTATGGCAGCCTGCTTATTGAAGGCAAAGACGTACGCATGAGCGGACAGGATGTTAAGCGGGGTACATTCAGTCACCGGCATGCGGTGATCTATGATGAGAATACGAATATGGATTATAACCGGCTGGATCATTTTACCGGAACACAATCGCCCTTCCGCATTTATAATTCTTTACTGAGCGAATATGCCGTGCTTGGTTTTGAATATGGTTATGCCATGGCAAACCCGAATGCATTGGTGATATGGGAAGCACAGTTCGGCGATTTTTGCAACGGTGCCCAAACGATCATTGATCAGTTCATAGCCACGGCAGAAACCAAATGGCAACGTATGAATGGCGTTGTGATGTTATTGCCGCATGGGTACGAAGGACAGGGCCCCGAACACAGCAGTGCAAGAATGGAGCGCTTCTTACAAATGTGTGCCGAAATGAATTTTGTAGTAACCAACGTAACAACGGCTTCTAATTTTTTCCATTTGCTGCGCAGGCAACTGGCATGGCCTTTCCGTAAACCACTGGTTAATTTTTCTCCAAAGGCAAATCTTCGTCATGTTGGCAGTTACAGCAGCATGGATGAATTTACAAGTGGCGGATTTAAAGAAGTGATCGATGATAGCAATGTGGCTGATACAGCGTCCGTAATGAAAGTGCTGCTGTGCAGCGGAAAGATCTATTTCGACCTGGCAGAACGCAAACAAAAGGATAACCGGAATGATGTGGCCATTGTGCGTATGGAACAAATACATCCGTTACCACAAAAACAACTGGATTCACTGTACAAAAAATACAGCAAAGCCATCTGGTACTGGGTACAGGAAGAACCATTGAATATGGGCGCCGCAACATTTTTACGAATGAACCTGAAGAATATCAACGTCTATATCATCAGTCGCCAGCCCGGTGCTGCCACGGCTACAGGTTTCAGTAAGATACATGCAAAAGAACAGGCACAGATAGTAGACACCGCATTCAGCGTGTAATAAGCGGCATCATACAGCTATCACACTGTTGTTAACAACCGCAAATGCTTTTTCTTTTTTTGATGGCTCGATCAAATAGGTGCCGGTGAATTTTCCAAAGGCAGGCAACACCGCATAGTTCTCCGTAAAATAAAAACAAGGAAAGCGCAGCGACTGTTTACCCAACCCCTTAATGCTTACTGCGGGGTGAATATGTCCGCTGAAAATATATTCAGCTTCAGAAGAAGCCGTGTAATCCTCCATATGATGAACAAAAATGAAATCATGTTTTTGCCAATAATGTAAAACAACTTCTATATTGGCATCCCTGTACCATTCTTCTGCAACAATATCATGATTCCCTTTTACCAGGATAAAATCAATGGCGGGAAAATCTTTCCGCCATTTTAAGAACCAGTCGTGCTCTTTATTCTCAATGCTGTGAAAAAGATCACCCACAATGATCAGTTGTTTTGGTTTGAAGAACTGGATGCTGTCTACCAGCCGTTGCATATCTTCCTTGGTAACAGAAGGGGGGATGGGGATACCGCTTTTCCTGAAATGCCCGGTCTTGCCGATGTGCAGGTCAGATAATATCAACGCTTTTTCCTGCTCCCAAAAAACCGTACGGTTGCTGTGCAGGATAAAGTCGTTGCTGTGGATGGTATGTTTTATAAATGATGGCATAGGCCCCCTCAAACTCCCCCAAGGGGGAGCTTTAAGAGTATTTTAATTTAGTGTTATTAAATTTTTCAAAAAAAGGTTCTAAAATTATTTTAAATGGGTTCAAATTTTCAGGGTCTTTAAAGTCCCTCCTTTGGAGGGGTTAGGGAGGCCTGCCTGCATTCTTTTAACCCGGTCTTCTAATTTTTCCGAAGACATATTTTCCCGCATGCTGTCAACCTTTAATGGAAAACAGAATGGCGTTAACCGCTGCGGCCAGGTAATGATGATATTGCTTTTTTGTATCCGCTGCAGCATATCCCTCAACCTTGCTTCTTCCATTTGTTGATCGAATACTTCGGTGTATGCCTGCTTCAATAAAATATTATTGGGTTCGTACTCAGCAAATACTTTAAATAATAGCGAAGCAGATGATTGCAAATGTCTTGCTTTTTGTTTTTCTCCCGGCAATCCCTGGAAGATCAATCCCCCGATAACCGCAATATCCCGGAACTTTCGCTTGGCCATTTCGGTGCTGTTCACACTTTTCTGTATGTCTTCAAATAAGTTTTCTTCGCTGAACAGTTCATACACATTGCTGTCATCAACGGGTATGGGTTGATCACTCAGCAGTTCAAATCCGTAATCATTCATGGCAAACGAAAATGTGATGGGCATAATGCGCCCGATGCGGTAAGCTAATATGGCTGCCATGGCTTCATGTACCAGGCGCCCTTCAAACGGGTATACAAATAAATGAAACCCGTCTTTGGTTTCAATATGTTCAATGAGCAGTTCATTTTCCTTTGGCACACGGCTCAGTTCATTCTGCAGTTTAAAAAGAGGTTTTAATTCCTGTAACTCTTCTATATTATTTTTCTTCTGGCTTGTATCCAATGCCTGTCTCAGTTTTTTGCCCATGTTGCTGCTCAGGCTCATTCTGCCGCCCATCCAGCTGGGGATGATGCTTTTTTTAGCTGTTGATTTTTTTACGATCACGGTCATGTCCTTTATCATCACCAGTTCTAAATTCCTTCCGGCAATGGTGAATGAATCGCCGGGATCGAGCCGGGATATGAACCATTCTTCGATCATGCCGATATAACCCCCGCTCATGAATTTCACTTTCAGCATGGCATCGCTTACAATGGTGCCGATGTACAACCGGTGGCGCATGGCAATGCGGCGGCTGTTGATCTTGTGCAGCCCATCGGGCATCACTTCCACTTTTTTATATTCATCATATTGGTTCAATGCTTTCCCGCCTGCGGTGATGTGCAGCAGTATTTCTGAAAATTCATTCCTGGTTATTTCGCTGAAACAAAACGTGCTTTTTACTTCTTCAAAAATTTGTTCCGGGTAAAAACCATCACCCACGGCCAGTGTACATAGGTACTGGATCAATACATCATAACATAAAAGCAGGGGTGGTTTGCTTTCGATAAAATTTTCTTCGGTGGCTTTTTTTAATGCGGCTGCTTCTACCAGTTCCAGGCTATGTGTTGGTAAAAAATAAATTTTACTTATGGCATCCGGACTGTGACCGCTTCTTCCTGCCCGTTGTAAGAACCTGGCCACACCTTTTGGAGATCCCACCTGGATAACTGTTTCCACGGGACGGAAGTCGACACCCAGGTCTAAACTTGCGGTGCACACAACCGCTTTCAATTTCCCGGTATGCAGGTTATCTTCCACCCACAACCGAAGTTCCTGTTCAATGCTACCGTGATGCAAAGCAATAGCGCCGGCCAGTTCTGGCGCTGCATTCAATAAAGCCTGGTACCACATCTCCGTCATGCCTCTTGTATTGATAAAGACCAGCGTGGTTTTACTTTGCTCAATGATTGGAATTATCTTATCAACCAGTTTTATTCCCAAATGCCCGGCCCAGGGATATTTTTCTATTTCATCGGGGAAAGATGGATTGTATCTCTGTTCGTTTTTGCAGGTTGGCTTTGATGACCTCACCCCAACCCCTCTTGTCCTGAGCGGAGTCGAAGGGAGGAGGGGCTTTTGAGACACTGTTGTTATGTAAAACTTTTACAGAATGAAGCAACACTTCCTTTGCCTCATCAAGATTCCCGATTGTTGCCGAAATGCCCCACACTGAACATTGAACATTGAAAATTGAGTATTGAATATTTACTATCCTGCTTATTGCCAACTCCACCTGCACCCCTCTTTTTCCTCCCATCAGTTCATGCCATTCATCAACGGCAATTATTTTTAGTGCTTTAAAGACCTCCGGATTATTTTTTTGTGCCAGCAGCAGGTGTAAACTCTCCGGTGTGATGATGAGAACTTCGGGCATGTTGCGCTTTTGCTGTTCCCGTTCTTTTATTTCGGTATCGCCATTGCGTATGCCCACCCGCCAGCTCATACCCAGTTGTTCAATCGCTTCCTGCATGGCACGGGCTATGTCTTTTGCCAATGCCCGCAACGGCGTTATCCATAAAAGCTGTAAGCCATTATTTTTTTTAGATTGATGATCATCGGGATGCTGGTTGATGAACTGTATCAATGCCCCCAAAAAAACGGAGTAGGTCTTGCCACATCCGGTGGGTGCATTTACCAAACCGCTTTTGCTATCAATGATATGCTGCCATGCCTGCTCCTGGAAATCAAAGGGTGTCCGCTGGTTTTGAGAGAGCCAGTGGGTGATGATCGCATATCCCGGAGATTTCTGAAGTTGCATGGACTGCAAATCTATCATTTTGGATGACTGGGGAGCAGATAGTTTTAAATTAATTACCTCGATATTCTTTTTGAACCACATAGGCACAGTAGGAAACATAGTTTTTTCCTGGAAAACTATGTAACCTATGCTCTATGTGGTTCAGATCTGATTCAAAATAATGCTGCGTCAACAGCCTATTTCCGTATTTTTGCACTCCTTAAAAAGACAGTGATCATGTTCAATTCGTTAAGTGAAAAGTTAGAAGCGGCCTTTAAGAATATTAAAGGCCAGTCAAGGATCAACGAACTCAATATTGCCAATACCATCAAAGACATCCGCCGGGCATTGGTGGATGCGGATGTGAACTATAAAATAGCCAAAGAATTCACCGATAAGATAAAAGACAAAGCGTTGGGTGAAAAAGTACTCACGTCGGTAAGTCCGGGCCAGCAAATGGTAAAGATCGTGCAGGACGAACTGACGGCACTGATGGGTGGCTCGGAAAGTGAATTCAATATTAATGGCAATCCTGCTATCATTTTAGTAGCAGGCTTGCAGGGTAGCGGTAAAACAACCTTTAGTGGTAAGCTTGCCAATTATCTTAAAACAAAAAAAGGAAAATCGCCTTTATTGGTGGCTGCAGATATTTATCGTCCGGCGGCGATCGACCAGTTGGAAGTATTGGGCGGACAGATAGACGTGGCTGTTTACAGCGAACGGGAAAATAAAGATGCGGTATCCATTGTTCAGAATGCAATAAAAGAAGCGAAGTCGAAAAATAAAAATGTCATCATCATTGATACCGCCGGCCGTTTGGCAGTGGATGAAGTGATGATGACCGAAGTGGCAAATATCAAAGCGGCTGTTAATCCACAGGAGATATTATTTGTGGTGGATAGTATGACGGGGCAGGATGCGGTGAACACAGCAGCGGCTTTTAATGAGCGCCTTGATTTCAGTGGTGTGGTATTGACAAAACTGGATGGCGATACAAGAGGCGGTGCGGCGCTTTCCATTCAATACACCGTAAACAAGCCTATCAAGTTTGCCAGCAGTGGCGAGAAGATGGATACGCTGGATGTGTTCTATCCCGAAAGGATGGCGCAACGTATCCTGGGCATGGGTGATATTGTAAGCCTGGTTGAAAAAGCACAGGAGCAGTTTGACGAAGCCGAAGCAAGAAAACTGGAAAAGAAGATCCGCAAAAATCAATTTGACTTTGAAGATTTCAAAACCCAGTTGCAGCAGATAAAAAAGATGGGCAACCTCAAAGACCTGATGGGCATGATCCCCGGCGTAGGCAAACAGATAAAAGACCTGGACGTGAACGACGACTCTTTCAAAGGCATTGAAGCCATGATAAACTCCATGACCCTGCAGGAACGCCGCAACCCCGACATCATCAACCCCGGCCGCAAGGCACGTATTGCCAAAGGCGCCGGTAAGGATATTGCCGAACTGAATGCCTTCTTAAAACAGTTTGAGCAGATGAAAGGCATGATGAAGATGATGAACAAAATGCCGGCAGGCCGCATGCCGGGTATGATGGGGAAACGTTAAAATAATTATTACCGCTATTTAATCCGGGGGATTTGAAATAAATTTATTTTCAAATCTCCCGGTATGTTTTTGAGAAGAATATTACCAGTTTTTCTTCTTTTGACTTTTTTAAGCTGTCATTCAAAGCGGGATGAACTGGTGGAAGGTTTTTTTGAAAAGAATGATAACCCGGCTGATACTAGTAAACTTACTTTTTCCTTTCTTATTGATTCGCTTTCCTACAGAAATGTAAATAAATTGGTTGAAGATATTACTGAGTATAATGAACTGCATTCATCGGGAGTTGGATATAGTGGTGTGCAAACCGAGCAGTATACAAGGTATATTAATCTGGCGAAATTTGCTTCAGAGCTGAGTTAATTCATTTTACAGATCATCAAAACCCGGTTGTAAGGGTTTATGCTTTTCGTGCTTTAATAGAAAGAGGCTCGCCTGCTGTAATACCTGTTTTTAAAAAGCATCTGGGCGATAAAGAAGAATTAGAATCTTTGGGCGGATGTATTCAATTAACAACAACGGTTAATAGATGCATGCTTGGATCTCTGCAACCTTATGACGGAAGGAAATCTGTTTCTCTTTCAAAAAAAGATTTTAAAAGATACCTTAAGCTGATTACCGGAAGTGATCATAAGAGATATTTGTATTGGTAAGCTTAAATAAATATGATCCTCTCTGTTTGCCTAATCAAATTATAGACTTAAATTAGGGTTATAAGAAATGCCCGGTCTTCTCAAAAGGGTCCAACTGTTCATTCATAGAAATTTCAATCTCATTTACTGATGCAGCCGCATGGCTGTAATTAATGTACCGGTTGTATTGCGCAACCAATAAACTGTTTATTATGGACAAGGTAATTATCCGTGGTTTTAAAAGAGAACAATTCACCCAGGATGAAATTGAAAATGTAAAACAAACCAAACTGGAACTGAAGGGTTCTTACCAGTTCAGTTCATCGAGAGGGATATCGGAAACACACGAGATAAAGTTTGAAGAAAACGATATGCTCGAATTCGTTTTTGAGGATAGTACCACCTGGACGGGCAGCCCGGATATTATCCACGACATTTTTCCGGAAGCAGCTAAACAAAAACGGGCTGTTGGCCAATCATTTGAAATGCCGATGTATTTAAAGACCGACGATGCCAACCGGGGATTGTTTGGAGATATAGCACTGAAAGTTTTAAACGTATTCACCAAAAAGCAGTCACCTCCAAAGTAATAGACATTGCCGCCAACCTGGAAAAGAAACTGCTGAATAATATGAGTGGCCTGTACAATATCCATTCGGATTTCAGCCTGGGTAAAGCAACTGTTAAAGCATCCGGTAAACCTTATCTTCTTTTTATACACGGTACCAACTCATCTACAGGGGGTTCATTTGCTGAGATACAGGGATCCGAATTATGGCAGCACATGCAAAATGCATATGGACAGAACATACTCGGGCTTCAGCATGAAACAATGACCAAAAGCCCGCTGCAGAATGTGATCGATCTTTTAAAAGAGTTGCCCAATAGCTGCACGCTGCATGTCATCACACATTCAAGGGGCGGATTGGTAGGAGATGTGCTGGCCCGTTTTTGTAATGATAATGCCGGTTTCAGCGCAACAGAGATCACTTACCTGGAAAAGACACAACGAGCCAAAGACATTGCCGACATTAAGACACTGCAAAAGATCGCGGCTTCTAAAAAGATCGTCATTGATAAATTCATACGGGTTGCTTGTCCGGCTTACGGCACTACCATTTTATCAAAACGGCTCGACCATTTTTTGAACATCAGCATGAACCTTATCGGACTGGCAATGGGCCCTGCCGGTAAAATAATAACCGGCGAATTAAAGAACCTGCTTGCGGCAGCGGTGGATGTAAAGAATGATCCCAATGAATTGCCCGGGCTGGAAGCGATGAACCCGGATTCTCCTTTTTTAAAAGTATTAAACAACCCGGCGAACAGCATCAACGGTTCGTTGGCTGTTATCTCCGGCAACTGCGGCATGAAGCTTAATTTAAAAGCACTGCTCATCATTGCCAGCAAATTGTTTTACATGCGGGATAACGACCTGGTGGTGGATACCAAGTCGATGTACTGCGGCAGCAAACGGAATATTCCCATCCAGTATTTTTTTGACGAAGGCCCGGAAGTGGATCATGTGCATTATTTCAAAAATAAAAAAACACAGGATGCACTTTTGTATGCGATCCGGTCAACTTCTGCAACCATTCCGAATTTTATCAGCTACGAACAATCGGTTGAAGCAACACTAAGCCGGAATGCACTGTTGAAACTTGATGGCGGTGAAGTCTTCAGCAATAAAGTAAGCGGCAAAAAGCCCATCGTTATTTTATTGCCGGGCATCATGGGCTCCAACCTGGAAAAGGACGGCAATAAGGTCTGGATAAATTATTTCCGTTTCCTGGCCGGTGAATTATCAAGGCTGGATATTGCAAAGCAGAACATTGAAGCTACCTCGCTGATAAAGACATCGTATAAAAAACTGGTAGATCATTTAAAGGATGATGGGTATGATGTGGTTACATTTCCTTTTGATTGGCGCCTGCCCCTGGCCAATGCAGCGTCAACATTAAAAGACAATATTGAAAATTACCTGCCGCTGAAGCAGCCGATAAAAATAATCGGCCACTCTATGGGTGGTGTTGTTACCCGGGATTTCATTGTCAACCATCCGGCCACCTGGAAAAAACTGAATGCATCAAAGGATTTTAAGCTCCTGCTTCTCGGGGCACCATTGGGTGGTTCTTACCGCATACCGTATGTACTGGCTGGTAAAGATTCCATCATCAACCAGCTCAGTAAAATAGACCTGGTGCATACCAAGAAAGAACTGCTTGATATGTTCCGGAAATTTCCTGGTCTGCTTGGTCTGTTGCCCATTGCAAAACAACCCAATGATTTTGCCGATGTAAAAACATGGCAGGCCATGAAGGCTGCTTCTGCATTTGACTGGAACATACCCGATGCAAAAGACCTGCAGTTCTTTGGTGCTTACCGCGATAAGGTATTGCAGCAGATGGACAGCATTGAAATGAAAAATGTTGTTTACATAGCCGGTAAAGACGATGCCACGGTTTGTGGTTTTGAAATAAACAATGATCTGCCCGGCGAAAAAATAATTTTTAAAAGCACGGCAGAGGGTGACCAGTCTGTAACATGGGATTCCGGCATACCCAAACAGGTAAACGGGGAAGAAGGATTATACTTTGCAAACGTATCGCATGGTGCCCTGGCCAATGAGCCGGATATCTTTAATGGCATTTCCGAAATTCTTAAAACAGGCAAAACCGGTCTGTTGAATAAAACCCGGCCAGCATTAAGAGGTGGCGCCGCTGTATTTGATGCGGTGGAAGAAGAAACCTATGATACCGGTGAACTGGGCCTGGAAGATTCTTTGATGGGAATAAAAGCCAAAAAACCCCAGGATAAAAAAGGAAGAGTGCCGGTTAAAGTGCGTGTGAGTAACGGTGATCTTTTTTACCGGAAGTATCCCATAATGGTTGGCCATTTTTTAAATGATGGTATTACCAGTGCTGAAAAAGTGATCGATAACTATACCGGTAACCAACTGAGTCAAAGGCATCGGTTGAATATGTACCCGGGTGATATAAAAACCAATGAGGTCTTTTTGAATTTCAAAGAAGAATTCAGTGGCGCCGTGGTGATAGGACTGGGTGAACCAGGCAGACTGAGTGCTTATCAACTTACACAAACAGTGGAATCGGGTGCTGTAAAATACATGCTTGAATTAAAGAAGATCAGCAAGACCGCTTCGGCAGGTTACCTGCCCGCAGAAACCGGCATCTCTGTATTGCTTATTGGTGGCGGATATGGCGGTTTGTCGATAGACAGTTCTGTTCGTGCCATCATACAAGGTGTACAAAATGCAAATACCACAATAGAAGAGATCAATAACGACAGCATCAAGACCATACAGCAAATTGAGTTTGTAGAATTGTATGAAGACCGTTGCCTGCAATGCCTGTATGTTTTAAGTAAGATGGAAACAGAAGAAGACAGATCTGTCAGTGTCCGTTTGCCCAGGAAGCAGATCAAAAAGTTACCCGGTTTCCGCACCCGGATCCCGGTAGAAGATGAGAGTGACTGGTGGAGTCGCATCTCGGTTGAAGTGCACAAAGAAAAAGAGAAAGAAGATATGATCGGTGAAACTGCATTGCGGTTTTCCTGCAGTACGGGCAGGGCCAGGGAAGAGCAGCGTGACCTGCAGACCAGTCCGGAAATAATAAATGACATGATCGGGGAAATGTCAACCGATAATCAATGGAACAGGCAGCTGGCAAAAAGTGTTTTTGAATTATTGATACCAAATGATTTCAAGGATGAAATAAAAAAACAATCCAACACACTGTGGGTGTTGGATACTGCTTCTGCTGCCTATCCCTGGGAGTTGCTGCAGGATAGTATAAATAATTCCAGGCCGCTTTGCTGTAATGCCGGTATGATTCGACAACTGCAGACAAAAGAATACCGGGTAAAACCCAATGATGTAATTGAGCGGAGAGCATTGGTGGTGGGGGATCCCGATCTGAATGACTATCCCTATGCCCGGCAATTACCCGGCGCTTTTAAAGAAGCAAGGATGGTAGCTTCCATACTGGAAGAATATGGATATGAGATGCCCAATAACTGTTTCAATAAATCATCCAAGCAGATCATCAATGCATTGTTTGGAGATGATTACAAGATCATACACCTGGCCGGTCATGGGGTATTCAATAAGAAAAATCCGAAGTCATCAGGCATGCTCATCGGCAATGGTATTTTTTTAAGCAGCAAAGAAATTTGCCAGATGAGCAAAGTACCCGAACTGGTTTTTGTCAATTGTTGTTTCCTCGGAAATATTGATGCACGGGCTGAAGAACTGATGAGTAGCCGCTATAAACTGGCAGCCAATATCGGTACACAACTCATCCGCAATGGGGTAAAGGTTGTGATAGCCGCCGGTTGGGCAGTTGATGATACGGCTGCGTTATATTTTACCGGAGTTTTTTACAAAGAGATGCTGGGCGGTTCAAATTTTGGAGATGCCGTTAAGGAAGCCCGTTCAAGAACCTTCCGCATGTATCCCGATACCAATACCTGGGGCGCTTATCAATGCTACGGCGATCCGTTCTTCAAATTAAGAGATATAAAAAAAGCGGCTCCCGATAAACCATACTTAATAGAACAGGAAGCGGAGATCGACCTGAGTAACCTGATCAATAAGGCCGATACAAAATGGGCAACGGTTAAAAGCCTTGAAGCAGAGATCCTGCGCATAACCGGCAAAGTGGATGC
Source organism: Chitinophagaceae bacterium (assembly GCA_016720775.1). GTDB lineage: Bacteria > Bacteroidota > Bacteroidia > Chitinophagales > Chitinophagaceae > Ferruginibacter. The sequence goes on from JADKJX010000001.1 coordinate 1,194,667, forward strand.
AGCCGGCATACGCAATGCTTCGATCACAGAAAAGGAAGCAATGGCCTATGCCGAATGTAATAATTATGAGCTGGCCATCTCCGCATTTGAAAAACTGCTCGGTATGGAGCAGGCAGTTTTTTCGGTGAGAGCGCTTGAAAAATATTGTAATATCCGGGCCAAACTTTGCGTAAAGAACTGGCAGTCGGGTATTGAAAAGAATAAGCAGATGCCCATCATGGATAAAGTGATAAAAGAGCTGAAACAATTGATCGAACTGAGTCCTACGGCAGAGCGGTATACATTAATGGGAAGTGCGTATAAACGAAAGGCAATGATAACTTCCGATGTAAAGAAAAAAACAACGTTGCTGGCAGATGCGGCATATTATTACCAGCTGGCTTATCACATGTCGGGCAGCGCAAGCAGGATATACCTGCTTACCGGCTGGCTGGATATTGAGAATATCCTGGTGCTTGCAAAAAAACATAAGTGGGGTAGAGCAACTGCCAAAAAATACAAACTGCCAACCATCAGATCGGCGAAGGAAGAAATCGGATCACTTATAACGAACGGTCCCGATGCAGATTCCAATATTGACTTCTGGAGTGAGATCCGGAATGCCGATGCATCCCGTTGTCTCTGGTTGCTGGAAGGAAGTAATACGGCTAAGCTTACTGAAGCCATGGTGGTGGAAAATTATACCCGGGTCTGGAATGTGGCCGGTTCCCAAGGTAAAAAGATAGGGGAACTGGAGCACCTGGATTTTCTGAAAGACGCCTATGCCGGCCTGGTGAAGTCAGCAAAAGTGGTAAAAACCATAAATAAAATAAAGAACGATTTGAAGAATTACCTAAAGTGATGACCATTGGTACAGAAAAAGTAATGCAGGGCCTCATTTTAAATAATTCTCTAAAATTAAGAGAGTGGGCCCCCGGACGCCTTTAAATATTTGGCAAATACCATGTAGCTCATTATCTTCGTTCACCTTTTTTAAGGAGAAACCCTATTTAATAACAACCAAAAATTTCTATTTATGGCTGTAAAAATGAGACTGCAGAGGCATGGCTCAAAGAAAAGACCCTTTTACTTCATCGTAGTTGCAGATGGCAGAAGCCCACGTGATGGTAAATTCATTCAAAAATTAGGTACGTACAATCCGCTGACCGTTCCGGCTACAATCCAGATCGATCGTCAGAAAGCATTGGACTGGCTGCAAAAAGGTGCTCAACCCACCGATACTGTACGCCGTATCCTTTCTTTCAAGGGAGTGTTATACCTGAAGCATTTACTTCGTGGTGTTGGCCTCGGCTTATTTGATGAAGCTGCCGCTATGGAGAAATTCACGAAATGGACCAGCGAGCACGACGCACATGTTGCTAAGCGCCAGGGCGCCCACAAAAAGGGCAGGACTGACCGCCGTGGCGACAAACCGTTTGTAAAAAGGGTTGCTGCTAAAGCAGAGGCGCCAGCTTCTGAACCAGTAGAAGCACCGTCTGAAGAAACTAAAACAGAAGAATAAATACCTCTGTTGTAAAATTCTTTTAAGTCCTGGTTTTATACCGGGACTTTTTTTATGGAGAAGATGCCAACTGCAGGATACGGGATACAAGATAGCCACATCCTGCTTCCTTTATCCTGTATCCTGCATCTTGAATCCTGTATCCAGAATCCAGTATCTTGCATCCCCAATGACTCAATATTTTAAAATAGGAAAACTGGCCGCCAGCACCGGGTTAAAAGGTGAACTGGTTTTGCAGCATAACCTCGGTTCAAAAACATCACTCAAAGGTTTGGAAGCGATATTTCTTGAAGAGAAGAAGGATAATTTTATACCTTACTTCATCCAGTCGGCAAAGATCCGCAGCGAAAATGAAACGGTTATTAAACTGGAAGGGGTAGACATCATGGAAGTTGCCCGTAAACTCACTCCCAAAGAAGTATGGCTGACTGAAGAAGACTTTAAAAAATTTGCTGCTAAATCATCGCCCATATCCCTGCTTGGCTTTATGCTGATCGATGATGAAGACAACGAGATAGGTGAGATAACCGAAGTGATAGAACAGCCGCACCAGGTTTTGTGTACGGTAATGATCGAAGGAAAGGAAGCATTGATACCCATTCATGAAGAAAGCCTGGATAAGGTTGATAAGAAGAACCGGAGAGTGTATGTGATACTCCCGGATGGGTTATTGGATATTTATCGCTGATAAGCGGTAAAACCAAACCTATAAGGTTTATAAACAAACCCAAACCTATAAGGTTTGCTAAGTCTCTTAATTTAGTAGTGATTTTATCTTTTTGAAGAGTATCAATTTTAAATACTTTAAGTAAACCTTATAGGTTTAGGTTTAAAAAGGTTATGAAAGAACCGCAACGCATTATAGCGCATTTTGATCTCGACTCCTTTTTTGTTTCGGTGGAAATTTTAAATAACCCTTCACTGAAAGGGAAGCCTGTTATTGTGGGCGGAAGGGAGAGAGGCGTGGTGGCTGCATGTAGTTACGAAGCAAGAAAATTCGGCATTCATTCAGGCATGCCTTCTAAAAAAGCATTGCAGCTTTGCCCGCAGCTGATCGTCTCCAATAGTTCCCGTGCCGATTACAGCCGGTACAGCCGCTGGGTAACGCAGATCATTGCTTCCAAAGCGCCGCTGTTTGAAAAGGCATCGGTGGATGAATTCTACATTGACCTCACCGGCATGGAAAAATTCTTTAAGCCATTGCAATGGACCATTGAATTAAGACAACTGATCATTGATGAAACACAACTTCCTATTTCATTTGGTTTGTCAAGCAATAAGATGATGGCTAAAATGGCCACCAACGAAGCAAAACCCAATGGTTACCTGCAGATACCTTTTGGAAAGGAAAAAGAATTCCTGGCGCCGTTAACGGTAAACAAAATTCCGGGCGTAGGCGATCATACGCATGAGATATTGAAGTCCATGGGCATCATTACCATACGGGATGTTAGTGAAAGAACAAAGGAAGACCTGGAGGAACGCCTGGGAAAATGGGGGATAGATCTTTGGTACAAAAGCCAGGGAATACATAACGGAGAAGTTACCCAGTACCATGAAGCAAAATCTGTTTCTTCCGAAAATACGTTCAATGAGAATAAAACGGACATGAAATTTTTAAAAAGCGAACTGGTTCGGCTTACTGAGAAGATCGCTTTTGAGTTACGGCAGGATGAAAAAGTGGCCGGCTGTGTTGCCGTTAAAATAAGATACCCTGATTTTGAGACCACTTCCCGCCAGACCACCATTCCCTATACCTGCGCCGATGATGAGATCATTCCCGTGGTAAAAGAGTTATTTGACAAACTGTACCGAAAGGGAGAGCCTGTTCGTTTGCTTGGTGTACGCCTGAGTGAACTTACCAACGATGCCATTCAGACCAATTTATTTGATGACGTGGAGCGTAAATCAGGTTTGTATAAGGCCATAGATAATGTTAAAAACCGGTTTGGGAAAAATTCGCTCACCCGGGCCTCCTCAACAAAAAAATAAGTTTGTAATTTCATCTACTCTTACACACTTAAAATTTTTAATACTATGAGTTTACGTTTAGGGGATATTGCTCCCAACTTTCAGGCAAAAACATCATTAGGAGAAATTGATTTTTACGAATACTTAGGCGATTCATGGGGAATTTTATTTTCTCATCCTGCAGATTATACGCCTGTTTGTACAACCGAACTCGGGCGCACTGCATTACTTAAAGACGAATTTGCCAAACGCAATGTAAAAGTGCTGGCTTTAAGTGTTGATCCGGTGGACAAACATTTAAGCTGGATCAGTGATATCAATGAAACACAAAATTGCTCGGTGGAATTCCCGATCATTGCCGATGATGACAGGAAGGTTTCTGAATTGTATGATTTCATTCATCCCAATGCATCGGCAACCGCAACTGTGCGTTCACTGGTGATCATTGGCCCTGATAAAGCCGTTAAACTGATCATCACTTACCCGGCTTCTACCGGAAGGAATTTTGTTGAAGTATTACGTGTTGTGGATTCCTTACAACTTACTGCCAACTACAGTGTGGCTACACCTGCTAACTGGATTGAAGGCGAAAGTGTAATTGTAGTGCCGGCCGTGAGTACCGAAGATGCGATCAAAAAATTCCCGAAAGGAGTTGAAATTGTAAAACCTTATCTGCGTTATACACCGCAACCGAATATTTAATACTGGTCGGGACGCTTGGGCGGCCTGCCTGGTATTAAACCTGTAAATGTTTAAAAACCTTACAGGTTTTTTCTCAATTGCTGCAATAAAGCCCTGATATCTTTTGGTAATTCCGCCTGCAGATCAATGATCTTCCCATATTCATCAATAAACTTCAACCGCCAGGAGTGTAAGGCCAGCCTGTTGAGCATGGGCCTTTCTTCTTCATCGTGCCTGCTGAGTTTGAATTTCTTTTTTAGGGAAGAGAGTAATACCGGTTTACCATCGCCATATAGTTCATCGCAGGCAAGCGGGTGCCCCATGTTCTTGCAATGAACCCGTATCTGGTGCGTACGGCCCGTGTGCAGTTGAAACTGAAGCAGTGAAAAAGACTTGTGTTCTTCCACCACTTCGTAATCTGTTACAGAAGGTTTACCGTTCCGGTGAACAACCATCAATCCTTTTTGCAAGAGATGCTCACTGATGGGCGCATCCATGGTTCCCTTTTTTTCTTCAGGAGACCCGATCACCAGGCCCTGGTAATATTTTTTCAATTTTTCTTTCTTCAAAAGCCGGGAGAAATATTTGTGCGCTTCTTCTGTCTTTGCGAAAATGATTATGCCGCTGGTATCTTTATCCAGGCGATGAACCGTAAAAATTGCTCCGTACTTTTCCAGCAGGATATCTTTAAGCGAGATTTCGCTTTGCATCCGGTCGGGAATGGATAACATGCCGGCGGGTTTATTAACGGCAATAAAAGAATCATTTTCAAAAATGACCTCGGGATTGATCTTTTTCACACTTATTTCGTTTTGGAAGCATTCATGTACTTAAGCAGCCTGATCTCTTTCTCACTCAGGTAGCGCCACTTGCTGCGTTCTACATTTTTTTTGGTGAGGTTGGCATACATCACCCGGTCGAGGCCCTTTACATCATAACCCAGGTGTTCAAATATGCGGCGTACAATGCGGTTGCGCCCGCTGTGCAGTTCGATGCCGATGATGGATTTGTCTTTGCTGTCGGCATAAGCCAGGCTGTCGATGTGGATCTCGCCATCTTCTAATTTCAATCCCTTTAATATCTTATCAAAGTCAGCTTTTACAAGTGGCTTATCAAGCTTCACTTCGTAGATCTTTTTTATTTCGTAGCTCGGGTGTGATAATTTCTGGGTAAGGTCGCCGTCATTCGTCAGCAATAAAACACCCGACGTGTTGCGGTCTAATCTGCCGATGGGATAAACCCGTTCTGCGGTTGCATTTTTTATTAACTGCAGTACGGTCTTTCTTCCCTGCGGATCATCGGTGGTTGTAATATAATCTTTTGGTTTATTCAGTAAAATATAAACCAGGTTCTTGGTTACAAATAATTTTTTGCCGTTGTAAAACACTTCATCTTTTTGCTGTACTTTATAACCCGGCTCTGTTGCAACTGCTCCATTCACTTTTACTTTACCGGCACTAATCAATTCAACGGCATCTCTGCGGGAACATACGCCGCAATGTGCCAGGAATTTATTCAATGGCATAATGCCTGTTGGCGCATTGTCATTGGCTGCTGCTGCTTTGGCTGACTTAGTGGGTGTTTTTTTTGCTGTTGCCCCTGGTTTTTCTTCACCGGTTATTGCAGGTGTTTTTCCTTTAGCAGCGTTTGCTGCAGCGGGGGCCATTCCATTCTTCTTCGCCTGCCGGGCCTGGTATTCTTCTTCTTTTTTCTTGTCAAAAAAAGCATTGCGTTCCTTGCGGTATTTTTTCTTTTCCTGGCGGAACTCTTCTTTTACAACGCTGTTCTTCTTTTTTGAAGCAAATTTCTGAAACGGCGACTGGCTCATGTGTGAAAGTGTTTTGCTGTTATTTCAACAGTAGTGAGCGGCAAAGATAGCCTATTTACCTGGTCTGACGTCCCGTCTGACCAACTCAACCTATTTCTTATTGGCCAGTTGCCCACAAGCGGCATCAATGTCCTTGCCACGGCTCCGGCGCAGGCGTACATTAACCCGGTGCTTGGCTAAGTAGTCGGTGAACTGCTGGGTCTTGTCTTCATCCGGTTTCATGAAAGAAGCTTTATCAATTGGGTTGTATTCGATCACGTTGATGAGGTGAGTAGGAATTTGCCGATAGATCTTTATCAGGTCATTGGCATCTTCAATGGAATCGTTTACATCTTTGAATAAAATGTATTCCAAGGTGATGTCGTTCTTCGTCTGCTCATAAAAATAATTCAGCGCTTCTATCAATACGTCAATGCTGTTGCTTTCATTGATTGGCATGATGGCATCCCGTTTTTTATCGCTGGCAGCATGTAGTGAAAGTGCCAGGTTGAACCGTACCTTATCATCGCCCAATTGCCTGATCTGTTTTGCCACACCGGCGGTTGATACGGTGATTCGCTTCGGGCTCATGCCCATGCCGTCGTTGGAAGTGATGCGGTCAATTGCCTGCAGCACATTCTTATAATTCAGCAACGGCTCACCCATGCCCATAAAAACAATATTAGTGAGTTTGGTGCCGTACACTTTTTCGCTTTGCTGATTCAGTAAAGCCACCTGGTCATATATCTCATCAAAATTCAGGTTGCGTTTGCGGTCCATATAACCCGTAGCACAAAACTTACAACTGAGGCTGCACCCAATTTGCGATGACACGCAGGCCGTTTGTCTTTTTTCCGTTGGGATCAAAACACCTTCTACAAAATGTCCGTCGAAGGTTTTAAATTTCGACTTAACCGTTCCGTCGCTGCTAACCTGGTTGGTATCAACCGTAATGGCCGGCAGCGAAAAGTTATCCGCCAGTTTCTGCCGCAGTTCTTTGGAAAGATTGCTCATATCATCAAAACTCCGGGCATTTTTCTTCCATATCCATTCGTAGGTTTGAATGGCACGAAACTTTTTATCTCCTATCGATTCAAAATATTCCTTCAGTTCGGGGAGGCTGAGCGTTCTGATGTTCTTTACTGCGGTCATGCGGCAAAGGTACTACGGACAAGCCTATTCCCGGCATTTATCATGATAATTGAACCACACAGGACCCGGGAAACATGCGTATGTGTATCTCTATGTAAGCTATGTTTCTATGTGGTTCAACATTAATTAAGAGCCATTCGTCAAAAGCCCTGGCCCGGTTCCCCAAAAAATTGTAGCTTCCATACAGATAATATGCCATGCGTAAATATTTTTTATTACTGATCATCTTTTCTTATTCATGCAGCAGTTGTAATTCTGCCCCGGGATCAAATTCCAATGTTGATACACCCACCGATTCGGTGAGAACTATTAAGAGTGGACTGAATTATCCCTGGGAAATATTATGGGGAAAGGATGACCATATCTGGATGACCGAGCGGGGAGGAAGGATCAGCAAGATCGATCCCAAAACCGGAACTACTGTTTTTTATTCAACCATTGCAGAAGTGATAGCAAACAATGAAGGCGGAATGCTGGGCATGGTGCAGCACCCTGACTTTTTAAACAATGGATTATTTTATGTGGTATATAATTACCGGAGTTCCGGCAACTACCTGGAAAAAATGGTGCAGATGAAATATGAGAATGGAAATATGCACCCGGTAAAGACATTGATCCAGAATATTCCGGCAGCAAGTAATCACGATGGGTCGAGGCTCTTGATAAGTGCCGGTACAGATCCAAAACTTTTTATGACAACCGGCGATGCTACGGAAAAGAACAACGCTCAAAATACTTCTTCACTTTCCGGTAAGGTTTTACGTTTTAACCTGGATGGCAGCATTCCTGCTGACAATCCTTTTCCCAATTCACCGGTATGGAGTTATGGCCATCGCAACCAGCAGGGATTGGTGATGGTGAATGGCATCCTGTACGCCAGCGAACATGGACCAACTGTTGAAGATGAAGTGAACATCATTGAAAATAATCGCAACTATGGCTGGCCCAATGTGAATGGTTCTTGCGACCAGGTGGATGAGATCAGTTTTTGTTCTGTTGCCAATGTAAAGGAACCCATCTGGAGCAGCGGCAGCAGTACCATTGCCGTTTGCGGACTGGACTACTACGGTAGTAACAAAATCCCAGCCTGGAAGAATTGTTTGCTGATGCTAACGCTGAAAGATGCAAGCCTGCGGGCTCTTAAGTTAAATGCCGATGGGAAAGGCATTGCCAGTCAGCAGACTTATTTTAAAAATCGTTTTGGCCGTTTGAGAGATATCTGTATCTCACCAGCCGGCAATGTATACATATGCACAAGCAACGGAAGTAATGGGGATGTGTTGCTGGAAATATCTAAACTTTAGCCTCTATATTTGTATTAATATAAAAATGTTCAGTAATGATCTGCTGTACAAGAGTGTCCCGAAAGCTTTCGGGACCTATGAAGCCAGGTTCAGTTCCCAAACCTGACCAATAAAAACAAACTATGCAAACAGTCTATGTAATTGATGCCGTACGTACCCCCATTGGAAAATATGGCGGCTCCCTAAGCGGCGTAAGGCCCGATGATCTGCTGGCACATGTTATTAAAGTGCTGGTGAGCCGCAACTCCAGCATTGATGTAAATGTCATTGAAGATGTGATTGCCGGTGCTGCCAACCAAAGCGGGGAAGACAACCGGAATGTGGCCCGTATGGCAGCACTGCTGGCCGGATTGCCTAATACGGTTGCAGGCAATACAGTAAATCGTCTTTGTGCAAGCGGATTGCAGGCCATTATGGATGCTGCACGTGCCATTGCATGTGGCGATGGCGACCTGATCATTGCATGTGGGGTTGAGAGTATGAGCAGGGCTCCGTTTGTTGTTCCGAAAAGCGCCAGCGCTTTTGGAAGAGATCCGCAAATTGCCGATACCACCCTGGGCTGGCGTTTTGTAAATAAGCGCCTGGCTGAATTGTATTACCCTTATACTATGGGCGAAACGGCCGAGAATGTTGCCAAGCGCTGGAATATCAGTCGCCATGCACAGGATGAGTTTGCATTGGAAAGCCAACGCAAATACGAACGGGCTTTTACCGAGAATAAATGGAAAGATGAGATTACTCCGGTGCAGGTTCAGATAGAGAAACAGGTTTTTGATTTTGATAAGGACGAACATCCACGTTTAACAAGTTTGGAAAAATTAAAATTATTAAAACCAGCCTTCGCCAAAGACGGAACTGTTACTGCCGGAAACAGCAGTGGAATCAATGATGGGGCTGCAGCCATGTTGCTGGCCAGTGAAGCAGCTGTAACAAAATACGGCCTGCAACCCATGGCAAAAATTGTGAGCATGGCCGTGGTGGGTGTTGATCCGGCGATAATGGGTATTGGCCCGGTGCCGGCTACCAACAAAGCCCTGGAAAGAGCAAAATTGAATGTTACTGACCTCGACCTGATCGAATTGAATGAAGCATTTGCTTCGCAATCCATTGCCTGTATTCACGACCTGGGATTAGACCTTGAAAAAGTAAATGTGAATGGCGGCGCCATTGCGCTGGGGCATCCATTGGGTTGTAGTGGTGTTCGTATATCTACAACATTATTACATGAATTAAAAAGAAGAAAAGGAAGATACGGGCTGGCTACGATGTGTGTGGGAGTGGGGCAGGGTTCGGCAATTATTTATGAAGGGTTATAAGTTTTTAAAACAATTGAACCAAACTATGTTACCTATGTGCCTATGTGGTTCAAAAAATAACTTAGAGATTCTTCAGGTAGTCTGCCAGCTTTTCAAATGCAACAATTTCCTGTATACCGGTTGACAGATTTTTTACGGGGCAACTTTTCTCTTCCATTTCTTTACTGCCGATGATTATTACGAAAGGGATATTTTTCTTTTCGGCATATATGAATTGCTTGTTGATCTTTGTCTGCTCATGATAAAGTTCGCAGGCAATGCCGCTGCTGCGGAGTTGTTGCATGATGCCGAATGCAAATCGGCTTTCTGTTTCTCCCATATTAAAGAACAATGCCTTGGTACTTACCTGCAGGTTCTCAGGAAATAAATTTAATTCTTCTATTACATCATAGATCCTGTCAACACCAAATGAGATACCAACGCCGGGAATACCAGGAACTCCGAATAAACCGGTGAGGTCATCATAGCGTCCGCCGCCGCCAATGCTGCCCATCTTCACTGCTGAAGGCGCTTTGGCTTCAAAGATGATCCCGGTGTAATAATTCAATCCTCTTGCCAGGGTAAAATCAATGATAAGGTTTGTATTTTTTGTTTGGCTAAATATAAATTCCACTTCTTTAATTCCCTGTTTACCGCTTTCAATTGAGCCGATCAAGGATTTGATCGCCAATAATTTTTCTTCGTTAGTCCCTGCAATGTTCAGGTAGCGTTCAATTGTTTTTATTTGTTCATCATTTAAACCACGCTGTTGTAATTCTTCTTTTACTTTTTCCAGCCCTATCTTATCCAGTTTGTCAATGGCGATGGTAATGTCGATCATCTTATCGGCCCCGCCGCACAACTCAGCCAGGGCGGTTAATATTTTCCGGCTGTTAATTCTTAATTCATAATTCTTCATTCCTAATTGAATAAAGACCTCATGATAGATATTGGCAAGTTCCACTTCATTCACTAAGGAAAGACTGCCCACCACATCAGCATCGCACTGTGTAAACTCCCGGTAGCGGCCCTTCTGCGGGCGGTCAGCTCTCCACACCGGTTGTATCTGGTAACGCCGGAAAGGGAATGTAAGTTTGGTATGATTCATCGCCACATACCGGGCAAAGGGAATGGTGAGGTCGTATTTTAAGGCTTTGCCCGTAACTTCTGTTTTAAGCCTGCTTTGTCTTTTAACTAATGCCTTCAATAATATACTGTTATCCAAGGCTTTCTAACAGGATTTTCTTTAGGGTTTCCTTGCGGAAGTAATGAAAAGTGATCATCGAATGGATTCCCGGAATTTAGTATCCTAAAGACTAATTTATCCCCTTCATCTCCGTATTTCCCAGTTAATGTCTCCAGGTTTTCCATCGCCGGTGTTTCCAGCGGTTGAAATCCATACAACTCAAAAACATTTCTTATGGTAGAAAAAATATAATTCCGCTTTCGTACGACTTCGGCCGAAAAATCCCTGGTGCCTTGGGGAATGGATGGTTTGGTCATGATTCTTTACTTAATTGAATATTTTTTACAATGCTGTCACAGGCTCCGCTGATAATTTCAAATGCCTTATGATAACCGCTTTCCGGTCCGCTCCATGGGTCTGGTACTTCCCTGTCTTCTCCAGGAAACTGTTCATTTAAAAATAAACTTACTTTTTTTTCATCAAATTTATTCCTGCTGATGTGTTTAATATCCTCCAGTACATCCATAGCCATGGCATAAATACGATCATATTGCTCAAAATCACCTGCAGTAAACAACCTGCTTCTTTGGTTGCTGATGTCGATCCCGTTCTCCCTCGCTACTTTAATGCTTAAATGATGCGGTGGTTCGCCGGTATGGTATCCGTTGGTGCCGGCGCTTTCCACGGTACAGTTCAATCCCGCCTTCCATGCCATATCCTGCAGGATCCCTTCAGCCAGCGGACTTCGGCAGATATTACCTAAACACACCATTAAAATTTTCATGTCGCAAAGATAGGAAGCAAGGCGCAAGCTTCAAGGGGAGCAGCTACAAGAAGCAGTATAATTGATAAGCACTCTTTTTTATCATGCTTGCCCCTTGTGTCTATTTCCCTTGCAGCTTTTATGGAATCCCTCAACGACCACATCTTAGTACCGAACACGGCGCCGGTTTTGAACTCATTCTTTCATTCAAAACCCAACTATATGAACAGCAATTTAATTTTGAAAAGTGATGTCTTAGACATTATTTTCGAAAAACGAAACAAAGCCTATGGAGCTTATACCCTGCGTAAACTTTATCCAAACCGTTTAAAGTTTGCATTGGGTATTATGTTCATCATTGCCTCTGCTTTTTCGGTTCTTACATTATTGCCACCGTCAAAAGAAGGAGTGCTTTCAAAAGTATATGCCTTTGATGACCCGGAATTTACAAATGTTGAAACGGAAAAGGTTCCGCCTCCACAGAAGGAAATACCTCCACCAGCTGAAATAGAGCATGCTGTACCGCCAGCACCAGTTAACACAATGACATTTATAAGTAGCATTAAAATGGTTGATGATCCCATTGCTACTGAACCGTTGAAAACACTGGGAGAGAATGTGTCTATTGGCAGTACAACAGTTGAAAATGGACAATCAGGCCCGCCAACTGTTCAACCTGTAAAAACAGAAACCGGTATCGGCACCGAACCTGTAAAGATTGATAAAACAGTAACATATGATCTTGCTGCCGTGGATATACCTCCTTCTTTCCCTGGCGGCACTGAAGCGCTGATGAATTTTTTGAGGAAGCACTTAAATAACCCCGAACCAATGGCAGACGGCGAATACATTAGTGTAAAAGTAACTTTTGTGGTAGGGCTTGATGGGAAACTGCAAAGCTTTAAGATCATACAGGATGGCGGCGATATATTTAATAAAGAGGTAATAAGGGTGTTGAAGAAAATGCCCGACTGGGTTCCGGGCAAAGCAAAGGGCGAAAATGTATCGGTATATTATACCATCCCTGTAAAGTTTACCGGCACAGATTAATTAAAAAATTATTTTCCTAATTTCACAGCCCCGCCATTGGCGGGGCATAAACATAAACAAATAGCATGGCACTGGAAGAATTTGAAAAGGAACAATTGAACGAACGGGATAAAGGATATATCCGCATGCGCAGCATCATGGACCTGGGCATGGGTATATTATGGGCGGGTATGGGGGTCTTTCTTTTTTTTGTAAAAAAATTCAGTCCCGGCCTTGCAGAACAGTACGATACAAACCTTTTACGTGTCTTTGCTGTTGTTTGTATGATATATGGCCTTTTCAGAGTTTACCGGGGTATTAAGAAAAATTATTTACGACATTGATGAACAAAGATATTTTGCGGCTTTGGAAAAGGTACGGCGTTGGCTTTTTAATAACCTGGTTCTGTATAAATGCATGCAACCGTGGACATAAAGATCCGCTATACCTTTTACAGAACGGCACCATTCACATCAGCGTGGATGAATCCTTCAGGCCGGTAATAGAAGAACAACTGGCGGTTTTTGAAAAATCCTTCCCCGGGGCAAAGATCATAGCGGATTATAAGAGTGAAGCAAACTGCTTCAAGGATTTTTTTAACGATACAGCAAGCCGGATGATCATTGTTACAAGAGGGCTTACCAATGAAGAAGAACGTTATTATAAAGACAGCCTGAACTTTACGCCACGCTGGAACACGCTTGCCTACGATGCCATCACTATTATTGTAAACAGTAAAAGCACCGATACCTTATTTACACCCGAACGGTTGAAAGACCAGTTGTCGGGTAAAACGAACAGGGGCCAGAAGGTGGTTTTTGACGGGTTAAATGCAACCAGTACCGTGCGGTTTGTTCTGGACAGTATTTTAAAAGGATCAAAATTCGATACCAGTGTAGTGAAAGCGGTAAAAAACAGCCAAGATGTTATAAGTTATGTGGCAGCCAATGAAAATGCGGTCGGTTTTGTGGGAATAAGCTGGATAGGCAACCCGGAAGACCCGGCGCAGGTGAATATGTTAAGCAAAGTAAAAATTGCCTACGTTTCCTGCAACCTTTGTGCTGATTCGCCATATGTAAAACCTACGCAGGCAAGCATCCTCTCAAGGCGATACCCTTTGGTACGTGGTTTGTATTTTATACTTAAAGAAGGATACGAAGGACTGGGAACCGGGTTCTCTAATTTTATGCGGAATGAGCGGGGGCAGTTAATCTTTAAAAGGGCGTATTTAGGTACCATAATGGATTTTGAGATCAGGAATGTGAAGATTAATCAAAAATTATAGAAAGTTTATAGAGAATTAACGGCGGGAAGTTTTGGAAAATTAATATTATTGTAAAGACTTAAACAGCAAATGAAATGAAGAAGTTAAAATTTACACTGATCCTGTTGAGCAGTTTGATGGTTGTGCGCCCGGTTAATGCACAAAGCATTGACGATGGCAAGAAGTTCTTATACTATGAAAAATTCATCAGTGCAAAGAATGCATTCCAGGGTTTGTTGAATGCAAACCCTGCAAATGAAGAAGCTGCTTACTGGCTTGGCCAGACATTAATAGCCCCGGATGAAGACAAGGACATAGCAGGTGCCCGGGCAATATATGCAAAAGGATTGGCAGCAAACCCCAACAGTGCTTTACTGAATGCAGGCATGGGCCATGTGGAATTGCTGGAAGGAAAGACCCAGGAAGCCCGCAATCATTTTGAAACGGCCATCAGCCTGAGTAAAGGAAAGAGTATAGACGTGCTGGATGCAGTTGGTTTTGCGAATGGAGATTTTGATTCAAAACTCGGCGACGGTGCCTATGCAGTGGAAAAATTGCAGCAGGCAATAAATATCAAAGGATTTAAAGATGCCCGTGTAATGACTGATCTGGGCGATGCATATCGTAAAGCGGGAGATGGCGGATCTGCACAACGTACCTATGAGGCTGCATTGGGAATAGATTCCCGGTATGCGAGGGCTAAGTACCGCATTGGAAGGATCTACCAATCGCAGGGCGAAACACAGCGGGATATATTTTTAAGGTATTATGATGAAGCCATTGCGCTTGATCCTAACTATACAACCATGTACTGGAAACTCTACCAGTATTTTTATGAAACGGATGTTACCAAATCAGCCCAGTATTTAGATAAATACTTAGCCGCAAAGGGTTCTGATGAGTTGAATGCCTGCTTTCTTACTGCACAAATGAAATATGCACAAGGGTTGTTTGCAGAAACAATTACAGCCTGTGATAATTGTATTGCAGCCAGCCCAGCCCCTTATCCTAATTTATATGGTGTAAAAGCATATGCTGCTTATAAGTTAGGTGATTCTGTAACTGCAAAATCAGCTTTTGATATGTACTTCCAGAAACAGAAGCCTGAAAAAATTGGTCCAAGGGATTATGAAACCTATGCAAAGATCCTGTTAAAATTCCCTGGAAATGAAACGCTGGCCGGAACCATGATAGACAAGGCCGTTGATCTGGACAGTACTGAAGCCGGAAAGGTTGCATTATTGAAATCCATCGCCTCTGTGTATGAAAGCAGGCAACAATACGCTGAAGCAGGTGATTGGTATAAAAAAGTGCTGAACATAAAAAAGATTCCGACCAAAACCGAAATATTCAAGGCAGGATACAGCTATTACCGGGTTGAGAAGTTTGCCCCGGCGCTTGAAATGTTTGACCTGTATACAAAAAAATATCCTGATGATATGCTTGGTTTTTTTTGGATGGGCAGATCTTACTGGAGCGTTGATAGTACGATGGCTTATGGCCTTGCCAATAATTCATTTGCTAAAGCAATTGCTATAGGAGAAGCATATCCTGATAAGTCCAGAATTCTGTCTGACCTAATGTTTAGTTACAAATATTTAATAGCATATGCCGCAAATGTTGAAAAGGATAAAAATATTGCATTAAGTTACATAGACAGGGCACTGCTGGTGGACTCGTCCAATCTGGAAATGAAAACCAACAAAGATGTTATTTCGAAGATTACCTTTAAGCCCAATACAAAACCGGTAAACAAGGCCGATAATATAAGTGTGGGTGTAGATGGATCAATTACGGCAACTGGAAAAGACGGGTCAAGTACGGTGTTCACCAAAGAAGGTAAAATAACTATCATAAAAGACGGCATCACCACCATCATTGAAAATGGGAAAGTGACGATGATAGGGAAAGACGGGAAAGTGATCAATCAACCACCAACCCCTCCAACACCCCCCAACAGGCCGGCACAGCAAAAGCCCGGCGGCGGTGCAACTCCAAAAAAAAAGTAAAAAAGAAAAAATAAAATAAAGGATCCCCGTTACTGGTTCGGTAACGGGGATTTATTTTTCAATCTATTGATTATTGCTTCTGCTGCCTTATTTTTGCAGGTAATCAGAACAGTGAATCCTATGCATTTTTTCTTGTTACAGGCAAACGATGTTAACAATGCAGCAAATTACCTGCCCATTGCTCTCCAGCTGATCTTTGCCATAGGGTTAATTGCAACCATCATTATTGGATCAGATTATCTTGGCCCCAAGCGAAAAACATCCGACAAACTTCAGAATTTTGAAAGTGGAATTGAAATAAAAGGCAACGCCCGCCAGCCCATGGCTATTAAATACTTCCTGGTTGCCATATTATTTGTGTTGTTTGATGTAGAGGTGATCTTCTTTTATCCCTATGCAGTAAATTTCAGGGAACTGGGATGGAGTGGTTTCGGGGCCGTGGTTATTTTTGTCGCATTATTTATAACAGGGTTGATCTATATTTTTAAGAAAGGTGCTTTGAAGTGGGAGGAATAAATTATTGAATATTGAAGACGGAATATTTAATATTTATGTATAGTTCGGGATTTTAAGTGCGGCTGATAAATATTAAATACTACAATTTTAAATCTTAAATAACCATGTCTCGTCCGGTACAATTTAATAATCATGTCAAATTCGAAGGTATTCCCGAAGGATACATGGGCGAAGGATTTATGGCAACCAATTTTGAAAAAGTTGTCAGTCTTGCCCGTAAAAATTCTATTTGGCCCCTTCCGTTCGCAACAAGCTGTTGTGGTATTGAATTCATGGCAACGGCGGCAAGTCATTATGATTTAGCCAGGTTTGGAGCAGAGCGTATGAGTTTCTCCCCACGCCAATGCGATCTCATTATGGTTATGGGAACCATTGCAAAGAAAATGGGGCCAGTGTTGCGGCAGGTTTACCTGCAAATGGCTGAGCCACGCTGGGTGATGGCTGTTGGTGCCTGTGCTTCATCCGGTGGAATATTTGATACCTATTCTGTATTACAGGGAATTGACCAGGTGATACCAGTGGATGTTTATGTGCCCGGGTGCCCGCCCAGGCCCGAAGCCATACTGGATGGGTTTATGAAAATACAGGACCTTGTAAATGCAGAAGGATTGCGGAGAAGGCACAGTGATCAGTACAAAGAATTACTAGCTGGATATGGAATACAGTAGTAATTAAATGAGGAAGTTCAGTGTGGTAAATGATAAACTTCATGAACACAAGCCAGTTAACCCCTCATTTATCTATAAGTTTGTAGAGTGAAATGTAACATTGATGCTGAATAACGAAATAATAAAACTAAAACTAACAGAAAAATTCGGCGACCAGCTAACCAACTGGGATGAGCCATACGGCATGCTCACTTTCATTGCGCCCAAAGACCTGAACTTAAAGGTTATCCAGTTTTTATATGATGATGCAGAATTAAGGTTCCGGTTTCTTACCGACCTGCAGGCGGTGCATTACCCCGACAGGAAGGGAGAAGAACTGGCCGTAGTATATCACCTGCACAACCTGGTTGATAATGTCCGCATCCGGTTAAAAATATTTGCCGATATAGAAAAGCCCGATGTATTCAGCGCAACAGCATTGTACAGGTCGGCCAATCACATGGAAAGAGAAACCTATGATTTTTTCGGCGTGAATTTTATAGGCCATCCCAACCTGAAAAGGATATTGAACGTGGATGAGATGGATTATTTTCCGATGAGAAAGCAATACCCGGTGGAGGACCAGTCGAGGATCGATAAGGATGACGAGATGTTTGGACGATAATAGAAACACAGATGACACGGATCGTTACTGATGAAAACGGATATCTGTCATGCTGAGGAACGAAGCATCTCATAGTTCAGTAAAACTTAAAAAATGTTTAAACAAAATTCAAAATACTGGGTTACTTTCTTGGTTTTGATGTTTGTTTTATTAGTATTGGGTTCAATTATGAATTTTTACTCTTTCTACGAAAAGAAGGAAGGAATGAAAATGATCGGTGGTATTGTATTTGGAGTCATGGCAATCATTTACGCCAATGATTTATACGAGGTCATTAAAAATAAAAAAAGCATTAACAGCGGGGCATGAATGAACATATTATTTTACCGGAAGGAAGTATAGAGAAGCAAACCAACACGCTTAACCTGGGGCCAACACACCCGGCTACGCATGGTGTGTTTCAGAACATCCTGGAACTGGATGGGGAACGCATACTGAAATCTACTTCCACCATTGGATATATTCACCGGGCATTTGAAAAAATTGCAGAGAGAAGACCTTTATATCAAATCACGCCGCTTACCGACCGGCTGAATTATTGTTCATCACCCATCAACAACATGGGCTGGCACATTACCTGCGAAAAGTTACTGGGCGTAAAAACACCTAAACGAGTTGATTACTTACGGGTGATCATCATGGAACTGGCGAGAATTTCCGATCACCTGATCTGCAACTCCATCGTTGGGGTGGATACCGGCGCTTTCACCGGTTTCTTATATGTAATGCAATATCGTGAACTAATTTATGAGATATATGAAGAAATATGTGGCTCCCGTCTTACTACTACTATTGGGCGTATTGGTGGTTTTGAAAGGAATTTCACTCCTGCAGCATTTCAGAAACTCGAAAAATTCTTAAAGGAGTATCCCAAAGTATTAAAGGAATTTGAAAATCTGTTCACCCGTAACCGGATTTTCATGGACAGAACGATCGGCTGTGGACCAATTGGTGCAGAGAAGGCTTTGAACTACGGGTTCACGGGTCCTAACTTACGGGCTGCAGGGGTTGATTACGATGTTCGTGTGCATACACCCTACAGCAGTTATGAAGATTTTGATTTTATCATTCCGGTGGGAACAACGGGTGATTGCTACGACCGCTTCCTGGTTCGTAACGAAGAAATGTGGCAGAGCTTAAGTATTATTGAACAGGCTTACCAGAAAGTGCAGGAGTTTAAAGGTGCTGATGCTGAAGTTTTTCATGCCGATGCCCCTGCCTATTATTTGCCAGAGAAGAAAGATGTTTATACCAAAATGGAAGCACTCATCTATCACTTTAAAATCGTGATGGGTGAAACAGCTATTCCGGAAGGTGAAGTATATAGCTGCGTGGAAGGGGCTAATGGCGAATTAGGATTTTATTTGATAAGCGATGGCGGAAGAACGCCATATCGTTTGCATTTCCGCAGGCCATGTTTTATTTATTACCAGGCTTTTGAAGAACTGGTGAAAGGCGGTATGCTCAGTGATGCCATCGTTACCATGAGCAGTTTGAATTTGATAGCTGGCGAGATGGATGCATAAAATTTTGAATTTAGAATTATGAGTGTTGAGTTTTCAAAAGAGAAATTAGAAAAGGTTAACGAGATCATCTCCCGTTATCCCGAAGGCAAACATAAAAGTGCCTTGCTTCCGGTATTGCACCTGGCCCAGGAAGAGTTTGGCGGATGGCTTGATGTGCCGGTGATGGATTATGTGGCATCGGTGTTAAGGATCGAGCCCATTGAAGTGTATGAGGTGGCCAGTTTCTACAGCATGTATAATTTAAAGCCCGTTGGTAAATACATGTTCGAGGTCTGCCAAACAGGCCCCTGCATGATCAACGGAAGCGATGAGATCATTGCTTACATAAAACAGAAACTGAACATTAATGTCGGCGAAACAACGGCCGATGGGCTGTTTACTTTAAAAACGGTGGAATGCCTCGGCGCCTGTGGCTATGCACCCATGATGCAACTGGGAAAAAATTACCGGGAACATCTGACAAAGGAAAAAATAGACGCCATTATTGAAGAGCACCGGGCAAAGGCGAATTAAGCATTGAAAAGATCATTGACGATACTGTTTTTATTTATTGCGGTTGGCGGGTATGCTCAAACCAACGAAGAGAAACTGATAATTACAGTAAAAGAATTTCACCAGGCGCTGGTTAATAAGAACACCGTTTCTATCAACCAGCAAACGGATAAAGTGTTGAGTTACGGACACAGCAATGGCTGGGTGCAAACGAAAACTGATGTTATTAAAGATTTTGAAACAGGTTATATCAGTTATCAAAGTTTTAAAGAAGACAGCATCAGCGTAGCAATAAACGGGAATATGGCAAATGTGCGGTTTGTGGCAGATATTGCGGCAACAATGAAAGGGGTATCCTATAACTTTCATCTAAAAGTACTGGAAGTGTGGGTGAAGAAAAGTAAACGGTGGGTGCTGTTTGCCAGGCAGGCGGTGAAGGCCCCCTAAATCCCCCAAAGGGGGACTTTAGAACCTGATCACTAAAAGCATTTTTAATGTTGATAACAAAAGAAAAATCATAAAACATAATCATCCCCCTTTAGGGGATAGGGGCTATGGGTAAAAAACTATTATTAGACAAAGCACATGTAGAAGGCATCCGCTATTACGATGTTTACCGCCGTGAAGGTGGTTACCGCAGCGTAGAGAAGGCATTAAAAATGGCGCCTGCTGATATTGTGGAAGAAGTGAAGAAGAGTGGTTTGCGTGGCCGCGGTGGTGCCGGTTTTCCTACCGGGTTAAAATGGAGTTTTATCGCAAAACCCGAAGGCGTACCCCGTCACCTGGTTTGCAATGCCGATGAAAGCGAGCCTGGAACTTTTAAAGACCGCTACCTGATGGAATTCATTCCGCATATTTTGATTGAAGGGATGATCGTCTCCTCTTTTGCACTTGGCTCCAATGTTTCCTATATATACATACGTGGCGAATATGCCTGGATCGTTGATATCCTGGAACAGGCTATTGCCGAAGCAAAACAAAATGGCTTTCTCGGAAAAAATATTTTAGGTACCGGTTTCGATTGTGAAATTTATGTACATCGTGGGGCCGGCGCTTATATCTGTGGAGAAGAAACTGCATTGATAGAATCACTGGAAGGCAAACGCGGTAATCCAAGGATAAAGCCACCTTTCCCTGCCGTTAAGGGTGCCTGGGAAAGACCTACGGTGGTTAATAACGTGGAAACGATCGCAGCCGTTGTTCCCATCATCAACGATGGGGGCGATGAGTATGCAAAGATCGGCATCGGAAAAAGTACCGGAACAAAACTCATGAGCGCCTGCGGCAATATCAACAAGCCTGGTGTTTACGAAATCGACATGACCATCTCTGTTGAAGAATTTATTTACAGCGATGAATATTGCGGCGGTATTCCCAAAGGAAGAAAATTAAAAGCCTGCATACCAGGTGGGTCATCGGTTCCCATTCTTCCGGCTAATTTATTGTTAACTACCGCCAAGGGTGAAAAAGACTGATGAATTATGAAAGTTTAAGCGACGGTGGTTTTGCTACAGGAAGTATGATGGGCTCGGGTGGGTTTATTGTACTGGATGACAGCCAATGTGTAGTAAGACATACGTACACGTTAGCAAGATTTTATCGTCATGAGAGTTGCGGACAATGTTCACCCTGCCGGGAAGGAACAGGCTGGATGGAAAAAATATTATTGAATATAGAGAAGGGGAAGGAAAGATGAGTGATATTGACCTGCTTTGGGATATCCAGCGTAAGATCGAAGGAAATACCATCTGTCCATTGGGTGATGCAGCAGCCTGGCCGGTAGCGGCTGCAATTCGTCACTTCAGGGATGAGTTTGAATGGCATGTGAAAAACCCGGTGGAGTGTTTGACAAGCAATTATGGATTGGCACATTATGCAGATCCGATTCATGTGCCGGTACCGGCATAAAATAATTAACCGCAAAGACGCTAAGGCGCAAAGCATCGCAAATGATTTTCTTTGCGACTTTGCACTTGGCGGTTAAGAAAAAAATATGGCAGACGAAGTAAAAAAAGAAGCACCTGCAAATTTTAAAGTTACCATCGACAACATCACGATAGAAGTTGCGCCGGGTACTACTGTATTAAATGCGGCCAGGCAGATCGGTGGAGATGTCACACCTCCGGCCATGTGCTATTACAGCAAACTGCAGGGCAGCGGTGGAAAATGCCGTACCTGCCTCGTTGAAGTGGCTGCCGGTTCAACGGCCGATCCAAGGCCCATGCCTAAACTGGTTGCTTCCTGCCGTACCAATGTTATGGATGGCATGGTGGTAAAAAATATCACCAGCGATAAAGTAACCGATGCAAGAAATGGGGTGGTTGAATTTTTACTCATCAATCATCCGCTTGATTGCCCGATCTGCGACCAGGCTGGTGAATGTCATCTGCAGGACCTTGGTTACGATCATGGAAAAGCAGGAACCCGTTACGAATTTAAGCGAAGAACATTTGAGAAAGAAGATATTGGTCCGTACATACAATTGCACATGACCAGGTGTATCCTTTGTTATCGTTGTACGTATGTGGCTGATCAGATCACCGATAAAAGAGTACACGGTATTTTAGATCGTGGCGATCATGCAGAAATATCAACCTATATTTCCAAAGCCATTGATAATGATTTCAGCGGAAATATGATCGATGTTTGCCCGGTTGGCGCATTAACCGATAAAACATTCCGCTTTAAGAACCGGGTTTGGTTTACCAGGCCGGTGGATGCTCACCGCAATTGCGAAAATCCAAAATGCTGCGGCAAAGCAACGCTTTGGTTACGGGGCGATGAAGTATATCGTGTTACTGCCCGCAAAGATGAGTGGGGTGAAGTGCAGAGTTATGATGGTAAGCCCGGATGGATCTGCAATACCTGCCGCTTTGATAAAAAGAAAACAAGTGACTGGGTGGTGGAAGGATTAACAACCATCAGCCGCCATTCGGTTATTGGGGCAAATAAATATGCAACACTGGATATGCCGAAGGATACCATCAGGGAAGTGATGGGAGGAAGGGATCCAAAACTGTTGATGAATATTCACAATGTCAGCGGGGTAAATAATCCCAACATACAGTTAAGTGAAATAGACAGGCCGGCGCATACAGGTGACTTTGCTAAATCGGGCGATCACGTAAATGGGGCCGGAGAATCTACCCAATGGGGGTTAAAAAAGGATTAAAATTATTTTAATAAAGGATTATGCTTTTAGCGATCGATTGGTTTTTAATAGTGGAGAAGCTGGTACTCATCGTCATTGTGGTAATGGCATCCTTACTGATTGCCATGTATGCAACGTATGGCGAAAGAAAAATTGCAGCTGTCCTCCAGGACAGGCGTGGACCAAACAGGGCCGGGCCTTTTGGAATATTACAACCGGTTGCGGATGGATTGAAATTGTTTTTCAAAGAAGAGATCATTCCAAACTTCTCTTCCAAATTCTTATTCATACTTGGCCCGTCACTGGCCATGCTTACGGCCATCATGACGGGGGCTGTTGTTCCCTGGGGACATACGATACATTTCTTTGACAGGGACATATCGTTGCAGATAGCGGACGTAAACGTAGGTATGTTATATGTGTTTGCCGTGGTGAGTATGGGTGTATATGGCATCATGATCGGTGGCTGGGCAAGTAATAACAAATATTCCCTGATGGGCGGATTAAGGGCTGCCTCGCAGATCATCAGCTATGAATTGCCCATGGGTATTTCGCTGATCGCTTTACTGATGGTGACCGGAACACTCAGCCTGAAAGAGATGGTAGTGCAGCAACAAACAGGCTACTGGAATATCATTTACCAGCCTTTAGGATTTTTAATTTTCCTGATCTGTGCATTTGCCGAATGTAACAGAACCCCGTTCGACCTGGCTGAAGCAGAGAACGAATTGATCGGTGGCTACCATACCGAATACTCTTCCATGAAACTGGGTTTCTATCTTTTTTCTGAATACATCAATATGTTTGTAAGCAGTGTGATCATGGCTACCTTGTTCTTTGGTGGATATGATATACCATTTATAAATGAGGCTGATTATAATCAAAACTGGATGGCATTGTTTGGGATAATGATGCTGATGACAAAAGTGGTTTGTTTCATCTTCCTGTTCATGTGGGTGCGGTGGACCATTCCAAGATTCCGGTACGACCAGTTGATGAACCTTGGCTGGCGGATATTAATTCCATTGGCATTGGTGAATATGCTGGTAACAGGAGGGCTGGTTTTATTAAAACAAAACCACTGGCATTTTTAATTTATAGAACGTAAACTCTCCGCCAGTTGGCGGAATGGGGGTAAATATGCAAGCATTAACAAGCAGATTAAAACAGGTTGACCGCCGGAAAATGAGTTTCATTGAGCGGCTTTACCTGGTAGCTATCTTTAAGGGCATGATGATAACTTTCATGCACATGTTTAAGAAGAAGCCTACCATTAATTATCCCGAGAAGACACGTCCATTCAGCCCGGTCTTTCGTGGACTGCACATTTTAAACAGGGATGAAGAGGGGCGTGAGAATTGTACTGCCTGCGGGTTGTGTGCTGTTGCCTGTCCGGCCGAAGCCATTACCATGGAAGCAGCAGAAAGGCAAACTGGCGAAGAGAATTTATACCGGGAAGAAAAATATGCGGCCAAATACGAGATCAATATGCTGCGTTGCATCTTTTGCGGATTGTGTGAGGAAGCCTGCCCGAAAGATGCCATTTATTTGAGTGAAACATTTGCGCCGGCTGATTACCAACGCAAACAATTTATTTATAACAAAGGAGAATTATTAATACCTCATCCTAAAGAAGATCCGGAGGCATATAAAAAAGCACTGGGCAACAGGGTGAAAAGAGAAAGCATTAATTAACAAAACATAATCAACCCTCCCCTTTGGGGGAGATGGAGGGGGCCATATGAGCATTACAGAAATATTATTTTGGGTTTTATCAGTTCTGGCACTGGTGAGTGCCATCATGGTGGTTGCCAGTAAAAACCCGGTGCACAGTATCCTGTTCCTGATCGTGGTTTTCTTTACCATATCCGGACACTATATTTTATTAAATGCCCAGTTTTTGGCCATCGTAAATATCATTGTGTATGCGGGCGCTATCATGGTGTTGTTTTTATTCGTGGTGATGCTGATGAACCTGAATGCAGAATCGGAGCCAAAGAAGAACAGGCTCCTGCAGTTTGCAGGGTTGATCTCGGGGGGGTGTTTGTTCCTGGTATTAATATCTGCCATTGCCAAATCTACTACAGCAAATAATGTGATGCAGTTGGGCAGCGGCAACAGTGGTCTTATAAAAAACCTGGGTATGGTATTGTTCAATGATTATGTGATCCCGTTCGAGATAAGCAGTGTTTTGTTTTTAAGTGCGATGATCGGGGCCGTGGTGATCGGTAAAAAAGAAAAAGCAGCACAAGATGGAAATTAAATGGTACATAGGTTTGGCAGTAGCGTTGTTCTGCACCGGAATCGTGGGGGTTCTTACCCGCCGCAACTCCATAATAATTTTTATGTGCATTGAACTGATGCTGAACTCAGTGAATTTATTGCTGGTGGCATTTTCAAAAATGCATGCAGCATCACCCATCGCACAAAGCATGCCCAACGTGGTAAGCGATGCACAGATATTTGTGTTCTTCATCATGGTTGTGGCAGCAGCAGAAGTAAGTGTGGGGCTTGCCATTATTGTAATGATGTACCGGAATATTCACTCGGTGGATATAAATTTTTTAAACAGGTTAAAGAATTGACGCCCCCATCTCCGCAAACCGGCGGAGAGAAAGGCAGGTGTATTAATAATATTTTGAAATAAAAACAAAAATTCTCCGCCAGTTGGCGGAATAGGGGTATGAGAAATGTCTTACACATGGTTTGGTTAATCCCCGTGCTGCCTTTGCTGGGATTCTTACTCAATGGCCTGGGCAGGAAGAAGGTTTCAAAGGGCCTTGCCGGCATTATCGGCAGCGGAACCGTTTTTATGTCCTTCCTCATCAGTGTGTACGTTTTCTTCAGCGTTAAAGGAGGCAATACATACGTTGCCCATTATTTCGATTTTATAAATATTGATGCGCTTAAGATCGGTTTCGATTTCCAGGTCGACCAGCTTTCTTCGCTCTTCTTATTAATAATAACCGGCGTGGGTTTTTTGATACACGTGTATTCGACCGCCTACATGCATGATGAGGAGCCGAAGGATTTTGCAAAATATTTTGCCTTCCTCAACCTGTTTGTGTTCTCCATGCTGTTATTGGTAATGGGGGCAAACTATGTCATCATGTTCATAGGTTGGGAAGGTGTGGGGCTTTGTTCTTATTTACTCATCGGTTTCTGGTTTAAAAATACCAGCTATAATATTGCCGCCAAGAAAGCCTTCATCATGAACCGCATTGGCGACCTTGGTTTTTTACTGGCCGTTTTCTGGCTGGTTTCAAAAGTTGGCTCGGTCGACTTTCATAATGTGTTTGCTAATGTTTCCAAACTGACAACAACTGATATTACCGGCATCACCCTGTTATTATTTGTTGGTGCAATGGGTAAGAGTGCACAGATCCCTTTATACACCTGGTTACCCGATGCAATGGCGGGCCCAACGCCAGTGAGTGCATTGATACATGCGGCCACCATGGTTACGGCCGGTATCTACATGATCGCCCGGAGCAATATTTTATATACCATGGCGCCGGTTTCACAAACGGTGGTTGCCGTGGTTGGTTTATCCACTGCAATTCTGGCCGCTACTATTGCACTGAAACAAAATGACATTAAAAAAGTGCTGGCTTACTCAACTGTTAGCCAGTTGGGTTATATGTTCTTAGGACTGGGAGTTGGTGCATATACCGGCGCTGTATTCCATGTAATGACGCATGCCTTCTTTAAAGCTTTGCTGTTCCTTGGTGCCGGCAGTGTTATTCATGCCATGAGTGGCGAGCAGGATATTCGCAATATGGGCGGATTGAAAAAATACATGAGCATTACGCATATCACGTTCTTATTAGCTTGCCTGGCCATTGCAGGTATGCCGCCTTTCTCCGGCTTCTTTTCAAAAGACGAAATTCTTGCTGCGGCCTTTGCGAAAAATCCCTTGTTCTGGGGAGTGGGGGTTGCCGGTGCAATGATGACGGCATTCTATATGTTCCGTTTATATGCCATGACCTTTCTTGGAAAATTCAGGGGTACACATGAGCAGGAGCATCATTTACACGAAAGTCCGAAAGCGATCACCATACCCCTCATCATCCTTGCCATACTTTCTGTTGCAGGCGGATGGATTGGTATTCCTGAAGTATTCATGCACGGCGGGCACAGGCTGGAAGAATTTTTGGCTCCTGTTTTTGCACAGAGCAATGCCATCACCGTAAAACACGAAGCAAACCATGCAACAGAATACATTTTGATGGGTACTTCTGTGGTGCTTGCATTGGTTGCTTTGCTATATGCATGGAACCGGTTCAGCAAATATCAAAGAACGGATAAGGAAGAAGCAGGGCTTGGTAAAGTGTTGGAAAATAAATGGTACGTGGATGAGTTGTATGACAGCATCATCGTAAGACCGGTTATGTCCATCGCAAAATATTTCAACAACGTGGTGGAGAAAAAAGGCATTGATGGTTTTGTGAACGGCATCGGCAAAGCGGTTAATTACAGCAGCCGGCAGATACGTTTGTTACAATCCGGGCAAGTTGGTATTTATGTGCTGATGATGGTGCTGGGCATTTTAATTTTAATGATCGTTCAATTGTTGTAATCAGAAGATATGGACCCGAAAAATATTTGGATAACATTCCCGGAGTTGCTCACCTGGTTCCCGCTGATAGCCGGGGTGGTGGCTTTTATCATCCGTGAAGAAAAGAAGGTGAAGTCATGGGCATTGATCGCTTCGCTGATCACACTGGGTATCTCGGTGGCAAGCCTGGTCTATTCAGATAACACAAAATATTTTTACCTGAATAATGTAAGTTATTTCTGGCTGAAATATGTAGGCAGTAACCTTACGCTCGGACTTGATGGCATGGGCCACATGCTTACTGCTTTAACGGCGGTTGCTTTCCCCATCATCTTTATTGCAACCAGCAAGACCAGTTTTAAAAATGCCAATGCATATTATGGGTTAATGCTCTTAACGCAGGCAGGGCTGATGGGCGTGTTTACTGCCATGGATGTGTTGATCTTTTATTTTTTCTGGGAACTTGCTGTTATCCCTGCTTATTTCTTATGCAGCCGCTGGGGCGGAGAAAGAAGGATACAGGCCACGTTCAAATTTTTTGTGTACACGTTTGCCGGCTCGTTGCTCATGCTCATCGGTATTATGTATGTTTACACACATACTTATCCAACGCCTTATGCCGAGCATTCCTTTGCGATGAATGCATTTTACAGCGCCACGCTTTCTGTTAAAGAACAAAACTGGGTGTTCTGGTTATTCTTTGTTGCGTTTGCCATTAAGATGCCGGTATTCCCTTTTCATACCTGGCAGCCGGATACCTACGAGCAGGCGCCAACCTCAACCACGATGGTGCTGAGCGGCATCATGGTTAAGATGGGCATCTTTGCCGTGATCAGGTGGCTGGTTCCCGTTTTTCCGCAGGCAGCTGTCCGTTTTGATAATATTGTTATCGGTCTTTCTGTAGTAGGTATGATTTACGCAAGCCTGATCGCCATAAAACAAGACGACCTCAAACGCTTTGTGGCCTATTCATCCATCGCCCACATTGGATTGATGTGTGCAGCCATTTTTACCCAAAGCAGTATTGGTTTGCAGGGTGTGATGATACAAATGTTCAGTCATGGGATCAATATAATCGGCATGTGGATCGTGGTTGACCTGGTAGAAAAACAAACAGGTACCCGTAAGATATCCGAACTGGGAGGTATTGCTCATAAAGCGCCGGTTCTTACCATCTTCTTAGTGGTGATCGCATTGGCAAATATTGCGCTGCCATTAACCAATGCGTTCGTTGGTGAATTCATGATGTTCAGCGGGCTGTTCAAATTCAATATCATCTATACCGCCGTGGCGTTGTTAAGCATCATACTGGCTGCGGTGTATACATTGAACATGGTACAGAAGGTTTTTTACGGAGAAGCGAATGCTGTTACAAATACAATTCAGGAAATTTCATTGAACCAGAAATTAGTGTTGGGTGTATTGGTGGTTTTTATTTTCCTGTTTGGTGTTTTCCCGCAGCCGTTGCTGGATTTAACGAAGGATACAGTAATGACTATATTAACAAGATTTAAGTAACAAAAACTAAATGGTCCTCCGCCGGTTGGCGGAATAAAGGTATGAACGCAATTATATTAACAGCAGCCTGGGGAGTACTGATGATGTTGTGCGGCGCTTTTATTAAAAGTAAGTCTGCACCAAAATACCTGGCCATTGCCGGGTTGCTGTTGGTGCTTATATCGAATTGCCTGGAACTGGGTACCGGGGCTTCTTTCTTTTCTATTGATGTAAAGGACATGATTCGTGTAAACAGTTTTAATTTAACCTTTATCAACATTGCCTTGGGTTGCACCTTGCTTTATTTCCTGCTGAATGGCCGGGATATTGAAAAAGTAGGTGAGCATGTGTCGGAATATTTTGCACTCCTGTTTTTTGTGCTGTGCGGCGTTGCACTGATCTCTACATTCAATACGTTGCTGATGCTGTTCATTGGCATCGAAATAGTTTCCATACCCCTGTACGTTTTAACCGGCAGTGACAAGCGGAACCTGAAGAGCAATGAAGCTGCGTTGAAATATTTTTTAATGGGATCTTTTTCAACCGGCATCATGTTGCTGGGCATCGCCTTTCTGTATGGCGGCAGTGAAACCGGTTCCTTCTACATCAGTAATATTATTTCAGGTAACGACCCAATGCCACCCATGATCGCTGTTGGGTTGGTGCTGCTGTTAATATCCATGTCGTTCAAAGTTTCTGCAGCTCCTTTTCATTTCTGGACACCCGATGTGTACGATGGTGCCCCAACGGTGTTTACTTCCTTTATGGCCACCATTGTAAAGGCAGCCGCCTTCTTTGCTTTTGTGCGTTTGTTTGAAAATGCCTTTGGCAGTATGCATGCCCAGTGGCAAAAACTGATCGTGATACTTATAGCTGCTACGTTGCTGATCGGAAACCTCACTGCTGTATTCCAGCAAAGTGTAAAGCGTATGCTGGCGTATTCCAGTATTGCGCAGGCAGGGTTCATGTTATTTTCATTGTTTGCATTGAACGGCATGGCAAAAGAAGGCCTGGTACTTTATACAGCTGCTTACAGCCTGGCAAGCATTGGTATTTTTGCCATCCTGGTAAAAATGAACGATTATACCATAGATGGTTTCAATGGCCTGGCGAAACAGCAACCCGTATTAGCGCTCACGGCTACCATATTTCTTTTATCACTAACGGGTATTCCCCTTACTGCCGGTTTTCAAAGTAAGTTTTACATGTTGCTGGCTGCCGTAGAAAACGGGCAACATATATGGCTGGTGATACTGGCTGTTTTATGTGCAGCCATCAGTGCCTATTATTATTTCCGGGTGATACAGGCCATGTATTTTAAAGACAGTACTTCTTCTGCTGAAAGTGTCAACAGCTCAGACATATCCCTTTCCTTTAAGCTACTGCTTGTGATCACGGCTGTACTCATCATTGTATTGGGAATGTTCCCCAATTTCATTACAGACTGGCTTTACTTTTAAAAAACACTGCCGTTTATAAAAGTTTTGTAGCTTAATGCCTATCTGTTGTTAACTTTAGGAAGAATACAGGCACATGACTCTCAAGGATACCTTTGCACTTTCCTGGCGTAATATAACAGGCAATAAATTACGAACAGGTATTACTGTTGCCATTATTGCTTTTGGCATTATGGCTCTCATCGGCATCGTCACTTCTATAGAGGCTGCCAGCGCTAGTCTTACCAACAGTTTCTCAACCATGGGCGCCAATTCTTTCAGTGTCCGGTATAAAGACAGGAATGTACGCATTGGCGGCGGAAGGCAGAAGCAAAATACCAAACTCAGCAAATCAGCCTTGAAGGAAAAAAAATCAAACATGGGTAAAGTGATCACCTATGATGAGGCAAGGGCCTTTAAGCAGCGGTATAATTTCCCGGCTAAGGTTGGGCTGGCCTTGAGTGGTCCAAGAGGGATTGTGGTAAACAACGACCGGAAAAAAACCAATCCGGATGTAGCGGTACTCGGTGGTGATGAGAATTACCTGGAATTAAATGGCTACAAGGTCGCCTATGGAAGAAATATGACTGAAACGGATGTGGAGTCGGGCAGGAGTGTTTGTTTACTGGGAAGTGGTGTTGCGCAAAAGCTCTATCCTGAGAATCCGGAAAAGGCGATTGATAAAGTAGTGAGTGTGGACCATACTCCTTACCGGGTGATAGGTGTATTGGAAGAGAAAAATTCCAGCGCTTTTTTTAATACCAGTAAAATAGTTATCACTTCTTACAACAATATCAGGCGACTGTATGCCACGCAAAGCTCTTCGTTTAATATAGGGGTGATGGTGAATGATATTAAAATGATGGATGCGGCTATTGGGGAAGCAACAGGCACTTTCAGGCCGGTTCGTAAACTGGATGTAAAGGAAGAAGAGAATTTTTATATCGATAAGAGCGACAGCATTGCCGAAAGCCTGATCAACAACCTGGGTTTCCTGGAAAAAGGAACCATCGGCATTGCATTCATAACACTTATTGGCGCAGCCATCGGGCTGATGAACATTATGCTGGTGGCAGTAAATGAACGGACCAAAGAGATCGGGTTGGTGAAGGCACTTGGGGGTACCAAACGGGATATCCGGCTCCAGTTCCTGGGCGAATCAATTTTGATAAGCCTGTTAGGCGCCGTGGTTGGAATTATTTTAGGTATCCTTCTTGGCAATGGCGTGGCTGTTTTAGTGAAGTCGGGTGTTGTGATCCCGTGGGGATGGGTGATTGCAGGGATATTTGTTTGTTCAGTTGTTGGTTTGGTAGCTGGTTTA
Source organism: Chitinophagaceae bacterium (assembly GCA_016720775.1). GTDB lineage: Bacteria > Bacteroidota > Bacteroidia > Chitinophagales > Chitinophagaceae > Ferruginibacter. The sequence goes on from JADKJX010000001.1 coordinate 1,226,398, forward strand.
TACCCGGCCCATAAAGCTTCAAAACTTGATCCCATTGTGGCACTTCGCTATGAATAAGCATTGATTTTTTCCAATATTTTACCCACTTTCGGAATAAATTTATGTAAATGGACGATTTTGTCATCGTAAAAAAATATTTATAAAATAAAAATTTCGTAAGTTGGGGCCTTCAATTAATTATTTACCTTGTGCGTCCTGTATAGGACAGGATAATGGTAAATGAAAATTGATGATGTTTCAAACTGAGTTAAATCCTTAATTTATCATTAAACAGAGAACCAAACTTTAAACACACTAAAAATTTGAATTTTATGGCAGAGACAAAAGCAACCGTAAAACCATCCACTTCAGTTCAGGCGAAGAAATCAAGTAATGCTATTTCATTGTTAGCACCTGTTTTATGCCTGCTTGCCGGGTATGCGATCTGGCGCTTTGGATTGGGTAATCCTTCCAATTTTGAAATAAATGGCGAAGGCTGGTTTTGGCCTGACCGTGATAAACCAAAATCTGGTTTAAGCAAAATGTACCTTGGAGGTATCATCGTTCCGATCCTGATCGGATGTTTTTTAACAATGCTCACCTTTGTTATTGAAAGGTTCCTGACAATATCAAAAGCGAATGGCACCGGCAATAATGCCGATTTCATCCGCCGGGTTCAATACCAGCTTGCTAATAAAAATATTGACGCTGCACTGGCAGAATGCGATAAGCAAAAAGGTTCTGTAGGTAATGTAATGAAAGCAGGCCTGCACCGCTATAAAGAAATGACCATCAATACCGAACTGAGCACTGATCAAAAGGTAATGGCCATTCAGAAAGAAGTGGAAGAAGCGACATCGCTTGAACTTCCTATGCTTGAAAAAAACCTGGTATTCCTGTCAACCATCGCATCCATCGCAACCCTTTTGGGTCTTTTGGGAACGGTATTGGGTATGATCCGTTCATTCTCTGCCCTTGGTGAAGACAGTGGTGGTACGGCTGCAGCAACCAAGCTTTCTGTGGGTATCTCCGAAGCCTTATATAACACGGCATTGGGTATTGGTACTTCAGCATTTGCCATCATATTCTATAACATTTTTACTACCAAAATAGACGGTATTACTTACGGTATTGATGAATCAGGATTTACTTTAACACAAACTTTTGCATCGCTATACAAATAATTTGTATGGATAGATCATGATTTTGCATCTTAAAGAATAATTGAAAACAGATAACCATGCCAAAAGTTAAAATACCAAGGAAAAGCACCAACATCGACATGACGGCGATGTGTGACGTGGCTTTCCTGCTGTTGTCGTTTTTTATATTGGCAACCAAGCAAAAGCCGCCGGAAGTACTGAGCGTTAAAACGCCGAGTTCTGTTTCCGCCAAAGCAACGCCGGATAAATCGATCCTCATCACCCTTACCAAAGAAGGTAAAGTGTTTTTAATGCTGGGCGATGAAACCAAGAAATCCGCCATTATCGAGGACGTGAACAAAACCCGGAACCTTCAGTTGTCAGCTACTGAACTGGCCAAACTTAAGAAAGCCGAATACGTAGGTGTTCCTTTTAATCAGTTGAAATCTTACCTCAATTCTCCTACAGAAATTCCTGCAGCTTCTTTGGCGGGAATACCTTGCGATACAACCAATAATGAATTGACTTATTGGATACGCAGCGTGACCAATGTTTATGCAGGTGAAGACCAGCGTAAACTGCAGGAGATGTTGCTGGTGAAAGGAGATGGAGAAGCTTTATACCCTGTGTTTAAAAATATCAAAGACTCCTTTAAGGCCAATGAGATTTTTAAGTTCAGGATCGTAACAGAAGGCGAAGCTGCTCCGGCAGGATCGGAACTGGCTAAAGCCCAAAAAAGCGGAGAAAAATAAAAGTTAACAACTAAAAAGAAATTGCTATGGCAGAAATGGATACCTCGTCGGGTGGCGGTCATAAGAAAGGTCCCGGCGTCAAAAAAAGTAAAAAACTTTCCACCCGTGTTGATCTTACACCGATGGTTGATCTTGGTTTCCTGCTGATAACCTTCTTTGTGTTCACAACCACCATGAGCCAGTCCACGGCCATGAATATGAATGAACCTAAGGACGAAAAGGATAAGGAAATGAAAGTTAAGAATTCTGGAGCCATGACCATTCTGTTGGGAAAAGGAAACCAGGTCTATTATTATTACGGACAGTTGGATGCGAATACGGTGAGTGAACAGTTCAAGTCAACTACATTCAAAGAGATCCGCAAACTGATCCTTGATAAGAAAAATGCCACTCCTATTGATGACCTGATGTACATCATCAAGTCTGATAAGAAATCAACCTTTAAGAATGCCATTGACATACTGGATGAAATGAGCATTTCGGCCGTGCCCCCCGGGCACTATGCCGAAGTAGACATGACACCGGTGGAAGAAATGCTGATCAGCCAGACTGAACAGGCGAATGGCATTAAATAAATGTATGGAATGAGTCATATTTTGAATCTAATTAACTAAAGAGATTATAATGGAAGCCAATAAAATTTTAGGTGCCGACATACTGGACATTATCTTCGATGGTAAGAATAAGGAATACGGAGCTTACCAGTTGAGAAAGTCCTATAAAAAGACACTTACAAAAGCCCTCATCATAACCGGGTTGGCACTGTTACTGGTGCTGCTTGGAACCGTGTTTGCAGGGATCATAGAAAAGAACAGCAACAAGCCGCTTAATGTGCTGGATACGCAGATGGCTGAGGTGAAGAACGACGAACCGCCGCCACCACCACCACCACCACCGCCGCCGCCGCCACCACCACCACCAGAGATAAACCAGGTGAAATTCACGCCTCCTAAAATTGTAAAGGATGAAGAAGTGAAACCTGATGAAAAGATCGAAGAGATCAAGGAAGAACAGGTGATCAGTACTAAAACTGTTGAAAGCGATAACAAGACACAGATCGTACAGGCCCCGGTAGAAGATAAAGGAACCCAGGTTGTGGAAGTAAAGAAAGACGATGATGAGAATAAGGTTTTTACCAAAGTGGAAGTAGAAGCTGAATTTCCAGGTGGACAGGCAGCATGGTCTAATTACCTGCAAAAAAACCTGAATGCCAGCATACCGGTTGATAACGGTGCCAGCGGAGGAAAATATACGGTGATCGTTAAATTCATCGTAAGTAGGGATGGTAGTCTGAGTGATGTGCAGTGCGAAAACGATCCCGGATTTGGAATGTGCCAGGAAGCAGTTAGGGTAATTAAAAAAACCAAGAACTGGACACCGGCAATTCAGAACGGACGTAATGTAAATGCATATCGTCGTCAGCCGATCACCTTTGTTGTAGAAGAATAAACTTTAGAAAGTATTATAAGGTCAATCCCCCGATTTATCGGGGGATTTTTTATTTGTGGAAACCACCCCTTCTGCCATCTCAAGAAAAACCGATCGTTATGGCAGAAGTAGAAATTAAAAAATCATCTTCCGGGAATAAGAGGATGAATAAGAAAACCACCCGTGTTGATCTTACACCCATGGTTGACCTGGGATTTTTACTCATCACTTTTTTTGTATTTACCACCACTATGGCGCAGCCAAAAGTAATGGGACTTAATGAGCCCATCGACACAATACCGAATGATGAAATATGCAACTCCTGTGTATTAACGGTATTGCTGGATAAAGATGATCAGATAAGTTATTATGAAGGAATGCTTGAAAATTTTCCGCCTGTAAAACAAACACTCTTTGCAGTGAATGGCATCCGGGAAGTGTTGTTGCAAAAAAAAGAAAAGGTCCGGGTAACTACCGGTGATGCGAATGATTTTGTGCTTATCATAAAACCAGGCGAACGGTCAACCATGCAGAACTTTGTGGATATCATGGATGAAGTTGCCATTAACGACATCAGGCATTATTATATTTCGGAGATCAATGCAACTGATAAAAAGCTCATCCACTTTCAATAAAGCTTTGCCAAAGAAAACGGAGTGGGTATCTTTGCCGGATGCTGAATAATATTTCCGGTTGGGATGATACCATTGTAGCGCTTGCCACTCCACAGGGCATTGGTGCCATTGGTGTTATCCGCCTGAGCGGAAAAGATGCGATCAGTATTGTGAATAAACTTTTCTCATCCAAAGATCTTGCTAAACAAAATTCTCATACCATTCATGTGGGATTCCTTAAAGAAGAAGGCAGCGACATCGATGAAGTGGTCATTTCGCTTTTTAAAACCCCGAAGAGCTATACCGGTGAAGATGTGGTGGAGATCAGTTGCCACGGCAGTCCATTTGTGCAGCAGCAGGTTGTTCAGGCATGTATCCGCAATGGAGCCCGCCTGGCAAAACCCGGAGAGTTTACGCAACGGGCTTTTTTAAATGGCAAGCTCGATCTTGCACAGGCTGAAGCAGTTGCCGACCTGATCGCATCAAATACATCGGCATCTCAAAAAACAGCACTTCATAATATCAGGGGAGGCTTCAGCAATGTGTTGAAACAATTACGGGAAAACCTTATCCAGTTCTCTGCCTTGATAGAACTGGAACTGGATTTCAGCCAGGAAGATGTGGAGTTTGCCGACCGCACCAAATTCTATGCGTTAATAGATGATGCCAATTCCGTAACAAAGCAATTGCTGGAATCATTCAGGTTAGGCAATGTTATAAAGAACGGTGTAAGCGTGGCGATCATTGGTAAACCCAATGCAGGCAAAAGTACTTTATTGAATACGTTGCTGAATGAGAACCGGGCCATCGTAAGTGATATTGCAGGCACCACCCGGGATACGATCGAAGAAGTGATCAATATAGACGGAATACTTTTTCGCCTGATCGATACAGCTGGCATACGGGATAACAGCAACGATGTAATTGAATTGATCGGTATTGAAAAAAGCCGGGAGAAGATAAGGTTGTCTGATGAAGTGATCTATATTTTTGATGTGAATACTGAAACACATGCAGAAGTGGGAGCAGCTATGGCGCTGGTAGGAGAGGCCAATCCTAATTATTTACTGGTGGGCAATAAGGCGGATGTGCTGGGTTTGGATAAAGCCCCTCAAAAATTTGCCGGAGAAGATATTTTATTTATTTCTGCAAAAGATAAACTGCACATTGATTTATTGAAAGAGCGGCTGGTTGATAAAGTGATACAGGGAAACATCAACTCCGAGAATACCATCATTACCAATGCCCGGCATTACGAGGCCCTGAAAGAAGTAGATAGGTCACTGGCCGATATTAAGGCAGGGCTGGATACTAAAATACCCGGCGACCTGCTTGCGCTGGACATCCGACGCTGCCTGCATTATATTTCCGAAATTACCGGCGATATCTCAAATGAAAATGTATTAGATTATATCTTTTCCAAGTTCTGTATCGGCAAGTAACAGCCCGAAATACTGATCCCTGATCTTACACATTAATTTCTGCAGGTTTAAAAAAATGGTAACTTTCCCTAAAACATTTTTTATGAGAAATAAAAACCTGGCCGCTCTATTAGTTGCGCTGTTTGTTCTTGTGAATGTTGGTTGTAATGAAGAGCAAAAGAAAAATGCAGAAACTGCAGCCGTAACAGAACAATCCCAGCACCCATCCTGGAGTGGGCAAAGTAATATCTACGAGGTGAACCTTCGCCAGTATTCTGCCTCTGGCTCAATAAAAGAATTTGAAAAGAATTTATCCAGGCTGAAAGATATGGGTGTCGAAATATTGTGGTTCATGCCCATCACTCCAATAGGTAAAGAAGGAAGAAAAGAAAAAGAAACTGACCTGGGTAGTTACTATGCGGTAAGAGACTATAAAGGCTTTAATGAAGAGTTTGGAACAATGGATGACTGGAAAGCTTTTGTAAAGAATGCACAAGCGATGGGTTTCAAAGTAATTACCGACTGGGTTCCAAACCATACAGCCATAGATAATCACTGGATGAAGGCACACCCGACTTTCTATGCGAAAGATTCTTCAGGAAATATCATTGCTCCGCATGGCTGGATGGATGTGCGCAAGTTGGATTACAGCAACCGGGAATTAAGGGATAGTATGATCGATGCGATGAAATTCTGGCTTGTTCAAACAGGCATCGATGGCTTCCGTTGTGATGTGGCTGAAGACGTGCCTGCTGATTTCTGGAAAGAGTGCATCGACAGCCTTCGGAAAATAAAAAATGTTTTCATGCTGGCCGAAGGAGAGAAAGCCGATCTGCATGAAGCAGGGTTTGATGAAACCTACGCATGGGATATGATGAGGGCAATGACTGATCTGTATGCAGGGAAAAAATCGGTAACGCAGTTTGATTCTGCACTTAACGCAACCATTGCTAAATTTCCTGCCAGTGCATACCGCATGTATTTCACCAGCAACCACGATGAGAACAGCTGGAATGGAACAGAGTTTGAAAAATTTGGCAACGCTTATAAAACTTTTGCAGTCCTTTCTCAAACCATGTACCAGAGTGTGCCATTGATCTACTCAGGCCAGGAGTCGATGAATAAAAAACGACTGAAATTCTTTGTGAAGGATACCATCTCCTGGAATCATAAATACGACATGGCGGGGTTTTATCACACCATGCTGGCATTGCGTAAGGCTAACCCGGCTTTGGCAGCCGGTGCTTCGTTCAAAAAATTAGCAAGTTCGAATGATGGCGCCGTGTTTGCTTACCTGCGGGAAGCAGGCGGGCATAGAGTAGCAGTTGTATTGAACTTATCCAAACAAGCTCAGAAATTCACCATAAAAGATGCGGCAATAGCCGGCGAACCACTAAATGTATTTATGGGCATGAAAGAGAAAGTGGATACTGCCCATGAATTCAGCATTGAGCCCTGGGGTTATATCGTGTACGATTATCAATAAGCACTTTTTCCTGATATCGGCGGGCCGGATTATTTTTTTTGCCGGTTGGTATTTTATTGTATTTTTAGAAAGTGTATTTTTTACACAATTGCTATAATCAAACAAAACGATTGCTATGTCAGAAGCTGCTCATTGTGAAAAGCCCAGGCTGAGTTTATCCCAGATAATAAATATGAGTGTTGGTTTTTTTGGTATCCAGTTTGGCTGGGATCTTCAGCGTGCCAACATGGGCCCAATCTATGAACACCTTCACGCCAATGCAGACGAGATCCCGTTGCTTTTTTTAGCAGCTCCTTTAACAGGGTTACTGGTGCAACCGATCATAGGGTATATGAGTGACCGGACATGGCATCCGAAGTTTGGAAGAAGACGGCCTTATTTTTTAGTAGGTGCAATACTGAGTACAATAGCCCTTGTCTTTATGCCGCATAGCAGCGCACTCTGGATGGCAGCGGGATTACTCTGGGTGATGGATGTATTTGGTAATGTTGCCATGGAGCCCTTCCGGGCATTTGTGGCTGATAAATTAAATGAGGACCAGCGCACGCAGGGATTTGTAATGCAAAGCCTGATGATTGGATTGGGTGGAAGTATTGCTTCTGCACTTCCATGGATGATGACCAACTGGATGCACTTCAGTAACACAGCTGCTAGCGGCATCATACCGGATAATGTGAAATGGAGTTTTTATATCGGTGCCTTCTTTTTTACTGCTGCTGTTTTATACACGGTATTTACTTCAAAAGAATATCCCCCGCCTGATCTTGGATTTAAAGACAAGGTGAAGGAATCGAACAAGGGATTTGGAGGCGGTGTTAAAGAGATCCTTGAAGCCATCACACACATGCCGAAGCGAATGAAGATTTTATCACTGGTTCAGTTTTTTACCTGGCCGGGATTATTCCTTATGTGGTTTTTTTACAATGCCGCTGTAGCAAGAAATATATTTCATGCCAGCAGTGAGACCGATCCTTTATACGGGCAGGGAACAAATTTTGGAGGACTTACTTTGGCTTTTTATAATGTAGTTACATTTTTATTTGCCTTTGTATTACCCGGCATTGCAAAAAAACTTGGCCGAAAGCTCACACACAGTATTTGTTTGTTATGTGGCGCAGTTGGGTTAATAAGTGTTGCATTTGTTGAGAATAAATATATGCTCTATGGTTGCATGACGGGGGTGGGTATTGCCTGGGCAAGTATCCTCTCAATGCCCTATGCGATGTTAAGTGGTGTTTTACCCGAGAATAAAATAGGCGTCTACATGGGTATCTTCAATTTCTTTATTGTACTTCCTGAAATTATTGCTTCGTTGGGCTTTGGATGGATAATGAAAAATGTACTAAACAACGACCGCCTGGCAGCCGTTCAGATAGGCGGGGTACTAATGGCTCTTGCAGCCGTGATCTGTTATTTTTTAATAAAAGAAAAAGATTAATACAATGAAAAGATTCTTGCTGTTTTTAGTTTTTCTGCTTTCTTTTTTTAATAATTGTTTTTCACAGGAAGGATACAAATGCTACCCCACCAACTGGTGGGTGGGCATGAAGTGGAATAAGGTTCAGGTAATGATCCACGGTGATGCCATTGCAAATGCAGCAGGGGGATTCACCATTAACTATCCCGGGGTAAAACTTGAGAAAGTAAATAAAGTGGAGAATGTTAACTATGTTTTTCTCGATCTGAATATTGCTGCTACTGCAAAGCCGGGTATTCTAAAAATAAAAGTGAATAAGGCTGCTTCTTCATTTGATATTTCTTTTGCGTTAAAAGCAAGGCGTAATGGAAACGGAAAAAATTACGCACAGGGTGTTACGTCCAAAGATTTTATGTACCTCATCCTGCCTGACCGTTTTAGCAACGGTGATGAAAGTAACGACCGGGTGCCTGGTATGAAAGACCAGTCATTGCGAAGAGATACGGTGTATAATCGTCATGGCGGCGACCTGGTGGGGATACAGAATCACCTCGATTATCTGCAATCACTTGGCGTTACTGCATTATGGCTGAACCCGGTTTTGGAAAATGATATGCCCGAAAGAACCGAACATGGCTATGCATTTACCGATCATTATAAAATTGATCCACGTCTTGGGGGAGAAAAAGCTTACCAGGACTTAATTGATGCTGTACATGCAAAGGGAATGAAGATCATCCAGGATGCGGTGTATAACCATGTAGGCTTGTATCATTTTACAGTACAGGACATGCCCATGAAAGACTGGCTGCATCAATGGCCTGCTTACACCAATACCAATTTTAAAGATCAAACCTTGTTTGATCCCTATGGAAGTACCCTTGAAAAAAAGATCATGGCAGATGGCTGGTTCACCAAACAAATGCCCGATCTGAATCAATACAATCCGTATGTAGCAAATTTTTTAATTCAACATGCACTGTGGACGGTTGAGGAATTTGGCATTGACGGATGGCGTATTGATACCTATGCGTACAACGATCTTGCGTTTATGAACCGCTGCAATAAGGCATTAGTGGATGAATATCCCAACATAACCATGTTTGGTGAAACCTGGGTACATGGGGTTCCAAATCAATCTTACCTGGTTCAGAATAACTACACCATTCCTTTTAAAAGCAATTTGCAGGCGTCTACAGATTTTCAAACGCTTTGGGCCATCATGGATGCAATGACGAAAGACTTTGGATGGGATGACGGCGTAAATAAATTATATACTACCCTTGCACAGGATTTTGTTTATAAAGACCCCACCCGGCAGGTTGTATTTCTGGATAATCACGATATGGCCAGGTTTTTTTCAGTTGTAAATGAGGATGTAAATAAATACAAATCGGCATTGACATGGCTGCTTACCTGCAGGGGCATTCCGCAAATGTATTATGGAGATGAATTCGCCACCACCGGCACTACCAGTCCAAACGACGGGTATGTTCGCCTGGACTTTCCCGGCGGCTGGCCGGGTGATAAAGCAAATAAATTTTCCATCGCAGGCCGCACACAAAAGGACCAGGAGATATTTCAGCACTTAGCCACACTGGCCAATTACAGGAAGACCTCAGGTGCGTTAACTACGGGCAGGTTCATGCAATTTACTCCCCAGGACGGCGTGTATGTTTATTTCCGTTACAATGCCGGTCAAACCGTAATGGTGATCATGAATACGGCGAAAGAAAAAAGAAGTATCCGCCTGAAGAGATTTGAGGAAAGAACCACCGGCTTTTCTAGAATGAAAAATATTTTTTCGGGCGATATTACCGGGCTGCAGGATATTGACCTCGATACCTATGAAAGCAGGGTTTACGAATTGTTGAAATAACCGGTACCCGGTCTCTCACAAGGATATTTTTTGCAGAAACCAAATAATGTGTTTATTTTACACATTAAATCGCTTGCTGTATGAGGAAGTTCCTCCTTTGGATGGTATTATTTTGTGCCGGATTGAACCTGAATGCCCAACGCGTTCATATAGGTTTGATCACAAGTTCAAGTACCAGCCCTAATGACTGGCGCTATGTAAAATTCACTTGGGGAACACCTGATCCGGCTGCTCATGCAACTCCGCTGGGGAGTAATAAATATCAATATACAATTCCCGATATCCGTAGTTTTTTTGCCGTACCTGCAGGAGAGACCATTAAGAAGGTCTGCGTCATTTTCAGGAATGCCACGGGAAGTTTAAAGCAGGTGAATTCTGATGTGAGTGATATGTATATTCCTGTTTATGCAAATTCAGAATATGCAGTTCGTATAAACCTTCCTCCTTTTGAACCAAGGTATATACCCTGGATAGAACCAATCAACGTAAGTGTTGGCAGCAATATAAGTATCACCGGTGTTTCATCTGCCAATGCAAACCTTACATTGAAACTGGATGGTACGACGATCAACACAGCATCCAATGCCATTACAATATCAGCAAATCCAACGATCAACTCTGCCTGTTCTCACCAGGTCATGCTGGAAGGAAATAATGGTTCTGTGACCGTGAAGGATTCATTCAGTTTTTATATTTCTCCTTCCAATACCATTGCCGCATTGCCGGCGGGTGTACAAGAAGGGATCAACTATGCGGCCAATAATACATCCGTTACCCTGGTTCTGTATGCACCCAATAAAACCAATGTGATCGTTACGGGAGATTTTAATAATTGGTCCCTAGACTGTAATTACCAGATGAAAAAAACGCCCGATGGAAATTATTACTGGACAACGATCAACGGGCTTACACCCGGAACTGAATATGCTTACCAGTACCTGGTTGATAATTCCATAAAGATCGCCGACCCCTATACACAAAAAGTATTGGATCCCGACAATGATCCCTTTATTGATAATGTTACTTATCCTAACCTGAAACCCTATCCAACAGGTTTAACCACGGGTATTGTAAGTATCCTGCAAACAGCTGAGCCGCCATATAACTGGCAGTCGGCCAACTTTACCCGGCCGGATAAAAAAAACCTGATGATCTATGAATTACTGATCCGTGATTTTACGGCACAACATAGCTATCAATCACTCATAGACTCTTTACAATACCTGAAGAATATAGGTATCAATGCTATTGAACTCATGCCCATCAATGAATTTGACGGCAATGAGAGCTGGGGGTATAACCCTTCTTTTTATTTTGCACCGGATAAATACTATGGAACAAAAAATAAATTAAAAGAGTTTGTTGATAAATGCCACCTTAACGGTATTGCTGTTATTCTTGATGTGGTTTACAATCATTGTACGGGTAATGCACCGGAAGCGAAACTTTATTGGGATGCAGTGAACAACCGCCCGGCTGCCAATAATCCCTGGTTGAATACGGTGGCGCCGCATCCATACAGTGTGTTCAATGATTTCAATCATACCTCAACCGCTACACAATATTTAGTGCTGCGTTCATTGGATCATTGGCTCACCGAATACAAAGTGGATGGGTATCGTTTTGATCTTGCCAAAGGATTTACGCAAACACAAACCAATACCACTACCGTGGAGTTATATGATCCTGCCAGGGTGGCCAATCTGAAAAGGTATTATGATGGTACGGTTCCCAATCACCCGGGTATTTATATGATACTTGAATTTTTAGGAACATTGCCCTGCCAGGAAGAACAGGAATATGCTGCTTATGGGTTCATGCTCTGGGGCAATAACAATGCAGTATATAATCAGTGTACCATGGGATACACATCCAACTCAGATATATCTCCCATCGTTTACAGTGATCCTAAAAAAGCATTTAACAACCCCGCCGAAGTGGGTTATATGGAAAGCCATGATGAAGAAAGGACCATGTATAAGAACCTGACTTTTGGAAATTCTTCAGGAAGCTATAATGTAAAAACACTGTCAACGGCTTTGGCCAGAGAAGAAGCGGCTGCCACCGTATTCTTCACCGTACCCGGTCCCAAGATGATCTGGCAATTTGAAGAAAGGGGATATGATATCCCATTGAATTTCGGAGGTTCAAATGTTGCCAATAAACCTCCGCACTGGGAATACATGCTTGATCCCAACCGCAAACATTTGTATGATGCTTACAGCAGCATCGTGCAACTGAGGTTAAATAACCCTGCCGTTTTTAACAACAGCACATTCACCTATGATTTTTATAATAATGGGGGCCTCGTTAAATTATTCCAGATCGCTGATCCCAATTCCGGTGGAATAAAAGTTACCGTGGTAGCCAATCTTGATGTTGTATCACAAACCAAAGCGGTCACCTTTCAATCAACCGGTGACTGGACCAATTATATCAGCAATGGAACAGGCACTGGAATAAACGGTGCAACCGGTTCAAATTTTAATCTCACTGCAACTGCCCAAACGATCAGCCTCCAGCCGGGAGAGTACCATATTTATGTGAGTGTTCCAGCCTGTGTAACATCGGCACCAACAGCAGTGACACCTGTCAATTATTGCCAGAATGCCGTGGCGGTTCCTTTGCAGGCCACGGGTGTTAATTTACTTTGGTATACAACCGCTACCGGTGGTACCGGTAGCCCAACTGCTCCAACACCATCAACAGTTTTGATTGGCAGCACAACTTATTATGTGAGCCAGACCATTGGTTGTGAAAGTCCACGGTTCCCGATAGTAGTTAATGTAACTGCAACCACACCTGCACCAACCGTTACCAGCCCCGTTAACTATTGCCAGAATGCGGCGGCAGTTCCGCTTACAGCCACCGGCACAAACTTATTGTGGTATACCACGGCAACTGGCGGAACAGGAAGTACCACGGCGCCAACACCTTTAACTACCCTTGTTGGTATTACAACATATTATGTATCGCAAACACAGAGTTGTGGAGAGGGGCCACGTGCAGCAATTGTTGTAAATATTATTGCAACCCCGTTGGCGCCTGCTGTAACCAGTCCTGTTACTTATTGTCAGACTGCAGTTGCAGTTCCACTCACGGCAACCGGCACCGGTTTATTATGGTATGCAGCAGCAACCGGAGGAACAGGTAGTACCACAGCACCAACCCCTTCAACAACTGTTGTTGGCAGTACTATTTATTATGTAAGCCAAACGGTTGGTACCTGCGAAAGTCCACGTGCAGCGATAACTGTTATTATAAATGCAATACCCGGTTTGCCTGCCGTAGTTAGTCCTGTTAGCTATTGCCAGAATGCAGTTGCTGTTCCTCTCACGGCAACCGGTACCAATTTACTTTGGTATACTGTTGCTACAGGCGGTACAGGAAGCGCAACCGCACCAACACCATCAACAGCCATGACCGGCAGCACTATCTATTATGTAAGCCAAACGGTTAATACCTGTGAGAGCCAGAGAGCATCAATAACAGTTATAATTACAGCCACTACACCTGCACCAACCGTAACCAGTCCGGTTAACTATTGCCAGAATGCGGTAGCAACTGCGCTAACTGCAACAGGCACCAGCTTATTATGGTACACCGCCGCAACGGGCGGAACAGGCAGTGCAACGGCTCCGGTGCCATCCACTGCGATAGTGGGGAGCACAACATACTATGTAAGTCAAACACAGAGTTGTGGCGAAGGTCCAAGGGCTGCCATCGTTGTAAATGTATCTGCGTTACCTGGGGCACCCGTTGTTACCAGCCCGGTTACTTACTGTCAGAACTCAACAGCAGTTCCACTCACCGCAACAGGAAGCAACCTGCTTTGGTATACTGTTGCAACCGGCGGCACCGGGAGCACAACCGCACCAATACCATCAACAAATACTGCCGGAAGCACTACTTATTATGTAAGTCAAAAAACAAATAATTGCGAAGGCCCGAGAGCTGCTATTGTCGTAAATGTAATTGCATCACCTCTTGCACCTGCAGTAACCAGCCCGGTTAGCTATTGCCAGAATGCAGTTGCAATTCCTTTAACTGCAACGGGTAATGGCTTACTATGGTATACTGTTGCTACAGGAGGTACAGGAAATACAACAGCCCCAACGCCCTCTACAACATCAGCCGGAAGTACCTCATACTATGTAACGCAAACCATTAATAGTTGCGAAAGTCCCAGGGCTGTTATTATAGTGAACGTTAGTTCTCTTGCTGCTGCTCCTGTTGTTACAAGCCCGGTTAACTATTGTCAGAATGCAACAGCTGTACAGCTAACTGCAACAGGCAGCAACTTATTATGGTATACAACTGCAACGGGTGGTACAGGCACTGCTGCGGCTCCAACACCTTCTACCTCAACAGCCGGAAATACTGCCTTTTATGTGAGCCAGTCTAACAGTTGTGGTGAAGGACCAAGGGCTGTTATCAATGTGATCGTAAATGCCACGCCTGCTGCACCGGCAGGATTGAATGTAACGGGACTGACCAGTAATTCAGTGGTGCTTAACTGGACAAACTTGCCCGGCATATATTATTCAGTTGATTATAAAGCATCCATTTCAGGAACATGGATCAATGTGGCAACAAATATTACAACAGGTTCTGTACCCATACCGGGTCTCACCGCCTCAACTGCTTATGACTGGCGTGTAACGGCAAACTGTTCGGCGGTGGTTATTAATAATTATTCTGTTGCGCAGTTTACCACCAGTTCACACAACAGCCTGATCACCCATGTTAAAAACGGGTATGGCCTTAAAATATCACCCAACCCGGTAAGCAACAGTGGAGCGATCGTTGATTTTATGGTATACAATTATGGTCCTGTAACTATTACCCTGCTTAATTCATCCGGGCAAAGACTACAGGTTTTATATAATACTTATCATTTCAAGGGACAATACCAGTTCACACTGACAAATGAATTAAATACATTGCCCAAGGGCAACTATTTCCTGAGGTTGGACCAGTTTGGGAAGGGCTATTTCACCCAATTCATTAAACAATAAATTCTCTTTAACCTAATAAATAATTCAGCAAATGGCAACTGTAGCAAATGGCAAACAAGTAAAAAGCATAAAAAGCCTGCAGGCGATACAAACAGAGGTACAGAGCAGTAATCGCATCGCCTTATCTGTTGATTGCGTGATCTTTGGATTTGATGAAAATAAGCTCAAAGTTTTGCTGATAAGAAGCGACCTGAAAAAATACCAGAGCAGGTGGTCTTTGCTGGGAGACCTGGTGGGGGCCAAAGAAGATCTTCATGATGCCGCCTACCGTATTCTGAAAGAACGTACAGGCCTGGATGATGTTTACCTTGAGCAGGTACATACATTTGGTTCCGTAAGCAGGCACCCTGCAGGGCGGGTGGTTACGGTAGCCTATTGTTCGTTGATAAATGTACAACACCACAAATTGAAAATACTGGATAATGAATTGCACTGGCACGATGTGAATGGTGTATCAGACCTGGCTTTCGACCACCAGGAAATATTTGAAGCCTGCTACAGGTGGTTACAAAAAGGATACAGGAACACCCCCTTGGTTTCAACCTGTTGCCAAAGAAGTTTTCTTTGCGGGACCTTCAGAACCTGTATGAAGCCATATTGAACACCAAAATGGACAGGCGTAATTTCCGGAAAAAATTCTTTGCCATGGATTTCCTGATCGACATTGACGAAATGGAGCAGGACGTGCCGCACAGGCCCGGTAAGCTGTATAAGTTCAACTTTGAAAAATATTCAAAGAAGAAGAAGAAATGGGTGGGTATTGACTTTTAATGCCCTTACCGGCCGGCCTCCGTCAGAATTCATATAATAACTGTCCAGTCAGGGTATGGAGGGTTTAAGGATTCCGGATTTTCTAAAAAAAATAATTAACAAAAAATTGGTATTAAAGAAAAAAACTTTACTTTGTGTAAGTTTTACACATTTAGAGTGTGTAGAATGTACACAACAGTAAAAAACTGATTGCAAATTTTTTTAAAAACGAAATGCTTGTTTTATGAGAAAGACTAATAGAAAACTATCCCCTTTTCTTCCACTGTTATTTTTGATGCTGGCGTTTTCTCCAGCCGCGTTTTCACAAAATGTAGTTACCGGTAAAGTAACCGATTCAAAAGACGGATCCCCCGTCGCTGGTGTTACGGTAATGGTAAAAGGAACTAAAACAGTTACCCAAACTTCTGCCGATGGTACTTTCAAGATTGCTGCACCAGGTTCAGCAACGCTGGTATTTACCTCAGTTGGATTTGCTACCTACGAATCAGCTGTAGGAGGAAAATCTTCGGTGGATGTAAGTATCGTACAGGTCAACCAGCAACTTAATGAAGTTGTGGTGGTTGCTTATGGAACAAAACGTAAGGGCGACCTGACGGGTTCCGTAACTTCTATATCTGCCAAGGATTTCCAGAAAGGCGTTGTTAATTCTTATGAGCAATTGTTGCAGGGTAAAGTTGCGGGCCTGGAAGTTACAACCGGAGGGGGTGCTCCCGGAGGTGGAAGCAGGATCCGTATCAGGGGAGGATCTTCTTTAAATGCAAGTAATAATCCTTTATTAGTTATTGATGGGGTTCCGGTTAGCGGAGATGGCATTGCAGGTTCTGCAAATCTTTTAAACAGCATCAATCCAAATGATATTGAGTCCATTTCTGTTTTAAAAGATGCGTCTGCCACTGCACTTTATGGGTCACGGGCATCAAATGGGGTACTTATTATTACAACAAAAAAAGGATCAAAGGGGAAAATCAGGTTCAACTTCAACACGAAGTTATCTTCCGGCATAGTAGGTAAAACTGTAAAGGTTCTTTCAGGTGATGAAATAAGGGCTCTCATTAATGCCGATGCCGCCAAAACCGGAAACAATACTTTTAAAAATTTATTGGGAACATCAAATACCGATTGGCAAAAGGAAATTTACCGTCCTGCTTTTGGCTGGGATAATAATATCAGTGCCAGTGGTGCATTAAAGGATATTCCTTACCGGATTTCGTTTGGATATCTTACCCAAGACGGTATATTGAAGACCGATAATTTTAAACGGATTACCGGCTCATTAAACCTTTCTCCTAAATTTTTAAATGATCATTTAAGTGTTAACCTGGCTGTAAAAGCTAGCAATACAAAAAATAATTTTGCTGACCAGGGAGCCATTGGCTCTGCCATAGCATTTGACCCTACACAACCTGTTAATGGTTCTTCCAGTAAATTTGGTGGATATTATGAGTGGCTGGATGGTAATGGAACACTTATCGATTTGTCTACACGAAATCCGATGGCATTACTTAATCAAAGGGATAATACATCAAACGTTAACCGTTTGGTAGGTAATATCCAACTGGATTATAAGATACATTGGTTCCCCGACCTGCATGTTCTGTTTAACTTCGGTATCGATAACTCTAAGGGCAGTGGGAATGATAATATAGATTCTGCGTCTGCTACTAATTATAAAACAGGCGGCAGGAAAACCTATTATGAGCAAAGTAAAACTAATACCATTACTGACATTCAGTTGTTTTACAGTAAGGATCTGAAAAAACTGAAAACGAAAGTTGATGTACTGGTTGGACACAGTTACCAGGATTTCGTAACTAATGTTAAGAACTTTGCTTCTTTTAGCTATCGGGCTATTGCCGATCCTTCTAATCCGCAAAAGAAAGATACGATTGCCGGTTCTGAACCAACTTTCCTGACAGATAAACCTGAATACCGTTTAGAGTCATATCTCGGAAGGGTGAATCTTGTAATAGCGGATAAATATTTGATCACCGCATCTCTCCGCAGAGATGCCAGTTCTAAATTTGCCAAAGAGAACAGGGTGGGATATTTTCCTGCCTTCGCTTTAGCATGGAAATTAAAAGATCAGTTCTTAAAATCTGTTAACCTGGTAAATGAATTGAAATTGAGATTTGGCTGGGGTACTACCGGTCAGCAGGATGGAATTCCTTATTATTCATATCTGCCTTATTATGCCCGCAGTAATTCGGCTGCACAATACCAGTTTGGAAATAATTATTACAGTTTTTTACGTCCCGGAGCCTATGACCCAGACAGAAGATGGGAAAGCACAACCACAACTAATATAGGTCTTGATTTTGGATTACTTAATAACAGGATCTCCGGTACAGTGGATTATTATTTCAAGAAAACAAAAGACCTTTTAAGTGTAGTGCCCGTGGCCGCCGGCGGTAATTTTGATATTCAGGTGTTAACCAATGTTGGTAATATGGAAAATAAAGGTGTGGAATTTACTCTGTATACAATACCTGTTAAAAAGAAAAATTTACAATGGGATTTTGGATTCAATTTTACTTATAACACCCGGAAGATTACCAACCTGTTAAAACAACAGGATCCTAACTTTAAAGGAATTGAAACAAGCGGAATTTCAGGCGGCACAGGAAATAATATCGGAAGATTTAGTGTTGGCTATAGCCCTTATGTTTATTATGTTTATAAGCAGGTATATGATCCAGGCACTGGTAAGCCCATTGAGGGGTTGTATGAGGATATCAACCGGGATGGCGCAATTGATGAAAAAGACCGGTATTATTATAAAAAACCTGCCTCAGATATCTTCATCGGGTTAAGCACACAGGTTGTTTACAAAAAATACTCATTGGGTATAACAGGCCACGGTGCTTTAGGAACCTACCTGTATAATAACTTCAACTCGAACAATGGCGTTCTGCGGACGATAAAAAATCCAATAAATTTTATCGGAAATGCATCAGTTAATTACCTCGAGAGTGGTTTTACCAACAATCAATACCTGTCCGATTATTATATTGAGAACGCTTCTTTCTTTAGGCTGGATAATATCAACCTGGGCTATAATGTAGGGAATATCCTGAAAAATAAAGCAAGCTTGCGCATCGCTGTAAGCATTCAGAATGTCTTTGTTATTACAAAGTATAAAGGCCTTGACCCGGAAAATTCAAGTGACACGGGCGTAGATAACAATATTTACCCACGGCCAAGAACATTTTCACTGGGCTTTAATTTAGATTTTTAATTAAAAAATAACGAGTTATATGAAAAATAAATTAATTAAATATTTAGCAGGCTTTCTGGTTGTGATGATCATTGACAGTTCATGCGCCAAAAAACTGGACTTGTTCCCCACAAATGATCTTACGCCCGAAAAAACCTATGCCACTGCTGCAGGGTATAAAAGCGTGCTGGCAAAAATATATGGTACCCTTGCCATAACCGGTAATTCAGGACCAGCCGGAAACCCTGACATCAGTGGCGGACTGGATGAAGGTTCTCAGGTTGCTTTTATCAGGATGTTCTTCAATTGCCAAGAATTACCAACGGATGAAGCTGTTGTTGCCTGGAATGACCAGACCATTCATGATTTTCATGACCTGAAATGGACCAGTGCTGATCCCTTCTTAAAAGGAATATATGCCCGGCCTATTTACAATATCACGTTGATCAATGAATATATGAGGGAAAGCACCGATGCTAAATTAGCAGAAAGAGGTATTACCGGTGCTGATGCAACCGACATTAAAAAATCGGTAGCAGAAGTACGTTTTTTACGTGCTTATAATTACTGGGTAATGATGGGCCTTTTTGGTAAGTCCACTTTTATTACTGAAAGCGATCTGATAGGAACAACCCTTCCTAAAGAGATCAGCCGTGGAGAACTGTTCCTTTACATCGAAAAAGAACTGAAAGCCATTGACGGAGACCTGGCTGCAGCAAAATCAATTGAATACGGCCGTGTTGACCAGGGAGCTGCCTGGGCATTACTTGCACGTATGTACCTGAATGCTGGTGTTTATACCGGTGCAACAAGATATACCGATGCCATTACTTATGCAAAGAAAGTGATCGGGGCAGGGTACTCTTTATACACAGGCTATCCAAAAGTATTTATGGCAGACAATGATAAAGCCAAAGATGAATTTATGTTTGCTGTTAATTGTGATGGCTTGCGTACCCAGGCTTATGGAAATACAACTTTTTTTGTACACGCTGCCTGTGGTGATGAAGGAGTGGAATATGGAGTAGGTGGTGGTTGGTACGGGTACAGGGCTACATCAGCTTTTGTAAATCTTTTTCCTGATAATACTGGAGCAACTGATAAAAGGGCAATGTTTACCACTTCAAAATATGGTACAAGCCCTGCACAGTTAGCAATTGCAGATATCAGCAATTTCGACCAGGGACCGCACGTGAAGAAATATGTGAACGTACGTTCTGACGGCGGCCCGGTTTCAGATTCGAAGAAAGAATTTTCTGATGTTGATTTCCCTGTTTTCCGTTTATCCGAAATGTACCTGATCTATGCAGAATCAGTTTTAAGGAACGGAACCGGGGGCGATGCTGCAACTGCATTGAATTATATCAACCTCATCCGGACAAGAGCTTATGGAAATGCAACCGGTAATATATCTGCCGGTCAGTTGAATCTTCAATTCATTCTTGATGAAAGAGGCAGGGAATTGTATTGGGAAGGACACCGCCGGACAGATCTGATCCGTTACGGAATATTGACAAACAGCACTTATTTATGGCCATGGAAAGGCGGCGTATCATCCGGTACGGCCGTGGATTCAAAATATAATTTGTTTCCTATTCCGGCATCTAACATTGTCGCTAATCCTAACTTAACACAAAACACCGGTTATTAATCTGAAATAATTTAAACTGTTTTATATGAAAAATGTTATAAAATTATTATTTACGATGTTCTTTTCGGCAGGGATTTTGGTTTCCTGTAAAAAAGATGAGAATAAAGTTTATTACGAAGGAGGCACAAACCCGGCTCTAAGTGTATCATCCAGTAATGCATTGGTATTGCTTCCGGCAAATGCAACGCAGACTGCCTTAACGTTTAACTGGACAAATCCAAACTACCAGTTCAATACCGGTGTGAGTTCACAGAATGTTACATACATCATGCAGATAGATACAACCGGTTCTAACTTTAGCAACCCCGGTATCCAGGAAGCTTCTATTTCGAATAACCTAAGTACTTCCATGACGGTGAAAGAACTGAATACCTATCTTACCAAATTGAACCTGAATGAAAACGTACCCCACAACGTGGAGTTCAGGGTAAAATCGGTGCTGGTTAATAATTCAGTTCCATTGTATTCCAATGTCATTAAGATCGTGATCACACCTTACCTGGATGTGGCTGTGCCAATTCCACCTACGGGTGAATTATATATTACCGGAGATGGCACGCCAAGCAATTGGACAAACGCCCCCCCGCCAGCACAGAAATGTACCAAGATCAGCAATACCCTTTATAGCTATACGATCGCATTCAGCGGCGGCGGAAAGTATTATAAATTCCTGTCTACATTAAATCAGTGGCAGCCGCAATATGGTGGCAGCAGTGCAACGGGTGGAGACATCGGGTACAACATGGGCAGTGGCACCGATCCGGATGCAATACCAACCCCATCGGTAGCCGGCAATTATAAAATAACCCTGAATTTCAAAACGGGAAAATACACTGTTGAAAAACTATAATGACATTATAAAATTTTAAAAATGAAACATATTTTAAAAATATTTGCCGCGGTGATCACCATAATTGGATTTACTACCGGCTGTAATAAAGTAGACAACCTGACAAAAGTGGATGCATTACCTGTTTACGCTGCAGGTGTTTCACCGGTGTTAAGCAGTTCACTTACTTCTGTTGCGCCTACAATTGCAGACACAAATACCGCAGTGATCACTTTTTCCTGGACCGATCCGAAATACGGAACCGATCTTTCCAACACCAAGTATATTCTTACAATAGATTCAACAAACAAAAACTTTGGTGCACAGAATAATACCAAAACCGTGTTTGGGGTATTAAAGACGACCATGACAGGAAGGGAATTGAATGCCTATTTATTGAATATCGGATTTAAGGTGGGAGTTGCCCAGAGCATTGACCTGGTACTTACTTCTTCCTATAAAAATAATAATGAGCGGTACCTTTCAAATGTGATCACCGTTAAAGTAACTCCTTTCGCTGATCCTTCTATCCTGGTTACACAAAATACGTCAGTAGTTTGTACGCTGGCCAACGGCGCATTGCCTTCCAATAATTTCTGGTGGACCCCAACCTTTACCGGGTATACAGGTACCATAAATTATACGATGCAGTACGATTCGGCAGGAAAGAACTTTGTATCGCCCATAGAAATTCCCGTGGGAGCATCCCTGTTAACCAAAGGACTTACACAGTCTGAAATGAATGCAACTGCTTTGAACTCCGGTATTCCCGGTGGCACCACAGGTAAAGTGGAGTACCGTATCAAAGGCGTTACACCTAATGGCACAACGATGTATTCAAATGTGGTGAATGTTACCATTACGAGCTATGTACCCATCTTACGTGTCTATCTTCCCGGAAGCTACCAGGCTTCAACCGGAAACGGAAATGACTGGGATCCCGGAACAGCTCCTGAATTGATAAGAGACCTGCGTTCAGCGGTATTTAATAAAATGTACTACATCTATATTTATTTGCCGGCAGGCGCTCAGTTTAAAATTACAGTGGGAAGGGAGAAATGTGTTTGCGGTTTTTGCATTGGGAAATTCGGGTACTAATCTTTTTGTTGGTCTTACCAACTTCACTTCAGGTGGATGGAAGTTAATTGACAACAATGCATGGAACAGTGGCAGCAATACAGTAGATGAAACAAGAAGTTATGGAACACCCAGCGGAGACGGAGGTACTTTGGAAGTAAATGGTGCTAATTTTAATGATTATGCTACAGCGGGCCGCTACCGGGTTATCTGGGATGGACGCGACAGGAATAATATCAAATATTTTACCAGTTCAGGAACCGAGATGAGGGTTGTTGGTGATGGCATCAATCAGCCGGGGGTAAATGATTGGGACCCGCCAACTTCACCACAGATGACCTATACAGGAAATGGTATCTGGACAATATCAATTACATTAAAAGCGAATAAGGATATTAAATTCCTTGCCGGTAATGCATGGGGTGCTTTTGATTATGAAGACAATAGCGGACAAAGCCAGGCAACCGGTGTGGCAAAACCTATTAAATGGGAGGGAGGCAATAATTTTAAAACACCGGCAGCAGCAGGTACCTACACAATTACTTTAAATGAGAACCTGCAAACAGTAACAATAAACTAGGTTTTAGATCCAGGTATTCGATAAAAGAATTGCCATCCGTATTATGGATGGCAATTCTTTTTTATGGGGGTCAATTGAAATTAAGCTCTTAACGCAACCTTAAATGCAAGGCTGAGGTATGTATAAAAACTGCCTGGAAGTTCCTCTGATGAAGAAGCCCATTCCTGGCCGCCAGTAAAAGGCAAATGATTAACACTGCCTGCAGCTTCACCTACACCAATAAGGCCTGTTTCGCTTTTTAAACGAAAGCCATAGGTCATCCCTTTTTGAAGACGAAGTCCATTAAGCGGAAAAGAAACCCATTTACCGGTATCCAGATTGTTGAACTCAACGTTTGAGGTTCCAAGTACTGGTCCCCAGGTTTTGTTTTCAGCGTCAAAAGCGTGAATGCTGAGGTTAACAGGCCCGCTGTTGGTAACATGAGATGAAAAGACCTCTATGCAGTCCAGCTCGCCTTCTGAAGGGCATAGGAACGTTTGTCCGCTTACCCTGTTCTTAGCTTCTCCTTTCCATTTGCCGATCCAGGAAGTGGCATTATTGGTTACTTGCTGAACTACTGCCCTTAAATGAGATTTTGATTGATTAGTTTCCATAAGGTTATTTTTTTTAATGGGTGAATACCCGGGGTTACAGGATCTAAAAATTCTTAAGATAGTAACTTAAACAAGTAGATAAATATTGTACAAAGCAGGATGTATTTTACAGTTTTAAAATGTTAAAATATATTATATGAATAACCTGAATTAAGGCAGTATTGCAGAAAATACCAAAACGGGAAATGGCATGGATCAAAAACGGAAATAAACAAACAGCCTTCCAAAATTCTTACTGTCATTCTCAATACGGTGATAGAGCGGTTTGATGTGAGGTTGCTGCAGGAAACGTTCCACTTTTTTACGTAGCTGCCCGCTGCCTTTACCGGGAATGATCTCTACTTCCCGGATCTTTTTTTCAACCGCATCATCAAAGGCCTGCTGCAAAGCTTTGTCAATGGCATTGCTGTTGTTGTAGATGTCGTGAAGGTCAACTTTTATACGGGCCATTCGTACGTTAGGAGTTTGTAGTTAAGTGTCATGGGTAAAAGCAGGCTGCCGTTTTAAACGGCTTAAACGATTTAAACCATTAAACGAGTTTTATCCCCGTCTTTTCAAAACTGATCTTCCGTTGTTTGTAAAGATTGCCGGTTGTCATTTTAAATGTCTTTTTACTCATTCCGAAAAAGGAGTAGATTTCTTCCGGATCAGATTTATCGTAATAGGGGAGGTATCCATCATTCTCTTTAAGCAACCGCAGTATTTTTTCTCCTTCATCTTCCACCCGTTGGTAACCCGGTTTTCCGGCAGCCACATCAATTTTATTTTCTTCGGGGTATATCTTTTTTATAAATCCCGTGAATTTATCTCCTACCGTAATGTTCCGGTATATCTCATTGTGATGCAGTACACCGGTGTGTTTGTTATTGATGATGACCACATAGCCAATATCGGTGCGGCGGTAAACAATCAGGTCAACAACTTCCAGTTCTTTTACAGTCAGATCCTCATTACTTAAGTACGATTCAATCCGCTCTGTTGCTGCCAGCCGGCCTGTCTGTTCATCCAGGTAGATCTTTACCAGGTATTCCCCGTTTGGTATCATGCCCTGCTGTTGTTTCGACTTGGGAACAAACAGGTCTTTCATCAATCCATTATCTAAAAAGGCGCCCTGTGGAGTAACCGAAACTGTTCTAAGTTTTACAATATCACCCAGTATGCCTTTTGGTATTTGCGTTGTGGCAATAAGCCGGTCTTCGCCATCGTGGTATAAGAATACTTTTACTTCATCCCCGATCTTTGTGTTGGCAGGAACAAACCGCTTTGGTAATAAGATGCCTTCTGCACCATCTTCCAGGTAAACACCAAAATCAACTTCCCTGATCACTTTCAGAATATTATATTCGCCAACTTTTATCATCTTTTATTTTGTTGCTGCAAAGGTAAGCTATTAGGCTTTCAGCTTTTTTTATCTTTATTCATAAGACAGTCATGCAGGGGCCTGTACCATCTTCAAGCGATACTTCATACGCAGTTAAGCGAAGCCCTGTTTCTTTTTTATAATCCCGGCTGATACCGGCTGTAAGTTTTTCCACTGCATGGTCTTTTATGAAGTTAATGGTACAGCCACCGAAGCCTCCGCCAACCATCCGGGCACCTGCCACATCTTCGTTTGACCTGGTATAGTCAACCAAAAAATCAATTTCCTTGCAGCTTACTTCATAATCAAACCGCAATCCCCGGTGTGTTTCATACATTTTTGATCCCAGCGCTTTTATGTCGCCTTTTTTAAGGTCTTCACAGGCGCCCAGCACCCGTTCATTTTCCTCCACCACATACCGGCAACGTTTATAAATTAATCCGTCAACAGGTTCTACATGATCATGCAGCATATTCATCGTTACGTCTCTCAGCTTCTTTACTGAGGGATGAAATTGTTTGATCATAGCAATACCGCTTTCACATTGACTTCTCCGGGTATTATATTCTGATGATGCCAGGTTGTGTTTTACGTTTGAATTGAAAAGGATGATCTTATAGCCTTCATGTTTAACGGGTACGTATTCATATTCCATCGACCGGCAATCGAGTTTTATGGCGTGATCCTTTTTACCAAAGAGGCTTGCAAACTGATCCATGATGCCGCAATTGACGCCTGCAAAAACATGTTCGGCCTTTTGTGCAAGCGGAGCCATCTGCATGCGGGATAATCCCAATGCAAAAATTTCATTCAGTGCATAGATCACAACACACTCTACTGCGGCTGAGGAAGAAAGGCCGGCACCAATGGGAATGTCACCATCTATCAACAGGTTAAAACCGCCGATCGTATGCCCGTGTTTCTGCAACTGGTCAACCACGCCTAAAATATAATTGGGCCATTGTAAAGATGCCGGCCTTATATTCCCTGTGTCGGTTGTAAAACCTTCATTGAAGTCTGTGGCATATAAATTTACCTTACCGTCGGCTCTTTTGCTTATGGCAACATAGATACACTTATCAATGGCAGCAGGCAACACAAACCCGTCATTATAGTCCGTGTGCTCGCCTAAAATATTTATTCTTCCCGGCGATCGGAAGATTAGTGGCTGCCCGCCAAACCGGGCGATAAAATCAGCGGTAATTTTTCCTCTCATTTAGGATATTGATTTTCTTGTGTTCAATTTTATTTCAAATATTTTTTACTTACCTCGTCATAGATCAGCAAAAAGTTATTTGCTTTTCCGTTCCGGTCAAAAAAACGTTCCCAGGTATTTAGTGGTTCCCAGATACAGCTTCCTTTACCCCTGTTATTGGCAACATTGAATGAGCGTTCATTCACTTCTTTTTTTACGTTGGAATATTCCACCACGATCACATCTTTGCTGTACCGGTGAGAAAGGTCATCGAGGTTGTATTCGAGATCGGCCAATGTATTATGCCATTTGGGATAGTAAGACAAACCGATCACATCGAATTGCACGCCACGGGTGATCATGTTGTCGATAAAAAATTTACTCTCATCATTTTGTCCGCCCAGGGCAATGTGCAACATGATGCTTGTTGAAGGCGAAACAGCTTTCACTCCCTGTATCCCGGCATAGATCAATTGCGCAAGGTTGTCTAAATTAGTAACACTTCCATCCGGCCATACCATGCCGTGATTGATCTCGTTGCCGATCTGCACCATTTCAGGAACTGTGCCCTGGTCATTCAGGGCCTGCATCACCAGTTTGGTATAATCATACATCGCCTGCTTTAAATCTGAAAATGACTTACCCCGCCATGCTGCCGGCATATGTGCATGTTGCGGATCAGCCCAGTAATCGCTGTAATGAAAATCGAGCAATAACTTCATGCCGGCTGCTTTCGCCCGCTTTGCCATCTGCAGGGTATGGGCCAGGTCGCAGAATCCTTTTTTGGGTGAATAGCCGCTGTCTCTTGCCGGGTCATTGAAAATGCGCAGGCGTATATAATTCAGTCCATGATCTTTTAAAATTTTGAAGACGTCTTTTTCTGTTCCGTCTATATCATAAAATTTCATTCCCCTGCTTTCCAGTTCAGGAAGATGAGAGATATCTGCTCCCAGCATTTTATCTACCGGCGTTGGCTTAAAAGGCAACATTGGGAAACTGTTGTTAGAAGAAGTAACCTTTGTTACAGGTGCCGCATGTATGGTCATGATATCTGTTGCACCCGTCCACATGCTGTCTGCCTTTGCTTCAAAGTGGATCATGGATTCAGTAAGTCCTGATTGTACGATCACCTGGCATTTGCCATTGAACAAATGGCGTTGTGCTGTGGTATCAAAATACTTATCCTGCTCATGGCTGCTGGGGTCGCCATTGCCAACGCCGATTATTTTTGCGTCGCCCCGTAAAGAAAAACGAATGAGGTTATCAGCATCAGGTACTTCACGGCCTTGCCTGTCAATAACACTGATGTTGATCACTGTTGCATCTTTTCCATCAGCCATCATGGTTGTTTTATAAGGGCTGATGACAAGTTCAGCAGGTTTGCCGGTTGTTTCAACCTTTGCCTGGAGTTTTTTGCCCTTCTTGTATGCAATGGCTTCTAATGTGCCGGGTTCATAATTAACAAGCCAGTTTAAATGGCCATTGCGGGGCATATTTTTTTTGCCCAGGCTTTTTCCGTTTAAAAATAATTCCACATCCTCGGCATTGCTGTTCACCCAAACATCAATAGGCTGCCCTTCTTTTCCTGGCCAATTCCAATGTGGTGAGATGTGTAATACATCCTTATCTGTCCACCAGGATTGGTAATAATAATAAATGTTCTTCGGAAACCCACATACATCCATGATGCCAAAGTGCGAACTTACATTCGGCCAGGTAAAAGGAGTAGGCTCTCCGCGGTAATCAAGGCCGGTCCATACAAATCCGCCCAGCCAGTAATCATTGGGTGCTGCAAGTTTCCACCAGGCTTCTGCCGTGCTGGCCCACCAGGGAAAACTGATGTCCTGGTCAGGCACGTAACCGATCACCGAATCCCTTACATATTGTCCTCTCGTGGTGACGGTACTTCCCATTTCCGTTCCCATAAGCGGTTGACCGGGATGTTCGTTGTGGTACTTTTCCACTTCTTTATGCCGGTAATTGAAACTCCGAACCGGGATCACTTCATTCACACCATAAAACTGTTTACCGTTATCGGCGGCATAGGTACTTAATCTTGTAGGATCTAATTCTTTTTGTTTGGCGAGAAGCGATAAGGCTATAAGTTTTCCTGTTCCGTTGCTGTGTACCCATTGTTCTTCATTGCCGATGGACCACATGAAAACACAGGCCCTGCTCCGGTCACGTTTTATCAGCCACTCAAAGTCGTTCATGTATTGAGGACTGCTGTTGAGTAAACGGTTCTCATCCAATACAAGCATACCCAGGCTGTCGCATGCATCCAGCAATTCCTTAGTTGGAGGGTTGTGACTTGTCCGGTATGCATTGGAACCCATCTGCTTTAATAAGAAGATGCGGTAGTATTGAAGGTAATCGGGTAAAGCACTCCCAACCCCTGCATGATCCTGGTGATTATTCGTTCCCTTTAGCTTTATATATTTCCCATTCAGGAAAACACCTTTGGTTGTAATATCAAAGGTTCTAATTCCAAACCGCATCTTATCGGTATCAATTATTTTCCCGGCTGACCGTACAACAGGAATAACCCGGTATAAATAAGGATCTTCCAGTGACCAAAGTTTTGGATTGTTGATCTGCAGCGATTGTTTAACGGTTGTTTTTTCATTCACAGAAAGCGAAACAATTTTTGCGGTTGTTTCCCCGATCTTATTTCCATCCCTGTCGGTTATGATGGCCGATACAGAAATATTTGCTGAAGCATACGATTCATTTTGAACAGAAGTTTCCACATAAACGGTTGCAGTGTTTTTTTGGACAGTGGTATGAACAAACACCGGGTTCTCATCCAGGTGAACCGGGTCATATTGATTCAGCCATACGTGACGGTAAATGCCTGCTCCTTCATAAAACCAGCCTTCATACTGTGTTGCATCCACTCTTATTGATAAAACATTTTCACCGCCATAGCGCAGGTAATTACTGATATCATAAGATGCACCCACATAACCGCTTTTATGATTGCCCAGGTAAAAACCATTTGCCCAGAAAGAAGCATCCCGGTAAATGCCGTCAAACTGCAATTGAAAACGCTGGCCCGAATCTGTTCGAGCAACCGTAAATTGTTTCCGGTACCAGCCAATGCTTGTTTCAGGATAAGCGCCACCAACAGGTTTATAGCCGTGCGATTGTTCATCAAAACTTTTTGAATAAACGAATGGCAATTCTACAGCCCAATCGTGCGGAAGCGAAAGTTTGCGCCATGCACTGTCATTGAATTTTGGATCGATGGCGGTGGTTTGTGCAGCACCTGTTTTAGCAAAAATGGTAGCAATGCTGTAGTTAAAATCTTTCGCCGGGTCGTTGGCATTGCCAAAAGCAAATTTCCAGTTGTCATCGAAATTTATTTTTTTACGCTGCTGTGCGATCACAGTGACCGTGCTGCAGGTGAGCAGGGCGATCAAAAAATAAATAATTTTTATCTGCTTCATAATTCACATTTACCCGGTAAGGAAATTAATTAAAAGGATTTAATGCGATGGTTGGTTTACCCGAATTATCAAAGGCGCCCAGGGTATAGCCCTGCCAGTTATTGTAGGCTTCAGGTTCCCAATAAAAAACACCCATGCCTTTGTTGTTGCTTACTGATTTTACTTTGGCGATGAGGTCTGTTAAGAATGCATTGCAGGCTGCTGCCTGGTCCCAGCTCATGCCCACTTCGCAAATCATTACTTCTGATCCATACCGGGCAACCATATCATTCATATTCGTTAAACACTGGTTGTTAAGTGTACTCCAGTTTGCAACCGATGGATATAAAGACATGCCGATCACATCCCAGGTGGCGCCATTAGCTTTCAGGCCATCGAGGTTCCACCGGTATAATGCATTATCATAACCGTTGGGAAGATGTACCATCACTTTTGACGAAGGACTTACTGCTTTAACCGCATTGTATCCTGCAATAAAAAATTTTGCATAATTGGCCATGTTCACCGAAGCTTTTCCATCGGGCCAGAGCATACCATCGCTTGTTTCGTTGCCAACCTGTACCCAATCCGGTGTAACGCCGTTGGCTTTTAAAGTATTCAATACATTGTATGTATGATTATAAACAGAAGTTTGCAGTGTCGCTACATCCTGTGCAGCCCAGGCAGCAGGTTTTGTCTGGCTTCCCGGATCGGCCCAGGTATCGCTGTAATGAAAATCGATCATTATTTTCATCCCCAGGTTTTTTGCCCGTATCGCTTTTGCAGCAACATCGGCTGAGCTATTCCACCCGCTGACCGGGTTTACCCAAACCCGTAAACGGATGGAATTCACGCCAAGATTCTTAAGCAGCAGCATACATTCTGTTTCTGCGCCGCTGCTGTTGTAAAATTTCATACCGGCATTTTCCATTTGAGTTACCCAACTTACGTCTGCACCCTTTGAAAAGAATGCACCCGGTGTAGGTGTTGGAGCCGGACTTCCTCCACCTGAAGATTTGCTGCATGTAATTCCGGTAAACATTACCAGCATGATCGCAGCCGTAATTTTTATTTTCATAAACAATGCATTTATTTTCCCGGTCATAATTGATATTTGTTCTTTGATAAATTATTTTCTTAAAGAAGAATCTCTGAAAACCGGGATCGGTTCTAAAATTATTTTTTGAACAGTTTTGTTTTTCCTGGTTTTTTCTTCGATCAGTTTTAGCATAAGCTGAAAAGCCTCTTTTCCCATGTTTACCGTTTGCTGATCGATGGTAGAAAGGGAAGGGCTGATGTGTTCACCAAAACTTTCATTGGCAAAACCGATGATGCCAAAGTCTTTAGGTATAGAAATATTGTGGTGCTTTAATTCTTTGATGGCGCCCAATGCGGTAAAATCTTCCACCGCAAAAATTGCATCCGGGGGCTTG
This sequence comes from Chitinophagaceae bacterium, assembly GCA_016720775.1. Taxonomy (GTDB): domain Bacteria; phylum Bacteroidota; class Bacteroidia; order Chitinophagales; family Chitinophagaceae; genus Ferruginibacter. Next base: position 1,257,665 of record JADKJX010000001.1, read on the forward strand.
GGTAATCCCAGGAAATATTTTACAGCCTCCCTGCCGGCATCAATGGAAACGTCGCCGTTATAAATAAGTTTGGCATCAAATGGCTTCCCGAGTTTTTTAAGTGCTGCTTTGTATCCTTCAAGCCGGGCTTTAAATACCTTCAAATGCTGGGGCCCCGAGATATGTGCAATACGCTTATAACCCTGTGCAACAAGATGAGTGGTGGCCATATATCCCGCTTTGTGATCGTTGATTACAACCGAATCAATATCAAGTTCATCGCTGGTCCGGTCAAAAAAAACGATCGGCATCTTTGCCTGCCGGGCGTTTAAAAAATGGGTGTAGTCATTTTTTTCCTTGGCCATGGAAACCATGATGCCATCAACCCGTGCATTCAAAAATGTCTCGATCCCTTTCTTCTCATGTTCCCAGGATTCGTTGGATTGATAGATAAGGACATTGTACCCATTTTTGTTTGCCATGTTCTCAATGCCGTGAACCACCGAGCCAAAGAAATTGATCTCGGCGCTTGGAATGATCACGCCTATGATGCCTGTTTGTCCCGATCGTAAGGAAGAGGCTACAGTATTCCGCCGGTATTGCAGTTTTTCCGCAGCCTGTAAAACCCTTTTTTTCGTCCGGATGCTGATGGCAGGATGGTCATTTAAGGCACGGGAAACGGTTGCTGACGTCGTATTCAGCTTTTTGGCAATGTCGGCAATGGTGACGGTGAGGCTCAAATTTATGCAATCGTTTGCATAAACTTATGCATTTATTCTTATCTGCCAAAAAAAATGACCCGGTTACTATCATTTTTAATTTAGCGATCATTCCCTGCGTCCCAATTAACTGTATAACAGCAGGGCGAAATCGTTTGTTGTTTATGGCTGTGGTCGGGGTTTATTCATTATCTTCACCCGATTTTTAAAAGCGATAATTTGAAATTTACAGAATTCGGATTCGACCAGCGATTGATGGAGGGGATAGAGGCCTCCGGTTATGAAGATGCCACCCCGGTGCAGGAACAGGTGATACCACTTGTTATGGCAGGAAGGGACCTGATCGCTTCTGCGCAGACAGGAACCGGTAAAACGGCTGCCTTTTTACTCCCCCTTATTAATAAGATCATTACGGATCCGCACGAAGATCATACGAACAATGCCTTGGTAATTGTGCCCACCCGTGAACTGGCCATACAGATAGCGCAACACATGGAAGGCCTTTCTTATTTTACTTCGGTTAGTTCCATTGCGGTATATGGCGGTGGCGATGGCAACGCATTTGTGCAGGAGAAAAAAGCGTTAAGTCATGGTGCCGATGTGGTGATATGCACACCCGGCAAAATGATGGCGCATATAAAAATGGGGTATGTGAAATTAAATGGCCTTAAATATCTGATACTGGATGAGGCCGATCGGATGCTTGATATGGGTTTCTTTGACGATATCATGTTCATCATAAACCACCTGCCTAAAAAAAGACAGAACCTTTTATTCTCAGCAACCATGCCACAGAAGATAAGGGAAATGGCAAGAAAGATATTGCATGAACCGGCCGAAGTAAACATCTCCATCAGCAAACCAAACGAACGGATAAAGCAGGAAGCGTTCATTGTGTACGATACGCAAAAGATACCGCTGGTTAAATACCTGTTGCAGAAACATAATTTCAAATCGGTACTGATATTCTGCAGCAGTAAAATAAGTGTAAAGCAACTCACCCGTGATCTGAAACGGGCAAAGTTTTTAGCCGATGAAATTCACAGTGACCTGGAACAGGAGAAAAGAGAAGATGTGCTGATGCAGTTTAAAAGCAGGCGACTGCCCATCCTGGTTGCAACGGATATTCTCAGCCGGGGAATTGATATTGATAACATCGACCTGGTAATTAATTACGATGTGCCGCATGATGGGGAAGATTATGTGCATCGGATCGGCCGAACGGCAAGGGCCGAAGCAGATGGCACGGCTTACACATTTGTAAGCCAGAAGGAACAGCGTAAATTCCTTGCAATAGAAAAACTCATTGGCAACGTGGTTCCTAAATCCCCCGTTCCGGAAGAGTTGGGTGAAACACCGTCATACAATACTACTCCTTCAAGATCTCATTCCGGTAACCGCAGCTTTAAAAAGCCCGGGCAATTCCGGAATAAACCCCGGTAATTTTCATTTTCTCCCCAAAGCAAAGGACCGCCACCCATTGTATATTTGTAGAAATAAGTTTTATCAGCCAGGCTTCTTCCATATTAAATAATCCCATCGAGTATATCCAGGGAGTAACTGCAATAAAAGCCGATCTTTTAAAAAAAGAGCTTGGCATATTTACTTTTAAAGACCTGCTGGAGCATTATCCTTTTCGTCATGTTGATAAAACAAAGCTTGATAAGATCACCGGCCTGTCTCCGGCCAACGAATATGCACAGGTTGCAGGGAAGATAACAGAAATAGAAGTGTTGGGTGAAAAAAGAGGGAGACGCCTGGTGGCAACTTTAAAAGATGAGACCGGTGAAATTGAACTGGTATGGTTCCAGGGTATAAACTGGATACAAAAAGCAATTCATGTAGGTCAGCAATACCTGGTGTTTGGCCGCCTTGGTTTTTTTATGGGCAAGCCGCAGATCGCTCACCCGGAAATTGAAAATTTCACGCCACAAAAAGCAGGGGGTAAGAATTTTTTAGAACCTGTTTACCCGGTTACCGAAAAATTAAAAATAAAAGGACTGAATGGAAGAACACTTGGCAAACTTACCTACGCCTTACTTGAATTAATTACTGAAAAAGACCTGCCGGAGAGTTTGCCCGGGCAGGTCGTTAAACAATACAAGTTCATCAGCCGGTTCAATGCGTACCGGCAGATCCATTTTCCGGCTACGGAAAAACATTACCAGCATGCCGTTCGGCGGCTGAAGTTTGAAGAATTGTTTTTTGCCCAACTGCGTATGGGATTGATAAAGTCTTCCCGGCACAGGTACAGCAAGGGTTTGGTATTTGGCCAGGTAGGCCCCTTGTTCAATACTTTCTTTAATAATTACCTGCCGTTTGACCTGACGAACGCACAAAAAAAAGTGCTTAAAGAGATTCGAAAAGATGCAGGCAGCGGCAAACAAATGAACCGACTCTTACAGGAGATGTGGGTAGTGGAAAGACCATCGTGGCATTAATGATGATGCTGATCGCTGCCGATAATGGCTTTCAAAGTGTGTTGATGGCGCCAACCGAGATATTAGCCCGGCAACATTTCAACAGTATCACGGCTCTTTTAAAAGATATGCCGGTTTGTGTAAAACTGCTTACCGGATCATCCAAAGGAAAAGAAAGAAAAGAAGTATTGAAACTTTGTGAAGACGGCTCTTTGCATATCCTGATCGGAACGCATGCAGTTATCGAGGATAAAGTGTTGTTTAAAAATCTTGGTTTTGCCGTGATTGATGAACAACACAAATTCGGCGTGGCGCAACGGGCACAGTTGTGGAAGAAGAGCAGTATACCACCACATGTGCTGGTGATGACCGCCACACCCATACCCCGAACGTTGGCCCTTACCGCTTACGGCGACCTGGATTACAGTGTGATCGATGAACTGCCTCCCGGAAGGCAACCCGTAAACACCCTGCAGCGTTCGGAAAGTACAAGGCCACAGGTAATGAGTTTTGTGAAAGATGAGATACTGAAAGGAAGACAGGTTTACATCGTTTACCCGCTGATAGAAGAAAGCAGCAAAGTGGATTATGAAAACCTGATGAAGGGATATGAAGAAGTGAAGTCATTTTTCCCGGAACCAAAATACTGGATAAGCATGGTGCATGGGCGACAGGATGCAGCGCAGAAAGAAACAAACATGCAACGTTTTGTGAACCGGGATACACAGATAATGGTAAGCACTACTGTAATTGAAGTAGGCGTGAATGTGCCAAACGCCAGCGTAATGATTATTGAAAGTGCAGAAAAATTCGGGTTGTCGCAATTGCATCAATTGCGTGGCAGGGTAGGAAGAGGCGCAGAAAAAAGTTTTTGCATATTATTAACGGGCCCCAGGATATCAAACGATGCCCGGGAACGATTAAAGATCATGGAGGCAACCAACGATGGATTTAAGATCGCCGAAAAAGACCTGGAAATCCGTGGCCCCGGCGATATTGAGGGTACCCGGCAAAGCGGCCTGTTAAACTTTAAGCTGGCAAATATAGTCCACGACAGGGTCATGCTGGAAGCAGCAGGAAATGCAGCAGAAGAGATACTGGATACCGACCCTGATATGAACAAAGAAGCTAATCTACCTGTTAAAATATATCTCCAGCAGCAAAAAGGGAAAACGGCCTGGAGTAAAATATCGTAGATTAAGATCATGTTAGTAACAGCTACAAAACAGGAAATTTTTCGTTTAATTTTAGTACATTGTAAAAAAGAAAAGTTGAAGATCTTGCGTAAAATATCATATCCTGCCATCCTGATCCTTTCTGCGTTAGTAAGCATAAAAACAGCCAAAGCTCAAATTGAATTTATACAGAATAAAGGCCAGTGGGACAGCCGCGTAGTTTACCGGGGTGATTTCTCTACCGGTTCATTTTTCCTCGAAAACCAGGGCTTTACCGTATTGCTTCACAATACAGACGACCTCACAAAAATATCTGACCAGTTGCATGGACATAATCCTAATTTAGCAACCACCGGCCAGCCCATCACATTACACTCTCATGCTTATAAAGTAAAATTCCTGGGTACCACATCATTTGCCGCCCAAATGCAGGCAGATAAAATTCAGCCCTACACGAATAATTATTTTCTTGGCAATGACGAAAGCAAATGGGCATCCGACTGCCAGTTATCGCAGGCGGTTACTTATAAAAATGTGTATCCAAATATTGATGTGCGCTTTTACAGCGATGCTGCAAAACTTAAGTATGATATCATTGTTCATCCCGGCGGAAACATCAACGCCATTGCCATGCAATATACCGGGGCAGACAAGATACAGGTTCAGAATAAAGAATTGCTGATCAATACTTCGGTGGGTGCTGTAAAAGAACTTTATCCATACAGCTACCAGGTTACTGATGGTCAGAAAAGAACCGTGGACTGCAGGTATGTTGTAAAAGATAATATCGTTCGGTTCAAAGTAAGTGACTATGATCCCAAAACAACCATCATCATTGATCCTACATTGATCTTTTCAACCTTTACCGGGAGTACAGCTGATAACTGGGGTTATACAGCTACCCCAGGGCCTGACGGAACTTTTTATGCAGGGGGTATTGCTTTTTCGGGCGGGTATCCAACTTCTGCCGGTGCCATACAAACAACATTTGGCGGGGGTGCTAATGAGGATGGCAACGGACCATTTGATATTGCCATCATTAAATACTCAGCCAATGGCTCCAACCGCTTGTTCGCAACCTATTTGGGAGGAAGTGGTAATGAGCAGCCTCACAGCATGATCTGCGATGCGCAGGGAAATTTAATTGTGGCCGGCAGAACATCCTCTACCAATTATCCAGGTACCCCAACAAGGTCAACCGTGGATTATGACATCGTGATCACAAAAATAAATTCATTGGGGAATGTAAGGATCGGTTCTGTACGAATTGGCGGCTCTGGTAATGACGGTGTGAACATAAGAGGGAAGTACATAACACCTGCCGGTATAGATGCTACCCGGCGTAATTATGGAGACGACGCAAGGAGTGAAGTGATAACAGATGCAGCAGGAAATATTTACCTGGCTTCCTGTACCCAATCAAATAATTTCCCCGTTACCGCCGGGGTTTTTCAGCCAACATTCGGAGGAGGAAGTTCAGTAGGGCTCAATCACTTTCCGCAGGATGGGGTGATACTTAAATATAATTCTAATCTTTCAACCTTATTATTCAGTACTTATTTCGGAGGCAGTGGCGATGATGCATGTTTTGTATTGTCTCAAAATCCGGTTTCAGGTGATATATATGTTGGCGGTGGAACTACCAGTACAAATTTACCTGGTAATACAGCGGGAGTTATACAGCCGACGAACCTTGGTGGCGTAGAAGGTTTTTTAACGCAAATAAAAAATGATGGTTCTGCCATCATAAGAACAACCTACCTGGGAACCCCTGGTGATGACCAGGTGTATGGTGTTCAGTTCGATAAAAAGGGCTTCCCCTATATAATGGGTACAACTACCGGAAACTGGACAGTGTTCAATGCCCCCTTCAGTAACCCGGGCAGCAAACAGTTCATCAGTAAACTCAGGCCCGATCTCTCGGCCTATGTTTACTCCACTGTTTTTGGCACCAATGCTTCGGTGCCTAATCTTTCGCCCATTGCTTTTCTCGTTGATCGATGTGAGAACGTATATGTTTCAGGATGGGGTGGCGGGATAAATAATTTAGCCGGATTTCAGTCTGCCGGAACAACGGGATTGCCGGAAGTCAGTCCGCTGGGAGGGATTCCTGCACCCGATGGGGCAGACTTTTACTTTTTTGTAATGGAGAGAAATGCGCAGAGCCAGTTATTTGGTACGCACTTCGGCCAGAACGGAAGTACGGGCGATCATGTGGATGGTGGTACCAGCCGCTTTGATGCCAATGGGATCATTTACCAGGGAATATGTGGTTGTGGTGCCGGCGGTACCTTATTTCCCACAACACCGGGCGCATGGTCACGTACTAATAATTCCGTAAACTGTAACCAGGCTGCCGTAAAAATAGAGATGAATTTTGCCGGTGTTGGAGCAAGCGTGAAAGCAACGATAGATGGTGTTGTTGATACCATCGGTTGTGTTCCTCTTTCTGTTAGGTTTACCGATACACTTGCAAAAGGTAAAATATATATTTGGGATTACGGCGATCCATTCAGCCCTAAAAAAGATACTACGCTTACACCCAACAATACGGTATTGCATACCTATACCCAGGTTGGTACATACAGGCTTATGCTTGTGGCAATTGATTCCAATACCTGTAACATTGCCGACACGGCTTATGTAAATGTAAAAGTTGGAAACAATAATGTTACGCCCGATTTCAGTTTCTTTAAACTGGACTCCTGTAATAGTTTGCGTTACCAGTTTAATAATTTAACTACGGCAGTAGTCCCCACTTATACAAACCAGTCGTTCCTTTGGGATTTTGGAGATGGTTCCCCTAAAATAAGAAGTGGCATTGCACCCATCATACATACGTTCCCTTCAACGGGTTCTTATGTGATTACGATGATCATTGATGATACGGTATTCTGCAATGCGCCGGATACGGTAATAAAAACATTGCGGATAAGCCCGAATGTAAAAGCCATATTCTCAACCCCGGCCCGTGGCTGTGTTCCTTATACGGCGGAATTTAAAAACCTATCCCAGGGCGGAACCGACTGGATATGGGAGTTTGGCGACAGTGGCACTTCAACAGCCTTTGAGCCAACGCATACATATACTGCAACAGGTACATACAATGTGCGTTTGATCGCCATTGACACCAGTACCTGTAACAAGCGGGATACGTCTGCCTACTTTGCCATAACTGTCTTCCCGATACCTACGGCTAATTTTACGTGGACACCGAACCCGCCAGTGGAAAACACCATCACAAGGTTTACGAATTTGTCCATCGGTGCAAACCGGTATCTCTGGGATTTTGGGGATGGTGAAAATTCAACAGATGTAAATCCATCTCATTTGTATAATGCAACCGGTACTTACCAGGCAACATTATATGCATTCAATGTGGCAGATTGTGTGGACAGCATCACACTTGATGTTCCCATTCTTATCCGGCCATTGCTGGACGTACCCAATGCGTTCACGCCGGGCAGGTTTGGTAAGAACGGCATTGTGAAAGTGGAAGGATTTGGAATTGGTAAGATGAGCTGGAAAATTTATAACCGGTGGGGACAATTGGTATTCTCTACTTCCGACAGAAACCAGGGATGGAATGGAACATTTAAAGGACAGGTGCAGGCAATGGATGTTTATACATACACCCTGGATGCTGAGTTCACCGACGGAACCAAAGTGCGCAAAACAGGCGACATAACCTTATTGAGATAAACTAACTGACCGATTGATGAATAAATGAAACAGTAAGATGAAACGACTTTCAAACATATTATTTCTCCTTGCTTTCAGCCTGCTGTCAGCAACCGGGATCAACGCACAGGACCTGCATTTTTCGCAGTTCTTCAATACGCCATTAACAACCAATCCGGCCAACACCGGTTTTATACCCGATGCCGATTACCGTATTGGGGCTAATTATAGAAACCAGTGGAGTTCGATCATGTCAACGCCTTATAAAACCATCAGTGCCTTTGCCGATTTTCAGCTTTTTCGTGATAGACTGGAGAATGGCTGGCTGGGAGTGGGAGCCGTGATACTTAGCGACAGGGCAGGTTCCGGCAGTTTGCGCAGCACAAAGATATACGGCTCACTTGCCTACCACCAGATGCTGGGATTGAGCAGCCTGGTTTCTGCAGGATTTAATATTGGCTGGGCAAGCAAGAGTATCGACCAGACCCGGTTAAAATTCCCTGACCAGTTTGATGGTAAATTTTTTGATAACAGCTTGCCTACTTCGGTTGTTTTAACCAATAATGATGTTAGTTACCTGGATGTACAGGCCGGTATGAACTATGCTTATTTTCCCCAGGAGAATGTATATATCAATGCGGGCTATTCTATCCAGCACGTGAATCGTCCAAAAGAAACCTTCTTCAGTGATAATACAAACAATGGCCGCATACCGATGCGCCATACCGCTTTTGTAAACGGTATTTTTAAAGTTAATGACCGGCTGATCGTAAACCCCAATGCCTATTTCTCCATGCAGGCACGGGCATCGGAATTGGTGCTGGGAATAAACGGCAATTACGGACTGACTGAATATGGCGAAAAACAATTACTGGCGGGCTTGTATTACCGGCTGGGCGATGCGATCGTACCCATGGTTGGATTTGAGATCAAGAAATTGCAGTTCATGTTCAGTTATGACGTTACACTTTCTGGTTTGAATAAGTTCAATGGCTATCGCGGCGCCAGCGAACTCAGTATCATCAAAAAGGGGTTCTATCCCGACAATGTAGACAGGAAATCTCTCTGCCCGACGATCTATTGATTTAAACCATATAAAAAAAATCATCCGCCACTGGCGGATGATTTTTTTTTATAAAAGCTATACAGGTTATTCCTTTTCGATCTTTATTTTAAAATCCTCTTTCTTAAAATACTTGCGGTATTTATCGGTCACTTCTTCCGGTTGTTTTTTTCCATCGATGTAAAGGTCTTTGTTCTTATACTCCAGCGTAAACCCTTCTTTTGTATTTACCAATCCATCTTTTTCCAGTTGGGTGATCAGATCTTTGGTCAGCTTTAATTCTTCTTTGGCATTATCAATACCTTCTTTTGCCTCACTCATTATTTTGTCCATGTCTATCCTGTCTATTTCAACCCTGCTTTTTTCCACTTCCTTTTTTGCTTCTGCCAGTTCTTTCTTAATGGCCTCTTTGTCTATATTGCTGATCTCTTTCTTTGCTTTCTCAATTTCCTTTTGTGCTTCTTTCATTGCCTTTTCGATCTCTTCACCTTTTAGGTTAAGGTCCAGGTCCTTCAGGGAAGAACTTACACTGGCAAGTGTTCTGTCCAGGTCAATGCTTTTCAGCGAACGCTCCACGTCTTTCATTATTTTTTCAGCATCAATACTTTTTAAGGAGGCTTCTATCTCCTTCTGCATTTTCGAATAGTCGATCTTCTTCATCTCTTCACTTAGTTGCGATAAAGTCCGGTCGAGTTCACTCTGCAGCTTGTCAAAGTCCTTCATTTTGATGGAACCATTGTCGCCTTTATCCGGCACGGTGTCGGTGCAGCATTTGTGCAGGTCGTTGTTTTCCTGCACGGCAAACCGGTTGTAACTGAAAGGAGAGTCCTGGAAAGACATGCTGATACTACCAACGAGCAGCAGGGCAAGCATAGTGCCCAGCACTTTTTTGTTCTTTAAAATAAATTGTTTCATGGCTTTACTATTTTTGTTTATTAAAAATGAATACGAATAAATTCGTAACAAATATAGATGTCCGTTTCAAGAATCACAATGCGTTAAAAAAATTTAACATTTTGAAAGGAGGAGATCATTCACCAACATCTTTTTATCAACTCATCATTTTATACGATTTTTACACAAATAATGTTACATGCCAAATGCAGCAGCAACTGCCGATAAAGCGTTGCAGTATATTGACTCGTTAAAAAGAATAGTGGGCGATGCCTTTGTTTTTACCGATGAGGAAAGCCTGCACAAATATGCCCATGACGAAACGGAGAACCTTCATTTCCTTCCTGCTGTTGTTGTTAAACCCCGTTCAACGGATGAGATAAGTGCCATCATGCAGTTTTGCAACAGCAATAAGATTCCGGTTACACCAAGGGGTGCAGGAACCGGGTTAAGTGGGGGTGCTTTACCGCAACTTGGAGGCGTGTTGCTTTCTACGGAACGGATGAATACTATTTTAGAGATCGATGAACGCAACCTGCAGGTAACAACCGAGCCGGGCGTGATCACTGAAGTTTTACAAAATGCGGTAAAAGAAAAAGGATTGTTCTACCCGCCCGATCCCAGCAGCAGGGGCAGTTGTTTTATTGGGGGCAATATTGCCGAGAACAGCGGTGGCCCGAAAGCAGTTAAGTACGGCGTGGTAAAGGATTATGTGCTCAACCTGGAAGTGGTGTTGCCAAACGGAGCGGTCATCTGGACAGGCGCCAATGTGTTAAAAAATTCTACCGGGTATAATTTAACACAATTGATCGTAGGCAGCGAAGGAACTTTAGGGATCGTTACCAAGATCGTTTTAAAACTTCTGCCATTTCCGAAGTACGACCTGTTGATGCTGGTGCCTTTTAATTCATTGGAAAAAGCAGGCGAAGCAGTAAGCGCAATTTTCCGGGCAGGGTTTACGCCAAGTGCTATGGAACTGGTGGAGATAAATGCATTGAAGATCGTAAGTAAGTTCGTTGATAGTTCGGTGGTGCCGGTTACAGATGAAATGGAAGCTCATTTAATTATTGAAGTAGATGGCAATCACATGGAAACGTTGATGAGTGAGATGGAAGCAATTGCTGAACTGCTTACAAAGTTTGACTGTGGCGATGTTTTTTTTGCAGACGATGCACAACAAAAAGCAGAATTGTGGAAGTTACGCCGGCGTGTGGCAGAGGCAGTAAAAATAGATGGCTATACTATTGAGGAAGATACGGTTGTACCAAGGGCAGAGTTACCAGCTTTGATAAGAGGCGTAAAGGCCCTTGGGAAACAATATAGTTTTGATGTGGTTTGTTATGGCCATGCAGGCGACGGGAACCTGCACATCCGCATAAAAAAGCCAGGCAGTATTTACAGTCTGAATAACCCCGATGTGATACCGGCATTAAAAGCATTGTTTGAACTGGTAAAACAACTGGGTGGTACCATCAGCGGCGAACACGGCATAGGTCTTATCCAGAAAGAATACATGAACATTGTATTTGATGATGCCAGCCTGCAGTTGATGAGAGGGATCAAAAAAATATTCGACCCCAATAATATTTTAAACAGCGGTAAAATATTTGATATGGATTAAACCATCCCGGTATTCAATATTCAAAGCTTCCGCAAACGAAAACTAAAATCGGACATATGAAAAAACTGATCATTGCCTTCTTGTTTTTAACCGGCACCTACAACGCCATTGCCCAGGGTGAAGAAGCTGAAAAGAAAGGAGGGTTTAAAAAAGAAAATCTTTTTGTTGGTGGCGACCTGACGCTTGGATTCAGTAACATCTATACAGCCATTGGCATAAGTCCTTATTTTGGTTACAGCCTCAACAAATATGTTGACGTAGCTGCATCTTTTAACTTCAACTACATTGCGCAGCGTGACTATGTTGAGTATGGTGACAAGGTAAGACAAACCATTTATGGGCCCGGTGCTTTTGTAAGAGTATATCCATTCAAGTTCGTATTTGCCCAGGCTCAGTTTGAACACAACTTTGTCAAGTTAAAATATATCCCTGCAAGTAATTCATTTTCATATCTGCCAAGTACCGATCATATTGATGCCAACAGTTTCCTGGTAGGTGCAGGGTATGCCGGTGGTCGTGATGAGGATAATAAAAATTTCTACTACATATCCATATCGGTTGACCTGATCGCAGACAAAAATTCTCCTTATGTTGATGGATTAGGAAGGCGGGTGCCCATCATAAGGGCGGGGTATAATATTGCACTTTTCCAGGGCGGAGGCAGAAGGCGCAGGTAATATCAAATGAGGTATTTCTCCAATTCAGTTGGCGACCCGATCACTACAAACCTGTCTTCAATATTATCATACAGGAAGCCTTCTTTTTGCATCACTTTTGCTAAAGAAAGTAAATGATCGTAGAAGCCTGCTGTATTCAGGATGAATATTTTTTTATCGTGAATGCTCAACTGGTTCCAGGTAACCATCTCAAAGAATTCATCCATCGTTCCAAAACCTCCGGGCAATATGATGGCAGCATCGCATTTTTCGTAAAGCATTTTTTTACGGGTGTGCATATTGTCTACAACGATCAGTTCGGTAATTCCCTCGTGATGTACTTCCCTGTCTTTTAATATGGAAGGAATGATGCCGGTTACTTTTCCGCCTTTCGCCAGCGTGGCATTGGATACAATACCCATGATGCCTACATTGCCTCCGCCATAAATAAGCGTGATATTTTTTTCTGCAAGCATATATCCGAGTTCTTTTGCCTGTTCTTTAAATAAGGGATTGTTACCCGTTTTAGAACCACAAAAAACCGCCAGTGCTTTTATCTTCATAAAACTTTATCAGTTATTTCAGGCAAAGACACGATATTTTCTCTAAATTGAATTTTATTTTTACGTAAACGCTGTCTATGTCGCCCATTCTGATGTTCTCGTTTGTAATAGGTTATTTTGCGCTGTTGCTGGGGGTTGCTTATTTCACTTCCCGCAATTCCAACAACGAATCTTTTTTTATCGGCAACCGCAACAGCAACTGGATGCTGGTGGCGTTTGGCATGATCGGCACATCTCTCAGCGGGGTAACTTTTGTAAGCGTGCCGGGTGGTGTAGGGAGCGGAAATTTTTATTATTTCCAGATCGTACTTGGCTATTTGATCGGGTACATGGTCATTGCTTTTGTATTGATCCCGTTGTATTACCGGATGAACCTTACGTCCATTTACACCTACCTGGAAAAGCGTTTTGGAATAAATGCCCATAAAGCGGGTGCGTTCTTTTTCATATTGTCACGGGTGGTAGGGGCTACGGCCCGCTTATACCTGGTGATCAGCATCCTTCAACTATTTATTTTCGACAAACTGAAGATCCCTTTTGAAGTAACGGCTTTCGTGATCTTATTGCTCATCCTGCTGTACACCTTTGAAGGCGGCGTAAAAACAATTATTTATACCGATACGTTGCAAACAACCGGCATGCTGCTTGGCCTGGTGGTTTGCATCATTGTTATTATCAAAGCCATGGGACTTGATTTTGGAAGTACCTTATCCCTTTTAAATGAGAAAGGATACACCAAAATTTTTAATACCGATGTAAAAGCCGGCTCCTTCTTTCTGAAGCATATCATCGGCGGAATGTTCATTGCCATTGCAATGACGGGGCTTGACCAGGAGATGATGCAAAAAAACATCAGTGTTAAGAACATTAAAGATTCCCAGAAAAATATCATGTCATTTACAGCGGTATTGATGGTGGTGAATTTCCTGTTTTTGTTTTTAGGCGGCATCCTTTATCTGTATGCCGGCACAAATAATATTAAAGTTGCACCCGATGATCTTTTTCCAACCATTGCATTGAGTGATGCATTCAGCGGGTCGATCGGCATTATTTTCATCATTGCGCTGATATCGGCGCTCTTCCCGAGTGTGGATGGTGCTATCACCTCCCTTACTTCCTGTTTTTGCATTGACATTCTGGGGATCAATAAAAAAGAGGGAACCGAAAAAGAAAAGAAACGGACAAGACTTAAAGTGCATTTCACTTTTGCTGTTGTGTTCTTTTTGATGGTCCTCATTTTTAAGGCCATTAATGATAAACTGATCATAGACTTTATTTTGAAATTTGCCGGTATTACTTACGGGCCGTTGCTTGGACTGTTCTCTTTCGGTATATTAACAAAAAGGCAATTGAATGATAAACTGATCTGGACCGTTTGTATCATCGCTCCGCTGGTAGCCCTGGGGCTTGATATGATGAGCAGCCCGGAGTGGTACGAAAAGAAACTGCATGTTTCCCTGGGAGTAAAATCAATTTCAGATAGCTTATTCAATGGGTATAAGATCGGGAATGAGTTGATCTTAATAAACGGAATGCTTACCTTCTTTGGATTGTGGCTGATCTCTAAAAAAGGCGGCAGCAAAGCCGATATTTCTCTGTAACTTAGCAACGTTAGTAAGTGCCATTCTACGCTTTTAAAAGCAGTAGGATGGCATTGTGTTTTTAAGATCGAGGCAGGTAAAATATTTTTATGGAATTGATGAATCTGAAGGCGGAAGAATATGCAAAACTTCATACCACCCGGTTGGATATTGTTTTGCAGGAAATAGAAGACCATACATTGGCCAATCATCCGCATGCGCAAATGCTGAGCGGGCATGTACAGGGAAAAGTACTTGAAATGTTGAGCCGGATGATAAAGCCAGAAAAGATCCTGGAGATAGGAACATTTACCGGCTTCAGTGCCCTGTGTTTGGCAAAGGGTTTGCAGCCCGGGGGGAAACTGCATACAATAGAATTAAGAGAAGATGATGCAGCAACTGCCGGAAATTATTTTAAGCAGGCCGGGGAAACAGAAAAGATCGAACTGCATGTTGGCGATGCATTAGAGATCATTCCAACCTTACAGGAAACCTGGGACCTTGTTTTCATTGATGCAGATAAAGTGAATTATATTAACTATTACGAATTAACTTTGCCATCGGTAAAAAAAGGAGGCTGGATACTGGCAGATAATGTGCTCTTCCACGGCGAAGTGCTGGAAGAAAATGTGAAGGGGAAAAATGCAAAAGCGATCACAGCATTCAATGATCACGTGAAGAAAGACGGGCGGGTACAACAGGCTATGTTAACCATACGGGATGGCCTTTTACTGATTCAAAAGCAATAACGGAATGAACAGATTTATAATAGCAATATTGTTTTCTTTTATCTCGGGTGCAGCTGTGGCGCAGCGGATATCTATTGAGGAGTATGTTGACCAGTTCAAGGATATTGCGATGAGTGAAATGAAACGGTCCGGTGTTCCGGCGGCCATTACCCTGGCACAGGGCATCCTGGAATCGGAAAACGGCAACGGCGACCTGGTGAAAAAATCGAACAACCATTTTGGAATTAAATGTAAAAGCACCTGGGAAGGCGAAAGCGTGAACCATGATGACGATGCAGAAGGCGAATGTTTCAGGGCCTATGACAGTGCTGCACAGAGTTACCGTGACCACAGTGATTTTTTACGGGGCAATAAGCGGTATGCATCTTTATTCAGCCTGGATGCAGATGATTATAAGGGATGGGCGAAGGGATTGAAGAGAGCAGGATATGCCACCAATCCCAGGTACCCGGAATTGCTTATCAAATACATTGAACAGTACAACCTGCAGCAATATACCTTGTTCGTATTAAATAACACGCCATCGGCAGACATAGCAAAAGCGAATGAAGAGAAAGCTGACGTATCAACTTCTGCGGAGATAAAAGCAGAAAAAGCGGTTGTAACGGAAGAAGCTGTTGCAATAACCGGTGACCCGAACAAGACCATTACCATAAATAACAGCAAATGTGTTTTTGTAAATAAGGGAACTTCATTATTAGCACTGGCCACAAAGCATAACATCAACCTGAATAAACTGATGGAGTATAACGACCTGCTTGAAGAAGGCATACTTAAAAAGGACCAGTATATTTTCCTGCAAAGAAAATCAAAGACAGGCGAAAAAGAATACTATATTGTACAACCCGGAGAAACGGTGCATGATGTGGCGCAGAAGAACGGCATACAGCTCCGATACCTGCAGGAATATAATGACCTGCAGCGGATAGAAGCAATGCCGGCAAATACAAAACTGTTTCTTCAGCCCGGGCTAAAAGCAGTAAATGCGAAAGAACCGAAAGTAAAAATGCATACGGTTGAACCAAAGGAAGGATTGTATGCCATTGCCCGCAAGTATAACGTAACCGTGCAGCAACTAAAGGAATGGAATAAGCTTAGTGGCAATGAACTGAAGGTTGGACAGGAAATAATTGTATCAAAGTAATTCATCATAGCCTGCAACAGGCACTAAACTTTAACCCCCATGGTGATCCAGGTATTGGATAAAAAATTTCAGCCGTATATAAAGGCAGAGCAGATCAAGGAAGAAGTGGCCCGCCTTGGCGCCCAGATCAATGCAGAATATACAGGGAAGAATCCGTTGTTCATTGCCATACTTAATGGCTCTTTTATGTTTGCATCCGATCTTTTTAAAGAACTTACGGTTGATGCAGAAATATGCTTTATTAAACTGGCTTCTTACAAAGGCACAAAATCCACCGGCAATGTTATTACGTCCATTGGCCTGGATGAATCGCTGAAGGGGAGGCACGTGATCATTGTGGAAGATATTGTTGATACCGGTAAAACGCTGTATGAATTTTTACCACAGCTTACAAACCAACAGCCGGCCAGCTTAAAGATAGCTGCGTTGCTGCATAAACCGGAGGCACTCGCTTTTCCGCTTACCATTGATTACCTTGGTTTTACCGTGCCGAATAAGTTTTTACTGGGATATGGCCTGGATTATGACGGGCATGGACGAAACCTGAAGGAAATATACCAGTTGGTCGGGGACTGACCGGGCAACATTACCGGTGGAAAAGATGTCTTGGAAGGGATAGAACTATTTTTTATAAATAGCCTGCTATATTGAAAAAGCTGTTTGCCTATATTCCGTTACTTCTGGTGGTTTTAACCACGAATGCCCAGTATTATTTACGTGGCGAGATCACTGATGAAAAAAATCAACCGCTGCAAAGTGTAAAGATCCTCCTTCATTCAAAGAACCAGCTTTTTTTTTCGGGAACGACCGGTGGTTTTGGTATTACTACCAATAAGCCGTACGATTCACTTACATTGACCATGGAAGGATATGAATCGAAGTCGCTGCGGGTAAACTGCGATCAATGGCAATACATTACCATGAAAGTGTTGCCCTCCAATGTTAACCGCAACCGGCCTAAACTGATCTCTGTAACAAAGAACATGGATCACAGCTCGAGGGTTAAATGGTATATAGACAATGAAACGTATTTTCAACTGGTGGAGAATGAATACGTGAATGCGGTCAAATACCCCAATACCGGGTTTTCACTGAATGTAAACAAAGCTTCTTACAGCAATGTGCGGCGGTTCATCAACATGCAAAGCACGGTGCCACCTGATGCGGTACGAACAGAGGAGATCATAAATTATTTCAACCTGCACTACCGGGAACCTGAAGGAAATGATCTCTTTCGCCTGGAATCACAACTCACTTCCTGCCCCTGGGATGCAGAGAAGATGTTGCTTGTACTGAATGTTAATGCCCGTAAGCTGGATATGAATAAAATACCGCCGGGCAATTTTGTTTTCCTGATCGATGCATCGGGAAGCATGGATATGCCCAACCGGCTTCCATTGCTCAAAGCAGCCTTCCAGATGTTTGTAAAAAATCTCCGGGCAATTGATACTGTCTCTATCGTAACCTACGGTGGCACAGTAGGTATCTGGCTGCAACCAACCAGCGGAGCTGAGAAGGAAAAAATAATCAAATCGATTGAAGAGCTCACTGCAATAGGTGATACGCCTGGCCAGTCGGCCATCATGGCGGCATATACATTGGCGAATAAAACTTTTATAAAGGGGGGAAGCAACCGGGTTATTCTTGCAACGGATGGAGACTTTAATGTAGGAGTTTCTTCTGAAAAAGAACTGGAAGAACTGATAACGAAGGAAAGACAAAGTGGGGTCTATCTTACCTGTCTTGGTGTAGGCATGGGAAATTTCAAGGATTCAAAATTAGAGACACTGGCAAAAAGAGGGAATGGCAATTATGCGTACATCGATGACATAAAAGAAGCAGAAAAAATTTTAGTGAAAGAGCTTACGCAAACCTTTTATGCAGTGGCTGATGATGTTTTTTTAAATATACAGTTCAATTCCGGCCTTGTTAAAGAATACCGCCTGATCGGGTTTGACAACCGCCGGGATGCCGTGGCCGACAGCAGCATTGACCTGGAAGGAGGGGAGGTGGGCAGTGGGAACAATGTATTGGCTTATTTTGAGATCGTTCCTGCTACCGACCAGCTTTTTAAGGAAGTTACGTTTGTAAAGGATAAAATAGCCACCGTGGATATGCGCTACAGCCTTTGTAACGATACTACCCACCTGCGTTTTATAAGAGATTGCCCGGCAAATTTTTTAGAATTTAAGAATATTGATAAGGAACTTCAGTTTGCAACAGCTGTAGCCATGTTCGGCCTTAAAGTAAAGCAATCAAAATATATTAAAAACGCCGAGTGGGTGGATATAAAAAATATCGCTTCTGAATCCTATAATCCCGGAAGTTTTCTCCAGGCAGAATTTCTGCAATTGGTAGATAAGGCCGAAGCCATTTATTCCAAAAAGAAAAAGAAAAAAGGGAAATCAAACGATTAAGAAAACATCTCTCTTACTTTATCAAAGAAAGACTTATCATTTTTCTCAGGCTTGGGCTTAAAGTTTTCAGACAACTGCATTTTTTCCAGCATCTTCTTTTCTTCATCCGAAACGTGCTGTGGCGTCCATACATTTACCTGTATCAACTGATCGCCTTTTTCGTAGCTGTTTACATTTGGAAAACCTTTTCCTTTAAGCCGGAATATTTTTCCGCTTTGTGTGCCGGGTGGTATCTTGATCTTTGCCCTGCCGTCAATGGTAGGCACTTCTACCTGTGTGCCAAATACGGCATCGGGGATAGAGATATGTAAGTCGTAGGCCACGTTCAGGCCATCTCTGTGTAATTGCGGGTGTGCTTCTTCTTCTATCAGTACGATCAGGTCTCCGGAAGAACCGCCTCTTTCTCCGGCATTTCCCCGGCCGCTTAAACTAAGTTGCATTCCTTCCTGCACACCAGCGGGAATATCGATCGTTACTGTTTCCTCGCCATAAACTCTTCCGTCTCCTTTGCAGGCGGTGCATTTGTGTGTAACGGTGCTTCCCTCGCCATTACAGGTTGGGCAAGTAGTTACGGTTTGCATCTGTCCCAGGAAAGTATTCTGTACCCGTCGCACTTGTCCGCTTCCGCCACAGGTGCCACAGGTTTGTATGCTGTTCTTATCTTTTGCCCCGCTGCCGTTGCAGGTATTGCAGAGCACGTATTTTTTTACCTTGATCGTCTTTTGTGTTCCCTTTGCGATTTCTTCAAAATTGAGTTTGATCTTCACCCTCAGGTTACTGCCGCGCTGGCCACGGCTTCTTCCGCCTGAACTTCTTCTGCCGCTGTTTCCGCCAAAGAAACTGCCGAAAGGATTATCGTCTCCGAAAATATCACCAAACTGGCTGAAGATATCATCCATATTCATACCGCCGCCACCGCTGTAACCACCACCGCCACGGCCCGGGCTAAATGCCTGGTGACCGAAGCGATCGTATTGCGCTCTTTTATCTGCATCGCTCAGTACTTCATACGCTTCCGCTGCTTCCTTGAATTTTTCTTCCGCTGCTTTATCTCCAGGGTTACGGTCGGGGTGAAATTGCATGGCAACCTTGCGGTATGCTTTTTTAATTTCATCCTGTGTTGAACTTTTGGATACACCCAGTATTTCGTAAAAATCTTTCTTCGACATTTCTTAGATCTTGGTATTGTGTAAAACTACTTTGATTTTCTTGCTCCGGTTCCCCCTTTAGGGATAGGGGCATTATTTGCCAACCACCACTTTTGCAAAGCGGATTATTTTATCATTGAGGTAGTATCCTTTTTCAATCTCATCCACTACTTTGCCCTTCTTTTTTTCGGGTACTTCTATTTCGGTGATGGCTTCATGTTTCTCCACATCAAAATCGGTGTTGATACTTTCCATTGCTTTCAGGCCTTTTGCCTGCAAGGTATTTTTCAGTTTATTAAATACTAACTGAACTCCTTTTTTATTGGTGGCAATGTCGTCGCTTTCGTCTAATTGTTTTTCAGCCCGCTCGCAATCATCCAGCACTTCCAGCAGTGAGGTGATCACGTCTTTACCGGCTGTTTGTATCAGTTCGATTTTTTCCTTTGCATTGCGGCGCTTAAAATTATCAAACTCTGCAAAAAGGCGCAGGTATTTATCCTTCTGCTCCTGTAATTCAGCCTGTATCTTTTCCAGGGCATCTTCGCCCCCGGGGTTGCTCAAATGGGTATTTCCGGGCACATCGGCATCGGCATTAATGTTCATTTCTTCATTTTCCTGCGTCATTGTTTCTTTTTCTTCCATATACGGGATTTAAAAATTGGTTGCGAAGGTACAACAGTCAAACATTTTGCCAAGCCCCATATTGCGGTCAAATTGACAAAAAACAAACGAATAACCGGCTTAAGCAGCATACTCTATGACAGGGATGTTACCTTTGCGCCATGAAGAGCATTTTTTTGAATAAAAAAATAAGCCGGCGGGTGGAGTTGGGCCATCCCTGGATATTCGCCAATGAGGTAAATACCGGTAAGGCGCTGGATGCGGCGGCGAAGGCAGGAGAGATCGTAAATGTATTTACCCACGATAAAAAATTCATTGGCCGGGGTTATATAAACCCAAAATCGCAGATCATGGTGCGGCTGCTTACGAGGGATAAGGACGACGTGATCAATGAGGAATTCTTTCTGAACCGGATCCAAAAGGCCTGGGAATACCGACAGAAGATCGGGTATACAGAAAACTGCCGGCTTGTTTATGGCGAGGCCGATGATATGCCCCAATTGATCATCGACAAATTCAACGACTATTTTGTGATCCAAACGCTGGCTTTGGGAATAGATGTCTGGAAACCGGCCATCGTAAAAGCCATCGGAAAAATATTCAGCCCCAAAGGTATTTACGAACGGAACGATGTGCCGGTGAGAGAACTGGAGGGACTGGAACAGCACAAAGGATTTTTATCTAAAGAATTTGATACCAACATCATCATTACCGAGAATGGGATAAAATTTCATGTAGATATTGCCAATGGACAAAAGACAGGGTTCTTTTTAGACCAGCAGGATAACCGGCGGGCCATCCGGTATATTGTTAAGGATGCTGATGTGCTTGGGGCTTTCTGTTATACGGGTTCCTTTGAAATAAGTGCGGCTCATTATGGCGCCAGGTCGGTCCTGGGACTGGATATTTCTCAAAGCGCTATTGATATGTGCAATAAAAATGCGGCGCTTAATGGCCTTGAAAATACCTGCAGGTTTGAATGTGTGAATGCGTTTGATGTGCTGAAGGAATGGACAAAGGAAGGGAAGCAATGGGATGTAGTAATGCTCGACCCGCCATCATTTACCAAAAGCAGGGCAACCATTGATAAAGCCGTTGCCGGTTACAAAGAAATTAACTTAAGAGGGATGAAGTTGGTGAAGCCGGGGGGCTTCCTGGTTACGTCAAGTTGCACCAATCTTGTGCCGCCTGAATTGTTCCTTAACATAATTCAGATGGCTGCTAACGATGCGAAAAGAAAAATAAGGCAGGTTACTTTTAATGCCCAATCTGCCGATCACCCGGTTATACACGGACAGGAAAATACGCAATACCTGAAATTCTTAATAGTACAAGTGATGTAAAAAGGAGGGAAGTTATTTAACTACCTGGAACTTTCCGGAATCCAGGATCTTTCCGTTTTTATCCCTGAGCTGGTAGATGTAAATGCCACGATAAAAATCATCCAATGGTATCGTGATCTTTGGAGCGACCTTACTTATCTCATTTATTTTTTTACCCATGAAATTGTATACCTGTAGGGAATACGACTTGTCATAACCATACAGGAAATCAAAATTGATCACCGAAGTGGCGGGAATTGGATACGGCTTTAACATCTTTGCAACCGGGTCACCGGGGCCAGAGGGCTTGTTTTGAGCAAAAGAAGTAAAATTTAATCCAATAAGTAAAATTGATATGTAAACAATTTTCTTCAACAAAGTAAAAATAGTAAAATCTTTCAAATAACCAACATTTCAAAAACGGTTATTTCCGCCTGAAATATGTTAAAACAGTGTAAAATGAACTGTCTTATATTAAAACGGTAAATAATTCAAATTATTATGAGTTTAATCCTTCGAGGGCCTTGTTTATGGCATTAAAGTCCGGGACTTCCCCGGCATTTTCCAACACTTCGGCATATCGGATAATGCCTGTTTTATCAATGATGAAGGCAGATCGCTTACTTACACCATTCATATCCAGAATCCAGGTATCATACAGGCTGCCATAAAGTGCAGAGACCTCTTTATTGAAATCGCTCAGCAAAGGGAAATTATATTGTTGATCTTCTTTATACTTCTTCAGGGTAAATACCGAATCCACAGAAATGCCGGCAACCTGTGCATTTGCATTACTATACCGGCTTATATCGTCTCGTACTGCACATAATTCTTTGGTACATGTGCTGGTGAATGCTTGCGGAAAGAAAAGCAGGAGTACGTTCTTTCCTTTAAGTGAGGAGAGGGATACTTTGTTCTTATCGGTATCGAATAATGTAAAATCAGGTGCAGGTTTACCGGTTTCAATTGCCATGTCAGATGATTTGTCTTTGTAAAGGTAGTTGTTGTGTAAAACTTGTTAACAGCTATTACAGGCTTTTAGTTTAATTAGCAGGCAGATATTTATAACCAAAACAAATCAACTATGAACAAGTACATAACAGAATTGATCGGAACATTATTCCTGGTGATGGGAGCGATACTGGGCGGTGCGGTTGGGGCATCACTGGCATTGATGATCATGGTTTATGCCGGCGGGCATGTATCAGGCGCCCATTATAACCCGGCAGTTACTTTATCTGTATGGATGCGGGGTAAAATTGAAATGAAAGAAGCGGTGATGTATTGGGTATTCCAGTTTGTGGGTGCTTTGATTGCTGCATTAATTGTTATGTATGTTTTTTCTAATGAAGGCAGTGGTGAATGTAAGGTGACCGAAGGATGGGGAACAAAAGCGATCATTGCTGAACTTATGGGAACTTTTGCTTGGGCTTATGTTGTATTGAATGTGGCTACAGCCAAAGGCACCAGCGGCAACAGTTTTTATGGAATTGCTATTGGCGGAACGGTATTGGCAATGGCTACAGCATTAGGTAGTTTTTCTGGCGGGGCTTTTAACCCGGCAGTTGCAATAGGCCTGGCTATGCAGCATAGCTTTTGCTGGGATCATGTTTGGGTATATTTTGTAGGCCCCTTGGGTGGCGGTGCATTGGCAGCCATCGTTTTCAGTTTTATTAACCCCGATGATAAATAGCTGGCTTATCTTTTAAAAATTAAAAACCCCTCTGAAAAGAAGGGTTTTTTTGTTATCCAAACAATCCATAAAAACAAAAAATCTTTAGTTTGTTAGCACACGATCTTTGATATCTGGATTGAATATTCGGAATGAGTGCCTTTGAATACAAGACAGGTTAATCAACAGCAATAAATAGTATTGGGATTTTGCAATAGCTGGATGCACATTTGTAGGTACACCTGCTTTGTGCAGGGTATTTAATATTGTATTCATAGGATCGGTTTTTGGCCTCTGAAACTTTTGTTTAGCGCCAATATATAAACGCACATTCCATTATTTTATTGTTAAATACTGGCTATCAATGTATTGATGTTTTTTATGTTTTGTTCCATCCAATGGAGGCATAAAAAAAATCCCTGCATTTTTTGTGCAGGGATCTTTTTTATTAAGATAAAAATCAGTTGTTGTTCTTTGACAGGGAATTCTTGGCGGCTGGCTTGTTTGATTTTACAGGAGCTACAGGAGTCTCCGCCTTTTTCTTGGCATCATTAACTTCTGCTACCCATTTATCATATGCTGCTGCATCCAGAACATCACCGGTAATGGTAATGCTTTTTGTTTCATCAACACCGGCAAATTTTACCGTAAGGTGTTTGTCAAAATGTCCTACGGCAAGTGCATTGAATTTGGCAGAAATAAAGCCGGTAGCACCGGGTGCAATCGGAGACTTTGTATAGTCGCCAATGGTGCAGCCACATGTAGGGCTTGCCGTTTCAATGATCAGGGGTTCATTGCTTACGTTGGTCACAATGAACTTCACCTCTTTAGGCTCATTTTGTTTCAGGTTTCCCTGGTTAATTACTTCGGTTTCAAATTTTGCAACGTCCGCAATTTTCTTTTGTGCAAATAAAGCAGATGTGAAAGTAAATGCAGTTGCAAGTAATAATAACTTCTTCATGGTTATTTAATTTTAAAGTTTAATTTTTTAGATCGTTTAAGCCTTTGTTTTCCGGTGCTGAGCTTCCGGGTGTTTTCCACACCTCACCCTTGATGGTGATTTGTTTGGTCTGGGTATCGTTGTAAGAAACGGTAATGAATTTCGTAAATGGGCCTTCTGCAGCTGCATTATATCCCACGGTGATCTTGGTTGATCCACCGGGGGCAACTACTTTATCTTTTTCCCATTCAGGGGTAGTGCATCCACAACTTGCATGTACGTTACTGATCTTAAGATCTGAAGTACTCTTGTTGAATACTTCAAAAATATGTGTAACGGGTTTTCCCTGCGGGATTTTACCGAAATCAAATTCGGTTTCTTTTAAAACCAACAGGTTATCGGCCTGGGCTATCGTACCTGCATTTGTGGCGGTAGGTTGTGCAGGTGCTGCAGTAGACAATTGTTGTGCATTTGCAGCAGACAGGCAGGTTACTGCCAGTATGAGTGTAAATGTTTTCTTCATATTATTTATTTGTTTTAAAATAAGGCTCTCAAAGATACTAAAACGGATTCAACGCCCCCAAATTGTCATCCTGTTAGGAGATTTTTAACAAAGCTCCCCTTTAATTTATATTTTTGCAGTACATTAAATGACCATGGATACAACCAACAATAACGAAGCTGAGCTGGCTGAAAAACTGAGTTTCGATAAATTCAGAATTGAGGTAAGTAAAGACTACCGGCTCGCCTGTGAAAGCAGGGAAACAAGCTTGCTGGGCCGAAAAGAAGTACTTACCGGGAAGGCAAAATTTGGAATTTTTGGAGATGGAAAAGAGATCGCACAGGTGGCCATGGCTAAGTTCTTCCGCCCCGGTGATTTCAGGGCAGGGTACTACCGTGACCAGACCTTTATGTTTGCAAGTGGCCTTGCTACGATCGAACAATTCTTTTCTCAACTCTATGCCGATCCCGATGTTGCCAATGATCCCTTTAGTGCAGGCCGGCAAATGAATGCGCACTTTGCTACAAAGATGGTGGATGAAAATGGCGACTGGCTCAACCTGGTTGAACGGAAAAATGTAAGCAGCGATATTGCACCTACTGCCGGGCAAATGCCAAGGGGCCTGGGACTTGCCTTTGCATCCAAGGCCTTCCGGAACATAAAACAAACGCATCAATTATCTCACCTCAGTAATAACGGCAACGAAATTTGCTTTTGTACCATTGGCGATGCATCAACCAGTGAAGGACATTTTTGGGAAACGGTAAATGCAGCCGGTGTGCTGCAGGTTCCTTTGGCTGTTTTTGTATGGGATGATGGTTATGGAATTTCTGTTCCCAAAAAATACCAGACAACCAAAGCATCCATCTCCGATGCATTAAAGGGATTTCAGAAAAAAGACGGAACCAACGGAATTGATATTTACAAACTGAAGGGATGGGATTATGCCGGCATGTGTGAGATACTGGAACCGGCCATTCAAAAAATAAGGGATACACATACACCTGCTGTTTTTCACGTGGAAGAGATCACACAACCACAGGGCCACTCCACTTCCGGAAGCCACGAACGGTATAAAACACCCGAACGCCTGGAATGGGAAAAAGAATGGGATGGACTGAAACAAATGCGGGAATGGATCCTTGCCAATGCATTGGCTGAAACAGAAGAACTGAACAGCATCGAAGAAAATGCCCGCCAGTTTGCAAGAGAAAGCAAACAAAAAGCGTGGCAAAAATATATTGATCCTGTAAAACAAATGGTTGCAAGAACTGTTGACACGTTAAGACCATTTGAGGAGGCAAATCCATCAGTAAAAAAACTTGCTGACGAACTTGCCTCTTTACGGGAACCTATGCGCAGGGATATTATGAAAACCCTTGCAACAGTTTTAGACATAACGGAAAACAATGATGCAGTTAAGCAGTTGTATGGATCCTTTAAAAATGAAAACGCAGTTCTTTATAACAGCTATCTCTACAATGATGGCCCCAGGTCAGCATTAAAAGTTCCTGCCATCGATCCTTACTATACCGATGACTCCCCATTGGTGAATGGCTACGAAGTGCTGAATAAATACTTCGATGAATTATTCGCAACCAATAATAAAGTAATTGCCTTTGGCGAAGACCTTGGCCATATCGGCGATGTAAACCAGGGCTTCAGTGGCTTGCAGGAAAAGCACGGCCCAGAAAGAATATTTGATACAGGCATTCGTGAGTTAACGATCATGGGGCAGGGAATTGGTTTATCATTAAGAGGTCTGCGGCCGATTGCCGAAATTCAATACCTCGATTATTTATTATATGGGTTACAACCGCTCAGTGATGATGTTTGCACCACTCATTTCCGCACAGCAGGACAACAAAGCTGCCCGTTAATTGTAAGAACAAGGGGGCATAGACTCGAAGGCATCTGGCACAGCGGCTCACCCATGGGAATGATCATTAACGCACTCAGGGGTATGTATGTATGTGTGCCACGAAACATGGTGCAGGCTGCGGGAATGTACAATACATTATTACAAAGTAATGATCCCGGCCTGGTAATAGAATGCCTGAACGGGTATCGCTTAAAAGAAAAATTGCCAGCCAACTTAATGGCCTACACGGTGCCGTTGGGCGTGCCTGAAGTGATAAAGGAAGGAACGGATATAACCATGGTAAGCTATGGTTCTACGTTACGCATTGTGATGGAAGCTGCCGAAACATTAGATAAGGCGGGCATCAGTTGTGAAGTGATGGATGTGCAGACCTTATTGCCTTTCGATATCAATCATGCCATTGTTGCGTCGCTTAAAAAAACCAACCGCATTGTTTTTATTGATGAAGACGTGCCTGGAGGTGCTGCAGCCTTTATGTTCAATAAAGTGATGGAAGAACAGGGTGGCTATAAATTTTTAGATGTTTCGCCAAGAACCATCACGGCAAAAGCGCATCGTCCTTCTTATGGCAGTGATGGGGACTATTTCAGCAAGCCTAACACAGAAGATATTGTTTCTGTAATTAAAGAAATGATGGCAGAGTAAGCAGAATTCAAAATGAAGCTGACGCTATATCAAATAGATGCTTTCACCAGTAAACTCTTCAGCGGTAATCCCGCTGCAGTAATTCATTTAGAACATTGGCTTGATGATGTATTAATGCAAAGCATTGCAATGGAAAATAATCTTTCCGAAACAGTTTTTTTTGTTCCATCAGCAAATAAAGATTCAGATTTTGACATAAGATGGTTTACACCCGAAGTGGAAATTAATTTGTGTGGCCACGCCACGCTGGCAAGTGCTTATGTGTTGTTCAATATATTGGGTTTTGATAAACCCGGAATACGTTTTAGTTCTTTAAGCGGCATATTGAAAGTGACCAGGGAGGATAATCTTATCTGCATGGACTTTCCGTCCTGGAAACCCGAGCGGCTGGATATATATCCCGATGAACTTTCTGCCATGCTTGACAATGTTGAAATAGTTGGCGTTTACAAGCACCGGGATATTTTAGTGGAGCTATTGAATGAAGAGGTAGTAAAGAAGTGCAATCCGGATTTTTCGCTGATGAAAAAGCACGTCGATAAAATGATCATTACAGCTCCTGGAAAGAATGTCGATTTTGTCTCCCGTTTTTTTGCACCGGGTGCCGGTATTGATGAAGATCCCGTAACAGGTTCAGCTCATTCGCAGCTAATTCCTTTTTGGGCAGAAAAGTTGGGGAAGAATGAAATGCATGCGCTACAACTGTCCAAACGAGGCGGAGAAATCTGGTGTGAGCAAAATGACGAGAGGGTGCTAATGAAGGGTAAAGCCGTTTACTATATGAAAGGAGAAATTACTCTGCACTGATCAGGAGCAACCTCATTACTGAAAGTCTTCACAAAAAAAATCTATTTCACCCAATGGGGTATTGTTCCATAAAGCTTATTTAGGGATATTTAAGTACATTATGATAGTTATGAAATTCAAGTGTTTAATTATACCTGTAGTGATGTGTAGTTTATGTCACAATTTTTGTTTTTCTCAGAATAGTGAAATTGATAGTCTTAAAAATGTTCTTTTAAATGCAAAAGAAGATGTCAAAAAGATTGAAATTATCAATGAACTAAGCTTTGGTTATTATAAAAACGATTGTTTTGATAGTTCATTGCATTATGCAAAATATGCTTTGATGCTGGCTGAAAAAATTAACTATACAAAAGGGAAGGGATTTGCCTTGGTTAATATCAGTATTTGTTTACTTCATCAATACTATACAAATTGGGATTCCGACAAATTGAATGAATGTATTAAATATTGCAACACAGCCTTTGAAATTGCGCTTCAAACAAAAAATAAAATACTTATTGGCCGCACCTATTCTTGCTTTGGGGAAATAGCATCGTTTCAACATAATTACAATAAAGCACTGGAGAATTACAATAAAGCATTGGATTTTTACTCGAAGGTTGGAGAAAAGAGTCTTATAATATTGGCTTTGTGGGACATCACACTATTTTATAAAGAACAGAATAATTATACTGTAGCGTTAAAATATACTTACAAAACACTAAAATATTCTGAAGAGACAGGGGATGAAAAAAAAATTGCAGATTGTTATTATTTATTGGGAGGTATTAGCAAGCGCAATGTTAATTATATTGATGCTTTAAAGTTTTATTACAAAAGCCTGGCTATATATAAAAGCCTAAATAAGCATTTTGATGCTGCCTGGGTATCGAATGCTATTGCAGACGTCTATCTCGAGGAAAATAAGAATAGCGAAGCATTAACAAATTATTTTTTTGCTGAAAAAATATTTCAAAACCCGGGAGGGTCGAAGGAAGGGCTGCCGTGGAGTTATAATGGTATTGGAAGAGTGTATGATTTAAAAGGCGACTCCGCAAAAAGAGCTGGCAATAGTCAGAGTGCAATAAGTAATTTTAATGTAGCCAGGAATTATTACCAGAAGTCATTGGAAATGTATTTAACAGCCGGGGATAGTACATGGATAGCAGATAGTTATATTTATTTATGTAAAGTAAATATAAAGCTCTTCAACTTTAAAGAAGCGAAGCGCTGGCTTGACAATGCACTAGCGTTGTCAAAAAAAATCAGTGATATCTATTTACTTAAGTCTTGTTATTTACTTTTGTCTGAATTCTATAGTATAACTGGTAATTACCGACTTGCATTAGACAACTACAAAACATCAGTATTTTATCTTGACAGCATTAACAGTAGTGAAGAGATTAGGGAATCTGAACGAATTAAACTGCAATACCAGTTTAATAAGGTAGAAGATTCACTAAAGCAAAATCAATTGATAACAGAAACAAAACTCCAGGCACAAAAAAACGAAAGTATTTTTATTGGGCTGGCCTTGTATTGCTTGGGCTGCTTTCTTTTTTTGTGTTTCTGAACTTCCGCAACCAAAAGAAAATAAACAGATTGGCAAGTGAAACCCACGCCCGGCAAAAAGCTGAATTGGAAATGCAAAGTCTTCAGGCTGTATTAAGTGAACGTCTCCGCATCAGCAGTGAACTACATGATGAAATAGGTGCCACCCTCAGTGGTATTGCCATGTACAGTCACCTTACCAAAGAACAAATGAAAAAGGGTCAAACAGCAGAGATAGAAAGATCACTGAATGTAATGCAGCAGTCCTCCGCAAAATGGTAGACAAGTTGAGTGATATTGTATGGCTTATCAACCCCGAACAGGATTCACTGCAGATGCTGGTGACAAGACTTGAAGAGTATGCTACTGATATGGCTGCTATCAAAAATATACAGGTCAGGATCAGTGTACCGGAAAAAATTGTGGAGATCAATCTGCCTGTTGAAAGCCGCCGAAACATCTACCTGTTTTGTAAAGAAGCAATTAACAATGCAGTTAAATACAGTAATGCAACATTGCTTGAGCTAACCGTAGGAGAAGTAAATGGGAAACTGGAATTTTCGGTAAGTGATAATGGTAAAGGATTTGATGCAGTAATGGTAAGGAGAGGAAATGGACTCGAGAACATGCAGAAAAGAGCTGATGAAATAGGGGCGAAATTGATCTTACAGTCAAAGGAAAACGAAGGAGCTTCTGTAAGCCTGCAATGCAAAATCACCTGATGGGGTATTGCCTTAATAAAAATATTATCCCACATTTGTTATGAAATCATGGAAATAAAAGTAGCCATATTTGAGGATAACAAATTGGTAAGGGATGCCCTGGAAGCCATCCTGAATGGCACACCCGGCTATATATGTTGTGGTATTTCTGCCGATGGTAATCATTGGGAAGAAGATATTAAAAGAAGCAGGCCCGATGTGATTTTAATGGATATTGAAATGCCTGGGCTCAGTGGTGTTGAAGTTACGCAGCACATCAACGATGTATTTCCCGGAATAAAAATTCTTATCCAGACTGTTTTTAATGACAGTGAAAAAATATTCCAGGCTTTATGTGCAGGGGCTTCGGGCTATATTCTAAAAAATGATCCCCCGCATAAATACCTGGAAGCCATTAACGAAGTATATAACGGCGGCGCCCCCATCAGCGCTTCCGTTGCGAAAAAAGTGTTGGGCTTTTTTGCCAATAAAAATGTGGTGCTTACAACTCCCGGCAATACCGATTACCTGCTCAGCGAAAGGGAAAAAGAAATACTGCGGCTGATGGTGGAAGGGCATCATTCTAAAGATATTGCAGACAGATCTTTTTATCAGTTATGAGACCGTTCGCACCCATGTAAAGCATATCTACAAAAAACTACACGTGGCCAGCCGCAGCGAAGCGGTGCTTAAAGCCATACAGCAGGGCCTCTCCTGATCTTTTTCAAAAAAATCACCCAATGGGGTATTGTACCTGGTTGATCTTATTAACAATTTTACGTTTGTTATAAGAGATTGTTCTTTTTTGTTTTTTAACCAAAAAAAATTATTTATGAAAAGGAATTTATTATTATCCTTCAGCTCTTTGCTGTTCAGCTTAATGCTGTTATACAGTTGCCAAAAGGAAACTTTAACTAACGAAAATGATTTAAATGGATCAGCTTTCTTAAAATCAAAGGACGATTCAAAGGACAAATGCAGATTGGTTTACTCAGATTATGCTGATGGGCTCTATACCGAAACTTACAGCTATAATTCTAAAGGGCTGGTTAAAGAAGTAAAATTAGGTTCTCTGGGTAGTTTTTATTTTTATGCAACTATGCAATATGATAGAAAAGACAGAATCGTAACTGGATCAGCTTCTTTTGATGGCATTAATTATTATGAAATGTCATTTGAATATCAAAATGACCGGATCATAAGAGAAATTACTTACGAACCGGGTACTACAAATATTATTGAAGTGGTTACGAATACTTATAACCATAAGGGCCAGATGGTAAGACGTGAGGATCCTGTTTATGATTTTTATGCCACATTTGAATACGATAGAGAAGGTAATAACACTATTAGTGATTTGCGATATTTAAGTAATAATTATTTAATCCTCCGGGTTGTTAATCATTATAAGAAGCATATTAAGAGCCCATATACTGCAAGGCCGGGCATAACTCAATCCTGGTGGTACAGTAATGATGTGACGAGTCCTTTAGTGCCAACTGAACGGGATGAGTACTGGGGAGATGGTGAGGGCGGAGAATTCCTTGCATTTGATGAAGATCCAGCTAAAACAATAATTAATCCAACTGCACAAAACCTTACTGCCAACCGCCTGACCTTTGACAATATTTCGGGTAATGAAATTTATCAATACTGGGAATACGAAAATTGTGGGCGCAAAAATGAATCAGATTTAGCAGCCCGTAAGTCAATGCCTGATATAGGTCAGCGAGCCATGGATATAGCCAAACTGAGAATGCCATTGCTTAGAGGCCCCCAGCTTAAAAAACAATTGGAAGAAAGAAAATTAATTGTACAAAGGCTGAAAAAGTGAACATCGCCATTTTAAATAACACTAAAGCATTTTTATGAAAAGGAATCTTTTTAAAACCCTTAGCAGTGTAGTATTAACTGTACTATTCATTTCGAGTTGCCAAAAAGAATCATTGACTGTTGAAAAAGATACGATCGTCTCAAGCGACGCAGCATCTAAATCTGAACATAATAATCAATGCAGACTGGTATCATTAAATACCAACTTCGGATTCACCTCTTCGGTTAGTTATAATAACAGGGGACTTGCAAACACGTGGTCTCTAAGTTATGATTTTGGTTCTGTCGTCTATACAATGCTACTAGAGTATGATGCCAATAACCGGCTTACCCGGGCAAAGTATATTAATACAGGCGATTATCTTTACGATGTGGTATATTATTATAACAAAAAAGGGCTTGTTGAAAAAGAAAAATGGTACCTGCCAAATACAAATATACTGGATGATGAAGTATTCTTTACTTATAATACAAGGGGTGATGCAGTGCGCCAGCAAAGTTTTATATATGGAGTTGATGCTCACATAATACCTGATGCAAAAGGAAATTACACTAGGTATGATCTTTATATTGATGGCAACCTGGTACAAACCGGTTTATACACTTTTAACAGATCCAATAAAAATCCATGGACAGCTATGAAAGGGATACCGTATGGTCTTCCCGGATATGCTTTTCAGTTCTCCAAATGGTGGGAAACCAGCGAAACAATAATATTTTATGATGAAGAAGGAAACCCATACTATTATTATGACCAAAATCCCAGCCGGACCAGAATGAGGATGAATGACCAGGATTACTTGCTTGAAGTAAAACATTACGACAGGCTCACAGGAGATTTGTACCAATATTCATTTGATTATGAACACTGTGGCGATAGAGATGAAAGAGTTAGAGGAGATCAACCGGCAGCTGATAAACTATCCGCATGGACGAATAAAAAATCAAAGATGATGAAAATAATGTCAACCCATGGAAAAGAACTCAGGGAAAATCAGCTGAAGTTAAGAAAGCAGGTTGTTGAGATGAACAGGAATAAATAATTCAGTTCAAAATTTAAGTGGAAACTAAAAGATTTTAAAAACAATCTCCGGGGCAGTTAAAACCAATGACCAAAAAATAATATTTAAAATTAATAAAAATGAAAAAAAGATCATTCAAACTACTCTTAATGCTATCTTTCATAGCTTTATTAATGATGGCCTGTGGTGGGAAAAGGAATTCAATTTCGGCGGAAAAATTAACAGGAGCTGTGAAAAGCTTTGAAGATTGTATGGCCGAATGTGATAGAATGGAAGCCAGCTATTTGGCTGAATATATGCAATGCAGTGAACAATGTTTTACTGAAGCACAACCAAAAATTGATCTTTGTGCTGAAACAATTCCTCCCGGGCCACACCAAGGTGAATGTAGGCAGGAACAAATAGCTAAAAGAAATGAATGCCTGTCAGCATGTACCCGGGTATGGGAAACTCATCAGGCAGAAATAAAAAATTGCAGGGCTGCTTGTATTAACCGGATATCAATATTGGTAAAATAATTGGTTCAAGAGTAACTAAAAAAGGAGCTTCAATTCTAAAGCTCCTTTTTTAGTTATTTCAAATTGTGATAAACTTTCTGCACATCATCATCCTGCTCCAGGTTATCAACCAGTTTTAAAACTTCGTTGGCCTGGTCTTCGCTTAGTTCCATTGTGTTGGAAGGTATCCACGTAAGTTCAGCACTGATCACTTCAATTTTCTTTTCTTCCAGCGCCTTGCTCATATTCCCGTACTCATTAAAAGGCGTACGGATAATGATATTGCCTTCTGCATTCTCACCTATTTCTTCCAGCCCGTAGTCAATGAGGTCCAGTTCCAGGTCATCAACATTTACTCCGGCACCCTTTATTTTAAATTCACTCATGTGGGTAAAACCAAATGCAACCGAGCCGCTTGTGCCTAATGAACCCCCGCCTTTGGTAAAATGCATCCGTACATTCGCCACCGTCCGGGTGGGATTGTCGGTTGCTGTTTCCACCAGTACCGCAATACCATGGGGTGCATACCCTTCATACATGATCTCTTCATAGCTGCTGGTATCCTTACCCATTGCCCTTTTAATGGCAGCCTCCACCCTGTCCTTGGGCATATTACAGGCCTTGGCATTCAGGTAACACCTTCTCAGGGCCGGGTTATTATCAGGGTCAGGGCCGGCTGCCTTTACCGCTATGGCGATCTCCTTACCGATACGGGTGAAATTCTTTGCCATCTTATCCCAGCGGGCAAACATGGCGCTCTTTCTTACTTCAAATATTCTTCCCATTATTATGGTTAATTAGTTAATCCGTTAATTGGTTGATCCGTTAACGGCGGGCAAATTTAAGGAAAATCATTTTCTGCAAAAAAGAAAGCGGCTCCGTCAGGGGAAGCCGCTTCTTTTATGATCACAGGGTTTTAAAAAGTATAGCCTACTGAAACCTTTATCACCCGGTTATAGGCGTCGTAATTATCATTTTTATCAAGTTTCGACAGGCCATAGTCGTAACCGGCACGGAGACTGATGCCGTTATCAAACTGGTAACCCACGCCGCCAGATAATCCGAGGTCGATCTTATTGAAACGTTCGGTTATGCCAATGCCCTTATTGAATAACGAAATACCCAGTACACCCACTTTCGCATTGAGGGTGCTGCGAACGAGGTAAGAGACCTGTGGCCCTGCATAAATATTCAGTCCTTTCACAATGGTTGCTTTCACGTACAAGGGCATATCGATGTAGTGCTGTTGCACCTGGGCCCTTGCATTGATCGCTAAAAATTTCAACGCATCGATCTTAAGATCGCCCTTGATGCTGTATCCTTTTTTTGAATAGGCCAGGCCGGGCTCAAAAGAAAATGTTTCTGAAATGGGGATGTTTACATAACCGCCCACATGAAAACCGGTTTTGCCTTTTGTTACCAGCCAGCCATCGGTTTTTTCAACAAGGTCTTCCACAACCTGCAGGTCCTGTCCCTGCCATTTGGAAAAATTAGCACCGGCTACCAGGCCGTAAGTGATCTGTGCATTTGCAAAATTCAGCAACAGGATGCTGCAGATGAGGGTAAGAAAAAAAGCTCTTTTCATAACTGAGTGCAGGGTTTTATAAACTGCCTGGCACTTGCTTTAGAATATTATGCCATGAATTTTTCTTTGCAGAAGGATTTGTTAAAGGAAAAGCTCTTTGCAAGTGGTTAACAAAAGAGGATGCTGGAACTGGATACTTGATACTGGATGGAGTCAGCCGATTTAAAATCATTTTTTCTAATCATACTCTTTCCCAGTATCAAGTATCCAGTATCGAGTATCACTCCGATTGCGTAAGTTTGCTTCCATAAAACCTTGCTATGGACAAAGCCGTTTATTACGCCGATTATTTGCAACTGGACAAGATTACCGGGGCACAAGAGCCCGAAAGTTTTAAAGAAGGAAAAACGCCGGCACACGATGAAATGCTTTTCATCATCATTCACCAGGCTTATGAACTCTGGTTCAAACAGGTTTTGTTTGAAGTGAATTCGGTTATTGAAATCATGAACAAGCCGGTGGTAAACGATAATTCTCCCGAAATGCAAACGGTGGTGCATCGGTTGAAAAGAGTGGTAACCATTTTAAAAGTATTGGTGCAGCAGATCGACATCATGGAAACAATGACGCCGATGGACTTCCTCGACTTCAGGGATATGCTGCGGCCGGCATCGGGTTTCCAGAGCTACCAATTTAAAGTACTGGAAGCAAAACTGGGATTGAAATTTGAACACCGGCACGGGCAGAATTATTATCTCTCTCAATTAAAAGAAAAAGACATCGCCATTATTAAAGATGCCGAGGATGGTAAGTCGGTGCTGGAACTGATCAATGCATGGCTGGAAAGAATGCCGTTCATCACCGAAGCCTTCTGGAAAAATTACGAGCAGGTATATGTAAACAGCCTGGCAGAAGCAGAGAAAGGAAATGCTGCATCTTTTGCAGAGATATTTAATAATGAATCTGCAGAAAGAAACTTATCACCCAGGGCCAACCGCTCGGCATTGTTCATCATGTTGTACCATGGTTATCCCATGATGGAATTGCCGTTCCAGTTATTAGATACGCTGCTGGAAATAGACAACCAGCTTGGCAACTGGCGTTACCGTCATATCAATATGGTGCAGCGCATGATCGGCAGCCGTATTGGTACGGGAGGCAGTACCGGCGCCGGTTATTTAAAAGGGGCGATGGACAAGCATTATATTTTTAAAGAACTGTCGCAATTGAACAGTTACCTGGTTGACAGGAAGAAATTACCGGTGTTATCGAAGGAAGTGGAGGAAAAGCTGGGGTATCATTTTTAAAAGAAATGATAATATGTGAAAAGTTACTGGTCAGGCGGCCACCAAGAGCGAACAAAGAAGTTGAATAAAGTTATATTGTACAAGAGTGTCGCGATAGCTATCGGGGCCAATGAAGCTGAATAGAATTTATAAAGCGGGTAAATAAAAATTCTCTGTAGAGTGAGATGCTTCGTTCCTCAGCATGACAGCTAATGTAGAATCCGTATCCAGTATCTTGTATCCGGCATCAGCATTTTGTTATACCAGCTCTTTCAGCTTCTCCACCACCGCATCTACTTCTGCCTTGGTATTGTGTTTACAGAAACTGAAACGCACCGTTACCTGGTTGGGGTTGTTGTTGATGGCACGGATGACATGGCTGCCCTGGTCGGCGCCGCTGGTACAGGCACTTCCGCCGCTGGCACAGATATTATTGATGTCGAGATTGAATAAGATCATCTCCGACTTTTCGGTCTTTGGAAAACTTACACTGAGTACTGTATATAAACTTCTGCCCAATACATCGCCGTTAAATGAAACTCCTTTGATGTTCTTCTTCAGTTCATCCATCATGTAATATTTCAGCGTGCCGATGTGTGCACTGTCTGCTTCATAATTGGCGGTGGCCATTTCAAGGGCTTTGGCAAAACCAACAATGCCGTACAGGTTTTCGGTGCCTGCACGCATGTTGCGTTCCTGTGCGCCGCCATGTACAAGCGGTTTTATTTT
The DNA here is from genome assembly GCA_016720775.1 of Chitinophagaceae bacterium. Lineage (GTDB taxonomy): Bacteria > Bacteroidota > Bacteroidia > Chitinophagales > Chitinophagaceae > Ferruginibacter. The sequence goes on from JADKJX010000001.1 coordinate 1,294,988, forward strand.
TACATTCTCGTTTATGTATAAAATGCCCACGCCTTTTGGCCCGTGGAATTTATGCGAAGCGCCGGTAATAAAATGCACGGGCGTATTTCTCAGGTCGAACGGAAAGTGCCCAACCGTTTGCACCGTATCGCTGTGAAAGATGGCGTTGTATAATTTACAAAGTTTGCCTACCGCCTGGATGTCTAAGATGTTCCCGATCTCGTTGTTGGCATGCATTAATGTAACCAGTGTTTTTTCCTCGCTGGCTGCCAGTAATTTTTCCAGGTCGTCAATATCAATATGCCCGTTGGGTAATAATTTCACCAGGCTTACTTTGGCAACATCCATGTTATCTAAATACTCAACTGAATGAGAGACTGCATGGTGTTCAATAGGAGAAGTGATGATGTGTTTACAACCAAGGTCTCTCACAGCAGCGGTAATAGCGGTATTGCTGCTTTCGGTTCCACCACTGGTAAAAAATATTTCGGCCGGGTGTGCATTCAAAATTTTCGCAACGGTCTTTCTAGCCGTTTCAATGGCCATACGTGTCTCCCTTCCATACGAATAAATAGAAGAAGGATTGCCAAACTTTTCGGTTAAGTAAGGCATCATGGTTTCCAGCACCTGTGGATCAAGTGCGGTGGTGGCGGCGTTGTCGAAATAAATGCGGTTCATTTTTGTTTGAAGTTAGATGTTTATAGTTTGAGGTTTGTAGTTTGTGGTTGGGTGCATACTTGTTGAAAAGCTGTTTAACTTATTTTACCCTTTTCAACTACAAACTATAAACTGCAAACTGGTTAACCGTTCTACATCATCTGCCCTATATCCTGCATGAGTCTCCTGGCAATATTCTCGGCAGTTGTTTCAAAATTGCTTTCAGCATAAATCCGAATGATGGGTTCGGTATTGCTGGTTCGTAAATGCACCCAGTCGTTATCAAACTCTATCTTCAATCCATCCTCGGAATTTATGGGTTGATTCTTATACTTCTCTTTTATCTTCTTGAAAATGTCTTTTACATTAATGCCATTCTCCAGGGTGATCTTATTCTTGCTGATGAAATAATCGGGATACGTATTCCGTAATTGCTTGATGGTTTTTTTACTTTGCGCAAGCTGTGTCAGGAAAAGTGCAATGCCGATCAGTGCATCCCGGCCATAGTGCAGGTCGGGAACGATGATGCCGCCGTTTCCTTCACCGCCGATCACCGCATTTACTTCCTTCATCCGGTTCACCACGTTCACTTCACCCACCATGCTGGGAAAATATTCACCGCCGTGTTTGATCGTTACATCTTTCAGTGCTTTGGTAGATGACATGTTGGAAACCGTGTTTCCTTTTCTTTTACTCAATATGTAATCAGCCACTGCAACCAACGTATATTCTTCGCCAAACATGCTGCCGTCTTCACATACAAAACAAAGCCGGTCCACATCCGGATCAACGGCAATACCGAGATGAGCATTGTGTTTTATCACTTCGTTGCTGAGGTCGGTCAAATGTTCGGGCAAAGGCTCCGGGTTGTGGGCAAAGTTGCCGGTCACTTCCCCATTCAATACAACCACATCAGTAACACCCAGGGCTTTCAGCAGGGCAGGCACGGCAATGGCACCGGTACTGTTCACCGCATCAACCACTACTTTGAAATTTTTCTTTTTTATCAGCCCTGCATCCACTAATTCGTAATCAATTACCGCATCAATATGTTTCTTTAATAAACTTTCGTCCTTTTTATAAACGCCGAGTTTATCAACACTCGCAAATTTGAAATCTTCCTTTTCTGCCGATCTCAATATCAGTTTTCCTTCATCGCCGCTGATGAATTCGCCCTTGCTGTTTAAAAGTTTCAACGCATTCCATTCTTTGGGATTATGGCTGGCCGTGAGGATGATGCCGCCGGCTGCATTTTCGAATTTTACAGCCATTTCAACCGTAGGAGTAGTACTGAGACCAAGATCAACTACATCTAGTCCCAGTCCGATAAGTGTGTTTACCACCAGGCTGCTCACCATTTCTCCGCTCATGCGCCCATCGCGGCCTATCACCACTTTGGTATTAGTGCCCTGTTGCAGCAACCAGCTTCCGTAAGCTGCTGCAAACTTCACAATATCAACCGGGGTAAGGTTATCGCTGGTTTTTCCGCCGATGGTTCCTCTGATGCCTGAAATACTCTTTATCAATGCCATTCCAATTCCAATTTAGGGAGGACAAAGATAAGGAAGTTTGGAGTTTGGGGTTTCAGGTTTACTGTTTACGGTTCTTAGTTTATTGCCGTAAGAAAGAGCAGAAAATTTTGATCTTAGGGAACTGAAAACGGTAAACGGTAAACTGTTAACTTTGGCTATGCAACAAACCTGGTTCAAAGACTGGTTCAATTCTCCTTACTATCACATGCTCTACTTTAACAGGGATGACAGGGAAGCCGCTGCTTTTATTGATAAACTGATCAATTACCTGAAACCGGTACCGGGAAGTACCATGCTGGATGTTGCCTGCGGAAAGGGACGCCATTCTGTTCAACTGGCAGGTAAAGGATTTGATGTTACCGGTATCGACCTGAGTGACGACAGCATCAACGAGGCTTTGCAATCCGAAAGCGATACGCTTCATTTTTACAAACACGATATGCGCCTGCTATTCTGGATAAACTATTTTGACTACGCTTTTAATTTTTTTACCAGCTTCGGTTATTTCAATACCAGGCGTGAACACGATAATGCCATCCGTACCATTGCCCAGGCAATAAAGACCAACGGCATATTTGTAATGGACTTTCTGAATGTACACTATGCCGAAGACCACCTGGTGCACCAGTCGGAAAAAGAAATTGACGGCATCAACTTCATCATCACCAAGTGGTACGACGAGACTCATTTTTATAAAAAGATAATTGTGGAAGATGAAAGCAAAGCCGAACCTTTTATTTATACCGAAAAGGTGGCTAAGTTTTCTTTGGGTGACTTTACCGAGATGTTTGCTTACCAGGGACTGCAGTTGCAGGAAGTTTTCGGCGATTATTCTTTCTCTAACTACGATGTAAAAAGATCTCCAAGGATGGTGATGATCGCAAAAAAGATCAAAGCCTGATAAGGTTCATCTTACCGCAAAGACGCAGAGTCGCAAAATAAAAAAAAACTTAGCGCCTTCGTGTCTTTGCGGTTATTTGTTTTTATTGTTAAGCAGCATCCACCTGGACGTTTCGTAAAAGGCGGAAGTGAGTTGCGATAAATGCTTTACTACAGAATCCTGTTGTTGTGCAGTTAATTTGGGAAGGCCTGCACGAACTGGGACCAGCTCTTCTTTTTTAATGCGGATATTTTTCCGGTAGAAATAATCATCCGTCACCACGCCGATCCATCCCGGTGCATGATAAATGATGAAGGCGGCGTTCTCTTTTTTGTCTTTATCCAGCAGGTCTCTTCCCAGCGTGGTATTCAGGTAAGGCTGCTGTATCATACCGGCAATGGTTGGTAATATATCAACCTGTGATACGGCCTCTTTTCTGAATTGCGGGGCAACCAGGCAGGGTGAATAAAATAATAAGGGCACGTGTTCATCACCCAGGCGTTGCTCCGTCCAGGCCTTTGGATAAATGGCTTCGGCATTGCCTTCCACGCCGTGATCGCCGGTGAAGATAAAAATGGTATTCTCAAAATAGGGTTTGGCTTTGGCCGCTTCCATAAATTTTTTAATGCAGTAATCGGTGTAGGCAAACGCATGATATTCTTCCAGTGATTCAAACCCATATTTCTGCAGACTGTCTTCTTCAATATTTTTTTTTACAAAATCGCTGTCTTCTGCCGGTATGTTATAAGGGCGGTGGTTATCGGCTGTTTGTATGATGGCAAAGAAAGGTTTTTGCTGTTTTGAAAGTACTTCATTGGCTTCTAAAAAAAGATTCTTGTCGCTGATGCCCCACACATTTATATTTTGTGCCTTGTACTTTCCTTCTTCATATACCTGCACGCCTTTGATGTTGGAGATGAGACCGCCGAAATTATTGAACTGGCTGCGGCCCCGATGAAATAAAATTTTTCATACCCGTCAAAGTCATTGATGATAGTGCGCTGGTCAACCGATTCGGGATTACGGGTTGCAAATTGCGAAAGCTGCACATCCGGTATGCCGGTAATGGTTGCAAAAATACCACGGGCTGTTCCAAAAGTCGGTGTAAAGCAGCGATCGAAAAAAATTCCCTCTTTGCACATGTCATTAAAATAAGGCGTGCTGTTGAGGGGGTTGCCACTCATGCTGCTTTTATACATGCTGAAGCTTTCGCACACAACCAGCACCACGTTTGGCTGACTTTCAAAAGCCCTGCTGCCTGGCTGTATCAACCGGCTGTAGTTTTGTGGCGGTACACTATATTTATCCAGGTTCAGCAGGCGGGAGATGACGGGATAGTATTCCTTTGCTTTGTTATTGTGATCGGGTTTTCGAAAGCGCAGCGTGGTGAAAAAATTCTGCAAAGGGTTCAGTGCAAGATTGCTTTTGAATTCGTCATTTAAATTAAATGCCCTGAAAAAATCGAGCGGTGCCAACGTAAGGAATCCATAAGCAAACCAGCCCATCAGCAGTAATGCCGCAGCATGCCACCTGCGTCGGTACGTGAATTTGTGAATGTTTAAATTTTTTTCTGCAACATCCACATGCGTTTTCCGGAACATCCAGGTGGTCATCATCACGGCACCCGCCAGGCCTATCAGTATCCATATAACCGGGTAGCTCTGCCATACCATCTGTAAACTCTCTCTCGGGTCTTCGGCAAATATCAGTGCATCGGCATTAAGCCGGGCATTGATGTAGGCAAACTGGCCAAAGTCGGCGCCGTAAAAGAATAAAACCAGTAAAGTGACGATGCCAAGATAGATGGTCCATCTTCTTTTACTACGTTCGCTGTAAAAAGGCGATAGGGTAGGGTATAGAGAGAACAAGGCAATGGGGGATAAGATGATGGATATCCAGCGCAGGTCGTATTTAAGTCCGAGCCAGAAAGCAGGGATCAGTTCTAAAATACCGGTGGATTTTGGTTTGAAGAAAATGACCGTGGCGATCCGGAATGCCGTAAATATGCACAGGTAGATGAAGAATAACTTCACGATCCATTGAATTGTTTTAGGAACCCGCCAACTGATGAGCATGCCTGTTTTTTTTCTTAAGCCTGAACAAAGTAAGCGAATATAATAAAAGCAGGGGACAGAAACACGGATGACACCGATAAATACGGATATGAACGGAAAGCACTATTGTTTCTTTTTGTTATTCAGCAACAGGTATTTCGCTGTTTCGTAATATGCATCGGTGAGGCGTTGCAGCGATCTTTTTATGCTGTCTGTTTGAGCAGTTACGGGAACGGCTTCATTGCCCGTCATGGAAACAAGTTCTTCCTTACCCGTTTTTAAATTCTTCAGGTAATAATAGTTGTTGCCGGCAAGGCCGATGGTTTTTACGTCGTGGTCAATAATGAAAGCAAAGTATTCCTTCGGCAGAAAAGATTTGTATTGTAAGGTTGCTGCAGCCGTATCAAATAAATTCCTTCCCAATGAATTGTTTGTGTACGGTATTCCGGCAATTGATGCAATGGTGGGAAGAATATCAACCTGTGAGGAAATGCTGCTTATTCTTTTTGGCTGTAAAAACTTTGGTGCATAAAATAACAACGGCACATGCTCGCAGGTAAGTCCCTGTTCGGTCCAGCTTTTTGGAAAATATTCCAGGGTGCCATTATAACGGATGCCGTGATCACCCACAAAAACAAAAATGGTATTATCAAAGTATGCTTCCTTTTTTGCCGCTTCCATGAATTTTTGGTAGCCGAAATCGGTATAACGGAATGCATTCATCTCTTCGTTGCTTTCAAAACCAAAACGTTTTAATGAGTCGGCAGAAAAAGAAACGGGCCTGAATTCAGCTTTGTCCTCATCCGGTATGGTATAGGGCCGGTGGTTATCGGCTGTTTGTATCACGGCGAAAAATGGTTTGGTCTGTTGCTTCAGAACTTTATTGGCTTCTAAAAATAAATTCTTGTCGCTGATTCCCCATACGTCGATCTTCTTTGCATTGTAATCATCCTGCTCGTATAGTTTCAGGTTGTGGATGTTGTTGGTGAGAACGCCCCGGATATTGGCCCAGGTAGCGCTTCCGCCTAAAAAATAAAAGTTGTTGTAGTCTTTAAAACTGTTGATGATGGTATTCTGGTCAACGGCATTGGGGTTGCGGCTGGCAGTCTTCGGACTTTCCACATCGGGGATGCCTGTGATGGTGGCCCATACGCCACGGGCGGTACCATATGCAGGCGTAAAGCAGCGGTCAAAGAAAACTCCGTTCTTACATAGTTCCGCAAAGAAGGGGGTTGTGTTCAACGGGTTGTTGTACATGCTGCTTTTATAAGCGCTGAAACTTTCGCAGATCACCAAAACAATATTGGGTTTATCTTTTACCGGGTTCTCATTTACGATACTCCTGCTGTATGATAATGCTGAACTGTCTTGTTCTGCTATTCCTAAATAAGAAGCCATCAATGGATACGCTTCCTTTACTTTTTTTATGTCGTAGGATGAATTCCTGAAACTGAGTGTGCTTAAAAAACTTTGAAAAGGATTCAGTGCCAGGTTGGCTTTAAAATCATCACTCAAGGTATAAGCATCACTCCAACGCAACGGAAACTGGCCGATCTTGCCGAAGATGAATCCGCCGAGGATGAAAAAAGAAATGATGTAAGCCCAGGTGCCTTTCCGTTTATAATAACTTTCCTGTTGCTGGTAATGGGCAAGTAATTTTCCAAAGATGAACCTGCCGATAAAAAAGATCAGGATAAGTCCGATGCTGATCTTAAGCAGGGGATAACTCTGCCACATCATATTGAAAGAGATGCCGGCATCCTGCAGGTAATTGAGCACCGTTGCATTCAGCCGCTGGTGCAGGTAATCGAAATGATAGAAGTCGATGGCAAAAACAAACAGCATCAGCAGAAAGATCAGCGGCAGAAAAATGTTCCAGAATTTTTTTGCGCCGTAATTTTTAAAGGGATTCACATAAGGGATGGCACAAAGCAGCATGATGAATAATCCAACCACGCAGGCCACCCTTGCATCAAAGCGAAAGCCCATGATAAAGGCAGAACCCGAAAGCGCTTTACCCGGCGGATTGAACTTCCAGAAGATGATGAACCGGGCGAGGGTCATAACAACCAGTAACAGCAGTACCACCGAAAATATCCAGCGTAAAAGCCGGGGGATCCTTTGCAGAAAAAGCATGACCAATATTTAATGAGTGAACAAAATTAGTTTAATTATTTTTGGCTGGTGCTTCTTTAACGGGCTCTTACCAATGATCGAACAACTTCTTGCATACGACCGGCATTTATTCAGGATCGTCAATGACCAGTGGAGCAACTCTTTTTTCAACTGGCTGATGCCCTGGCTGCGGAATGCGGAGATGTGGTACCCGCTTTATTTGTTTTTGATATTACTGGTTTTAGTCAACTTCAAAAAGACCGGCTGGACCTGGATCTTGTTTGCCGCAGGCACCATAATCCTTTGCAATTTTATCAGCAGCAATATTTTAAAAGAAAACATTGTGCGCTTAAGGCCCTGCAATGAGCCTGCCTATGCCGGCTGGATCCATGTGCTGGTTGGCTACCGGCCGCAGAGCTATAGTTTCGTTTCTTCCCATGCCAGTAACCATTTTGGAATGGCTGTTTTTTTCTTTCTTACCCTGCGAAATCATTTTAAAAGATGGCCAGCCCTGTTCTTCCTGTGGGCCTTCGGTATCTCCTTTGCCCAGGTATATGTGGGGGTACATTACCCGCTTGACGTAACATGCGGGGCACTAATTGGAATACTTATCGGATATTTGGCGGGCAGATCGTTTAACAGAAACTACGGTTTAGCATAAAATATGTTCGAATTATTCATTTTAGCGGCGTTGATCCTGTTTAATGGCTTACTGGTAATGACCGAGATCGCCCTGGTGAGTGCCCGTAAAGCCAGGCTGGAAGCAATGGCTAAAAAGGGGGATGCAAAAGCTAAGGTAGCCCTTGCACTTGCGGAGAACCCGGAAAAATTTCTTTCCACCGCACAGATATTCATAACCCTGATCGCCATCCTTACCGGTGTGTATTCAGGCGAACGGTTTGGCGTTTATGTACAGCCTATTATTGAAAAGATAGCTTTGCTGAAACCTTATGCCAATACCATTTCAACGGTCATCATTGTCATCATCGTTACTTTTCTTTCTATCATATTTGGTGAACTGGTTCCCAAACGGCTTGGGATGCTTCGTGCAGAAAAAATTGCCCGGGTGGTATCGGGGCCGATGAATATGTTGTCGAAAGCTACCTATCCCATCGTTTGGTTACTGTCGAAAATATCACAATTGTTCTTTAAGCTGTTCAACATAAAAACTTCGACCGATAACCAGGTAACGGAAGAAGAGATAAAGGCTATGATCACCGAAGGCAGCGAACACGGCGCCATCGAAGAAGAAGAGAAAGATATCATCGAACGTATCTTTCACCTGGGCGACCGAAACATTACATCGCTGATGACACACCGCACCGACATCGTTTGGTTCGACCAACTGTATACGGTACAGACATTCAAAGACCGCTTTGATGTACTTACTTATTCTACATATCCCATTTGTGATAAACAGGTGGATGATATTACCGGGGTGATCTTTGTAAAAGATATTGTGAAAGTATCATCTTCCACGTTACTTAAAGACATTGCCAAGCCGGCCATGTTTGTTCCGGAGAATAACAGTCCTTACCAACTGCTTGAAAAATTCAAAGAAACAAAGAACCACAGTTGCTTTATTGTAAATGAATATGGCACCCTGGAAGGGATGATAACCCTCAACGACATACTGGAGGCCATTGTGGGTGATGTGCCGCAAACAGGGCAGGAGGAATATGAAATTGTGGAAAGGGCCGACGGGACTTTTTTGGTGGATGCCCAGATCCCGTTCTATGATTTCCTGACCCGTTTTGAAAAAACAGAATGGATGAATGAAGGCGAACACGATTTTGATACCATTGCCGGATTTGTTCTGCATGAGTTAAAACATATTCCTGTAACCGGCGAACGCTTTGAATGGAATGGGTTTGATTTTGAGATCATCGACATGGATGGCCAGCGGATAGATAAGTTGCTGGTGAAAATATCGGAAGAGATCAAAGAAGATATGGAGGAAAGTTAGTTTAAAGTTTGCTGTTTGAGGTTTGATGTTGGGGGTATGCAGTTTGAGAAGCTGTTAAATTCCTTATACTCTTTTCAACCTCAAACTTCAAACCTCAAACCTGCAACGTCCCTAAAACTCAAAACTTGCCTTCTCATCCGGGTTAACAAGTTTGGTACTTTTCCTGTTCCCGTTCACAATTACGTGTATGATGCTGATCTGTTCTTTCTTGTACTCAAAAAGAATATTGTCGGTAACCTCGATCTTTTTTACAGATGGAATGTTGTTCACCTGGTAATAACTCTCAATGCCTTCTTCCTGCTGTTCGTAACCGAGGTATTGTAAAGTGGTAAGCTTACCATCGGCCTTTACGGTCAAATGCTTTAATACATAATCGCTCACTAATTTTTCCATGGCGGCTTTCTCTTTCGGGTTCAGCAGGTCGATATGGGTATTGTATTGCTGCCTGAGTGTTTTTTCAAAATCGTCGGTGAATATCTTGCAGCTTATTTCCAGTGTTTTGTCTTTGGCATTGTGCTCAATTTCGGTAACGCTTACAAATATGGGATGTACTTGGTTTTCAACCGGAGCGGGGGAGGGAAGTAAAAATCCGCCAGCCATCAACCACTTAAATAAAATAGATGCCATTTAGCAAAGAGATTGGTAAAAAATCGTTTCTTTAAAGATATTTGAAGGCCAAAGCTACTACAATCAACTAACTGAAAACAAATTGATGGGTGATTTAGGTTTTTATTTTGAAATGGGCTGGCACCATATCATTGCCTGGGATGCTTTGGATCATTTGCTCTTTGTTTTGGCTTTAAGTGCGATCTATCTTATTGGCAACTGGCGGCAGGTGCTGGTGCTGGTAACCGCTTTTACCATCGGGCATTCCCTTACATTGGCATTAAGTATTTATGATATTATACGGATCGAAGATAAGTGGGTGGAATTTTTAATACCCTGTACCATCATAGTTACTGCGCTGCTGAATATGCTGGAAAAAGATTACGAACCCCGGTCGCTGCGGGTGAATTATTTTTTAGCTTTGTTCTTTGGGCTTATTCACGGACTGGGGTTCGCCAATGCTCTTCGTTTTATGCTGGCTAAAGACCAGGCGATCGGCTGGAGCCTGCTTGGATTTAATATTGGTTTGGAAGCCGGGCAGATCGTGGTGGTATTGGGGATATTACTGGTTGGTTTTATACTGGTAAGAAAGTGGCGGTTAAAAGTGAAAGGATCCGAAGAAAGAATAGAGATCGATTTTCAACGCAAATGGTGGGTATGGAGTTTGTCGGTGGTTGCTCTTGGAATTGCGGCGAAGATGGCCTGGGACCGTTTCCCGGCATAACAGTTTTAAAATCAATAAACCTCAATAATCTAAAATGAAACAAGTATCAGCCATTGCTATGCTGCTTATCATCAGCATCTGTGTCAATGCCCAGGACATTAAGAACAACCCGGGCAGCAATCACGGCAACCGTTTTGAACAACTGGGAACCATTCTTCCCACACCAAATGAATACCGTACTGCAAGCGGTGCCCCCGGTCCAAAATACTGGCAGCAGCGTTGCGATTACGACATCACCTGCGAACTGGATGAACCAAACCGCCGGTTAATTGGTAAAGAAACCCTTACTTATTACAACAACTCTCCCGATGTGCTCACCTACCTGTGGCTTCAGCTTGATGAGAACGAACACAGCAATACAAATAACTCGGGCTACCAGAACAGCAACCTCATGCCCAGAACAATTACCGAGCAGGACATAACAAGGTACAGCGGCAAGATCGATAAAGACAGGGAGTACGGCGATAACATTACCCGTGTTGCTGATGCCGCCGGTAAACTTTTACAATATACCATCAACAAAACTATGATGAGGGTGGAACTGCCAACCGCACTTAAACCAGGCCAGCAGTTCGTATTCAGGATAGACTGGAATTACAACATCATTGAAAGAACAAAATACGGTGGCCGTGGCGGTTTTGAGAATTTTGCTGAAGATGGCAACGACCTGTATACCATGACACAGTGGTATCCCCGCCTTTGTGTGTACAGCGATTTCCAGGGATGGCAGAACCACCAGTTTGTTGGATCCGGTGAGTTCGCTCTCACCTTTGGAAATTTTAAAGTAGCCATGACGGTTCCTGCCGATCACGTGGTGATGGCAACCGGCCAGTGCCAGAATTACGCTGCCATTCTTTCTCCAAAAGAATTGCAACGCTGGAATACGGCACAAACAGCCAAAGATGTTACCGAGATTGTAACACTGGATGAAGCAACGGCTAAAGAAAAAACAAAATCAAAAGCAAAGAAGACCTGGATATTTAAAGCCGATATGGTTCGTGACTTTGCCTGGGGTTCTTCACGCAAATTCATCTGGGATGCGATGCCAACCATCGTGGAAGGAAAGAAAGTAATGTGCATGAGTGCTTATGGAAAAGAAGCTTATGCGCTTTACCGCAAGTACAGTACAAAGACTGTAGCGCATACCATTAAGAGCTATTCAAAATTCACCATTCCCTATCCATACCCTGTGGCGCAGAGTTTAGAAGCAGCCAATGGCATGGAATACCCGATGATCTGTTTCAATTTCGGCCGTACCGAAAAAGATGCAAGCGGCAATTACAGCGCCAACAGCACCTACAGCGAAGGAACAAAAAATGGTATGCTGGGTGTGGTGATACATGAAGTGGGCCATAATTTCTTCCCCATGATCATTAACAGCGATGAAAGACAATGGACATGGATGGACGAAGGCCTGAACTCATTCGTTGAATATTTAACAGAGGAATTGTTTGATAACAAATACCCGGTCAGCAAAGGCCCGGCTTATAAGATCGTTGATTACATGAAGCTGCCGAAAGATCAACTGGAACCCATCATGACAAACAGCGAGAACATCATCCAGTTCGGTCCCAATGCATACAGCAAACCGGCAACCGGTTTAAACATGCTTCGTGAGACCATCATGGGAAGAGAAACATTTGATTATGCGTTCCGTGAGTATGCAAGGCGTTGGGCTTTCAAACATCCAACACCTGCCGATCTTTTCCGCACCATGGAAGACGCCAGTGCCGAAGACCTGGATTGGTTCTGGAGAGGATGGTTCTATGGAACAGAGCCCTGCGATATTTCGCTGGATACGGTAAAATGGTCGGTACTCAATACCGAAGCACCAACTGCTCCAAACACAACAGCAGGCACAAGAAAAATTCCGGTGGCAAAACCGCAGTTGAATACATTTGACGATATCTCCAAGATCCGCAACAGGGAGGATAAGAAAATTGTATTTGCAACGGATGCTGATCAATCGCTGCGGGATTTTTACTGGAGATATGATCGTGGTCTGGCTAAAGTAGATACGGCTGCATTTGAAATAAACACACCGGCACCAGCAGCAAACAGTTATACAGAAGCAGAACGATTTGCCATTGCCGGAAGCAAGTACATGTACGAACTTACTTTCAGCAACAAAGGTGGATTGGTGATGCCCATCATTGTGGAGTGGACGTTTAAAGACGGCACAAAACAGGTGGACAGGATCGCCGTGCAGGTTTGGCGCAAGAACGAGAATAAAGTGACCAAGACTTTTATGAAGGATAAAGAAGTGGCTTCTATACAGATAGACCCGATGAGGGAAACTGCCGATATCAATACAAGCAACAATACCTGGCCTGCTTTTGCTGAGCCAAGTAAATTCCAGTTGTTCAAAGGTGGCGGCGGTGCTCCAAGAGGAGCCGGTGGCCCCGGGGTGAACCCGATGCAGAAAGAAATAAAGAATTAACTACATCGATCCAGAAAAAAAAAGCTGTCTCATAATGGGGCAGCTTTTTTTTGCATCTTTGTGCCAGGTTATAAATGCTGCATTATGAAATACCTTCTCATCCTGGTCTTTATTTTATTTCTATCTGTGCCTTCTTTTGCCGGAACCGTTGATACGGTTACCATCTTCAGCAACAGCATGCACAGGCAAATAAAAGCGGTAGTTATAAAGCCCGGCAGCTATAAACAAAAAGAAAAAAAATTCCCGGTCGTTTATTTACTGCATGGGTACGATGGCTGGTACAGCAACTGGATCATCCGGGCACCGGAATTAAAAAATTATGCAGATACTTACCAAACCATCATTGTTTGCCCGGATGGCGCAAAAAGCAGTTGGTATTTTAATAGTCCGCTTGATACTGCCTACCGCTATGAAACCTATATCGTCCATGAAGTGGTTGATTTTATCGATAAGAACTACCGCACTTTCGCCGATAAAAAACACCGGGCCATCACCGGGCTCAGCATGGGCGGCCACGGCGCTTTGTTTCTTGCACTCAGGCATTCAGAAATTTTCGGCGCTGCAGGCAGCATGAGCGGCGGCGTTGACCTGAAAGAAGTAGGTTATCGCTTTGATGTGCCCTTGCGGATCGGGGATACGCTTAAGTACCCGCAGAACTGGAATGATTATTCGATCACCGGCATCATGCATAAATATACCGGCACAACCCTTACTATCATCTTCGACTGCGGCATCGGCGACATTTTTATTGAAGGCAACCGCAGGCTTCACCAGAAGATGCTTGCACTGAAGATCCCCCATGAATATACCGAGCGGCCCGGGCTGCATGATTGGAACTACTGGCGCAATTCCGTGGAGTACCAACTCCATTACTTCCGGAATTTTTTCAATAAAAATTAGGCGTGTGTAAATTTTACACATTAATGTGTTAGATTTATGGCCTAAAACGATTGACATGCCTGTAAAGAGAATCCTTCTGATTAGTATTACTTTGTTTTTTGTCTCTGGAATTTTTGCACAAACCAAAACTGTTGTAAGCTCTCCCAATAAAAATATTCAGCTTGGTTTCTGGTTAAGTGATAAGGGAGCACCCATGTATGAGTTAACCTACAAGAACAAGGCCGTAGTGCTTCCGTCTTCCATGGGTTTTGAATTGAAGAAGACCATGAACGATGAAGCATTGCCTGCACTTAAAGAAGGGCTTACCATCACTTCATCCACCCAAACCAGCAACGATACAAAATGGAAACCCGTTTGGGGCGATGTGAAAGAGATCAGGGATAATTATAACCAACTGGCGGTAAGCCTTTCGCAGAAAGGAGACAAGGCCATTACCTTCAACATCATCTTTAAAGTATTCGATGACGGGCTTGGTTTCCGGTATGAATTTCCAGAGCAGAAGAACCTTACGCATTTTATTGTGAAAGATGAAGCGACGCAGTTTCGTATGGCTGGCGATCACAAAGCATTCTGGATACCCGGCGACTTCGACAGCAATGAATTCAACCCGAATGTTTCTAACCTGGGTGAAGTGAATGGCGAGAACCCGAAGTATGCGGCCAATATTTATGCCCACCAGTTCTTCGATACCAATTCTGCGCAAACACCGCTGATGATGAAATCGAAAGACGGCTTATACATCAACATTCACGAAGCGGCCCTGGTAAATTATCCTGCCATGAACCTGCACATCAATAAAAAGGATTTCACCCTTACCTCGGTGCTTGTTCCCGATGCACTGGGCAACAAGGCTTACCTGCAGGCTCCGGCAAAAACGCCATGGCGTACGATCATTGTTTCGGATAAAGCAACAGATATTCTTGCATCGCATACCATCCTTAACCTGAACGATCCTTCTGTTATCAAAGATCCTTCCTGGATCAAACCAACAAAATACGTGGGTGTTTGGTGGGAGATGCACATCGGCAAATCAACCTGGGATTATGCAGGCAGCCAGAATGCAACCAGTTTTGATGCAGCTGGATTGAAACCAACCGGCAAGCATGGCGCCAACACGGCCAATGTAAAACGCTACATCGACTTTGCGTCAAAGAATGGTTTTGATGGGGTGCTCGTGGAAGGATGGAACGTGGGTTGGGAAGACTGGTTCGGCCAGTTCAAAGAGAACGTATTTGATTTTGTAACGCCTTATCCTGATTTTGATGTGAAGGCATTGCAGCAATACGCCGCATCAAAAAAAGTAAAACTCATCATGCATCATGAAACTTCTGCTTCGGTTACCAATTACGAACGGCAGATGGATACGGCTTACCGCTTCATGAAAAAATTTGGATACGATGCGGTGAAGACCGGTTACGTAGGCCATATCATTCCACGTGGCGAACACCACGATGGGCAATGGATGGTGAACCATTATGTACGGGTTGCGAAAAAAACGGCAGAGTATAAAATTATGCTGGATGCACATGAGCCCGTACGTCCAACAGGATTGTGCCGCACCTATCCCAACTGGCTGGCCTGTGAAGCAGCCAGGGGCATGGAGTTCAATGCATGGAGCGAAGGCAACCGGCCCGAGCATGATGTGATCCTTCCGTTCACCCGTTTTATGGGCGGACCGATGGATTATACGCCCGGCATTTTTCAACTGGACCTGAGTTACTGGGATAAGAATAAAAAAGAAACCATTCATACCACGCTCGCAAAACAACTGGCCTTGTATGTAACGATCTGCAGCCCGTTGCAAATGGCTGCTGACCTGCCGGAATCTTATGAAAAGAAAATGGACGCCTTCCAGTTCATAAAAGATGTGGCGGTTGATTGGGACGACAGTAAATACCTGGAAGCAGAGCCTGGCGACTACATCACCGTGGCAAGAAAAGCAAAAGGAAAAGACAATTGGTTTGTAGGTTCCATCACCGATGAGAATGCAAGAACAACAACGGTTGATTTAAGTTTCTTAGACGCCGGTAAAAAATACACCGCCACCATTTATGCCGATGCCGATGATGCCAGCTATGATAAAAATCCTGCTGCATATAAAATAACCAAACAGGTGGTGGATAATAAAACAACATTAACCTTAAAACTGGCAACCAGCGGCGGATGTGCCGTGAGCCTGGTGCCTGTTAAATAAACTCGTTTTTATTTGTCTGGGTATAAGCTCCGGTGTAAGGCCGGGGCTTTTTTATTTGCAGCAGCAGGCTAATAAATGGTATAATGTTTGGGCATTAAGACGCAAACCTGGTCTGATAAGTTATTGGTAAGCGAATACTGAAAGAGTTTATAGGGAAACAATAAATTTATTACTATGAAAAAACTGTTTTTTTTAGCCCTGGCTTTTAATACGATTGCAACCGGATACTGCCAGGCAGGTGAGGAGCATTTTAAAAATGGAATTCTTAAAGACAGCCTGCATGATTTTAAGGGCGCTATTGCTGATTACACGAAGGCCATTGAGATCGACCCGGCATTTGCTAAAGCCTATATAAACCGGGGAATTGACAAAGACAGTCTGCAGGACTATAAGGGTGCCATAGCGGATTATGGCAAGGCAATAGGGCTCGATCCACGCAATGCAGAACTTTACAGAATGATGGCGCTTTCAAAGACCGGCCTGAAAGACTATGAAGGAGCAGTTTTTGACTGTAACTGGGCAATAGAGCTCAATCCTGCTAATACCGAAGCCTATAGGGCAAGGGGTTATGCAAAATATAAATTGAAAGATTACCTGGGTGCTATAGGAGATTTTAATAAAGCAATAGAGATCAATCCTGCATATGCCGATGCTTATAAGATAAGAGGTTTTGCAAAAGCAAATTTACAGGACTATAAAGGTGCCGTGGGGGATTATAATAAAACAATTGAATTAAATCCTGCTGAAGCCAGTGCTTACTTCAACAGGGGAATCATAAAAATTGCCACGGGAGACAAAACCGCCGGCTGTGCAGACCTGACAAAGGCAGAAGAGCTAGGGCATGAAGATGCAGGCAAGCTGATAAAAAAATATTGTAAGTAAATGGGTTTAAATTTATGCATAACAGTTAGTGGCCTATCCCCCCGTCGTTCTTCCATCCCGTAGTGCATTCTTCTTGCCCTTGTTCTTCTTTTCCCATTCGATCATCTCGGGTGTTTTTTCCACCTTCTTGTTTTTATCGGTGGGCACAGGAGTAAGGTTTACGGCATCGGCACCGTTTTTTTGCAAATGGCCTTTGAAATAAGTTTCAACCTTTATTATTCTTCCGCCGGCTGTGGGGTCATAAAATTTCCAATCGCCATGCTTTACACTGTATTGTTCGGCCTTTACAATTTTGTAGTCAACAATTTCATTATTGCCCTGGCCATATACCGGGATGGTATCGTAGGGCGATTCGGGATCATAGCCCAGCCAGGATTCTTCTCTATAAAGTTCGCCCAGGTAGGTATAATATTGTTGTATGCCGTGCTTGCCGCCCAGTTTGTAATTCTCTACAGCAATGATGTCGCTGTTTAAATTATACACCCGCCAAACACCTTCCTTCTTGTCGTTCTTAAAAATGCCTTCTTCTTCGTAACCCGGTTCACCACGTATCTCATCCACATGTATCAGCCACTTGCCCTGTTTAAGTCCTTTGTTGTCGATGGCATTGAGGGTATCGCCGTTCTCAGACAGTTTGTATGTTTTATACTGCGCCGTTCCACTCATCAAAAACAAAAACTGGATGATGGCCAATAACCACAATTGCCGTATTTTTAAAATCTGCATGATCTTGCATTTAATGTTATCAATACCAAAACCTGTTGCGATGAAACGAATATTCAAATTTACGTTAATCCTCTTTTTAATAAATGTTAATTACCTGTCCGCCCAGGTAAAGCCAACCCCGGCTGCTGAAAGATTGAACGGTTTGCAGAAAAGAAAATTGCTGGAAGACAACAGTCTTTTGAAGGATATTAAGTTTCGCAACGTGGGTCCCAGCATCATGAGCGGCCGGGTAGTGGATATGGACGTGAACCCGGCTGATCCCACCGAATTCTACGTGGCCTATGCAACCGGCGGACTTTGGTACACTACCAATAACGGGCAAAGCCTGGTGCCCATTTTTGATAAAGAAAATGTGTTCGGTATAGGTGACATTGCAGTCAATTGGTCTGCCCCGAATCAATCGGGGAAAACAAAAACCATCTGGGTTGGAACCGGCGAAGCAAACAGCAGCCGTTCTTCTTACTCAGGCCTTGGTGTTTATAAAAGCACGGATAATGGAAAGACCTGGGAATATCTTGGATTGCCTGAAAGTCACCACATCGGAAAAATAACTTTGCATCCTACTGATAACAATACAGCCTGGGTGGCAGTGCTTGGTCATTTATATTCTCCCAACAAAGAAAGAGGCATTTATAAAACAACCGATGGCGGCAAAACATGGAAGCAAACTTTGTATGTAGATGATAATACCGGTGCCGTAGATATGGATATGAATCCAAAGAACCCCGATGAACTTTATGCAGCCATGTGGTACCGCACCCGTCGTGCATGGAATTTTGAAGAGAGCGGAAAAACTTCGGGCATTTACAAAAGCACTGATGGTGGTAATACCTGGAAAATACTAACAACCCCCGGCAGTGGATTTCCTTCAGGCAATGGATTGGGCAGGATCGGGGTGGCCGTATTTGCGGCAAATCCGAATATCATTTATGCAACATTGGATAACCAGGATCATCGCCCCGACACGGGTGCAAAGAAAAAAGAAGACAGCAATTATGTGCTGAAGAATTTTAAAGACCTGAGCAAAGAAAGTTTTGTAGCATTGGATGATAATAGACTGGATACTTTTTTAAAGAAGAATGGTTTCCCGGAAAAATACAAAGCGGCTTCGGTGAAGGAAATGGTGAAGAATGATAAGGTAAAACCTACCGCCGTGTATGACTATCTATTTGATGCCAACACGGCGCTTTTTGAAACACCCATCATCGGATGCGAAATTTACCGCAGCGATGATGCAGGTGCTACCTGGAAAAAGGTAAATACAAAGGAGCTGAACCTTTACAATACCTACGGCTATTACTTCGGAAAAATTTCGGTGAGCAATACCAACGAAAATAAAGTGGTGATCAGCGGGTTTACATTGATGCTGAGTGAAGATGGGGGTAAAACATTTAAAGCAACTGACAACGATGCCACACACGCCGACTGGCACGGCTGCTGGATGGACCCCAACCGGGACGGCCATTGGGTGGCGGGTAACGACGGTGGCTGCAATGTTACCTATGATAACGGCAAGCATTGGTTCAAAGTAAATACACCTTCGGTTGGGCAGTTTTACAACATATCCGTGGATGATGCCAAGCCTTATAATATTTACGGTGGGTTGCAGGACAACGGAACCTGGTTTGGCCCTTCCACTACAAAAGATATTGATCAGTGGGATTATGAAGGCGTATATCCCTGGAAACAGATCGGCGGCGGCGATGGAATGCAGGTGCAGGTAGATACAAGGGATAATAAAACAGCATACGCCGGGTCTCAGTTTGGATTTTATGGAAGAAGAAATACCGATGGAGGAAGAGGCATGTCTATTTATCCACGCAATGACCTGGGAGAAGCCAAACTTCGCTTCAACTGGCAAACACCCATCTGGCTGAGCAGGCATAGCCAGGATGTTTTTTACTACGGTACGAATAAATTTCACCGCAGTTTACAAAAAGGAGAAAAATTAGAAGCATTGAGTGGCGACCTGACCAACGGTGCAAAAGAAGGCGACATTCCTTTTGGCACCAGCACCACATTGGTTGAATCGCCAATGAAGTTTGGGTTGATCTACATCGGTACTGATGATGGAAATATTCATGTAAGTAAAGATGGCGGTTATACCTGGACAAAGATCAGCAACAGTTTACCAAAAACGGTGCAGGGCATATATGTAAGCCGGGTTATGCCATCCATGTATAAAGAGGGAAGGGTATATGCTTCTTTGAATGGATATCGTAATGATAATTTCGGCGCTTATCTTTTTGTTAGTGAAGATTACGGAACTACCTGGACACAACTGGGTACTGATCTTCCTGCCGAGCCATTGAACGTGGTGAAGGAAGATCCGAAAAAAGAGAACATCATTTATGTGGGAAGCGATAACGGCCTTTATGCATCTTTCGATATGGGTAAAACATTCATGACCTTAGACAACAGCATGCCCCGTGTGCCCGTGCATGATATCGCCATCCAGCTGCGGGATAATGAAATAGTGATCGGCACCCATGGCCGCAGCATTTACGTAACCAAACTCGAAGCAATTCAGAAGGCATATGATAAGATGATGGAAGGGAAGAAGTAAGGTAAAGTCAGACTTAACCAGTTAAGTTATTTTACTTTCAACCCAAACAGGGGCCTGAGGAAGTTGACTCTCCTGATTACAAATTCATAAAAAGCGAAGCATCCGGTTACTGTAAATACCAAAACAAAAATAAATTTTAAGTGCACATCCATATCCAGTGGGAATATCAGCAGGGATGCCAGGAACAGGAATATCATATGAATAATGTAGATCGGGTAGGCTGCCTGGCTTAAATAGCGCAATGCTTTGCCGGATCTGTTTAGATATTTGTAACCAAATGCAAAAAGAGAGAATATCCAAAGATCAGACTCAATGACCAACTGGAAATTAGGTACACTCATTTGAGGTTGTAACAGGCGCCAGGTATATAATGAAATGGCGACAGCAAGAAGCAACCATCGCCATTTCAACAGCATGTTCCAGAAAGATGATCCGCTCAACACGAACAAAAACCCGAAGAAGAAAGCGAGCAGTCCTAAAAAGAATCCATGCCAGGTCATTGCATACAACTCGTATGGATGCGGATCAACCAGTAATACTTCAATAAGGAAGGCTGCGATGACTATAAGAAGGCCAAAAGGACTGCTCAAACATTTTTTTATACAGGTTACGATCCTTCCTTCTTCATTTTTTTTCAGGTAAAAGAAAACCGGCGACAGGATGAGTACATAAACAAAAATGTTTCCCAGGAACCACAGATGCCCGGGGTTGTAGATATAGTTTAACCTGTAGTGATAATAGTGTTGCCACAGATAAGTGGAAACGGGAACGATGCCAAAGATGCCAAACACAAACGGGATAAAGATCCTTCCTGCCCGCTCTTTGAAAAGTTGTTTCCAGTTCCTGTTTTGAATAGCAAAATAAACCCCCATTCCGGATACAAAAAACAAAAGGGGTATTCTCCATACATTAAGCATTGCCATGGGAATCCATAATAATTCCCATGGTTTTTCATTCGTAATAAATCCAAGCATGATCCCCCAGCTTTGAAAGCCAATGGCTGTATGGTATAGTAAGAGGAGGCCGATCGCGATCACTCTCAACCAATCAATATCGTATCTTCTGTTGTTAGCTGACATGTTGTTGATGTTATTAAGTCAATAAATTTATTTCAGCATCGCTGCGATTTCCGGCCGGGTCTTTTCAAGATATGCGTAGTCCAGTTTTAGTCCCATGGGCTCAAGCATTTTGCCCAACCCGTCGTAGCTGGCCTTAACAGCAGCAAAAGGACCGGAAACAGTTTCATAAGCATTTTGCCCGTACTTATTTTTTATTGCTTTGTCAGCATGCTTATCTAATAACATCTTCACAATTTCGGGGCGGCAAAAGAATGAAGCGGTATGTAATGCCGTAGAACCGTCGTTATTCCGGAAGTTCAGATCAGCCCCTGCTTCAATCAGCAGTTTAGCCATTGCTGTTTTACCAAATAAGCTGGCGCTGATCAATGGACTTGAACCTCCGAAAGGATCTTTTTCATTCAGGTTTGATTTGGCTGCAATATGTTGTTTTAGCGCTTCCATATTGCCGGTCATCACTGCTGTGTGTATATCCATTTTAGGAGGCTTAACCCTGGTTTCGGAAACCGTTGCATTCTTGTTGGGCTCTTTCCTTTGCTGGCAAGAAGCCATTATTGAGAGCATGGATAGAAAAGTAATGGCAATAAATGCCCTGTGCGAATTTTTAATTTGCTTTTTCATTGTTTATATTTTATGGTTTATGAAACTTGGTAGTGAATGAGCCGGTTAAGTTGGTTGGCAACTTTTTAGTTAGCCTTGCCCATTTCATCATTGCGTATGATCAAATAGTTTAAATTTTAAAATACTTTTTTAGTTATTCTTCTTTTGAATACTCCAGCAGGTCTCCAGGTTGACAGTCTAATGCTTTGCAAATGGATTCAAGTGTGCTGAACCGGATCGCTTTTGCTTTGCCGGTTTTGAGTATGGAAAGATTAGCCAATGTCAGGTCCACTTTTTCTGAAAGCTCATTCAGTGACATTTTTCTTTTGGCCATCATTACATCAAGGTTTACAATTATCGGCATAGTTATACGGTTAATTCGTTTTCAGATTGGATTTCGATTCCTCTCTTAAAGATCTGTGCAATTACAAAAAGTATAACGCCCATAAACAGCCACACATCCGCTCCGCCCAGGCGTAAATGTTGCGTATCGGGCATTTTCACCCCTTGCATAACTAACCACCCGGTATATTTAACTCCCCATGCTGTGAACAAGCCTATACCAAAAGCCAAACAGGATATTTTTATAATAAAACGCCTCACTTCATTGCTGAATGGCTGAGACATATTTAGTTTTTTATCGTGTAAAATTTTTATGATCAGATAAAACATACATGCCTTCATTACTGATGCAATGCTTATCAATAATGTTTCTGCAAAAAAATGCCCCGGGTCGTATTTATAAAGGCTTGACAAATCATTTCCCTCCCAAAATGTTGCTGCATTAATCGGGTTTATCACCAGGGTATAAAAAGCGCTGAATATAGACCCGCCGGCTTCAATACATACACCAATAAATATTATCCATGAAAGGACATACGGGACTGTTAATATTTGCTGTGTTCTTGTTTTCATTATTAATTGATTTTTTGATTTCAATGCAAATAAAGATAAATATTTATTGATAAACAATAAAAATACATCTTTATTTGGTAAAAAGTTATCCACATCAAAAGGAGGGAGGCGATCAAAATGCTCGTACCGAATTGGAAATTAATGAGCTGTGGATACTCAAACGCTTAGGGCGGCTATGAAAATTCAGACGTATTTGTCAGCTGGTATTTACTAGTGAGGTTTGGAAGATCGATATAAACATACTCAATGCAGTTCGATCGTCTCCACTTCAGGAATATCTTTTAAGATCAGCTCAATGTGTTTATGGTGAGCCTTGGTTTTAAAGTCCTGGAAAATTTCCAGTACATCCCGATCAATGTACACGCTGTCGGATCCGTTGATCTCAACAATAGAATATTGCGGAAGCCCGTCGAGCATCTCTAAAAATTTTTTCTTGTTCAGGAAACTTACATTCAGCGCCAGGTCGATGGTAATATGTTTTGTGTGTCCTTCCGTTCTTTCTTTCATAGTAAACCCGGCACGATAGGTATGCTTCACCAAAAAATAAATAGAGTAGCCGATGCCGATCAGTACGCCGATCAACAGGTCGGTGAAAAGAATGGAAACAACCGTGATGATGAACGGCAGGAATTGTTCCCGTCCCTGTTTATAAACCGAGATGATCATTTTTGGTTTTGCAAGGTTGTACCCGGTGCGGATGAGGATCACCGCCAATACGCAATAGGGGATGAGATTAATGATGGGAATGGCGAACAACATGGCAAGCAATAACCACAGGCCATGCGTAAAAGCAGATAGCCTGGTCTTGGCACCCGCTTCGGCATTTGCAGAACTTCGTACAATGACTGCGGTGATGGGAAGTCCGCCCAGTAAACCACTAAAAAAATTTGCGGAACCCTGTGCAACCAGTTCCCTGTTTTGAGGGGTAATGCGGTTGTAAGGATCCAGTTTGTCGATGGCTGCGATGCTTAACAGCGTTTCAAGTGTTGCCACAAAACAGATCACGATGGCATTGCGCCATATTTCAATACTGCTGAACAAGGCGCTGAACTGGGGAAACCGTATCTGTGAAAAAATATTCTTCGGCACCGTTACATACTGCGTTGGCTTAAGCGCCAGTTGCGGAACATATTGCTGGAAGATGAACGCCAGCAGCACGCCGAACAAAACAGTGATGAAAGAAGTGGGCAGGAAATTTATTTTTTTTGCAAGCGTATTCTTCCAAACGTACAGCAATATGATGGAGAGCAGGGCAATGACGATTACACCAGCTGAAGAGTGTTTGTATAAACTGTCTACGTTACTGTACACATTTTTGAACGAGATGATATTGAAAAACTCGTTCGACCAGAAATCAGGTTTGTCGTAACCGATGAATGCCGGTACCTGTTTCGAGATGAGAATGATGCCGATGGCGGTCAGCATTCCTTTAATTACTGCCGAAGGAATAAAATGGGTGAATCCTCCCAGCCGGAAAACGCCGAGCAGTACCTGTAAAAGCCCGGCAACAGCAACAGAAAGAAAAAATATTTCCAGGGCACCCATTTGTGTGATGGCTGCAGCACAGATGGCGGTAAGTCCGGCTGCGGGTCCGCTTACACTTAGTTCCGATTTGCTGATAAGTGAAACCACTATGCCGCCGAGGATGCCGGCCATTAAGCCTGAATACATAGGAGCGCCCGATGCCAGTGATATGCCCAGGCAAAGCGGCAAGGCTACAAAAAAGACACTGATGCTTGCCTTAAAGTCGTGCTTAAGAAATGAAAGAAAATAAAATCTGCTCCTCCGGTTTACCAGGCTCATGATGCCCTAAATTTCGGAATTATTTATGGCATTACTGCTGATTATTAATTGCTGCCGCTGAAATATATATCAGCATTTATTAAACAACGGGGTTCAGCTTTTCAAATGCCTGCCTGAATTCTGCCGCCCCGATACCGGCTCCGTGCTCGCTGAAGCCATAGGTCAGCTCATTCTTTCCTTCTTCCAGTTGTTTGAAAATGGATTCAATAAAACCACTAACGGGTGGCGCAAAATCGTGAATTCCTTTCCACCCAGGTCGGTGTTCAAGGCAGGGGGTATTATTTCTATCACTTCAATGTTCTTCGGCTTCATCAAATGCCTGAGCGAAAGGGTGAACGAATGGAAGAAAGCCTTGGTGCCGGAATAAACAGGTGTTTTTGTAAGCGGAACAAAGGACAAGCCCGAGGTAACATTCATGATCGTATTAAGCGATTTGAGATTTTGAAAAAGAGATGTCAGATGTACGGGCGCTTCAATATTGGTAACGATCTCTTCCTTTGCCCGTTCAAAGAAATCCGGGTCACTGATGTTCATCCATTGCTGGATGCCGGCATTATTTACCAGCACGTTCAGGTCGGGGTGCTCTTCTGCAACCCATTTATAAAGTGTTTCTCTTCCTGTTTCTGTCGACAGGTCGCAAACCCTGGTTACCAGGGAAGGTAATTTGTTCTTTGCTTCCTGTAAGGCGCTTTCCCTTCTTCCGCAGATAAGTACGGTATTGCCTTCCTGTATAAAACGTTCTGCTAAGGCAAAGCCGATGCCGGTGGCGCCGCCGGTGATGAGTATCTTGTTATTTGTAATTTTCATTTTTATTGAGTTTTTTGATGTTAAATATACAGAACTAACCATTCAAAAAAATTCACTTCATTCCCTTTCCGTAGCTTCGTAAAAAAATAACATGGAGCTGAAAGAACAATTTGAAAAAGCAGTAACCGAAAGTAAACAGTTACCCGAAAAGCCTTCCAACGAAACATTGCTGGAATTATATTCACTCTATAAACAATCAACCGAAGGAGACGTAAGCGGTGAAGCGCCTTCCAATCCATTCGACTTTGTGAATAAGGCAAAATATGAAGCCTGGTCATCTTTAAAAGGAAGGTCTTCTGAAGATGCCATGCAGCAATATGTGGCGCTGGTTAATAAACTGAAAGGGTAAACTTCTTTTCTTTATAAATTAGTACAATGAAGATTCAGGACATCCTAGCTGTTTTAGAGTCAACTGCTCCTCCAGTTCTGCAGGAAGGCTATGATAATGCCGGCTTACTAACCGGCAAAGCCGATTGGTATTGCAGTGGCGTTATCATAACATTAGATGCAACCGAACAAGTGGTTCAGGAAGCCATCGAAAAAAAATGTAACCTCATCGTAGCTCATCATCCCATCATCTTTGGCGGACTGAAAAAGATAAACGGAAAGAATTATGTGGAGCGGACGATCATCACGGCTTTAAAAAACGACATTGCCATTTATGCCATTCATACCAACCTGGATAATGTAAAGCATGGTGTGAATGCGGCCATCGCTGATAAACTTGGATTGATAAACCGCAGCGTTCTTCAACCAAAGAATGCGCTCCTTAAAAAATTATACTGTTTTGTTCCGGTTGATCATGCTGAGAAAGTACGGGCAGCAATCTTTGCAGTTGGGGCCGGCCATATTGGTAATTACAGCGAGTGCAGTTTTAATGCAACGGGCGAAGGGACCTTTAAAGCCGGACCGGGAACCAATCCATTTGTTGGTAAAGAAGGGGAGCGCCATACCGAAGCAGAGGTAAAGATGGAAATGATCTTCCCCGTATGGCTGGAGAAAAAGATCATCATTGCCCTGCTGGCCAGCCATCCTTACGAGGAAGTGGCTTACGACGTCATCGCCCTGGAAAACAATGCGCCAGGTATTGGCAGCGGAATGGTTGGCGAACTGGCAAACCCGCTGCTGGAAGAGGTTTTCTTACAACTGCTGAAGGCCCAGTTTGGCCTTTCGGTTATCAGGCATACAAAATTGCTGGGCAAACCGGTGAAAAAAGTGGCACTTTGCGGCGGGGCCGGGGCCTTTTTGATCGGGACTGCAGTAGCGGCCGGGGCCGACTTCTACATTACCGGCGACGTCAAGTACCACGAGTTTTTTGACGCCAATGGCCGGCTGGTGATCGCCGATATTGGCCACTACGAGAGCGAGCAGTTCACAACAGACCTTTTGTTTGACATTTTGAACCAAAAATTCCCTACCTTTGCCGTCCTTAAAACAGAGGTAAAAACCAACCCGGTACGTTACTTCCTGTAATTTTTAAAAGTAAACTTCAAATAAAAATGGCCGCCGTTAAAGAATTTTCAATTGAGGAAAAATTAAGTGCACTGGTTCTTTTACAAAAAGTTGATTGCAAGCTGGATGAGATCCAGATCTTGAAGGGTGAACTTCCGATGGAAGTAAAAGACCTGGAAGATGAGATCGAAGGGTTACACGCCAGGCAAACGAGAGTAGAAGAAGAAATAAACGGTATCCAGGAATTTATTGAGCAAAAGAAGAACGGCATCAAGGAAGCCGAAGCCCTGATAAAAAAATACGAGAAGCAAAGTGAGAATGTAAAGAACAACCGTGAGTTTGAAGCCATCAACAAGGAAATTGAGATGCAAACGCTGGAAGTGAAGCTTTGCGAAAAACATATCAAAGACGCCACCGAAGAAATTGCTGAAAAAGCAAAGCAACTGGAACTGGCTAAAAAAGCAGTAAGCAATAAAGAAGCAAACCTTGCAGCAAAAAAAGGCGAACTGGAAAAGATCATTGCTGAAACAGAGAAAGAAGAGAAGCATTACAACAAGGAAGCTGAGAATGCCCGCAAACACGCTGATGAGCGCCTGCTGATGAGTTACGACCGCATCCGCAAGAACTACCGCAACGGGTTGGCTGTGGTAGCTGTGGAAAGGGATAGCTGTGGTGGATGTTTTCACGCCATTCCTCCGCAAAAGCAGAGCGAAATAAAACTGCGCAAGAAGATCATGGTTTGTGAGAACTGCGGCCGTATTTTGGTTGACTCAGACCTGAATGATTCTGTAGAAGTGAAATAAGATCCGGGATACTCTGGATACAAGATACTGGGAGTGCCTGCAATTTGCAGGCACTTTTTTATGGTCTGATGTCCCGTCTGACCAGGGTATCATTGCTTAATTATTTTTATACCCATTCCAATCATTCAATGGCAATGCGCCCTTAAATTCACTAATTTGCTTCCCGGTACAATTAATAATATGCTACGTAAACTCACCATACAGAATTACGCCATCATCCACGAACTGGAAATTGAATTCTCCGGCAAATTGAATATTATTACCGGTGAAACAGGCGCTGGTAAAAGCATCCTGGTGGGGGCATTGAGCCTGGTATTGGGCGATCGAGCCGATACGACGGTTTTGCAGGATAAGGATAAGAAATGTTTTGTGGAAGCGGTATTTGATGCAAAAGGAAAAGAAGCGATCATTGATTTCCTGAAAGCCAATGACCTGGATGGGGGAGAGGAACTGGTGATGCGAAGGGAAATAGCTCCTAATGGCAAATCAAGGGCTTTTGTGAATGATACACCTGTTAACCTCAATCAACTGAGATCACTCAGCCTGATGCTGGTTGACCTGCACCAGCAGTTTGATACACTTGAACTGAACTCAGCTGCTTTTCAACAAGAAGTGCTGGATGCCCTGGCAGGTAATAATGAACTGCTGAAAGAATACCGTAAGGTCTTTCACTCGTACCAGCAATCAAAGAAGGAATTGGAAGTTCTGCAGGCACAGCAAAATGCGGCCAATGCAGCGCTGGATTATAACCGGTATTTGTTTGACGAACTGGATGAAGCCGGTTTCAAAGAAAATGAACTGGAAGAGTTGGATGCTGAATTAAAACTGCTCAACAATGCAGAAAATGTAAAACTGCAGTTGAGTGGGATCTGTTATGAACTGAAGGAAAGTGAACAGCCGATTGTTCAGCAGATAAGGTCCTTGCAAAACAAACTGCACAGCCTGGATGAATACCATACGGGCATTGCAGAACTGGCAAAACGTTTACAAAGTGCCCAACTGGAATTGCAGGATATAGCCGATGAACTGGATCACATCAATAACAGTGTTCATTACAGCGCCGAACGTATTCAATTGCTGAACGACCGGATATCGCTTGGTTATAAGCTGCAAAAAAAACATGGGGTAAACAGCACCAACGAACTTCTTCATATACAAAATGACCTGCAGCAGAAGCTGAATGATATTCTCAATATTGGCGAAGCCATCGGGCAAAAGCAAAAAGAAACAAACGGATTTTTAAAGCAAGCCGGGGAACTGGCAAAAACAATTTCATTCAACCGGAAAAAAGCAACGAAGCCATTTATCGAAAGCGTTAATGGATTACTGGCAAAAGTAGGGATGCCTAATGCACGGTTTAAGGCAGAAGCGGAGCCACTATCAAGCCTCACGGAAAGCGGGGCAGATAAGATCAGTTTTTTATTTGATGCCAATAAGAGTGACCGTTTTGAACCGCTGCAGAAAGTTGCCAGCGGAGGAGAATTAAGCCGCCTGATGCTTTGTGTAAAATCGTTGGTTGCCCGAAAACTGCAACTGCCTACGTTGATCTTTGATGAAATTGATACCGGCATCAGCGGGGAGGCCGCCCGGCAGGTGGGTAATATAATGAAAGATCTGTCTGATTCTCACCAGTTGATCTCCATCACTCACCAGCCACAGATAGCGGCAAGGGCAACAGCTCATTATTTTGTATACAAAGCCATCAATAATGACAAGATCGTTACTTCCATCCGGCTTCTCAGCAATGATGAACGGATCACCAGCATTGCCCAGATGCTGAGTGGTGAAAAGCCTACAGCTGCTGCATTACAGAATGCGAGGGAGATGGTGGGGAATTGATCATCGTAAAACAACTGCATTGTACAACCCAAGAGTTTTACTGTTTATTCTTACAGCAACCATCCTTGCTTATCTAACGCACGTGTTTTTGAAAAGAATGATCGACCCACGACGTTCTGTTGTAAGTTTTATCATGTATATAGCAGCTCACCTGGTAAGCATTATCACCTGGGTATTTATTTTCGGCCTGGTATTAATTCATTATAAAGATTTTTTCTTTAAAAGATAAGATTGTTATTTTTACTCCTCAATCACTAAACGAATTACCTATGTCTTATAATCTGCTGAAAGGAAAAAGAGGAATCATATCCGGTGCGTTGGACGAAAGATCCATTGCCTGGAGAACTGCTTTAAAATGTTATGAAGAGGGCGCTGAGATTGTTCTTACCAATGCTCCTGTTGCCATGCGGATGGGTGAGATCAATAAACTGGCAGAAGCCGTTAAAGCTCCTGTTATTGCCTGTGATGTCAGCAGCAACGAAGACGTAGCCAACCTCTTTACCAAATCAATGGAACATTTTGGCGGTGGCATAGATTTTATCCTGCACTCCATCGGCATGAGCATAAATGTACGCAAGGGGAAACATTATACCGAGATCGATTACGGGTTCAATTCAAAGTCATTGGATATATCGGCGGTAAGCCTGCACCGGATGCTGGCTACTGCCATGAAGATGGATGCCATCAACGACTGGGGCAGCGTAGTGGCACTTACTTATATTGCTGCGCAGCGTGTGTTCCCGGATTATAACGAAATGGCCGATGCAAAAGCATTGCTGGAAAGTATAACCCGGAGTTTTGGTTATCATTACGGCGTTAAAAAACACGTACGGGTAAATACTATTTCTCAATCACCCGTTCGAACTACTGCCGGCAGCGGTGTAAAAGGTTTCGACGGCTTTATGGACTATGCAGAAAAGATGAGTCCGCTTGGTAATGCAACGTCTGATGAGTGTGCAAATTATATTGTAATGATGTTCAGCGACCTGACCAGGAAAGTTACTATGCAGAATCTTTTCCACGATGGGGGATTTTCTTTTACCGGTGTTACGGAAGCGGTAATAGAAAAGATGGAAGCACCCTCCACCCCCTAAAGGGGAAACCTGGGGCATCAGGATTACAGAATCATTTATAATAAAGAAAAGAGCCTTTCAAAAAATGAAAGGCTCTTTAATATTTTATGATCCAGTTCCCCTTTAGGGGATAGGGGTTAATATTCATCTTCATTAAAGAAGAAATCTTCCTGGCTGGGATAATCGGGCCAGATGTCTTCCAGTCCTTCATACATCTCTCCCTCGTCTTCCAGTTCCTGTAAATTCTCTACTACTTCAATAGGGGCGCCACTGCGGATCGAATAATCGATCAATTCATCTTTTGTGGCCGGCCAGGGTGCGTCTTCCAAATGAGAGGCTAATTCTAAGGTCCAAAACATCTCTTAATGGGTTTATTTTTTTGCAAATGTATAGGTTCGTACGAAATAACCAAAAGTGTTTTTTAAACGGCTTTTCACGGAAATTATTTTGTCATAAATACTATTTAACCGGGGCCTTGTACCTGTTAGCCAAAACTTACAATTATTAGCTATTTTCGATGTATGTTAACCGCAACAGATATTCATAAGCAGTATGGGCAATTGGCTGTACTAAAGGGTGTTGATATTTCCATCAATAAAGGTGAGATAGTGAGTATTGTAGGTTCATCCGGCGCCGGGAAAAGCACTCTGCTCCACATTTTGGGCACTTTAGACAGTGCCGATAAAGGCAGGATCGTCATGAATGATCAACATATTGAAGCCCTGAAAGGAAAAAAACTGGCTGCATTCCGGAATAAGCATATCGGCTTTGTTTTCCAGTTTCATCATCTTTTACCTGAGTTTACAGCATTGGAAAATGTTTGCATACCGGGCTGGGTTGCCGGCACTAAAAAGAAAGAAGTGGTAACAAAAGCCACAGAATTGTTGAAAACTTTAGGACTTGGCGACCGGTTGGAAAATAAACCCCAGCAACTTTCGGGGGGTGAACAGCAACG
This sequence comes from Chitinophagaceae bacterium, assembly GCA_016720775.1. Taxonomy (GTDB): domain Bacteria; phylum Bacteroidota; class Bacteroidia; order Chitinophagales; family Chitinophagaceae; genus Ferruginibacter. The sequence continues at coordinate 1,326,532 of JADKJX010000001.1, forward strand.
GGTGGCTGTAGCAAGGGCATTAATAAACGGGCCTGATATTGTGATGGCTGATGAACCAACCGGGAACTTAGACAGTGCCAATGCAAAAGAACTGCATCAGTTATTTATGGATCTGCGTGATCAGTTCAATCAAACATTTTTGATCGTAACACACAATGAAGAGTTGGCAAAAATGAGCGACCGGATATTGCACATGAAAGACGGGAAGATGATTAATGGGTAATTGGTTAGTGGATTATTGATAATGTTTTAAAGCGATATAACTACTATTTCTTTGAATCCCAATTATCCATTATTAATTATATCGTTATCCATTGATTCTGGGTTTCCACGGAATATCTTCTACTCCCAGTAAATGCCCGGTATACCTGGCCAGTACAAAAAGATAATCACTCAGGCGGTTCAGGTATTTTATTACAAGTGGCTCTACAAAAATCTCGTGTTCTTTCATATTCACACAAAGCCTTTCGGCACGTCGGCATACGCAACGGGTAACATGTGTAGTAGATATGGCAACGTGCCCCCCGGGAAGTATGAAAGATTTCATGGGAGCTAATTCTTCATTCATCTTGTCAATTTCTTTTTCGAGCAGTTCAATATCGGCTTCTTTTAGGTCGGGTATTTTAAGTAAGGGTTCTTTGTCGGGATCGCAGGCAAGGGAAGATCCGATAGTGAAGAGCCTGTCTTGTATCTCTTTTAAAATGTTTTTTGAATGTTCGTCCGTAAGATGATCTGCAGTAAGCCCGATATAGGAATTGAGTTCGTCGGTGGTTCCATATGCTTCAATACGGATATTGTTTTTGGCAACTTTGGTGCCGCCGATCAAACTGGTTTTACCCAGGTCGCCTGTTTTGGTATATATCTTTATGGCCATGATTAATCCAGGTTTTGTAATGTAAAGCAACAAAAATTATCAGTAATTGTTTATAGCAAGATGGATGATCAGGCGGGAACAGAAGTAGACAGCGGATTCGCATTCATTTTATCACTTTCTATTACCCCATCCCTGAGCCTGATAATACGATGGGCGTATAGGGAGATGTCTTCCTCGTGCGTAACAAGAATTACGGTATTGCCCTCAATGTGTATCTTACTCAGGATGTCCATAATTTCATACGAGGTTTTCGAATCAAGGTTACCCGTAGGTTCATCGGCTAAAATAATGGATGGATTGTTTATTAAAGCCCGTGCAATGGCAACCCGCTGGGCCTGTCCGCCACTTAATTCATTAGGTTTATGATGACTCCGGTCGTCAAGTTTTACTCTCTTCAAAACTTCCATGGCTCTTTCATTTCTTTCCTTTTTGCCAATCCCGCTGTAAACAAGCGGCAAGGCTACATTTTCTGCTGCCGTTAACCGGGGTAACAGGTTGAACTGCTGGAAAACAAATCCTATTTCCTTATTACGCACTTCGGCCAGGTCATTATCGGGCATGCGGCTTACATCCTTGTTATTCAAAAGGTATTTTCCACCGGAAGGACTGTCGAGGCAACCTAAAATATTCATTAAGGTAGATTTTCCGGAACCACTCGGCCCCATCAATGCCACGTATTCATTTTTAAAAATATCCAGGGAAATGCCTTTCAAGACCTGCAGTTCATTTTTTCCGAGGTAATAACTTTTCCGGATACTTTCAAGATGAATAATGCTCTGCATAAATAAAATGTTGAATGTTGTTGAAGGTTGTTGAAAGGTTGGAGTCTATTAAACAATGTTAAACAACCTTCAACAATTTTCAACTATTTCTTTATCACTTTTGGTACTTTAAAAAAATGTTCATCATGCACAGCCGCATTTTTTAAGCCTTCTTCCCGGGAAATGCTTCCTTTCATTTCATCTGCCCGTAAAATATTTACGTTATCACTCATGTGCAATAAAGGTTCAACGCCGGTGGTATCCAGTTCGTTCAGTTTATCAACAAACTGTATCATTTTCTGCAGGTCGGTCTTGATCTCAGCCTTTGCTGTTTCATCAAACTTCAGCCGGGCAAGATGGGCAAGTTTATCCACCAATTCGTCGTTTACTTCCATAAAACAAATATAGCTCAGTTTTGGCTTTGCCGTATTTGCTTTTATTTAAGCGGCGCCTGATTTTTTAGTGCTCACAATGACCAATGACTATCGACTTTCATTATCTTCGCCATCCGATGGAAAAGAAGAAAGAAATAGTAATGAGTGGGATACGACCCACCGGTTTTTTGCACCTGGGCAATTATTTCGGGGCCATCCGCAATTATGTGAAGATGCAGGAAGAGTTTGAGTGTTATTTCATGGTTGCAGACCTGCACTCGTTGACCACACACCCGGATACGAAGGAACTTAAAGCAAATGTTCACCGTGTTCTGGCAGAAAATATTGCCTGTGGGCTTGACCCTGATAAAGTGGCCCTGTATTGCCAAAGCCATGTTCATGAAACAGCTGAACTTTACCTGTATTTAAACATGCTGGCTTATAAAGGTGAATTGGAGAAAACCACTACATTTAAAGATAAAGTACGTCTCAATCCGCAAAATGTAAATGCCGGGTTATTGACCTATCCCGTTTTAATGACTGCAGATATCATCCTGCACCGTGCCAGTTATGTGCCGGTTGGAAAAGACCAGGAACAGCACCTGGAAATGGCCCGTACGTTTGCCAATCGGTTTAATCACCGGTATGGTGAAGTCTTTCCGGAACCACAGGCATTTAATTTCAACCAGGAGCTGATCAAGGTTCCAAGTCTCGACGGCGCAGGCAAGATGAGTAAGAGTGAGAACCAGATGGCCACTTTGTATCTGGCTGATGAGGATGAAATGATCAGGAAGAAAGTGATGAAAGCGAAAACGGACAGTGGCCCGACAGAACCCGATTCGCCCAAGCCAGATTATATTGAGAATATTTTTTTGCTGATGAAACTTGTAAGTAGTGCAGATGTGATGCAGAAATTTGAAGCCGATTATAATAACTGCAGCATCCGTTATGGCGATATGAAAAAGCAACTGGCGGAGGACATGGTTCAGTTCATAGCTCCCATAAGGAACAATGTAGATGCAATTCTGAATGATGAAAAAGGGCTTAAACAGATCATGGAGCAGGGGGCAGAAAAAGCCAATAAAAGTGCCCATACTACTATGAAACTGGTGAGGGAAGCGATTGGGTTAAAGTATTATTGATCACTAAGCCATAAAGGGGAACAAAGGGAGCAAATATATTTGTGATATTGCTAAGTTTGCATACTTTCAATCATTAATAATCGTAAACGAATAAGATTTATATAAATTAAAATTCCCCTTTGGGGATAGGGGCATGGCAAAGACAAAAAAACCAAAGCATATTGCAGTGGCCGGTAATATTGGTGCCGGTAAAACCACGTTAACGGAGATGCTGAGCAAGCACTATAAGTGGATTCCCCAGTTTGAAGACGTGGATCACAATCCTTACCTGAATGATTTTTACGAGGACATGCCCAGGTGGAGTTTTAACCTGCAGATATTCTTTTTAAACAGCCGCCTCAATCAATTGCTGGAAATTCATCGAGGCACAGAAACAGTGATCCAGGACAGGACCATTTATGAAGATGCCAATATTTTTGCTCCCAACCTGCACGATATGGGATTGATGAGCAAGCGTGATTTTGATAATTACTATAAGTTTTTTGAAACATTGAAAACGATGGTACAGCCACCAGACCTTTTGATCTACCTGAAGGCTTCGGTGCCCACACTGGTAGCGCAAATACAAAAACGAGGCAGGGAGTACGAGGAAAACATACGTCTCGATTATTTAAAGAAACTGAATGAGTTTTATAACAACTGGATCGATAACTACAAAGAAGGCCCGTTGTTGATCGTTGATGCAGATAAAAATAAATTTGCAGAGAATGAAGAGCACCTGGGGCAGATAATCAATAATATTGATTCTACCTTATTTGGATTGTTTTAAGATAGCCTAATCAATCAGCGAATTCTTCATAGCGTAGAATACAAGTCCTACAGAGTTTTTAACGCCAAATCTTTCCATCAGCCTGTCTTTGATTGCCTCAACAGTTCGGGCGCTGATATCCATTTTTGCAGCTATTTCTGCAGCGGTGAATTCCATACAAACCAACGTAAGCACTTCTTTCTCCCGCTCGCTTAAAACTACTTCTGAAGTAAGGGAAGGGTTGAATTTTTGCTTGGAATAATTCTTTTTGATGAGCACCTTATTTACGAATGGATTAAGATAAAACCCGGTTCTCATTACATCCATGATAGCTTTTTTGATTTCTGCAGGTTCCGTGCTTTTTAGGAGATAACCGGCAGCGCCGCAATCCATCAAATGGCCGACAAACCGCTCATCCTCGTACATGGTAAGAATTATGACTCTTATCCCGGGGAAATTTTTAGTAATAAGTTTGGTGGTATCTATGCCATCCTTTATGGGCATTTTAAGGTCACACAAAATAACATCGGGTTGCGTTTCGGGGATCTTAGCCAAAAGATCTTCTCCATTATCAGCTTCCATTACGAATTTGATATTGGTATAAGACCTCATGGAAAGTATTACTCCTTTCCTGAATATCTTGTGGTCGTCCGCAATAGCAACTTTTATTTCATTCATAATTTCAGCAGTATCGTAAAATTAAGAAAAGAAAATTCATTTTCATCCGTAAATCAGCCTTTACCTGCTGTAAGTGTTCATCTTGAACTCTATTCCGGCCAAAGTTATTGCCTGAATTATGGAAACTTAAATGGCCGGCTCCCTGGGAATTTCTATGGTTACCTTATAATAAGTATGGCTTGGGTCAATTTCAAAGAATATCCTTCCGTTAAGCACTTTGGTACGGCTGGCGATATTTTTTAGACCAAGCCCCAGTGTACTGTGGTTTAACTTTTCAAAATCGGCCTGCACAATGCCTGTGCCGTCGTGATGAATTCGGAAATACATTTTTTTTCCGCTTACATTCTGGGTCAGGTGAATGAATCCGGCATTACTGTGTTTTAATATATTATTCACTAATTCCTGTATGATCCGGAATACCAGGAGTTCCTGTTCTACTTTCAACCGGGTACGATAGTCATGAAATCGGGCACTTGCATTCAGACTTCCACTGGCCCCGATCTTTTGAAATAAGTCAGTAGCAGCACTTTCCAATCCAAAGTTTTTAAGAGTAGGGGGCATGAGGCTGTGGCTGATGTTACGGATCAGCAAGATGGCATCATCAAGTATTTGTTTGGCACTGAAAATACTTTGTAATTGCTGGGCTTTATCCTGGTTAACGAGATTTTCATTCAGGTAAAGGCGTGCTGTTGCCAGTAAAGGGCCTGCATCATCGTGCAGGTCAGCGGCTATTCGGTTACGTTCTTCTTCCTGGAAGCGTATGGATGCATTTAAAAGTATCTGTTGTTTTTCTTCCTCTAGTTTTTTTAGCTGGCTGTTGTAGCGGATCACTTTCCGCTGGTGGAAAATAACAAAACCAACGATACCAATAGCAAGGGTAAGCATACCTAATGTTCCTAGAAACATAAATGGGGTGATGCCTGATGAACCAGTTGTTTGAAGAAAGTACATTGTCCTTAGCTATTGATTTGAATTTTTAAAGGGAAGATAAGAGTCAAGTTTTGAGTCAATAGAAAAATCGTTTATTTCTTGAATATCGGGTCTAGTTTCCTTGACAGTTAACGAAATAGATAAAAGTATATTTTTTATGATAGTCACAGAGCTATAAATCACTGTAAAAACATCTCGGAATGATTCATCATCAAAGCTTTTTATAGATGATAGAAGTACAAAAAAATTACCCGAAAAATTAATAATAAAGCCTACAGAAATCCAAAAAATAGGCTTATGATAAATAGGCTCTACTACCGTTTCTTGTATTACCTCAAAAAAGAAGTAAATAATAAATGCCAATAAAATAAGATATTCAAAAATCAAAGGTAGAAATGGAATGCCGGGCTTAGTTGCGTTTAAAAAATTAAGTATACTGAATACAATGAAAGGGATAATTGAATAAAGCAGGATGTGCCTTAAGACTTTGTTTTTGATATATAAATAAAACAAATACGACAATATTGAATACTCTAGCACATTGTATATTCTAGTTACCACGAAGTAGCTGGGAAACGAGTTGTATATATACGAGTAATAATTACTGCAATTATAAGGACTGTAATAACAACTGTATACAAAAAAAATACCTTTGTATTTTTTGTAGTTACTCTTTTAAAAAAGAGGAGACAAAAAATAAAAGGTAAAATTTCAGTGAAGTAAGTTATATATTTAAGATTCTGTAGGATAAAAAAATGATTATTTAATCAAAAATAACCATTGCTCGCAGAATTCAAAAATATAAAATTCGCTTGTGTGATTAAAGGTTAATTAGCAAAAGCACTCAACCAGTAAATCGATAACTCCGTTTAGCATTTGATTTAGTTTTTAAGGTTTCTAAGTAATTTGAGATGTAAACTTCTCTCAAAAGCCAAACCCTAGCAACCCCTCGGTCATAGGATACTTCTGTTAATAAATATTCAAATTCAGTGCCAGAAAGAGTTTGGTAATAAAATGTTAGTAAATTAACTTGAATATTTAGGGTAAATATACTAAATAAAAATAGTAAAATTACTATGGAGTAAAACGTAAGTTTACCATAGCAATTTTACTATAGGAGTAATGTGGGAGTTACGAAGAGGTTATTTGCCTATTAGTAGTTGATTTTAAATATATTAGATAAAATCTGTTACTATTGTTTCTGGCCCTGTTAAAGCCAGAGTCGGGGCATTTAAAATACTTTTCAGTTTTTTATATTGGATTTAAGCGGAATCTGGAAATTAAGTTGATTGACACTGGCAACACAAGCACAAACAGGTTTTTCTTGGATAATTGGAAATGTTCTCAAGTTCTACTGGATATTTGGATATAAAACAGGTAGTGAACCAATGTCAATCAACTGATACAAAAGTATACCCTGGCAATGTTCTGTGAAAGAGCATTTATGCCCGATTTTCCTTTTGTAATATTTACTTTTTAACTGAGTATAAGTGCAGGTAAGGCAGGTAGATCAACGATAGAAACGGGTAGTAAAATTACTAAGTACATTTTCGGATGCTTTTGAAAATCAGCTAATTAAAGAAGTGGGTTATACGGTTTCTTTAACCAAATTGTTCAAGTAGCATGAAAATTGTAACTTGAGCAGGTTTAATACTAATCCCCGAAGGAAAATACCATGCGTAACGACCATATCATTAAGATCGCAATAGCCGATGACCATAAAATATTCCGGGACGGAATTAAAATGGCCCTGTCTGGAAAGGAAAATCTAAAGATGCTCTGGGAAGCCGAGGATGGTAAGGATATGATGCATAAAATTGCCATTAAGAAGCCGGAAGTGTTGTTAATGGATATACGTATGCCGGAAATTGACGGAATAAATGCCATTCAGTTAATACGGAAAGAGTATGAGGAAGTGAAGATAATTGTGCTCACCATGTATGACGACCAGCAGATGATCAGCAAGATGATGGAAATGGGGGCCAATGCCTATCTTACCAAGACCACTGACCCGGAAGAGATATATGAAGCCATACTTACCTGCATGAACGACGATTTTTATTTCAATGAGTTGGTTAACAAAGCCGTTATGGGAAAATTGATGCAGAAGAAGAATGTACGGCAGCATTACGGCAGCAATACACCGATTCATTTTAATGAAAAGGAGATTAAGATTTTAAAACTACTGGCAGAAGACAAAACAACGGAAGAGATATCCAAAATAATATTTCTCAGTCCCCGGACTATAGAGACCATTCGCCAAAACATGAAAACCAAGGTTGACGCAAAAACCATAGGAGGGCTTATCATGTATGGTATGCGGAATAAACTGATAGAATAAACTTACAGAATTACGATGCCGCTTTTAATGGCATGTATTGCAAGTCCCACCCTGCTTTTTACATCCAGTTTTTCAAATAAAGTATCCCTGTAGCTGTCTATGTGCCTGGGAGTCATATTCATCGCATGGGCTATTTCCTTATAAGTCATATCCGTGCATACTAATTTTAAAAACTTGATCTCTATATCACTTAACGTTGCATTTTCTATCGGAGATTTTTTTTCCTGGCCTTTGCGGAATAAAGAAGCAATCTTGCCCGTTGTTCTGTTAGAATAATAATATTCTCCAGCGGATACCGTAAGCAGGGCATTCCTTAATTCAGCCGGATGGATATCTTTTTTAAGGAAACCATTCACCCCGGTACGCAGCAGGCGGATGAGTGCTATTTCACTATCGTACATTGTTAAAATGATCACCTTTATTTCAGGATGATTTTCCTGCAGCCAACAAGACGTTTCATAGCCATCTGATCTGGGCATGTTCAGATCCATTAAAATAAGATCAGGCTTGCTGCCGTTTTCGATGGCCTGTTTTACTTCTTCACCATCACCGGCAGTAGCTATAACCCGGAACTCATCAAAACCATTGATAAGGTTAGCGAGAGCGTCCCTAAGCAGGATATGATCATCAGCAAGGATTAACTTATATTGATTTGTTGTTTTCATAAAGCGGTATTTCAATTTTAATTTGTGTGCATCCTTGGGGATTACTGCTGATTACCAGGCGTCCTTTTAAGGTATCAGCCCGTTTCCTCATATTTGACAGGCCGGTTCCAAAACGGTTTTCATCTGCATGGAAGCCTTTGCCATTATCATTAATTATCATGCTAAGCAAAAGGCTGTCATAGTGAAGTAAAATATCTATTACAGAGGCATCTGCATGTTTTATTATGTTGGTAAGTGCTTCCTGTGCTATGCGAAAAAGGACCAGTTCGGTATTTGCATCCAAAAAAACGGGGTTGCCTGTTGTAGAAAAACTGATTTTGTACCTGCCTGATTTTTTAAATTGTACTGCTTCAAATTCCAGGGCTTTAATCAGGCCGTTGTTTAAGAGAATCTCACTGTTCATGCTTCGGCTTATATCGCTGAGATCATTGATGACTTCGCTGATCATACTTACGGAATCATTAACCTGTGAAGTGACCTTATTAATATCATCATGGCTAAGGGTGTTCAGGTGCAGTTTAGCGAGTGTAAGTTTCTGACCTATATTGTCGTGTATTTCCCTGGATATGTTTTGAAAGGTTTGTTCCTGTATTTCCAACTGGGATTGGAGAAGGGAATTTTGATGAGATATTTTAAGGGCTTCAATATCCTTAAAATAGGTATTTTGTTTTTGCTGGTAACGGTAAATGACTACAGTAATTAATACAACTAAGCTAAGCATCAGAATTACCGAAATAATGATAAAAGTTACTAAAAATTCTGTGGGTGCTTTAAGCATAGATAACTTTTTATAATAAAAAGATAAAGAACTATAAGCGACATGTTAGCGATTGAAAAGATTTCCAATCGGATATTAATAAATTTCTGGTCTTTTGGAATAAAGGGAATTAAAGAATTCACCGGAAATCCAATGCAGGAAGAGTAAAATATTCCCATAACTAGCCAAAATGCAGATGATTTACTAATTATTAAAGTAGGTTTATTCTTCATAAGGTCTTTCAAATAAAATAAACAGAAAAAAAGTAAAAATAAATTTGATGAAATATGTGGCTTGATTTCAATATTGGTGATAAGCACTAGGATGAGTAGACTACTTTGAATAAGTACTGATAAAAAAAGTAGCCATTTTATTTTTTTTATCAATGATGACTTATAAAGGGTCTCAATGAAAAATAGCCCAATCATCGATAATTGAATTATTAACAATAATTGTTCAATTAAAAGGGGAATTTTTTTGTTCAAAATCCAAATGTCAAAATTGTTTACAAATGTATTTGCGGATATAAGAAGGCCTAATATTATGTATACAAAAATGTACTTGAAATAAATGGGTTTCTCTCTTTTGTGAAAAACCAGCGCAATAAGAAAAGTAAATAGAATAATACCGGTTCCAAAATAAATTATGAAATTAAGAAGTTTCAAATTGTATATTTTTCTCTACAATACTACTTCTCTTTCCTCAATAATTCCCCCAAGAAAATCCCCATTTTTCTGTTGATTTTCCCTTTTATTTAAAAATAAAGGTCATCACTTTGAGATACGATTTTGATCCGTAGCCCTTTTAAAGCTAAGCCGTATGTTTTTATGAAAAAGTTGAATTACCAACTCAAAAACTGAGCGCCAGAATATCCACCCCGCTTGTAGTTATTTTCTTACAGTAATTTCAAAAAGGTAAACTTCCCGCTTGTTTTCGTAAAAACCCCATCCGGAACATAGGGTAATTACACTCATTATTATCTGTAGATATAATTTGAACTTGCGGCCTACGTTATAATAGGGTATTCGTAACCCCTTAAATACCAAAATATGATGCCGAACGACAATATGAGGGAACCTATCAAGGTTATAATTGCTGATGATCATGTGCTGTACAGGGCAGGAGTTAAGACCGCTTTAAGTGCAAAAAAAGACGTGAAAGTGATCGCCGAAGCCGATAATGGAATGCACCTGCTGAATATGCTAAAAATGATACAGCCCGATGTGATCCTGCTGGACATACAAATGCCGATCATGGATGGTATTACCGCCCTGCCTGAAATTAAGAAACTTTACCCCAATGTCAGGGTGATCATGCTGACCATGATGGACGACCACAGTATGATAACCAAACTGATGGAAATTGGAGCTAACAGCTACCTGACCAAAACCAGCGACAGCGAAATAATCTACGAGGCAATAAGAACCTGCTTTGAACAGGAATATTATTTCAATTCATTGACCAATAAGGCCCTGCTCACAAACCTGAAGCAACGGAATGATGCCATGCCGCATAAGATGATCCAGCAGGAAGCCCAGTTAAATGATAAAGAGATACTCATTCTTAGACTTATGTGCGAAGAAAAAAGCACAAAAGAAATAGCCGATATCGTTGACCTAAGCCCCCGTACCGTGGAAGCGATCCGGGATAAGCTGAAAGTAAAGACCGGCGCAAAAAGTACCGCCGGGCTCATAATGTATGCCGTAAAACATAATATTTTAGACGAAAGCCATTAACAGGCCAATTGTCTCAACTCTGGTCTCTAAAACTGTAATGAAGAATTGCCCCCGGTTTACCGGGGGCTTTTGCTTTTTAGCAATAAGGCACAGCAAAAGGTTAATAGTATATTTGATGAATGGGACACTTTAATTACAACGGTAAAATATTTGAAGAAAGTAAAACGGTTATCGGGGTCAATAACCGGGGACTAAGATATGGAGACGGCCTGTTTGAAACCATCAAGAGCAGCAAAGCCGAGTTGCTTTTTGCAGCAGAACATTTTGAACGCTTATGGAATGGCCTGGCTTTTTTACAGTTTAAGATACCAACACATCTTACCAGGGCAAGACTGCAAAATGAAATACTTCAGCTCCTGGATAAAAACGGTCACAATGAGTTGGCAAGGATCAGGCTAACCCTCTTTCGGGGTAATGGCGGCTTGTTTGACGAAATAAACCACCACCCGGAATACCTTATTCAAACCTGGGCCTTGCCGGATAATGCCGGGCAATGGAACAGCAATGGGTTAACAATGGGCGTATATACAGATGCAAAAAAGATCCGCGATAAATTCAGTAACCTGAAACACAATAATTTTTTGCCTTACGTGATGGCGGCCCTGCACGCAAAGAGCGAAAAATGGAATGATGCCCTGGTGTTGAATGACGCCGGAAGAATATGCGACAGTTCCATAGCTAATATTTTCCTGGTAAAAGACGAAGTTATCAGTACTGTATCACTCGATGAAGGCTGCATAGCAGGAGTAATGCGGAAAAATATACTGAAACTGCTTTCAGAAAATAAGGTAAAGGTTCAGGAAGTGGCCATCCGTGTTGAAGACCTGCTGAATGCAGACGAAGTTTTTTTAACCAACTCCATATTCAATATACGCTGGGTGCAAGCCATCGGGGATAAAAAATACAGCAACCGGTACACCCAAAAAATTTATTCTGAATTCCTTTCAACCATTTTGAAATAAGGCTGTTTATATCCGGTAATAAAGAACCAGGCAGGCATATGCAAGCAATCAACATTTTTTGGTTTCGCCGCGACCTCCGGCTCGCTGACAATGCCGGGCTTTACCAGGCATTGAGATCGAGGAAGCCCGTTCTACCCGTTTTCATTTTTGATAAGAATATTCTTGATAAACTTGAAAATAAAGAAGACAGGCGGGTGGAGTTTATTCATGCGGCACTGGAAGAGATGCAGTCGGGCCTGGCTAAAATAAATTCTTCACTGGAAGTTTTTTATTCCACTCCTTATGATGCCTTTTGCAGGCTCTTAAGTAAGTATAAGATCGAACAGGTATTTGCCAATCATGATTACGAACCCTACGCAACAGAAAGAGACCAGGCTATTGCAAAATTGCTGAATGAGCATGAAGTTAGTCTGCATACTTATAAAGACCAGGTGATTTTTGAAAAGGGTGAAGTACTGAAAGACGATGGCAAACCCTACACTGTTTTTACTCCCTACAGCAGGAAATGGAAAGCAAGCCTGAATGATTTTCATTTTAAGGCTTACCCAACCGAGAAATACTTCAGTAATTTTTATAAACAAGATCCGGTAAGACTGCCGGATTTATCATCCATCGGGTTCAAAAAATCTTCTGCTTTATTTCCTTCCAAAGACCTGGATGAACAACTGGTAAGAAAGTATGCAGCGCAAAGAGACTTTCCGGCAATAAGTGGTACTTCCCGCCTGGGTGTTCACCTTCGTTTCGGGACGGTAAGCATCCGGCAGCTGGTAGAAAAATGCATGGGGCTGAGTGAGACCTTTCTGAATGAATTGATATGGCGGGATTTCTATCACATGATACTCTGGCATTTTCCAAAAGTTGGTAAAGGCAAGGCGTTTAAACAGGAATACGATGCCATTGAATGGCAGAAGGATAACGGTGAATTTGAACGCTGGTGCAAGGGACAGACCGGTTATCCCATTGTGGATGCCGGCATGCGTGAATTAAATGAAACCGGGTTCATGCACAACCGCGTTCGTATGATCGTTGCGTCGTTCTTAACCAAACATTTGTTACTCGACTGGCGATTGGGCGAAGCATACTTTGCAGAAAAATTATCAGACTTTGACCTCGCTGCCAATAACGGCGGCTGGCAATGGGCTGCCGGAAGCGGTTGTGACGCAGCTCCCTATTTCCGGATATTTAATCCTTACCTGCAAACACAGAAATTCGATCCCCAACTTGCGTATGTAAATAAATGGGTTCCGGAACTGAATGAATTCAGTTACCCAAAACCAATTGTGGTACATGAATTTGCCCGCAAACGTTGCCTGGAAGTATATGGCAAAGCATTGAAAAAAGATCTCACGACCGGGCTTAAGGATTAACATCATCAATGAATATCTTTTCATTGAAAGAAATGTGTGGATTTGTTTGTTTGAATATTTCCAATAATTTTTTCACCGATTTTTTGCCTTCTTCTCCAAGCTCAATAGAGAAATCATTAACGTACAGATCAATATGCTTTCGCATCACGGCTTCACTCATTTCCTGCGAATGTTTTTTTACATAATCCGTAAGTTCAGCATGGTGGTGCCGGTAAGCATATTCAATACTTGCCCTGATCAGGTTGTCGATCTTCCTGCTTATTGCCTTATCCATTGAACGCTTTGCAACAATTCCACCAAGTGGAATGGGATTATGTGTTTCCCGTTCCCAGTAATCGCCAAGGTCCATTATTTTATCCAGCCCTTTTTCTGCATAGGTAAAACGATTCTCATGAATGATCACACCTAATCCCTTGCCTTGCAAAACAAAATTTTCTATCTCATTATAGCGCAGGAAAACTTTGTTGTTCGCATTCGGGAATGCCAGGGAAAAAAGTAAATGTGCCGTAGTAAATTTTCCGGGTATGGCAATCAGTTTGTCTTCTACATCAACAACATCTGTTACCAGGTCATTTGTTTTGCCCTGCTTAATTAATAAGGGCCCAACACCCCGGCCGAGGGCGCTGCCACTGTTCAATAAAAGGTATTTGTCAAGAACCAATGGCAATACGCCGTAACTTAATTTGGTGATATCCAGTTTTCCCTCTGTTGCCCATTCATTTAATGTCTGCACGTCTTCCAGCACCACATCAAACTGTAAGCCTTGCGTATCAATTTTATTATTCACCAGTGCGTCAAAAATGAACGTATCGTTGGGACAGGGAGAAAAGCCTAAAGTGAATTTCATTAAACTATGTTTTGTAGCCCCTTAGGGGATAGGAGCGTTAATTGGTTAATCCGTTGATTAGTTTTAATAATTCTGCATTCAGGTTGCTGATCGCTTCTTTCATCTTCCATTTTGTTTTATCCCGTTCTCTCACAAAATTTGATACAGATCTTACCTGTATGAATGGAATATTTTCCTGCAGGCAAACATAATGCAGTGCAGCACCTTCCATCGATTCAATATCGGGATCAAAGCAGTTTATGATCTGTTGCTCCTGCAGTTCACTGTCTGTTACTTTATTGACCGTTACAGCAGTGACAGAATTGAGATTTATCTTTTTAGTCAGTTCATTATTGTTTACCAGCCAGCCATCTGTAAAAGGAAATTCATTTTTACCGGCAAGGCCGGAATCGAAAAGGGAGGAGAAATTTTCTTTCTCTTCTGTTCCCAGGTCGCCAAAAGTATCTTGCCTTACCCAAACCGTTTGCCCTATTTCAATTTCCCGGTTGAATGAACCAGCAATTCCTGCCTGGATGATGAGATCATAATCAAGTTGCTGCATCCTTTTTTGCAAATGATACATGGCAGATGGTAGTCCCACGCCTGAAACCAATACATCAATTCCCGTATTGGCCTCTGTAAAGGGCCTTATTTCCTCTTCGGTGGCAGCTAATAACAGAATTTGCATGGTGCAAATTTCGTGGTTACGCTTCATATTTCAGGATTTTGCAGCTACCTTTGCGAAAATTTTGGAGATTTAGATGGTTTATATCACACGTACGGAACATTTTAATGCTGCACACAAATTGTATAATCCCAAATGGACCAGGGAAAAGAATGAAGAAGTGTTTGGCAGGTGTGCCAATGAAAACTGGCACGGGCACAATTTTGAGTTGCACGTGACCATAAAAGGAGACCCGGATCCAGATACCGGTTTTGTGTACGATGTAAAGAAACTGAGTGTGATCATCAATGAATATGTAATTGAAAAACTGGATCATAAGAACCTGAACCTGGATGTGGATTTTATGGCCGGCAAAATGTGTTCCATTGAAAACCTGGTGATCGCTATCTGGAATCAACTGGTGCCGCATTTGCCGGAAGGGGTAAAACTTCACTGCCTTAAGCTGCGGGAAACGCCCAAGATATATACGGAGTATTACGGAGATTAATTTTCATTTGCTGTAAACAATTCCTAACTTTATTTGTAATTAGCTTCAATAGCCGGTCTGTTTTGAACAGCATACTTCTGTTTCAACAACCTGCAGCATTGTCCCTGATTAAACAGAAATATTTTCAGATTTTCTCAGTTCGAATCGTCATTAGTAAGGATATTTTATCATGAGTGAAAAAGTAGCAGTTTACCGCAGAGAGAATTTTAATGCAGCCCACAGGTTACACAACCCCGCATGGGATGAAGCAACCAATGACCGGGTGTTTGGCAAATGCAATAATCCCAACTACCACGGACATAATTACGAGTTGATCGTAAAACTTATTGGGGAACCCGACCCGGCTACCGGCTATGTGTATGATCTCAAACTGCTGAGTGATCTTGTTAAAGAAAACATTATCGACCGCTTTGATCATAAAAATCTGAATGAGGATACGGTGGAATTCAAAAACCTGAACCCGACTGCCGAGAATATCGTGGTTGTTATTTACAAAATATTGCGGGCGAAGATCGACAGTAAGTATGACCTGAAGTTACGGCTGTATGAAACAGAACGGAATTTTGTGGAGTATCCTGCGAACTAATGAACGGCAAGATTGTTTAAAAGCACTAAAGAAAGATAAATGGCCTATAAAAAAATTGAGCAGTACGATGAAGCAACTACATCCGGGCTCATGAAAAGTTACCGGGACACATTGACGTTGCTGGGCGAAGATCCCAACAGGGAAGGGTTACAGAAAACGCCGGAACGCCTTGCCAAGGCAATGCAGTTTCTTACCCAGGGTTATCAAATGGATGCAAACGAGATATTGAATTCTGCTAAATTCCATGAAGATGTCAGCGAGATGATCATCGTAAAAGATATTGAGCTATACAGCATGTGTGAGCATCACATGCTCCCCTTTTATGGGAAGGCACACGTGGCTTATATACCAAACGGGTTCATCACCGGCCTCAGTAAAATAGCCAAGGTAGTGGATGTATACAGCCATCGCCTGCAGGTGCAGGAACGGTTGACGCACCAGATATTGAATTCAATAAAAGAAACGCTGAACCCATTGGGTGTTGCTGTTGTAATTGAAGCGTCGCACCTGTGCATGATGATGCGGGGAGTGGAAAAACAAAACTCAGTAACCACTACCTCTGCTTTCTGGGGTGAGTTTGAAAAGAATGAAACAAGAAGTGAGTTTGTAAAACTGATCAGTTCGAAACTGCACTAGTTAATTCGTTAATGCGTTAATCTGTTTATTTGTAAAATACTCTTTAAATTAGCGAGGTACTTACGGATTAACCAATTAACCATTTAACGGATTAACTAACTATTTTATGTCAAAACACGCTTATATATTCCCCGGCCAGGGATCCCAGTTCAGCGGAATGGGAAAGAACCTCTACGATTCAGATCCTTTTTCGAAAGATATGTTTGAACAGGCGAACGAAATTTTAGGTTTCCGCATCTCCGATATTATGTTCAGCGGATCGGATGAAGACCTGAAACAAACCAATGTAACACAGCCTGCCGTTTTCCTGCATTCAGTCATTGCATTTAAAACATTGCCCGGTGTAAAACCAGGTATGGTGGCTGGCCATTCATTGGGAGAATTCTCTGCATTGGTTGCAAACGATACATTGAGTTTCGAAAATGCATTGATGCTTGTTTCGATACGGGCACAGGCCATGCAACGTGCCTGTGAAATGAATCCTTCCACCATGGCAGCCGTATTGGCATTGGCTGATGAAAAAGTAGAAGAAATATGCGAGGCAGTCACCACCGAAACCGGCGAAGTGGTAGTGGCGGCAAATTATAATTGTCCGGGCCAGTTGGTAATAAGCGGCACGGTTAAAGGAATTGAGATCGCCTGCGAACGGATGAAAGCGGCTGGCGCTAAAAGAGCGCTTGTACTGCCTGTTGGTGGCGCATTTCATTCTCCATTAATGATGCCGGCTAAAGAAGAACTTGCTGCTGCCATTGATGCCACGCATTTCAATCATCCATCCTGCCCGGTTTACCAGAACGTGGTTGCAAAAGCAGTAACTGACCCGGCAGAGATCACAAGAAATTTAATTGATCAATTGACAGGAGCGGTACGATGGACACAAAGTGTGCAGGCCATGATCGCAGATGGCGCTGCTCATTTTACAGAAGCAGGTCCGGGTAAAGTATTGCAGGGCCTTGTGATGAAAATTAATAAAGAGATGATCGCTGATGGGGTAAGTTAATCGCTTACCGTATGACCGTTGTTGATCCCTTACGCATGATGAGGTTTCCTTTATAATCTATTCCTTCTCCTATCCAGATAAAAGTTCCGTAATCTGCCTGTTTCCCGTTAATTCTTCCATCCCATCCTTTGGATGGATCGGTGATGGTAAAAAGTAATTGACCAAAGCGGTTGAATATTTTCAGGTAATGAAATTCCACCAGCCCAACGGGGATGGGTCTAAGTACATCATTCAATCCATCACCATTTGGTGTGAAGGAATTGGGTACATAAATTTCGGGACCCCTGAATACTTTGATGTTTATGCTGGCAGTTGCCGGACATCTGGCAGCATTGGTTGCCAGCAGGGTGTATGTCATATCCCTGTCCAGTACGGCTACCGGGTTTTTTATAAATGGATTGTTCAATCCATAGGTTGGCGACCATCGATAATCAATAAAGCCACTGTTTGCCGGTTCTGTTACATTTAGCTGCAATGGCTGATTCATGGCTACAGCACTGTCGGCAATTATAAAAATAGTTGCAGGTGCTGCGAAAGTGATTTTCACTTCATCATTGTTCTGCGATTCACATCCGTTGGCATCCGTTACTTTTAATTGATAAGTAATACTTCCCGAAGTTCCCGGGTAGCTGACAACCGGGTTTGAAATAGCTGGATTGCTTAAGTAAGTAACCGGGGTCCATGAGTAACCAACGCCTCCTGTTCCTTTTAGTTTAGTATTCGTTTCGCCGGAACAAACAATGGTATCCGGCCCTGCGTTGGCGGTGGGGGAAGGCAATGCTTTTATTTCTACTGAAGATATAACGCTGCATCCATTAGCTGTGGTTGCTTTTATATAAAAGGTTCCGGGCTTTGCTTTCGATGGATTGGGATGCAGTATCGTTGCTGCAGCATCTAACCAGTAAGTAAAGGTCAAACCTGTTGATGATCCTGCGGTAACAGATGCGGCTGTAAGGTCAAAGCTATTCGCTGCGCAAATGGCTGCAGGGGTATTGATCTTTACGGATGGGGGCGAAGCAGCCATGAAATCTTTTACAACCTGGCTTCCGCTGCATGATCCGTTGATCAATGCGATGATCCTGTAATTTTTTTCAGCAGTTAAACCACTGAATTGTCCCGTGCTGTTGCTGGCAACCTGTACAGCACCGTCATACAAATTATACATAATGACCGAGCCGGTTGGCGGCACCGGGTTGATGGATGCCGTAACAGAGAGTGACGAACAATCAGAATTTATGTTTAAAGAATATGTTGTGGAATTGCAATAGGAAGAAAGATCATAAGATGCAACAAAACCATTACCGCAGGCATACAAAAGATTCCTGCCCTGGTCATAGGCAAGGTCGAATACCGAACCGGATGTGTTGCCTGTAATATTTATGTCGGGTGCTGCATTGTCATCAAAAGCGGAACCAGTAAAAAGAAATACTTTGATGGTGCCATTGGATGAACCGACAAAAACATTATTACATTCATCCGCAATAATTCCTCCCTGCATCAATAGCGTATTGGACGAAACCGCAAAAGATGAACCGGCCTGTGAACCATCCTGTTTACTAAAAGCTTTCAGGTTCCTGCCATCCCAGTAAAACAGGTATTTTGAATTAACAGCCAGTGTATTGCTGGAGTTATCAAGTCCGGCTAGGTAAGGCCTGTTGCTTGGTTCCCTTAATGCAAAATAACCAGGATCCTTGGTCCATGTTATATCTGTTGCTGCATAAGGTGGTTTGTGTTTGTAAATTTTGTTGTCGGCTGAATTGTTTAAAACAGAAGTTGAAAATATGGTATACAGTTCATTGCTTACCGGGTCAGATACAATATCAGAAATGTCGTTGTGCCCGGTGCTTAGGCCGGTGATGTTGGAAGCATGCAGTTCAGTAGAAGGTGGTGCCAAATACGCCAGCTCAATATTGGATGTGCTTCCTCCGCCCGCAATAAGGATCCTTGGTGTTCCGCCATTACAATTCCACAGCATTTTCCAGTTCTCTGCAAAAGCAGGATCGGCTGTGGTTACATACTCATCGTATGATCCACCAGTTGTTAACCGGATAACCCGGAAGCCTGAACCTGCAAGTCCCTGGCCCATGTAGATATTGCCGCTTATTTTTTCAACCACCCATCCGCCATGTGATCCTCCAAAATTCCAGGAAGGACTGCTCAATGAACCATTGAATGTCCATTGCAACACACCAGATGAATTATACTTGGATAACTTTTGTGCATTACCATCACCGCCGCCCACCACATAAATATTGCCTGCATAATCAAAGTCAATGTCTTTTGCTTTGCCTGCATCCGAACCGGAAAGTCCTCCGGTACCTGAAACAAACGGATCGATCACAAGCACTTTCTGCCTGTCATAATTTTCGGGCAGTTTAAAACTTATGCTGTTATTCTTTATTTCAAAAGGCGAGGAGAATTTTTGTGCATTGTTATCCGCATAATAACATTGGGCTGTTGAAACCAATACCTCATCAATGCCTGATGATATAATGAGGTGGTTGTTCTTATCCTCCCGGATGCTTTTAACATCTCCGCCGTATTTGATTTTTATCTTGCTGATGTCGGCACCGGGTTGTACAACGAGGCTGTATTCAAAGCCTGGTTTTTTGTCGGGCGAGAAAAAATAAACCAGGTCAATGCCCGGGTACAGTTCTTTGTAAATTATTTTCCGGTATGTCTTTGCTTTTTCTTTTAAAAATCCATAAGTGAAATAATCAATGCCTTCCCCTTCCGTAATAACAACCGGGTTCGCATTTGCATTTACCCATTCCATGGTAATGGTTCGGTCAACGTTGTAGTTCCTTTCTATATCTTTCTCCTTCCATCCCTTTCGTTCCAGCCGTTCCATTTCTTCATGCGTTAATTTTTTTGTTGCCCGTTGAAGATGGATCACGCCCTTTTGGGTAAACAGCACCGGCATTCCTAATCCTTCATAACCATAAAGTATCCGGCCCATCCTGCTAAAACCAGCCAGGGTATCCTTGTATTGCCCTATGTTTTTGATAAATGTACCCGTGGTGCCAAAAAGGTCCTTGCTTTTTTGTGAAACCAATGCAGGTGCCGGGGTGTTGATGGCAACCGGGTTCAGGTTTGCCACCTGGGCGATACTATTGACCCATGTAAGAAGAAATACTGATAAGAAACAGAGATTCAGCAGGTAACCCCCCGATCTTTTTCGATAGGTTTTCATGTAAGCTAAGTAACGTATTAAAGGTACTCCTTATTTCATGAAAAACGCCCCTTATTTTATTAAGAGGCGTTGATAAACTAGTGAATATAAAGTCAGAGGCTTAGGGTAGCCAGTACGTCATTCATATTTCGCACAGCATCGGCGCTTTTATTGAAAGCGGCCTGCTCTTCATCATTGAGTTTGTAGTCAACAATTTTCTCCCAGCCATTCCTGCCGATCACTACGGGAACACCTATGCAGATGTCTTTCTGTCCGTATTCGCCATCCAGGTAAACACAACATGGATAAAGTTTCTTCTCGTCTCTTACAATGGATTCTACCAGTGCAGCTCCGGCAGCACCGGGTGCATACCATGCCGATGTGCCTAGTAAACCGGTAAGTGTAGCACCGCCAACCATGGTATCAGCCACCACTTTTTTCAGGGCATCAGCGGTTAAATAATTAGCAACAGGAGTTCCCTGGTAAGTGGCCAGTCTTGCCAAAGGGATCATGGTAGTGTCTCCATGTCCGCCCACAACCACGGCCTGCAGGTCTGTAGCCGTGCAACTGATCGCTGTTGACAGGTAGTATTTAAAACGGCTGCTGTCTAATATTCCCCCCATTCCAATGATACGGTTCTTTGGAAGGCCGCTTGATTTAAGGGCCAGGTAGGTCATGGTATCCATCGGGTTGCTTATCACAATGATGATGGCATTGGGTGAGTGCTGCAGAATATTCTGTGTTACTGTTTTTACAATGCCCGCGTTGATACCGATCAGTTCTTCTCTTGTCATGCCCGGCTTACGTGGAATACCCGAAGTGATCACGGCCACATCTGTTCCGGCTGTTTTTGTATAATCATTGGTACTGCCAACGATCTTGGTGTCAAATCCAAGCAGGGTGGCGGTCTGCATCATGTCCATGGCTTTACCTTCTGCCACACCCTCTTTGATATCCAGTAATACCAGTTCGGTACAAAGTTCTTTACGGGCAATATTGTCGGCACAGGTTGCACCAACGGCACCGGCTCCAACTACAGTTACTTTCATCTATGTATGTTTAAAGTGGAAAAATTAATGTCGGCGCAAAGTTAATTAATTACCTCTTCAGCAAGAATGGAAATTTGGTTATTTACTTAATGGGTACCTTTTTGCTGTTCAGGGCATCAACTACCTGTGCTTTTGAAGCCGGGCCATGACTAAAAAAAACCAATTGCTTTTTCGGATTATAAATGGCAATAAAAGGAATGGTGGAAGGCCTGTAATAGCCTCCGAAAAAGTAGGCGTATTCTTTGCCCAGGTGTATGAACGGATATTTTTCCAGGTGGAATTTATCATAAAACTCCTTGTTCTTTTCCTGTGTTTCCACCGACGATAAGACTATTTGTGCGTTTTTTACCACCTGGGGTGTAGCAATAAAAAGTTTCACCTGGTCCTGGCAATGGTCGCACTCCGGGTTGAAAAGCATGATGATGGTGCTTTTGCTGCGGTTGAGTATGGTTTGATTGAAATCCTTAAAGTCTGTGTTGGTTAATGTAAAATCAGGCAGTTGCTTTGTCTTCAAAAAAGGAGCAATGCTATCCGCCTGCGAAAAACCTGCTATGCTGGTGAAGGAAAAAAGAATGACTGCGATCAACCTGCTCATGCGTTTATTTTAAGGTTACAGAATTTCGGCGATTTGATTTACGGGGGCAGTTCCGTCAAACGCCTTTACAAAATTTCCTTTTTTGTCGTAAACAAAAATAGCCGGAAATGACCGGATGTTGTAAAAGGTGCCCAGGAAATAGGAGGGGTCTCTGCCCATGATAATATTGGGATAGGCTGCAAGACCATATTCATCATAGAATTTCTTCAGGATAGGATGCTCCAGCGGGGAAGCCATGATGATCTGTGCCTTCTTAAAAAGTTTGATGTTGGCAGTCAACTCCCTGGTCTCATGCTGGCAGTGTTCACAATCCGGGCTGAAGATGATAATGATGGTCGCTTTTTTTCTCGACAGGTCGGCTTTAGTAAACCGGGTGCTGTCAGCTACTTTGGTAATGGTAAAGGGCGGCACGGTGGGGAAGCGAAGGTATAAAAAGGTGCTATCGGTTTGTGCACGGCTGCAGGCAACAGCAAATAATAAAACGATCAAAGGAATAAGCCTTTTCATCCGGCAGATTTTTGATAAAGCTAAATCGTTTCTGTGATAACAGAATGTTAAGTGAAAGGCGGGACTTTATTGACATTGATTTCGGATTTAGCCGCAGTATCATTACTTTTGCAGCCTCCCGATAAAAAATCGGGGTAAAAAAATCATCATGGCAACAACAGCAGATATGCGTTCAGGGCTTATCATCAAAGTAGATGGCAGCCTGTATACGGTAATTGAATTCGGGCAGAATAAAACAGCCCGTGCAGCAGCAAAGGTTTGGGCTAAACTTAAAGGCGTTGATAACAGCCGCACCATCGAGGTTACCTGGAACAGCGGAGAAACCATTTTCCCGGTAAGGGTTGAGAAAAAGCCTTACCAATATCTATATAAAGACGATACGGGCTATAGTTTTATGGATACCGAAACATTTGAACAGATCACCGTTGCAGAATCAATGGTAGATGCACCCAGGTTCCTGAAAGATGGACAGGAAGTATCGGTATTGATCAATGGCGAAACTGACCTGCCAATGGGTGTTGAACTTCCTGATAAGATCGTATTACTGGTTACCTATAGTGAACCGGGTATGAAAGGGGATACTGCTACCCGTACTTTAAAGCCTGCTACTGTTGAAACAGGAGCTACCGTAAACGTACCGCTGTTTGTAAATGAAGGAGAATTGATAAAGGTAAATACAAAGACCGGTGAATATGTAGAGCGGGTAAAAGACTAATAAAACCAGGCAAATTTAATAAGCGAAATGGGTAATTGAGAGATCAGTTACCCATTTTTACTTTCAGTAATTTTACTGATTTTGGCCAATTTTAGGGCATTTTTGACCAATTTTAGGCCAAAAATGCCCAATTTTGACAGATTTTTGAATTTTAGGTTGCAGTTATGATTAATCTTACCCTATCTTAGCAGCCGGTTTCAATATCAAAACTTAACTACTTAAACCAAGCACATGGACATCAAGCAAATCCAGGAGTTAGTAAAGCTCATAAACAAAACCAATATAGGCGAAATTACCATTGAAGAAGAAGGCGTAAAAATAACCGTCAAGCAGAAAAAAGATCCCGTACAGAAAATATTTACCGGTGGCGCTATGCCATCTTACCAGGGAGCAGCTGCTCCTCCACCTGCTCCGGTAGCCGCTACGCCGGCAGCAAAACCCGCCGCAGAACCGAAAGCAGATAATCTTGTTACCATAAAAAGCCCGATGATCGGCACTTTCTACCGCCAGGCAGGACCCGGGAAGCCCATTTTTGTAAGCGTAGGAGATGACGTTACTCCGGGTAAAGTAGTTTGCATCATTGAAGCCATGAAACTCTTCAACGAAATTGAAAGTGAAGTGAAAGGCAAGATCGTGAAGATACTGGTGGAAGATGCCAGTCCGGTGGAGTATGACCAACCGCTGTTTTTAGTCGACCCTTCTTGATTTGAAGATGTGCCGATTTGAAGATTTGAAGATGAATTTTAAACGCATCATCAGGTTTTCAGATCGCCTAATTTTCAAATTTTCAAATTGCCAAATTTTCAAATTAAATCAATGTTCAAAAAAATACTGATTGCTAACCGTGGAGAAATTGCCCTTCGTGTTATAAGAACCTGCCGGGAGATGGGCATTAAAACCGTAGCCGTTTATTCCACAGCTGATAAAGACAGTCTTCATGTAAAATTTGCAGATGAAGCAGTTTGTATAGGCAAACCGGCCAGTTCGGAAAGTTACCTCAACATGGCACACATTATGGCCGCTGCCGAGATCACCAATGCCGATGCGGTTCACCCGGGTTATGGCTTCCTTGCCGAGAATTCCAAGTTTGCCAAGATCTGTATGGATCATAACATTAAGTTCATTGGGCCCACACCGGAAATGATCAACTCTATGGGCGATAAGATCACTGCAAAAAATACCATGATCAAGGCAGGAGTGCCTGTTGTACCCGGTGTGGATGGCCTGCTGGAAAGTGTTGCC
Organism: Chitinophagaceae bacterium; assembly: GCA_016720775.1. Lineage (GTDB taxonomy): Bacteria > Bacteroidota > Bacteroidia > Chitinophagales > Chitinophagaceae > Ferruginibacter. Next base: position 1,351,367 of record JADKJX010000001.1, read on the forward strand.
CATGCTAAATCCTCTGCAAAAGAAATTGGTTACCCGGTTATTTTAAAAGCAACGGCCGGTGGCGGCGGAAAAGGCATGCGGGTGGTTTGGAGTGAAGAAGAAATTGAAAAAGCCTTTGAAAATGCAAAGACAGAAGCCGCTGCGTCTTTTAAGAACGACGGCATCTACATGGAAAAGTTTGTAGAAGAGCCAAGGCATATTGAAATTCAGATCGCCGGTGACCAATATGGAAATATTTGCCACCTGAGTGAACGGGATTGTTCTATTCAACGACGGCACCAAAAATTGGTAGAAGAATCACCATCCCCCTTCATGACGGATGAGCTGCGGGAACGAATGGGTAATGCGGCCATCAAGGCAGCACAAGCCATTAATTATGAAAGTGTGGGAACGGTGGAGTTCCTGGTTGATAAACACCGCAATTTCTACTTCATGGAAATGAACACCCGTATCCAGGTAGAGCATTGCGTAACCGAAGAAGTAATTAATTACGACCTGATAAAAGAACAGATAAAAATAGCTGCGGGAGAAAAGATCGTTGGAAAAGCCTACTATCCGCAAATGCACGCCATCGAGTGCCGCATCAATGCCGAAGACCCGTACAACGATTTCCGTCCGTCGCCCGGTAAGATCACCGTACTGCACCAGCCCGGTGGGCACGGCGTTCGGGTAGACAGCCATGTTTATGCCGGGTATGTTATTCCTCCTTATTACGACAGTATGATCGGCAAACTGATCGCTGTGGCGCAAACCCGGAAGGAAGCCATTGATACCATGAGCAGGGCATTGAGTGAATACGTGATCGAAGGGGTTAAAACCACCATTCCTTTCCACCAGCAATTGATGAAGGATGAGAATTTCATCAGCGGAAACTTCACCACCAAGTTCCTGGAAAGTTTTGTTTTAAAATAACGGGACCTGATTTAAAAAAATAATTCACGGGCATCTACCAAGTGGCGGATGCTTTTTTATTGTTGACCACTTATCATTATTACATCCCGGGGCTGAATTTTAGTATTTACATTTAGTTACTAAAACCAACGTTATGTTATATAGAAAACTATTGCTTGCATTTACTGCATTACTATTTTCTTCATTCTCCTTTTCTCAAATTCTTTATACAATCGCCGACGGGGGCAACAAAAAAGCATCCCTGTCTGAACGCATCGGTTTAACAGATGTAGCGCTTACCTACGACCGGCCTGCGGTTAAAGGAAGGGAAGGAAAAATATGGGGACAACTGGTGCCTTATGGTTTTACAGACCAGGGATTTGGCACAAGTAAAGCGGCTCCCTGGCGTGCAGGTGCCAATGAGAATACTACCATCAGTTTCAGTACGGATGTGATGGTAGAAGGTAAGCCACTCCATGCAGGAACCTATGGTTTGTTTGTTGTAATGAACGAAGGAAGCGCCACATTTATCTTCAGTAATAATTCGACTTCCTGGGGGTCATTTTTTTATGACCCGAAAGAAGATGCCCTTAGGGTTGATGTAAAAACGGCTGCCTTGCAGGAAAGCGTTGAACGGATGAAATTTGAATTCATGGATGAAAAAGAGAACGGCGCAACCATTGCATTGATCTGGGAGAAAATGAAGATACCGTTCAGGGTAGAGGTGGATTACATTAAAACGCAACTGGAATCCTACCGGAGAGAGTTGAGAAATGCAAAGGGATTCCGTTGGGAAGCCTGGGTAGAAGCGGTTAATTTTTGTGTGCAGCGCAATGTAAATCTTGACGAAGCATTGCAGTGGAGCGACTATGCCATCAATGGGCCATTCGTAGGACAGAAAAACTTCCGGACACTGGGTGCAAAAGCATCTGTATTAAATAAATTAGGCAGGGGGGTAGAGGGGGAAGCCTTAATAAAAGAAGCCATGCCACTGGCAACCATGCAGGAACTGCATAACTACGGCAGGCAGTTGCTCCGGGAAAAAAGACCCGCAGAAGCATTGGAAGCATTTAAACTGAATGCACAGAAAAACCCGAATGTATTTACAACCAATATGGGATTGATGAGGGGCTATTCTGCCAACGGCGATTTTAAGAATGCGCTGAAATATGCCCGAGCCGCACAACCACAGGCAACAGATAAAGCCAATAAGGACGCACTTGATGGGTTTATTAAAACGCTGGAAGCAGGAAAGGATATGAACCAGTAAAAATATTTTTACCATGCGCCGGTTTTATCGACCGGCGCATTTTTATATCAATAACCCGATGCAGTTGCGCAAACTGTCTTTCCATTGCGGGATGGAGATTGAAAATGTTTCCCGGATCATTGAAGTATCCATCGCTGTATACCCCGGACGTTTTGTAGGGGTGGGATATTCGGCTGTAGTAACGGGGTTGACTGCACAATTGCTGTTGCTCAGTTCTTTTATGGCAACGGCAAATCCGTACCAGGTAGTGATACCTGCGTTGGAATAATGATAGATGCCTGGCTTTTTTATTCCTGATGAAATGATCTTCATAATTGCATCGGCCAGGTCGGCAGCATAGGTTGGACAACCAAACTGGTCGTTCACCACATGTAGGCTTTCTCTTTCTTTCATCAACCGCAACATGGTCTTTACAAAATTATTTCCAAATGATGAATACAACCAGGAAGTACGAATGATGATGGCGGAAGGGTCATTGGCTAAAGCCAGTTCTTCTCCTTTACGTTTTGATGCGCCGTAAACACCCAAAGGGTTTGTAGCATCAGTTTCTTTGTAAGGCTGGTTTGCATTGCCGTCAAAAACATAGTCGGTAGAAATATGTATGAACTGAGTATTGTGTTCATTACAGGCCTTCGCAAGATTTGCAACAGCTTCTGCATTTATTAGAAATGCATTGGCGGTATCTGATTCCGCTTTGTCTACCGCCGTATAGGCCGCACAATTGATGCAATAATCTACATCATGTTCAGCAAAAAAAGCCTGTACTGCTTTATGATCGTCGATGGCAAGCTCCTCCCGGGTAACAAAAATGAAATGAAAAGAAGAATAGTGTGCAGCAACGAGTTTCAATTCGCTGCCCAGTTGCCCGTTTGCACCGGTAACCAGAACAGAAGGCGTATTATTTTTCAAAAACAAAGTTGTTTTTACAATTTGCAAAATGGGGATGCACCAGGTCTTTATCGGAAATGATCGCCTTGTCAGCCGGTATCTTCCAGTCGATGTTCAGTGCAGGATCATTATACAATATTCCGGCTTCCGATTCCTTGTTGTAAAAGACATCGCATTTATAAAGTACTTCCGCTGTTTCACTTAATACCGAAAAGCCATGCGCAAAACCCTTTGGTATCAATACCTGTTTTTTATTTTCGGCAGATAACTCGGCGGAGAATACTTTCCCATAGGTGGGCGAACCTTTGCGTATGTCAACAACAACATCCAGGATCTTGCCGCTCAATGCCCTTATCAGTTTGGTCTGTGCATGTTCATTCAACTGGTAATGCAGCCCACGGATGACGCCATAAGCAGATTTTGACTGGTTATCCTGTACAAATTTAATGTTGACCCCTTCGGCTGCAAAGACCTTTTCATTATAGCTTTCAAAAAAGTATCCCCGGCTGTCTCCAAATACAACCGGTTCAAAAATAAATAAGTCCGGAAATTCTGTTTTAATAAATGGCATAGTCAATAACCTTATCAGGAATATTTTTTCTTAAAGAATTCAATTGTTTCTATCAGCCCGTCTTCAAATTTTTTCGTTGGCTGGTAATCCAGTAATTTTTTTGCAAGCGAGATATCGGCCAGCGAATCCCTGATGTCTCCGGCCCTCGGTTCCCGGTAAGTGGCCGGGAAATCGCTTTTAAGATATTCGCAGCAATGCTGGTACAAGTAGTTCACAGTGAAATTTTCACCCACGGCCACGTTGTATACTTTGTTCAGGGCTTCTGCATCATCAGTCAGCATTCCTTTTATATTTACCTGCACGGCATTGTCAACAAAAGTAAAGTCACGTGTCTGTCCGCCATCACCATTAATATAAGCAGGTATTTGTTTCATGATGCTTTTTACAAACAGCGGGATCACTGCAGCATAGGCCCCGTCGGGATCCTGTCGTGGGCCAAAAATATTAAAATACCGGAAGCCCATCAGTTTGATGCCGTATACATCGGCAAATACCTGTGCGTATAGCTCATTTGTTTTTTTTGTAGCGGCATAAGGAGAAAGACATTTGCCCACCCGTTCTTCCTTTTTGGGAAGCGTTGGTTCATCTCCATATACAGAGGAAGAAGATGCGTATACAAATTGCTTTACCTTATTATCTACGGCAGCGGTCAGTACATTGATAAAACCGCCCACATTCACTTCGTTGAAATAAACCGGTTCCCGGATGCTTCGGGGAACAGAGCCCAATGCGGCCTGGTGACTTACATAATCAATTCCTTCGCAGGCCTGCTGGCAGATATCCAGGTTGCGTATGTCTCCTTCAATAAATTCAAACGCAGGCCAGGCTTTCAGTACGTTGAGGTTGGATTGAAAACCATTGGCCAGGTTATCAAGCACACGAACTTTTTTTGCGCCATGCTTTAATAAGTATTCTGAAATATGACTGCCAATGAAGCCTGCGCCCCCGGTTATTAAAAAATTACTGTTGCTTAAATCCTTTGTGTGAAAAGTCAAACTCAAAATTTATAATTTATAATTCATAATTTTTTAAAGGCTCCAGTATTTTCTTGAACTGATCCTGCTCCTGTAAATTCCCTTAAGATCTGCAATCATGGCGTGCTCTTTGGTGATGGAAGCAAAATGGTTGTCGTCGAGGTTTTTATATTCTTTATGCGGCACTGTTACGATCACGGCATCGTAATCATTACCCGGGTTGGCAGTAAGTTCAAAACCGTATTCATGTTTCAACTCAGCACTATCGGCGTACGGATCAACCACATCTACATTTAATGAGAATGACCGCAGCTCTTTTACTACATCAGCTACTTTACTGTTCCGGATGTCGCTCACATTTTCTTTGAACGTTGCGCCCATCACCAGGACCTTTGCATCTTTTACATTACCGTTGTAGCGGATGATGTGTTTCAGTATTTTTCTTGCCACATAACCGGCCATGGCATCATTAATGAAACGGCCTGCCAGGATCACCTGGGAATTATAACCCAGTTTTTTCGATTTATACGTAAGGTAGTAGGGATCTACACCAATGCAATGCCCGCCCACAAGGCCCGGCTGAAATTTGAGGAAATTCCATTTGGTGCCTGCTGCTTCCAGTACTTCATAGGTATTGATGTTCATTTTATCGAAGATGATGGAGAGTTCATTCATCAAGGCTATGTTCAGGTCACGCTGGGTGTTCTCAATGATCTTTGCGGCTTCTGCCACTTTAATGGAAGATGCCCGGTGCACACCCGCTTTAACCACCAGCTCATAAACTTTTGCGATCACATCAAGGCTTTCGGCACAGCAACCACTTACCACTTTGATAATGGTGGTGATGGTATGTTCTTTATCACCCGGGTTTATCCGTTCGGGTGAATAACCGATCTTATAATCGTCCATCATCTTCAGGCCCGATAATTTTTCAATGATGGGTACGCAATCTTCTTCTGTACAACCCGGGTATACGGTACTTTCATAAACCACGTAGTCGCCTTTTTTAAGAACCTTACCGATCGTTTCACTGGCACGCTGCACCGGCCTCAGGTCGGGTACGTTGTGTTCATCAACAGGGGTAGGTACGGCCACAATGAAAAAATTTGCCTGGCGCAATACATCCAGGTCGTTGGTGAATTCAATATCGCAGCCTGCAAAATCTGCTGCTTCCAGTTCCTGGCTGGGGTCGATGTTATTACGCATCATCTCCACCCGTTCTGCATTGATGTCGAAACCGATGACCTTTATTTTTTTTGCAAATTCCAGTGCGATGGGCAGGCCCACATAGCCGAGGCCTATTACAGCAAGTTTCTTTTTCTTATCTAATAATTCCTGGTACATGAATGAGTATGAATTATGGTTGATGAATTATTTTTTACGTTCGAATTCTTTTGGCAATTTATTCAATTCTTCTTTGGGTAAACCTTTAAAATACGCATACGTTATCTTCAATCCCTCGGCCCTGGAAACTTTCGGTTCCCAGCCCAGCAGCTTCCTGGCTTTTGTAATATCCTGCTGCCGCTGTTTCGGATCGTCTTTGGGTAATTCTTTATAAACGATCTTTTGTTTTGTTCCGGTCAGCCTGATTATTTCTTCTGCAAAATCTTTCAGCGATATCTCATCCGGGTTGCCGATGTTAACGGGCAATGCATAATCACTCATTAACAGCCGGTAGATGCCTTCAATAAGATCATCTACGTAACAGAAACTCCGGGTCTGGCTGCCGTCGCCAAAAACGGTAAGGTCTTCACCACGCAATGCCTGGCCAATGAATGCAGGCAATGCCCTTCCGTCATTCAAGCGCATGCGTGGGCCATACGTATTAAATATGCGTACGATCCTTGTATCTACATTATGAAAGGTATGATATGCCATTGTCATTGCTTCCTGGAAACGTTTGGCCTCATCATATACGCCACGTGGCCCAACGGGATTTACATTGCCCCAGTATTCTTCATCCTGCGGATGAACCAATGGGTCGCCGTACACTTCACTGGTAGAAGCCACCAGTATCCTTGCTTTTTTTGCCAACGCTAATCCCAAACAATTGTGTGTGCCCAGCGAACCAACTTTTAAGGTCTGGATGGGGATCTTTAAATAATCGATGGGGCTGGCAGGTGATGCAAAATGTAAAATATAATCGAGGTTGCCGGTAACATGGATGAATTTTGAAACATCGTGATGATAAAACTCAAATTCCTTCAGTTTAAAAAGATGCTCAATGTTTTTCAGGTCGCCGGTGATCAGGTTATCCATGCCGATGACATGAAATCCTTCTTTGATGAACCGGTCGCAAAGATGAGAACCAAGGAAACCAGCTGCGCCTGTAATTAAAACCTTGCCCCCATCCCCTGAAGGGGAGTTTGATTGCGTTGTATTTTTATTCTTGTCTGAAGGCACTTTGTTTATTTAATAGATCTTTAAATTAGTATAATCTGATCTCCCTTTAGGGGTTAGGGGTAACTGTCCTTCTTCCTACACTTTCATAATGAAAACCCATTTCTTCCATTTTCACCAGGTCGAAGAGATTCCTTCCGTCGAAAATTACTTTATTTTTCAGTAAGCGGATGATATTCTCAAAGTCGGGTGTTCTGAACTCACTCCATTCGGTTGCTATCACCAATGCATCTGCATCTGCCAGTGCATCGTACTGCCGTTCTGAAAAACTGATCTTATCAGCAAGTATTGCTTTTACATTCGGCATGGCTTCGGGATCATATGCAGTTATCATTACGCCTTCTTTCAGCAATGCTTCAATAATATTCAGGGCAGGAGCTTCCCGGATGTCGTCGGTATTTGGTTTGAAGGCAAGGCCCCAAACGGCGATCTTTTTTCCTTCCAGGTTTCCGTTGAAATAAGTTTTTATTTTTGGGATGAGGTGCATCTTCTGTTTCTCATTCACTTCCATCACCGCATCCAGTATTTTAAAATCATACGCAGCATCTTTGGATGATTTTACCAATGCCTGTACATCTTTGGGAAAACAACTGCCGCCATAACCGATGCCCGGGAAAAGGAAACGCCTTCCGATCCGTTCATCGCTGCCGATCCCTTTGCGTACCATGTCTACATCGGCGCCCAGGCGTTCGCATAACTGGGCGATCTCGTTCATGAACGTGATCTTCATAGCTAAAAAAGAATTGGCAGCATATTTTGTAAGCTCCGCACTTTTTTCATCCATGTATATGATGGGGTTTCCCTGGCGAACAAAAGGAACGTAGAGGTCGTTCATTATCTTTTTTGCTTTTTCGGATGAAGTACCGATGATGACCCGGTCGGGTTTCATGAAATCATCCACGGCCACCCCCTCCCGTAAAAATTCCGGGTTGGAAACAACATCAAAATCTGTCGTTGCATTTTTTGCGATCGCTGCATGTACCTTTTCGGCGGTGCCAACGGGTACGGTGCTTTTATCAATGATCACCACGTATTCGGTTATCAGCTTGCCCAGGTCTTCGGCCACACCAAGAATATATTTCAGGTCAGCACTTCCGTCTTCTCCCGGAGGAGTAGGCAAGGCAAGGAAAATGATCCTGGCATCTTTAATTCCTTCTTTAAGTGAGGTAGTAAAATGAAGCCTGCCCTCTTTTTGATTGCGGGTAAATAATTTTTCGAGACCGGGTTCATAAATGGTGAGACCGCCTGCATTGAGCTTATCAACCTTTTTTTTATCAATGTCCACACAGGTAACATTATTACCGGTTTCGGCAAAACATGTTCCGGTAACGAGGCCAACATAACCGGTACCAACCACTGCAATTTTCATTTCTATTTATTTATAAATTCTAAAACCTTTTGTACGATAAAACTTTGCTGTTCTTCATCCAGTTCGGTATGAATGGGTAAAGAGATCACTCTTTCTGTGAGCCAGTCTGTTAATGGGAGATCGTAACTGCTTCCGCCAAAAGCGTCAAACATTTTTTGCCGGTGGGCCGGCACGGGGTAATAGATCATATTGGGTACCCCCTGTTCAGTTAGAAATTGGCTTAGTGCATCCCTGTCAACCCCATTCAATAACAACGTATATTGATGAAATACGTGTTTATTATTGCTTTCTCTAAACGGAATAGTGATGCTTTTATTTTCTGCAAAAGATTTATCGTAAAAATCGGCTGCTTTCCGGCGGGCCACGATGTATTCATCCAGGTATTTCAGCTTGATATTGAGGATAGCAGCCTGCATGGCATCCAGCCGGGAATTGCAGCCCACCACATCGTGGTAATACCGTTTGCTTTGCCCGTGCGAAGCGATCATGCGCAGTTTATTTGCCAGTTCATCGTCATCGGTGAACATGGCCCCGCCATCGCCAAAAGCGCCCAGGTTCTTCGAAGGGTAAAAAGAAGTACAGCCGATGTGGCCAATGCTCCCGGTCTTTTTAACCGTTCCGTTGCTGAAGGTATAATCACATCCAATGGCCTGGGCATTGTCTTCAATTACAAACAGGTTATGCTTTGCAGCAATGGCCATTATTTTTTCCATATCAGCCGCCTGGCCATATAAATGTACAGGAACGATCGCTTTTGTTTTGGGAGTGATGGCTTTTTCAATAACAGCCGGGTCGATGCAGAAGGTTTTTAGATCTACTTCAACAAAGATCGGCTTTATATGAAGCAGGCCTGCTACTTCAACCGTAGCTATGTAAGTAAAAGAAGGAACGATCACTTCATCGCCGGGCTCCATGCCAAGAGCCATCATAGCTATCTGCAGGGCATCGGTTCCGTTGGCACAGGGAATGCAATGTTTGCTGCCGTGGTATTTTGCCAGGTTTTCTGCAAACTCATTTACCGCTTTACCGCCGATGAACATGGAACTTTCCATTACTCCTATTACGGCAGCGTCAACTTCCTTTTTTATTTTCTGGTACTGGGTTTTGGTATCAACCATTTGCAGGGGCCTCATGTGTATGAATTTTATGCGCCGCAAAGATAAGGATTGGATCAGGAATGTGGAATTTGTAATATGTGCCTCCTGCAATTAAAAAATAGCCTTTAGATTTGTTGAAATTACATGCCGGGACAATTTTTATATAATCTATTTCTGCTGCTGTATTCCACTGGGATCAGGATCGCATCTACCTGGAATCCCAAGGCCAAAAAATGGCTGTTGGGCAGGAAAGACATATTCGCTGAGATCAACTTCAAACTCCAAACCTCAAACTCCAAACCCGTATGGATGCACTGCGCCAGCCTTGGCGAGTTTGAACAGGGAAGGCCTTTGCTGGAAGAGATCAGAAGTCAGAAGTCAGAAGTCAGAATTGTGCTCACTTTTTTTTCACCTTCAGGGTATGAAGTTGTGAAAGACTATAAAGGCGCTGATCATATTTTTTACCTGCCGATGGATTCTCCTGTGAACGCAAAGAAATTCCTGGATGCGGTTGACCCCTGCCTGGTGCTTTGGGTAAAATATGAATACTGGTTCTATTACCTGCAGGAAATAAAACAACGGAAAATTCCGGTGCTGCTTGTATCGGGCATATTCAGAAATAACCAGCCTTTCTTTAAATGGTATGGTGCGATATGGCGTCAGATGCTGCAGTCGTTCACGCATTTCTTTGTGCAGAATGATGAATCAAAAGAATTACTACAGCAACTTGGTTTCAGTAATAATGTAACCATCAATGGAGATACCCGTTTTGACCGGGTGATCGAGATCGCAGAAAAATATCAGCCTATCCCATGCATTGAAGAATTCTGCGGCGATGATATTGTAATTGTTGCCGGCAGTACCTGGGAAGAAGATGAAATTGAATTGTTGCATTTTGTAAAACAAAACCCACAGATAAAATTCATCATCGCCCCGCATGAAATTGAAGAAGCGAATTTAAAAGATGTAAAAGCAGCGTTTGTGAATTCTGTTTTTTATTCTGAGCTGATTCAAACCTCAAACCACAAACCACAAACCACAAACATCCTGATCATCGATAATATTGGCATGCTTGCCCGTTTGTATAAATATGCAACCATCACGTATGTGGGCGGCGGCTTTGGCGAAGAGGGTGTTCATAATGTACTGGAAGCAGCGGTTTACGGCAAACCAGTTCTGTTTGGCCCGGTGTATAAAAAATTTATTGAAGCAAGTGGTTTGGTTGAGGCGGGTGGAGGCATCAGTGTTGATGGGCTCATTAACCTGGAAGATGTTTTAAATAAGCTGCTGGGTGATGAAGAAGACAGAATGAAGAGGGGAGAAGCGGCAAAGAATTATGTGTATGCAAATGCAGGAGCGTCAAAAAAAATAATTCAGTTCATTCAGGAGAAACGCCTTTTAACGAGCTGATAGAACTGCTGAACGATCTCGTTGCTGTCATTCCATCCGTTCTTTACTTTCAATTCACGCTGTATCCAGTATTCCGCTTCTGGGAAGATGGAAAAACTGTTAATGGTCTTGATGCTTCTTTCATAAGCAACTTCATCACCCCGGAACAGTTCATTAATAAATAAGAAGCGGTCATTAACGCCAATGGCTTTCCGCAGGTCCCTGATCGGCACTTCAGTAAGTGTTTCTCCCAGGTCTATTCTTGATTGCTTTAACCGTTCGTTTATGGAAGCAACTCCATTCACGCCAACGGATTCATTGATCTCTCTCGGGTTATCTTCGGGTTGCGGGGGTTGTTTTTGTGGTTGGTGTGCAAGTGTGGGAATGTCTTCTTCGCTGTCTATGATAATATGCGGCTTATGTTGCAGGCTTATTTTCTGCATGGCCTCGGCATTCTTTTTTATCTCTTCCAGTTCGGCTTCAATCTCGGCTTCATCCACCTGCAATACTTCCACCGTTTTTATCTCCATGTCAATATGATCGTTGGCTGGCTGGTTTACCGGGGCGATCATATTTGAAACAGTAACGGCCACGTCATTATTGATCACCGAAGGCCCATGGCTTCCCTGCAGGTGGAGTAACTCCGCCTGCAGCATCTGAACGGTAAGCAGCAATTGCCCGGGTGCAGCATTTTGCGCAAACTGGTCCTGTAATTTTTTCAGGAGTGTTTCCACTCTTTCCATGATATTAATATACTTTTGATGCCCGGTTCAGGAAGGCGGGGTAAATAATGGATTGCGGTCCCCAAGTTACAAACAGATTTTTAAAAAATATAGCTAAATGTTTATAGAACCAAACCTGAAAGGAGAGCGCAGAGGCTGGATCAAGTGATCTGTGGCAGTATGTTCAGTGGTAAAACGGAAGAACTGATACGCCGTTAAAGCGGGTGAAGATCGCAAACCTGAAGGTGGAGATATTTAAACCGTCCATTGATGTACGTTACGACCAGGAAAAGATCGTAAGCCACGATACCAATGCCATCCTTTCTACGCCGGTAGATAATTCGCAGACCATTTTATTGCTGGCGCAGGACGTGGATGTGGTGGGCATTGATGAGGCCCAGTTCTTCGATGACCAGATAAGTAATGTGTGTGAACAGCTTGCACAACGCGGTATACGGGTCATTGTGGCCGGACTTGATATGGATTACCAGGGCAATCCTTTTGGCCAGATGCCAAACCTGTTGGCCAAGGCGGATTATATTACCAAGCTGCACGCCATTTGCCAGGTATGCGGCAATATTGCCAACATAAGCTATCGCAAAATAAATGAGGGCGGACAGGTGCTGCTGGGTGAAAAAGATGTATATGAACCAAGATGCAGGATCTGTGCCCAGCTCTAAGACTGATTCAGAATTGTATGAATAAAAAAACATCCCGCCTTAAGGCGGGATGTTTTTTTATTAACCAAAACCTTCTTTATTCTTTTATGAACTTAGACGTGGTTGTCTTATCTCCGTTCACCAGCTTCAGCATATAAACGCCTTTAGGCAGTCTGGATATGTTGATCTGTTGCAAACTACGGGTTATCTTTTCTTCCATCATTACGGTTCCTTTCATATCCACCACCCTGATGCTGCTTTGATTGCCGTTCAATCCCGGAACGCTTATATTCAAAACATCACTGGCAGGATTTGGATATACTTTCAATACATCGCTGTTGGTGACCACTGTGCCTTCACCAGCTATTGATGCCGTACCCAACTGCACTTTTAATGTGTAGCAGCTGCTGGCATTGTTGGCATTATTGTAACCATATACCCTTGCATAGTAAGTGCCTGCTGTATATGTGCGGCTGATGCTTTCGCTGGTAGTACCACCGTTTTGTGAAATAGCCAACTGAGTACCTGCACTGTTTACAACAGTTAAGTCGTAATCGGCAGGCAGGGTGGTTAATGTTACCGTAGCTGTTCCGCCGGTTGTGATCACAAATTTGTAGTAATCGTTATCGCCGCTCGGACTGATCAGGCCGGTAATATTTGTATTGAAAGGAATCAATGCAGCACCTGAGATCGTACCGTTGGTAGATACATCATAAGCACTCTGGCAACTTGTTACCGTTGTAGCCGTTGCTTTAATGGTATAGCATGTTGCACTGTTGGCACCGTTGTACCCGATCACTTTAATATAATAAGTGCCTGCTGCCTGGCTGTTTAATGTTACCGTTTCAGTAGCCGTTGATCCTGTACCCGAACCTATCTGTGTACCTGCGCTGTTATAAATGTACAGGTCATAATCAACACCGCCTGGCCCAACAAGGTTATAAACATTATTACTGGTGGCAGTTGTTACGATCTTGTAATAATCAATATCCGTTGTTGAACTGATGGCTGAAGTATTGGTTACACCAGAACTGATGGTGGCAGCGGTTGCCTGTGTTTCATTAGGCTCAAATGCTGTTGAGCAGGAAGTACCGCCGGTGGTTGTAAACTGTGCCTGGGTATATCCACTGCTTCCTGTGCTGCAATTGGCCCTTACTCTCCAGTCGTACAATGATCCTAATGTCAATCCGCTCAAACCAACTGAAGTAGCTGTGGTAGCTGTTGCTGCATTTGTCCAGGTTGAAGAAGAATTCAGTTTGTAATCCACATCATAGCTTACCGCTCCGCTAACTGCTGTCCAGCTAACCGTAGCGCTGGTGTTTGTTATTGCGGAAGATGCTAAACCTGATGGTGCTGTGCCACATGCGCTATATGCAGCGCCGATGCCAACTGCATACCATGCATTGGTAGTAGCAATTACTTCCGCACTTCCTGCACCATACAGGTCGGTTGCAGATTGTATGGCATAGGTTCTTGCGCTGGCATAGTTGGAAGTGGATATCAAATAAAAAGTATTGGTCCGGTAGGCAATGGCCGCTGCTTTATCAATACCAATACCTGTTACGGTATAAGCATTTCCAATATCATTGGTTCCGCTTCCGCCCTGAGATAATAAGTAGAACCAGAAATTCAACACACCACTGTTTGTATGCACACCGCCATTATCTGCAGTGCCGGTATACCAATATGTTCCCAAATAAGTATCGGGTTGACTGAACTGATTCGGATTGCTCATGTTACGGAAAGCAGCGCCGATATTTTCACCAATGTTCCAGTTGCCATTGGCACCTTTTGCATAAAATTCAATGGCTGTTCCAAAGATGTCGCTGAAACCTTCGTTCATTGCACCGGATTGGTTTGAGTAAGCAAGGTTTGACGTTCTTTCTGTAACACCATGTGTTATTTCATGGCCGCATACGTCCAGGGCTGTCAGCGGAGTATAAGTAGTAGAACCACTTGTTCCGCCATCGCCATAGGTCATACGGGTTCCATCCCAGAATGCATTGATATTATTACCATAGCCAAATGCCACCAGGTTTGTGTGCACATAACTGTTCAGTGCAAAGCCGGCATTGTCAACACTGTTGCGGTTGAATTTGCTTAAATAATAGTCGTATGTTTTTTCTGTACCCCAATGTCCGTCGGTTGCATACTGGTCTTTATTGGCATTTACATTATTCCATGTATTGTCTGCATCGGTAAAGTCAACTGCTGCATTGTAGTTTGTTCCCGCCAAACGCATATCGTAGGTGTTGATGCCATTGCCCCTGCCGGTTTCACGAAGGCGATACGTACTTCCGGTAAAATCAGTAGTAATGGTTTGGGTACCGCTGTATGCAGTGATGGCAGTACCGGTGGCATTGGTTGTATGGATCATTTCCCGTTTGCCGAGAATTTTTCCATTTGCCGCATCCACAAATACCAACTGGCGACTGAGTGGATACTGAGCATATATGTCAAGTTTATAGGCAAGGCGTAGTTGAGAAGGGATCACCTCTTCTTCGCCGCTGTAATAAACCAGTTCTGCTTTTGGATAAAAAGTTGCATGGGGATTATTTTGTTCTCTTTTCAGGAAGGCTTCTTCTGAAGGTATCTGCCATTTATATTCCCTTGCTCCAACAAAATCCATTGCTTTGTTCAATGCAGTGGTCTTGTTAATAGAAGCGGTTGACTGAAGGGAAGAAGGAAAATCTTTGATCCATTTTCCGTTCTGGCTGTTCACAATACCATCCTTTACATGCACAACATACGTGGCATGTTCTACCGGGATGCCTGCAAAGGTTTGCTGGTAGCGGTAGTGCTCAATACCCAAATTGTCTTTTTCAAACCGGTTAAGCAGGGCATCGTTGCTCGTAGTAATCTTTCCTGCAGCATCGGCAACCAGTACTGCTCCTTTCTTAAAGACAGGCGCATTGGCTTTGAAGATCATTTGTTCGGGATACATGCCGGGCTGCCCCTTCATAATATCCTGTGCGTTTAATTTGTCGGCACAAAATAAGCCCGTCATCAGCAGGCAGGTCATTAAAAATTTTTTCATAATTGCTTTAGTTTTAGTAAAAATATTTTGTAATATATATTTAATAACTATTTCATATTGTAGAAAGATTTCGATGTTGGAATTCTTGTGGATAAATAGCCCGGGCAGAAATCCATTGTTCAATGGAATCCATAAAAGCAGTCCCGGGTATTCAACATAGAAAAAAAATCATGCTACGATGAATGTTAGTAATTTGCAATGATGACAAAAAGGATCTTCACACTGGTATCAAAAGACGTGCTGCTCGAGTTCAGGCAGAAACATACTTTTTACGGTATACTCCTTTATATCGCTTCCACCATATTTGTTCTTTACCTGTCAATAGATAAACCCGATGCCAATGTGTGGAATGGATTGTTCTGGACCATTCAATTGTTCATTTGTGTAAATGCGGTGGCCAAAAGTTTTTTACAGGAGAGCCGGGGCCGGATGCTGTATTTTTATTCCGTGGCATCACCGGTTGAATTCATTGTTGCCAAGATCGTCTACAACCTGGTATTAATGATCCTGATGAGCCTGATCAGTTTATTGATGTTCTCCGTGTTTTTAGACAACCCGGTTGATAATGCCTTTCGCTTTACCGGGATCGTGGTACTTGGCGGCGCTGGTATCAGCATCGTATTCACCCTAATGAGTGCTATTGCAGCGAAGGCACAACAGAATGCAGCACTCATTGCCATCCTCGGTTTCCCCGTAATCTTACCCCAGTTATTGTTATTGATGCGCCTGAGTAAGTCAGCATTTGCAGAGGTTTTCAGGGAAGGTATGGTTTTGCAAATGGCGGGATTGATCGCCGGGCTTGATGTTTTAGTGATTGCTATGGCGGTAATATTGTTCCCTTATCTCTGGAAAGACTAGGGGCTGAAAATAACCCCAAACTGAAAACACAAAACTCAAAACTCTACCCTATCTTTGCCCCTCGATAAATTTCTTTCTTTTTGAAGAAAAACTGGTGGAAAATATTGTCCCTGTTATTACTGATCTACACAGTTATTGCTGGTTTCCTGGTAGCAGTGCCCGACCTCCCTATTATTCATCAATCCATCCGTAACCTGTATTTCCATGTGTGCATGTGGTTTGGGATGATGATCCTCTTCATTATAAGTTTTGTTTACAGTATCAAATACCTCCGCGGCTTTAACCTGCGGAACGATATATATGCCCAGCATTTTGCAGCCGTGGGTACGTTCTTTGGGATATTGGGCTATATCACCGGGTCGATCTGGGCCAATTATACCTGGCTCACCGATCAAAGCCAGTCATTGGGAACTGTGTTGAAAGAACCCAAACTCATTGGAGCCGCTATTGCCTTACTAATTTACGGGGCTTATTTTGTGCTGAGGGGTTCATTTACCGATATGGATAAAAAAGCCCGGGTAAGTGCGGTGTATAATATTTTTGCCTTTGCCATGCTTTTCCCCAGCATCTGGATTATTCCCAGGCTGGTGGGAAGTCTGCACCCCGGTGCACCGGGCAGCGACAGCGGTAATCCTGCATTAAATGCACAGAAAGACCTGGATGCCGGAATGCGTATGATCTTTTACCCGGCAGTCATAGGCTGGACCCTGCTGGGTGTATGGATCGCCACGTTGAAAATACGTTTACAATTAATTAAAGATAAAACCCTGCTAAATGAATAAGTTTATTTTACGTTTGGTGTTTTGTGTTGTGAGTTTACTGTTTTGCACTGCTTCTTTTGCTCAGGATAATTCCGGAACAGAAGATGTAATGCGGAGCAATGGAAAGATATATGTGGTGGTGGCAGTTTGCCTGACCATACTCATAGGCCTGTTCTTTTATGTTTTTTCCTTAGACAGGAAGATATCCAGGCTTGAAAAGAATAAAGATTGAAGATTGATTTTTGAATACAAATAACGATTGCTAATATTAAACCAATTTTATGAGTGCGCAACAGCCTTACAGTTTCTTCCATAGCGTGGAAAGAAGTTTTGACAAAGCCGCCAAATTCACAAAGTGGGATTTGGGGATATTAGAACAGATAAAAGCATGTAACAGTGTTTATCAAATGCGTTTCCCGGTAAAGCGTGACGACGGAAGTATTGAAGTGATAGAAGCCTACCGTGTGCAGCACAGCCAGCACAAAACACCCTGCAAGGGAGGTATCCGTTTCAGCGATGAAGTGAACCAGGATGAAGTAATGGCCCTCGCCAGTTTGATGACTTACAAATGCGCCATCGTAAATGTACCGTTTGGTGGCGGTAAAGGCGGCATCAAAATAAACCCACGTAAATACAGCGAGTACGAACTGGAAAAGATCACCCGCCGTTACACATCAGAATTAGTTAAGAAAAATTTTATAGGCCCGGGCATTGATGTTCCGGCACCAGACTATGGTACCGGTGAAAGAGAAATGTCGTGGATCGTGGATACCTATGGTTCTTTAAAACCAGGAGAGATCGATTCAGCCGGTTGTGTTACCGGAAAGCCCATTACACAAGGCGGTGTTCGTGGCCGTAAAGAAGCTACCGGCCTGGGTGTTTTCTTTGGCATACGTGAAGTGTGTAATATGGAAGACGTGATGAAAAAACTTGGACTCGGCATAGGCGTTGAAGGAAAGACAGTAGTGGTGCAGGGATTGGGTAATGTGGGTTATCACAGTGCCAAATTCTTCCGCGAAGGTGGTGCCAAAGTAATTGCACTGGCCGAATACGAAGGGGCTATCATGAACCCAGCCGGGCTGAATGAAGAAGAAGTATTCCAGCACAGGAAAAAAACAGGTAGCATCCTGAATTTCCCGGGTGCAACCAACCTGGCAAAAAATACCGATGCATTGGAACTGGAATGTGATATTCTTATTCCTGCTGCCCTGGAAAACGTGATCAATGGAGACAATGCACCAAGAGTGAAAGCAAAGATCATCGGCGAAGCAGCCAATGGCCCATGCACACCGGAAGCAGATGAGATATTTACACAAAAAGGAATTCTTTGTGTGCCGGATATGTACCTGAATGCCGGCGGTGTAACGGTAAGTTATTTTGAGTGGCTGAAGAATTTAAGTCACGTTCGTTATGGCCGTATGGAAAAGCGTTTCAATGAAAATATGAATATGCAGATCATCAGCCAGATGGAAACCCTTACTGGTAAAAAAGTGAGCGAGGCCGGAAAAAAATCGATCGTTCACGGTGCCGATGAGCAGGAGCTGGTGCACAGCGGCCTGGAAGAAACCATGATCAGCGCCACCAGGGAGATCATGGACCTTTGGAAAAGTAATCCGGATATTCCGGATATGCGTACCGCAGCGTATGTAAGCGCCATCAACAAAGTGGCTACCAGCTATGCGGAGTTAGGTATTTTCCCTTAACAACTTACACATCAATCCATAAAGATCCCACCTGCTAGCAGGTGGGATCTTTTATTTTGGGGGGTAGTAAAACCGATAAACCTATAAGGTTTGCCGGGCAGGAAGCAGCGCTGCAAACCTTATAGGTTTATCGGTTTTGTAAAATTTATAATTTTACCACATCCATCTGTTCGGTAACTTTTTGCTGCCTGCTTACCTGGAAAATGGCCGTCTTGCCTGATTTTTTCCCGGTGATCTCAAATTTCAAAACAGCATCACCTAAATCATCGATGTTTAACAGGAACTGTTTTGTGAAATCCTTTTCACCCCGTACATCAGCAGAATAAAGTACAACACCCGTTTGATCGGTTACTGTGATACTGAATACGCTTTCTTCTTTTGTTCCGGAGAAGTTAAGCTGTATCAACGGCTGGTTCTTATAATTGCCTGCATATTTCAGTTCCACAGGCAATGTGTTGATGCCGTAAGCTGTAGCGGTGTCAGCAGCTGTTGCTTGTGTAAAAAGCATAACTGAAAAAAAAGTGATTGCGATGAAGATTTTGTTAAGTTTCATAAAGTTTATTTTAATGGTTAATAAAAAATTTTACTAACAAACAACCGGATTAAGTCATGCAGCAAGAAGGTTAAAAAAGAAGCGGAGCAATTCCGCAGTACGGGCAACCGGCAGGATGTGATTGCTTTGATGATGTAAAAGTAAAGCGTGTTTTCCTGGTATGCAAACCAACTTATGGTACGAACTGATTCATCCAAAGAAATACAGAACCTCTGAAATGCCTGTGAATAAAGGATTTGGAGAGTTAAACCTTATGACAGCCAACGATATTTTAATTGTCAGAATTGAAACAGCGACAGGCTGTTTTTCCTTTTTGTTAACATTCCGGTAATATGAAGCTGTTCATTTTTTTGGTTAACGGAGAGATTTATCTCATCCATATTCGATAAACTTTTTGTGATATCATCCGGCAGGTACCTGAACAGGTTCTTCGGGATCTTTGTAAGCGACAGGCGGAAAAAAAGAATGGCCCTGGTATCGGAGTCGGCTTTTGGCCCGCCGTAATTAAATGCAGTTATGGACAAACTGCTTTCCGATCTTTTGCGGCAGTAAGATCTTACCAGGGGCATGGGCAAAAAAACATCGCCGTTTGCAGTGCTTTCTAATTTATTGTTACGCTGCAGGTAATCATAAACAGGCGATATGTTTTGCCCGTTGATGAAAAAACTGAAAGAAGGCTCCTGTATGTTGTTCACCACCAGTTTTTCTACTTTGTTGAATTCATCATCGTATGTGTATGTAATGGCAGAATCGGTTCTTTCTTTTATTTCCTGCAGGTTTAAACTATACGATGTATTGCTTTGAATAAATACAGAATCCACATCCATACTGAGTGATCGTGAAAGGCTGCTCTTATTCAGCAGGTTAAAAACAGCCGGGGAAGGTTGTGTACATCCAAGCACACATAATGAGCCGGATGGATAAATAAAATTCTCTTCTTTAAAGCTGTATCGTTTATCCGGGATGAAGGTTCCCGCTATCTTAATTTTTTCTTTATCAAAATTGGCAGTAACGATGCCCGTTTCCTGCAGCAGATCATTGGACGCTACATAAACAGCCAGGTGACTTTTTGCATCAATGGCTTTTTGAAGTTCTTTACGGGAAATGAATTTCTTCTCTGTAAAAAGTTCTTTTGCCACCTGCCTGACCAGGCTGCTGTCTTCAACCCTTGCTTTGCCGGCTAAAACCTTATCATTATTTACAAATAAATAAATGCCGGCGGTTTTACTTGCAAATTCATTGCTGCTTAGTTTTTCAAACCCGAATTTTTTAAGGCCCGCTTCAAATCCTGCATGGCTGTTTATATCAAGCAATAGGTACCAGGCATTCGCCGGCTGGGCTTTTGAATGAAAAGCAAGAACATAATCGGGAATGTTCACCATATCACGCCAGCTTGTATCCCTGGCCTTCTTAGAAAGAAATTTGCCGATCTTCCACTGGCTGGGCGTTGTAACCAGGTTCCAGAGTAAGGTGTTGGTTATTCTTTTTATATCCAGGGCAACCACGCAGTCTGCACTGGCGGGCACTGCTTTTTCGCTCCAGGTTTTATAAAAGAGTTTCAGGTAACCTGCCACAAGGATGATGAGCAGTATACCTAAAGCCCATTTTCTTTTGCTCATTAATAAAGTTTTTTCTCTCTTTCCTGCCTGTCCTGTTCCATGATGGTATTGATGGCATCCATCATGTTAAAGAAGAACTCAAGGCTGTTGCTGTGGTTGCCCCTGATGCCCAGGGTGGTGGTTCCCTGTATCATGCCGTCTTTCAGGCGGCTTTCCATTTTCAGGTCGCCCAGGTTTTGAGAAAGGTATTCGGTGATCTTTTTATTTACATCTGCCGTTACCTGCGTGGCTATTTTGTCAACCAACCTCTTGCTGTTTATGTTCAGGGAGTAATTATTGTTCAGGATCGAATTCCTGGTCTTCTCATCTGTAGCAAATCCTGTATTGTTTTTTGTCATGTCGATCACTTCTTTTGAAGTGGTGATCACCACCTTGCCGTCCTTCACCATGAAATAAAGGCTGCTGAAAGGATAGTCTCCTTCTTTGAATGCCAGTTCATAGTAGCCATCTTTCTCCTTATAGTTATAGCCATCTTTCTCTGCATATTTTAGCGGAAGGTGTGCTACCTTCTTCATAAAATCCTCTCTTTTTGTTTCGAAGGCAAAGGTAAAACTGGGCGACAGTTCCTTCTTCGTCTTCTTCACTTCCTTCCGGTTGAACTCATCATCGTATTCATAGTCGGTATAGTTCACGATCTGCGGCTTCATGTCGTGCATTACAAAAATATAATTACCCGGCAGCAGTTCGCCAATGGCTTTTTCATCAATGATGATCTCCAGCAGGTCGATGTACACATCAATGATGTCGGCATAATCTTTCATATACGAGGTGTTGCTCAGGGATTTCTTCAGGTAAACATAATAGTAGTTGGCCATTGCCTCGCTGTTAATACTCATAGAAAGGTAGCCGATGTTATCCGGGTTCACGTAATTTACCAGGCCGGGGCTTTGTTTGTTGTTCATCACATCGGCGGCCAGTTTTTCCATCCTGGCATTTGCCGAATAGGTTTTTTGCTCCATCCGCAGTTTGTCTTTTTCGAAATACATATTTACAGATGATTTGAAGTCATCGGTGGTGTCTGTATTATGCGACCGGTCGCTGCTTAGGATATTGTAAACACCTTTGTAAAAATAATTCCAGTACTGTTCCATGATGCTCTCGGTGTTGACCCAGACACTGGCATGCGATGCAGGATCAATAATTTTGGTATACCCTGGATCTTTTTTTATGGAATGAATGCTCTGTGAAAAACTCCGGCTCATTATCTTTTCAGAAGCTACCTGCTGCTGTTTCTTTGCGATCATATCCTGTTGCTGGTCCCACAGTTCCCGTTTCAGGTTATCGAGGCTGTCACGTTCCCTGCGTTCCAATTCTTCTTTCGCTTCATCCTTTTCACTTTCCAGGGGCACCACTTCAATGGCCATGCTGCTGTCGGCTTCTACTTTTATACTGTCTGTTTCAACAGGTTCTTCCATTACCGTTACAGCAGAATCGACCTTTGCCATTGCGGTGTCGGGCATTACGGGCATTACCATTTTAACTGAATCAACATCTTTATTATTAAAGCTGTAATAATTTTCCCAATAACTCTTGCGGTTCTGGTACGTGGCGTTTATAATAATGGCGGTGGTTTTATTCCAGCCAATGTAGGAGCCATCGGAAACCGGCAGAAAGCTGAAGCCATTCTTTTTGATGGTCTTCTTTTTTGCCCCGTAGTTTGCTTTCACCAGTTTCAGGAACTGTGCTTCGTTCTTCAGCGGCAACAGGGTTACAAAATTCATGCAGGTATCTTCAATGGAAATGTACTGGTAGATGTCTTTTTCAAAATTTATCCCGACGTTCTGCAGGGAAGTAAGTGTGTCAATGCGCAGCATCTTGAAAAAATTATCCTTGATAAAAGCATAGCTTTCTAATTTGCTCAACGGCAGGTTCCTGCTGAAGTTCTCCCCGGAATATTTTATCACCATGGTGGCGGTGGAAGGTACCTGGTTCAACAGGTCCTGGGCATTGATTGCAGCGCCCATCAGGCACAAAAAGGTCAGGGACAGGATAATTCTTTTCATTTGATTAGTTTGTCAGGTTAATTTTGTTTTCGATCGATCTTTTTTCATTGATCACATCCAGGGCATTCAGTTTCAGCATCACTGCTTTTTTACTCGGGGCAATTTTGGTTTCTTTATTGCTGGCTGCCGATACGGGTGATTCAAATTTAAACACGGCCGTGTAATTAGCCGTGGCAAATATTTCCCTATCGGCATTGCTCAGTTTTTTATACTCGTCTTTAAAAGAATATTTATTCAGCCTTTCAAAAACGCCGGCATTGTACTCGTAAATTTTTTCCGGTGCTTTTGCCGCGGCGTTTTCTTTGGTGTAGATATTTTTAACTGCATCATTCAGCCGGGCCACATTTTTAAAATTGCAACTGATGCTAATGATGAAGTTATCAAAGTCAACCGATGTTTTTACGTTGCTGATGCCGGGTGTTTTTGTCACCGTCTTCTCAATTTCCGAAATGCGGTACTTTATATCTTCTTTGGATGGTACGTCATGCCCGTTGATGGTTTTCATCTTCATGATGGAATTAAGCCTTGTCTTGCTCTTGCTGAGGTTGAGTACCAGTTGAAAATCACCGGAGCCATCCGCTTTTAAAAAGATCTGTTCCACAATTTCAAAGCAGCCCGACAGCGTGAACAGGCAGGAAAAAAGAAATAAATAAGCTGCAATTTTCATAAGGTTCAAGTTACGGCAAAGCTACATAAATATGTAAAAAGTTGACAGGCCAGGTAGATAAACCTATAAGGTCTGCTATGTTGCTATTCCCTGGCTGCAGGCCTTATGGGTTTTTGCTGGGTTCGATCAGGTCCCACAAATTACCATACAGGTCTTCAAAAACAGCAACGGTGCCATAGGATTCTGTTACCGGCGGCCGTACAAAATTTATCTTTTTCTCCTGCATAGTATTATAATCACGCCAAAAATCGTCGGTATATAAGAACAGGAACACCCTGCCACCGGTTTGATTGCCTACCCGGCTTTTTTGTTCCTCGCTGGCGGCTTGTGCCAGTAATAAGCAGCATTGTCCTTCACCGGATGGTTTTACCATCACCCAGCGTTTGGTTTCACTCAGTTTCGTGTCTTCGATGAGGGTGAAGTTTAGTTTTTCGGTATAAAACTTTATGGCTTCATCGTAATTGTTTACTACTAAAGCAATATGAGCAATTTGTTGGTTCATGGTGTAATCAGAACTTTATTTACAGTTTGATGATATCATTGATGGCAGCAATGTTAAATCCATTCTTCCTGACTTCTGTTGACTGCCTGCTTTTTTTATTTAACAGCGGGTTGGTATGATTTAAATGAATAAAATAGATCTTCTTTTTTTCAGCAGGTGCCAGGTCTTTAAATAACTTCATGCTTTCAATGATGAAGGGATGGGGGATCTCGGAAATATCCCGGTTGTTGATCTCTGCAGCATCATAAAAAGTGCCGTCAATAAATGCATAATCCACTTTTGCAATAGCTTCAATAATATTCGTCTTCCATTTTTCCCATTTGTCAATGTCGGGGATGAAAAGCGCCGTTTTATCCGGGCCGGTTATGCGGTAACCAACTGTTTCAGAAAATTCATCCCGGTGCGGTACGGTAAAGGGAGTGATCTTTAGGTTGGGGGTAAGCTGAATCTCTTTTTCATCACTCATTCCTTGGATCAGAATATTTTTATTGGTCAGCAGCTGGCTCCAGGGCCCGTTCTGTTCTAAGAATGTTTTCATCCGGGGCATGGCATATATGGGAATACTACTTGCATTCATGGCTTCTTTACCAAAATACATCAACCCCGTATAATGCCCGATATGTGCATGCGTTAAAAAAATTGCATCGGGCGTTTCTTTTTCGCTTCCGGGAGAAAATGAATACAGCTTTCTCAGTTGCGCCGGCATATCCGGTGTGGCTTCAAACAAATATTTCTTATTGTTCCCGGGATCGATCAGGCCCAGTGAAACAACTTTCCTGTTTTTATCGGGATGAAGGAACAGGTTTTTGCAGCAATCTTTTTTACAACCGATCTGCGGCGAGCCGGCATCCTGCACCGTGCCCAGGATGATCAAAGATGTTTCGGTTGATGCAGGCGGTAAGATCACTGATTCGACAGGTCCGCCTGCTTGTTTGCCGGGAACGAGCATTGATAAAAACAAAACAAGATTAAAAAACTTCATTACTGCCTGCAGATGGTTCTTATAAAGGAACGAAATATTATTTAAGCCAGGAAACCTGTGTCATATCGTTACATTACTGAAAGTGCAGTTTTGTTGCTGTCTGCGCCATGCGGAACAAGCCTGGCAGAAGAAGCATTACGTTGTTGTGAAAACTGTTTTTTCGTATTGTCCTGCAGCAGCATTTTCAATTGCGACTCTACATACAAGTAGTACTTCTGGTATCCCAGGATACGGGCTGTAATATAACCGGGTGAACCGGGGGAACTGGTTTTACCGAATGCTTTTCCCTGTGAATTAGCTGTATTGTTATGCCGGGTAAAATAGATGTTGTCCCTGTCTGTCCGGCCGCTTATGTAATACTGATAAAAATCACTGTTACGGGTATAAAATGATTCTGCCCTTTGTAATTCATGTATCCAGTAAGAAACAAGTTTGTCTTTATCATCGGTGGGCTTAAATAAAACAGCCTGGTAAAGCAACATGTAATATTCCATTGCGGAAATAAATAAAGGTTTGATATGTTTAAAGAAATTTATTTCGTCGGGTTCATATTTGAAAACATATGACTCTGCACAGTTCTTTATTTTATTCCGGTAAAAGAGGATGATGTTAAAACAAGCCTCCACCTTTACTATTTCATTTTTACAGCATGTTTCCAGCTGGTTGATCTCATCCTGCATTTGTGCATAAAGCTGCAACGAACTAAAGTTCATAATGGGTTATTTATACCTGTGACCGATCCTGGTTATATTGTACATGCTGAAGCGCTGCAACGGTTGCATGCAGGTTGATAAGAATCCGGCAATTAAAAAAATCGCTATTGCTTTACAATTTTCTGTTTCCATATATGTCCATCGGCCATTATGGTCATCAGGTAAATGCCGGGTGAATAATGACCGGATAATCTCAGTTCCCATTTGTTACCTGTGCGGACCAGTTGCTGGCTGTTTATCTTACCACCGTAAGCATTTGCGATGGTAGCTGTGACAGACGGGTAATTCCCGGGTAAAGACACAAACAACCGGTCAGAAAAAGGATTGGGATAGACCTTCAGGGAAGAGGATGGTTTTTGAACTGCTTTCACCACCGGGGTGTAGGTAATGAACTTTGAAACAGTGTCGGCATACTTTATCCTGTAATAATTTATGCCTGTACGGATGATCGCATCAAAGTAGGAATATTCGGCGGTATTGTTTTGTCGATCTGCCGCGAAGGAATAAAGACTTTGAAATTGCTGTCCGTCTGAAGAGGTTTCTATATAAAATATCCCCGTTGATGCAGGATTTTCCATTTTCCAGTAAAGTGCATTGCCATCGGGATGCTGTTCGGCATAAAAAGAAATGAAACGGGTGGGTAGTATAACAATGGTTCCGCAGCTTACACAACCCCTGAACAGGTTGGCCGTTCCCCAATTGGGTTTGCATCCCCAGGGAATGCAGGTGGAATCAGTGCGGTGAGTAAGTCCAAGGCACATATTGATATAAGGATTGACCGTAGTAAGTGTATCCCACAGTTGCGAAAATTCAGAAACGTTTACGCAGGCAAATTGTTCCGGGGCATAGTAGCTGTTCTTTACCTTGTTGTAGAGAACGGTCATGATCGTCTGGCTTCCTTTGCCAAGACATACACTGCGAACAGAAGCCTGCGGGTCGGTAATGAGCCCATGGAAATATGCTTTTCCTTTATTCACAAACCAGGAATTGGCGTTGTTGATAACGAAGTACTGGTTATTCATTTTAAAGACAGAACTAAGTGTGGCATTGATGACAACATTTGGTTTTGCAGGTGTAGCCCAACCGTTCTCTAAAGAAAGGTTACGCAATACTTCTAATGTTCCGAAATTGTAAACGCTGCAATTGCCCCTGAATACAAGGCCGGCGCCTTCGCCATTGCCGATCACAAAACGGCCGCCGGGCTGTATGAATATTTTGCCGGAGTCCATATAGAATTTATCAATGGTACGATTGCCGCAAACAACCAGAGTGCCGCCTTTGAGCGTAAGCATGTTGAAAGTTGTGACGGGCCCGTAGTACCATTTGGTGGTGCCGGCATTCAGTACTTCGCCATTAATGACCAATGGCTCTGTGTTGGTGCAGGTTGCTGTGGGGGCAGTTAAACACTGGCTGTGCAAGCGGGTGAAAGGAATGCAGGCCAGTAATAAAAAAACGGACAGGTACATGAAATGGTTTTTCATTCTGTTGATTTTTAGGATATAGAATTTATTGGAATTTTTAATAGCGCAATCAATACCGGCAGTTAGCAAGCAGTTGCATGGTAAACCTATGCACATAAAAAACGAAATGCGAACGAATCTGCAGCAGTTGAAAGAATTGCTGTATTAGTTGTCGAAATCCGGCCACAAACCAAAAGCCGGGAATGCTATTCGCCGAGCCATTTTTTGAAATTAACGATGCGCTCACGGCTTACGATCATTTCTTTTTCCACTGCAGGGGTAAGGTTTATTTTAAAGCGATTGCCTGGGTAAGCATGAATGACCAGTATGGAATTTATGGAAATGATATAGGACCTGTTGATGCGGAAGAAGAGCTGGGGATCAAGCATGGTCTCTAATTCATCCATCCTGTATTCGATGAGGAATTTCCGGTTGTCGAATGTTTTAAAAAAAATGAAACGGTTATCCGAGAAGAAATAAGCAATTTCGTCAACGGCAATGGATAATAATTTCTGCTGGTAAGTTACCAGGAATCTTTTTTTAATTGCCTGTTGCAGGGAGGCAGTTCCAACCGCTTCGCCGGGGTAGCTGCCGCTGCGTCTATTGGAATTAGGTAATGGAAGAATGTCCTTTCCGGTCTTCGGTGGATTCAATAAACATTTTTGCAGATATTCCAGGTGACTTATCCGGAAGGCGAGGTAAACCAGGTTGTTGCTGCTGGATGTGATGATCAGTTTTGCTTCGATGTTCCGATGGGTGGCTCCCAGCAATTGCCTGTTTACCAGTACCAGGTCGGGAAGCGGCGGGGTATTGATCCTTTTCAATAATGTTTCCACATCCTTCACCACCGGCAGCACTTCAATAGTGCTGTCAATGGAGTAAAGGGTACGTATTACTTTACGGATCACCTGTTTTCCGGGCTCTACAATTATTACTTTCATGGCTTTTGAAAGACTTACTTTAACTGCAAGTTTGTTTTTTCGCCTGACCCTTTCAAGTGCAACAGGAATGAACTGAAAAAATCAGTGGATGAGCTGTGTTCTGAGGCAGCGGAATTTCAGCGAAGGCAGGAATTTCGCTGAAATTAAATGAGATATTATCTTGATCGGGAGTTTAAAAAAGCGGTATCAAAGCCAGACTGTTTTCAAGAAACAGCCGGAAATTATGATCGGGCCTGTTGATGACATCATTATGTTCTTTCAGGCTGTGGATGAAAATAACCTGGTTTGTTTTTAGCATCGAGGCATTCACTTCTTTTTCTTCGAGATTGATGAACCGGATGTTTTTTTCACGAAGTTCCTGCATCATTTTTCCAGACACTTCATCCGTACCGCCTCCTTTGTTGGTGTACAGATCAATGAACTGGTGCGATGCATCTGCCTGTATCCAGTTTGTGAATTTATCAACCTGGCTGTATAAGCCATCAAATAAAATGGTTTGGGTTACTTCCACCCCGCCATTCTGTAAAATATGAGCCATGACCCGGAAAGCACCACTGTGACCGGCCAGCACTACCTTGCCAACGGCTGTTCTTTTACCAATGATCTTTTCTTTTTTCAATTTATCCAACACATCATTCAGCAGGAACTTAAAAATATCTTTCTGCTCCAGTTTGCCGCCATAACTATCCGGAGCATCTTTTGTTGTTTCCGGTAAAACGAGTATGGCATTTCTATTTGATGCAAGAAATTGCTTTGCCAATTCGAAATAACTGATGGAACTGTCAATATTATTGCGCCAGCCATGAAACCAGCAGATCATATCTACATGCTTCATTGCCTTTAATTGCCGCGGAACGAAAATTAAGACACTGCTGTCGCTGTAATGTTCAACAGTGCTGTATAATACATTGTCGTACACATGCCCGTTTGTCCGTCCGGTATCAGGAAAAGACGTGTATGCAGAACGGATGCGGAAAATTTTTGGTCCGGTTTCCGTTTGTGCGAATGCGGGTATTGATATAACCGAAAAAATAACCAGCAGGAATTTCTTCATACAGTTTTGCAGGATGATGATCATTATTAAAGGAACGAAAATTTGTTTGTATGGTTGTTAATCAGCCTTAACAATTTGTGGCAAGGTATATGTTTAAGGGGGTTGGAAGCATGAAAAACCGTAAAAATAAAAATTATTCTTTCTCTCTTTCGTGTGTTCAAATTTCCTAAGCTACTATAGAATGAGATATTCCGGTGATGCAGATGTATCCCGCAATAATCTTACGTCCTTAAGCGAACTGCAGAAAATAAGTCAGCAGGCCTGGCAATATTTTTTTTGGGAAAATAGATTTCGCTTATTCATTATTCAATAACTAATAAACCAATCACTATGAAACGTGTAACATTAAAAAGGCCTCTTGCTGTTTTAGCAATTGTTGCTTTGGTATTCAGTGCATGTAAAAAGGAAGACATGACAAAATCAATGGTTGATACCGGACCAGTAAGTGAAAAACCAGCCCAGGCAGACTCGGCTGCCATGGATGATCCAACGGAGTTAGTTTCATTGGTAAGCAAACCTTTAGGCACCTATTATATCAGCGCTTCGGGCAACAACACAACCGGTGATGGCACAGCCGTTAAACCCTGGAAAACGTTGTATAAAGCAACGGCTAATGTAACAACGGCAGGAAGTATTATTCATGTAAATGCTGGTACGTATACAGAAACCAGGCAATGCAACCTTGCGAAAGGGGTAAGCATTGAAGGTGATGGCAGCAGTACTACCATTATTAAAAGTACCGTATCGGGGCAATGGTCGGTATTTCTTGCACTTGAATCTCCCCAGGATGCTATTGGCAACCAGCAGATATCAGGTATTACGATTGATGGACGATACGTCAGTGAGTCTAACAATAAAACCTGGATAGGTATCTGGGTCACTGGTCGCAGCAATGTACTTATTCATGATACCAAGATCATTAATTTCAGAGACCGCGGTGTGATCTTTGATGGCAATGACGTTACTGACCCGATCACCGATCCCGGGCATTATGCAACCGGTAATAAATTTTATAACAACACAGTTTTAAATACGGCTGCCGGCACGGGAAATTATGGAGGCGGTCAACTGAATATAGGCGGACAGGATGGAATGGAGATCTACGGCAACACCATGATACAGGACCAGCGTGTGGCATTTAAAAACGGATGGCCGCTTAAGTACTGGGATAACGGATGGCTGAAAGGCGTGAAGGTTTATAACAATACGCTTAAAAAAGCTCCTTACCAGGGTAACTATCCCGGAGAGAATGGTGATTGGGATTTTGCCATTGAGTTCTTTAATATCCAGGGATTAGAAATTTACAATAACAATATCCAGGGAAGTATTGATCTTAATTACAATCATAAAGGATCCTATGCGTACTCTGCATGGATTCATAATAACACATTGAATCATGCAACCGCTAATACTAATTTTGAAAGCGGGATCATACTTGAATTCAGAACAGAATCGACCTTGATCGAAAACAATGTTTTTAACAACGTATCAAGTGGTGTTCAGTTCAACACCCGCACAAAGAGCAGCGATGGCGGATATCCAAACCCGGGCGGTGGAATGCCTGCCGGTGGATTCAGCCTGCTATCAAATAATGTCATCCGCAATAACCTGTTCTCCAATATTTACCAGGGCAATGGCACGGGAACTGCTGCGGGGGTAACGGTCATCAGCGAGAGCGGCAATGATCCGCAGATACAAAACATGAATATTTATAACAACACGTTTGCTGCCAAGTCTGGCAAAGCACCTTGGATCGGCCTTGACTTTACCTCTGGAGAAAATGGGAGTGCTACTGGTGTTAATATCCGCAACAATATTGTAACCGGTTTCCAGGACGCATGGTTAAAGGGCAGCTCTGCTACCCGTATGACCGGTGTGGTGGTTACACATAATGATGCGTATGGCAACGGCAGTAATAACTTACCCAGCTGGCCAGGTGGCAACCCGGGTACTTACACCTATAGTAATCACATAACCGCTAATCCTTTATTTGTATCCACAACAGATTTCCGGTTACAGTCTTCATCAACTTGTGTAAATACAGGGATCAATGTAGGACTTCCTTTTCTTGGTTCCAGCACCCGACAGGGAGTTATGCTGAACAGTAAAGTTTTATTTTGAGTTGGTATAGACAAAGAGCCTCGAAAGAGGCTCTTTGTTTTATTTGAATAAAGAAGATTGAAAAAAATAAAAAAGTTAAAAACTTTAAACCAATGCATCCCGGTCGGAGACCGGGACGAGGGAAGATTTAAAAGAGTAATAGGATTGGCTTTACAAAACTATGCCCATAAAAAAATCCTGACCATAAAAGCCAGGATTCAATTTAATAAATTTTTAATTTCTTAGATAACTTCCGCCATATCCGGTATATCAACCGCTTTATAAGCGCCGGCGTCTAATTTCTTTTTTGTTTCTTCAAATGCCTTCAGTGTTTCATCAATATCCTTATCGCTGTGTGCGGCGGTAGGGATGATGCGGTAAATGATATCGCCTTTTGGGATTACCGGGTAAACCACGATGGAACAGAAGATGTGATAGTTCTCCCGCAGGTCCATCACCATCTGTGTGGCTTCGGGCACATCACCCTTCATATAAATGGGTGTAACAGGAGAGTTGGTATTGCCAATGTCGAAACCTCTTTCTTTTAAACCACTTTGCAGGCGCTTTACATTTTGCCATAATTTTTCTCTCAGTTCGGGCATGGTCTTTACCATTTCCATACGTTTCAGCTGGGGCCCATGTAACCAAAGCCATGTGCATCATCAATTAAAATACGGAACTCATATTTTTTCTTAAGGGCACAGATCTCTTTTAATATTCCCTGTTCGCCGTCCATGCCAAACACGCCTTCGGTGATCAATAAGATACCGCCGCCGTTCTTTGCTGCCATTTCGGTTGCCCGTTGCAATTGTTTTTCACAATCAGCAATATCGTTGTGTTTAAAAGCGTAGCGGTTACCCATATGCAGGCGTACGCCATCTACAATACAGGCATGTGCTTCGGCATCATATACAATCACATCGCGCCTGGTTCACCAGTACATCAATACAACTCACGATGCCCTGGTAACCGAAGTTCACCAGAATGGCATCCTCCCATAACAAAATCCCTTATCACTTCTAATCGCTCGTGTACATCGACGTGTTGCCGCTCATCATTCTTGCGCCCATGGGGTTGCCATGCCGTATTTTGCAGCGCCTTCTGTATCTGCCTTGCGAACTTCCGGATGGATTGGCCAGCCCAAAGGTAATTGTTTAAGCTCCAGGCGATCATTTCCTTGCCGCGGAATTGCATGCCGGCTGTCCATTTCTCCTTCAAGTTTCGGAAATGGAAATAGCCATGCGCCCTTTCCATATGCTTTGCCCGATTGGGCCATCGTCTTTCACTAAACGCTCAAAAACATGCCATAAATTATTGGAATTAAAATTTATGATTGATTTAATTAGTTTTTTGGAACAACATGTTATTGCGGCAAAATTAAGGTTTTGGAGTGCAAAACTCATAACATTGGCATAACATGCCTGGTTGAATTTTTTGAAGGCTGTTAATAATTATCTTTGGCAAAACTGATTAAATGTTGCGTAAAAATTTTTTGTATCTTTTACTTTTTAATTTTTCCTTTTTTACTGCACAACCAGGTGAACAGGCCAAATTGGTTGTTGGCCTGGTAATGGACCAGATGCGATGGGATTACCTGTACCGTTACAATGAACTGTATGGTACCGATGGCTTCAAACGGCTGCTTGGCCAGGGCTTCAGTTACGAGAATGCATTGATACCTTATTTGCCAACCTACACGGCAGTAGGGCATACCTGTGTATATACCGGAAGCGTTCCGGCTATTGCAGGGATTGTTGGTAATAACTGGTTTGATAAAATCACCGGCAGGGCCGTTTATTGTACGGACGATTCCACCGTTACCACAGTAGGCAGTAATACGGATGCCGGCAAGATGAGCCCGGATAATTTATGGGCCACCACCATAACCGATGAACTGCGGCTGAGCAATAATTTTAAAAGCAAAGTAATTGGTATTGCTTTAAAAGACAGAGGAGCAATATTGCCCGCAGGCCACAGCGCCAATGCGGCTTACTGGTATGATGACAAAGTGGGAAAATGGATAACCAGTTCGTATTACATGAAAAGTCTGCCAGGCTGGGTAGATCAGTTCAATGGCAAAGATTTTGCATCAGCTTACATGAGCAAAGACTGGAACACTATTTTGCCCATGTCTAAATATGACCAGAGTACCGGGGATGATAAGCCCATGAAAATAAGATAAAAGGGAAATAGGCAGTGGTATTTCCTCACCAGCTTTCTGAAATTGGCAGCATCAAAACAGATTTGAAGCTTTTAAAACAACGCCCTTTGCCAATACATTTACTTTGATTTTGCAAAAGCGGCAATTGAAAATGAAAATATGGGTAAAAACACCGTACCCGATTTCTTGGCGGTAAGTATTTCTTCTACCGACTATGTTGGCCATTCATTTGGCCCAACTCATTGAGGCTGAAGATACCTATTTGCGGTTGGACAAGGATATTGCTGATTTTTTTATCTTACCTCGATAAAAAGTTGGTGTGGGCAATTACCTTTTCTTTTTAACTGCCGATCACGGGGTGGCGCACATACCGGCTTTTCTCCAGGATCATAATATCCCTGCCGGCACTTTCAATGATAATGCCATTGCCAAAGAATCAATGGCAGTTGAATCGGATTTTGGGATTAAAAAGTTGTACTCAGTTTAATGAACTACCAGGTTTATGGAAATGATGATTCCATTGGGCTGGCAAAGATATAGACGCTGTAAAAACTGATAATTAAAACGCTTAAAGAAAAACCCTACATCGTTACTGCCTTTGCAACCGAAGATATCGAAGATGCCACCATTCCTGAACCGCAAAAGCAGATGATGATTAATGGTTACAACCCCAAACGCAGCGGTGATATTCAATTTTCTTTTAAACCTGGTTATTTTGATGGAGGTAAAAAGGAACAACCCATGGTTTATGGAACCCTTATGATGCTCATATCCCTTGTTTGGTTTGGCTGGAAGGTTAAGCCCGGCAAAAGCAAACAGGCAGGCTTTTATGACAGACATTGCACCAACCATTGCTGCCATGCTGCACATACAAATGCCAAGTTGGAAAGGAAAAGTGATTGAAGAAGTTTTTAAGTAAAAGATTTAAGACTTCCTTCGAAAAAACTCAAGAGAGAAAAGAGGTATGACTTTGACTGTTTCTCCTTTTCTCTTTGTTTCAGCAATTGTTTAAAAACCTTGTCTCTGCTAGTTGTTTATGATAACCAACATATAATGTGCCTCTGGACAAATTAGAAACATCGGTACTGATATTGTTTCTTCCGCGGATACAGAAGCGGTTAATGATTTTACTCTTCCTTCTGCATTATAAATTTTATAAACAAGGTTAGCGTTTTCTAAAAGAGTAAAGCCATATTTAACTGGTTAATAACCGGGTTGGGGTTAATTTTTATTATCTTTACAATGGAAAAATTAAACTAAGTACAGGAATAATATGAGAATATTTGAATTTACCATCCAGGTCAAATTGTTTAAGGCGGTAAAAGTTCAACCTTTTACTGGATTACCATGTATCAGGTTATAAGCAGTAGCCGTACTGTTGTAGAATCTGCTGGAAACGGTTCAATTTTTCAAAACTGATTACCATCAGCACTACGCTCAATTTCAAAATGGCTCACATTGGTCTCATTTTCAGTTACCCAGTTTAATTTGATCACTTCGCCCTGTTGCTGGCCGGTAAATTTTGTAAGCTCCAGCGGAACCACTACTGCAACCCGGTTGATCCAGATCGGTGATGTCCAGATGATGTCGCCATCTGCCTGGGTGATCTTTGCATAATAATAGTAACTGGTGTTTATGGTTGTGATATGCGCATAACTCAGCGATGTACTGCCTGTATTGGAAGTTAAGAGGGTGGCATTGTTTCCGCTGCCGGGGTTGCCGTAAAATATTTCGATCTTGTTGATATTGTCGTTGGGATCTCCCGGTGCATCGTGAAATGGATGAATTGCCGGTGGTTATAAAATTACCCATCACTTTTCCATTGATGGTAAAATTTACCTGGGCATTCCAGTCATCCGATGCATAAAAGCGGATGGCTTTATAGGCAGCCATGATGCTGTCGCGGTTTAATGCAGTGGCTAGTACAACCGTGCGGCCTTTATTGGTCCGTCCAAAAGTGGTGTAATGGTTATCATGATCAATGGTAGGACCAAGATGATATCCCAATGCAAGCGCCTTC
The DNA here is from genome assembly GCA_016720775.1 of Chitinophagaceae bacterium. Taxonomy (GTDB): domain Bacteria; phylum Bacteroidota; class Bacteroidia; order Chitinophagales; family Chitinophagaceae; genus Ferruginibacter. Next base: position 1,386,731 of record JADKJX010000001.1, read on the forward strand.
AAAAATTTCGATTCATATAATGTGGCTGGGGGATCGGTATAATTGGTAGTTGTTGACATGGCATTTCCGCTGCGGATGGCAAGCCCCTTAATCACACTGTCCGTTTTTGCATTATATGCTGCTCCATCCAATAAGTTTTCATAGTCATTTGTCTGGGTGTGTGCAAGTGTGCAGAATGCCGTTGGATAATTTTTTACAATAGGCCAGAAACTGGTGAAGTCACCCTTGGTGCAAAAAATGTCGTAATTGTTGGTAGGCCCCCATCCGCCACTGCCGCTTTCCCAACCGATAAGTTGGGGTACACCATATACAACGACGTGGCCTCCCTGGCTGATAGTTCCCCATTCCATGCCAAACATGGCAACAAAACTTCCGGTGTGATTGGCCGTATCTGCCTGGTAAAGTCCCATGGGGTAATGCGCCACGTGCATGCCCGGGTTGTTATTTGAACTGTAGTGGTTATGTTCTGCAATGCCTAAATAATCCATGTGGTAACTGCCTTTGGCATAATTGTAATCGCCGCCGGGATTATTATAACCTGTGGTCGCACTGTCCTTATTTCCATCGGAATAAGAGGTATGGCTGTGGATATTGCCAAAGTAGAAATTGTATTGGCAAAAAACACTGATACTGCTTAGTAGTGGTATGATTATAAAGAGACGTCTCATGATAGCGTACAAAGATAAATTTTTTAGCTCAAACGGGGTAGTTAACAGGAAGGAATCGTTCAGGAGATTAAAAATCGTAATATCATAAGATTTGGGCCTGCAATAAACAAAAAGGAACCGAATTGCTCCGGTTCCTCTGTTGGGTTACTAGGATTCGAACCTAGACAAACAGAATCAAAATCTGTTGTGCTACCTTTACACCATAACCCAGTTTTGAAATCGGCTGCAAAAATAAGGGTTCAGCCCTTTTCAGCCAAAAGGAATTTGAATGATACGCTCTATCGGTTTGAACCACATAGGAACAAAGGTCACATAGGCCTTACATAAGATTCTGTGTATATTTCTATGTTCACTATGTGTCTATGTGGTTCAGAGTAATTAAAAACCCGCCGAGGGCGGGTTAAGTTGGGTCACTAGGTTTCGAACCCAGACAGACAGAATCAGAATCTGTAGTGCTACCGTTACACCATGACCCAGTTAATGGGGTGCAAAAATAAGTTCAGGAGAAAAATATGCCAAATGAAATTTTAGTCAGGGTTTGTTTCCATCTCTCCTTCCAGTTTTGCAATTGTTCGCTTAGCAGCTGCTAAACGGACCTGTTTGTTTTTCTCAACGATTTTTCCGGTTACCCACTTTTCCAGTTTATGATGAAGCGGAACAAGGAGCATGGCGATCAATACCAAAACGAGCAGCATTACCACCGGCGAATCATTTGTGTAGTGTGCCAGGTAGGGATGAATGAAGAGATTAATAAATTCGAATACAACCAGTAAACCGGTAACGCCTAAAAATTCGATCCATTTTGTATTTACAATAATGCTCCGGCTCAGCAGCAGGAACAAAATTACAAAGCTGATTATACCAATAGCGATGGCCGCATACTGGATATTATGTTTTCTTTCTTTTTCAGCTTTCTCTTTTTCCTCATTTATTTTTTCCTGGCGGGTATTTTCTTCAAAGGCCAATACCTGTAATTTCTGTAGCTGGTTATCGCCAGCTACACTATCTTTTGCACGATAATAAATGTTAGTATACTTTAATGCGCTGTCGCTGTTTTTATCACTATACAGATTTTTGAGAAAGGCAGCCGGCCACATCCTGTTTTTAAAAAGTGATTGCTGCGAAACAATCTCGTAAGCTTTGTTCCCATAGAAAAGACTTGAATCAAAATTGCCTTCATGCTGAAAGAAAGAGGCTGTTTCACTGTACACATCAGCCAATGAAGTTGGATTTAATTTCACATAGGGAACCTGGAGTGCAGTATTAAGATATTCCCGGGCCAGTTGCTTATTACCCATTTGATACTGAATGCTGCTTAAACCGGTAAGAATATTTGAAAGCACCACATCCACTTTATATTGGATGGCCAGGCCGTATGCCTTTTGCATATAAAGCAACGCCGAATCGAGGTTATTTTTTCCTAATTGAAAAAATCCGAACATTCCTGTGTCGGAACAAACGAAGGAATAGTTATGGGCTGCTTCTGAATGCACAATTGCTTTTTGCAGATAGCTTATCGCCTTGTCGTTATCATTTCCAGAATACACCTGGGCGAGATTATGATACACAATTCCTATGGCTTGGTGGTTCCCCGTATTCTCCGCCATCTTCAGTGCATCAAATATCATTTCGGTTCCCTTTGCCAGGTTGGAAATATTGGCAATGGTATAACCTAGTTCTGCGGTTATTACGGCTTCACAAACCTTATCATTATTCTTTTTTGTTTCCTCCAGGATCCTTGTCTGGTAATAGATCACGTCTTTGGGATTCAGCATCCCGTTATTTTCTATAACGTCATATATTTTTTTGATCCTCGCTGAATCAGTTTTCTCAGCATAAATTTTTTTAATGAGACTATCGGGGTTTTGTGCAAAAACAAGATTGCTTTGCAGAAATAAAATCAGCAGGAGTTTCTTCTTCATTTCTGACAATTATAAGATTTGATCTTTGTCAAATTGAAATACCATCTACTCAATGCCTTCCTCTATCCCTTCTCCTCCCTCGCCTTCAGTTCCTTTATCTTATCCAATGCCCCGGCTACCACATCGCACATGATGGTGTATAAGGCACCGGGTACCTGGTTGGCATAAATATATTCCAGCGCTTCATTTTCATTGGCGATGGTAAGGGTGGGCACATGCGGATTCACTTTATCGATGCCTTGTTTCAGCAGGTTGATGATCTCGTCGGCGGTACGGCCACGTAAATTTTTATCGCAGCGGATTATGATCTGGTCGAAGTATCGGGCAGAGATCTCACCCAGTTCCATGATGTCTTCATCCCTCCGGTCGCCGGTGCCGCTGATGACACCGATCTTTGTTTTGTAATCGAGTTTGCTTACAAAATCGCAGAGCAGGTTTAATCCATGCGGGTTGTGGGCAAAGTCAGCGAGGAACGTAATGTTCTTAAAATGGAAGAAGTTCAAACGGCCGGGCGTTAATGCTTCACCGGGCATAAAGGTTTGCAAACCAAGTTTAATATCATCAATGCTGATGTCACGATATAAATAGGTGGCAAGTACAGCCGGTAAACAGTTGGCAATATTATGCACGGCCTTTCCTTCGTACGTAAGCGGTATATCTTTTGCCGCCATCACACGGATCTTCCAGTTCCCTTTCATGATGGTTACAAACCCGTTTTCATAAACCGATGCCAGTCCACCGGCAGCGCAATGTTCTTTTATCCTCGGATTATTTTCATCCATGCTGAACAACCCGATGTTGCATCTCAGGTCGGTTTTCATGGCATACACCAAATCATCTTCTGCATTTAAAATGGCAAAGCCATGCGGAAAAACTGTTTCGGGAACAACCGCTTTTACTTTTGCCATTTGCTCCACGGTGTAAATTCCTCCCAAGCCAATATGATCAGCTGCTACATTGGTTACAATGCCTATATCGCAATTCTGAAAGGCAAGCCCGCTTTTTAAAATACCGCCTCTTGCACATTCAAGCACGGCAAAATCAACCGTTGGGTCTTTTAAAACAAAGGTGGATGAGATCGGCCCGGTGCAATCGCCCTTCATCATCAGCTGGTTTTGTATGTACACCCCATCACTGGTGGTGTAACCCACTTTTTTACCGGCGCTTTTTGCAATGTGAGCCGTTAATCTTGTGGTGGTTGTTTTTCCATTGGTGCCTGTAACAGCAATGATGGGAATGCGTCCCACACTTCCTTTCGGGAACAGCATATCTATTACCGGTTCTGCCACATTTCTCGCCAATCCTTCGGCGGGTTCAATGTGCATGCGGAAACCAGGTGCTGCATTTACTTCCAGGATAGCACCGCCATTTTCGCTCACTGGCGTACGCAGGTCGGTTGCCATTACATCAATGCCGCAGATATCCAGGCCGATGATCTTTGCAATGCGTTCAAACATGAAGATGTTGGCAGGATGCACTTCGTCGGTTACATCAGTTGATGTTCCACCGGTTGACAGGTTGGCCGTTGGCTTTAACATAACACGTTCGCCTTTTTCTGGAACTGTTTCCAATGTGATGTTCGCATCGTCCAGCATTTTTTGTGTGAACTGGTCGATGGTTATTTGCGTAAGCACTTTTTCATGGCCATAACCTCGGCGGGGATCTTTGTTGGTCTCATCGATCAGCCACTGGATATTATTCCTTCCATCACCCACCACACTTGCCGGTGTACGCAATGCCGCACAGATAAATTTATTGTTGATCACCAGGCACCGGAAATCATATCCTGTGATAAAACGTTCTACGATCACATTACGGCCATATTGTTTGGCGGCTTCAAATGCTTTGATGGCCTGCTCCCGGTTGATGATGTTGGTGGTATTTCCTTTTCCATGGTTACCATCAATGGGCTTTAGCACCAGCGGGTAACCAAATTTCTGTATCGCTTCATCAAGGCCGTCTTCGGTTCTTATAACGGTTCCTCTTGGCACCGGAATTTCGGCTGCCTCTAAAAGCAATTTTGTTTCTTCCTTGTTGCAGGCAATATCAACAGCGATGTTTGAAGTGGTGGATGCAATGGTTGCACGTATCCTTTTTTGATGAACACCGTAACCTAATTGTACGAGGCTTTGTTTATTCAATCGTATGTAAGGGATATTTCTTTTTGCCGCTTCATCCACAATGCAACCGGTGGAAGGCCCGAGCCGGGTATCTTCCCTTATCACCCGAAGCTTTTGGATATCATCATTCAGATCATACACAGCATTATCTGTTAATGCCTGTGCAATACGCACCGCCGCTCTTGCGGCATACACACCGGCATCTTCTTCCATATAAGTGAAGCATACATAGTAGATGCCTTCTTTTTCATTGGCGGTTCTTGTTCTTCCAAAGCCCACGTCCATACCGGCCAATGTTTGTATCTCCAGCGCAATGTGTTCGATCACATGCCCCATCCAGGTACCTTCTTCTACTCTTTCAAAAAAGCCACCATGGGTACCTACACTGCAACGGTGTTCGATCATTGTCGGGAACATTTCTTCCAGCCTTTGCCTGAAGCCATCAATGGAATTGGTTGGGCGTTGCTCCATCTCCTCCAGGTCGAGTTTCATCTGTATCAGTTTGGTACGGCGAACGCTCCAGTAGTTAGGTCCTTTAAGCACTTTGATTTCAACGATCTTCATAAATAAAAACAGTTTGTAGTTTGGTGTTTGCCCCTATCCCCTGAAGGGGGACTTGGAGACTAGTTAATTATAGCTCTTTTTACAGGATCATTAAATCGAAAATGTTTATTATTCGGGAAGCCTCTCTTCCCCCTTCAGGGGATAGGGGCAAAATGGAAATTACCACAATCATCTTGCTTTGCAAAAAACAAAATTTGTACATTGTATTCCGATAATTACCGGAACTAAAACCATACACATGAGCAACCGCCGTTCTTTCCTGAATAAAGTAGGCATCTTGTCTGCTTCTGCACTTACTGCAAACCTCATTCAGCCGGCCTGGAGCCGTGACCTGCAGTCGGCATTAAAAAATGCGGCCGCCATACCACCTTCAGACCTGGCTACCGACGAAGAGTTCTGGCATTATGTACAGCAGTCCTATACCATTGCACCTAATTTCATCAATTTAAATAATGGGGGTGTATCACCTGCACCCAAAACGGTGGCCGATGCCATGAAAACCAATTACGATTTCTGCAATGAGGCACCCAGTTATTTTATGTGGCGCATCATCGACCAGGGAAGAGAACCCCTGCGTAAAAATCTTGCCCAACTGGCCGGATGTGATAAAGAAGAAATTGCGTTGCATCGCAATGCTTCCGAAGCATTGGAGACTGTGATTTTTGGGTTGGATCTGAAAGCAGGTGATGAAGTGGTATTGAGCAAACAGGATTATCCCAACATGATCGGCGCCTGGAAGCAACGGGAGAAAAGAGAAGGGATAAAACTGGTTTGGATAAACCTGGAATTGCCCAGCGAAGATGAAAGCTATATGGTGAAACAATACACTGATGCCTTTACTGCGAAAACAAAAGTGGTGCAGATCACCCACATGATAAACTGGATCGGTCAGAAGATGCCGGTAAGGAAGATCGCCGATGCGGCAAAGAAAAAAAATATTGATGTGCTGGTAGATGGGGCACATACGTTTGCGCAGTTTGAATTTTTAATTCCTGATCTCAACTGCGATTATTTCGGGACCAGCCTCCACAAATGGCTGGGTGCACCCATCGGCACCGGGCTTTTGTATGTGCGTAAAGAAAAGATAAAAAATATCTGGCCCTTGTTTGGCGCCGGCGAAAAAGAAGAGGACGACATCCGAAAGTTTGAACATTTAGGCACCCGGCCATTTTTTATTGAAGAAGCAACAGACAAAGCCATTGATTTTTATGACATGATCGGCGCCAAACGTAAAGAAGAAAGACTACTCTATCTTAAAAATTACTGGATGGGTAAAGTGAAAGACATTCCCAAAGTGAAGCTGCATACTTCATTTAAAAAAGAATTCGGTTGTGCCATTGGCCTGGTGAGCGTGGAAGGTAAAAAACCGGCTGAACTCGACAGCTATCTGTGGAGCAGTCATAAGATACACACAGTAGGCATCGAATGGGAGAATATCAGTGGTGTCCGTATCACACCCAATGTGTATACCAGTACAAAGAATTTAGACAGGCTTGTGGAAGGCATTGAAAATTTTGCGAAAACCTAGAAAGCCGTTTAAGATCGTTGAATGTTGTTTAAAATTGTTGAAGATATGCGATGTCCTTAACGCCTTCAACAATTTTCAACTACCTTCAACAACGTTCAACCATCTTCAACACCCCTTAATTAACAACCCTTAATAAGTAGTTTCTCCCTGTCAAACACGAATTCCCTTATTTTTGCGTTAATCATAAAAAGATTAAATGCTATTTGCCAAAGGAAAACTGATAGCGATTGGAGGAGCAGAAGATAAGGGAACAGACCTGGAGAAAGGGGAGATCCATCGCAACAACCTCAATTTTTTTGAACTCGGCATCCTTCGCCGTATCGTGGATGAATCCGCTTCCGGTCCGCTTTCCCGAATTGAAGTGATCACTACCGCCAGCACCATCCCTTATGAAGTAGGCGACAATTACCTGAATGCTTTTGGAAAGATCGGCTGTACCGATATCGGTGTGATGCACATCCGTAACCGGGCCGATACCAACAATCCCGAATACCTGGAACGCATAAAAGCCTGTGACGTGGTAATGTTCAGCGGTGGAAACCAATTGCGGCTGAGCAGCACCTTTGGCGGCACGGCACTTTTTCAGAACATCATGGAGCGTTACCTTCATGATGTGGGCTTTCTTATTGCGGGCACTTCGGCAGGCGCTATGGCCATGAGCAATACTATGATCTATGAAGGCAATGCGGCACGGGCACATTTAAAAAGTGAAGTAAAAATAACTACGGGCCTCGGGTTTATGGATAATGTGATATTCGATTCGCATTTTGAAAAAAGGGGCCGGTTTGTACGGTTGGCCCAGGCGGTTGCCAGCAACCCGGCCTGCATCGGCATCGGTTTGGGAGAAGATACCGCCATGCTGGTAACAGGCGGTAATAAGATGGAAGCCATCGGCAGCGGACTGGTGATGATCATCGACGGGCATGAGATGCTGCATTCCAATATCGCCGACATACCCGATGGCAATCCCATCAGCATTGAAAATTTAAAAGTGCATTTTTGTGAGCATGGAAATGGCTACCTGTTGAAAGAACGTAAATTTTTAATGGAAGCAGGTAATGGCTCGTTGATAAAGAAGCAGGTGAAAGTGGAATAAAGATGCTGAATTCGTTTTGAACATTCCTTCCTTTAGCCCCGGTAGGGGCGATATGCTGGTAGAACAATAAATTCATTGATGGTGCAGAACCCCGTATGGGTGGTATTTTAAAAAATGCCGCTCCTCTGGAGCTTGAAGATATTCCTGGATAATTTTTACCAAAATTCCGGCCCGATGGGCCTGCATAAAATACCTGAATGCATCCGCCAACCAGCGGATGCATTTTTCTTTTTATCTTAACGGCATGAACCGTAAAAAATTTATCAGGCAAACATCGCTTGCCTCTGCCGGCATTTTAATGAGTGATCTTTCTTTCGCAAAAACAAACAATGATTTCCCGGTTGTAAGAACGGCAGCGCATTTACGGAAATTTAAAAGTCCGGCTGTTGAAAAACTGATCGATGAAATAAAAAGGAATATTGGCAATAAAGAGATCGCCTGGCTGTTTGAAAATTGTTTCCCCAACACATTAGATACCACGGTTGACTTTGAGCTCATCAACGGCAAGCCCGATACATTCGTGATCACCGGAGATATTGATGCCATGTGGCTGCGGGATTCATCGGCACAGGTGTGGCCTTACCTGCCTTTGATGAAGGAAGATAAGAACCTGCAGGAACTTATTAAAGGTGTTATCAACCGCCAGGTAAAATGCATTTTGAAAGATCCTTATGCCAATGCTTTTTATAAAGACGAAACAAAGATCAGCGAATGGAAAGATGATAAGACAGAGATGAAGCCTGGCATGCATGAACGTAAGTGGGAGATAGACAGTTTGTGTTACCCGGTACGGTTGGCTTATGGTTACTGGAAAGAGACAGGGGATGTTTCCATTTTTGATAAAGACTGGCAGGAAGCCATAAGGCTGATCGTAAAAACGTTTAAAGAACAGCAGCGCCTGGAAAATAACGGTCCGTATAAATTTGAACGGACGACGAGCTGGGCAACAGATGGCGTGCCGCTGGGGGGATATGGGTATCCTACAAAAAAGATCGGGTTGATACATTCTATGTTCCGGCCGAGTGATGATGCAACGGTGTATTCATTTAATATCCCAGGCAATTTTTTTGCCCTGCAATCTTTAATGCAACTTGATAAAATAAGTTCTGGGGAGGGTGTTTTTATAGAAGGGTTAAGCCATGATTGTGAGGTTCTTTGGAAAAAAATACGGGATAGGTTATCGGAATATGCTTTTAGTGAGCATCTCCCGGCAGGGAAAATAATTGCTTATGAGATCAATGGATTTGGAAGTTGTAACCTGATGGATGATGCGAATGTTCCATCATTACTTTCATTAGGATACCTAGACAGCAACATACTCAAAGGAGCCGTGTATCAAAACACCAGAAAATTTGTTCTCTCTGAAAACAACCCCTTCTTCTTCAAAGGCAAAGCTGCCGAAGGCATCGGCGGTCCGCATGTAGGCATGGATTATATCTGGCCGTTGAGCATTATTATGAGAGGATTAACGAGTAATGATGATACCGAAATAAAGATGTGCCTGGACATGCTGCAGAAGACCCATGCGGGCACCGGGTTCATGCACGAATCCTTTCATAAAGACGATGCTGCAAAATTCACCCGCAAGTGGTTTGCCTGGGCCAATACCATTTTTGGAGAATTTATATGGAAAGTTTACAAAGAAAGAAGACATTTGCTGAATTAATTTTTTTTGATGAAGACTTTTTTGTTTACGACGCTGTTTGCACTAATTGCTTTGCTTATGCCATCCAGTTTAAAAAAACGGGTTATTTTTTTTGGAGACTCCATTACCGAAGCCGGTGTGAAGCCAGGTGGGTATATTGTACGGATGGACTCCATGATCGCAGCGCAGGGGCTTAGCAGCAATTACGAATTGGCAGGATCGGGTGTAAGCGGTAACAAAATTTACGACCTGTACCTCCGGCTGGAAGATGATGTATTAAGAAAAGAACCTGCCATCGTTGTTATTTACATCGGGGTGAATGATGTGTGGCATAAAAAGACAGGTGGCACCGGCACAGATGCGGATAAGTTTGAAAAATTTTATACGACCATTATTAAAAAACTGGCTGAGAAGCATATAAAAACCATTCTCTGTACACCGGCCGTGATCGGCGAGCGGACAGATTTCAGCAATGAACAGGATGGCGACCTAAATAATTACAGCAACATCATCCGGGATATTGCCGCAAAAAATAACCTGCCACTGGTTGATCTCCGTAAAGTTTTTCTCGACTATAATCTAAAGAACAATCCGGGTAACAAAGAGGCCGGTATTCTTACTACCGACCGGGTGCACCTGAATGCAAAGGGCAATCAACTGGTGGCCGATGAAATATGGAAAGTGCTGCAATCGCTTTAACATTCTGCGGCCGCATTTATATATAAAAAAGATATATCTTCAGCACCTGCTTGCCCGGGCCCCACATCTTTTACTCACCAACAAACAAACGCTATGAAGTTCATGAAAAAACAAACGCTTTGGCTGTTATCGGTATTACTCATCACCGCATCGGCCTGCACATCAAAAACAGAAAAGGAAGAAAAACCACCGCTGGTAGCCGTGGAAGATTTTTTTAAAAATTCCGACAAGACCGGCTGGCAGATCTCACCCGACGGGGAGTACATTTCTTACCGGTCATCGCATAAGGGCCACATGAATGTATTTGTGCGCAAGATCAGCGATACGGTTGGATCACCGGTAACATTTGATTCAGTAAGAAATATTTCGCAGTACCAGTGGAAGGGAAGCCGCATCTTGTATTTACAGGATGTAGGAGGCGATGAGAATTTTCAGTTGTTCTCTGTTTCCATCGATGGAAAGGACCAGAAGGCATTAACCCCTTTTCCAAAAGTGCGTACCCAGATACTGAATGATCTCCGCTATGTACCCGGTAAGGAAAAAGAAGTGATGATACAAATGAATAAAAGAGACCCCCGTTTCTTTGATCCATACAGCATCAATATCGAGACCGGCGAAATGAAAGAATTGTATAAGAATGATAAGAATTTCGACAGTTGGTACACCGATCATAACGGCGTCATCCGGCTGGCTTCAAAAACAGACGGGGTAAACATCACACTTTTCCACCGGGCAACAGAAGCCGATCCGTTTGATTCCTTATTGACCACGAGTTATAAAGAAGCATTCGCACCTAACTTCTTCACGTTTGATAATAAGAACATTTATGTAACCAGCAATATCGGCAGGGATAAAACGGCTGTTGTTGAATACGACCTGGCTGCAAAAAAAGAAGTAAGGGAGATCTATAAGAATGATGAGTACGACGTGGACGGACTCAGTTATTCTCCCAAAAGAAAAGTACTTGAAGCTGCCTTTTATACTTCCTGGAAAGGGGAACAGCATTTTATAGATAAGGAAGCGGAAGCCGATTATAATAAGATGAAAGAAAAGTTCAAAGGGTATGAAATAAATATTTATGGAAATAATAATGACGAGGATAAGTTCATCGTATGGACAGGCAATGATAAAATGCCTGCGAAATTTTATTTCTATGATAAGAAGACGGGCGAAACAAAATACCTCGCTACCTCAAGGCCATGGTTGAAGGAAGAAGATATGGCAACCATGAAACCTATTGAATATAAATCAAGAGACGGACTGACCATTCATGGTTACCTCACGTTGCCAAAAGGAGTGGATGCAAAGGATCTTCCTGTGATCGTAAATCCGCATGGCGGCCCTTGGGCAAGAGATCAGTGGGGCTTTAATAATGAAGTGCAGTTCCTGGCCAACCGTGGTTATGCAGTATTGCAAATGAACTTCAGGGGTTCTACCGGTTATGGGAAAGATTTCTGGCTAAAAGGTTCCAGGGAGTGGGGCCGGAAAATGCAGGACGATATAACCGACGGCGTTAACTGGTTAATAAAAGAAGGTATTGCTGATAAAAAAAGAGTTGCCATTTATGGGGGCAGCTACGGAGGTTATGCAACACTGGCGGGCGTAACTTTCACACCCGATGTGTATGCCTGTGCTGTTGATTATGTAGGTGTGTCAAACATGTTCACGTTCATGAATACCATACCTCCTTACTGGGAGCCATTTAAGAAACAGATGTATGAACTGGTTGGCGACCCTGTAAAGGACAGCGCTATGCTGGCAGAAGTTTCCCCCGCATTGCATGTTGGAAATATAAAAGCGCCCTTGTTCATTGCACAGGGAGCGAATGATCCAAGAGTGAATAAAGCCGAGAGTGACCAGGTTGTTGATGCACTGAAGAAAAGGGGAGTGGAAGTGGAATACATGGTGAAGAATGACGAAGGGCATGGCTTTGCCAACGAGAACAACCGCATAGATTTTTATAAAGCGATGGAAAAGTTTTTCGACAAGCACCTCAGCGGCAAACCCGCAGAGCCTAAAAAACAATAGGATACTAGTATATGTAACAATGAAAGAGGTTTAGTAAAATACTAAACCTCTTTTTAATTGCGAAGTATATAGCGTTATATCATAAATTCTTCAGTGCATCTTCAATAGTTAACTCACTCAGATCATGCATACAATCTTTTCTTACAAAGAACAGGTTATAGCATCCCTTATTTGCTGCAACCAGTTTATACCCTTTTGTTTCGGCCAGTTTTTTCATTGAAAGGGGAGATGCCCCTTTGGGAATATCATCCTCGTACAATTCAAACTCATTACTGTATGATGGAATAAAATCGATGCTGCCTTTTTCAACCTGCACTTCAGTAACTACTACCCGGGGCTTTATCACAGATATTTTTTCCCAGATAAAATAATCGTTGCCATCGAGGTCAATGCTCAGAAGACAAATTTCTTTTCCGGGAATAATTTTTTTTCAACAGATCATCAACATTGCCGGGGGTAACAATTGCGTGTACAAAATCAAACCGGTTAAAATTATCTTTAAAATATTTTCGGTAAATGTACCTGCCTCTTTCCAGGATGTTCTTATTGCCATCAATAAAAATACCGGTCCAGGCGTGATGAAACGCAAGGTTGGCGCAATTGCTGTTGATACAATCGTTACTGCCTATGTCAACAAATAGCTTACTGCCAGAACCGGTCTTTTCAAAAATGTTCAGTAGTATTCCGTCTTCATCAGCAGTTGTAAAAATATTTAATTTCTCTTTTGAAAACAAAGCTGACCGGTCAAGAGAAACAACAAAATCCCTGTTTTGAGAGATGGCGGGATTGAATATTTTCCGGTAGAATACCCATCTCCACAGATATTTCTTGATGAGGTGTTTCAATAACTTCATGCAGCGTTATGAAATATGTACAAGATAATAATTCTTCTTTCCTTTTTGTACCAGCAGGTATTTGTTGTGCAATAACTGGGCGCTGCCTACAGACCACTGGACGCCTTCAACTTTTTTACGGTTAATGCTTACTCCTCCGCCCTGGATCATTTTTTTTGCTTCGCCCTTACTGGGGAAAATACCTGTTTCAGTAAGCAGGCTCACAACATCGATCCCGGCATTTATTTTTTCTTTTGAAAAATTCACCTGCAGAACTCCTTCCAATCCTTCCAGGGCTTCTTCACTGAGATCTTCTGCCTGGGCGCTTTGATTGGCAAACAAACGCTCCGTTGTTTCAATGGCTTTATTGTATTCATCTATGCCGTGAACGAAAATGGTCACTTCTTTTGCCAATGCTTTTTGTAAAATTCTTTTTGAAGCGTCTTTTTTCTGTTCGGCAATTAATTCATTGATGGCTGGCTGGTCAAGAAAGGTAAAGATCCTGATCCAGGTTTCTGCATCGGCATCATTTGCATTGAGCCAGAACTGGTAAAACTGGTAGGGCGAGGTTTTATTTGCATCCAGCCATATATTGCCTTGCTCTGTCTTGCCAAACTTGCCGCCATCGGCTTTTTTTATCAGCGGGCAGGTAAAGGCAAACGCTTCACCGCTGCATTTCCGGCGGATGAGTTCGGTGCCGGTAACAATATTTCCCCACTGGTCGCTGCCGCCCATCTGCAGTTTGCAGTTCTTATTTTGATAGAGCCAGTAAAAATCATATCCCTGTACCAGCTGGTAAGTGAATTCGGTAAAGCTCATCCCGCTCTCTCCTTCCAGTCTTTTCTTCACACTATCCTTCGCCATCATATAATTTACGGTAATGTGCTTGCCCACATCCCTGATGAAATTCAGGAAAGAAAATTCTTTGAACCAGTCGTAGTTGTTGGCCATTTCAGCCGCATTTGGTTTGCTTTTATCAAAGTCCAGGAATTTTTCCAGTTGTGCTTTTACACAAGCCACATTATGATTAAGGACGTCTTCGCTCAGCAAATTTCTTTCTTCACTTTTTCCGCTTGGATCGCCTACCATGCCGGTAGCTCCGCCAACGAGGGCGATGGGTTTATGTCCGGCTTTTTGCAAATGAACCAGCAATATGATGGGTACCAGGCTTCCTATGTGCAGGCTGTCGGCTGTAGGGTCAAAGCCAATATAGGCCGTGGTCATTTCCTTGCCTAATTGCTCTTTTGTACCAGGCATAATATCCTGTATCATTCCCCTCCATTGTAATTCGTCAATTAAAGAATACATGTTCTTCAGAAAATTTTAAGATCAAACCTTACTAATCCCGGTAACGTATATCGTTCCGGCAAAAATGCTCATAAAAATTGATAAAATGATAACTTCCTTGGGGTAAAGCCCATGGGGATAGATTAACCCGGGCATTGGCCCAACATTTACAAGGTTTTTTCCGTTCTTTAAAGGCATCTTTTTGCCGGGAATGAGCGTCTTGATTTGCAGCGGATCCTGGTTTTTTGGCAGGGAACCGGAATTTAGGAAAGCCGGGCTTAAATATGACGGAATAGACTTAATTTTATATTAATATATGTACACAATTTACCAAGTATAATTACGTTTTATCAGAATCCACCCCCATAAAAAGCAAAAACTAACCTGATGACATTATGAGAAGCTACCTGATTATATGCCTGTTAGCCCTATTGGCTATTTCAATTCCCTGTCATTCACAGTTCCGAAAATATTCAAATGAGTTTTTAAATGTTGGCGCCGGTGCCCGGGGCCTTGCAATGGGAAGTGCGCAGATCGCATCAACAAAAGATGAAACGGCCGGCTACTGGAATCCAGCGGGATTAACCGGAATAAAAGATCATCCGTCGGTAGGTTTGATGCATGCAGAATATTTCAGTGGCATTGCCAAATACGATTACCTGTCTGCCGGTATTCCGATCCAGGATAACAGGCGGGCATTGGGAATATCGTTGATGCGGTTTGCCGTGGATGAAATTCCCAATACATTGAATTTAGTAGAACCCGATGGAAGCATTAACTATGATAATATAAAAACATTTACGGTGGCCGACTGGGCCTTGCTGCTTTCGTTTGCACAGAATATCAGAACCACCGAAACCAGTAATTTAAGTTTTGGAATTAATGCAAAGATCATCTATCGTAAAATAGGAAGTTTTGCAACCGCATGGGGCTTTGGCTTAGATGCCGGTTTGCAGTATCACGGCAAACGCAGCCATTTTGGAATAGTTGCCCGGGATATAACCACCACATTCAATGCCTGGTCTTTTAAATTCACCGACCAGGAGAAAGAAGTACTGTACCTCACAAAAAATGACATACCCGTTAAGTCGACCGAGCTTACTGCTCCCCGTGTGATAATTGGCGGAGGCTATGATTTCAGGCTGGGCAATTCTGTAAGCCTGATGGCTGAGTTGAATGCCGACGTGACCTTTGATGGAAAAAGAAACACCGTACTCAGTGGAAACACCATTAGTGTTGATCCGCATATCGGCCTGGAAGCAAACATCAAGGATGTGTTTTTTATCAGGGCGGGCATCAGCAATTTTCAGAAAGCGATCAAAGACGGCGATACCACCAACCAGAAAAAAGTGTGGATATACCAGCCAGCTGTTGGTGCCGGGTTTAAGTTGAAGAATGTGATGATCGATTACGCATTTACAAATCTTGCCAACCAGTCGAACCCGTTATATACGCATGTATTTTCCTTAAGGCTGAATATTGCAGGTAAAAAAGAAACTGAATAAAAATTTCAAATCGGTATGAAAAAAGTTCTATTAACTTTCTTTGTTGTATTGCTGGTAACTGCAGGTTATTCGCAATTAAACAACAGCTGGATCGATTATAATAAGACCTATTATAAATTCAAACTTGCCAAAGATACCCTTACCCGTATCCCCCAGCCGGTTCTGGCAGCCGCAGGTTTAGCAAGTGTGCCTGCACAGAATTTTCAATTATGGCGTAATGGCAAAGAAGTGCGGATGTACACATCTGTTCCCACGGGTGTATTGGGTTCGGGTGATTACCTGGAATTCTGGGGAGAGATGAATGATGGTAAACCAGACCGTGCCCTGTACCGTAATCCCGACTACCAGCTTTGCGATAAATACAGCCTGGAAACCGATACCGTTTCTTATTTTCTTACCGTAAATCCCGCCGGGGGTAACCTGCGTTATGCAGAAACGGTTAATAATACAGCGGGCAATGTATTGCCTGCCGATCCTTATTTTATGCGGAGGATAGAAACGCATTACAGGCAGCAGGTGAATAAGGGATATGCGGCCGTGATCGGGGAGTATGTTTATTCTTCTGCGTATGATATCGGGGAAGGCTGGACAAGTAATGATGCTGCACCATGTTGTGCTGTTTCAAAAGACCTGCAGAATATGAACCGCTATGCAGCCGGCCCGGCCAACAGCGTAATTTTTACCATGGCGGCGGCAGGAAATGCACTTTATACAAGAGACCTGGTGGCACGGTTTTATAATACGGTCATTTCGCAAACACCGATGCCTTATTTTAATTATCACAAGGATACTATCCGGAACCTGCCTTTATCACTTCTTGCGAGCGCTACCAACCTGCCCGTGACGGTTGGGGGTAATTCAAGTAATGCCAACGACCGCATCGTGGTAAGTTGTTTCAGTGTTACGTACCCGGCCACCTTCAATTTCAACAATGAAAAGAATTTTTATTTTGAATTGAAGAACAGCAATGTGGGCAATTACCTGGTGATAACCAATTTCAACAGCAATGCCGTTGCACCCATCCTGTATGATTATAACAATGGCAGAAGATACCTGGGCGATATCAGTACCCCGGGCCAGGTAAAATTCGCATTGCCTGCTTCATCAGATACATTAAGAAAATTTAACCTGATCAGCCAGGATGTTTCCAACATAAATCTGGTGACATCTATTACGAGTAAAACTTTTACAAATTTTGCAAACACAGCCCTCCAGGGCGATTACCTTATCATAAGCAATCCTGTTTTGTATAACAACGGAACCGGCGTTAATAATGTAGACCTGTACCGGCAATACCGGAGTTCAATACCTGGCGGCAGTTTCAATGCCAAAATATATAACATTGATGAATTGAATGACCAGTTTGGTTTTGGAATAAAAAAACACCCGGCAGCCATTCGTGATTTTATTCAGTACGCAACACAGAATTTCAGTATAACACCTAAATATGTTTTCATCATAGGCCGTGGATTGAGCTACATTGATTATGCAGCTAACCAAAGCAACCCCATTGCTGAACAGATAGACCTGGTGCAGACTTTTGGCTGGCCGGCATCGGATGTTTTATTGTCATGCCTGCCAGGTAGCAATGTTCCATTGGTGCCGATCGGCCGTTTGGGCGCCATCAATGGAAACGAGGTTGGCATTTACCTGGACAAAATGAAACAGTATGAGCAGGTTCAGCAGTCAACCAGCCAGACCATTGCCGATAAAGGCTGGATGAAAAATATCCTGCACACCATCGGGGGATCTGACAGTACAGAAAATGCAGACTTCCTCATATACATGAACGGATATAAAACCATTGCAGAGGATACTTTATTTGGCGCTCACGTTGAAACCTTTGCCAAAACATCGGTAGTAACCATCGAGCAGCAGCAGAGCCAGCGCATCAGTGAACTTTTTCACGAAGGGCTGAGCTATGTTAAATATTTTGGTCACTCATCGGCCAATGAATTGGCCATTAACCTTAACTATCCAGAGACTTACCAGAACTACGGCAAATATCCCTTCATGCACGTAAGCGGATGTACCGTGGGGAACTTCTTTACCTATAGTCCCAACCGGGTTAACGGGTATTCCGGCATGTCGCTTTCCGAAAAATATATTTTCCTCGATCACCAGGGAAGCATTGGCTTTTTGGGAAGTACCCACTTTGGTATTGCCCCCTTCCTGAATTACTACAATACAAGTATTTACAATAATTTCTGTAAGGACATGTATGGTAATACCATCGGCAACCAGATAAAGAACACATTGCAGTTACTGGGTGGTAATCAAAACAGCCTGGATTTTTATACACGTATTCACCTGGAAGAAGTAAACCTGCATGGCGACCCGCCATTGCGGATAAATGCGCATGCAAAACCAGACTATGTGATCGAAGACCAGCTGGTGAAATTCACGCCTACTATCATTACCGTTGCTGCCAATACTTTCCAGGTGGATGTAAAGTATATGAATATAGGAAGGTCGATCAGAGATTCCATGCGGGTAACAATAAAACAGAAATTACCGAACGACAGCATCCGGGTTTTATATAACAAGCTGTTGCCGGCAACACTGTATATGGATTCTGTAAGTCTTACGGTGCCGATAAACCCGCTGACAGATAAAGGCCTCAACAAGCTGATCGTAACACTTGATGTAGACGGACGTATTGATGAGCTGTCGGAAATGAATAATACCCTTACCAAAGAGTTTTACATTTTTGAAGATGAGCTGCGGCCCATCTCCCCATACAACTATTCCATCGTCAATCAACAGAACATTACTTATTATGCAAGTACGGCAAACCCGTTAAGCGGGTTGCGTCAATACATAATGGAAATTGATACCACCGAACTGTTCAACTCGGCATACAAGAAAACATACAATGTATCCGGTACGGGTGGTGTAATACAATTCACGCCTTCAAATATCACGTTCACCGACAGTACGGTTTATTATTGGCGAACGACCACCGTACCTACATCGGGCAATACGTATATCTGGAATAATTTCTCTTTCATATACCTGGCAAATAGTACGGCCGGTTTCAATCAATCGCATTACTTCCAGTTCCAGAAGAACACGTTCAATAACATCAGGCTCGATAATGACCGGGTGATGAGGTACACAAGCCGACCGATCGAATTCAATGTGCGTACCACCATTTACCCGGTCTCTAACCAGGGCCCCGATTACTCGATCAGGAATGACGGTATTTTAGTAATGGAAGGATTGTATGGTCCGCTTGCCGTTAATTCGGAAGGATTGCGGTTTTATGTGATCGATACCGCCACACAAAAAGTATGGGTGAACCAGGATAATGGCGTATCAGGTCAATACGGAAGTGTACGGCCGATACCGATCAATCCAACGGTGAAGCCGGGATGGTTTCAATTTAAAGTGGAAACCATGGCTCAGCGAAATACGGTCAGGGATTTTCTTACGAATATTGTTCCTGATGGACACTATGTGGTATTGACGAACTGCCCCGTAAGTCCTTTTACTCATTTCCCTGCTGAGTGGAAACTCGATGGGCCCGGTTCCATGTATGAAGTATTAAAGAATGCAGGATTCACTTTAATTGATTCTGTCAATACACATAAGCCCTATGTTTTTGTTTATAAGAAAGGAACCCCGGGAGCAGTAAACCAAACAATAGCATTAACAGCAATCGATAAACTGGATGTGAATTTTCATACCGAAGGAATGAACCTTACCGGTGAGATCCTGTCAGACAGGCTTGGCCCGGCCCGGCAATGGAACAACCTGCACTGGCGTGGAACCGCATTGGAGAACCCGACAAGCGATTCGGTTGCTATAGAGGTTTATGGCATCACTTCATTGGGTGCTATGGATCTGCTGGCTACCGTAAAACCTGCTACGGATACTTCATTAAGCTGGATCAATGCCGGCACATATCCTTATTTGAAACTGAAGATGCTGAATACCGATTCTGCGAAAGCAACACCACAGCAGTTGCGTTACTGGAGGGTAAATGCAGATTATATGCCGGAGGGTGCTGTTGCTCCAAACATACTCTTCGTTATGAAAGATACCTGCGAGCAGGGCGAGATCGTTGATTTTAAACTGGCGTTCAAAAATATCAGCCAGGCAGCATTCTCAGACAGTATGCGGTTCAACTTCATTATCACCGACCGGAATAATGCGCCACATCCCATCACGCTGTCAAAAGGCAAAGTGCTGGTTTCGGGCGATACATTAATTGTAAGCTACCGCATTGATACACGGAATTATCCCGGCTCCAATACCATTTTTGTGGATGTGAATCCGAATAGTGCACAACCGGAGCAATATCACTTCAATAACATTTTGTTCAAAGAACTTTATGTGAAACCGGATAATTATAATCCGCTGCTGGATGTAACTTTCGACGGGGTGCATATCCTTAACAAGGATATTGTGTCTGCAAAACCACACATACTCGTTAACCTGAAAGATGAAAGCAGGTTCATGGCACTAAGTGATACTGCTTTACTGAAAGTACAGGTTCGTAACCTGCAGGATAATTCATTACGCACTTATTATTTCGGCGATACGCTGAAGTTTACACCGGCCAACCTTTCTTCCGGAAATAATACGGCGGTGATCGACTTCATGCCTTACTTCCCGGAAGAAGGGGAGTATGAGCTGATCGTTTCTGGTAAAGACGTGGTAGGTAATACTGCCGGTGCTATTGATTACCATATAACGTTCACGGTAATTACCAAATCAATGATCAGTAACTTACTGAATTATCCAAACCCATTCACTACATCAACCGCCTTTGTGTTTTATATTACCGGCAGTGAAGTGCCGCAGAACATGCGGATACAGATACTGACCATTACCGGAAAAGTGGTGAGGGAAATAACCAAAGACGAACTGGGCCCATTACACGTAGGAAGAAATATCACCGAATTTAAATGGGATGGTACCGACATGTATGGCGCTAAACTGGCAAACGGTGTTTATCTGTACCGGGTACTTACAAACCTGAATGGCAAATCACTTGATAAATTTAAATCGGAAGATGCCAAGACGGATAAATTCTTCAACAAGGGATATGGCAAAATGGTTCTGATAAGATAGGCCACCTCTTTGAAATATTGAAAAGGCTGTCTGTATGTGCACAGAACAGCCTTTTCTATTTATAGCTTTGGCGAATGATGCCTGGCTGACCAGGGTGGAATTTTACAGTGAAGAATTGAAAAATCGTTAATTTCAAACCAGTATGAAAAAGTACCTGTTAACATTCGTTGTTGCATTGCTGGCACTGGCCGGCTATTCACAATTGAACAACAGCTGGATCGATTATAACAAGACGTATTACAAGTTCAAGATTGCCAAAGATACCCTTACCCGTATCTCCCAGCCGGTTCTGGCTGCTGCAGGTTTGGCAAGTGTGCCTGCACAGAATTTTCAATTATGGCGTAATGGCAAAGAAGTGCGTATGTACACATCTGTTCCCACGGGCATATTGGGTTCGGGTGATTACCTCGAATTCTGGGGGGAGATGAATGATGGCAAACCAGACAGGCCGCTGTACCGGAATGCCGATTACCAGCTTTGCGATAAATACAGCCTGGAAACAGATACCGCCACTTATTTTCTTACCGTAAATCCTGCTGCTGGTAACCTGCGCTATGCAGCATCGGTTAATAATACAGCGGGCAATGTATTGCCTGCCGATCCTTATTTTATGCGGAGGATTGAAACACACTACAGGCAGCAGGTAAATAAGGGTTATGCAGATGTAAGTTTTGGCGAATATCTTTTTTCATCTGCCTATGATATTGGTGAAGGCTGGACGAGCAATGATGCTTATCCATGCTGCGCTATTTCAAAAGACCTGCAGAATATGAACCGCTATGCAGCCGGCCCGGCCAACAGTGTTATGTTTACAGTAAGCGCTGCCGGCAATGCGCCCAATACCAGGCACCTGTTTGCAAAATTTTACAGTACGCTCATCCTGAGTACAGCAACAAACCCAAACCCAATGCCTTATTTCACGTATCACCGGGATACAGTAAGGAACCTTCCGCTTTCTTTGCTGGCAAGCGCAACCAACCTGCCGGTTAGTATTAATGGCAACTCCACCGATGCCAACGACCGCATCGTGGTAAGTTGTTTCAGCGTTACGTACCCGGCCACATTTAATTTCAACAATGAAAAGAATTTTTATTTTGAATTAAAGAACAGCAATGTGGGCAATTACCTGGTGATAACCAACTTCAACAGCAATGGTGTTGCCCCTGTATTATACGATTACAACACAAGCAGAAGATACCTCGGTGATATCAGCACCCCGGGCCAGGTAAAATTTGCATTGCCTGCTTCAACAGATACGTTAAGAAAATTTAACCTGGTGAGCCAGGATGTTTCCAACATAAATCTGGTTACCTCTATTAGCAGTAAAACATTTATAAATTTTGCAAACACATCTTTGCAGGGTAATTATCTTATCATCACTAACCCATCGTTGTATGATGATGGCAACGGGGTAAATAATGTGGACCTGTACCGGCAATACCGGAGTTCGGCAGCAGGCGGTGGCTTTACTGCCAAAATCTATAACATTGATGAATTGAACGACCAGTTTGGATTTGGGATAAAAAAACACCCGGCAGCTATTCGTGATTTTATTCAGTATGCAACCCAGAATTTCAGTGCAACACCAAAGTATGTTTTCATCATCGGCCGTGGATTAAGCTACACGGATTACATTTCAAACCAGGATAATCCGCTTGTAGATAAACTTGACCAGGTACAGACTTTTGGCTGGCCGGCATCTGACGTATTGTTATCAAGTGCCCCGGGTACTTTAATTCCGCTGGTTCCCATTGGCCGGCTTGGCGCCATCAATGGAAAAGAAGTGGGTACATACCTGGACAAGATGAAACATTATGAACAGGTTCAGCAATCAACCAGCCAAACCATTGCCGATAAAGGCTGGATGAAAAATATGCTGCATACCATCGGGGGATCGAACAGCCTGGAAGAGGCAGAATTTATGGGCTATACTGCCGGGTATAAGAGCATAGCAGAGGATACCTTGTTTGGCGCTCATGTTGAAACATTCTCTAAAACATCGGTTTCCACCATCGAGCAGCAACAGAGCCAGCGCATCAGTGAACTTTTCCAGGAAGGGCTGAGTTATGTAAAATATTTTGGCCACTCATCAGCCAATGAACTTGCGATCAATCTTAATTATCCAGAGAACTATCAAAACGATGGCAAGTATCCCTTCATGCATGTAAGCGGATGTACCGTGGGTAATTTTTTCACCTTCAGTCCCACCAGGGTAAATGGATACAATGGCATGTCGCTTTCTGAAAAATATATTTTCCTCGATCATAAAGGCAGTATCGGTTTTTTGGGAAGTACGCACTTTGGTGTTGGTTATTACCTGAACAATTATAATGTGATCCTGACCAATAATTTCTGCAGGGCCATGTATGGCAATACCATCGGTAACCAGCTGAAAAATACATTGCAAAGCCTGGGCAGCAGTCCCGGCACACTTGATTTTGTAACAAGGATACATCTCGAAGAAATAAACCTTCATGGCGACCCGGCATTAAAAATAAATGCGCACGCCAAACCCGATTATGTAATAGAAGATCCCCTGGTGAAATTTACCCCTACCATTATTACCGTAGCTGCCGATAGTTTCCGGGTGGATGTTAAGTACATGAATATCGGAAGGGCAATAAAGGATTCCATGCGGGTAACAATAAAACAGAAATTGCCCAACGACAGCATCCGGGTTTTATATAACAAGCTGGTTCCGGCAACCATGTATATGGATTCTGTAAGTCTTAAGGTACCGATACGCCCGCTGACTGATAAGGGCCTCAACAAACTGATCGTAACACTGGATGTGGATGGCCGTATTGACGAACTTTCAGAGTTTAATAATACCCTTACCAAAGACTTTTACATTTTTGAAGATGAACTGCGGCCCATCTCTCCATATAATTATTCCATCGTCAATCAACAGAATATTACTTATTATGCCAGTACGGCAAACCCGTTAAGTGGTTTGCGCCAGTATGTGATGGAAATTGATACAACAGAACTGTTCAACTCGGCATTCAAGAAAACATACAACGTATCCGGTACGGGTGGTGTAATACAATTCACGCCTTCAAATATCACGTTTACCGACAATACGGTCTATTACTGGCGAACGACCACCGTTCCTACATCGGGCAATAATTATATCTGGAATAATTTTTCATTCATCTATTTGCAAAACGGTACGGCCGGTTTCAATCAATCACATTACTTCCAGTTCCAGAAGAACACGTACAATAATATCAGGCTCGATAATGACCGGGTGATGAGGTACACAACCCGGCCGATCGAATTCAATGTACGAACTGCCATTTACCCGGTTTCAAACCAGGGCCCGGATTATTCCATAAGAAATGACGGCATCCTGGTGATGGAAGGATTTTATGCTCCGCTTGCCATCAATTCGGAAGGATTGCGGTTTTATGTGATCGATACATCCACGCAAAAAGTATGGGTTAACCAGGATAATGGCGTATCCGGCCAATACGGAAGTGTACGGCCGATACCGATCAATCCAACGGTTAAGCCGGGATGGTTTCAGTTTAAAATTGAAACAACGGCCCAGCGGAATACGGTAAAGGATTTTCTTAACAATATAGTACCGGTTGGGCACTATGTGGTATTGACGAACTGCCCGGTAAGTCCATTCACTCATTTCCCTGCCGAATGGATGACCGACGGACCCGGCTCATTATATGATGTATTAAAAAATGCAGGCTTCACACTTATTGATTCTGTTAATACACACAAGCCTTATGTTTTTGTTTACAAGAAAGGGACACCAGGGGCTATAACTCAAACGATCGGGGCACCCACCGATAAACTGGATGTAAGTTTCCATACAATAGGTAAGAACCTTACCGGCGATATTCTTTCCGACCGGTTCGGCCCGGCATTAAGCTGGAGCGCTTTGCACTGGCAGGGTAATGCTCTTGAAACACCCACGTCTGATTCATTTGCTATTGAAGTATACGGTTTAGATTATGCAGGCAACTCAACCTTGTTAACTACAGTGAGGCCTGCAACAGATACTTCATTAAGCTGGATAAATGCGCAGACCTATCCATACCTGAAATTAAAAATGCAGAACACCGATTCTGTGAATGCCACGCCGAATCAATTGAAGTACTGGCGGGTTAATGGTTCTTACATTCCCGAAGGCGCTGTGGCGCCGAATATTCTTTTCAGCATGAAAGATACCTGTGAGCAGGGCGAGATCGTTGACTTTAAACTGGCATTCAAAAACATCAGCCCGGCAAATTTTGCAGATAGTATGAAGATCAATTTTGTGATCACTGACCGAAGTAATAGTCCACATCCGCTTACTCTTCCTAAAGGCAAGGTGTTGGTTTCGGGAGATACATTGATCGTAAGCTACCGCATAGATACAAGAAATTATCCCGGCTCCAATACCATCTTTGTTGAGGTGAATCCGAATAATGCGCAACCGGAGCAATACCATTTCAATAATGTGTTGTTTAAAGAGTTGTTTGTAAAAGCAGATAATTACAATCCATTGCTGGATGTAACTTTTGATGGCGTGCATATTCTTAACCGGGATATTGTTTCGGCGAAGCCGCACATACTCGTAAACCTGAAAGATGAAAGCCGGTTCCTGGCACTAAGCGATACTGCTTTACTGAAAGTGCAGGTTCGTTTCCCGGATGGGTCATTGCATAGTTATAATTTCGGTGGCGATACGCTGAAGTTTACACCTGCCAACCTTTCTTCAGGAAATAATACGGCGGTGATCGACTTCCTCCCTTACTTCGCCGATGAAGGCGAGTATGAACTGATCGTTTCAGGAAAGGACGTGGTGGGCAATACGGCCGGAGCTATTGATTACCATGTAATGTTCACGGTGATCACCAAATCGATGATCAGTAACTTACTTAACTATCCAAATCCGTTTACTACGTCAACCGCTTTTGTGTTTTACATTACCGGCAGTGAAGTGCCACAAAATCTGCGGATACAGGTACTGACCATTACCGGGAAAGTAGTGAGGGAAATAACCAAAGACGAATTAGGTCCTATACACGTAGGAAGAAACATCACCGAATTTAAATGGGATGGTACGGATATGTATGGCGCCAAACTGGCAAACGGAGTTTATTTGTACCGGGTACTTACAAACCTGAATGGGAAATCGCTTGATAAGTTTAAAGATAAAGATGCGCAAACAGATAAGTTCTTCAACAAGGGATATGGCAAGATGGTTCTTATCCGGTAAAATAGTATATACACTCATACAAAGGCTGCTGTTACCGGCAGCCTTTTTTATTTGTTACCTTCGCAAAAAAAAAGCAATGGCTAAAATAGCTATCAACATAGCCACCGGAAGTCTGCAGCAGGAAGAAATGATCGTGGGGATTGACCTGGGCACTACCAACAGCCTGGTGGCCATCATTCACCCCGAAAGTAAAATGCCGGTTGCGCTCAAAGAACATAACAGTCCTTCATTAGTGCCTTCTGTGATACATTTTGGTGACCATATTACCGTGGGGGAGGAAGCGAAACAATTCCTGGTAACGGATCCGGCCCATACCATCTTTTCTGCAAAACGGCTGATGGGAAAAACGTACAATGATGTAAAGAATAATTCAGCTTCATTGGCATATAAGATCATTGATGATGAGAACAAACTGGTAAAAGTGCAGGTTGGTAAACAGTTCTATTCACCGGTAGATCTTTCTTCACTCATTCTTAAAGAACTGAAAAAACAGGCCGAGCATATTTTAAAAACACCGGTAAGCAAAGCGGTTATTACCGTGCCGGCATATTTTAATGATGCACAAAGGCAGGCAACAAGGGATGCAGGTAAACTGGCAGGACTTGATGTATTGCGGATCATTAATGAACCCACCGCAGCCAGCCTGGCTTATGGTTTTGGAGCCCCCTCTAACTCCCCCAAAGGGGAGAACAGCCAAAAACAATCGCGGTGTATGACCTGGGCGGTGGTACGTTTGACATTTCCATCCTGAATATTTCCAACGGAATATTTGAAGTGCTTTCTACCAACGGCGATACTTATTTGGGTGGAGATGATTTGGATAATGCAATTGTAGATCATTGGATAAAAGAAAATAAACTGGATCAAACAACCGAAGAACAAAAGCACCGGCAAATATTGCGGTTAAAAGCCGAAGAAGCGAAGAAACATTTGTCGGCGGATTCAACATTTGAATCAGCCTACGAAGGCAATAAGATATCCATCACAAAAGAAATGTTTGAATCGCTGATCAGGCCTATACTTGACCGCACGATCGCATCCTGCGCCAATGCATTAAAAGATGCAGGCTTGACGAAGGCAGGCATTGATGAAGTGGTAATGGTTGGTGGAAGCACAAGAGTGCCGTTGGTGAAAAAAATGGTTTCGGATTTTTTTGGTAAACCAATCAATGACAATGTTAATCCTGATGAAGTGGTGGCGTTGGGTGCAGCCATCCAGGCAGATATTTTAGCAGGCAATACAAAAGATATTTTGTTGCTTGATGTTACGCCGCTGTCGCTTGGTTTGGAAACCATGGGCGGACTGATGGATGTGTTGCTGCCCAGGAATTCGAAGATACCGACCCGGGCTTCCCGGCAATACACTACGTATAAAGATGGGCAAAGCGGAATGAAAATATCGGTGTTCCAGGGCGAACGGGATATGGTAAAAGATAATCGCCGCCTGGCTGAATTTAATTTAACCGGGATACCGGGTATGCCGGCTGGTTTGCCAAAAGTAGAGATCAGTTTTTTGATCAATGCCGATGGAATATTGGTAGTGAAAGCAAAAGAATTACGCAGCGGCATAGAGCAATCCATTGAAGTGAAACCGCAATACGGGTTAACGGATGAAGATGTAGAAAGGATGTTGCTCGATTCCATGACACATGCAAAGGAAGATATAGAGATCCGTGCGCTCACCGAAGCAAAGACAGAAGCAGAGCAGCTTTTACAAACAACCGAAAAGTTCATGCAGCGGAATTTTAAAGAACTGACCAAAGAAGAGATCAATGCAACATCGCTTGCTATGCAGGCACTTCAGTTATCGCTGGATATGAATGATAAGAACCTGATCCAGGCTAAGACAGAAGAGTTGAATGATATTTCACGCCCGTATGCAGAGCGGCTGATGGATGAAGCGGTTCAAAAAACAATGAAAGGAAATAAAATTGACCAGGTTTAATGAGTAACCGGTCAAAATACTATTTTCCTCAACTTGATTCCATAAGGGGACTGTCTTTTCCTGGCTGTATATTTTTTTCATGCGGTCCATCCACAATTTGGCGCCGGAATCTTTAGCCGGATGGGTCAATACTTTTACAATAACCTTGTTTTATCGATCGATGTTTTTTTTATCCTGTCTTCCTTTCTGCTTACCTGGCTTGGAATGAGGGAATACAAAGCAACCGGCAATTTTTCTTTCATCAATTATTTTATCCGCAGGGCATTGCGTATCTGGCCGCTTTATTTTCTGCTGATGATCTTTTCTTTTGTGCTGGTGCCGTATGCATCGGCTTATTTTAATGTGCCCGTTACATTGCCACCTGCTTATTATTATCTTTTCTTTATATCAAATTTTTACCTGGAGGGCCATGTTTATTTTTTACGTTTTTTATGGACCCTGGCTGTGGAAGAACAGTTTTACCTGCTGTGGGGGCTTTGTCTGTGGGTTCTTCAAAAACACATAAAAGCATGTGTGGCTGTATTGGCAGGAGTAAGCATACTCTATACGGCATACGCAATCAGCAATAAGATTCATCATGATTTTCATACGCTGACCTACCTGTTTGATTTTGCCGTTGGAATATTGGCGGCATTCTTACTTCACCGGGAGGTTACTTTTATTTCCTGGTTTAAAAAAGGAAACAAGAGAAGGTCACTGTTATTCCTGCTGGCACTGCCGCTGCTTTTCATTTGTCTTTTCTTTGTATTTGAAAATACGCCTGCAGATTTTGCTCCCTGGCTTGATCTCATTGGCCGCTACCTGTTCATAATCTATGTGGGCCTGTTTATCATTGATCAGATGGTGAATGAAAATGCAGTACTAAAACTTAAAGCATCAAAATTCCTTGTTTATACAGGAAAAATATCCTACGGGTTGTATTGTTTTCACGGCATTGTACTAACTTTTGGATTGGTTCTGTTAGAAAAACTGGGTGTTAATATACCGGCGACCTTACGGGTTTTTGTTTTTCTTGGGGCTAACTACCTGGCCGCTGCTATCAGTTACCGGTTTATTGAAAGCCCGTTCCTTATGCTTAAAAATAAACTCAGGAGGATTTGATCTTCTCCAATTGAAAGATATTACTGTAAACTCTGTATGCGGTTCACATATTTCCCGATCATGTCAAACTCAATATTTACCAGGTCGCCTTTAATCAGCTTGTTCATATTGGTATGTTCGTACGTGTATGGTACAATTGCTACCGTAAATGTTTCAGCCGTAATATTAAAAATGGTAAGACTTATGCCATTAACTGTAATAGATCCTTTTTCAATGATCAGTTTTGAAAATTTTTCAGGAAAGCGGAAACTGTATTCCCAACTGCCATCTTTATTTACAATATCAATGCACACTGCCGTTGTATCAACGTGGCCTTGCACAAAATGGCCATCCAGCCGCCCATTCAGTTGCATGCATCTTTCCAGGTTTATGATGCTGCCTTTCTGCCATTTTCCCAGGTTGGTCTTTAAAAGAGTTTCCGAAATGGCGGTAACCTGGTGCAAGCCATTTTTCAACTCCTCAATGGTGAGGCAAACGCCGTCATGGCTGAGGCTTTGGTCAACCTTTAATTGGCTGAATAAGGGAGAGGAGACCAGGAAGGTCTTATTACTGCCATTTGACAAAACTTCCTCAATAAAGCCTGTTTTTTCAATAATACCTGTGAACATGGGCCAAATTTCCGGATTTTGTTCGTAAGATTTTCATTTTTATGATATAATCTGTTATCTTTGCGGCCCCTGCTGATAAAAGCAGAAAAAATCACCTAAAGGAGGTATATATTACATTATGCTGATTATTGATTCAAAAGATTGCGAAAACATTGACAAGGCGCTCAAAAAGTACAAGAAGAAATTTGAGAAAAGCAAGATCCTTCTGCAGTTAAGGGAAAGGCAGGCTTTCATCAAACCTTCTATCCGCCGCCGTAAAGAAGTGCTTAAAGCTGTTTACAAGGAGCAGGTTTCTGCTGGTAAATTAGACTAAGTAAGCTAAGTCAACAATATATTTAAACTGATACCCGGTTACATTAACTTTGGGTATCAGTTTTTTATGCAGCAAACCACCGGGCAACCCGTTCAAGACTTCCTCGATTACCTGAAATTTCAGAAGCGGTATTCGCAGCATACCGTTATATCTTATAAAAACGACCTCGACTCCTTCTTCTATTTCATCCTGAACCAGTTTGGCGAAACATCCCTGCAGGACATTAAAACAACCTTTGTGAGGTCATGGCTGGCAACGCTAAAGGAAGAAAGTATGGAAAGCAAGAGCATCAACCGGAAGATATCAACACTCAAATCTTTCTTCAAATATCAATTGCGGCAGGAAAAGATCACAATAAGCCCGATGACAGGAATCATATCTCCAAAAGTGAATAAGCGTTTGCCGCAGTTTGTAGACACGGATGCCATGAATGTGTTATTTCAGCATGTTGAATTTCCGGATGATTGGGATGGTAAAACCCAACGGCTGTTGCTTGAACTTTTTTATAACACGGGTATCCGGCAGGCGGAATTAATTGGTCTGAAGGAAACGCAGATTGATAAAACCAATAATGCCATTAAGGTACTGGGCAAGGGCAGTAAAGAAAGGGTCATTCCTGTGAGTGCTCAATTATTGAAGCAGATGAAAGAATATGCAGCGGCTAAAGCACTGAATTTTGAGCAATATGATAAGACATGCCTGCTGGTAACAGCCAGTGGTAAAAAACTATACCCGGGCTATGTTTACAATACGGTAAAGAAGTACCTGGGGCTCGTTACCACCATTGATAAAAAAAGTCCACATGTACTCAGGCATACGTTTGCCACCCACTTAATGAATGGTGGTGCCGACCTGAATGCCGTAAAAGAGTTGCTGGGGCACAGCAGCCTTGCTGCCACCCAGATATATACGCATAACAGCATTGAAAAACTGAAGGATATTCATAAAAAAGCACATCCGAAAGCATAGGAAATTTAACAGTGAGAAAGCAAAATTTTATTTTGAATAAATATCCGGGTATAGTAACTTCAGTATGCAAATAATAACACCAGCAACGCTCAAAAAACCGCCTATGACCTCCTGATTTCTACCTTGTTTTTTAATACTATTTTTTCACCGATAAAAAAAGACGACATGAACGTGAACATTCAGACAGTACACTTTGATGCTGACATGAAATTACTTACCTACATTGAAAAAAAGATCTCCAAATTATCGCAGTATCACGACCGGATAACGAAGGTGGATGTGTTCCTGAAACTGGACAATGTGGTGCACACCATCAAGGATAAAGTGGCAGAAATAAAGGTTTCTATCCCCAGGCACGAATTCTTTGCAAAACATTCATCCAAATCGTTTGAAGAAAGTTTTGACAGTGCGTTGGATTCACTCATCACCCAAATAAAAAGACAAAAGGAAAAACAAGCGGCTTAAATAATCGGTTTTACAAGTAGTTTGATCCCGCCCTGGTGGCGGGATTTTTTTGGTTATTCACATTTTGCGGAATACAGCTAAAAAAAAGTATTTCAAAGTTTTGGTATTAAGCATTTTCTCTTACCTTTGCCTTCCCAAAAAAAGGGGTGCTTCAGCATGTGCCTTATTTTGTGCGAAAGAAGTTCTTAAAAACAATGCCGAAGTAGCTCAGTTGGTAGAGCAGCTGATTTGTAATCAGCAGGTCGGGGGTTCGACTCCCTTCTTCGGCTCAGGCTGGTTAATCCGTAGATCGGTTAATTGGGAGTGTGTTTTTTATGGATGTACTTACCAATTACCTGATAAACAAATTGGCCAATTAACAAAAATGGGCAGATGGCCGAGTGGTTAAAGGCGACAGACTGTAAATCTGTTCACGTAAGTGTACGTAGGTTCGAACCCTACTCTGCCCACAAAAGTTCTTTGTAAGAATACAGATTAAGTAAAATAAGCGGAAGTAGCTCATTTGGTAGAGCGATAGCCTTCCAAGCTATAGGTGGCCGGTTCGAGCCCGGTCTTCCGCTCAAAAAAGGAAGTCATTTAGTCATTAGGTCATTTTACTTTAATGATAAGCTTAATGGCTCTTCTGACCCAATGACTTGATTTCAAGCCGTGGTAGCTCAGGGGTAGAGCACTTCCTTGGTAGGGAAGGGGTCGTGAGTTCGATTCTCACCTATGGCTCAAAATAATTAAAATACAGTCGATGGTTCACTGACTATAAATGTTAACCAATTTTCAAAACAAACAATAAAAATACAAACAATGGCAAAAGAATCATTCAAAAGGGATAAACCCCATTTAAACGTTGGAACAATCGGTCACGTGGATCATGGTAAAACAACCCTTACAGCCGCTATAACCTATGTTTTGAATAAAAGAGGTTTGGCAGATGTAAAAAATTACGATGATATTGATGGGGCTCCTGAAGAAAAAGAAAGAGGTATCACGATCAATACGGCTCACGTTGAGTATGCTACTAATACCCGTCACTACGCACACGTTGACTGTCCTGGTCACGCCGACTATGTTAAGAACATGATCACAGGTGCTGCCCAGATGGATGGTGCTATTCTTGTAGTAGCTGCAACAGATGGTCCGATGCCCCAAACGAAAGAACACATTTTGCTGGCCCGCCAGGTTGGTGTACCGCAAATTGTTGTTTTTATGAACAAAGTTGACCTGGTAGATGACCCTGAGTTACTGGAATTGGTTGAAATGGAGATTCGTGAATTATTAACTTCTTATGGTTTTGATGGTGATAAAACACCGATCATCCAGGGTTCTGCAACCGGAGCTTTAGCTGGTGATGAAATGGGTTGCCAAGATCAACGAATTAATGGATGCGGTTGATAGCTATATACCATTACCTCCACGGTTGGTTGATCAGCCATTCCTGATGTCTGTTGAGGACGTGTTCTCAATTACGGGTCGTGGTACTGTTGCTACTGGTCGTATCGAAAGAGGCCGTATCAAAGTTGGTGAATCAATCGAGATCGTAGGTTTAATGGAAAAACCATTGTCTACAACCTGTACCGGTGTTGAGATGTTCAAAAAATTACTCGACGAAGGTGAAGCCGGTGATAATGCTGGTCTGTTGTTACGTGGTATTGAGAAGAACCAGATCCGTCGGGGTATGGTGCTTTGCAAACCAGGTTCAATCACTCCGCACACTGAATTCAAAGGCGAGGTTTACGTACTGAGCAAAGAAGAAGGTGGACGTCACACGCCATTCTTCAACAAATACCGTCCTCAGTTCTATTTCCGTACTACCGACGTAACTGGTGAAGTTACTTTGGCTGCGGGTACCGAAATGGTTATGCCTGGTGATAATACCAACTTACAGGTTACATTGATCCAGCCGATTGCAATGGAAAAAGGTTTGAAGTTTGCGATTCGTGAAGGTGGCCGTACAGTAGGAGCCGGTCAGGTAACAGAGATCATTAAGTAAAACAGGTAGTAGCTATTGGCTTTTAGCTGTTGGGTTTAGCCAAAACCAAGGCTATACTAATAACAAAATAGACTATCTTTGAAAAATAATGCTAAAGGCTATTGGCTAACCGCTAATAGCTTTTAGCTTTCTTACGGGCATGGTCCCGCTGTTAGCGGGAAACGGGTCTAAAAGAATACGGGCATGGTGCAACGGTAGCATACGGGTCTCCAAAACCTTTGATCTGGGTTCGAATCCTAGTGCCCGTGCGGATTACACAGTTAATCCGTTTAACCGTTAATCGGTTTAAACGTATTGACTAATTAACAGATTAACTAATTAACTAAGTAACATGAACAAGTTTACAGCATACCTGAGGGATTCTTACAAAGAACTCATACATAAAGTTAGTTGGCCAAACTGGGATCAGTTGCAGCAATCAACTATGATCGTTCTGGGAACCACCATCTTAATTACAGCAATGGTTTGGGTTATGGATTTCGTTTCAAAGAACGGAATGAAACTGATTTACTCTCTTTTTAAATCATAAACATGGAAGCAACGACACCAATAGAAAAAGTTGAAAAGGCGGAGAAAGAAAGCAAATGGTATGTGCTGCGTGTGGTGAGCGGTAAAGAGCGCAAAATAAAGGAATACCTGGATAAGGATATTGTACGTAATGGATGGAACAATATCGTTAAGCAGGTTTTTTTACCCGTAGAGAAAGTTTACAAAGTAGTGAATGGTAAAAAAGTGATGAGGGAGCGTAACTTCTACCCGGGTTATATCATGATCGAAGTTGCTGATGGCAAACTCAATGATGATATGATCCAGTCAATGAGCAACATCAGTAATGTAATGCATTTTCTTACTGATGGAAAAGGATCCAAGGGAAATATCATCTCGTTACGTAAGGCGGAAGTTAATAAAATGCTTGGTAAGGTAGATGAGATGAGCGATGCAGGCGGAATGACCATGAGTGAGCCTTTCATCATTGGCGAAACCATTAAGATCATTGACGGACCGTTCAATGACTTTAACGGGGTTATTGAGGAAGTGAATGATGAAAAGAAAAAACTGAAGGTTCAGGTAAAGATATTCGGAAGGGCTACCCCTGTAGAACTCAGCTATATGCAGGTAGAAAAAATAGTTTAATTTGCAAAGCCACCAGCGTGGCTTTTTTTAATGATAAAATTTAGCATATGAAAAAAATAATGATGACGATCCCTGCGCTTTTGATTGGCGCATGTTTACTTGCCCAGCCTCCCAAAGGTCCTGCGAATAATGGAATGACCTTTGGTGAAAAAACCACCGCCGAAGGAGCCATTACTGCCAATGACCTGGGTGCAAAATTGAAAGGTGCAGAACCTGCAGAAGTAAAAGTAACGGGTAAGGTAGTAGAAGTTTGTAAGGCGGAAGGTTGCTGGTTGCGTATGGAAACGGCAAATGGCCCCATGCTTATTAAAATGAAAGATCATGCTTTTCTGGTTCCCCTGTCAATGAATGGCAAAACCATAGTTGCCGAGGGTACCGCTACGCTAAAAGAAACGTCTGTTGAAATGCTTCGGCATTATGCAGAAGATGCAGGTAAAAGCAAGGCTGAAATAGAGGCGATAAAAGAGCCCAAAAAAGAGATAACCATGCAGGCCAAGGGCATATTGGTTTTATAATTTCTTCCTGAAATAATTCAATCCCGGGTATCCGGGATTTTTTTTGTAAAAAAGGTCAAAATTGCCAATATATTCCTTAGCTTTGCCGCCCCAAATAGTTCTTTTTATCCGCTGTAGCCCTGGCAAAGGCGGACAATTAGGTTTATTGACTTGGGAGTGACGCCTATTAACGTCACGTTATCACCAAAAAAAATAAAAAATGGCAAAAGAGATCACCGGCTATGTCAAGCTCCAGTGTAAAGGAGGACAAGCCAATCCGGCACCACCAATAGGCCCAGCCCTGGGTTCTAAAGGTATCAACATCATGGAGTTCTGTAAGCAATTCAATGCCAGAACCCAGGACAAACAGGGAAAGGTGCTTCCTGTATTAATCACTGTTTACGCTGATAAGTCATTCGACTTTGTCATTAAAACTCCTCCTGCTGCAGTTCAGTTAATGGATGCTGCCAAAATTAAAAGCGGCAGTAAAGAACCCAATCGTGTTAAAGTTGGAAAAGTTACCTGGTCACAGGTAGAAGAGATCGCCAAGGATAAAATGGCTGATCTGAATGCTTTTACACTTAACAGCGCCATGAGCATGGTTGCCGGTACAGCACGCAGCATGGGTTTAACTGTTGAAGGCAAAGCCCCCTGGGAAAATTAATTATCAACCTTAAAAATTTGTAAGAAATGATTACGAAAAAAAGAAAAGTAGCAAATACTAAGGTTGATGGTAATAAAGCTTATTCCTTAAAGGAAGCTTCAACCCTGGTTAAAGAAGTAAACACAACAAAATTCGATAGCTCTGTTGACCTGCATATCCGTCTGGGTGTTGATCCTAAGAAAGCAGACCAGGCGATCCGTGGCACAGTTTCATTACCACACGGAACCGGTAAAACTAAAAAAGTACTTGTTCTTTGTACACCTGATAAAGAAGCCGAAGCAAAAGCTGCCGGTGCTGATTACGTAGGCCTGGATGAGTTCATCACTAAAATTGAAGGTGGCTGGACAGATATTGATGTAATTGTAGCCACTCCTTCAGTAATGCCTAAGATCGGTAAACTCGGTAAAGTATTAGGACCACGTAATCTGATGCCGAATCCTAAAACCGGTACAGTTACAAATGACGTGGCCGGTGCTATCAATGATCTGAAAGGTGGTAAGATTGCTTTTAAAGTAGATAAGGTTGGTATCATCCACGCATCAATCGGAAGGGTAAGTTTTACATCGGAAAAGATCGCTGAAAACAGCCAGGAACTGATCAATGCTATCATCAAGTTGAAACCATCTTCATCTAAAGGTACTTACCTGAAAGGGGTGAGCATGGCAAGCACAATGAGTCCCGGTATTGCAATTGACACCAAATCTGTTCAAAACTAACCCTTCGGCTACGCTCAGGGTGACAAAAAAATAATTGATATGACAAAGCAGGAAAAAAATGAAGTGATTGAGTTGCTGAAAGGCAAGTTCTCTCAATACAATAACTTCTACATAACCGATACAGAAAGTTTAACCGTAGAACAGGTTGGCAAATTGCGCAGGCATTGCTTTAACAAGCAGGTGGAAATGAAAGTTGCCAAAAACACCCTGATAAAAAAAGCGCTGGAAAGCCTGGATGCTGAAAAATACAGCGGTGTTTATGATTCACTGCACAAGGTAACAGCCCTGATGTTCAGCGAAAACCCGAAAGATCCTGCTATGATCATCAGCAGCTTCCGTAAGGAAATGAATAATGAAAGGCCTTTGCTGAAAGCTGCTTTCATTAACGGAGATGTATTTGTAGGTAACGATCAACTGAAAGCACTCACACAGATCAAAACCAAAAATGAACTCATTGGTGATGTTATTGGTTTGTTGCAATCTCCCATACAACGAGTATTGGGTGCGCTGCAAAACAGGCCAGAGGCCGCCGCCGAGGCCGTCGTTGCAGTACCAGCAGAGTAATTATTTTTATTAATATAACTGGCCGGATGGTTATAAAGGCAAAACAATTTTTTTAAACACTCCGCCGGAGTAAAAACAATGAAGGCGGGAAAAATTAAACACTATGGCAGACGTAAAAGCATTAGCTGAAAACTTAGTAAGCTTAACAGTAAAGGAAGTTCAGGAATTAGCAGAATTTTTAAAGGCCGAATACGGTATCGAACCAGCTGCAGCTGCAGTTGTAGTAAGTGCTGGTGCTGGCGATGGCGCTGCTGCTGCTGAAGAAAAAACATCTTTCAACGTAATTTTAAAGAGCGGAGGAGCCAACAAGCTTGCTGTTGTTAAGATCGTTAAAGAATTAACAGGATTGGGCCTGAAAGAAGCTAAAGATTTAGTGGATGGCGCTCCAAAACCGGTTAAAGAAGGTGTTGATAAAGCTACAGCAGAAGAACTGAAAACAAAATTAACTGAGGCTGGTGCCGATGTTGAAATTGCGTAATAATTTCTGAAAAAATAGCCGAAAGGCCGGGAAGCAATTCCCGGCTTTTTTCTGTTAAAAACAGGGCAGAAAAGCAAAAAAGCCGGGTTATCCACAAAAACCCTTCCAAATCCTTAAAAAATCGTATTTCGGAAGCCCAAAATAGTAAAAGATTTACTACCTTTGCCGTCCTTTAATTTGGGGTTAGTGGGACATGTTGTACGCTACGCCCTTCATTCAAGGAATCTTCTGCACACTAAAACGTTTTAATTACAATATGTCTGCAACAAAAACAAACCCTGCTAAACGTATCAATTTCGGAAAAGTTGAACTTTTAGCAGAGACCCCCGATTTGCTGGGAATCCAGATACAATCATTTAAAGATTTCTTCCAGTTACAAACCACTCCCGACAAACGTAATGTTGAGGGATTGTTCCGGGTGTTCAAGGAAAACTTTCCTATAACCGATACCCGTAACATCTTCGTGCTGGAATTCCTGGATTATTTTGTTGACCCGCCGCGTTACACGATTGAAGAATGTATTGAAAGGGGACTTACTTACGCAGTTCCCTTGAAAGCCAAACTCAGGTTAAGTTGTAATGATGAAGAGCACGTTGACTTTCAGACCATTGTTCAGGATGTGTTCCTGGGTAACATCCCTTACATGACCCCACGTGGTACTTTTGTTATCAATGGTGCCGAAAGGGTAGTGGTAAGCCAGTTGCATCGTTCACCCGGTGTATTCTTTGGTCAGTCAATTCATCCGAACGGAACCAAAATATATTCTGCCAGGGTTATTCCTTTCAAAGGAGCCTGGATGGAATTTGCAACCGACATCAACAACGTGATGTTTGCGTACATCGACCGTAAGAAAAAATTCCCCGTAACAACTTTACTTCGTTCTATCGGCTACGAAACTGATAAAGACATCCTGGAATTATTCGGCATGGCTGATGAAGTGAAAGCTGATAAGAAGAACCTGGAAAAATGCATCGGCAAGCGCCTGGCTGCTCGTGTACTGCGTACCTGGGTGGAAGACTTTGTGGATGAAGATACCGGTGAGGTTGTTTCTATTGAAAGAAACGAGATCGTATTAGAAAGAGACAGTGTATTGGATGCATCCAATATTGTCATGATCATGGAAATGGACGTGAAAAGCATTTTCATCCAGAAGGAAGAAGTGAGTGGAGATTATGCGATCATCTATAATACATTAAATAAAGATACTTCTAACAGTGAACTGGAAGCAGTTCAGCACATCTATAAGCAACTGCGTGGTGCAGATGCACCGGATGATGAAACTGCCCGTGGTATCATTGATAAATTATTCTTCAGTGATAAGCGTTACGATCTGGGTGAAGTGGGCCGTTATAAAATTAACCGCCGCCTTGGCCTGGATTTCCCGATCACTAAAAAAGTACTTACCAAAGACGATATCATCGCCATCATTAAAACACTGGTATTACTTACCAATGGTAAAAGTGAAGTGGATGATATCGATCACCTGAGCAACCGTCGTGTACGTACCGTAGGCGAACAGTTATATGCCCAGTTTGGTGTTGGTCTGGCCCGTATGGCCCGTACCATCCGTGAAAGAATGAACGTTCGTGATAACGAGGTGTTCACTCCCGTTGACCTGATCAATGCAAGAACACTTTCTTCTGTGATCAATTCATTCTTTGGTACTTCACAGTTGTCTCAATTCCTGGATCAAACGAATCCATTGAGTGAGATCACCCACAAGCGTCGTATCTCCGCACTCGGGCCCGGTGGTTTAAGTCGTGAACGTGCAGGCTTTGAGGTTCGTGACGTACACTATAGTCACTATGGCCGGCTGTGCACCATTGAAACTCCGGAAGGTCCAAACATTGGTTTGATCTCCACACTTTGTGTGCATGCCAAGATAAATGAAATGGGCTTTATTGAAACGCCGTACCGAAAGGTGGACGATGGTAAAGTGGATATGAAGAAGATCACTTTCTTAAGTGCCGAAGAAGAAGATACCGCCAAGATCGCCCAGGCGAATGTGGATATAGATGCAAAAGGAAATTTTGTTGAAGATAAGATCAAGAGCCGCCAGACCGGTGACTTCCCGATCCTTGATAAGAACGAAGTGGAATACATGGACGTGGCGCCAAACCAGATCGTTGGTTTGAGTGCTTCCCTGATCCCGTTCCTGGAGCATGATGATGCCAACCGTGCCCTGATGGGATCGAACATGCAACGCCAGGCTGTTCCTTTGATCAAACCGGAAGTGCCCATCGTTGGTACCGGTTTGGAAGCAAAGGCTGCCCGTGATGCAAGGATCCAGATACATGCAGATGGAGACGGTGTGGTTGAGTTTGTGGATGCAAATGAAATTCATGTTCGTTATAAGCGGAATGAAACACAACAACTGGTAAGCTTTGACGAAGACCTGGTTGTTTACCGATTAACCAAGTTCGTTCGTACCAACCAGGAAACATGTATCAACCTGCGCCCGGCTGTTACAAAAGGACAAAAAGTTACCGAAGGTGATTTCTTAACCGAAGGTTATGCAACCAAAGGTGGTGAGATCGCCCTGGGTCGTAACATGAAAGTGGCCTTCATGCCATGGAAGGGTTACAACTTCGAGGATGCGATCGTGATAAGCGAGAAGGTTGTTAAGGAAGATCTGTTCACTTCCATTCATATTTCTGAATTTGAAATTGAAGTACGTGATACTAAATTAGGTGAAGAAGAACTGACCCCGGACATTCCGAATGTAAGTGAGGAAGCTACCAAAGACCTCGATCAGAATGGTATCATACGCATTGGTGCTCATGTAAAGGAAGGCGATATCCTCATTGGTAAAATAACACCAAAAGGAGAAAGCGATCCTACACCGGAAGAAAAATTGCTGCGTGCCATCTTCGGTGATAAAGCCGGTGATGCAAAAGATGCCTCATTAAAAGCACCAAGCGGTACCGAAGGGGTGATCATTGATAAGAAATTATTCCAGCGTGCCAAGAAAGATAAGAATGCGAAAGTGAGAGAGAAGGCACAACTTGATAAGATCGAGAAGACACACGAAAAGAACGAAGCCGACCTGCTTGAATTACTCATCAGCAAACTGCAAACGCTGCTGAAAGAGAAAACAAGTGCTGGTGTAAGCAACAACTTTGGTGAAGTACTGATCGGTAAAGGAGCAAAATTCAATGCAAAGAATCTTGCCAACATCGATTACCAGAATGTAAACCCGTTAGGATGGTGCGGTGATGCAAAAACAGATGAGCTTATCAACGTGCTGCTGCACAACTATAATATCAAGTTCAACGAAGAACTGGGAAGATATAAGCGGGAGAAATTCAACATCTCTATCGGTGATGAATTACCTGCCGGTGTATTGAAACTTGCAAAAGTGTATATGGCTGTTAAGCGTAAGCTGAAAGTGGGAGATAAGATGGCAGGCCGTCACGGTAACAAAGGTATTGTTGCCAAGATCGTTCGCCAGGAAGATATGCCATTCCTCGAAGACGGAACACCGGTTGATATTGTTCTGAATCCATTGGGCGTACCGAGCCGTATGAACCTGGGACAGATCTATGAAACCGTGCTTGGCTGGGCTGGTGAAAAATTGGGTGTTCGTTTTGCGACGCCGATCTTTGACGGAGCTAGTGTTGCAGAAATTGATGAAGAGATCACCAAAGCAGGATTACCTAAATTCGGTCATACTTATTTATATGATGGTGAAACAGGCGACCGCTTCGATCAGAAAGCAACTGTTGGTATCATCTATATCATCAAACTTCACCACATGGTGGATGATAAAATGCATGCCCGTTCGATCGGACCATACAGTTTGATCACGCAGCAGCCTTTAGGTGGTAAAGCACAGTTCGGTGGTCAACGATTTGGTGAAATGGAGGTATGGGCACTGGAAGCTTATGGCGCTTCAAACATCTTGCAGGAATTGTTGACGCTTAAATCGGATGACATCATCGGAAGGGCTAAGACATACGAAGCAATTGTAAAAGGTGACAATATCCCAAGAGCAGGTATTCCGGAATCATTCAACGTATTGGTTCATGAATTAAGGGGATTGGGACTTGATCTGAAATTTGATTACCGCCCCCTCCGCCCCCCTAAAGGGGAACTTAAAAGAGTATAAGGGATGTTGAATAAAGCTGAGAAAGTACAAGTGAGTGACACAACGATGTTCAGTAAAGATTAAATGATCGTTCCAAAAGAATTATCAATTATCAATCAAAAAATTATCAATTAAGAATATGGCATTCAAAAAAGAAAACCGCCCCAGGCCAACATTTTCTCAGATAACAATTGGTTTGGCTTCGCCAGACAGCATTTTGGAAAAAAGCTATGGTGAAGTTTTAAAGCCCGAAACGATCAACTACCGTACGTACAAACCTGAACGTGATGGTTTGTTCTGCGAACGGATATTCGGGCCGGTAAAGGATTATGAGTGTGCCTGCGGCAAATACAAGCGTATCCGTTACAAGGGTATTGTGTGCGACCGCTGCGGTGTGGAAGTAACAGAAAAGAAAGTGCGGAG
Organism: Chitinophagaceae bacterium; assembly: GCA_016720775.1. Lineage (GTDB taxonomy): Bacteria > Bacteroidota > Bacteroidia > Chitinophagales > Chitinophagaceae > Ferruginibacter. The sequence continues at coordinate 1,428,870 of JADKJX010000001.1, forward strand.
AGAAAGAATGGGCCATATTAAACTGGTGGTGCCTGTAGTACATATCTGGTACTTTAAATCTTTGCCAAATAAAATTGGTTACCTGTTGGGTATGAGCTCTAAAAAATTAGAGACCATTGTTTACTACGAACGTTTCGTGGTGATCCAATCCGGTATCCGTGCAGATAAAGGGCAGAACTATTCTGATCTTTTAACGGAGGAAGAATATTTAGACATATTAGATACGCTGCCAAAAGATAACCAGCACCTGCCGGATGAAGATCCGAACAAGTTCATCGCTAAAATGGGAGCCGAAGCCGTGCATGATATGTTACAGCGCATCGACCTGGACCAATTAAGCTTTGACCTGCGTAATGCGGCTGCCAACGAAACATCTCAGCAGCGTAAGGCGGATGCTTTGAAAAGATTGAGTGTGGTGGAAAGTTTCCGTGATGCCAATACAAGGATCAACAACCGCCCCGAGTGGATGGTAATGCAATACATTCCTGTTATTCCACCGGAACTACGTCCGCTCGTTCCATTGGATGGTGGCCGTTTTGCATCGTCTGATCTGAATGATCTTTACCGTCGTGTTATTATCCGTAATAACCGTTTGAAAAGATTGTTGGAAATTAAAGCACCTGAAGTGATCCTTCGCAATGAAAAAAGGATGCTGCAGGAAGCGATCGATTCATTGTTTGATAACAGCCGTAAATCAAATGCCGTTAAAGCAGAAGGTGGACGTGCACTGAAATCATTGAGCGATGTATTGAAAGGAAAGCAGGGACGTTTCCGTCAGAACCTGTTGGGTAAACGTGTGGATTACTCTGGTCGTTCGGTTATCGTGGTAGGTCCTGAATTGAAAATGCACGAGTGTGGTTTACCAAAAGATATGGCGGCCGAATTGTTCAAGCCATTTATCATACGCAAACTCATTGAAAGAGGTATTGTAAAAACAGTAAAGAGTGCCCGTAAGCTGGTTGATAAAAAAGAAGCCATCATCTGGGATATACTTGAAAACATATTGAAAGGCCATCCTGTTATGTTGAACAGGGCCCCAACACTTCACCGTCTTTCTATCCAGGCGTTCCAGCCAAAACTGATCGAGGGTAAGGCGATACAATTGCACCCGTTGGTAACAACTGCCTTCAACGCCGATTTTGATGGTGACCAGATGGCTGTTCACGTGCCTTTGAGCAATGCAGCGATCCTGGAAGCCCAGTTACTGATGCTATCTTCGCACAACATTTTGAACCCGCAGAATGGTACGCCGATCACCCTGCCTTCACAGGACATGGTTCTTGGTCTCTATTATATCACCAAGGGTAAAAAATCAACACCGGAAGAAAAAGTAAAAGGCGAAGGCAAAACTTTTTATTCATCAGAAGAAGTGATCATTGCATATAATGAGAAGATGATCGACCTGCATGCCAATATAAAAGTAAAAGCAGATTTCCGTAACCCGGATGGTTCATTGACCAATAAAATAATTGAAACCACTGTTGGCCGTGTGATCTTTAACCAGCATGTTCCTAAAACAGTAGGGTTCATTAATACGCTTTTGACCAAAAAAGCATTGCGTGAGATCATTGGTGATATCATTAAATGGACAAGCGTGCCGATCACAGCTAAGTTCCTGGATGATATTAAAACACTGGGATACCGCATGGCATTCCGTGGTGGTCTTTCGTTCAACATCAATGACCTTATCATTCCTGAGATCAAAACATTGCTGATCGAGAATGCACAGGGAGAAGTTGATGAAGTGTGGGAGAACTATAACATGGGTCTCATCACCAACAACGAGCGTTACAACCAGATCATTGATATATGGAGCCGTGTGGATACAAAAGTTACAGAAACACTGATACATGAACTGGCAATAAATAAACAGGGATTCAACTCTGTTTATATGATGCTTGACAGCGGGGCACGTGGTAGCAAGCAGCAGATCAAGCAGCTTGCCGGGTTGAGGGGATTGATGGCCAAGCCGCGTAAATCAGGTTCATCAGGATCAGAGATCATTGAGAACCCGATCCTTGCAAACTTTAAAGACGGGTTAAGTGTATTGGAATACTTCATCTCTACCCATGGTGCCCGTAAAGGCCTCGCCGATACGGCCCTTAAAACAGCCGATGCCGGTTACTTAACACGCAGGCTGGTTGACGTTTCACAGGATGTGGTAATTAATGAAGAAGATTGCGGAACCCTTCGTGGTATCGCAACATCTGCATTGAAAGATAATGAAGACATCATCGAACCATTGAGCGACCGTATCGAAGGCCGTACATCATTGCATGATATTTTCCACCCGGTAACAGAAGAATTACTGATAAATGCCGGCGAAGAGATCAGCGCTGAAATGTCAAAACTGATCGAAGAAAGTGGTATTGAAACGGTAGAGATACGTTCGGTACTTACCTGCGAAAGCAAACGCGGTGTATGTGTGAGATGCTATGGTAAAAACCTGGCCTCGGGCATGCTGGCACAGCGTGGCGATGCGGTGGGTATCATTGCAGCACAATCGATCGGTGAGCCGGGTACACAGTTAACCCTGCGTACCTTCCACGTGGGTGGTGTGGCAGGATCTGCTTCGGTTGAATCTTCATTGCCGGCCAAATTTGAAGGTACATTACAATTTGACGGTCTGCGTACCGTAGCTACCGAAAATAATGACGGCAAAAAAATCCAGGTGGTTATCGGCCGTACCGGTGAGATCAGGAATATTGATGTAAAATCTGACCGCTTACTCAACAGCATGCACATCCCTTATGGTGCAACGCTGAATGTAAAAGACGGGCAGAAAGTTAATAAAGGCGATATCATATGTACATGGGATCCATTCAACAATGTTATCGTTGCCGAAACACACGGTATGATACATTTTGAAAGCCTGATCGAAGGTATTACTTACAGGGATGAAGCCGATGAGCAAACAGGTCACCGTGAAAAAGTGGTTATCGAGACAAAAGACAAGACCAAATTGCCTGTTATCATTGTTGAAGGAAAAGAAAAGAAATTATACAACCTGCCGGTAGGCTCTCATATCGTAGTGGAAGAAAAAGATGACGTAAGGAGTGGCCAGGTATTGGTAAAAATTCCAAGGGTATTAAGTAAACTGAAAGATATCACCGGTGGTCTGCCCCGTGTAACAGAATTGTTTGAGGCACGTAACCCAAGCAACCCCGCCGTGGTTTGTGAAATTGACGGTGTGGTAGCCTTTGGTGCCATCAAGCGTGGTAACAGGGAGATCATTGTTGAAGCAAAAGATGGGGTGGTGAAAAAATACCTGGTTCCGTTAAGCCGCCAGATCCTGGTTCAGGATGGTGACTTTGTAAAAGCGGGAGCTGCTTTGAGTGATGGACAAATAGCACCGGTTGACATACTGGCGATCAAAGGCCCGTACGCTGTTCAGGAATACGTGGTTAATGAGATACAGGAAGTTTACCGTTTACAGGGTGTGAAGATCAACGATAAGCACGTGGAAGTGATCGTAAGGCAGATGATGCGTAAAGTGCGTATCGAAGATGCAGGCGATACCAAATTCCTGGAAGGAGATACAGAGGACCGTTTCGACTTTAACATGGAGAACGACTTCATCTTTGATAAGAAGGTAGTAACAGATGCAGGCGAAAGCACTAAATTAAAGTCAGGCCAGATCGTTACCCTTCGTGAAATACGGGAGGAAAATTCGATCCTGAGAAGGGCTGATAAGAAACTGGCTGAGTTCCGTGATGCTTCACCTGCAACATCCTCACCGTTGCTGCTGGGTATTACCAAGGCTTCACTGGGTACACACAGCTGGATATCTGCTGCCTCGTTCCAGGAAACAACCAAGGTACTTTCTTCTGCTGCCATCCAGGGTAAGACAGATGAAATGCTGGGCCTGAAAGAGAACGTGATCACAGGTCACCACATACCTGCCGGTACCGGGATGCGTGAGTTTGAGAACATGATAGTAGGAAGCAAGGAAGAATATGAATTGCTGATGACTACCAAAGAAGCGATGAGCTTCGACGAAGAGGAATAAGAGACTGTTATATGAAATTAGATACAAGGAGTAAGATTGATTTCTTACTCCTTTTTTATTTCCTGAACATGTTGTATTGCATTTCGTCACGAAAAGCGCACCATTACTGTAATGCCTGTTAACAAAAGGAATTTGTACTTTTATTTTGACTTATGCAAAAGGCAGCATTCTTAATTAAATACAAACTCCATCACCTCTTTTTCTGGATGATGGTACTGGGACTGTGGTATTTCCTGCGCTACGAGGATTATTCCACCGGGGCAAAAGCTTTCCATGTTACACTTATTAAAGTGGCCGACCTGGCTTTGATGGTTTACCTAACCAACTACCTGCTCATCCCAAAACTGCTTTATAAGCGGAAATACTTTTTGTTTGGGGCCGCTTTTATTTTTATGATCCTTACAAGCAGCATTGCCAAAATGAATATTCTTGCCTGTGTTACCAGCACCCCCGCCCTGCTTACTTTATCCGGCAATTTTAAGGCAAGAGTATATGATAACGTAATTCCCCATTTCTTCCTGGTTCTGTCTGGGGCTGCCTTCAAATTAATGACAGACTACACCAACATGCAACAACGGATGGTTGAAATGGCAAAGGAAAAAGCAGAGGCCGAACTTAATTTTCTCAAGTCACAGATCAACCCACACTTCCTTTTCAATTCACTTAATGCTGTTTATTTTCTCATTGATAAAAATAATACCGATGCCCGGGGAGCCCTGCATAAATTCTCTGCCATGCTGCGTTACCAGTTGTATGAAATGAATGGCGACAGGGTTCCGGTTGAAAAGGAAGTTGCATACCTGGGAGACTACATTGACCTGCAACGATTGCGGAAGGATGAAAATTATGCGGTAAGCTTTAATTGCTCGCCGGGTGTAAAAGGGTTTTCCATAGAGCCGTTGCTGCTGATCCCCTTTGTAGAAAATGCATTCAAACACATTTCCCATCATAAAAATCAGCTTAATTTTATAAAGCTGGATTTACATAGGGAGGCCGGGGTATTTCATTTCAAACTGGAAAATTCAAAGGAGGCAATAGCAAAAATAAACGATGAACATTCCGGGATCGGGCTGAATAATGTGCAGCGAAGACTGGAACTCCTTTACCCCGGCAAGCATCAGTTGAAGATCACAAACAACCCGGATATTTTCATTGTTGACCTGGCCATAAATATTTAATAAACACTTAAATGATCATCAACTGTATCATTATTGACGATGAGCCGCTGGCAAGAACAGGGTTGAAGGAATACATTGCCGATATTGATTTTCTGAACCTGCTTGCTGTTTTCGACAATCCATTGGCTGCAACCGGATTACTTGGAAGCGGCGATGTGCAGTTATTGTTTCTTGACATACAAATGCCGAAAATAACCGGGCTTGATTTTTTTAAATCACTCAAAAATCCGCCACCTGTAATATTCACTACGGCCTTTCCCCAGTATGCATTGGATGGGTTTGAAGTGAATGCGCTGGATTACTTAGTAAAACCGGTCTCTTTTGACCGTTTCCTGAAAGCAGCGCTCAAGGCAAAGGAATTTTATGAGCTGAGGCAGGTAAACAAGTCCGGGCCCAGCGAAGGAGAAGCCGCAAAATATTTCTTCATCAAGGCAGATAATAAACTGGTAAAAATATTATACGATGATATCCTGTTCATTGAAGCATTGCAGAATTATGTAAATATTCATACCACTGATAAGAAATACATGAGTTATCTCACCTTTCGATCAGTGGAAGATTATCTCCCGGCAAGCCGCTTCATTAAGGTGCACAAGTCCTTTATCATTTCTGCTGCAAAAGTGGATAGTATTGAAGGCAATGAGATACGCATGGGCCAGCACCACATCCCCATCAGCCGGAGTTTAAAAGACGAAGCGATAGAAAAACTGGTGGCAGGAAAATTCCTGAAAAGATGACCTCTTCTTATAGTTTCATTGCAGGTTATTTAAATACGATGCTACTCATGATCTTTTGGGCCGTTTTATCGTGAATGTCTGTACCTGCATCTGCAACAAAGGTCACCAGGTAAAGCCTCGACCTGTAAAAACAGAACCATTGCGTGCAGCGTACTTTCACAGATTCGTCGTTTTGACTATAGCCTGAATAGATCAGTTCGGCAGCATCCATATTATTCCATTTAAAGAACCGGAGACCCTCTTCTTTAAATTCCTTAAATGAATTACTGATCTGTGCGCTTACGCCGGGAAAGAGGTCGGCCACCTTTGTTGTGCTGTATACCTTATCGTAGCTTACTTTTATATTTATGTTCTCATAGAACCCATCCTTAGTGCCATCTGATGGGGAAGTAAAAAATACCCGGTTCCCTTCCTTTATTTTATTTATCCAGTTGGCGGGATAGGTAGCCGTAAAATTGCCGGCAGTATCGGTAAAAGATTTCCATTCCTGGGCAAATGATAAGAGAGGGAGCATGCCGGTCAGCAAGACAAAAAGGGAGCGCTTCATAACATGGTTTTACATCTAAGATAAAAGGAATAATTTAATAACCGGGTACCGGGTTTCCCGGGCAACCGGTGGCCCGGGGCGGGACTCTTTTTTACCCTGAAATTGCCGTTAACCCTTTCCTAAAAATTTTCTAAAGTCATTGCCCTGTGTGGGTTTGTAAGTATATTGCCGGCAAATAAAATTGCATGATGAAAAATTTATCCTTGGTGTTGAATATTGTATTACTGGCAGCAGTAGGTTACCTGTATTACTATGATTTTTCGGGTAAAAAAGCGAAAGATGTGGCTGCAAAGATCAATAATACCTACATGAGTACCGATAGTAATGGCCGCAGGCCTGCACTTGCTTATGTTGATCTGGATTCGCTGAATGAGAACATTACTTACATAAAGGAAAGAAGAAGCGAACTGGATGCAGAGATGAAAAAAATTGAAAAAGAACAGGAAGATGGTTATAAAGGATTACAGGCACAGCGGGATAATTTTTTAAGGAGGGGGGCAGCCATAACTGAAGCAGAGGCACAGAGTTTCCAGGATAAATTGTTACAGCAACAGCAGCAGATTGACAGCAGGAAACAACAGATGAGCCAGGATCTGAATGGAAAAAGTTTCAATATCATGGAAGAGATCAAGAAACATCTGCGAAACTTTCTGACCGAGTACAATAAGGAGAAGAACTACATGTATATATTCACCACCGGTACCGGGCTTGATTATATGGTGTATAAAGATTCAACCCTTAACATTACCGCCGATGTAATAAAGGGTATGAATGAAAAAATGGAGAAGGAGAAAACGAAATCCGCTTCAAAACAATAAATTGCCGTAATTTCTATATCTTGTTACGATATAAAGCGGAATTACTATGACCGAACAAACTGCTTCATTTAAACCAACGCTCAGCCTGTTGGATTCTACCATGATCGTTGCCGGCTCCATGATTGGGTCCGGTATTTTTATTGTAAGTGCCGACATTACCCGTAATGTAGGTGGAGCAGGATGGCTGATCGCCGTATGGCTCATCACCGGGTTTATGACGCTTACGGCTGCCATGAGCTACGGCGAATTAAGTGCGATGTTTCCAAAAGCCGGCGGACAATATGTTTACCTGAAAGAAGCATTTAACCCGCTTGCCGGATTTTTATATGGGTGGAGTTTTTTCGCGGTGATACAAACAGCAACTATCGCGGCAGTAGGAGTGGCATTCAGTAAATTTGCCGCTTACCTTTTACCTGCACTGAGCGAAAAGAATATTTTAGCCGACCTGGGATTTGTACAGATATCTGCTGCACAACTGGTGGCGATCATCCTGATCGTATTACTTACCTACATTAATTCAAAAGGCATACAAAACGGCAAGATCATTCAAACTGTTTTTACCGCCACCAAATTGCTGAGTTTATTTGGTCTCATTGTTTTTGGTTTTGTATTGGCTGCCAAATCGGAAATATGGAATGCCAACTGGAGCAATGCCTTTTCTATGAAAGGATGGAACGGCGAAACAAAATCCTGGCAGGAAGTAGTGGGGATGGGAATGGTAGGGGCTATTGCCGCTTCCATGGTGGGTTCCATTTTCAGCAGCGATGCCTGGAACAATGTGACCTTCATTGCCGGCGAAGTGAAAAACCCAAAACGTAATATCGGCCTGGCCTTATTTTTAGGAACGCTGATCGTTACCGTTATTTATGTAGCCACCAATTTAATGTATGTGTCGGTGTTGCCAATGAACGAAATTGCCTTTGCAGAAAATGACCGGGTGGCGGTAACTGCTTCGCATGCCATTTTTGGAAATGCAGGCACGATTGTAATTGCGGTGATGATCATGATATCCACTTTCGGATGCAACAATGGGTTGATACTTGCCGGTGCAAGGGTATATAATGCCATGGCTATTGATAAACTGTTTTTTAAGAAAGCAGCCACACTTAATAAATACGCCGTTCCTGAATACGCTTTATGGGCCCAGTGCATCATGGCTTCCATACTTTGCTTAAGCGGAAAATATGGAGACCTGCTGGACATGATCTCCTTTGTAGTGGTACTGTTCTACGCCGTTACCATCATTGGTATTTTTAAACTGCGTAAAACCAGGCCGGATGCCGAAAGGCCTTACAAAGCATTTGGATATCCATTGCTGCCGGCTATTTATATTTTACTTGCAGTTGTGTTCTGCATATTCCTCATTATTTTTAAACCGGTTTATGCCGGCATCGGGCTGGGAATTGTTTTATTAGGTATCCCTGTATATTTTGCTTCCATTTCGAACCAGAAAAAAAGTTAACTGAAGTATGGCGGGTAATGATTTCGATAAATTATTTAACCAATTTACCGGGTTAAAAGTTGCCGTCATCGGCGACGTGATGCTGGATACTTACTGGTGGGGTAATGTTGACCGCATATCTCCCGAAGCACCGGTTCCGGTCGTTGCCGTAACAAAAAAAGAACAACGGATTGGTGGTGCAGGAAATGTGGCGCTGAATGTACGGTCCCTTGGGGCATCGGTAAACATGATCAGTATCCTGGGTAAAGACGATGATGGCGAACAGTTGACCGAGTTACTTAAAAAGTTCAGGATACAGACGAAATACCTGGTACACAGCGAACATCGCATCACCACCAATAAGATTCGCATCATCAGTCGCAACCAGCATATGATGCGGCTGGATGCAGAACTTTCTGATGATATAAGTAAAGAAGATGAGGACCGGCTGCTCTATAATTTCGAGAACTATATAGCTGCAGAAAACCCAGATGTGGTAATACTGGAAGATTATAACAAGGGTGTGCTCACCCAGGCGGTCATTAAAAATGTGATCACACTCTGCCAGAAACATAATATCCTTTCAGCCGTAGATCCCAAGCGGAAGAATTTCTTTGCTTATGAAGGGGTAGGGATATTCAAACCCAATTTAAAGGAAGTAAAGGACGGGCTGAATATGCTGCCGGAAACCATAAACCTGAATGTGCTTAAAGACATGCACCTGTTGCTGCAGGAAAAACTTAAACAGCATGTGTCTCTCATCACGCTTTCTGAAAAGGGCGTTTTTTACCAGCAGGAAAATAATGCCGCCATCATACCCACCCACATTCGCAGCATTGCCGATGTGAGCGGCGCCGGGGATACGGTGATCGCTGTTGCTTCGCTGGTATATGCGGCAACCAAAGATGTAAAGCTGATGGCAGAGGTGGCGAACATAGCCGGGGGACTGGTTTGTGAGGAAGTTGGAACGGTTGCTATTGATAAAGAGAAATTATTACACGAATGCAGGCTGCTGCTGAGTTGATCAGAACTTGTTCAACTGCTCATTTTTACGCTTCTCCTTTTTTTCTGCCAATAACAAAAGCCGGTCGAAGTTTACATAGGTCTCAAAATATATCTTCACCAAAGCAAGTATCAATATGAATATTTTTGAAACACCGAACACCAGGAACATACTGCCTATAATAACTACAAACTGCTGCACAAATATGCGTCCATAGGGTTGAAACATCAGTTTCATCATGGGGATCGTTTTGTAGTCGCCGGAGAGAAAAAAACCAAACAGGTTTTGCAGGGTATAGTAAGTAATAAAAATAAACAGCAGTAATTGACCTTCATGCCCCAGTGCGTTTGGTATCTCCCGGTACGTGTTCAATACCGAACCGCCTTTTACCAGGCCGCTCACCGCAAAAAATATCTGCGTTTGCACAAAAATAAAAATGCCGTAGTGTACAATGAAGAAGAGGATAAAAAATATTCCGCTGGCCATCACAGTGACTTTGCCGCTCTGCCATTCATCCCTGGGCTTTACAAGGAGGGTAACACAAGCCATCTTAATAACCGTAAATAAACCAATGATCACTGTTTCCAGGCAATACACTAGAAATATCTGTGCTGCATTCCAGCCCTCGAACCACACACCATACACGGGTATGAGATTTACAATTATCAACAGATAGTCTGCTGTGGTTAATTTTCTTTTAAGTAATCGCATAAAATTGTAGAAAGTTTGCGATGGTAAATTAGATAATTTTGAGTTGCAACAAATACCCACTTACACGTATGCAGCAATATTCAATGGTAATACATGGCGGGGCAGGAACCATCCTCAAAGAAGACATGACTCCCGAGCTGGAACAGGCTTATATAAAGGGACTGGAAGAGTCCCTGGCTGCAGGTTATGCGGTGCTGGAGCAGGGCGGTTCGGCCATCAATGCAATCAAAGCTGCCATCGTGGTGCTGGAAGATAACCTGTTGTTCAACGCCGGAAGAGGTTCTGTTTTTACCAAGAAAGGCGTGCAGGAAATGGATGCGGCCATCATGAATGGGAAAGATCTTTCTGCCGGCTCCGTTGCCGGCATACGAAATGTGCGCAATCCTATTGAACTGGCAGCCGAAGTGATGATCAACAGCAACCATGTTTTTTTAAGCGGAAAGGGAGCCAATGATTTTGCCATTAAGCAGGGCATTAAACTCGAGCCCGATGAATATTTCTTTTCCCAGTTCCGGTACGACCAGTGGAAGGAGATAAGAGACAGTGATAATTATTCGCTCGATCATACCAATAAAGGACTGGAAGAACTGATGAAGGATAAAAAATTCGGAACCGTTGGCGCCGTGGCCTGTGATCAAAACGGGAATATAGCCGCGGCAACTAGTACCGGGGGGATGACGAATAAGAAATACGGGCGCATTGGCGACAGTCCGCTGATCGGTGCCGGCACCTATGCAAACAATGCTACCTGTGCCATCAGTTGCACCGGCCACGGGGAACCATTTATATGCGCTGTGGCGGCACACGATGTAAGTTGCCTGATGGAATACAAAGGAATGAACCTGCAGCAGGCGATGAATGAAGTGGTGAATGTAAAGCTGGTGAAGATGAATGGTGAGGGCGGAATGATCGGTGTGGATGCGCAGGGAAATGCGGCCATGATCTTTAACAGCGCCGGCATGTACCGGGCCATGCAAAACAGTAAAGGAGTAAAAACGATCGGAATTTATAAAGACTAATTGCGACCGGGATGCTTTAAGCGGCCCGGCAGGATAACCAACTTCTCTGACTCATGAAAAAATTTGCCGTAATAGTTGCCGGGGGAAGCGGAAGCCGGATGAACAATCCCACACCCAAACAATTCTTATTATTGAAGGGTAAACCTGTTTTGTATTATTCCATTCATACTTTCTTAAAGTCGTACGATGATATGCAGGTGATCCTTGTATTACCCGAAGATCATATTGCCGCGGGGCAGGAGATCATTGATGCCTTTTTTGAAAACAGCCGCATAAAAATAACCATTGGTGGCAGTACAAGATTTCATTCCGTTCAGAACGGACTGAAACTGGCAGATGAAGAAAGCATCGTATTTGTGCATGATGCAGTGCGTTGTATGCTGAGTATTGATCTTGTACATCGCTGTTACGATGCAGCGATGGAAAATGGTTCTGCCATACCGGTCATTTCCTGTAAAGACAGCGTACGTATTGTTTCAGCTCATGGTAATGAATCGCTGGACAGAAGCGCCGTTAAGCTGGTACAAACACCCCAAACCTTTCACAGCAAGATACTATTGCCCGCCTACCAGATAGATTATAAAGATAAATTCACCGATGAAGCAATGGTGGTGGAAGCTTTTGGTTTAAAAGTAAAACTGGTGGAGGGAGAGGAGAATAATTTCAAGATAACAAGGCCGGCAGACCTGCTCATTGCCGAACAACTTCTTTAAACGAATAAATGCACTACCAGATCAAAATTGTTGATATAAATCATCCGGGGATTGATCTGGCACTAAGGGAGTTGATCAAAGCTGCAAATAATTCATCTGATCTGCTGCCGGAAAAATTCCTGGCTAAAAATCTTTCCAGTAATGCCTCCCGGCCCAGTTTCTTCCTGGTTGCTGAAGAAAATGATGAGATGATCGGTTGTAATGCCTTTTTAGCAAATGATTTTTTATTGAATGGAGTCAGTTATACAGGTTACCAGAGCTGCTGGTCTGCAACGCATCCGGATCACCAGGGCAAAAAAGTTTTTACAAGTATTATTAATGAAGCAAAAAAAATATTGAAAGAGAAGGGAGCCGGTTTTTTGTATGGTATTGCAAATGACAGATCGAACCCGATCTTTACCAAAAAACTTGGGTTTTCAGAGACTGGTTCTATTGTGTTACGAATTCCAAATATCCCATTCTTCCGCCAGGCTTATTTCGATAACGATGCAGTGCTGGGTAATGATAATGCATGTGTAATAGATGAACAACAGGTGAAGGAGCATAAAATGCAGCAGTCTCCCTCCGATGTGAAAGTGATCCATTTTAATAACAGCTGGCTTTGGGGCAAACTGCAGTATAGAAAAAAGCTGGGCATCAAACTCCCGGTCTTTTATGTGGGTGGGGTTTATCTGGCAGCAGGAAAAGACCTGAACGGGTTGGTATCCGGAATTTTCAGTTCCCATAAAGTATTGTTTGCCCAGTTCTTCAGTTGTGAGACCAATACGTTTAACGTTCTGCTAAAAGGATGGCGGAAGTCAAGAATGAATGGGTTTATTTTTTACAATTTAAATATGCCTGCGTTTACAAATCTGAACCTTATGATCGGTGTGCTTGATATTTTCTGACTTTAATAAATACGTGTATGGCTAAAGGGTTGGTGCTGGTTTTTCATAAGGAAGAGGACGGTAGTTTGTTTGAAAAGATCATTCTCGCTTTAAAAAACCGGTATTCACTGGTGTCGGCTGATCAATTGGAGTTACTGCTGAAAGACAAAAAGAATACGGGAAATATATGTCATATAACCTTTGATGATGGGTTAGCATCTTTTTATACGGTGATCTTTCCACTGTTAAAGAAGCACCAGGTTCCTGTTTCCCTTTTTGTATCTCCCGAAATGATTACAGCAAGAGATAATTTCTGGTTCCAGGAAATAGAAGGCTATGAGGAAGGGATACTCAAAAATATCCTTGTCAATGAAATTAATATTTCTCCGGGTAAACTGGCAGGCTTCTCCTGTCAAACGATCTTTAAATGCCTGCCCGTAAATCAAATAAAAAAAGTGATCGCCCGGTACCAGCAGAATACAAAATGCGGAAAGAAGGCTCCGCAAAATATGAGCGTAGCACAACTTCAGGAAGTAGATGCATCTGGCCTGGTAGCCGTTGGCGCTCATACCATCAATCACCCGGTGTTACGGAATGAAGATGATGAAAATTGCCGTTTTGAAATAGCAGCATCAGTTAAAGGACTTGAAAAGATACTGGGGCACCCGGTTAAATACTTTGCTTACCCGAATGGCAGGCCCGGGATTGATTTCGGTGAACGGGAAATGAATAACCTGGAGGAGGCTGGTATAACAATGGCTTTTTCCACGGAACTGGATACTCTTTCTGCAGAAAATAATTTATTAAGTATTCCAAGAATGGGTTTTGCACGAATGGGTTTGGCACCATCAAACCCGCTTATAAAATTCCGGATGAATTTGGGAAAGCGGTGGATCGATCTGAGATCGATCGGCAAGCCAACAGAAAAAAAGATACGTAAAAAAATTAAAATAATATTGGCTGAATGATCATTTTTTGAACCATTTAAAAGGAGCAGGCAACCTGTTCAATTTTATCGCACTGTATTTTTCCTCCCTAGCACCAAAACTGCTGTAGAAATGTGCCAGGCTGTGTATATCGCTTCCTTCAAAATCGAGTAACAGGTTCTGCCCGGAATGGTCTTTAATAAAAGCATCGATGAGTGTATGAGAGGCGCCCAGTGTTTTCCCGTTGGGGTGATTGCCTACCATGATATAATAAGCCCGGTTGTGGGAAAAAAAGAAAACAGCGGCGGCCATCAATTGTCCTTCTTTTGTATACACGCCATAGGTGGTGGCTTTTTCTTTTTTATAGAGAAGCTGGTACAGGATCTTAAAGTGCTCGAAATCTTTAGCCGCAAAGGCTGCAAAATCCCTTGCCTGTTCTCTTACCAGTAAGATCACTTCTGCCACGGCAATGTTCTTATTAATGACCAGGTTAAGTTTTTCAGCTTTTTTGATATTGCGTTTAATATTATCCCGGTAATTATCCTGCAGGCTTTCATACGGTGCATTCAGCGGCAATACATAATTCATCCGTTCGTATAAAGTAAAATCGGCCAGGCTGAAAAAATTGCCGGGATTTAGATAAATATCCCAGTATTTGAATTTTGGTGGAATGGCTTTCAGGAAGTCATTGATCATTTCTGCAGTAAGCATGTTGCCAAATATGCCGAGGCAGGCGGTGAAGGGCGGCTGGTATAAATAACGAATGCTGTACTTTTTATTCCATGTCAATGGCATTACGGCTTCATAATCGTTCAGCACCAGTGCATCCCAGTTTTTCGCCATACTGTCTAAATAGATTGAATACCCATAGACCAGTCCATTGGTTGCATTGTTTATACATGCATCCCATTTGGTTTTATCTATCTGTCCGTATGTAAGGTATTTAATGGCTTGCATTAAAAAGGTATTTGCGGAACCAACCGCTTCAGGTTGATGTTCTGAAGATCAATGCTGAAGGAAATATTTTTCCAGAACTTCTTTTCAACAATGGTTGAGTTGACATAGTCTTTGTACACTTTGCTGTACAGGATCGGTACGTAAATATTCACCACATTGCGGAACAGGGAAAGCTGCAGCCCTGCATCATAAACGAACCGCCCGGTTGGGGCATTCTTTTTCCAGGCTTCGGCATAGGTTCCAATGTCTAAGAACATTTTGATGGGAAGCTTGAAAGGCAGTACCGACAGGGGATTGATGGCCCTTGGTATGGGGCTTGTGAAATTGGCTGCAATTAACCAGTTGTCTGTTTTGCCGATCTTATTACTCAACAGGTCGGTGCGGACTTTAAAACCTCCGTCACGAATCATGATCTGCTGCGAAGAGAACTTATCAAATTCACTCCGGCCTACGAAATAATTGCTGTAAGTATAATCCTCGTATCCTTTGGGCCCGGTCATATTCAACTGGTAAGGATCTGTTTTAAATTGTTTCAAAAAGGTCTTTTCGCCGATGTAAAAGAATTTGCCGGCAAAAACACGGACATCCAGCCCACCTCCTTTTGGATAATTGAAATAATAGTTACCTGTGAACCCGGCACGAACAAAACCTTCACCCTGGTCAACCTGTAACTCACCCCGGTAAGGGTATAATACCCGGTTATTCTCAAGCACAAACTTCAGTTGATTCACATACCGGTCGATGGTGGGAAATGTTATTATATCTATCTGGTTCACGGTATCCCTTGTAAATAATAGCCCCTGCTCTTTTATAAAGAATGTTTTCCACTGTATGAATTTTGTAAGGGTACTGCGTGGGTCCTTGTTTGGAAAAACATATTTAAGGGAAGGAACGATCTTGGTAAAACGCTGGTAATGGAATACATTGGCTGAATCAATAAAATTATCGCCGCTGAACGTGGATCCGGCCAGTGCCAGTTCAAACTTCTGGCCATTACTGCCGGGATACCAGTTATAACTGAATCTTGCCAGCCCGTTAAATTGTTTGCTATGGGTAGCATACATGGGAGCAACTACAAAATGGAATTTGCTGAGCGGGAGTGTATAGTTATGAAACAATAATCCCAGCATTATCTTGTCGTAAAAATTATAACCAATGGCAGGTGATGCAAAAATATAATTGTGCTTATCCGTTTGCTTCATACTGAATAAAAGAGAGAAGCGAATGTCTTTTTTAGTTTTTGTTTTTTCCAGTTCTCCTTTTTTACCAAGCAAAGAAAAAGTGGCATCCATATTTCTGCCGCTTACTTCTTCCACCACTTTCTTAAAATCTTCCGGGTACGGGTGTTTGAACTGCCAGCGCCGGTAATATTCGTGCATGCAACTGTCGAAGAGTGGCTTGCCCAGTTCATTTTCCAGAACCTTCATCCATTGGCCCGTTTTTGTATAGGCGATCATGTTGTAGTTGAGAATATTAAATTTCTCAGAGCTTGTTTCAATGGGCTGATCTTTCTTAATGCCGATGATGGTTTGCAGGATGGTTTGCTGAATATCATCCGGCATCCGGTTATTTATGAACTTTAATCTTGTAGGAATGATATCCAGGTTTGTATTGCCGTATTGCTGCAGAGAGTAGCGGTTGTCGTAATAGGTGTTCATGCCTTCGTCCATCCAGGGGTGGGTACGCTCATTGGTTGCCAATATGCCCTGGAACCAGTTGTGACCTACTTCGTGGTTGATGACAAAGTCTAGCATTTTTTCTGATCCGCCCGATTCAAGAACTGTTATCGTAGGGTATTCCATGCCGCCGCCGTTGCCGCCATCCACCACGCTCACTACATTAAATGGATATTCGCCCAGCCATTTGCTTTTGGTGAGAATGGCTCTTTTTATCATAGCGATGCTGTTGCTCCAGGCATCTTCGTTGTTTGCATAATAATAAGCAGATACGTTGATCACTCTCCCGGATGGTAATTTGAGCGTATCGCTTTTGATTAAAAAGTACAGATCCGCAAACCAGGCAAAGTCGTGCACATTGTTTTGTTTGAACTGGATCGTTTTGTTTTTGGCAGAATTTGTTTTAGCTATTCCAGCAGCCGTTTTTTTCTTTACTGTTGACTTTCTTTTTCCTGGTTTAGCATCCGCTGGCCTCTTGTTCTTCAACCATTGCTTTTCTTTTTCTGTTTGCAGTTCACCGGTTGCAGCAACAACATAATCTTCCGGTAAGGTTATCTGCACTTCATAGTTCCCAAAGTCGCTGTAAAATTCTCCCTGGTCTAAGTAAGGCATGGGGTGCCATCCTTTTCGGTCATATACAGCCGGTTTGGGAAACCATTGGGTGACCTGGTAGGTTTTGTCAACATGCCCGCTTCTTGAAAAAACATAGGGCAGCTTTACATGAAACGGCGTTTCGATCTTAAGCGAAGAATTTGGCGCAAGCGGT
This sequence comes from Chitinophagaceae bacterium, assembly GCA_016720775.1. Taxonomy (GTDB): domain Bacteria; phylum Bacteroidota; class Bacteroidia; order Chitinophagales; family Chitinophagaceae; genus Ferruginibacter. The sequence continues at coordinate 1,446,237 of JADKJX010000001.1, forward strand.
TCCGGTAAAATAAGTTTGATGATGTCCTGGTGATGTGGATCGTCTTCTGTTTTTGCAGTGGAGCCGTTCACTCTGAAATCGAGCCGGTTGATATACCCCCTGTCTTCACTATTACTGAAATAGAATTTGGTGCTCCCGTTCTCCAGCACCTGGTCGGTGAATGCCGTCTTGTCATTTTTGTAGGCATTGGCCCAAAGATGTATCCAGATGAAAGAAAGCGTATCGGGCGAATTGTTGAAATAATCCATCTTCACATAGCCATCCAGGGTGTTATCGGCTTCGTTTAGCGTAACATCAATTTTGTAATTCACCTGCTGCTGCCAGTAGGAGGAAGGTTGGCAGTTAGCAGTGGGCAGTTGGCAATAAAAAAATACAAGTAAACCGATGATCCTTTTCAAAGCAGGTTGTTTTTTCAAAAATAAACAAAATCGGGGCAATATAAGATTGTGCAGGTTCTTTGAAAATTTATCTAAGACGAGAGGGGATGCTTCGTTCCTCAGCATGACAGACTCCGCATTTTTATCCCAAAGCAGAATTATTTACCCTGCCCCAGTAAAATAATGCGTATGGTATGCAACATGATCTTGAAATCAAGTGCCAGGGAAACATTTTCAATATACATCAGGTCGTATGGCATGCGTTCCACCATTTCTTCTAAAGAAGCGGCATAGCCAAATTTCACCATGCCCCAACTGGTGAGGCCGGGCTTTACTTTGAGGAGGTAATTATATTCCGGGTGTTGTTTTATCAATTGGTCAATATAGAATTTCCGTTCGGGTCTTGGTCCAACCAGGCTCATTTCACCTTTTAAGATATTCCAGAGCTGGGGCAGTTCATCCAGTCGCCATTTACGCATCACTTTACCCCAGTTGGTAATGCGGTTGTCGTTATCGCTGCTAAGTACCGGGCCGTTCGGTTCTGCATCGGTGATCATGCTCCTGAATTTTATCATCGTGAAAGGCTTCCCCTTAAAACCAATTCTTTCCTGCAGGTACAACAACGGTCCTTTGGAAGTTAATTTTACCCGGATGGCGGTATAAATAAAAAGGGGAGAGAGCATGATGATACCCAGGACAGAAAAAACAATATCTACGATGCGTTTAAAGTTCTGCTGCCACAGTGGAAGCAAGCCGCTGTGCAGGTCGATCAACGGTATGCCCAGCACATTGTTTGTTTTTACTGCGCCGCTGATGATGTCGACGGTATCGGCTGTTATTTTTATGTTCACATCCCTGTCACTCAGTTGCTGCAATATTCTGGCTAACTGGTCTCTTTCTTTCTTTTCTACGGCAATGATCACTTCTTCCGTATTGGTTTCCTCTATCACTGTATTAATATTAGAAGCATTGCCCAAGTTTTTAATAGACCCTGGCAATGATGAGCCATGGTTGCCATTGGTGTTTACAAAACCCAGAATGCGAAAGCCCGTTGTCTCTTTATTGGTGATGATGGTTTTGTAAAGGGATGCAGCATTGTTACTGGAGCCGATGATGAGGGTGTTAAAAAAAACAATGCCATCGTTCAATTGTTTTTTTGCCCCGGCTAAAAAAATAAGACGGATGCAATAGGTATAAAATGTCTGCAGGCCCCAGAGCGACAGGAATTCTTTGTAATAGATATTGTAATCGCCGGTGGCATCATTGATAAGAAAGAGGAACAGGATGCCGATGCTTCCAAAAAAAGAATAGATAAGGGTGTTCAGCAATTCCGTTACCCTCGATTTCTGGTACAGGGCGTTGTATGAGCCAGCCAGGTAATAAAGCATCAGCCATACCAGGGGAAAAAGAATAATGCCGGTGTAGAATTTTTGGCCAATAACGAAGGGTTCTCCGATGATTCGTTTCCGTACAAAATAAAAACTCATCCAGGCAAGCAGGGCGGCAATAAGATCGCCAAAGGCATACCAGCCGATATGTATCCTGGGTTGTTTCAACGGGGTGGATCCCTGGGGGATCAGTTTATGTTTTTAATGGGTCGTTACGTTTCCTATCTTTTCCAGTATCTGGTGTGCCACTTCCATTGCCCGGAAACCATCCACCACACTCACCGGCGTATCGGTGTTGTTTATAATGGCATCCCTGAACTGTTCCAGTTCCATTTTAATGGCATTCACGTCTTCCACCACGGGGTTAGCAATGGCAATGGTCTTCTTGCCATTGTTTGTATCAATGTCGAAGGTGAAAACATTTTTATCTCCCGGCGTATTCAACCGGATGATCTCTGTTTTCTTCTCCAGGAAATCAATACCAATGTAAGCGTCTTTCTGGAACAGGCGCATCTTCCGCATTTTTTTCATGGATATGCGGCTGCTGGTAAGGTTGGCCACACAGCCGTTGTCGAACTCTATGCGAACGTTGGCAATATCCGGTGTGTCGCTCATTACCGCCACGCCGTTTGCGCTGATGTGGTTTACATTTCCTTTTACCAGGCTTAAAATGATGTCAATGTCATGTATCATCAGGTCAAGTATCACACTCACGTCGGTACCACGTGGATTGAATTGCGCCAACCGGTGCACTTCAATAAACATGGGTTTTAAATCCAGTCCTTTGGTTGCCAGGAAGGCGGGGTTAAAACGTTCCACATGGCCCACCTGGAATTTTATGTTTGCTTCCTTTGCCAGCTTCACCAGTTCCTTTGCTTCTTCCATGGTATTGGCAAGTGGTTTCTCCACAAAAACATGTTTACCCTTTCTTATGGCCAGTTCGCAAAGTTCAAAATGCGAAGAAGTAGGCGCTACTATATCAAGGGCATCACAGGCGTCGATCAGTTTTTCAACATCATCAAACCGCTGCAGTTGGTATTTTTGAGCCACCGCATTTGCATTGGCATCATCAATATCACAAAAGCCTACCAACTGAATGCCTTCAATGTTCAACCAGTTATTGAGGTGAAACTTTCCCAAATGGCCTGTGCCTATCTGTCCAACTTTTAGCATATCGTTATTTCTTTATAGTTCCTTTCAGGATTTTTTTGTGAGGAGTGTTTTGTCGTACTTCTCCCGAAAGTTTTCAGGAGAACCATCTCATTAAAAAACAATACCACCATAATTTAGCGACAATATTCTATTCATCCCAGAATCCCATCTTCCCGAATTTTTCGATCCGTTGTTCCACTCTTTTCTCCGGGTCAATGGCTTTTAATTCTTTTATCACCGGTAAGAGGTAATTCTTTAGAACGTCTGCAGCCCCTTTGTAATCCCAATGGGCGCCGCCCAGGGGTTCGGGTATCACGCCATCCACGAGGCCAAATTTCATCATATCATCTCCGGTGAGCCGGAGTTGTTCGGCAGCGGTTTCTTTTTTATCCCAGCTGCGCCATAAGATGCTGCTGCAGCTTTCGGGAGAGATAACGGTGTACCAGGTATTCTCCATCATATACACCCGGTCGCCCACGCCAATGCCTAATGCACCGCCGCTGGCACCTTCACCAATGATCACACATATCACAGGTACCCGCAGGCGTATCATTTCGTAAATATTGCGGGCAATGGCTTCGCCTTGTCCTCTTTCTTCAGCTTCCAGTCCGGGAAAAGCGCCCGGGGTATCAATAAGTGTAATAATGGGCTTGTTGAATTTCTCTGCCAGCTTCATCAGCCGCAATGCCTTCCGGTAACCTTCGGGGTTCGCCATCCCGAAATTGCGCATTTGCCGGGTTTTGGTGTTGGAACCTTTTTGCTGCCCGATCATCATTACGGTTTCGCCTTCTAATTGTGCAAAACCTCCCACCATGGCCTTGTCGTCCTTCACATTCCGGTCGCCGTGCAGTTCAATAAAATTGGTGCACATGTTCATGATGTATTTAAGGGTATAGGGCCTGTCGGGGTGGCGGCTAAGCTGTACTTTTTGCCAGGGGGTCAGGTTGGCGGTAAGGTGTTTCTTGGTTTCTACGATCCTTTCTTCCAGCATGGCAATGGCATCGCCCATGTTGGTCTTTGATTTTTCAGATGTGATCTTCAGTTGTTCTATCTGGTCGTATAGTTCTTTGATGGGTTTTTCAAAGTCGAGAAATTGCCGTTTTTTTAACTCGATCATGCGGTTGGTTTAATGGTTTTTTTACAATCTTATCATACCAAGATAAAATGGAAACTGTAAGATAGTTTGTAAAATTATGGCTTACAATTTTTTTATAAAAGTTTTGGATGGCAAAGGTAAAAAAACCTATCTTTGCCGTCCCGAAAAAATGGGTTGCAGGCCGGGTTTTCCGCCTGAAATCCAGGACCCGGGTAGTTGGATCGGTAGTTCAGTTGGTCATCTCGCCTCAGGCGAGACGCCCTGTCACGGCGGAGGCCGCTATCGATGAACATAAAGTTCTTTGGTCATGTATTATGTTTATATAATTGAAAGCCGGCAATCAGGTCTCTTTTATAAAGGAAGTACCAGTGATTATAACAGGAGGTTGGATGAACATAATAATAACATAAATGACTATACAAAAGAGAAAGGCCCCTGGAAATTGGTTTTTGTTCAGGAGTTTGAAAGCAAATCAGAAGCTTTGGCTAAAGAAAAAAGGCTAAAGCGGTGTAATAAAGATTATTTACGCTGGTTATTGGATCAGCCGGTAAATATTCTTAAGAGAAAATAGTTGGATCGGTAGTTCAGTTGGTTAGAATGCCGCCCTGTCACGGCGGAGGTCGCGGGTTCGAGTCCCGTCCGGTCCGCAGAAAAATTAAGCCCGTAGTTCTTACGGGCTTTTTCTTTGGCAGGAATGGGCTTTTACGCTTTAATTCATTATATAAGTCAACCCCCAAAGTCAGGCGCTATTGTATTACCTTTAAAGAAATAACCATGGAATACTATTTCAGCAAAACCATTCATGCAAATTTTGATGATGCCATTGCAACAGTTACTGAAGCCCTTAAAGCCGAAGGTTTTGGCATACTGACAGAAATTGATATGAAAGCTACCTTAAAGAAAAAGCTTAATGTAGATTTTCACAACTATAAAATATTAGGAGCCTGTAATCCTCCCTTCGCTTATAGGGCATTACTGGCGGAAGACAGGATAGGAACCATGTTGCCCTGCAATGTCATTGTCCAGGAAAAGGAAGAAGGCCAGGTAGAGGTTTCTGCTGTTGACCCCGCTGCCTCCATGAAGGCGATAGAAAATGATGAGTTGCATGATATTGCCATCGAAATCAGAAGGAGGCTGCAAAAAGTAATTCAACAGTTGTAGATTATTTATAAGATACGGTTCCGCATTGATAATCAGCCACATTTTCCCTGGCTGTATTCAATACCAAACTTGTCCAGTATTTTTTCAAGCGGACAGAATTTTGTAAAAGATGATTGTACTAAATTTAAACCTACAAAGGCACTCAGCAATAGCCAGTTAAGATTTACATAGTAGGCAAGGGTAATGCTTAGCAAAACGAAACTACCGGCAACGGCACGGACGATTCTTTCTCTCATTTATTTTATTTTTTCATTATTAATTACTTGATTTTTCTACTGGTATAATAAATGCCCTGATCGGGAATCCGGAGACAGCAGTTTCATTGTATTTATTAATCAGTTCCAGTGCTGTAAATGCATTCGTATCTGCTGTAAAACTGAACATGACTATTGAATCAAATTCTTCTTCACCACTGGCGAACCAATTGTCGAGCAGGTTCTGTTGATGATCGTCTTTATGACCGATCGTTTTGCTGACGCTGAATACTTTTATCTGCGCTTCTTCAAAAATTTTAGAAACGGTTTGCTGGTATTCCTTAAGGCTGGTTACAATTAATAGTTTCATGATATCTGCTTTTAAAATAAGTAATAGGTTTATTTTATTTTCCGCCGCATCATCTTATAATAGAGCAGGGGTACCACCAATAATGTCAAAAAAGTTGATGTAATAGTTCCTCCCATCAACGATATGGCAAGCCCCTGGAAGATAGGATCGAATAGTATGATGACTGCACCCAGGGCCACCGCACCGGCAGTTAAAAGTATGGGAGTTGTACGTACTGCACCTGCTTCAATGATTGCCTGTTTTAAGGGGATGCCTTCCTTTAAACGGATATTAATAAAATCAATAAGCAATATCGAATTGCGTACCATCACACCTGCCAGCGCAATAAACCCGATCATAGAGGTAGCGGTGAAATATGCATGTAACATCCAGTGGCCAAGTACGATCCCTATAAGTGATAAGGGTATTGCAGCAAGCATGACAAAGGGAACAGAAAAATTCTGGAACCATCCAACGATCAGGATATAGATCATAATGATAACCACCAGAAATGCAATACCGAGATCCCTGAACACTTCAAATGTGATCTGCCATTCGCCGTCCCATTTCAGGCTGTAGTTATCTTCCAGTTCCGGTTGATGGGTATATTCTTCTTTCAGCGAGAAACCTGCGGGAACTTTGATGTTTTTTAAACTGTCTGAGATATTTGCAATAGCATAAGAGGGGCTTTCCAGTTTACCTGCCATATCTGCTAAAACATACACCACTTCTTTCTGATTCTTCCTGTAAATACTTTTTTGCTTTATTTGTTTTTTTACTACAACTACATCTCTTATTGTAACAGTGTTACCCTGCATACCTACTATTTTGAGGTTGAGGATATCATCAATACTGCTTTTATCCGCATCACTTAATTGTAGTTTAATAACGGTTTGATTGAATAATGCCGGTTGATACATATTACCAACAGGCATGCCTGATAAAGCGGCATTCACCGTGGCGGAAACCTGTGCGGCGGCTACACCATAACGCATGGCTTTTTCCTTATCTACCTCAATATGATACTCGGGTTGATCAGCTTCCACCATCCAGTCAGCATCAACAACATCGGCTGTTTTGCCAAACCTGGCTTTTAGCTGTTGTGCGATATTGATTTGCTCATTATAGTCGGGCCCGTATATTTCAGCAACCAGTGTTGATAAAACCGGTGGCCCGGGCGGCACTTCTACGATCTTAGCATTGGCATTGTATTTTTTTGCGATTGCCTGGATGTCCTCACGCATGGCTTTTGCAATGTCATGGCTCTGTTTACTCCTCTCATCTTTATTTACCAGGTTTACCTGTATGTCTGCCACATTATCTCCTCTCCTCAGATCATAATGCCTTACCAAGCCATTGAAACTAATAGGAGCAGAAGTGCCAATGTACGATTGGTAGTTTTCAACAAGTGGTTGTTGCGAAATATAGGCTGCAATATCTTTTGTTACAGCCTGCGTTTTTTCAAGCGTGGTTCCCTCAGGCATATCGATCACCACCTGGAACTCATTCTTATTATCGAATGGCAGCATTTTTACCGCTACTGATTTTGTATAGAACAGCATCATGGACCCTAGTAAGATCAATACTATACTGATCATGAATGTCCATCGTTTCCATCTTTTTTCAAGTAACGGGTATATGAATGAGCGATAGATCTTATAAATACGTGATTCTTCCAGTTGATGGGCCTTACTCTCTTTATGTTTCGTTCCGGATTTTTTCTCTTTCTCACGAAGAAAAATATATCCGAGATAAGGTGTGAGTGTTAATGCTACAATGAGTGACAACATCATAGCAATGGAAGCACCGATTGGCATCGGGCTCATGTATGGCCCCATCATACCTGATACGAAGGCCATTGGTAAAACGGCTGCAACCACGGTGAAGGTGGCGAGGATCGTAGGATTACCTACTTCATTGATGGCATAGATGGCCGCCTGCAAAGGGGGTAACCGTTTCATCTTAAAATGCCGGTGCATATTCTCTGCAATAATGATGGAATCATCAACCACGATACCCGTTATGAACACCAGCGCAAACAGTGTTATCCGGTTAAGGGTATAATCCATCATATAATAACTGAACAGTGTCAAGGCAAATGTGACCGGTACCGATAAGAATACCACCAAACCTCCCCGCCAGCCCATGGCCAGCATTACGAAAAGGGTTACTACAACAATAGAAATAAACAAATGGAATAACAATTCTGATACTTTGGCAGATGCAGTTTCGCCGTAGTTCCGGCTAACTGTCAGATGAACATCAGCCGGAATAAGATCATTTTTAAGGCGATCAACCTTGGACAGGATCTGTTTTGCCATTTTCATTGCATCGGCGCCTTTTTTCTTGGCAACAGACAGGGTTACTGCAGGATAGGCTGACCGGAACTCATTTGCTTTTGACGTATCTGCTTTTCCATAACCAAATAATGCATATTGACTTGCTGTTTCAGGCCCATCTTCTATTTTTGCGACTTGTTTCAGGTAAACAGGCTGTTGCTGGTTGATGCCCACCACCAGGTTGGCAACATCATCTGCGGTAGTTAAAAAATTCCCGGTTTCAACAGAAAATGCGGTGTCCTGTTGTAACAATGTACCACCCTGCATTTGGGCATTACTGCTTAGTATTTGTTTGCTGACAGAAAGGAAATCTACATGGTTTTCTGCCATCTTATCTTTATCCAGTATCACTTTCACTTCACGGCTGCGACCACCAATGATATTGATATCAGAAACATCCGGGATCTTTTTTATTTCATTTGATAGTTCCTGGCCAAGTTGCTTTAGCCGGTAATCGTCATAGGTTTCACTCCACAGCGTTAAGCCCAGTACCGGTACATCATCAATTGCACGGGTTTTAATCAGCGGCATGCTAACGCCCTGTGGCATTTTATCCATATTCTTCATGATCTCGCTGTAAAGCTTTACCAGGGATTTCTCTACATTTTCGCCAACATAAAACTGAACAATGATCATCGACTGGCCTTTCATCGAAGTAGAATAGACGTATTCGACGCCCTTCACATTCGAGATCATTTTTTCCAGCGGTGCAGATACTTTTGTTTCCACATCTTTAGGTTCGGCACCGGGATAACCGATAAAGATATCGGCCATCGGCACCTGTATCTGTGGTTCTTCTTCCCTGGGTATCAGGTATGTGCTGTATGCGCCAATCAGTAAAAAGGCGAACATCAGCAGTATGGTTAATTTAGATTGTAGAAATGCTTTTGCTATTTTCCCTGAGAAACCGTTTTCCATGAAGTTGTATTGATCGTTTATTATTTATTTTTTGATGATAACCGGAACTCCGTTGTATAGTCTTCCATCTGCATGTACTATAAAACTTTCATTTTTTGCAAGCCCAGACAGCACTTCTACTTTATTACCAAAGTTTTTGCCCAATCTTACCCATCTCAGTAACGCTGTATTATTATTGCTGATGGTATACAACCCGGTTAGCTGGTCTTTGTTAATAATGCTTTCAACAGGTACAAGAATATTATTATTACCCGCCTCCATATTTCGCAGCGGCTCTTTTGCAGGAATGTTCACATTTACGTACATGCCTGAATAAATTTGTTGCTTTTCACTCTCGGGGATGCTGATCTTAATGATGTATTGTCCCCCGCTGGACTGGGAAGACTGGCTGATCTGTATGATTTTACCCGTGATCAATTTATTGATGGATTTTATATTCAGCATTGCTGGGCCCCCCTGTTTAATGGAGGCGATCTGCGATTCACCTACTGAAGCGCTTACCTGTAAACCGCCACTTTGTTCGATGGTTACTACTGGCATGCCCGGGGTGGCCATGCTGCCGGCATCCAGCATTTTTTGTGTTACCACTCCACTGAATGGTGCAGTAACATTGGTATACGAAAGCTGGGCATTAACCTCGTTTCGCATTTGCCGGGCTGCATTCAGGTTGGCTTTTGCAGCCTTATATTGCAGTGATACGTTATCCAGTTCTTTTGCAGATGCACTTTGCTGGTTATACAAAACAGTAAACCTGTCGTAATCTTTTTGCGCATTCTGTAATGATGCGTCAGCCTGTGCAATCATTGCTTCTGTTTGCGCACGTTTGGCCAAAATATCGGTACTGTTTACGGTAAAGACCAGTTGCCCCTGTTTTACGTGATCGCCGATGTTTACATATACTTTAGTGATATAGCCCATAACCCTTGTGCTTATATTGGCTGTCTGAACTGCTTCCACCTGTCCGCTGGCATTGATGCCTCCGGAAATATCATCATTGCCGGGTGTTGCTACGGTTACTGTTACAGGATTTTCCTTCAACCCGTTTTTTCCTTCAACTTTATTATTTGAACAGCTGTGCAATAATGCTGTTGCAATAACTGCCAGTATCAATAACGGTGCTTTATTTAGATTCATATTCATAAACTTTAGATTCTCTTTTTAATATTATTTATTACCGGAGGTTAAAAACCGGTAGTAGGCCAGTGAAATATTTTTACTGAACACAGCCTGTGACCAGGCCAGTTTCTGTTGTGAGAGCTGGGTTTGTGCCGAAAGAACATCTGTAGTATTTACAAGCCCCTGCAGGTACCTGTTTTGAAGTATGCGGAATGCTTCCTTGGCATAATCGATGGAAGCCTGTTGCTGTTTAATTTTAAAGTCCGCATCCATATACTGCCGATACGTTTTATTCAGTTCAACCCGGCTTTCTTCTTTTAACTTATTGAGGTCTTCTTCCATTTTATTCCGTTCCAGTTTTTGTGTGGCAATCCTGGTTTTTGTTGCGTTTCCTTTAAAAATATCCCACGACAACTGAATGCCGGCCAGGTAAGCTCCTGAGCCAAACCCAAGCATTGCGTTATCATGTAACTGGTAATTGGCAAAGGCATTGACTTTTGGGAGGTAGCTCATTTTACTGCTTTTGATCATGAGGTCGTATGATGCAATGGCCGTTTCCATGGCTTTGAAATCAGCACGGTTTGTTGAAAATGTATCGATAACGGATCTGTCATTAAATGATATTGCTGTTTCTGTGCTGTACACAACACCGGTTGGTTTATTCATGAGCTGGTTTATATAATCCGATGTGTTCCTGATATTGCTTTTTATATCTGCCAGGTTTGTTTCTATAGTTTTTACCTGGACTTCCACATTCAGCAGGTCAGATTTCTGTAACAATCCCTGTTTATACCTGTCGTTGGTGAATTTGTAAATAGCTTTGGTTGTTTCAAGCGCTTCCTGTAATACTTGCTGGGCCTCATAAGCAAATTGCAATTGCAGGTAAGCCTGTTGCGATTGATAAATGATCTGTTCCCTGGTTCTTTGTGTTTTGAATTGGTAAACCTCTGTTTGCTTTAAAGCGCTTTTTCGCATGTACAGCATATCCATGTTAAGGATTGGTTGTTGTACATTTAATTGGGTTATAAAATCAGGTTTACCAGACGGGTTATTTAACAAGGCGGGATCAAAATCCTGTTGTGAAACAGATTTTTGCTGCAGCTTAAATCCAAATACGTTCAGGGGATTATTGGAAGTTAAAGCCGAATAGGAAAGCCCCGCCTGGGGCAGAAATATAGCCTGTGTCTGTTTGTAGTTGGATGCAGCGATCTGTTCATCCATTTTAGCAAGCCGGATATTCTGATTATTGGACGTTGCCTGTGCGATCAGGTCATTTAGCCGGAGCAACATCGTGCTGTCCTGTGCATCCGATTGTTGTGCAACAGTGATCAGTAAAACGAGTGAAAGTATTTGAAAAAATCGGGTATAGCTTTTTATCATTTATAAGATAATTTCCGGCAAAACTATCTTTATAAAGGGCCTCATATTGTAACATTTATCACATTGGTTTTATTTATTGCTTCGTGCTGGTTTGTGGCTGAAGAATTGAAACATGAAATTGGCGTGGAAAAAATTTCGGGGTGCCGTTTTACAGCCCATACTTATTTTTTATTGCTAATGCCTTATTATATACATCATCATAGAACCGCACCGTTGCTGCAGCATCGGTCCATGCCGTATGATACAAAACAAAAACCGGGATCTTTTCTGTGGCGGGCACAATTATCGGCGACTGATTCTTTAAACAACCTTTTTGGGTGAGTGTATCAATGGCAATGGAATTTTCTTTTAAGATATAGCGGCCAAGTTCCATGGCTTTTTCAGTTCGCATGCAACCATGACTGAAGTAACGCTTGTTGAGGCCGAAGAGGCTTTTGCCCGGTGTATCGTGCAGGTAAACACTGAAGGGATTGTAGAAATTAAGTTTTATCAATCCCAATGCATTGTCGCAACCGGTTGACTGGCGAATTGTGTAAGGAAAGTTTCCGGCACTTAAGGAACCCCAGTTTACGCTGCCCGGGTCTACCACTTTGCCATTGCTGTTCAAAACCTGGTAATTGTTTGCATTGATGTAGCCAGGGTTCCGTTTAATGTGCGGCAACAATTCCCTGGTGGCGATCTTGTACGGTACATTCCAGTAAGGATACAGGATCACTTCGGTAATGGTGCTGGACAGCGTAGGAGTAGGGGTTGATCTTTTACCAACAATAATTCTTGATTCCATCACCGGTTTATCGTGTTCGTACAGCAGCAACGTTGCCGAAGGAATGTTCACGATCACCACATGCTGTTCCTGTTTCATGCAATGAAGCCAGCGAAGGGTATTGAGTGTAAGCTTCAGCTCAGCGATCCTTGCCTGCAGCGGAACATTAAGTGCCTGTACTGTTGTGCTTCGCAGCGTTCCATCGCTTAAAAGGGAAAATAATTTCTGGGCTTCCTTCAATTTTGCTTTTGCGGCTGCTTCATTCAGTAACAGGGTATCGGAACTTAAGAATCCTAATTGATAAAGCCGGGTAAGCAATGGTTTATTGGTGCTGATGTTTTTTGATGCGGTTACATACACATCTTTAAAATTATCTGCAGCGATCATCTGCTGAAATAAATTCAGCTTCGACTTCACTGCCTTGTATTCTGCCTGCTTTGGTTCAAGTTCAGCCAGCATTTCGGTAAACCTGCCCAGGGTTAAATAGACATTAAGCAGTGCTCCTGCATTGTAGCAGGAAGGGATATATTTTAATCCATCATAAGAAACTGGTTCTGTTTTATTCCCCAGCATCACATCATGCAGGAAATGAATGGCGGCATCGGTGAATTTCAGTTCAGCCAGTAAAGAGTCATATTCATTGGCAGGGGCGAAGGGAACAGCAGAATAGGCTTTGAATAATTCAGGCTGGTAATCTTCCTGCACTAACCCGAATGTTTCTGAAGACTGTATATTTTTTGCAAGCAATGAAAGGGCGCTGCTGTTTTGTTTTTCCAGCCAGGAAAATTCGTAGTTGTTCAGACTGTAAAATTCCTTTACCTCTTTTGGATATTGAATTGAGGAAAAGGAAAACCCGGTGATAAACTCTTTCAGTTTGCCGGGGAAAGTCTGGGCACTAACAAATGCCGGAGAGAGAATAGCCAGTAAAATAAATATTGATCTCCTGTGAAAGGTCATTACACTTTTTCTTTCTGCCAGCGTTTTAACCGGGGCAGCATGCTTAGTGAATTCTGAATAATACTTTCCGGCAGGTTCATCTTCTTCATCTGCGTAGTGATCAGTTCCTCCATTTGCGGGAGTGTCATCTCCGGGTTTACCAAAGCACCATCCTGGTAACAATACTTGCAGTACTCGGTACTTTTTGATCCGCCTTTTTCTGTTCCGGCATCAGCTTCGTTGTCAATAGGCATTGTACAACTCTGGCAAATTAATTTCGGCATCATAAAATTTGTTTTAGTTTTTTGATCGAATTTATTTCTTAAACCATTTACCGAACTTGTCTTTTAATTTATCCTCGGCCTTGCCGGCTAACCTGGAAGCAAACCTTGCCGCCATTTCCGATAAGACGCCCGAATCAGCCCGGTGACCGCTTTCTTTCTCCCCGGCGAAGCTTGAAAATACCTGCCCGGCAATGTTGGCTGGTTTAAGACTGTCTTTCACATCACGCCAGTCGTACCGGATCGCTTTTTCCAGTTCACATCGCCGCATTTTAAGCCGCTTTTTTTCTTCGTTTAGCTGCTTTGCGTTTTTAAATTTTTTCATCGGCATCCTCCTCTTCTTTAAATAGCTGCTGCAAAATGGCATTCATGATGGGCAGCTTTAGCAGCTTTTCCCTCATCGTCCAAACCAGCAGACCGATCAGTAAATAAATGCCCGCCACTATCAGGAATCCCCAGTAGTATTCACCGGTAAGTTTTGCAAAAACAAAGGCAAGGGCTACGCTCGTGAATACAATAAAAAAAACAAACACCATTAATGCCACCGCCATGGCAATGATATTGGCAAGCACCCCCGATGTTTTTTCGGCAACATTTAATTTGGCCGATGCTATGTGATTGTTCACATATTCCTTTACGTGTTCGGCCATTTCTTCTACTTTGGCAAATGTTTTTTCCATCACCTGGTATTTTGAGTTATGATTTGCGTGCTATGCAAACTCTTCTACTTTCTCCTTTAAACCATCTTTCAGGTCATTCAGTTTTTCCATTCCTTTACCGAACTTGTTCTTTACGTCATCGGTTATTTTTTTACCGCCGTCAACTATTTTCTTCCTGGTATCGGAGCCTTTATCCGGGGCAAATAAAATTCCCAATACAGCACCTGCGGCAACTCCGGCAGCAAGGGCAACCAATATTTTACTGTTGTTTTTCATATAAGTTAAGTTTACGTTTTCCCCGGTTAAACCGGTAGACAAAGTTTATATTTTTTCCGCTGATCCTTCTATGACAGATGTCAGCATTTTTTTTGACACTAGTCATTGCAGCCGCAGGCAGATGGGAATAGGTTTACAAAAAACTTATGAAAAAGATCATCGCCGCTTTTGACGGCCTGAAATATTCACAAAGCACCCGTGACCATGCCATTGCACTGGCCAGGTCGGCGAAGATGCATATTACGGGTGTCTTTCTGGAAGACATTACCTACACCAGTTATAAAGTATATGAGTTGATAACAAAAGACGGCGTATCGGATAAAAAACTGAAAGAGTTTGCAAAAAAGGATTTTGATGCCCGCAATAAAGCGGTGACTGATTTTGAAAATGCCTGCCGCAAAGCCGGTGTGGCGTATAACGTTCATCATGACCGGAAAACGGCTTTGAAAGAATTGCTGCACGAAAGTATTTATGCCGACCTGCTTGTAATTGACAGCAAGGAAACACTTACGCATTACGAAGAGAGTTCTCCCACCCGTTTTATCCATGAACTGCTTATTGATGTTCAATGCCCCGTGTTGCTGGTGCCTAAAAAATACAGGCCGGTACAGAAGATCGCTTTGCTGTATGATGGGAGGCCGTCATCGGTACATGCGGTGCGGATGTTCAGCTATTTATACCCGGTGGCAGCGAATATACCCGTGGAAGTAGTTTCTGTGAAAGGCATGGGCAAGGATATGCATTTGCCCGACAGCAAATTAGTAAAGGAGTTTATAAAGTATCATTATCCAAAGGCAGTTTTTAAGGTACTGAAAGGTTTGCCGGAAATAGAAATTGTAAAACACCTGCAGGAAGAAAAGAAAAATGTGTTGGTGGTACTGGGTGCTTACCACCGGGGAACGCTGTCCCGCTGGTTCAAGGCAAGTATGGCCGATGAACTGATGATCGAATTAAAAACTCCGCTGTTCATTGCACATAGTAAATGATCAGTTACTATGAAAGCGCAGACACAACTTGTCGTCATAAAAATTGTTCATACCATTATCTGGCTTTTCTTCAATGCCGTGTTGTTCTATTTGTTTTATGCCGTAATTGTCAATAAGATTGATAAATGGGTCTGGATTGGGTTGGGGCTTTTTTTAATGGAAGGCATTGTGTTGCTACTGTTTAAAAATTTTTGTCCCCTTACTATTATTGCCCGCAGGTATTCCGGCTCTTTAAAGGCTAATTTTGATATTTACCTGCCGAACTGGTTGGCAAAGTATAATAAAATTATTTACACAAGTCTGCTTGGAGTTATAATTTTGATCCTGGGGTATCGCTTATTGTCAAATTAATAAACAAATTGGATTCTATCACTCACATAGCGCTTGGTGCCTGCATCGGCGAAGCTTTTTTTGAAAGAGGTTTCGGGAAAAAAGCAATGATCTGGGGCGCCCTGGCGCAAAGCATTCCCGATATTGATTTTGTTGCCGGATTGTGGACGTCACCTGCAGGAGACCTGCTGGCGCACCGGGGATTCACCCATTCCATTTTATTTGCCCTGCTCATCATTCCGGTGTTTGCTTTATCGGCTGATAAAATTCACCGGCCGCATAATATTGCATTCCGTACCTGGCTGTTGTTCTTTGCAACAGAAGTGTTCGTTCATTTATTCATAGATGCGTTTAATAATTACGGCATCGGCTGGTTTGAACCATTCAGCCATGCCCGCTATTCATTCAATACCATTTATGTGGCTGATCCGTTCTTTTCCCTGGTGCCGGGTATCGCATTGTTCATGCTCATCATTTTAAACAGGTTCAGTACCAGAAGAAGATTCTGGTGGCGGCTGGGACTCGTCGTTCCTTTTCTTTACCTGGGATATTGTACCATCAATAAAATAAAAATAACAAGCGATGTGAACCAGGCTTTTGAAAAGCAACACATACCTCACGAACGGTATTTTACCACACCGGCACCTTTGCAAAACTGGTTGTGGTATGTGGTGGCGGGCAACGACAGCGGTTATTATGTTGGCTTCCGGTCGTTATTTGACAATAGGAAAGAAATCAGTTTTGAGTATTTCCCAAGAAATGATTCGTTGCTTAAGCCGGTAGCCAATGATGAAGACATACATAAACTCATTCGTTTTTCGAAACAGTTTTATACGATTGAGAAATGGAATGATACCCTTGTATTCAACGACCTGCGCTTTGGCCAGATCATTGGCTGGCAAAACCCCAAAGAGAGATTTGTGTTTCATTATTTTCTTCAATACCCCGCTGATAATAATATGGTGGTGCAGCGTGGCCGTTTTGCCGGGTGGAATTGGGAGGTTGCAAAGAATTTTCTGCGCCGGATAGGAGGCAATTAGTTTGCATTTTACAGGGATGCTCCCTTCCTCAGCATGACAGCTAAATTTGAATTACGTTCAACTAAGCTTTGTGCTTAAAATAAAAAGTGAACAGGTAAAACACGGTTCGTATGAATTGGTAGGAGAGCCAACGGTTGAATTGTTTAAAAATATTTTTTGTCCGGATGTGCTGCTCAAAACTGATACGGGTACAATCTTTTCAATGATTCTGCACTGTTTGCCTGGTCTTTTTTGCAAACGATGGATTATGTACATCGAGGTTTAGCTCAATACTTGCGTAGGCGCTGATGTTATTTATATTGTAGGAACCGATCGTCATCCATTCGTCATCACAAACAGCCATCTTGCCGTGGAGGATGGTTTTTTGATATTCATATAACTCAATGCCATTCCTCAACAGCCAGTCGTATAACCAGCGTTCGGCATTTTTCGCCACTTTCACATCCGAATTGCCGGCCGCGATCACCCGGATAGTTACACCCCGTTTTACTGCATTCACGATCTGCCTCCGAATGATTGTGCCGGGTAAAAAATAACTGCATAAAATGGTCACTTCCGATCTTGACTTACGCAGCATTTCAATATAAGTTGCCGATATCTGGTTCTTTCGCCTCACCCAGTCGTTGCGGCGCATCCGTACTTCACTTTGTTCTTCTGCCGGAAAATCAAAGCTGATCTTTTTTTCTTCGCAGGGCGTAATGCCCATGTTCACCGGGTAGCCCTTCCACGATTTCCAGCAAAGCACACAAAGTTCTTTTACGATCTCGCCTTCTGCATATAAGGCAAAATCAAGCCAGGCCGGCTTTCCCGGCATATCGTTATAACGGTTGCTAACATTTACGCCACCTACCAATGCATACCTGGTATCAACCACCGTCATTTTATGATGCATGCGTCTTCCAAAATAAAAATTCCGGCTTTTAAAGACCGGTTCAAAAAAACGAAAATGGATCCCCGCATTTTCCAGCTCTTCAACAAATGCCTTCGACATCACCTGCGAGGCATAGCCATCGGCCATCAGGTAAACTTCCACCTTGCGCTGCACGGCTTCTTTCAGTGCATCCGCCACAAGCTTGCCTGTTTCATCATCATCATAAATATAGGTCTGCAGGTGTATGCTCTCTTTTGCATTCTTTATGAGCAGGAGCAGTTTATCAAAATAGCCTGCACCTCCCCGGATGAGTTGTACTTTATTCTGTATGATAAAATTATTTTTTATAGAGATGATTTTATTTTATTGCCCGCTTTGCTTTTTCCAGTTCATCGCCGCCAATTCTTTTTTCGGGTGGAATGTAACGGTAGCCAAACAGGTCGTAGATGCTTTGCTCGGTTTCTCCTGCCAGCCGTTTGCCTGTCTTGTTTTCAAACACACCGTATTCATTCATCTTCCAGTTCTTTTGTTTTGCGTTCAGCCTAAGTTTGATATTATGTTCTTTGCTGCCGGTAAAATAAAAAAGTGCAGAACCGTATTGCGACGCTTCCACCACCCGTATGTCAACCTGCATGTAGCTGTTGTAAAGCTGCACACTTGCTTTTGTTTCACCCGCTGCCAGTACTTTTTCAACCAGTGGCAGTTTGATAAACTGATCAATAATGCGCCGGTGGTCTTTCTTTTTTGCCACGATGATGATATCAATATCACCGATGGTTTCCTTTTTCCGGCGGATGCTGCCTGCAATTTCAGCTTTTTCAACGGCGGGTATTTTTTTTATTTCGTTTAATATGCTGGTTGCAAGGGCAAGCGCTTCTTTTAAAGGAATTCTTTTTTTCTCTTTATCCGGCTTTAATAGTTCTTCCAGCTTTTCAATTTTCTTTGCCGCAAAGCCTTTTACCTTATTCAGTTTCCCCTGAGCGATCGCTTTGGCCAGTTCTGTCCTGGTATTCACCTTTAGTTCATCGTGCAGCATTCTTATGGTTGCGGGCCCGATGCCCTCTACTTCCATCAGTTCCAGCAGATCCTGCGGCACTTTTCTTTTAAGTTTTTCAAAAGCAGCAATTTTACCGCTGTGTTCATACTCTACTATTTTTTGGGCAATACTTTCACCAATTCCTTTCAGTTTATCAAGTGCTTTTATGTCGTCACCAAAAGCATCCACCGGTTCACTCATATTGGCCAGCACTTTGCCGGCATCTGCATAGGCCCGGGCACGGAACCTTTCGGCTTTACCAAGATATGCATAGCAGGCAGCCATCTTGTGAAAGATGCAGGCCAGTTCGGCATTATGCCGGAATGGAGGGTCTTTTAAAACAGGTACAGCCATAATTATTAAAGTTAGCAACCTGCATGGCGCTCTTTACTGAGAAGAATCATAATTAACTGTGATTACAGTTATAGAAAAATATAAGTATGAAGGATACATTTAGTTATTCAATTTACACATTATGACACAGATATTCTCCCCCGACGAAAAAGCCGTTTTGAGTGCAGTGAAATACCTGCCGGCCATCTCAATAATAATGCCTTTTGAGCCAAAGATCAGCCTTAGGTCCGACCTGGAGTACCGGCTGAAGATGGCATTAAGTAAGGTGGAAAAGGAACTGATGAATACTTATCCTTCCGAAAAGGCCTTGCCTGTACTGGACCGGTTGCGGCACCTTATGAGTGAAATTAATTTCAATACCCATAAAAAAAGTATTGCCATTTTCATTTCGCCCATCATGGAAAAAATGTTTTACCTCGATATGCCCGTTGCCGAAAAGATCATCGTTGACGAAACATTTGAGATCCGTGACCTGGTGTATCAAAAAAAACAGGATATGCAATACCTGGTGCTGATGCTCAGTGCCAAACGATCCATCATGTTCCTGGCCAACGGTTCCGACATGCACCTGGTGAAATCCAATTTGGCAGATCATGTGATTCTTTCAGAAAAAGATCTGTCAGAACGGGTTGCCAATTTCGCTGACCCCGACAGCAGGACAGAAATAGAACTCGGTAAATTTCTACGCCAGATGGACGATGACCTTAGCCTGATGTTAAAAGCTTACCCATTTCCTGTTTTTGTAATGGGTGCCGATAGAGTGCTGGGCCATTATAAAAAACTCACAAAGCATACACATGAGATAACAGAATTCATACAGGGCAATTATGAAGAGTTGCCTGAGCCGGAAATATTTAAATTGGTACAGCCGCATGTAAGCAACTGGAAGCATGTGAAACAACTTGATCTTTTGCGCCAGCTGGAAAAAGCAATGGGCGCAAAGAAACTGGCTCATGGCATGGAAGAAGTATGGCAGGCTGCCACACACAAGAATTGCCGGCTGTTACTTGTAGAAAAGAATTTCATGTATCCCGCCCGGCAGGGTGCCGACCCGGATATTATTTATAAAGAAGAGTTGCCGACCAATTATCCTTTTTACATAAAAGATGCCGTGGATGATGTGATCCAGAAAGTGCTGGAAAACGGCGGCGATGTGGAATTCACAGACGATGGCGTACTGGATGAGTTTGGTCACATAGCGTTAATACAGTATTATTAATTTTGTGTTTAAAATAAAAAATACACACATGAAAAATATTCTTGTTGCCGTTGACTTTTCAGAATCATCCCGGAAAGCAATGGACTATGCGGCTGCTTTGGCCAAATCATTTAATGCAAACATTGTTTTGCTGCATGCTTTTTACATACCGGTGCCGGTGGGCGACGTACCCGGGTATATTCCTTTGTCCTTTGCCGAAGTGCAGGAAGAAAATGAAGCATTGCTTCAGCGTGAAATTGAATACATGGCCGGTAAGTATGAGGTCCGTACAGATGGTTATGTACGGAACGGATTTGCAACAGCGGTCATTAATGATGTGGCAGCAGAGGTTAATCCCAGCCTGGTGGTGATGGGAATGAAGGGTGCCGGAAAGTCTTCGGGCATATTCGGCAGCACGGTAATTTCGGCCATCCGTAAAGTTAAACTTCCCTTGCTTGTTATTCCAGCCGATGCGGAATTCAGTTTTATTAAGCACATCAGCTTTGCCGCCGATTTTAAAGAAAACCTGGGAGTTGAAAGGCTTGGCATACTGGAAGAAATAGCCGGGCATTTCAATGCCGATGTGCAGGTACTGCATGTGCAAAAAAATGAAGCATTCATGGCAGCGGGAGAAGCAGCCGGAAAAGTAGGGGCTGATGTTGCTTTCAGCCGGATGAAGCACAGTTTCCATACCATGGTGGATGAAGACGTGGAAAGAGGGATTACTGATTTTATCTCAACCAATGCCACCGACCTGCTGGTGATGGTGGCTCACCATCATAATCTTTTTGAACGGCTGTTTGGAAAAGAACATACCCGGCTCATCGCTTATACCACCCGGGTGCCGTTGCTGGTCTTGCATGATGCCTAAGATTCTTAAATCCCATATAAAATAGCTGACAAGAGTCAGCTATTTTATTGACGACCATCCTTTTTTTTACGGCTTTCGTGATTATAACTTACATACTGTAAAAATCATTCAACAACAATAAAAAACAAAGGAGGTTGCTATGTCAACAAAAACATTAGTAAGAACGGGTGACCTGATGCCATCTGTTTTCAATGATTTCTTCAAGCCATGGAATAACTGGTTTGATATGAATAATGGAGGTAGCCTTTGGGGCAATATGCTCACCATCCCTGCGGTGAACATTGTTGAGAACAAGGATGATTTTAAATTTCCCTTGCCGTACCCGGCATGAAGAAGGAAGATTTTAAGATTGATGTGGAAGGTGATATGCTTACCATCAGCGCCGAAACCAAAGAAGAAAAAGAGGAGAAAGAGAAAAAGTTTACCCGTAAGGAGTTCAGCTATTCTTCTTTCAGCCGCAGTTTCACCATTCCTGTGGGAACCAGGGCCGATAAGATCGATGCCCGTTATGAGGACGGAGTATTGAAACTGTTGAGCCCCAAAACCGAAGAAACCAGGAAACTTGAGGCTAAACACATAGCCGTTAAGTAGCAGGCTTCTGTCCTGCCTAATAATACCCTGCCGTACAGGGCGGCAGGGTTTTTCTATTCTCAGTAATTAAGAACAATAAAAATTCTGGTTATGAAAAACAATATAATGATCGCCGGTATTTTTCTGCTGCTGTTTACCGGTTGCTCCAGTTCCCGGATAACGAGTTCATGGAGCGCTGCAGATGCCAGTCCCAAAAAATATAATAAGGTGATGGTACTTGGTTTGATACGGGACCAGGACCGGAGTATCAGCGAATACATGGAAAAACATTTTGTGGACGACCTGAAAGACCTTGGGTACAACGCCGTTTCTGCCCAGGTGCAGTTTGGGCCAAAGGCTTTTGAGAATATGTGTGAAAAAGATGCGGTAGATAAGATCAGGAGCAGCGGCGCCGATGCGGTGATCACCATTGTACTGCTGGATAAATCAAAGGAACAGTATTATGTGCCGGCACAAAGGCAGAACCTGCCCCGGTCGGTTTATTATCGCCGCTTTGGTGGATATTATACCACGATTTACGATCGTATCTATTCCCCCGGGTATTATGTAACCGATACCAAGTATTTCTGGGAAAGCAATTTGTATGATATGACCACCAAAGACCTGGTATATTCCGTGCAGACAGAATCCTTCGATCCCAACTCATCAGAAAGCATGGGCCATGAATACGGGAAACTGATTGTGGAGAATATGGTGAAGAAGAATGTATTGATAAAACAATGATAAACTAAGCGTACGAGCAGTTTAATAATAATAAAGCAGCCTTATGGCTGCTTTATTATTGAGTTCATACTTCATGCTTACGCTCATTAAGGTCAGGAACACAACCCTTATCTTTTCTCAAAACGACCCGTGAGCTTTTTTATTTTAATGCGGTACATGATATGCTTCACCAGGTTGCTGTCGTCTATCTTCCCTTTTTCTTCATGTTCGTGTGCGTGAACAGTGCTGCTGGTTATTAATGGGAATACCCTGTTAAAGAGTATGTCCCTCGCTTTTTCCGCATTTTTGTTTTTCAGTTCCTGGAACTCGCCAAACACCTGCACAGACTTCCAGTTTCTCATATCGGACATGATATCCACTTCAAAACATACTTTGGGGTTTTTCCGGAGCATATTCAGTTTCATACCTTCATTGACCTGTCCATAAATGAAATCTCCGTCATATGTGAAGGTAAGGGGAACGATGTAGGGTTGCCTGCCATCTGTACATGCCAACCTGCCCAATACCTGGCTGGACAATACATTCTTTATTTCAATATCGTTCAGTTCGCCTAACATATAATTAATATTGTGTTACAAATATATCGTGCTGTACAAGCGCCGGAAATGATAAGCATCAGTTTTTTTAATAACCCTGCTCATTGAAATAAAATTGTGAATGCCCTTACCTTGTATACTAATTTATGATGCAATGAACAACGATCCTAAAAAGATACCTGAGATACTGCCGCCCATGCCAGACCCGGAAATACATCCCGATGCAATTCCTGACATGCCCATTTTGCCGGAGGAAGATCCGGATATTATTCCGGATGAAGACCCGTTTGAAAATCCGCCGCCCTTTGAAGTGCCTGAGCCGGGTGAAGCGCCTTAAGACAAATTAAAATGAAAAATTGAGAACACTATTATTCATACTGGTTTGTTTTGTTGCAATCACATCGCTGGTGTCCGGCATTCTTATTATCACTCATCCCGATGGCAGCGTGATGCAGATGTCGGTAGACTTACTAAAAACATCTCCTTTCAAAAATTTCCTGGTACCGGGAATTGTGCTCACCGTTCTTGTTGGGGGCACCAATTTGCTGGCGGCATTCTTTAATATGAAAAGAAGTGCGAACCGCTACAACTGGGCACTTGCAGGCGGTGTTATGATCAGCGGCTGGACAGTTGTTCAAATGATCCTGATCAATACAATTTTCTGGCTGCAGTTTGTATACCTGGGTATTGGCATTGTGATCATGCTCATTGCTTACCAGTTAAAAGGCAAGGCATTGATCTGAGTATTGAATACATTTTTTTGAATCACATAACCACATAGTAAATATAGAAAGTAAACTATGTTGTTCAATCTTTCTTATTCTTCTTCACCTCATTTCTTCTTATCAGCACATTCAATGCTTCCCACTCCGGCACATTATCGGTCACCAGTTTAAGCATGCCTAAGAACGGGATGAATAAGATCATTCCGCTTACTCCCCACAAAATACCGCCGGCTATGATGGCAACCAGCGTTGCCCATGTACTTATATTGAGCTGAGTGGCTACTACACGGGGAAAGATAACATTGGCTTCAAGGTACTGTACAAAAACAAATACGCCAACAACGCCGATGGGATACCAGATGCTGTCTTTTGTTATCCAGGCGATGGTGATGGGGAGCAATGCACTTATAAAAATACCGATGTAGGGAATGATGGTCATGATTGCAGTAAGGAAACCAAAAAGAATGGCATGTTTTATACCCAATACAAGCAGGCCGATGCTGTTGAGGATGCCCACGATGATATAAACGAACAGCATCCCCTTGATGAAATGAAAATAGGTGAGGATGGTCTGGCCAAGCACCTGGTGAAGCCTGTCGTTGTATTTATCACCAAGAAGTTTTTCCAGGAAGAGAACAAAATCTTTTCGGTTATAAAGAAACAAGGCAGCAAATACCGGTGTGATAAAAAGCGTGAACAGGCCTGAAACGGTTTTATTAAAAATACCGCTGATCAGATTGGGGGCATCCCCTGATAATTTTCCGGATAGTTCTTGTCCCCATTCATTCTGTGACGCGATGGAGATGTTGCCATTATTTTCCAGCCATTTCTGAAGATTGGCCAATGCCGGTTGCAGTTTGCTTTTCAGTTCGGGCAGGTCGTTGAGGAAGGCATTGAATTGCAGAGCAAGTAACCACAAAAGAACTGCAAATAACAGGAACACAATAAAAAGGCCCGTGGATATTGCCATGGTTTTTGAGAAGCCATGCTTTTCCAGCCAGCGGCATATGGGATATAATACAATGGCAATGAACAGTCCGTAAAACATGGGCACAAAAAGTGTTTGCCCAAAATACAGAAGCAGGATGATGAGTATGGCAAGTGCAAGCCAGGCAGTTGCATTACCGGTATCTGTTCTTTGTTTTTCCATAATGTATTGATCGGTCTTGCAAGTTCTTATTATCCGGCCCCGAATAAAATGAGCAATATGGGCCACAATGCTGATGATCATCAGCGATTCAAGTAATGGTGCCTTGGAAATCCGTATCAAGCTGGTGTGAAAAATGACAATTTCATGATGTGGGAGCTTCTTTTTTAACAATATAAAAACATGATAACAACCGATCTTTGCGGTGTTCAATCAAAGCATGAAAAAATAACGGAATGAAAAGATCCGGCCTTATTCTATTCACAATACTGACATCTGCAGCGTACCTGCCGCTTGTATCTGCAAAGAGCAAAGCTTCAGTAAAGCATTATGTACTGCCGGAAATTAAACCCGGCGAAGATTCCCTGCTCAATACACCCGAAAAGAAAAAGATCAGCAATGTTTCTTTTTTATACGATAACCTGCAACTTGGCGAGAAGGGTCTTAGTCGCCAGGCATTTGAGTATGCCATGCAGGGCTTTGAATACCTGAAGCAGAATGGTGATATTGACAATGATGATGTGATCTCTATTGTTGATTTCAGCCTGCCTTCTTCTGCAAAGCGGTTATTTGTGATCGACCGCAGCAACAATAAAATATTATACTACACGTATGTGGCTCATGGCCATAACTCCGGACTGGAATATGCCAACCAGTTCTCTAACCAACCCGAAAGCAATAAAAGCAGCCTGGGTTTTTATAAAACACTCAGCACCTACATGGGTGATAATGGGTATTCCTTACGCCTGGAAGGTTTGGAAAAAGGGATCAACGACAATGCCAACCGCCGCGATATTGTGATACACGGTGCCGCTTATGTAAGCGAAGGACTGATACGTACACAGGGCTATATCGGGCGCAGCTGGGGTTGCCCTGCATTGCCTGAGAAGCTGCATAAGCCGATCATAGATAAGATAAAGAATGGCAGTTGTTTGTTTATCTATGCAAAGGATAAAGCTTATCAAAGCAAGTCAAGGATCCTGAAAGCAACACTTGCTTAGTTCTTCAACCCCCTCACCAAACCAACCATTGTATTGACAGGTAAGGCTGCAAAATATTTTAAGGCTAAATTGTACGAATTTTATCGTATATTGAATTGTAATTCATTTAGCCATGAAAATATTGAGCCTGTTAATAGTTCAACTATGCCTTATAGCAGCCTGCACTGCACAAACTCCGGCAGAGATTATAGCGCAGGTAAAAGAAGCTCAAAAAAACATTTCAAACATTTATTGCAAAGCCGAACGGCATGATACGCTTGTGATGGGAGTGGTGCGAACTTTTTCGGGTGAAGCAAAAATATCAGTATTACCCGAGGACACGATTTTTGGTTTCCGGTTTTATGCAAAGCGGGACGATGTTCATGCGGAAAGTATTTACGATGGAAGTGCTGCTTTTTATATTGATCACGATAGTAAGCAATTCAACAGGTATGGTAGTGCTCAAATGATCCCGGCAATTCTTGGCTACCCGGGCGGACAACTGATCTTTCCCGAACTCATGAAATTAGATACGGTAAATGCATCCGGCTTTGAACTGAAACAGGATGCGGCGAATTATTACCTGAAAATCTTATTGCCCGATATCGATAAGTATGATGTAAGAAAAAGGTACAAGCTGCTTACCATTGATAAAAAACTTATGCTGCCCACCGCTATAAGCATGCGGCAGGTAACGCTTGATAAAGTACAGAACCTCATCTACCGGATAAAAGAGATACGGGTTAATGATGCGGCGGACCTGTATGATTTTTCATCACAGCGCTACCCGGAAGATTATAAACCGGAAGAAAATCCTGTAAATAAAAAACTGCTTGCGCTGAATGGTAAACAATTTCCTTCTTTTCAGATCATTTCTTTTGATGGTAAGCCCGTGAATTCAGAGGGTCTTAAAGGGAAACTGGTACTCCTTGATTTTTGGGAAGTATGGTGTGGAGCCTGTGTGGTATCCTTGCCTAAGGTACAGGCTCTGTATGAAAAATATAAAAGTAAGGGCTTTGAAGTATATGGCATAACGCATGAAAAGAGAAACCTGGAAACAGCAAAGGAACTGCTGCGTAAAACGAAATTAAGCTTCCCGATTATGCTGGGCAATGCAAAAATGAAAAATGATTATTCCGTAGGTGCAGTGCCGCTTTATGTACTCATCGACCGGTCGGGCAAGATATTAATGACCAGTGAGGGCTACCCGGATAATATGGAGGAGTATATCAGGAAATACCTGGAGTAAAATATTCTCTGTAGAGGAAAAAATCATTGATACCATTGTCACTCACAAGGATATTTCTAAAAACGAAAATCCGGGTATATAAAAATCACTGACATTTGCAGAAATTTTTAATATATGCAGATAGAGATACTGAAATCGAAAGTACACCGCGTAGTTATTACCGAAGCCAACCTGAATTATGTGGGTAGTCTTACCCTGGATGAAGACCTGATGGATGCGGCCAATATGATCGGGCATGAAAAGATACAGGTGGTGAATGTGAACAACGGCGAACGGATAGAAACCTATCTCATAAAAGGCAAACGGGGAAGCGGCATCGTATGCCTGAATGGTCCGGCAGCCCGCAAGGGTGCAGAGGGAGATGTAGTGATCATTATTTCTTATGCCACAATGGATTTTGAAGAGGCGAAGACTTTTAAGCCGGTGGTTATTTTCCCGAAGGAAGGAAACAGGCTTTAGGTTTTTTGAATGAAAAATTATTATTTATTATATTTTTCAGGCGGGGTCTCTTTAAAACTAATTTTATTTCCCTCAATATCCACAAAACTCTTCGGCATTTTGGCTGATCTTCTTTTGAAATTACCATCTGCAATTACAGCATATCCAAATTCACATTCATCTCTGCTGTTTATTGTTTCTATTTTCAAATTATTGGGAAGAAATTTTAAAAACCAGTGGCAACCATTCTTCTGGTAATCATGCTTCATATAAAAACTTCCCGTATCGTTTCTAACCTCCAGTCTTCCGTAAAGAGCACCCATGTTATATGAAGGAGCGCCCCGGTTTAAATCAATATAAAATAAAATGGTTGTATCTGTTTCCGGGTAGATCGTTATGGCTCCAACCCTTCCTTTTTCAATGTCGGCACCATAACTGAAAATGCCGGCATATTTAGCTGTAAGAAGTTTGTGCTTTGAGGCGGAAGCCTTTTGTCCATAGCCGGGATAGCCAGAATAAAAAGTCCAATTAGTAAGATCTGTTTCATTAACAATAATTAGTCATTTAGGTCTTAAATATAAATATACACCCGCTCTGCACTTTTTTCAAGCAACTGATTCCCTCTTTTCATAATCTCCCTACTTCTCAATACCTTCACAAAAAATAGTTTTATGAGTTTGCGTACAAAATTACAAGGCACGGGTGTGGCCATTGTTACGCCTTTTAAACCAACCATGGAAGTGGATTATGAGGCCCTGGGTAAGCTGATCGATTTTATCATTGGTAATGCTGTTGAGTATATCGTTTCGCTTGGTACCACCGGTGAAACACCAACGCTGGATACGGAAGAAAAATTCGACATCATTAATTATACGTACGAGCGGGTGAACAACCGGGTGCCGGTAGTGGTAGGTGTGGGCGGCAACAACACAAGGGAAGTGATGGAGAACCTGCAGAGCTACCCGCTGGAAAAAGCCATTGCGGTACTGAGTGCCAGTCCATATTATAACAAGCCATCGCAGGAAGGAATTTTTCAGCATTATAAAAACCTGGCAGATGCCAGTCCGAAGCCGGTGATATTATATAATGTACCAGGCAGAACAGGAAGCAATATTTCAGCAGAGACAACCTTGCGGCTTGCCAAAGAAGTAACCAACATTGCCGGTATAAAGGAAGCCAGTGGTAACATGGTGCAGTGCATGCACATACTGCGTGACCGGCCCGAAGATTTTTTAGTAGTGAGTGGCGATGATCATATAACGCTTCCGTTGATCGCCTGCGGCATGGAAGGCGTGATAAGCGTGGCTGCCAATTGTTTCCCCAAAGATTTTTCCGATATGGTGCGTTATTGTTTAAAAGGAGATTTTGGTTCGGCAAGGCCATTGCATTATAAATGCCTGGAAGGAAATGACCTGTTGTTTGCAGAGAATAACCCGGCTGGTGCAAAGGCATTCCTGGCAGAGATGGGCATCATAAAAAATGTGCTGAGGCTGCCGCTGGTTCCATTGAGCAGCGGTGTTCACCAGAAGGTGAAGGCTTATCTGAATAAATAGATCGAAATGAAATATTTTTTGTGCCTGCTCGTATTGTTTTTTGCGTTGGCAAAAACGGAGGCACAATACCGTGTTGTTTTCAAAGTCAATATATATCCATCTGCTCACAGCGGCGACAGTATTTTTGTTGCAGGAAATTTCAACAACTGGAACCCAGGGAATAAAGCATATGTGTTTTCATACGGAAACAATGATGGTTTTCAATTCACCACACAACTAGCCGCCGGCAATTATGAATACAAATGTACCCGGGGCAGCTGGCGAAACGTGGAAACGCAAAGTGAAGGGAAAGATATAGCGAACCGTTCTTTTACCTTGCTGTCTGATACTGTCATTGAAATAAGTATTGAAGCATGGAAGGATGATTTTGCTTCTGCAGAAAAAAAGCACACGGCAAGCAGCAATGTACGGATAATGGATACGGCTTTTCTTATGCCGCAACTGAACCGCTCCCGGAAGATATGGGTCTACCTGCCGGAAGATTACACTAAAAGCAAAAAGCACTACCCGGTTCTGTATATGCAGGACGGGCAAAATCTTTTTGATGAATATACTTCTCCCTTTGGTGAGTGGGGCGTGGATGAATGCCTCGATTCGCTGATCGCAAAAGGAAAGCCGGCATGCATTGTGGTGGGAATCGAAAATGGTACTCACCGGTTCAACGAATACAACCCATTCTATTTTGAACGCTTTGGGAACGGAGAAGGCGATGCATACCTGGCTTTTTTGACCGAAACACTCAAGCCATACATCGATAAAAATTACCGTACAATTCCTTCAAAAGAGAACACCATCATTGCCGGTAGTTCCATGGGCGGACTTATTTCTTATTATGCCATGCTGAAGCGGCCCGATGTTTTTGGAAAGGGAGGAATTTTCTCCCCGGCATTCTGGACGGCAGCTACCATCAAGCCCCTTACAGATTCACTGGCTGGAAAAATGAACGGCAAATTCTTCTTTTACATGGGAGGGAAGGAAGGAGGTTCATACATACAGGATATGCTGGATATACAGGAATCGCTTGGAGAAAGGTCATCGGCCATGATCTATTCATTAATCGATCCCGATAGGGGGCATAATGAACAGGCATGGCGCAAATGGTTTGCAGAGTTCTATGGCTTTATCATGGCCGATGGTTTTAATAATGTAGTGCGAACGAACGAATGACTCAACGGCTAATGACTTAATGCCAAATGACTAAATGATATAACAGCTTCCCTGTATCGCCAGTTCCGTATTTTCAAAAATCTCAGACGCTTCTGTAAGAATTCATCGAGGCTTTCATACTTTGAACTGAAATGCCCGATGAGTAATTTTTTTGCTCCTGCTTTCTTAGCAATGTTTGCTGCCTGTTCGGTAGTGCTGTGAAAACGGGCGGCGGCTCTTTCATGCAGGTTTTTGAGGTAAGTTGTTTCGTGGTAGAGAAGGTCAACGTCTTTTACTTTTTCTGCCAGGCTTTCATCATAAATGGTATCGGCACAGTAGGCATACGATTTTACTTTTTGTCCCGGTACGGTCACTTCATCGTTGGGAACAATGGTTCCTTTTTTATTTGCATAATCAAATCCTTGCTGAAGTTTTTCATAGAAGGAAGCAGGGATCTCATAAATTTTTGCCCGTTCGGCATTTACTTTCCGCAGATTTCTTTTTTCCTTGAATAAGAATCCCCAGCAATCGATGCGATGCTTTACTTTAAAACATTCCACGGTTATTTTATTTCCTTCTACAATTATGCCTTCTTCTTTCAGTGGATGAAAATGCAATGGATAAGAAAGATTGGTGGCTGCAAACTTTAACTGTAAGTCAACCAGCTGTTCCAGTTCAGGTGGCGCATGAAGATGAAGATCCTGGGTACGGTTCAGCAGGCTCATGCTGGTGAGCAAACCGATCAATCCAAAATAATGATCGCCGTGCAGGTGGGAGATGAATATGTGATTGATCTTGCTGCGCTTTACCTTATATTTCGAAAATTGCATCTGGGTTCCTTCGCCGCAGTCGATCAAAAAACTTTCATCCATGGTTTGCAAAACCTGGGCAGTCGGGTTCCGGTCAAAGGCCGGGATGGCAGAATTGTTTCCTAAAATGGTTAATGCAAACAAAATAGTTGGTTCGTAATTTAAAGTTTAAAGTTTGAGGTCAGGACTGTTTGGTAAGTAAAAATGCGGCACAACTACAAACCTCAAACTTCAAACTGGTTAATTGTCTCCTAATAATTCCCTTTCAATTTCTTCCATCTGCACCATATCCCATGCCTCACTTTCGGATGGGGTAATATTCATAATGTCGAAAAATTCTTTTTGGGCAAATACTTTTTCTGCTTCCGGTTGAAGGCAGCAGATCACAAAGGAACTATTGGCTTCATAAAACTGCTGCTGGATGCTGGCAATCTCTTCTGCGGCTTCCTCACTGATTGCTTTAACGTTCTCCATATTCAAAACAATATGCGGTATGCCTTTTTGCAGGTAGGAAAGCAACAAATTGCGGAGTTCTTCTGTCATATTAACAGGCAATTGGGCATCCTGCGGCGTAATTACGGTAAATCTTTCTTTGGTACCTGTTTTGACATTCATAGTTAGAAGTAGAGTTTACAACAGTTGTTCTTTGTAAAGTAAAGCAAATTTTGGTTTTGTTCGGTCTTGTACCCCGGGAAATAAATAGGAGGTCTCCCGCAGATATGACATCGCTGATAACAGCTTTTTAACTTTTTAACATATTAACATTTGCCGTTTCCCGTAAACTATATCTTTGAAATAATCGTTATTATTGTACAAGCTAAATTCAATATAAAATGGATAATAATTTTTCAGCCCAGGTAAAAGAAATAATTTCTTACAGCCGGGAAGAAGCGCTCAGGTTAGGAAATGATTTCATTGGAACAGAACATTTGGTTTTAGGATTGATAAGGGACGGAGAGAACACCGCTGTGAAGATCTTAAAATCACTCAATATCGACCTTTTTGAACTCCGCAAGGAAATAGAGATAGCTGTTAAGGACAAAACCGGCAAGAACATAGCAAACATCAACTCTCTCCCATTAACCAAGCAGGCCGAAAAAGTGATCCGCATTACGGTGCTGGAGGCCAAGGCACAAAAAAGTGCCCAGGTGGAGAGCGAACACCTGATGCTTTCGATATTAAAGAACAAGGAAAATATAGCCACCCAGATATTAAATCAATTTGATGTGGACTACGATGTATTTAAAAATGAGCTTGGGTTCGTAACCAGTAACCCGCCTTCGGCCGAATTCAGTGACGAAGGAGAAGAGGATTTTGAAGATGAAAAAAAATACAGTCAGCAAAAATCGCAACGGGCCGGCAGCGCTAATCAACCAAAGACAAAAACTCCTGTGCTTGATAATTTTGGCCGGGATATTACCCGTCTTGCCGAAAATGGATCATTGGATCCCATTGTTGGCCGGGAGAATGAAATTGAGCGGGTGTCGCAGATATTATCACGCCGCAAAAAAAATAACCCGATACTCATTGGCGAACCCGGAGTTGGTAAAACGGCGATAGTAGAAGGATTGGCTTTAAGGATCGTTCAACGCAAAGTTTCCCGTGTTTTGTTTGATAAAAGGGTTGTTAGTCTTGACCTGGCGGCCTTGGTGGCCGGTACCAAGTACCGTGGCCAGTTTGAAGAAAGAATGAAAGCCATCATGAACGAACTGGAAAAGAACCGGGATGTAATATTATTTATAGATGAGATCCATACCATTGTTGGGGCAGGTGGTGCCAGTGGTTCATTGGATGCCTCTAATATATTCAAGCCTGCATTAGCAAGAGGAGAACTGCAATGCATCGGTGCTTCAACGTTGGATGAATACCGGATGCACATTGAAAAAGATGGGGCCTTGGACAGGCGTTTTCAAAAAGTGATCGTTGATCAGCCTTCGGTGGAAGAGACCATTGAAATACTGAATAACATAAAAAGCAAATACGAAGACTACCACAATGTGGCATACAGCAAAGATGCTATTGATGCCTGCGTGAAACTGAGCGACCGGTATATGACCGACCGCTTGTTGCCCGACAAAGCCATAGACGTATTGGATGAAGTAGGGGCCAGGAAGCATATCAAGAATATCAATGTGCCTCAGGAGATCATTGACCTGGAGAAAAAGATTGAAGACATTAAACTCGAAAAGAACAAAGTAGTGAAGAGCCAGCGTTTTGAAGAAGCGGCTTCTTTAAGAGATACAGAAAAACGTTTGCAGGAAGAACTGGAAGCGGCGAAGAATGCATGGGAGGAAGAAAGCAAACATAAGCGTTACCCGATCGAAGAAGAGGATATTGCTGAAGTGGTTTCAATGATGACAGGAATACCGGTGAAAAGAATGGTGCAGGCTGAAACAGAAAAACTCCGCCGCATGGCTAATGACCTGCAGGGAGCTGTGATCGGGCAGGATGAAGCCATCTCGAAAGTGGTGAAAGCCATACAGCGTAACAGGGTAGGGTTAAAAGATCCCAAAAAGCCGATCGGTACATTCATTTTCCTTGGCCCGACCGGTGTAGGAAAAACAGAACTGGCCAGGGCGCTCGCAAGACATATGTTTGACAGTGATGATGCCCTGATACGGATTGATATGAGTGAGTACATGGAAAAATTTACCGTAAGCAGGCTCATCGGTGCACCTCCGGGATATGTAGGTTATGAAGAAGGTGGACAATTAACGGAAAGAGTTCGTCGCAAACCATATTCAGTTATACTGCTGGATGAAATTGAAAAAGCACACCCGGATATCTATAATATATTATTACAGGTGCTTGATGATGGACAACTGACTGATGGGATGGGCCGCAAAGTTGATTTTAAGAATACGCTTATCATCATGACCTCTAATATTGGTGCCCGCCAGTTAAAGGATTTTGGCGATGGTGTTGGCTTTGCTACTGCCAACCGGATGGAAAATGCAGATGAGAATAACAAAGCGGTGATAGAAAAAGCACTCAAGCGCACGTTCAGTCCGGAGTTTTTGAACAGAATCGATGACGTGGTGGTATTTAACTCACTAACCAAAGAGAATATCTTCTCTATCATTGACATATTAATGCAGGGGGTGATGAAAAGGCTGTCAAATCTAGGATTTAGTATGGAATTGTCGGAAAAAGCCAAGGAATTCATAGCAGACAAAGGATATGATTCACAGTTTGGGGCCAGGCCTTTGCACCGGGCTATTCAAAAATACCTGGAAGACCCGCTGGCAGAAGAAATACTGAACATGAATATAAAGAACGGGGATATTATGATTGCCGAACTTGATGAGGCAGCAGAAAAGATCAAATTTACCCTGAAGCCGGAAGAGAAAAAGAAAGAGAAAAAATCAGAAGTATAGATATTATTAGTAACATGTTTGAAATGCCATCCATAAACGGGTGGCATTTTTAATTTTTTGGATAAAAATGCCACCCGTTTAAATGTTTGATAACGTGTTTATTACGACTTTTGTCGAAAAATTTCTATAAAAAACTTTACTGATTGCTTGGAAATACGGAAATGATTTTGATATATTTGCATCCCCTAACAGAATAGTAATTTTACTGTCTTTCACGTGTTTTCTCCCTTACATGACTAAGTAGGTTTTCACTAGGTATGTTCAACTGAACAGTCAAACAATCACAACAATCAGTATTTTTTTTAACCATCCAGTATTCTTTTTTGAAAAGCCAGATGCTTATTAAAATCTGGAATTATGAAAAGAATTGTACCCCTCTTGATCACTACTGTACTATTATGTTCAGTAACCAATGCACAGGTATTACGTGCATTTTCTCCACGGTATTACAACCCTTCGGTGAAGGGAAATATCGTTTACGTTTCCAACAGTATTATTTCCACCTCAGGTGTGGGATCTGGCACCCCGGGTACCGGTGAAGTGCCTCCCTTGGGTTCGTCTATGGATAATAATGGAAACGGAATTAATATCGACGTGGATAATCCAGCTCCCGTTACAAAGCTTCCTTTTGGGAGTGTATGGAATTATCATGGAAAAAATGCTGCGCCACCAAATGATGGGGCTGGCAGAACCTGGATCAACTCTAATTATGTTTTAAATGGACCATGGAATGTAAATGCGGTACCGGTAAACGGGCCTGGTAAATATGGTTATAGTTCAGGCCAGACAACCTGCATGCCAAGTGGCCAGGCTCCAACTTGTACCCCGGGAGCGGGAAATAAGTATATATCTTACTATTTCCGGAGCACAGTAAATTTTTCTGCACTTGAACTGTCTACTACATTTTCTTCAATACAATTGAACTTATTAAGAAACGATGGAATTGTGGTTTATATAAACGGTGTGGAAAGGATCCGTGATAATATGCCTGGCGGCGGCATTGTATACGGAACGCTGGCTTCTTCTAACATTGCACCCGGTGCTGCAGAAGCAGTTTCGTATAATTTAAGCCCAGCTTTTTTTACGTCTGGAAATAATACCATTGCAGTGGAAGTGCATTTGTCTGCAGCTGCCAATGCAGATATGTCTTTTGATATGCAGGTATTGGGACTTAGTGACAATGGTACCTTTAATTCATCAACTGCAGATCTCAACCTGCCATCCTGCTCTAACGTCCTTTTTGCAGGTTTGTATTGGGGAGCAGGCGAAGGTCTTAATGGCGGAAGTACTGCCTGGATCACGGGTGAAACATCTTGTAAATTGAAATTACCGGGTGCTGCGTCATACACTACTATCACTTCTACGCAAACTGATTACTATAACTCCGGTGCCCCGGTAGGTTTT
This sequence comes from Chitinophagaceae bacterium, assembly GCA_016720775.1. Lineage (GTDB taxonomy): Bacteria > Bacteroidota > Bacteroidia > Chitinophagales > Chitinophagaceae > Ferruginibacter. The sequence goes on from JADKJX010000001.1 coordinate 1,481,986, forward strand.
GCTTATACAGGCTTCCAGTGTTTTGCAAATATTACCGCATTGGTTAATACTACAAACCCAAATGGTACGTATGGTTTAGCCAATGTAACATCGCCGTTGGGTAAGAACAATGCATATGGCGGCTGGACCATTGTGATCGTATATGCTAATCCATCTCTTATCGCCAGGAATTTAACGGTGTTTGACGGATGTGCCGTGGTTCAAAAAGGAAACGCTCCTGTGGATTTCACACTTAGTGGATTTTTAACACCGCCAACGGGCCCCGTTAGTTGTGAATTAGGTGGCGTAGTTTATGACGGTGACCGCAGCTGGAAAGACTCTTTTGCCTTTAAACAAAGTGGGGCGGCTTCGTTTTATAATTTAACACCAAATGCAACTGCCGGTACCGATGATATGTGGAACAGCACGATTGGTTATAAAGGTGCTGTAGTGGCTACCCGTAACCCTGCGTTCAATAACACTTTAGGTTATGATGCCAATATCATTGATATGCCCAATTCCGGTAATACCCAGTTGGGTAATAATAAATCTTCAGCAACCGTAAGGCTTGCTTCACCGGATGAAATGGTAATTGCCCATATATTAACTACGTCTATATCGCAGTATAACCCAACATTCTCTTTTGATAAAACGGCTGCTGATATAAACGGCGGTTCACTGGTACCGGGCGATAGCATACGTTACCAGATCAACTATAACAACTCAGGTAATGACTCCAGTACAAATACGATCATTACCGATAACCTTCCGGCCGGAACTACTTATATGCCCGGTACGATCAAGATAGGCGGTGTTTTAAAAACAGATGCACCGGGTGATGATGAAGCTGAATATGATTTTGCAAATAACAGGATATTATTCCGCGTAGGTGTTGGTGCCAATGCAGTTGCAGGTGGTAAGATCGGTCCGGGTGTGGGAAATAATGTTGAATTTAAAGTGGTAACGGCTTCAGCTTGTAAAATTGTCAGCTGCGTGGGATCATTGAAAAATAATGCCCGCATAAATTATGCAGGCAGGTTATCGGGAAATGCGCTTTTTGATTCGAGTGGTGTAATGACATCGGGCTGTATCATAAAAGGGCCGGTTATCAGTCCTTTGTCTGGTCCCTGCTTTGTACCAAAAGATACCTTGCTGGTAAATAAATGTGCTACATTAACTGTAACACTTCCGTGGAAAAAATATGCCGGTTATTCTTTTTATTCTGCCATGCCTTTTACACCGGCCAATTTGTTTAACCAGTATACACCAATAAGCATTTCCGGTATTTACTGGGCATATTATACCAATGGTGCCGGTTGTTCGGATACAGCACGTATCTCGGTTATCATCACCATCTGTATCGATATTGATGATGACAATGACGGTATACCTGACTATGTTGAATTCAATAACCCAGTTGCTTTACAGGATGCAAACAGCAATGGAATTCCTAACTGGAAAGATCCTGCATATCCCGGTTATGTTGATAATAACGGCGATGGCGTAAATGATAATTTCGATTATGGCGCCGATTCGGATAATGATGGAATCCCTAACTTTTACGATACAGACTTCCCTGGCTTCACAGACTCAAACGGCGATGGTGTAAATGACAATGCGGATAAAGATAAAGATGGTATCCCTAACCAATATGACCTGGATAGTGATAACGACGGCATACCCGATGTGGTGGAATCATATGGTGTGGATACCAATGGTGACGGTATCATTGATAATTATACCGATACCGATGCGGATGGATTTTCTCAGAACGTTGATGGGAACAATACCGGTGTTCAGGGATCGGGTAATGGATTGGGTGCACAGGACCTGGATGGCGACGGTATCCCTAATTATTTAGATACAGACAGCGACAACGATGGCATACCTGATGTAAGAGAAGCATTGGGAACCGATGCAAATAATGATGGTAAGCTAGATGCATTTACAGATGCCAACAGCGATGGTATTGCCGATAATTTTATCCTGGCAACAGCTTTATTAAAAACCGGTCCGGATGTTAGCCCTGTTGATGGACGGGCAGATACATACCCTAATAAAAACCTCGACCAGGACCTGCGTCCGAACGCTTATGACCTGGACAGCGATGGGGATGGTATTGCTGATGTTATAGAATCAGGATTACCAGATGCAAACCTGAATGGAATTATTGACGGTGTAATGGGAACTAACGGATGGTCAACAACCGTATCGGGTATGGGTGCGTTGAATTTAAGAAATACAGATGGCGTAGGTAACCCGGATTACCTTGATATTGATTCTGATGATGATGGCATCCCGGATAATATTGAAGGGCAATCAACTGCCGGTTACAAAATGCCGGTTGCCACCGACACAGATGGCGACGGAATTGTAAACACCTACGATAACCTGGTTGGATTTGGTGGTTCTGGTATCCTGGTTTATGATCACGATGGAGATGGTACGCCTGATTACAGGGACCTTGATTCTGATGGAGACAGTCAACCAGACATCGTTGAAGGAAATGACTTTAACCTCAATGGTCAGGCAGATGACCTGGTAACATTGACGGGCCTTGATACCGATGCAGATGGTTTGGATAATCGTTTTGATTCATTGAACTCGGTGATAAATGTAAAAGGAACTTCTTACCGCATGGGTACAGGCGGTACGTTTAGCGGTGATGCTGCACCGGGTTCACGAACAACCGTTCAGAAAAAGTATGCAGCAAATACCGACCGTGACTGGCGGTTCGTAGGGGTCGTTTTAGCAAAAGAATCACTTGTTTTAAATGCGGTGATGCAGGGCAATGAAGTGTCATCGAACTGGACCATACTTACAGCAGCCGCAGTTGATCATTTTGAACTGGAACGCAGTAATGACAACACCCGGTTTAACAAAGTGGGGTCATTATATCAGCCGGTTAAAATAAATGAATTGCAAAACTTCACGTTGAAGGATGATGTGAGCCGGGTAAATGATGATATCCTTTATTACCGGATCAAAGTGATTACTGCAGACGGCGGCTTTACATACAGCAATATCGCAGCGGTACGTAAACCGAAAATGAATATCCCGCTCACATTGATGCCTAACCCTGCCGGTTCTGAAATAGCATTAAGTTTCAATGCTGAAAATGCCGAGGAGATAAATATCCGGATGGTAGATAACAATGGAAGGATTGTATATACGCAGAAGCAGAAAGTTACCAAAGGAAGTAACGTCATCCGGTTAACCAACCTGGCAAGATTCAGCAACGGGCAGTACACGATGCAGGTACAAATGAATAATAAAGTTATTAGCCAGAAATTTATATTGTTTAATTAAAATAATAATAACCAGCAAAGCACAACCGGGAGGCCGTTTCACTCATGTTAAAAGCGGCTCCCGGTTTAATTTCATTTTGAATTCGTTTTTTTTTGAACCATTTTTGCTGAATGGCGAAGAAGAAAATAATAGTAACAATAGATGGCTGGTCATCATGCGGTAAAAGTACCCTGGCAAAACAACTGGCAAAAGTTCTTGGTTATGTTTATGTAGACAGCGGTGCCATGTACAGGGCTATTACCTTGTACTTTTTGCGAAACCATATTGACTGGACGGATACCAATGAAGTGGATATTGCATTAAGAAATATCAGCATTGAGTTTCATTATAACGAAGTGTCTCAACAGTCGGAGATCTTTTTAAACGGAGAAAATGTGGAGTATGTTATCCGTGATCTTGTAATAGCAGAAAAAGTGAGTGATGTGGCAGCGATTGAAGCGGTACGTTCTTTTGCGGTGGCTCAACAGCAAAACCTGGGAAAGAAAAAAGGCATTGTAATGGATGGCAGGGATATAGGGACCACGGTTTTTCCCCATGCTGAATTAAAAATATTCATGACTGCCGACACAGTGGTAAGGGTAGAGCGAAGGTTCAAAGAGCTTTATAGCAAAAACCCGAATATAACTATCGAAGAAGTAAAGAACAATCTTGAAATGCGTGACTATATAGATTCGAACCGGAAGATCAGCCCATTGCGCAAGGCGGAAGATGCAATTGAAATTGATAATACGAACCTGAATATGGATGAGCAATTAAGAATTGCCATTGATATGACAGAAAAAAAATTGAAAACACTTGCATAAATGAGTCACAATGTATACTTTTACGAAACCTCCGAGAAACCCTGTACACACAGGTTCATACTTCCCATTTTAATATCCCGTTGAAGAATTCCTCATATTGAGTTGGTTGTGATAGCCATCCATATGTTGCGAATGACACTTGAAATAACATATCCTTCCAAAAGCTTCTGAACCCGGTTTCTGAAAAAACCTCTGTATTGGCTCAATGAGCCCGCATTTTCCAATTCTCTTGAAAGTTCCCCTTAGCAAGCTTATTACTGATACACATAATCTAGTATATGAAAATAATTACTGTTACACAAGGATACCGGTCAGTACAACGGGTTATTAAACTGGTTGTTTTAACCCTGTTTATTGCGCAATCATTTGCTTTTGCAGGAGAGCGGCGGCTGACGATAAAAGATAACATCGCACAAAATGGTTATTTACCGGTGGTGTGGACACCCCTGAAGGGCTATTGTTCCCAGGGGATTTCATATTTGTCGTGGAGCAGCCTGCAGGAAAGTAACAGCAGTCATTATGAGATACAACGCAGCGACGACGGATTGAATTTTTATAATACCGGAAAAGTGATTGCACAATCGGTTAGTGATAAAGTAGTGGAGTACGGCTTTAATGATTCTAAAGCAAATGAAGGGATCAACTATTACCGGATCAAGTATTATGATAACGACGGGCATTTTCAGTTCAGTAATACGATTACGCTGAATGTCCGGATTAAGGGGATCACTATTACAACTATTTACCCGGGCCCTTTTGTAGATAGGGTTAATGTTACCATTGCCAGTGACGTAAGAGCGAATTGTAGTATCACCATGTTTGATAACAGTGGGAAGATATTGGTTAGTCAGCAATCCATGTTGAATAAAGGTGTTACCACACTTGTTGTTGACAAATTAGAGAACCTGGCAAAAGGAATATATATTATGAAAGTTCAGGCAGGGGAAACCATCTTAACACAAAAACTGATAAAGTAATTTAAGATATAGATAACCAAGCACAAACAAAGATGTCCCTCGCTTTTGGCGGGGGCTCTTTATTTAATATAAGCCTGGTTGGCCTATGCGGAATAAGATTAGTGAAAATTATCCTTTGGTTAAATAAAAAAATATGTAATTTTGCAGTACCACCTCTTATTAAAGACCACGTCCTTTCCTGAAAACTTATTGATGTTCAAGTCATCTTCTGAAGAACAGTTCGTTCTGTGAGTTTAATTTGAAACGGTTGTATATTCCCCAATACCTCTGATCTTCCTCAGTATTTCTTACTGGTTATTGATCCCATCATTTAAAAGCTGATTTACCCCGGCTGGTAATTTTTGAAACCTTATATACTTATTAGGATGAAAAAGAATACTACTACAAGAAGCAGCGTATTAAAATTATTAAAGCTATTCCTCCTGACAATGATCTTGTTGGGGCTTGGTAAAAATTCTTCTGCACATAAAGTTGAAAAATATACCGTATCCTGTTTCCTTCAGGGCGAAACAGTTACGATCCACGCCATGGTCTCTTCCATCGGCTATAATTCATATATGCACTGGCAATACCGGGTATCACCGGGCGGGGCCTGGGTATATTTAGCAAACGGAAATAATATCATCAACGGCCGTACTTTTTATATTACAGGAGCATCTCAGCCTACTTATATCGAAGACTCCACAGAAAATCTTGTTATTGCAAACGTGGGAAGCCCAGCTTATACCACCCAGCTTGACAATGTTGAATTCAGGTTATTGATGACAGATTTTGGACTGGATCCGGAAACGAACCAGGGCATACCGGTTTATGGTGGCGAAGAGTATGGCGATAAGTATGCAAAATACATACGCATCAGGGCCAGGCCAGCAGGAGAGAATTGTTATTCGGCCTGTACCAACAATATGCTGGTGTTAAATCCTGCCGCCGTACCACCGGCATTGGAAGAATACTTCGGTGGATTTGAAGTTCCCGGCGGCGCAGCAAATAATTTCAGTACACCGGGAACCAATGGGGTAACTGCAAGAGCTGCTACCGATGTAACACAGTGGACAACCGGAACATTGGGCGCTAATTCAAGGTACCGCATTGTAAACAATCCTGATTCAATGAACACATCCTTCTCTGCTTTTGCGCCGCATTCGGGAATGAACATGATGGTTGTTAACGCAAATAATTCATGCACAAACCGGGTATGGTACCGCACCATTACGGTGGCAAATACTGCACAGTTTTACCAGGGTTCAATGATCTTCCGGGCATGGTTCTCAAAAATTGGCAGTGCAACGGCAGATCCGGCTGTGATGCTTGAAATTAAAGGCGGAACGGCGGTGACTTCTTCCACAGCTTCTTATGTTTCTTTAGGAAGTACAACACAAACGATAAGCGGCACACCGGGTACGTGGGTGCAGCTCGTGCTGCAGGTAAACATACCGGTAAACAGTTATAAGAAATTGGAAGTAAGCATTAAAACACCCAATAGTTGTACCAGTGCTGCCTATGTTGCCATTGATGACCTTTGCTTGATTGAACCGGTAAGCGGACTGCTGCCAATTGTGATGACGCCGCTTAAAGCATCTTACGCAAATAGTATCTCTCATCTTTACTGGAGCAGTCTGCAGGAACAAAACTGCAGTTATTTTGAAGTGCAAAGAAGTAATGATGGTGTAAATTTTAACTACCTGGCCAAGGTAATGGCTAAGGGAAGCAGCGATGCAGAAGTGAATTACCATTTTGATGATATTAAAGCAGACGCCGGCGTAAATTATTACCGGTTGAAATTGGTTGACCGGGATGGCTACTATCAATACAGCAATATCGCCACCATAAATGTGAATTTCAAAGGCATGACCATTACCGGAGTTTACCCCGCACCATTCACCAATAAAGTGAATATAGCAGTGGCGGGTGAAGTAACAGGCAAGGCGGTAATAAACCTGTTTGACGATACCGGGAAATTATTGGCTACCCAGCAAAGCATCATTAATAAAGGAATGAATAACCTCGTGTTGGATAACCTGGACAAACTTGCAAAAGGTTTTTACATCCTGAAGATACAGGTTGGTGATGCGGTAATGGTAAAGAAATTGATCAAATAATTATAACCAGGCACAAATAAACGAGCCCTCACTTTTTGCGGGGGCTTTTTTTATGCTTCAACCTGCTGAAAGCGTTCGGTTAATTCTTTGCTTTTAATGGTAGTGGGAAAGAAAGAGATGATCTTGTCGATCACTTCTTCCACCAGGGCATCGGGACAACTTGCTCCACTGGTGATCAGAATCTTTACTTCACCGGTTGGAGGTAAATAATTTTCTGTCACCAGTTCCGCTTTTTGATGCAGGTTATAATGCAGGATCTTTTCTGCTGAAAGTATTTTTTCTTCCGCGTTAATAAAATAAGTGGGTAGTTTTTCTTCACATAATTCAACCAGGTGGGATGTATTGCTGCTGTTGTAACCACCCACTACCACTGCAAAATCTGCCTCCGTTTCCAACAGGCCATAAACGGCAGTCTGGTTATCGTTGGTGGCATAGCACAACGTATCTCTTGTATCGGCAAAGCGTTCTTCGATCGTATCAATGTCCAACCCGTATTTTTTCATCATCACCTGTTTCAGGAATTCAGAAATGGCTTGTGTATCACTGGCCAGCATTGTTGTCTGGTTTACCACGCCAATCCGCTCCAGGTGTTTTGTTACATCAAATCCTTCGGAGAATTTTCCGGCGAATTCATTGCTGAAACCTGCCACTTCTTTTTCACCTGTAATATATTTACTGAGTTCAATGGCTTCATTCATGTCATTTACGATCACCGTTGGCGTATGTGCCGATGCATGCGAAAACGTAGCCCTTGTTTCTTCGTGTTTGGGTTTCCCGTGCACCACCACCGTATAATTCTTCCTTGATATCTGCTCGCTGCGGTTCCATACTTTTTCTACAAAGGGACAGGTGGTGTTGTATTTTTCTGTCGCAATACCGATGGCATTTAGTTTCGCTTCAATATCCAGCGTTGTGCCAAAAGCCGGGATGATGACAACGTCTTCTTTCGTGAGTTCTTCAAAAGGAAATAATTGTTTGCCGTAGGTATCCTGTAAAAAAAGAATTCCCCGTTCCTCCAGGTCGGTATTTACCTGTTGGTTATGGATCATTTCACTCAGTAAAAAGATCCGCTTGCCTGGATTTTCTTCAATGGTCCGGAATGCAATGTCAATGGCATTCTCTACCCCATAGCAAAAACCAAAATGGCGGGCAAGGTAAATTTTAACCGGCCCAAAGTCGAGCAGGGTAGGACTGAAATCCTTTTTCATTTTGTCCTGCTGCTTGCGTTTATTCTTTACAGCCGTGATCAGGGGGCTGCGGTAAATGATGGGAACATTAAATTGTTTCATACGTAAATAACAACTGCAAAGTTAAATGGTTGCCCGGGATATTGGCTTCGTATTTTTATCCGGCAGTGCTTACATTTGGTTATTCATCATCATCAAAAGAATAAAATGAAATGACGGGTTCAGCATATAAAAGAGCCGACTGGCTGGCCACTACCAATATTTACGAGGTTAATACCCGTCAATATACAGCAGCAGGAACATTTAATGCCTTTTCGGCTGAATTACCCCGGCTGAAAGATATGGGTGTTGAAGTGCTTTGGTTCATGCCCATACATCCCATTGGGGAAAAGAACCGGAAAGGAGCCATGGGGAGTTATTATTGTATAAAAGATTTTAAAGCTGTGAACCCGGAGTTTGGAACAGCGGAAGATTTTAAAACATTGATCAAAAAAGCACATGAACTGGGAATGAAAGTCATCCTGGATTGGGTTGCCAATCATGCGGCATGGGATAATGTATGGACGGCAGATCATCCCGATTATTTTGAGAGAGATGCAGAAGGAAACTTCAGGGCACCGTACGACTGGACAGATGTGATACAGATCGATCATTCCAGCGAGGCAGAACAGGAGGCCATGATCGATGCGATGAAATGCTGGGTCACTGATTTTAATATTGATGGCTTCCGGGCCGACCTGGCACACCTTACACCACTTGCATTCTGGAAAAAAGCAAGAACAGCTATTGAGCCGCTGAAAGAAAATTTATTCTGGCTGGCAGAAACAGAAGAAATAAATTATCACGAAGTATTTGATGCATCCTTTACCTGGGAATGGATGCATAAGACAGAAGATTATTGCAAGGGAAATACAGATATGAATGGATTGAAAGAAGTACTGCATCGGTATTATGGTGCTTTTTCTGCCTCAGCTTACCGGATGTATTTTACCAGTAACCATGATGAGAATTCATGGAACGGAACCGAATATGAAAAGTATGGTGAAATGGCGAAGGCATTTGCTGTTTTCAGTCTTACCTGGAATGGCATACCACTTATATACAGCGGGCAGGAATTACCCAACCTGAAAAAACTGGAATTCTTTGATAAGGATGTGATTGCATGGACGGGCAATAACGAACTGCATTCCTTTTACAAGATCCTGCTGAAACTTCGGAAACGAAATCCGGCATTGCGGGCCTGTGATCCTTCAGTAAATTCATTTTTGGTTACGCCTTCAATTGATCATTGTGTTTTTGCTTACCTGCGGAAAAATGGAGATAACGAAGTGCTCGTATTTTTAAATTTGAGCAGTGATGCAATCAGTTTTACTGTTAAGGATAATATTGTTGATGGCAGCTTTGAAGATATTTTCACTGGCACCATGCATAACTTAAATGCCGATTCAGTTATTGAAATGCCACCAGGCGGTTTCCGGGTGTTTGAAAGAAATGATAAATAAAAAAAGCGGCAGTACTGCCGCTTTTTTTATTTACTGATACATTATTTATTGATCCAGGGAAATGGGGTATTCATAAACACCGTCGTAGCCCGGGTAAAATCCACTGATGGTAATGTTCTTTTCAGCACCAACAAGCGATTTCATTTCTTCCACACTCTTTACGTTCTTATCATTCACTTTAAGAATGATAAAACCGTCTTTCATTCTTGTTTGGTCGTTCAGTGCTCCGCCTTCATTTATTTTTTTTACGATTACGCCTCCCGCAATGCCGTATTCTTTTGCTTTCTTTGAATCCAGCGTAGCCAGGTCGGCACCCAATGATTCAAGCACATCATTCGCCTTTACGATGTCGTAATTATTTGCTTTGTTTTTAAGGGTTACGGTCACGGTGCTTTCTTTCCCATTACGCACATAGGTTACAGGTAATTTATCGCCGGGTTTATAACGGCTGATAAGTCCCTGCATTTCGGCACCACTGGTAACTTCTCGGTTATCTACTTTTTTAAGGATATCGCCTTTTCGTATGCCGGCTTCGTATGCCCCACCTTCGGTAGGAACCTCCGTTGCATAAATTCCTTCTGCACTTACAGGAATACCTGCTTTCTTTTTATCGTCATCAGTGAGATCGCTTGCATTCACAAAACTCAATCCCAGGAATCCCCGTTGAACACTGCCGAATTTTATCAGGTCATCCACCACTTTCTTTACAATGTTCACCGGGATGGCATATGAATAACCGGAATAATAGCCGGTTGGTGAGGCAATGGCTGAGTTAACACCGATCAGCCTGCCATCGGTATTTATCAGGGCACCACCGCTGTTGCCCATGTTTACAGCAGCGTCTGTTTGTATGAAAGATTCTACGCCTCCTTTTTGATCACCACTCCTGTCTTTATTCAAACCAAGTGATCTTGCTTTTGCACTGATGATACCAGCGGTTACGGTGGTCTCCAGGTTCAACGGATAACCGATCGCCAAAACCCACTGGCCGATCTTCAGGTCATCTGAATTTCCATACAATAAGAACGGAAGATCTTTCGCATCGATTTTTATTACAGAAAGATCGTAAGATGGATCGGTGCCGATCACTTTTGCCTTGTATGTTTTTTTGTTATTAAGTGTAACGGTTATTTCATCGGCGTTCTCCACCACGTGGTTATTGGTTACAATGTATCCGTCTTCGCTTATGATAACACCAGAGCCACTGGCTCTTTGTTCGGGAACGATGTTACGTCCACGGCCTCCAAAAAGCTGGTTAAACATGTCGTCATCAAAAAAATCACTGAACGGATTGTTGGGAGACCTGCGGGGCAGGTTATTATTTACCTGCTTGGCATTTGTTTTTGTTTTAATGTGCACCACGGCAGGCGTTGCTGCTTCAGAAGGTACGGTAAAGTCCAGCGTATTTCCCGGGGCATTATTCCCGTCTAAAAGACCTGCATATTTGTAATTGGCAGGAACTATCCCGGCCTGCTGACCGGCATAGCTGTTATTCTTTCCTGAAAAAGTTGCATAACCCCAAATCACTGCCAGGGTGGTTACTGCACTAATGGCAACGGTGGCTAAAATTTGTTTCCATTTCATTTTTCTATAGGTTTTATTTAGTTCAACAATTTTAATGTGGTTTTGTTCCTTGGTCTTACTCTTTATCAACTCTCATGCCTGCGGATACAAAGTAACGATGCAATGACAAAATGAGATTTACCAACTGCCATGTTTAACATTTAATTAGGAAGGGTTTCGTAGATGGTTATAAAGATAATAAAAATTGCATTGTATCCACCCCATCTGCATAGTCATGCAGTTGCGGCCTTTGCCCCTGCCCGAATGGAATAACGTTTTTACCGGTTATGCATTGTATGTCGGCATGGTTCTTCAGCGATTCCATTAGCTTATCCGGGTCATTATAAAAACTGTAATTAAGCCGGCTGATGGCTGTAAAATTGTCATCATTTTCAACCAGCAGTGTGGTCCCATTTGTCATGTAATAAAGATTGTTCATGAGCAGGATGGAAAGCTGGTAATCGAAATTGTTTTTGAATTTGTGGTGGTCTGAAAAATACTGGTACTTATCAAACGATTTCAGCAGCGGAACAAAATCATATTCTCCGGGAACAAATATCCGGGTTACATTCCTGCATCCTAATCCGAAATACTGGTGAATATCGTCCGCCAATGCTTTTAATTCATCTGCTGTTTCCTGCCCGGTAAGTATGGCTACCGAAGTGCGGTTGCGCCGGATGATATTTGGGTATTTTGAAAAATACTGTTCAAAATACCTGGCAGAGTTATTACTGCCGGTTGCTATATATGCATCACAGCCCCTGAGCATGTCGGCAAAGAGGATGCGTTCTTTAAGGCCGGGTTCCCATTCGGTTAGTTTTTCTGCCAGGTGCTTAAGCAAAATATCATCTTTGGTGGATAGTTTTATGGTTTGGCGGTGGCCGCTGATGAATACACTTAAGAAATCATGAAAGCCCACCAGCGGAATGTTTCCAGCCATCACAATGCCGATGTTCTTGCCGCCCACATTATCATCCAGGTGATAATGCATCGCCCATTGCTCCAGTTTTTCTTTTTGCAGAAATTCTTCCCGGATATTGGTTACCGCCAGGTCAATGAATTCGGGAATGAACCACCCATTGTGGGAAGCGGCCCTTTTCTTTGTTACCTGCCATTGCTCCCCATTATCAAGTAAATATTTTCCCAGCTGTTGTAATAATTGAATACGGTTTTGTAAATTCATCTTGTTATTATTAAATTGCACCTGGCTTCCATAAGGAGGTTTTAAACCCAAAATTACGATAGATGGCTATAAAGATCACAGAAGAATGTATCAACTGCGGCGCCTGCGAGCCCGAATGTCCTAACAACGCTATTTATGAAGGTGGTGTGGAATGGGCCTTATCAGATGGAACAACCGTGAAAGGCATGTTTACTTTAATGGATGGATCATCGGTGGATGCCGACCAGCGTCATGCACCCATCAGCAACGACATCTATTACATAGTACCTAATAAATGTACCGAGTGCCAGGGATTTCATGAAGAACCCCAATGTGCGGCTGTATGCCCGGTAGATTGTTGTGTACCGGATGAAATGTATAAAGAAACAGTGGATGACCTGATGGCTAAGAAAGGCAGGATGCATATTTAATTGCGGCTTTGCGACGAAAAACGCAGCTAAGTTTTTTTGAAGTCCGCCCAGGCGGATTATACCAGGCAGGTGATATTTCCTGTCGCAGGCGAGGGTATTTTTAAATACTTTCGCCTTTTTAATTAAGGCAGGTTTACTAAATTGTTGTATGAAAATATTTTTACCTTTTGTCTTGCTGGCATCGGTCTCTTTTTCCTGCGATCTTTTGCCCGGGAAAAAAACCCCCGGAACAGGTGCCCAGGCTAAAATTGAGCTGATCGAGGCAGACAAGGCATTCTCAAAACTGAGCGAAGAAAAAGGAATGAAGCATGCATTCCTGGAATACCTCGACAGCAACGGCGTATTGCTTCGCCCCAACCAGGCTCCTATAGTTGGTGCCGATGCCATCGACTATCTTATTCAGCAAAACGATTCAACCTATACACTAAAGTGGGAACCCAAAAATGGCGTGGTGGCCAAATCAGGAGAGCTGGGTTATACCTATGGTATTTATGCTTTGCAGCCAACCGCAAAAGACACCATCATTTACGGCACCTATGTGAGTATCTGGAAAAAAGAAGCAGGGGGTAAGTGGAAGTTCGTACTGGACTCAGGCAATGAAGGTATTGGCGAAGTGAAAACAGACCAATGATGAAGGTGGGTTGCCAAAATGTTAAATTGACAAAATTCCTGCAGCACTGCCTCATAAAACAACAACCATTAGCGATATTTCGTTTCTTTGCTTAAACAACCTTTCCATACCGAATGAATAAAAAGATCGCACTCATAACCGGCGGTTATTCCGGTGAAGCAGTTATCTCATACAAAAGTGCCCAATCCATTGAAAAGAATATCGATACCGGTAAATGGGACTGTTATAAAATTGACATCAACCCCACCGGATGGAATTATCTTTCGCCCGGTGGAAAAACATACCCGGTTGATAAAAACGATTTCAGCATTACAGTTGACGGAAATAAAATAAAATTTGATGCCGTGTTGGTCGGACTGCATGGTACCCCGGGTGAAGATGGTAAACTGCAGGGCTATTTTGATTCCCTGAACATTCCCTATACTTCCTGCGATACGGCAACATCTGCCTTAACTTTTAATAAACGCTATACCGTGGCCGTTGCTTCCTTTGCAGGAATGCATGTGGCTAAGTCGGTTCATTTGTTTAAACACATACCGGTAACGCCCGATGCCATTTTAAAAGAATTAAAACTGCCTGTTTTTGTAAAACCAAATAATGGCGGCAGCAGCATTGGTATGAGTAAAGTGAAGGAACCCGGCGAATTACAGGAAGCATTAGATAAAGCATTTAAAGAAGATGACCAGGTGCTGGTGGAAGAATTCATCAGCGGCAGGGAATTAACGATCGGCGTGTTTAAATCGAAAGGAAAAATAATCACGCTGCCCATCACCGAGATCATTGCAAAAAATGAGTTCTTCGATTTTGAAGCAAAGTATGAAGGTGCCAGTGAAGAAATAACACCGGCAAATGTCGACGAATCGATCGCAGAAAAAGTAAGAACTGAGGCGAAGAAAGCATACGCTGTATTTAACTGCAGCGGCGTGGTACGGATAGATTTTATTTACAATGAAGCAGCGGGGCATCCGTATATGCTGGAGATAAATACCGTGCCCGGACAAAGCGAAGCAAGCATCGTTCCCCAGCAGGTAAGGGCAATGGGCTGGACATTGATGGAATTTTATTCGGCACTGATAGAAGAATGTTTTAACAAGGATTGAAAAACTTTAAATAACCAACGTGTTTAAATTCATCACCAATCGTCCTTTTTGGGTAAACCTGCTGGTTGCCATTGGCGTTGCATTACTGTTCCTGTTCTTATTTTTGAAAATGCTTGGCTGGATAACAAAGCACGGCGCTTATTTAAAAGTGCCTGCCGTTACCGGAATGCAAACAACAGATGCTGTAAAATTATTGGAGAAGCAGGGCTTTGATGTGTACATCCAGGATTCTGTTTTTACCGATACAGCAGCAAGGGGTATTGTACTCAAACAACTTCCTGATCCCAATGCAACCGTAAAAGTGAACCGCACAGTTTTTATCACAGTGAACCGCATGATCCCCCCGATGATAGAAATGCCAAGACTGGAAGGACAGAACCTTGCATTTGCATTAACACTGCTGGAAAGAAATCACCTGAAGTTAGCCGATACCGTTTTCAAGCCTGATTTTATGATCGGCTCGGTACTGGAACAGCAATATAAAGGTGTTCGCATACTGCCGAAAACAAAGATCCAGTGGGGCAGCAGTATCACGTTGGTTATAGGCGCCGGGCTGGGCGATGAACAAATGATGGTTCCAACGCTAGTAAATATGACCTATGGTGAAGCAAAAGCTTACCTGGCAGACAATGGAATCTCCCTGGGCGGCACCATTCCATATGGAAAAATCACAGATACTGCTACTGCTTTTGTATACAAACAAAGCCCGGACTCAAAAGATGCAGAAGGAAAGCCGCAGTTTATCAAGTCGGGCCAGGTAATGGACCTGTATATTTCGCAGGTGATGATATCTGCAACCGACAGTATAACCGTTAATAAGAAAAATCAATTGCCATGACCATAATAACTGCTGATGAAGTAAAAGCAAGAATGGATGCTGGTGAACAATTGTACCTGGTAGACGTACGGGAAGCAGACGAACATGCTGAATTTAATATTGGCGGAACCTTTTTACCACTGGGTAATATCCAAATGATGCAGACAGATGATATAGACGACTGGAAGAACAATGAAGTGGTGTGCTATTGCCGCAGCGGCAACCGCAGCATGCAGGCTTGCCTGATGCTGGAAACATTCGGGTTTACAAACGTGAAGAATTTACAGGGTGGCATGAATGCGTGGCGGGAGAAGTACACGTAAGGCCGATACTGGATACTGGATGCTGGTCCTGGATGCTAGATATTAGATACTAGATACTGGCAAGAGTAAAATTATTTAAAAGCACTTTCAATAACAGGGTCTATCCAGCATCCAGTATCCAGTGACCAGTATCCAGCATCCAGTGACCAGCATCAGAATTTCAAATTCACCCCCAACATAAAATTCGTTCCCGCCATCGGGAAATAATAATTCTCCGTGGTCAGTTCCCCGCCATAAATATAACTGAAGCTGTAGCCATTGGGCTCGTACTTTTTATTGAATACATTATTCAGCTGAAGAATAAGATTAGCCTCTTTAAACATTTTACTTTTCAGTAAATAACTCATCCGTATATCCTGCAAATAGTAAGCATTGAGGCTTCTTGATCTTTGTGATGTGTTATCAAGATACTGCCTGCCCACGTACTTACTTATCAAATTTATTTCTGCATTTTTTACCGGGATAAAATTTATACTAGCTCCCCCAACAACCGAAGGTGAAAATGAGATATCAGTTTTGGGATAGAATTTTGTTTGCTGTCCGCCGTTATCATAATCATCCAGGTATTCGGTATAATCGGTTATTTTATTTTTACTGAAGCTGATATTGGCTGCAAGGTTCATCCATTTGGCAATGATCGTTTTGCCCTGCAGTTCAATTCCCGTACGGTAACTTTTGGGGATGTTGATTCTTGTGTAAGCGCCCACGTCATTTATCTTACCTGTAAGTACAAGCTGATCTTTATAATACATGTAATAAATGCTGGCGCCGAACGAACTTTTGTTCAGCTTCCTTTCAAAACCCAGCTCCACATCATGCAGGTGCTCCGCTTTTGGTTGCTGGGCTGTGCCTGCCTCAAAATCATCGCGGTTGGGTTCTTTGCCTGCCAGTCCATAAGAAAGATATGCCTGCCAGCCTTTGTTTGAATACGTGATGCCGAGTTTAGGATTCAGGAATGTATAATTCTTATTGATCTCCAGGGTTGGGTTGTCCCGGAATCCATGGATGCGGTAATCAATATTGCGTACCTGCACATCTGCAAAGCTCTGCCAGTTCTTATTTAACTGCTGTGTCCACTTGCTGTAAAGCGAAATGTCTTTTTTATACGCTGTCAGGTCATACCAGCGGTAATTGGCCGGCACCGCTGCCTGAACAGCCGCCCATTTAATTTCGCCGTAGTGCTGTCCATCATAGGCATTGTATCCGCCGCCAAAAACAAGTTGTGTTTTTTGTTTTTGATATTGCAGGGAGAAAATGGTACCGTAAAAATAATTGTCGAGCCATAGCCTCCTCACGAGATCTGTTTCAGTAATGGTGGTCGTACCATTATTATAATCAGGCAAACCATAGTCGGCTAATTTATTATCGGTCTTGTATTGTTCGTAGTATCCTTTTCCTCTGGTTAAAAAAACAGCCAGGTTCCCTTTCCAGTAACTATTGAATTTATGATTATAAAAAAGCTGGTAATGGGTTTGAACATAGTTGTCTGTTTCATTATCGTATGGGTCGCCGGGCTTTTCGGTACCGGCAGAGTTATACGTACGGTCGCTTGACAATAAATATTCCGGCACGCCATTCCATGCCTGGTATGTTTTTTCTTTTCCTGAAAAAACATTCAGCCGTAATGAATTCTTATCATCCACATAAGCCGTGCTCAGGTAAAATGATTGCAGGTCAGACTTTGCCCGGTCGATATATCCATCGCTGCGTATGCTGCTGAGCCTGCCATCAATGGTAAAATGTTTGCCGAGCAACCCGCTGCCGAATTGCAGGTTGTTCTTGTATGTATTGAATGAACCAGCACTGTTGTTGGTAGCCACATAAAATATTTTGTTCACTTCGTTGGTGGAAAGATTGATACTGGCACCAAAGGCTCCCGACCCGTTTGAAGAAGTACCCACGCCACGCTGCACCTGTATGCTTCCAGCAGACGAGGCAAAGTCGGGCAGGTCAACAAAAAATGTTCCCTGGCTTTCTGCATCATTGTATGGGATGCCGTTGAGGGTCACGTTTATCCGGGTGGCATCCGTACCCCGTATACGTATGCCGGTGTACCCAACGCCATTACCGGCATCTGCATTAACCACCACTGAGGAGTTTGATCCAGCAGGAAGGGAAGGTCCTGACCAAGGTTTGACTTCTCTATTTCTTTCCTGCTAAGATCGGTCTTGGCAAATGGTGCTTTGTTGTCGGCCCGAATGGCCTGCACCTCCACCGGCTGCAGCAGGGTAGTATCATTGAATTTTTTCTCTTTTTGTGCATAGCTGCTGATACCGGCACATATTAATGCCACACCCAGGAATAACTTCTTCATTTGTAAAAATTTGGCCGAATGTCCGAAGGAGAGTTTATATCCGCTACGGTAGTTCCTCCCCTTTGGGGAGGTTAGGAGGGGCTTTTCTCCCTTCGCAGGCATTATCCTGTTCAGGTTATACGGGTATTATCTCAGCCTTTCCTGTCATGTTGAGTTTATCGAAATATGACAAAAAAAGCACCCCGGAAATTCAGGCGGTTAATAAGAACTTGCCTACCGGTAGGCAGGCTGTTGCATGCAAAGGTAGGGGAGTTTTACATTTTTTTCATCTTCCTGTAACAAACAGGCATAAGTGTGCGTACCAGTAATGATTATAGCCATGAATCTTCCTTGCTGAAGCAATCAGGCCATCCCCGGTCCGGTTGCTTTAGTTTGGGGTTCATCTTACCATTAAAAACAAAAATCTTAAAGATGAAAAAATTATTTCTTTCCCTGGCCTGCCTTCTTTCGCTTGGGGCATTTGCACAAGACAGTAAGACCATCGCAGACCCGAATGCAACTGTTCGCACATTAAGCGGATCTTTCACCGCCATTTCTGTTTCCAGCGGGGTTGACCTGTACATTACGCAGGGCAATGAAGAATCACTTGCCGTAAGCGCTTCTGATGAAAAGTATATGTCACGTTTTAAAACGGAAATAGAAAACGGCACATTGAAAATTTACTTCGACAACAAAGGCATTACCTGGACCTCGCATGATAACAGAAAATTAAAAGCCTATGTATCTTTTAAAACCCTGGAAAAACTGCAGGGCTCTGCCGGCGCATCGGTAACTGTAAAAGGCAGCATGACGGCCGATAACCTTGATATAAAATTTACCAGCGGTGCTGAATTTGATGGCCAGGTAAATGCTAAGCAGATCGTAGTTGATCAGAACAGCGGCTCCGAAGTAAACATCTCTGGCAAAGCCGATAAACTGAACATCGAAGTAAGCAGTGGCGCCAGTTTTAAAGGGTACGATATGACGGTTGATTTTTGTGATGCACAGGCAAGCAGCGGCGGCGATGTAAAGATCACCATCAACAAAGAACTGAGTGCAAAGGCAAACAGTGGTGGTGGTATACGGTACAAGGGTGCCGGCCTGATACGTGACATCAACATCAACAGCGGCGGCATGGTTAAAAAAGCATAACGTTTAAATCAACACAACATGAAAAATATATTGATATCCCTGTTTTTACTGGCAGCAGCATTTACTGGCAATGCACAAAATACATTGGTGGTTGATCCCAATGCTTCGGTAAGAACTGTGAGCGGCGATTTTAAAGCCATCAAGGTTTCCGGCGGCATCGACCTGTATCTTTCACAGGCTGCTGAAGTGGCTGTTGCGGTAAGCGCATCCGAAGAAAAGTTCAAGGAATACATCAAAACGGAGATCGACAACGGCACACTCCGCATCTAGTATGATGATGGAAATAAAAACTGGAGCATGCGTAACAAGAAACTGAAAGTGTATGTGTCATTCAAGACATTGGAAAAATTAAATGCTTCCGGCGCCTGCGATGTAATGGTAACCGGCAGTATCGAAGCCTCGTCTTTAAACATGGTACTGTCTGGCGCCAGCGATTTTAAAGGTGCGGTGAAAGTGAACAGCCTCAAGCTTGACCTCAGCGGCGCTTCGGATGTACGTATATCCGGTACGGCTAACACCGTTGATATCGAAAGCAGCGGCGCCAGCGATGTGAAAGGATATGAACTGGTGACCGACATGTGCACGGCAACCGCATCCGGTGCGTCCGACATAAATATTACCGTAAATAAAGAGATAAGCGCCAATGCCAGCGGCGCCAGTGATATTTATTTTAAAGGAGCAGCATTAATAAGAGACATACATACCAGCGGGGCAAGCAATGTTTCGAGGAAAAGTTAATAGGGAAATAAAATAAACCTATAAGGTTTTGCCTTGCTTCGCAGCCTTGCTGCAAACCTTATAGGTTTATTTTATTTCCCAAACGCCCATATCAAAAATGCAGGCAGTTGCTTACTCCACCTTTGATAATCATGTTTTCCATTTGCATCTTCGCTCAGCATGATATCATCCGGCAGGCAAACGTTTTTGCTTTTGATGAGTTCAATAAGATCTTTGGTATCATCCACCACGTCAATGACGCCGTCTTTATCCCGGTCGCCTTCTTCTTCCTTTTCGCCGGCATAGAACCAGTATTTTAATCCTGGTTTTTTTCTTGAAGCTTTTAATTTGTTGAACATGATGCGGTTCTTATCATCGGAATAGTCTGCCGCCTTATCGTCTTTATCACGCCACCAGAAAGAGCCGGAGAATACACCCGCTTTGTCGATCTTATCAGCGTGGTTCCAGGCAATGTCAAAAGCGCTGAGGCCACCTAGAGAACAACCTGCTATCACCACCGATTTGAATTTCCGCACCGTGGCTTTCTTTTTT
The DNA here is from genome assembly GCA_016720775.1 of Chitinophagaceae bacterium. Lineage (GTDB taxonomy): Bacteria > Bacteroidota > Bacteroidia > Chitinophagales > Chitinophagaceae > Ferruginibacter. The sequence continues at coordinate 1,502,583 of JADKJX010000001.1, forward strand.
GCATAGGGATATAGTTCATCATTTATAAAGGCATCATAATATTCCGCCTTATCGCCCCGGCCCATAAAATCAGGATAACCGGCCACGCCATATTCCTTCATACGATCACCGGCATGAACGCCAACGATAAGCAGTGGTTTGATAAGATCTTTCCGGTAAAGGCTGTCTACTATTTCTTTCACCCGGAATTGCCCCATGTCCTGCCCATCATTCAGCAATAATAAATTCAATTCATTTTTATCATCGGGCATGGGCGTAGTGATTATGGTGAGTTTTACATGCCGCTGCAGGTGGCGACTGTACAGTTCATCGTCCTGCTGTTTTATTTTGCTCTTGCATGCACTCATTAAAAGCAAGAGCAACAGGCCGGTGAGGATGGGGAGGCGTTTTATTATCATACTCAAATCTACAAATCAAAGTTTAAACTAAGCCAGGTTGAACCACATAGTACATAGGAAACATAGGATGCACATAGGTTCTCCTATGTGTTCTATGTGGTTCAATAATAGTTCATCATTTGGATTTATATTATTTGGCAGCGAAGCCTCAAAAGCCTATCTTTGCGCCGCGAAGTAGAGCAGCGGTAGCTCGTCGGGCTCATAACCCGAAGGTCACTGGTTCGATCCCAGTCTTCGCAACAAAAAAGGCGGAAATAAACCAGGTCCCCACTTCGCCAAAAAAACTGAGGCTCAATTGAGCCTTTTTTATTCTCAGCGGTTTTTTTGCTGATGAATTTGATTATCTCCTCCATTCTTTAACATGTTTGTGATAATCAGGTTCCTTAAAACGATCACAAACAATGAAATCAGGTTTTGTAAACATCTTCGGTAAACCCAATGCAGGCAAAAGCACCTTGCTCAATGCACTCATGGGCGAAAAGATGGCCATCGTTTCGCACAAAGTGCAAACAACAAGGCATCGCATAAAAACCATCCTCACCGAAAAGGATTACCAGATCATTTTTTCCGACACGCCGGGCATCATTGAACCCAAATACAAACTCCACGAAAAAATGATGGACGCCGTCCGGGGCAGCCTGGAAGATGCAGACGTGGCTTTGCTGATAACCGACGTACGGGAAAACATTGATGAAAGTCACGCTATTTTTTCTGCACTGAAACTGAAAGCACCGGCCATTGTTATTCTGAACAAAGCCGATACGGTGAATAATGAACAACTGAAATCAACCGCAAAATTCTTTGAGCAACAACCCTACTGCAAAGAAGTGGTTGCCGTATCGGCGCTGAAAAAAACAGGCATCGACGAATTGCTGAAACGCATTCTTACTTATCTGCCCGAAGGCGAACCCTTTTTCGAAGGCGACGACATGAGCGACATGCCCACCAAATTTTTTGTGGGAGAAATGATACGGGAAAAAATATTCCTGCTGTATGGCGATGAGATCCCTTATCACACCACCGTGCTGGTACAGGAATTTAAAGAAAAAACAACGTTGATAAAAATTGCAGCCGACATCATCGTGCAGCGGGAAACACAAAAAGGCATCGTTCTCGGCGAAGGCGGCAGCATGATAAAAAAACTGGGCACTGATGCAAGAAAAGACATTGAAGAATTTTTAGGACGCAAGGTTTTTCTGGAATTATTTGTAAAAGTAAAACCGAAGTGGCGGGATAATGAGATGCAGTTGAAGGAGTACGGGTATTAGTTCATAGATCATAGTTCATAGCAATGCTTAATAATATAGCGAGCCTGCCATGAACTATGAACCATTAACCGTAACAGGATTATGAGTTTCACACTAGCAATAACAGGCCGCCCCAATGTGGGCAAGAGTACATTCTTTAACCGCTTGCTGGAGCAGCGCAAGGCCATCGTGGATGACATCAGCGGCGTAACCCGTGACCGCCAGTACGGCGTGGCCGAATGGGCAGGAAAAAGTTTCAACGTAATTGATACCGGCGGCTTTGTGGCCGGCAGCAACGATGTGTTTGAACGGGAGATACGCAAACAGGTGGTCATCGCCATTGAAGAAGCCAATGCCATCATCTTTATGGTGGATGCGGCCACCGGCATCACCGAATTAGACAACGCCATGGCCAACCTGCTTCGCCGCAGCACCAAGCCCGTTTTTTTACTGGTGAATAAAGTAGATAACAACGAACGTCTTTTAGAAGCCAGTGAATTTTACAGTCTGGGTTTTGAAAATATCTTTTTCATTTCCTCCATCAGCGGCAGCGGCACCGGCGAGATACTGGATGCCGTAACGGCATTGATCGGCGAGGATGATGGGGCGAATACAGAAGAAGACGGGCTTCCAAAATTTGCCATCATCGGCCAGCCCAATGTGGGCAAGTCGTCTTTACTGAATGCACTGATCGGGCAGGAGCGTACCATTGTAAGTGATATTGCCGGAACAACAAGAGATACCATTCACACCCACTACAATTTATTCAATAAAGAATTCATACTGATCGATACCGCCGGCATACGCCGCAAGGCAAAAGTGCATGAAGACCTGGAATTCTATTCTGTTATCCGTGCCATCAAGGCGCTGGATGAAGCCGATGTTTGTTTGCTGATGCTGGATGCAGGGAAGGGCATCAGCGCACAGGACCTGGCCATTTTTTCCATGGCCGTAAAAAAAGCCAAGGGCATTGTGGTGCTGGTAAATAAGTGGGACCTGGTGGAAGACAAGAAGACCAATACCATCAAAGATTACGAAAAGGAACTGAAGAGCCGGCTGGAACCATTTTCGGATGTGCCCGTTATTTTCATTTCGGTTACCGAAAAGCAGCGCATCTTTAAAAGCATCGAAACCGCCCTGGAGGTTTACGAAAGCCGGAAGCGAAAAATACCCACCTCGCAACTGAACGACATCATGCTGAAGGCCATTGCATCTTATAACCCGCCGGTGGTAAGGGGCCATGCCATCAAGATAAAATACATAAGCCAGTTGCCTACGCATACACCTGCTTTTGCCTTCTTCTGCAATTTCCCTGACGATATTAAAGCGCCCTACCGCAATTACCTCGAAAACCAGTTGCGTGACAAGTTCAAGTTCACCGGGGTGCCGATACGGATCTATTTCAGGAAGAAGTGAGGGGCCGGAAAGCAGATACTAGATACTAGATACTGGTTACTGGTAGATAATGCGAATCCAGCATCCAGTATCCAGTATCCAGCATCCAGTATCCAGCATCCAGTATCCAGCATCCAGTATCCAGCATCCAGTATCCAGTATCCAGCATCCAGTATCCAGTATCCAGTATCCAGTATCCAGTATCCAGTATCCAGTATCCAGTATCCAGCACCCAGCAACCGAAAATTCTCCCCTCAAAACTTGCACAGGTTAAAAACGGCTATTATATTTGCGCCCAATAACTAAAAACTAAAAAAAAAACACCAAATGAAAAAAGTATTTGCAATCCTGGCCCTGGCCACCGTAATGACCGCTTGTAACAACGAATCAGAAAAAACGGAAGCTCCTGCCGGCGATACAACCAAAACTGAAACGCCTGCTGCTCCGGCTGTTGTTGATACTGCGATGAAAACCATTGCTGACACTGCTGCTTCTAAACTTAACCAAATGGTTGATACAGCAAAAAAAGCTGTTAAAGAAGGTGCAGAAAAAGTAAAAGACGCCGTTAAAGAAGGCGCTGCTAAAGTAAAAGAAGCTGTAAAACACTAATCCGGTCTTAACTCATAAAAGATCCCTCCATTAACCTGGGGGGATTTTTCGTTAAACCTATAAGCGTTTTTAAAACCTTATAGGTTTAAGTGTTTTTTTAAAACCTTATAGGTTTAAGCGTTTTTTAAAACCTTATAGGTTTAAGCGTTTTTTAAAACCTTATAGGTTTAAGCGTTTTTAAAACCTTATAGGTTTAAGCGTTTTTTAAAACCTTATGGGTTTAAGCGTTTTTAAAACCTTATAGGTTTAAGTGGTTTTTAAAACCTTATAGGGTTTCCCGGCTCATAAAAAAATTGTTAAGATTTTTTTTGGCGGTTTTTGATAAATCCCCCTATATTTACCGCCGGCAATAGAGATTGCACCCCCTTTCCGTCCCCTTTGCGTAACTGTTCCAATTCAATTAAAAACCATCCCAGGTATTTTATCTTGACCAGGTAAAATAAGGAAGACATTAAAGTTTATATCACATCGGCGCAAGGTGAAGGAAGAAAAACCAACTTATCCTGCATCCCTCACTGCTGCTTTATGTACTATAAGGCTTGATCAATTCCACCGTTCATTCCCTTCTTGAAAATTTGCTGACACACCGGTGTAAATGCTGGCGTGTATTGTATTGGTATCAAATGCCCTTTTAAAATATTATGATCTTACAACTCAAAATTGCTCTTATGAGAAAATTATCCTTGTTGTTGCTTACGGTTTGTTTTGCAACGATTGTGAATGCACAGATTACTATTACGGTAACCGGCAACACGAATACCACGCCTAACCTGCTGGCAACTTATCCAAGTCTTTCTGCTGCCTTAACAGACCTGAATGCTGTAACAGTCATGACAGGCCCCGTGGTACTAACTTGCGATGCGGGAACATCAGAGACTGCTCCTATAAAAGGTTTTGTGCTTGGTAGTGCAACTTTAAATCCGGTATTGAGCGCAACAAATACCATTACAATTAATAAAACTGGTGGTACAGTTACAATAAATGCCGGTGTTGGTACTGCCAACGGACCATCGACAACTCCTGATGGAATGTTATATCTGAATGGTGCTGATTATGTCACCATAGATGGTTTGACATTTACCGATGGCAACACCTTAACTGCAACCGTTGCCATGGAATTTGGTGTTGCTCTTTTTAAACTGAATGCAGGAGATGGTTGTAATAATAACACTATTCAGAATTGTACATTTAATATGCAGCGTATTAATAACAATGCAGGTTCAACACCTATGTTAGATGGTTCTTGGGCAATTGAGGTCTTAAACTCTACAGCAGCTGCAGCTACAACCGCTCTTACTCCTACCAATGGCGGAACCCTGGCTACCAATGGTACGAATTCAGGGAACAGGTTTTATACCAATACAATCAATAGTGGTAACGGGGGAATTGGTTTTGGAGGCTATGCTGCTACTTTAGGTGTTGGCCCTGCTCCAAACGCTACTACTTTCCTCGGCGATTTAGGCAATGATGTAGGAGGTACTTCTTCAGGTACCGGGAATATCATATTAAATTTTGGCGGTGGCGCAGCTACCAGTCCATCTGCTGGTATTCGTGCCAATAATCAGTGGAGTGTAAATATTCAGTATAATACTGTTAATAACAATAACGGATCCGGTGTAAATCATGTTACTACACTTAGGGGTATCTATGCCCAGGCAGGTACAAGTGCAAATGCTACTATTAATAATAATATTGTTACTGTACAATCCGGTGGTACAACCTCCCTCTTGGAGGGTATTGATAACGCTATTGGAGGTACTGCAGCTTCTAATACTGTTACTATTAATAATAATACAATAAGATTTTCTTATACAACAGCTACTACCGCAATATTTAACGGTATCCTCAACAGTGCTACAGCCGCAACTGTAAATATTAATACCAATGACATCTCTGTTACAGCAGGTGGATCTTTAGCCGGTACAGGTACCTGTGTAATGATTGAAACAGGTTCTCCAACTACTGCTACGGCTAATAGTAATTCTATTACCAACATTCCAAGAAGTGGTGCATCAGGCTCATGGCGGGGAATTAAAACAACCAGTCCTACAAACTTTACAGCTAACGGAAACACTATTGACGGATTGAGTTGGACTGCTGTTGCTTCTACAGGAAGCATATCTCCGATCTATAGTTTATCAAGTGCGGTGAATGTAACTGTAAATAATAATATCATCCGCAACATGTCTACCCCCACTACCGGTACTATTATCGGTATTACTGAGTTTGGTAGTTCAGGTCTTAAAACATTTCAGAATAACCAGATCTATAACTTTTTTACTACAGCAGGTGGTGCCGGAGGTGCAACATTTACGGGAATTTCTGAATCAACTGGATCAACAAACACCTATAGCAACAACATTATTTATTCACTCAACAGTACCGGAACAACCGGCGGTACAGGGGGTACAATTACCGGTATCACTTTTAGCAGCGGAACAACAAATAATGTAAGCAACAATGCCATTTATGATTTGTCTTCAACCAGTACTAATCCCACAGTTACGGGTATTAATATCGGAGGCGGAACAACCAATAATATTAATAACAACTTGATTGGTGACCTGAGGGCTACAGCTTCTACCGGAAACGTTACCATATCAGGTATACTAGCTGGTTCAGGAACAACCAATAATATCTTCCACAATACCGTAAACATCGCATCTACAACTGCAAGTGTTACTACCTTTGGTACAAGTGCAATTTATTTCAGCAGTTCTACTCCTGTAAATAATTTGCGGAACAATATTTTTGTAAATACTTCAGCTCCTGGTCCAACAGGCGGATTTACAGCTGCTATCAGGTATACAATTGCTCCTACTTCTACCAATTTCCCGGCTGCCAACAATAATAACTTTTATTATGCCGGTGTAGCCGCTGCCAACAAAGTACTTTATTGTGAGGGCAGTAGTGCTACACCTACCAATGGCCAGCAAACTATTGGGGCTTATAAAACATACATCAATACCACGTTGCCTGTAGCAGGAAGGGAAAGTTCTTCTGTGTCGGAGATACCTAACTGGGTTTCTACAACCGGTACTAATCCTGTTACTACCTTCCTTCAATATAATACAGCCATACCTACCCAGATCGAACAAGGCGGTGGAACCGGTACAGGAATTTCAACCGATTTTGCTGCAACTACCCGTTGCCCTGGTGGAGGTTGCCCCGGTGCTGCATCTACCCCTGATATGGGCGCCTGGGAATTAAACGGCCTTGCGCTTGATCTAACTGCACCGGCTATTTCTTATACAGTTATTCCAAACACAACCTGTTTAACAGACAGGACGTTATCATCCGCCATTACCGATGCCAGTTTGGTTAACACTACGGCAGGTACCAAACCAAGATTATATTTTAAGAAATCAGGAGACCTGAATACCTATGCCGGTAATACCAATGCTGATAATGGCTGGAAATATGTAGAAGCAACCAATGCTTCATCTCCTTTCAGCTTCACAACCGATTATACGTTGTTGCAGTCTGCAGTGGCGACTGGGGATGTGATTCAATATTTTGTAGTGGCGCAGGATTTAGCAGCAACACCAAATGTTGGTATCAACAGCGGAATCTTTGCAGCAGCACCAACGAGTGTAGCCCTCACATCGGGCGCCTTCCCGCTTACCGGAACCATAAATAGTTATACAGTAGTATTATCTGTTCCAACTACCATCACCATTGGTGCTTTAGGAACCTATACAACATTAACGGCAGCTTCAACCGGTTTCTTTGCCGATCTAAATGCAAAATCGCTTAGCGGAAATACAACGGTTACCATATTGGATGCAGCCATTACAGAAACAGGTGCCGTGCCTCTTACTGCAATCAACTACGGATGTGGCGGTGGGCCGTACACATTGACCATTAAACCTAATACCGGGGTAACAACCGTATTATCGGGAACTTTTGCCGGTCCGTCGATCGACCTGAATGGCGCCGACCTGGTAACATTCGATGGTCACAACAGCGGCGGAGAAGTACAAAAGATATGACCATCCGTAACATCAGTACAACCGGTCAAACATTCCGTTTCATTAATGATGCTACAGATAACTTTACGATAAAATACTATTGTTGAAGACCAATACCAGTGCAAACAGTGTGTCATTTTATTCAGTACCGCAGCTACAGGCTCAATAGGTAACAGTAACAACGTTATCAGTAATTGCGATGTGCGTGACCGTTCAGATGCAGCAGGTGTTCCTGCCAATGCCATTTATTCAAGCGGTACTGCATCGCCGGCTAATACAAATAATACAATTTCCACCAGCAATATTTTCAACCATACAAATGCAGGGGTACTGGTATCAGCTACCGGCGCCGGCAATGGCTGGACCATCGCGCAACGGTATTTGCAAACCGCTGCACCACCGCCCTTACCGGTATTTCGCTGCTGGGTGGAAACGGCCATAGTGTATTGAATAACTTCATTGGTGGAACTGCCGCTAATGCGGGCAGCACCAACCTGGCTACATCCAGCACATTCACCGGTATCAACCTTTCGGTAGGTACGGTTACTGCAACAAGTGTACAGGGCAATACGGTTAAAAATATCCGTTCAACCACAACCGGTTTTACAGACAGGCTATGGTATCAACCTGTCGGCAGTACCGCAAATATTGGTAATGTATCGGGTAATACTGTAGGTTCTTCAAATGTTGCGGAACGTTTTGAAATAAATGGTGATTCTTACGGTATCCGGGTGGCAAGTACTACTTCGGTTAACCTGAGCAATAACACCGTTAATAATTTCGGTACTAATACAACTCCATCAACCGGCGAATACTATTTTGGTATCTCGGTAGAAGGAACAGGAGCACACTCCGTGATCAATAATACCGTGGCAAACGTGATCAATGCAAGTACACCAGATGCGTCATTCAACACCCAATTGATTGGTATGACCATTACCGCCACCGGTATTCAAACCATCCGTGGTAACACGATCCATGATGTGGGTAATACCAGTGCTACCGCACCTACCAGCAATAACAACCGGATTTGGGGATTGATCATTTCCGGTACACCGGCAGGTACAGTCGTAGAGAAAAATAATATTTACAATATCTACGGTTCAAGTACCGCAACCGGCGCAAGGGCAGATGTGATCACATTGCTGCAGTCGCAGAGTGTAGCCAATGCCACGTATTCCAATAACATGATATCCAGTGGTACTGTCAACGCGTCTTCAGACAGGGCTATTTTCGGTATACTCGATATTTCGGCCGCACCTGCTGTGAGCAATTATTATTTCAACTCGGTTAGCATAACCGGAACAGGTACCGGTACAAACAGTACCTATGCATTCAACCGAAACAGTACGGCTACAGTTGATATCCGCAATAATATTTTCAGCAATGCAAGAACCGGCGGTACCGGTTACCATGTAGCCATTGCCAATACCAATGCCGCAGCTACCGGCTGGGCAGCAACAGCAGCAAACTACAACGACCTGTACAGCGCAACTGCTTCAACGGTTGGCCAATGGTTGGGCGCTCTTGCAGCAAATAACAGGGACTTTACCGGATGGCAGGCTTCGCAGGGTGCTGGTACGCCAGGTTCAGGTGGCGATGCCAACTCATGGAGCGTTCTTCCTGCCTTTACTTCAGCAATTGACTTGCATATCCCGGCTGCTACAAGCGGTCCGCTGGAATCAAACGGTACAACTATATTCGGGATCTCAACAGATATTGATAATGATGTAAGGCCTGGTCCAACAGGTTCAGTGAACGGCGGTGCTACGGCGCCCGATATAGGTGCCGATGAATTTGACGGAACACCGGCTTCACCGATGGTTTATGTTTCAAGTACCACTACCCAGAATACGGCGAACGTACAGCTAGGAACCACTAACCAACATGTGATAGGCATACAGGTTGTTACCAGCGGAAGCCTTAGCCCGTTAAGCGCAACTTCATTTACCATTGCCACAACAGGTACTACCAACCTGGCTGATATTACCAATGCCAAGTTGTGGTACACTGGTACCAGTTCAACCTTTGCTACCGGCGTTCAGTTTGGTACAACCCTGGCGGTTCCGGTTGCATCATTTAATATAACCGGCACGCAGGTGTTATCACAGGGAACCAACTATTTCTGGCTCACCTATGATGTTCCTTGCGGCAGTACAGTTAGCAATGTGATTGATGGAGAATGTACCAGCTTTAATATAGGTACTGTTCAGTCACCTACACCAACAGCGCCAGCCGGCAGCCGTACAATTGTTGCGGGCACCGGAATCAGCGGAACCAAAACAGTAGGTGCGGCAGGAGATTACTTAACCCTTACAGCAGCAGCTGCTGATATAAATACCAATGGCCTGAGCGGTCCATTAACCTTGAGTATCCTCAACAGTTTGAGTGAACCAGGTGCGGTGGTTTTCAATGCCATCACGTATATCTGCGGTGGTCCATTTCCTTTAACTATTTCACCGGCGAGCGGTGTAACAGCAACCGTATCGGGTACGGTAGCAAGTGGCGCACTCATTAAATTGAACGGCGCAGATTATGTTACCATCGACGGAAGTAATAATGGCAGCAACAGCCGCGACCTTACCATCACCAATTTAAGCACCACATCACCAGCCGCCATCTGGCTTGCCAGTACAGGAGTTGCTGCGGGTGCTGATAATAATACCATCAAGAACTGTATCATCAACACCGGCAGTAATGCAGCCACTTCGTATGGTATTGCCATTGCAGGTGCCACACTGGGCAGTGGTGGTGCAGACAATGATAACGTGTCCATTCAAAATAACAACATAACCCAGGTTTACCATGGTATCTGGGCAAACGGTACCGCTTCTGCTTCAGCAGGCGGACTGGATGGACTGACCATTGCTGCCAATATTGTTGGCCCGGCTATAAACGGCGCTACTAATATCGGTTTCACTGGTATCAATATCGCCAATGCGGTTAATCCTAATGTAACCTTGAACACTGTTCAGAATATTTCTGCAACATCAGGTTCTGCAGCAGGTATCTTAACTGCCGCTACGGTTGCAGGCGCTACCATTTCTCAGAACACCGTTCAGAACGTGGCAACTACCACACCGATAATTTACGGAATCCTTGCAGGAGGTGCTTCGGGTACATTCACCATCAGCAAGAACACCGTATCGCAGATCACTGCTTCTGCAGGAAGCAGCTATGTGGTTGGTATAGAAGCTACCGTTTCCAGCACGATTGAAAGCAATAAGGTAAGCGGAATTATTAATAATACAACAGGTACCTATGGAGCTTACGGTATTAACCTAAATGGTGGCAACAGCAGTATTGTACGCAATAACTTTGTAAGCAATGTAACCCACGATATGAGCGGCGGTACTGCCTTCTCTACCACCTTTGGTATGTTTGGTATCCGCATTGGAACAGGCACAGGCCACCAGGTTTACCACAACTCGGTTAACTTGTATGGATTGATGCCGGGTGCGGCCACATCAAGTCATTTGTCGGCTGCGTTTGCCATCGTTTCAACCGCATCAACCGGTTGCGATGTACGCAATAATATCTTCGCCAATAACATAACAGGTGGTACCACTTCCATTGCACACGTGTCCGTTTACCTGCCAACAAGCGGTACCATTGCCATGGAACTTACCTGGAATAACAATGCTTATTTTACAGGAACCACTGCCGGATCAACAGGCATAGCCCATGTAGGAACTACCTATACAGCTACACCGGCCGGCCCAACTACGTATGCAGGCTTGTACACAGTAGCTGCATTTGATGCATCCACTACAGCGGGTACAGCAAATTTCAGAAGCTATACAAGCAACCTGCTTACTGCCAACACCAATAATGATAATGCATCGCTTGCATTTACAGCTGCGGTTCCGTTTACCAGCAGTACCGACCTGCACATACCGGCGGCCACACCAGGCCAGCTTGAATCGGCTGGAGCAACTGTTGGCTTAGCTACAGATATTGACAATGATGCAAGACCTGGTCCGGCAGGTTCTGTTAATGGCGGAGCTACTGCTCCTGATATGGGTGCCGATGAATTTGACGGTACACCTGCATCGCCGATGATCTATGTATCAAGCACCACTACGCAGAATGCAAACAACGTAGGTAACGGAACAACCAATAATCATATCATAGGTATACAGGTAGTTACCAGCGGTACACTTAGTCCGTTGAGCGCTACTTCGTTTACTATTAATACAAACGGAACCACGGCTCCGGCTACGGATATTACCAATGCCAAATTGTGGTACACCGGCAACAGTTCTACGTTTGCCACCGGTACACAGTTTGGTGCAACCAATGCGGCACCAAGCGGATCATTCGCAATAACCGGAACACAAACATTGGCAACAGGCACCAACTACTTCTGGTTAACATACGACATACCTTGTACGGCTGTATTAACCAACGTTGCAGATGCAGAATGTAACTCATTAACCGTTACCATCGCCCGAACACCAACTGTACAGGTACCGGCAGGAAGCCGCACCATTATTGCAGGCGGATTGAGCGGTACCGTTACCATCGGTGCAGCAGGAACATACCCGACACTTACCGGTACCGGCGGTTTATTTGCTGCCATCAATACCAACGGTTTGGCGGGCGACCTTACAGCCAATATCATTGATGCATCGGTAACAGAAACAGGTGCCATTGCACTCAACCAGATAACCTTCGGTTGTGCAGCTGGTCCTTATGGAGTTACCATAAAACCGGGTGCAGGTGTTACTGCCACGCTCACAGGTGCAGTAGGTACTTCCCTGATCAAGCTGAACGGAGCAGACAATGTAACCATTGATGGTTCCAACAACGGCTCAACCAGCAGGGACCTGACACTTACTAATACCGGTTCCGGTTCAATGGTATGGATAGGTACGGATGGTACAGCAGGTGCCACCAATAACACACTTAAGAACTTTAATATGGTAGGTCCGGGTGCCTTTACCGGCCAGGGTATCATTGCCGGAAGCGGAACTACTTTTGGAAGTGCTGCTGAAAACGGAAGGCCTAACTCAAACAATACTGTACAGAACCTTACGGCCAAAGGTGTGCAGAATGCTGTTTATGCAATAGGCGATCCCACAACGCCCGACCAGAACTGGTTGATCACCCAGAACCAGTTTGGATCTGCAGTAGCGGCTGAAAAACTCAGCTTCCGTGGTATTGCCCTGCAGAATGCACAGAACTTCACCATCAGCCGGAATAAGATCTTCGGGGTAATTTCATCAACCGGAAGTTCATCCACGATGACTGGTATCCTGGTAGGTGCCTCTCTAAACGGCGGCACAATTACCCGCAATGAGATAAGTGACATTAAACAAACCAATACATTCGGCTGGGGAAGTAATGGTATCTACCTGAATTCAACCAGCACGGCTGCCAACGTAAATGTGCTCAACAACGTGATATACGATGTGGCCAGTTACGGATACGATGATATCACAGCAGTTGACAATGGTTACGGCATCATGGTGAACACAGGTGGTGGATATAATATCCAGTTCAACAGCATCCGCATGACCACCGACCAGACCGAACCTACCGGAAGAACAACGGCCATCAATATCGCATCAGGCATCACAACAGCGGCTTCACTGGATATACGGAATAATATTTTTGCCAACACGCAAACCGTTGGTAACCGATATGCCATCATAAGTGCCGCTGCCAGCACCGTGTTCAGCAATATCAATTACAACGACTACTATTCAGCCGGTGTAACCGGTTACGACGGCGTGTTGTTAGCGGATATTGCAAACCTTGCTGCGTGGAAAATATTCAGTACACAAGATGCGCAGAGTGTAGCAGTAGATCCGTTATTTACAAGCACTACCAATCTTAACCTGTTGCCAGGTTCAACGTTAATTGGTGCCGGTGTCACCATCGTGGGTGTAACCAACGACTACACCAACTCAACCCGTAACAACCCGCCATCAATAGGAGCGTATGAGGATAAAGTGGTGTTCGCTGCAAAAATATACCTGCAGGGTGCATACAGTGCCGGTTTAGGACAACACAGGGCGAACACGCCACAGTGGACAACCGCTACCAATGCAGGTGCATTAACGCAGCCGTACAGTGCAGCTCCGTTCAGTTATACAGGTACCGAATCGGTAGCATCCGGTTTCTTCGCCAATACAGCAGGCAATGATCCGATGGATTGGGTACTGCTTGAACTGCGGGATGCCAGTACGCCAACCACTGTTATTGCAAAAAGAGCGGCCATTGTAATGGAAGATGGAATGATCTATGATGTGGATGGTACTTCGCCTGTTTCGTTCAGGGGTGTTAATGGCGGCAACTATTTTGTTGTGATCCGTCACCGCAATCACCTGGGTGTTCGTTCGGGCACAACACAGTTGGTTGATGGTAATGCAATAACTCCTGCTACGTACGACTTTACTTCTGCACAGTCGCAGGCTTTACAGGATGGAGCCATTGTTACCAATGCTGCCATGGCACAAAACGGATCGGCATTTATGTTGTGGGCTGGTAATGTGAACCAGGATGTTTATGTAAGGGCAACAACGCAAACGCTGCCTCCTCCAACTAAGCCATCTGATGCTTCAGCAATATTGGTAATTTTGGGAGGTGATGCAAACGCTACTGGTGGATATACAGCTGGTGATGTGAACATGGATGGTTATACAAGGGCAACAACGCAAACGCTGCCTCCTCCAGCTAAGCCATCCGATGCAGCATTCATCCTGAGTACACCATTAAGCGGAAATGGTAACGCAACAAGACAAGAGCATAAAGTAAATAATTAATAAAGACCAACAAAGTAAATCAATATGAAAAAAACAATTCTGATAATTGCCGCCTTTATTACCGGGCTTACCAGCTTTGCGCAGCCAAACCCAATAATGTTGATCTGGGTGTTTTCCCCAATGGGATGGCGGGTAGTAACTCAGGTTCGGGTGCAGATCTTATTTTTGCATTAAGGATAAAACCAACCGGGCTTAGTTATACCGCTATTCCCGCTGCTGAGGATTTCTATATGTATCTGCGTTTACCAAAGTCTGACTTTGCCGAAACGGATATTATTAATATCGTTCAGAAAAATGCAACTATCCTTGGTGGAACTGGCGATATGATCTTTCAGGGCATATTTGATCTGGGGGATCCCCTGTATTTATATGCTGGTATGGCATTGAATGCACCTGCAGGAATGAACTTAAGTTCGCTCAATGCAGGCACCAATGCATGGTCGTATGTATTTTCTATTAATTTTACACCTTCCAAAACGACTGCACAGGTTAACCAGTTAAGAATTATTGACCAGGTCAATAATGCATTTCCTTGGTTTGGCAGAGCAACAACTTACTGATGTCAACGGTAAATCAACTTACCGGGGCAGGATTTATTTTGCCTGTTGATTTGTTAAGTTTCAGCGGTTACAAAGACGGCAGCCGCAACCAGTTGAAATGGACAACCAGTACCGAACAAAACAACAAAGGTTTTGAAGTGCAACGTTCATTGGATGGTGTGAATTATACCTCTATTGGTTTTGTTAACTCATTGGCACCAGGCGGCAGCAGTTCTGGCCAGTTGAATTATACCTTTGCTGATAACAGCGTAACAGGCAGCAGGCAGTTCTATCGTTTGCGCCAGGTTGACTTTGATGGTAACAGCAAACTCAGCAATATCGTGTTGCTGAAATCAGACAAGCCTTCGCTGATAACGATCGATGGTATGTTCCCGAACCCGGCCACCACGGTGGTAAACATGATGTTGTCATCACCGGTTAAGGATAAGGTGCAGATGGTTATTCTTGATGTGAATGGCCGCATCGTGAAAGTACAATCCCTGAATGTGGAAGCTGGCAGCAATACCTTACCGGTTAATGTAGCAGCCCTTGCGGGTGGTACCTACATGGTGAAGTTGATCAGCAGTACGGGTGAAGTAAGCACCGGTAAGTTGGTGAAGCAATAACCCCTTAAGAATAAAGCAAAGGGCTGTGTGAAAACACAGCCCTTTTTTATTAAACCAATAAGGTTTGTGCAAGGCTTTTGTGCGAGGGATAACCTTATTGCGTTTGGTTATAGCTTATAACCTTATTGTGTTTGGTTATAGCTTATAACCTTATTGCGTTTGGTTATAGCTTGTAACCTTATTGCGTTTGGTTATAGCTTATAACCTTATTGCGTTTGGTTATAGCTTGTAACCTTATTGCGTTTGGTTATAGCTTATAACCTTATTGCGTTTGGTTATAGCTTATAACCTTATTGCGTTTGGCTATAGCTTATAACCTTATTGCGTTTGGTTATAGCTTATAACCTTATTGCGTTTGGTTATAGCTTATAACCTTATTGTGTTTAAATGAGCAAACCTATAAGGTTGCTCTATAGATAAGGCATATCAAAGCCATGGATAATACATGAATCAGGAAAAACCAGGCAGCTTCATTCTCTGCATCCAGTATCCAGCATCCAGCACCCAGCATCCAGCATCCAGTATCCAGCACCCAGTATCCAGCATCCAAAAATCACCCTATTGGGTGTTTGCGTGGACGAAATTATATAGGTAGTTTTACCCTTACCGGAACCCGGTTATAAGTGCCAGGCTGCCGTTTACTAAATGCCCTGCTTTTTATTGACCGGGTGAATTAACTTTGGATGAGTCAGGTACCCGGTATATTTTCCGGGCACACAAACAAAATATAAATGTTCAACTAAACAGGAACGATCATGAAAAAAAATATTTTATTTGTTGTAAGCTGTTTGCTTTCGTTGTGCATGCATGCACAGTTGAAAATTAATAACGAGATATTCTTTATCGGTGCCAACGCAACGGTAACCGTGCAGGGCGATGTTAGCAGCAATGTGGACATATTGGGAACGGGATTGCTGCAGTTGAAGGGAACTTCGCTGCAGAATGTGGATATGGGTGGCAAGACCATCCCCAACCTGGAACTGGATAATACAACCAATGCAACCCTGCTTAACAGCGCTGCCCGCATAGGGAACAGTTTCACTTTTACAAACGGAAAATTCCTGCTTGCAAACCTGAATCTTTTAATGGCGTCCGGCGCTGCAATAAGCGGAAATAATTCTTCCCGTTTTATTGTTACCGGCGGAACCGGTGTGTTAACAAAGGAAGGATTAACAACAACAGCTTTTACTTACCCGGTTGGTTTCAGCGCTTCAGAATATAACCCGGTGATCATTGCCAACAATGGAACAACGGATGACATCAGTGTGCGCTGTTTACAAAATGTACTGGATAACGGTTTAACAGGAAGCCCGGTAACGGCCGACTTTGCCAGCAACAGTTGGGTGGTTACCGAGGCGGTGGCAGGCGGATCAGACCTGAGCATGACCGGCGAATGGACAAGCACTGATGAACTGGCCGGGTTCAACCGGGTAAAATCGGGAATTGCCAGGTATAATACCGGTACCGACTGGGACCTGCCCGCCAGCAATGTATTGGCTGCATCAGGTGGGGGCCCCTATACAAGAAACAGGTCAACCATCAACCAGCCGGGCGTTTTTGCAGTAGCCGACCTGGATAAAGTGAATGCAGCAAAATTAAATCTTAAAATATTTTTGCAGGGACCTTATAATGCCGGTGCCGGAACCATGAATGACGGTTTGCGAACCCTGAATGTGATCCCGCTTACCCAGCCTTACAGTGCAGCCATGAGCAGTTTCTTTGACCGTACCGGAAATGTATACGATGGTTCGGCCGGGGTAAATGAAACCGTTCCAAATCCGGGTGTGTTTGATGTGGCCGGAACCAACGATGATATCGTTGACTGGGTCTTTCTTTCCTTGCAGAATGGCGCCACACCGGCTACCAGGCTGCAAACCCGTGTGGCACTGGTACAGCGTGACGGCGACATTGTTGAATACGATGCAACCGGTGGCACCTATGTTCCGGTAAGAATGCCCATTGATGCCGATGGAAATTATCACCTGGTTGTAGGGCACCGCAATCACCTGCCCATCCGCACGCCGGTTTCGCAATTGCTGCAGGATAATACCGTATTCACGTATAATTTTACCACGGCACAGGCGCAGGCATACCAGGATGGAGCCATTGTTACCAATGCTGCGATGGCACAAAACGGATCGGCATTTATGATGTGGGCTGGTAATGTGAACCAGGATATTTATGTAAGGGCTACCACACAAACACTACCGCCTCCGCTTAAACCATCTGATGGGCTGCCATATTGGTGATCCTGGGAGGTGATCCAAATGCTACCGGTGGATATACCCTGGGCGATGTGAATATGGATGGCTATACAAGGGCAACTACACAAACCCTTCCGCCTCCGCTTAAACCATCCGATGCGGCCTTTATACTAAGTACGCCACTCGGCGGAAACAATAATGCCACCCGTACAGCACATCAATAACTCATTAAACGTTCAGATATGAAAACGAAGATATTATTGCTGTTTATGATCGTTACCGGGCTTACCAGCTTTGCGCAGCCAAAACCCAATAATGTTGATCTGGGTGTTTTCCCCAATGGGATCAAGCGGGGAGTAACTCAGGCAATGGTGCCTACCTTAATTTTGCATTAAGGATAAAACCTGGGGCCTTAGTTATACCGGCTATTCCAGCTGCTGAGGATCTTCTAGATGTTTCTGAGGTTACCAAAGTCTGATTTTGCCGAAACGGATATTATTAATATCCTCCAGGAAAATACGGCTATCCTTGGTGGAACTGGCAATATGATCTTTCAGGGCATCTTTGATCTCGGGGATCCCTGTATTTATATGCTGGTATGGCATTGAACCAGCCAGCGGGTATGAATTTGAGTTCGCTTAATGCAGTCAGCAATGCCTGGTCGTATATATTTTCTATTAATTTTACACCTTCCAAAACGACTGCACAGGTTAACCAGTTAAGAATTATTGACCAGGTTAATACTAATGCATTCCTTGGTTTGGCATATTCAGAATTACTGATGTCAACGGTAAATCAACTTACCGGGGCAGGATTTATTTTGCCTGTTGATTTGTTAAGTTTCAGCGGTTACAAAGACGGCAGCCGCAACCAGTTGAAATGGACAACCAGTACCGAACAAAACAACAAAGGATTTGAAGTGCAGCGTTCATTGGATGGAGTGAATTATACCTCTATTGGTTTTGTTAACTCATTGGCACCAGGCGGCAGCAGTTCTGGCCAGTTGAATTATACCTTTGCTGATAACAGTGTAACAGGCAGCAGGCAATTCTATCGTTTGCGCCAGGTTGATTTCGATGGCAACAATAAGTTCAGCAATATTGTGTTGCTGAAATCAGACAAGCCTTCGCTGATAACGATCGATGGTATGTTCCCGAACCCGGCCACCACGGTGGTAAATATGATGTTGTCATCACCGGTTAAGGATAAGGTACAGATGGTTATTCTTGATGTGAATGGCCGCATCGTGAAAGTACAATCCCTGAATGTGGAAGCCGGCAGCAATACCTTACCGGTTAATGTAGCAGCCCTTGCGGGTGGTACCTACATGGTGAAGTTGATCAGCAGTACGGGCGATGTAAGCACCGGCAAGCTGGTAAAGCAATAAGCAATAGCTCTCTTAAAATAATTTGCCAGGGGCTGTGTGAAAACACAGCCCTTTTTTATTAAACCAATAAGGTTTGTGCAAGGCTTTTGTGCGAGGGATAACCTTAGTTTGGTTATAGCTTATAACCTTATTGCGTTTGGTTATAGCTTATAACCTTATTGCGTTTGAATAAATACCCACGCTCAAACACTATAAGGTTTTGCCTTGCTGCATTAAACCAATAAGGTTTATGCAAAGGATTTGTGCGGATGCTAACCTTATTGTGTTTGAATAAATACCCACGCTCAAACACTATAAGGTTTTGCCTTGCTGCGATGCCCGGCTTTAAACCTTATAGGTTTTGCCACGCAAAAAGCCACTGTAAACACAACCGTTTATTAATGAACCCCCTCTTTTAATACCGGGAAAAAGATAGTATCTTGTCCACCGGTCTGCTTATGAAAAAGATGGCTGGGCCGGTATCATGGCTTTATGATAGCCGCCTCCGGAAAGCCTGGTGAGTCTGGCTGAAGCGATCCCGTCCGTTACACATTTTCAAATTCCCAATTCCTGTTCATTTACCAACAAACAACATCCGGGTTCCTGTAAATAATTTTACGTAGGCCGGTTATCGGTATGTCTTTACTAAAGATAATCTTGTAATAAAAGGGAATGCACATTCGGTTACTCAAAAACAGCATCACCGCAACAGCCGGTTTTATGAACCGGGCATGGTATCGAATGCCGGTACTGATGCTATTGCTTTATGCCGGTGCCGGGGCGCATGCACAGAGTACAGCCAACTATGTTTTTTCAGCAAATACCAATGGGTCGCTTACTGATATGAGCAGCGGAACAAGCACACTCATCATTGCAGATACCGACGACGGCGCATCGGCTGTTACAGGCATCGGTTTTGAATACTGGTTCCAGGGAGTTCGCTACACACAGTTCTCTGTTAACTCAAATGGTTTAATGAGGTTGGGTAGTACGGCTGTGCAGGCCGGCAATCCCTATAAACCACTTGGCCAGGCTAATCAATCATTGATCAGTGCGTATGCTGCCGACCAGCGGGTACATACCACCGGTAAAGTACATTACAAGATGACCGGTGCTGCACCTAACCGGGTACTGGTCGTGGAATGGCTGAACATGCAGGCCGATTTTAATACCGGCGGCACCGCTGATCTTACTTACCAGGTACGTTTGTATGAAACAACCGGAGTCATCGAACATGTGTATGGCAGCATGAGCATGAGCGTTGCAGGTGCAGCCGATGTAAATTCAAAGGATCCGCATATTGGGTTTTCTTCGGGTAATGTAGTCAACAGCATTGGTTCGGTTACAGCCCCGCAAAGCGGAACACCTCTTCCTTCTTATGACGGTGCCGCTGCAACAGCCGCAGCAAATATTTATGCTGCAGGCCTGATCACATCATTGTCTTCTGTTGCGCAGGTAAGCAGGCGGATATTCAGTTATACGCCGTTGGTTCCTGCAGCAGCTTCGGGTTTGAATTTTACTACGGTTGGTATTGGCGGCATGACACTGAACTGGACAGACAATGCAACTGACGAAATTGGATTTGCCATTTACCGTTCAACAGACGGAATCAATTATACTTTTATGAACCAGGTAGCGGCATCAGCGGCAACCGGTGCAACGGTTAGTTCTGTTCAATCTGGATTGAGCGGATCAACACTATACTATTGGAAAGTATTTGCTGTTACCGAAGGCGCATTAAGTGCTTCACTGGATGGATCGCAATCTACCCTGTTGTGTTCCATCGCAGGCGGAACTTATTCTGTTGGGCCAACCGGTGCATACCCATCTTTAACAGCAGCACTGGCGGCATTGAATGCAAATGGTTTGGCAGGCCCCGTGATTCTTGAACTGCAGGCTGCCTATGTAAGCAATGTTGAAACATTTCCGGTAACTATTGGCGCCATCCCCTGTGCAGGAATTGTAAATACACTTACCATCCGCCCCGAAGCAACAGCAACTGCTTTATCCATCAGCAGTAACAATACCACTGCCACCATTGATATGAACGGGGGTAATTATGTTACCATCGATGGACGGCCCGGCGGAACCGGTACGGCTAAACAACTTACCATTGCCAACACAAGCACGGCAACCGGCGGTGTTGCATTGCGCTTCATCAACGAAGGTTCAAACAACATCATCCGTTATACCATATTGCAGGGTTCATTTCCTTCTGCTTCATCGGGCGTGGTTGTGTTCGGCACAACCACCGGCGCAAACGGAAACGACAATAACACGATCACGAATTGCGATATAGACGGAAGTGCAGCAGCAACGCCATCTCCAACGCTGGCGGCAAACAACGGTATCTATTCTTTGGGTACGGTAACTTCTCCTGCACAACACAACAGCGGCAATACCATTTCCAACTGCAATATCTATAACAACTTTGTTACCGGTGCAACAACAACTTCAGCCGGTATACTGTTGCTGGCAGGCAATACCAACTGGACGATCAATGACAACAGTATTTACCAAACAAGTGCAAGAACTGCAACAACGAATGCTGCAACGGTGTATGGCATCAGCATATCAAACAGCGCATCGGGAAATAATTTTTTGCTGACGAATAATTTTATCGGCGGCAGTGCACCCAATAACAGCGGTGCTCCATGGACGATCAATGGAAACTTTTCAAACCGCTTTAACGGGATTGGTTTATCGGTTGATACAACGGTTGCATCTTCGGTACAGGGAAATACGATCGCAAACTTTTCATTTACCAGCAGCAGCAATTCTACCAATAACAGTACAACGATACTTGGCACCGGCATCTGGGGCGGCATCATGGTTGCTGCCGGAAATGTAAATGTAGGTACCACAACAGGCAATATCATTGGAAGCGCTACCGGAACAGGTTCTGTTTTTGTAACGGGCCGCAGCAGCGGCGCCACCGTAAACGGAATAGGAGTGGCGGGTACAGGCATCGTTGCCATCAGCAATAACAACATCGGTTCCATTACAACAACCGGGTCTTCTGCTTCCATCTCCACGGGTATCATCGGCATACAATCTTCTTCAACCGGAATAGTTACCATCAATGCAAATACCATTGGAAGTGCGGTTACTGCAAACAGTCTGAATGCATCCAATGCATCAACCAGCAACACCGCACAGATCGTTACCGGCATCAACAATACCGGTACGGCAACGGCCATGATCATTACCAATAATACCATTGCCAATTTAAACAGTGCATACCTGCCGGCTACTGCCAATACAAACCGCATCATGGCGGGCATCGTTTCAACCGGCGGTATCAATACCATAACCGGAAACACGGTGCGTAACCTGGGTACTGCTGCCAATGCCACCGGTACAGGTAGTGGGGCTTCGGTTACCGGCATCTTATTGAATGTTGCCAGCGAAGGCATCACCACCGTTTCGCAAAACAAAGTATGTGCATTGGTAAATAATAACAGCACGGCTGCCACATCGGTAACGGGTATTTATTATGCCGGGCCAACAACACTCGAGAACATCGTTGCACGCAACAACGTGTTCAACCTGGGCATTGCATCCACCAGCACGGCTGCGGGCATTCGGGGCATACATTTCAACAGCGGGCTTGCAACGGTAAAAAATAATTTTGTCCGGTTGGGATATGATTCTGCAGGCAACATTATAATAAACGGCATTCCCATCACCGGCATTTATGAATCCGCAGGTGCAGCGGGCAGCGGCATATTCTTCAACAGTGTGTACATCGGCGGAACAGGCGTGGGAACAGAAACAGGAAGTACATTCGCCTTCCGGAGTGACCAGGTAACAGCCGCAAGAACATTTGAGAATAATATTTTTGTGAATACCCGTTCCAACAGTACTACTGGTGGTAAACATTATGCAGTACGGGTTGCCGGAACTGCGCCGAACCCTGCAGGTCTTAATATCAACTACAATGATTATTATGTTTCAGGGAACGGAGGCGTGTTTGGTTTTTACAACAGCCTGGATGTTGCCGGCCTTGCTTCCTGGCAGGCTTTTGTAGGGCAGGATATATACAGTATTTCAGGCGATCCGAAATTCACGGATGCAACAGGTACCATACCAAACCTGCACATAGATCCGGTAAATCCATCGCCGGTTGAAAGTGCCGGTATTGCAATTGCTTCTGTTACGGATGATTTTGACGGAGAAGACAGGGCGGCATTCACGCCAACAGATATGGGTGCCGATGCAGGTAATTTTATTTTATCAGATATTTCAGTGCCGGTGATCACGTACACGCTTTTGGACATCACCTGTAATACGGGTAACCATACGCTTACAGCAAACATAACCGATGCTTCCGGTTTGCCTTTATCGGGAATTTTTATGCCACGCATTTATTACCGTAAAAATGCAGGGCCTTATTTTTCTTCGCCTGCTGTTCTTGCTTCCGGAACAGCTACAAACGGCACGTGGACATTTACCATCATAGCTGCAGATATGGGCGGCCTTGCAAGCCCTGATGTGATCTCATATTTTGTGATCGCACAGGATATTGCACCCGCACAAAATATTGTTTCATCTCCATCGGTGGGGTTAGTTGCTGCAGATGTAAATACGGTAAGCGTTCCACCCACAACACCCGACAGTTACAGCATAAAACCAACCCTGGTTGCTGGAACCTATTCTGTAGGTGTTTCCGGTACTTATCCAACACTTACAGCTGCAGTAGCCGCTTATAACAGTTCCTGTATTGCCGGTGCCGTGATCTTTGAACTCATTGATGCTGCTTATCCCGCCGAAACATTTCCCATCAGCATTAATGCAAATGCAGATGCAAGTGCTTTGAATACGCTTAAAATAAAACCGGCCCTTGGGGTTAATGCTTCCATAACAGGCAACAATGCCTCGGCGTTGATAATATTCAACGGCGCCGATTATGTAACCATCGACGGATCTAATACCAACACAGCAAATACCATTTGCCCGGCGAATGCAGCAAGCAGGAACCTTACCATTTCCAATACCAATACAAGTACGGCCAGTGCGGTGGTATGGATGCAATCGGTCGGCATTACCAATGGCGCAAAAAATAATACGATCAGGAACTGCAACATCAGCGGCAATTCCAGCACCACTACCTTATTTGGTATCGGCAGCGGTTCGTCCATCATAAGCACAAGAAGCCTGGGCACCGGTAATAACAGCAATACATTTGAGAACAATAATATCAAAGCCGTACAGGTAGGTATTTATTCGCAGGGATCGGGGTTCAATGATAAGAACAGCGGCAACAGCATTAAGCAAAATGTGATGAACACGCCGTCGGGTTCCGGTCAGAACATCCGCATTGCCGGCATCATGGTTGGTTTTGAAGGCGGCATTACCATATCGGGCAATACCATCAGCAGTGTAAGCGGTTCTTCTGCCGATGCATTCGGCATTGCCTGCGGAAGCATCACTGTTTCAAATACACTTTACAGCGGTAATGAAGTGGTGGATGCAACGATCACAAATAATAAAATAGACAGCATACGGGCAGCCGCAACTTTTTCTGTGTCGGGCATATTTATTTCCAGCTCTCAAAATGCGGGCACCAATCTCATCGCCAATAATTCCATCAGTAACATTGTTGCCAATGGTACGCTGGGTGATTTTGGTTCGGGCATATTCATCGGCGAGGGGATCGTTACAACCAACATCTATTACAACAGCATAAGCATATCGGGTACATTAACAGGTGGAAGTGAGCCTAATTTTGCACTGGCAATTGGCGGCGATGATCCGCCGCTGAATATCCGCAACAATGTTTTTTCTGCCAGCGCCGTAACCGGAAGTGCAACCACCACCGGGCTGGGCGAATATGCCATTGGCTATGGCTACAGCAATTTCAACAGCCTTGTTTCTGATCACAATGATTTCTTTACATCAGGTGACGAAGCAAAATTTGCAAAAACAGGAAGCCTGCTGCCGGGCAGTGGCAACGACATTGCCACCCTTGCCACTTTACGCACCGCAACAGGAGAGGGCAATACCAGCATTGCGGCAGATCCTTTGTTCAATGGTTCCTCAAACCTGCGGCCGCAAACCGGTTCGCCGCTTGCAGCTGCGGGAACAGTACTGGGCTCCATTACAAATGACATTACCTGCACAAACAGGAGTGTGAGCAATCCCGGCATCGGAGCTTACGAAAATGCAGTTGATGCAGCAGCACCTGTGATCAGCTACTTTGCTTTAAGCGGCACCTGTTTAACTGCCAACAGAACTATTACCGCAACCATCACCGATATTTCAGGAGTGCCTGCGTCGGGCACCCTGCAGCCCCGCATTTATTACCGAAAGAACAGCGGCACTTATTTTTCTTCGCAAGGAATAAAAATTTCCGGTACCGCTACCAACGGCAGCTGGAACTTTACCATTGTTGTTGCTGATATGGGTGGCGTTACCGCTGCCGACCTGGTTTCTTATTTCATCATTGCACAGGATGTTGCGGCCTTACCAAATATCGGTTCATCGCCTGCCGCCGGTTTGCAGGCAACTGATGTAAACAATATAACCACGCCGCCAACATCACCTGCCAATTATTTAATTCAGAATACACTGGCGGCAGGTACTTACACCGTAGGCACCGCCGGCACCTATCCAACACTTACGGCTGCCATCAATGCTTATAATATTTCCTGTCTTGCCGGACCCGTGGTCTTTGACCTGCTGGATGCAAATTATTCCGAAGCAGGCAGCATCACCATTAATGCCAATGCCGATGCCAGTGAAGTAAATACCTTAACGATAAAGCCTGCGGCCGGAATCACAGCAACTATTTCAGCAGCCGTTGCCAATGGGCCGGTTATAAAAATACTGGGCAACTGGATAAAGATTGATGGATCAAATAATGGAAGCACCGGCCGCAACCTTACCATTACCAACAGCAGCACCAGCATGCCCAATGTTGTATGGATGGGTTCAATGGGAACCAACGCTGTTACCAATGTAAGTTTGAAAAACTGCATTATCATTAACGGCGTGAATACATCTTCGGCCATATTTGTATGCAACGGGAATAATGCAGGCGTGCCCGGATATTTCAGCAACATAAACATTCTTAACAACAGCATACAAAAAGCATACATCGGTGTAAGTGCCGTAGCCGTGGTGAGTAGCGGAAACGGGAATAACTTAAACATATCTTCCAACGACCTCACTGCAACCGGCACCAATGCCATCAGCTACATCGGCATTTATGTGGAAGGCGTGAACGGGGCAACCGTAAATAACAACACACTCGGAAATTTCGACGGCAGCAATGATGAAGATGACAAATGTATTTGGATCGCCAACAGCACCACCAACAGTACCGTAAGCAATAACCGTATTTCCAATCTTGTTTATGACGGAACAGGGGGTTATGGTTGCCATGGTATTTATGTATCCACCGCAACGGCATCAGCCAATGTATCGGTCATCAATAATTCCATCACCGGTTTATCAGGCGATGGATGGGATTATAAAGGTCCGTTTTTGCTTGACAACCCGATGGGCATTGCCCTTATAGGAACACAAACCGGGATAAGTGTTTATTTCAACAGCATCAACCTTTCAGGCAGTACACTCAATGAACCGGCTGCCATGTCGATGGGCATTTATATGGGCGCCGGCACGGTGGCAAATGTGAAGGATAATATCATTGCCAACAACCTGGGTTTGCTGGGTACAAAGGGATATGGGTCCTCGGGTATTTATGCTGTTACATCCAATGCACAGTTTGCAACTATTAACTACAACGACTATTATGTAAACCCGGCGGGCACGGGCAATAAATGCATCGGGCAGATAGCCGCAGCAGGTTCTTCCACAATTGCCCAATGGAAAACAGCCACGGGCCAGGATGCAAACAGTATTTCGGCCGACCCGTTATACAGCAGTGCCACCAACCTGGTTTTGCAGAGCGGCTCACCGGCATTGAATACGGGTACTGCCATTGCCGGCATTACCACAGATATAAACGGGGCCA
Source organism: Chitinophagaceae bacterium (assembly GCA_016720775.1). Taxonomy (GTDB): domain Bacteria; phylum Bacteroidota; class Bacteroidia; order Chitinophagales; family Chitinophagaceae; genus Ferruginibacter. The sequence goes on from JADKJX010000001.1 coordinate 1,529,689, forward strand.
TAAGAGGCAACCCGCCGGCCATGGGTGCTTTTGAAGGAAAGATGCTGGTGTCCGCAAAAATATTTTTGCAGGGAGCTTACAGCAATGCACTTGGCCGGCATAAAGATGTAACTTCTAACTGGGCTTCTGTACTTAATGCCAGCGCACTGAACCAGCCGTATAATACCCCGGCCTTTGGAAATTATAATGGCGGCGAATCTGTGGCTGCCGGTTTCTTTACGTCTACGGGTGCCACAACCGACATTACCGATTGGGTATTGCTGGAACTGCGGGATGCCGCAACGCCTGCTACTGTAATTGCACGCCGGGCTGCATTTGTACGGGAAGACGGATTGATCGTTGACCTTGATGGGGTATCGGCGGTTTCATTCAGCGGCATTGCTGCAGGTAATTATTTTATAGCCATCCGGCACCGCAATCACCTGGGCATACGCAGTGCAGCTGCCCAGGCAGTGAACAGCATTGCGGTTGCGCCCGTATTGTACGATTTTAGTCTTGGCCAGGCACAGGCATACCAGGATGCAACCATAAACACCAATGCTGCGATGGCACAAAGCGGATCAGCATTTATGTTGTGGGCAGGTAATGTGAACCAGGATGCTTATGTACGTGCAACCACACAAACTATTCCGCCTCCGGTGAAACCATCGGATGCCGCTGCAATATTGGTGATCTTAGGAGGTGATTCTAATGCCACCGCTGGTTATACACCCGGCGATGTGAACCTTGATGGATATACAAGGGCAACCACGCAAACCCTTCCACCACCAACAAAACCGTCTGATGCTGCATTCATACTAAGTACCCCGCTTGGCGGAGACAATAACGCCACCCGCAAAGAACATAAATAATTAACCTATAAGGTTTGTGTTTTGCTTTGTGTTCGGCTAACCTTATAATGTTAGGTTTTATGTTTTGCATTGCGTTCAGCTAACCTATAAGGTTTGTGTTTTGCATTGTGTTCAGCTAACCTTATAGTGTTAGGTTTTATGTTTTGCTTTGCGTTCAGCTAACCTCATGAAATTTTAAATGAATCTTCAAATTCCACCAGCACGGCATTTTTTAAATGAATGGGCTGTGCATGATATGCAATAAATTTTCCGGTGTCGCCAAACCAGTCTAAAACGAGTTGCCGCTCAATTTTTGTGGGTGCTTTTGAAAGGATGGTTTTATAAGATGACCAGGGCCAGTTGCTGATCTGTTTACAATAACCGTGGTGTACAGGGTTTTTATGAATGTAAAAGATAGTGGCGCTGTAATGTGCTGCTGTATTCACTTCCAGCCGGCGCATGTAATCGATGAACAAAGCGCCCCGCCGGTTATTTTGCAGGTTGAATGATTTTGCATAACTGTTGAATAAGTTCCCAAACCGTTTCATTACAAAGCCAGGTTGCCAGCCTTCCTCTTCTTTACCATGGGGTTTTATCTTTTTATAATGTTCCTGTAATTGGGGATAAGGTTTTATACGGATCAGGAAATGGATGTGATTGGGTAACAGCGCCCAGGCAAATGTATCCGCAACGGGGCTGATGTACCTGTCGTAGCGGCTTAAGAAAAAACGATAGTTATCATCGTGTAAGAAAAGCTTTTCTTTCCCTACAGCCCGGGCTGTAATGTGATATATCTTATCTGCGAGTAAGGGAGCATAATAATCCATACGCTGCTTTTAATAACTAAACGTAAAAAATATTTTCAGCTCTCATTTGGGATAAAAAACCTTCCGGGCTGCTGTAATTATCCTTGTGCATCGGATACATCGCCGTATTTTAAATGCCCAAAAACCAATAAGGTTTGTGCACGGGCTTTGTGCGCCGGCTAACCTTATTGTGTTTTTGGCTAACCTTATTGTGTATTAATTGCCCATGCTTCAAACACGATAAGGTTTTGCCTTGCTGCGCAGCCCGGCTTTAACCCTTATCGGTTTTGCAAAACCAATAAGGTTTGTGCACGGGCTTTGTGCGCCGGCTAACCTTATTGTGTTTTTGGCTAACCTTATTGTGTTTTAATTGCCATGCTTCAAACACGATAAGGTTTTGCTTTGCTGCGCAGCCCGGCTTTAACCCTTATCGGTTTTGCAAAACCAATAAGGTTTGTGTATGGGCTTTGTGCGTTGGCTAACCTTATTGTGTTTTTGGCTAACCTTATTGTGTATTTAATATACCCCCGGGCCTTCAAACACGATAAGGTTTTGCCTGGCTTCGTAGCCCGGCTTTAACCCTTATCGGTTTTGCAAAACCAATAAGGTTTGTGCACGGGCCTTGTGCGTTGGCTAACCTTATTGTGTTTTTTGCTAACCTTATTGTGTTTAAAATATACCCCCGGGCTTCAAACACGATAAGGTTTTGCCTGGCTCGGCCCGGCTTTAACCCTTATCGGTTTGCCCTGTGGAAATCTTCATGCAATTTTAATGTGGCCGGTTGCAACGTTTTTGAATAATAAAGTATCTTGCACCTGGTATGGCACGATAAATGCCCCAAAAAAGAGCTTAAAATCCAGCATATTCCTTCCAAAAACCACCTTCAGCAGAACTACTGACTGATTTTTTAATTTTAAACCCAGGTTAATCATGAAAAAAATTTACTTCGTACTGTCCTTCTTATGTTTAAGTGCAGTCTTGTCAACTGTAAATGCACAGTTATTACAATGGAATACTTTTGGCAACGCTGGTACTGAAACTACAGAGCCAAGTGTGTTTAATAATGCAAATATTTCCGCAGCTAATTTAACTCAAGGGACCATAACTGCTGCTGCAAATGCAGCTTCTGGTGGAAGTGGTTGGTTTAATACGGTAAAACAGTTGGATTCCAAAATAATGGTAAAGCAGCTGCAGGAAATGATTATATTCAATTTATTGTTACGCCAAATGGCGGGTTTTCATTTACTCCAACAGCTTTTGTTTTTACCTGGGATCGGTCTGCAACAGGTCCACAAAATGTAACACTCAGGTCCTGCTTGATGGATTTACCGCTAACCTTGGAACCGTTACGGGCATGATAAGCCGGGAGCGGTACCACCACTGTTAAACCAATATGATACCACTTGCTAATATTACTACAGTTACACTTTTCGTTTTGCAAGCGGAGCAAACAACCACTGGTGGATGGCGGATTTGACATTGCACCTGCTCCGGTCAAAAGATGTTGGCTAATGGCAGAACTGTAAGCAACCGGGCAGCTCAGCAACTTTAGCCAATATTACCCAACCAACCGGCAATATTTTACAGGGAGCCACTAATGTAGTATTAGCAGGCTTTTCTATTACGCCGGGAGTAGCTGTAGACTTTACAGACATGACCGTTACTTCAGCAGGTACTGCAACGGCAACCGATATTAGCAACGTTCGGATCTTCAGGGATAATGATGGCAATGGCGCTATTAATGGTGCAGATGCAGCAGTTACCGGCCCCGCAGCACAGGCTTATGCAGCATCCATGGTTTTTGCAGGCATCACCAGCGAAACAGGGCTCAGTGTTGCCACTTATTATTTAGTAGTGGCCGATGTGGCGGGTATTGGTGTTTCCACGCCCGGCAATACCACTACCGTAAGTTCAAATACGTTTACAACAACAGCCACTACCAATACCGGAAGTTTTACCGGCAACTCAAGAATCATTGCAGCCCCCCCGGGAACTTCTACTATCACAGCAGGACCGGGTGCAGAGCCGGCAACCATTTCTTCTTTAATAAACACACAGGGTGCATCGGTTCTTAATTTTGATTTTATCATAACAGATGACGGTGCTACACCGGCTACCGATGCTTCGGCATTCCAGATATCACAGATCGTACTTAATGCAGGTACAGGAAATGCAGTTACCAATTGGGCTACCGCCATTGCCGGCGTTGAGTTAAGCGACGGAACAAACAGTACAACGGTTGCTACGATAGGTGCTTCTTCCATAACTTTCACCGGCATTTTAAATGGGGTTGGCCAGCTTGGCTATATAGCAGATGATGCTAACAAGACCTATACTTTAAAGATATGGCTGAACACAAACCAGGGTGCTTTGAGTACCGTTATTGACGCGAAGGATTTTGTTTTCAGGATTCAAACAGCTGATGTAACCGTTGCAGGCAGCCAGTTAGCTACCGGCCAGGATGTAAATTCAGGCGATGGCAATAACACGGTAGATGTTGCAGCTACGGCACTTGCTTTTGTTGCTCAACCTGCCAATACGGCTGTTGGTGCAGGAATGACCGCTGTTACTGTATCGGCAAATGATGTAAATGGTAACCGGGATCTTAATTTTACCAGCTCCATCGATATTACTTCAACCGGAACACTTGCCGCTTCACCAATTACTGTTGCTGCGGTAGCAGGACTTGCAACCTTCAATGCCATCACACATACGCTTACAGGCGCAGGCCTTACATTAAATGCAGAACGTAATGGTACTTTAGATTGGGATGTGGTTAGTAATCCATTTAATATTACAGCGGTAACAACCTATACCTGGAATGGTGGAAATGGTTTATGGACAACAGCTACCAACTGGACCCCAACAAGAACAACACCCGACCCTTCAGATATTCTGCAGTTTAATGATGGTACACCGGCAATTGTAACCGATGTACCTGCACAAACCATTGGAAGGTTATTGGTATCAAACAATACTGCGGTAAGTCTTGAAGCTCCTGCAGCAAATACACTGACCATTGCTGGAGGTTCAGGTACCGACCTTGATGTACCATTAGGTTCGCAGTTAAATTCATCGGGTGCACTGGCGGCATTAACCATACAACTATCTGCAGGGGCAACCGGCAGCATAACAGGTAATATGACTTTTTCGGGCGCTGCTCACAAGTTTAATGCAGGTACTGCTGGTGCAGTAACTTTTATCAGCCCGGCTGTTTTTACCCAGGGTACAGGCTGTACAGGTAATGTATTTGGTACTACAGGTACGGCTGATGTTATGGTGTTTGGTACAGGAACAACTTTTCTCCAGGTTGTGGGTTCAAACCCCTTTGGATTAGGTTCTCCTTCCTCTAAGGTTGTTTTTCAAACAGGAAATTTATTTAAGATGACAGGTGCCAGTCCGGGCCCTTCTTTTTCAGGCAGAACCTATGCAAATGTTGAGTTTGCCGGAACAGGTACTTCAACAATGACGGGTGCCTCTGCAGTATCCATAGATAATCTGACAATCACTTCAGGAACTGTAAACATAAATATGACTGCCAATCCGGGTCATGCAATCAAAGGAAATATTTCTGTTGCCCCTGGTGCTGCATTGAACTTTGCGCCTGCATCACTGGGAACACTTAACCTGAGCGGAACAGCAGCACAATCAATAACCAACAATGGAACGTTTACATATGGTGCCTTACAAAGCTTAACTATAAACAATGCAGCGGGAGTAACTTTGAACAGTGATATTACTTTGGGTGCAACCACCACGTTAACTTTATCAGCAGGTATTTTAACCCTTGCTGCACCTGCAACAACAGTAACACTCAGTGCAGGTACCACACTTGCAGGTACGCCCTCTAACACGGCATATATAGATGGTAAGGTGAAGAAGATAGGTAATACTGATTTTACTTTCCCCATTGGCAGAGCGCCATTTGGTTATGTGCCCATTAAAGTGAGCAACTTTGCTGCTGCACCTGCAACAGATGAATTTACGGCACAATACCTGAGGGGTAATGCCAGGTTGCTGGGACCCGTAACAGCACCTTTTATCGATCACGTGAGCGGATGTGACTGGTGGACACTGGACAGAACCGGTAGTGCAACAGCAACTGATGTTACCGCATACTGGAGTGCGAATAATACATGCGGAGGATGGCCTTATATTGATGACCTCTCTAAACTTGAGCTTGTTCATTTTGATGGCACTAACTGGAACAGCAGCAGTATTGGATTCCATAGTATAAACGGAGGAGTTGGAGCCGGCGATATTACCTGGTCAGGCGTTACTACATTCAGTCCTTTCTCTTTGGGAAGTACAGATGTTAACTTCAACCCACTTCCCATCACCATCAACTACTTTACCGGTGCTAAACAAAACGGCAATCATCTGCTTAACTGGAAAGTTACCTGCACCAACACGCCAACGGCAACGATGGAACTTGAGCGCAGCAGTGATGGAAGAAACTATACGTCTGTGTACAGCATTACGGCTACGTCTTTGCAATGCCAGCAGCCTTTCAATCATACCGATGCACAACCGGCGCCAGGTGTTAATTACTACCGACTTAAATTAACCGATGCAAATGGTAAAGTAACATACAGCAGTATTGTTAGTTTGATAAATGCAACCAAAGGATTTGATATACGCAGCATTGCACCTAACCCGATCGTGGCCGGTAAATTCAACCTGCAGGTAAGCGCTGCACAATCGGCAACCATGCAGTTGGTAATTACCGATATGCAGGGCAGGGTATTGCAGCAACAAAACGCATCACTTACTGCCGGCTTTAACGTAGTACCGGTTAATGTGCGGAGTCTTGCAGCAGGCACTTACCAGGTGGTTATTTATACTGCCGAGGGAAGAGCCGGGGTGCAGCGTTTTGTGATACAATAAAAACAGGCATTCGGAAAAAAATAATTGTCCCGCCATCCGGCGGGACTTTTTTTATTTCATTATTATCTCCATACGGGATGTTAACCAACCCGCTATCATCAATAAACACTTTGTGATCGTTGTGAAAATGATCTTACCTGTTGCAATTTTTTTATAATCCATCTGCCCCGGGCCGGGAAATTAATAACAGAAAAAATTTATGATACTAACTGTATGCGCTTGCATGATAAGGGATTTCGAATAACGCATACTGGTTAAAAAAATATCTACAGGCAATAGAAACAACCTTACACAGCAATCGAAATAACTGTATAGTGCTTACCTGGCTTTTATTTTTTCCTGTACAATATCCATAACAAACCATCGTATTATACTTGCCAGTAATAAAGCCTGTAAAGGACCTTGCAATAAATAATTATTTTTTTTCCGGGTCTTTGATAAGGCGGGTAAATGATAATTATGTGTATCACATAATTTGATTTTTAATTCACGTATCAAATACTGACTATGAATTTTTTTTATTTTCTTCTTTGCTTTGTATTGACCAGTTCGGGTTTTTCCGGGCAACCCATGATTACCGATAATCTTATCAGGCCCACGAATTCTTTTTCAGGTAAAACACCTGATGTTGAACCAACCGTACAGGGTTCTATTACATTTGGTGCTGTAACAAACAGCACTATTGAAGTCTATTTCAGTGGCGGTGATGGCGCCAAACGGATTTTAATAGCCAGGCAGGCTGCTGCAGTAGACAGCGACCCTGCCGACGGCACTACTTATACAGATGATGCAAATTTTGGATCGGGATCACAGCTGGGTACCGGTAATTATGTAGTGTATGCTGGTTATGGCAGTACACAACTGGTAACAGGTTTAACCCCGGGGATACCGTATTATTTTGCAGTGTATGAATACAATGATGCAGGTGGTGTGCCGGGAGAAGAAAATTATTTATTACCTGGTGCTGTGGAGAATACCAGCACAACCAATATGCCGGAGATATATACCTGGCAGGGAGGGAACGGAGATTGGACCATTCCGTCTAACTGGTTACCCTCAAGAAATCTTCCGGCTCCGACCGATATTCTTTTTTTCATTGATGGAGGTATTCCTTATACAATAACCGGCGTTCCTGATCAAACAATCGGTTATCTCGAAGTTTCAATGGGTACCAGGGTTACCCTTGAGGCTGCGGCAGATGGAACCACATTAGCGATCGGGGATCTTGCTGGTTATGATCTTTATGTAGGTGGCGGGTCAAGTTTAAATATCAGCGGCACAAATGCATATGCCATTAACCTGCCCACAGGCGCTACTGCATTTTTTGATGGCGACATGACATTATCTGGCGGTGCACATAAATTAACTGCTGCAGATGCAGGTGGTATCACCTTTGGCAGTGGAGCAACATTCACTGCAGGAACAGGCTTTAGCGGTAATCCCTTTGGAGCCGGAATGCCCAATTCAGTTATATTTTCAAATGGCTCTTATTACCAGCAGTTAGCGGGTTCAGATCCATTCTCCCTGGCCGTACCTAATTCTGTAACAGCATTTCAATCGGGAAGTATTTTCAGGATGTTATCCAACCTTCCGCTTTCCATTGATGGAAGAACTTATGGCGATGTGGAAATAGATAATCCTGCTTTCGCCCACAGTGATACGGTGGCCACAGCATTGAACATCGATAACTTAACAGTAACAGAAGGAAACTGGAGTATCAACCTGATGGGCGCAGACATCAACATCAAAGGAAATATTTATGTGGCCCCGGGAGCATCACTGGGTTTTAACCCTTCTGCTTTAAGCACGTTAAACTTTGAAGGAACGGTTGCACAAACAATAACCAACGAAGGAACATTTACGTACGGGCCTTTGCAGAGCTTAACGATTAATAATGCTGCAGGTGTTACCTCAAACAGCGATATCAATTTGGGGCCAGGCACTACGTTGACCTTAGCATCAGGCATATTAAAATTTGTATATCCTGCATCAACGATATCATTAAGTGCAACCACCACACTGGCAGGCACTCCGTCTGATTCCGCATTTATAGATGGTAAAGTGAAGAAGACGGGTAATGCAGCATTTACTTTTCCTGTGGGTAAAACAGGGTTTGGCTATGTACCCATCGGGATCAGTAATTTTAGTGGCGGTGCAGCTACCGATGCATTTACCGCCGAATATGTAAGAGGAAGTGCAAGGATGCTTGGTGCTGTAACAGATCCGTTGATCGATCATGTGAGCGGATGTGATTACTGGACACTTGAGCTAAACAATGGTACACCTGCAGTGGATGTTACGGCCTATTGGAGTCCTGCCAGTCTTTGTTATGGGACTTACATTGATAGCCTGGCAGACCTGGCACTGGTACATTTTGATGGCAGCAGTTGGAACAGCAGCAGTGCAGGAGTCAACCCTTCTCCCAATGGAAATAATACCTATGGCAACATAACCTGGCCGGGTGTAGCAACATTCAGTCCGTTCGCATTGGGTAGTAAAACATTAAATAATCCACTGCCGGTAATCATCAACTACTTAACCGGTACCAAACAAAACGGCAGGTTAATTACTATCGCCTTAAACTAACCGATGCAAACGGTAAAGTAACGTACAGCAGTATAGTTAGTTTGATAAATGCAACCAATGGATTCGATATACGCAGCATTGCACCAAACCCGATCGTGGCTGGTAAATTCAACCTGCAGGTAAGCGCTGCACAGTCAGCGATCATGAACCTGGTGATCACCGATATGCAGGGCAGAACATTGCAGCAGCAAAGCGCATCACTTACTGCCGGCTTTAACGTGGTTCCGGTGAATGTGACAAGTCTTACAGCAGGAACTTACCAGGTGGTTATTTATACTGCTGAAGGAAGGGCCGGGGTGCAGCGTTTTGTGATACAATAGTTCGGCTTCGCTCACTACACCTTCGCTCACTACACCTTCGCTCACTACTGACTACGACTTCATTTATAAATTAAAAGTCTCCCGTAAAACGGAGATTTTTTTTATTGCATGGGTCCTTTGCGTTCTCTGCGAAACCCTTTGTGTGCTTTGCGGTTTAACCTGTGTAAAGTTGAAATTTAACCGCAAAGTGCACAAAGAAAAAAACCGCAAAGCACACAAAGGAATCTTTGTGACCATTGCGATGAATTCCCTTTGCATTCTTTACGGTAAAGCAAAACAAAATAACCCCGACCTGTAAGATTTCAAAAAACTGGTGAATTTTAAAACTTATAAAGTCTCCCGCAAGCGGCGACTTTATTTTTGCCGGCTGGCGGATGCGTTAGTAAAATACCGTTACATTCCATTGCCGGTCAGGAAATATCCTATAATTTGTGTCATTATCTGCGAGCCTCTTTACCCAGCATTAAATTTTTTATTCCTGCTCTTGGAATTACCGGGACATCGTTATGGCAAAAACGGTTTCATTTCTGATTGTGCATTCGTGATTTGTTAATAGTTTGATCCTGCATGGCAGGAACACTTTAAACATTAAAAAATGAAAAAGAACTGTTTTGTTTTGGTGCTGATGTTCATGGCTGCAATGCCGTTTGCAAATGCGCAACTTTTGCAGTGGAATACGTTTGGTAATTTGGGTACTGAAACAACGCAACCAAGTGTTTTCAATGATGCTAATATTTCAGCAACCAATCTTACGCTGGGTGCCGGTGTAACTGCTGCAGCAAATGCAAATCGTTTTGGAGGGACCGCCTGGTTTAATACCGGAAATACAAATCCTAATACACTTGTTGAAGCGATCGCAGGGAATGATTATATCGAATTTATTGTTACACCTAATGTGGGGTTTTCATTTTCGCCAACATCTTTTGATTTTGTTTGGGACAGGTCAAGTACCGGTCCTTCCAGTGTTACACTCAGGTCTTCAGCCGATGGTTTTACAACAGACCTTGGAACAGTAACAGGAATTGTAAACAGCGTATTTGCAACGAATACAATTACCATATCGGGACTCACTGCATTAACGACAGCAACAACGTTCAGGCTTTATGGCTATGCCGCCACCAATACCGGTGGAACCGGTGGATTTGATCAGCCAGCACCACTTCCGGGTGCAATGAATGTACAACTGAATGGCACCACGGCCGCAGCAACCCCGAATGTACTTGTTAATCCCGGTGCCGGATCTTATTTCACGTTACAGGCTGCTTTTGATGCTATCAATAACGGTACACATACCGGCGCTGTTACGGTTGATATTGTTGGTAATACTGCAGAAACCGGTACGGCGGTTTTAAATGCAAGCGGAGCAGGTGCTGCCAGTTATTCAAGTGTTCTGGTACAACCCAGTGGCGGCGCAGCAAGAACCATCAGCGGTAATCTTTCATTGCCATTGATAGATCTGAACGGAGCAGATAATGTAACCATCGACGGGTTGAATACAGGAGGTAATACATTAACGATATCAAATACAAATACCAGTGCAACGGCCGGAACAAGTACCATCCGTTTTATCGATGGTGCCACCAATAACATCATTACAAATTGTGATCTTAAAGGTTCCATGACCATGCCGCTTGCTACAGATGGCGGCATTGTTTATTTTGCTACCGATGGGCTTACTGCCGATGGCAATGATGGTAATACGGTTTCAAATTGTAATATCGGCCCGGCGGGTGTTAACCTGCCTACCAAATGTGTTTATGGTAATGGATCAACAGGCACTGACGCAATACGGAACAGCGGCGTTGTGATCGACAACAATAATATTTTCGATTTCTTTTTAAGCAGCACATCGGTATCGGGTATTCATGTGCTTTCGGGTAATGATGACTGGACGATCTCCAATAACAGGATATACCAGACCGGGGCAAGGGCATTTACAGTTGCATTTCAACGCTATGCAGGTATTACCTTAAATACAACAGCCGGCACTGCCGGTGTATTTACAGTAATTGGAAACAGGATCGGTTTTGCAAATGCTGCCGGCAGCGGGACTACTACCATCACCAGTTTTGCCAACGAGTTCCGGGGTATAGATGTTATAAGTGTAAACACAACCACTGCAACCAGTATACAGGGTAATATTATTTCGGGCATTGCACAATCGAGTGGCCGGAGTGCTTCTGTATTTAGTTCTTCCAGTTTTATTGCTATTATGCTTGGAACCAGCGGGGGCGCTTTTAATTGCGGTACAACAACAGGCAATACCATTGGCAGCCTCGATGCTTCATCAACCATTGTTATAAATGCATCTTCCAATATTGCAAATACGGCACCGGTAATTGCTATTTACGATGCCAGCAGCAATGGCAATAACATTTCAAATAATAATATTGGTTCAATAACCATCAATTCCGGGGGTACGGGAACAGTAACCGGATTCAGGGGGATCTCCATCAGGACTGTTACAGGCGTTACGGAAACCGTTAATAACAATACGATCGGGGGTACTGCTGCAGGTTCCATTACAGATAATATTGTTGGCCCTAACGGCGGACCTGATTATTCCATGTTTGGGATTGAATCAACTGCTGCCAATATTTCTGCTACCGGGAACACCATCCGTAATATCACCGGCAATACCAGTTGGGGATTTGGAATGTACGGGATATACTTATACGGCAGTACGGGAGTAAATATTGTTTCACAAAATACCATTCATTCTATAACCAATACCCCGATCATTACTTCCGGTGTTATTCTTGGTGGAATGACATTTGCTTTCCCGGCTACCGCAAATATTGTTGAACGGAATCTTATTCATTCATTATATACTAATTCCGCCAACCAGGGTTGCACTGTTGCGGGGATAATAGCCTTAAACAGTCCGGGTACGGCTACCTATAGTAATAATATGATCAGCCTGGGTTTGAAGCCTGATGGCAGTTCTATCACAACCGCATACGCCTTTTATGGTATTGAGGATATCGGGAATAACACGAATAGCTATTACCACAACAGTGTGTATATCGGCGGCTCAGGTGTTTTAACCACACTTCCCAATAAAACCTATGCATTTTTTAGTAATACTATCACTACCCGTAATTTTCAGAATAATATTTTCTGGAATGCACGCAGTAATGCTGCTGCCGGAGGAGGGGCGCATGTTGCGATAAAAGTTGGAGGAACAACGCAATACCCGGCTGGCCTTACCAGTAATTATAATGTACTTCATGCAACCGGTACAGGCGGTGTTATCGGAGAATTCAACGGATCTTTTTATACTACCTTACCCAACTGGCGTACAGCAACCGGCCAGGATATGATCAGCATTGATGCCGATCCAAAATTCATAAACCCTGCAGGAACAGCAGCAACAACGGACCTGCATTTACAACCTGCAACATATACCGTGTGCGAAGGCAATGGTCTCACTGGTTTACCTGTTACACTTGATATTGACGGACAGGCACGTTCTTCTTTAACGCCTGTTGATATTGGTGCTGATGCAGGCGATTTTTTTGATCCCCTGCAGACAGACCTGATCGGCCCGGAAATGTCTTATACGCCTTTAGCCAACAGTTCCTGTTTGGTTACAGGGCCAACATTGTCTGCTGTGATTACAGATATCAGCGGCGTGAATACAACAGCAGGTACAAAACCAAGACTGTATTATAAAAAGTCAACCGATGCAAATACATATGTGGGCAATACCAGTGCAGATAACGGATGGAAATATGTAGAAGCAACCAATGCAACAAGCCCGTTTAGTTTCACCATTGATTATACCATCATCAATGGCGGTAGTGTTGTTGCTGGAAATACGATACAATACTTTTTAACAGCACAGGACCTGGTGGCCACACCCAATGTGAGTTTGAACAGCGGTATCTATGCGCCTGCATTCATGCCGGCAAGTGTGGCATTAACGGCCACAGCTTTTCCATTGGCCGGTACCATCCGGAACTATACCGTATCAGCACCCGGCCTTGCTGCACCGGTAACCATTGGTGCAGCCGGTACCTATACTTCTTTAACAGGAGCCGGGGGATTATTTGAAACCATTAATGCAGGAGGCATTGATGCAAACATTACGGCAACGGTCATCGATGCTTCCGTAACCGAAACCGGCGCCAATGCACTTAATCAAATGGCTTATGGTTGCGGCGGTTTGTATACACTCACCATTGTACCTGTGGCACCGGGTACTGTAGTCACGGGTTCATTGGCCAGTGATGCGTTGATAAAAATAAAAAGCAGCAATGTAATAATTGATGGTTCATTCAACGGAACAAACAGCAGAGACCTTACCATAAGTAATACATCAGCAACAGCACCCGATGTGTTGCTGATAGGTTCATCCGGAACTACTGCCGTATCCAATGTAACGATAAAAAATACGGTCATCGTGAACGGTTCATCAACAGACAATGCGGCTAAAGCTGTTGTGGTATCTGATGGATCAGTGATCGGCGGTTCCGGGTATTTTACCAATATCACGCTGCAGAATAATGATATCAGCCAATCTTATTTTGGCATTTATGCCAACGCTGTTGTAAGTACCGGGAATGGAATAATGAATATTATTTCAAATCAATTGAACAGCATTGTTAACCCTATAGGGAATACGGGTGTTTATGTGCAGGGTGCCGATGGAGTTATCATATCAGGCAATGACATCGGAAACTTTGAAACACTCACAGATGAAGTTGATATGGGCATAAACCTGGCAACAGGTAGCCAGAATATAACGGTTGAAAATAACAGCATACACGATATTAAATATACAGGCGTATCGGGTTATGGCGGCAAAGGAATTTCAATTTCAACCGGACTGGCTGCTGCCAATGTAACTGTTAAGAACAATATGATCTATGGCATTACGGGTGACGGCAGATCTTATAATAGTTTCGGTGCTGCCTATTGCCCGGTTGGTATCTATGCATCCGGAACGGGGCAGGGAGGTATAAATATTTATTACAACAGTATTTATCTTTCCGGTGCAACCATTAATTTTTCAGATGCCTATTCTATTGGAATTGCATTGGATGATAATACTACGGCTGCAATAAATGATAATATTGTTTATAATCAATTGGGGTTACTGGCAGGTATTGGAACCGGGGCTGTAGGCATCACTGCTCAAACATCAAGCAGCCAATTTACGGCGCTTGATTATAATGATCATTATACTGCCGCACTGTTGGGTACAAGCCTGGTTGGCAAGATCGGTGCAACAGATTACACTACGCTGGCTGCATGGCAAACCGCTACGGGCCAGGAAGCCAATTCGCTGAATATAAAGCCCAATTTTGTTTCTGCCACAGATCTTCACCTGGATATGACAAGCAACTGTGCCCTTGATGGAGCTGGTACACCCATCGCAGGTATTACCACAGATTATGATGGCGATGTTCGTGATGTTACCACGCCCGATATGGGTGCCGATGAATTTACAGCAACCTACAGCGGTACGCTTGCCGGCATTGCAGGTGCTGCGGTTTGTGAAAATAAGAGTGTATCGATTTCAGGAACCACTTATGCGACCGGAGTATGCGATCTTATTGCCCGGGTGTTACCATCGGGCGGCTCACCGGTAAGCGGTAAAATAAATACCTGTGTTACCCTGGATGCAGCCCAGCAATATTTTAATGGCGAGCCATACGTTCAAAGACATTATGATGTTGAACCGGCCAATAACCCTGCATCTGCTACTGCTTCACTCACCTTGTATTTTACGGATGCAGAATTTGTGAGTTACAATACCAATAACCCGGTATGGCCAAAACTGCCAACCGTAGCCGGGGGTGCAAATGCTGATGCGAACCGGGCTAATTTAAGGGTTACGCAATTTCATGGAACACCCATCACAACACCATCCACCCCCGGTAATTATACCGGGCCGGGAACTGTGGAAGTGATCAACCCGGGGTTGGCCAATATTTTCTGGAACGGAACGAACTGGGAAATTACTTTTAATGTTACTGCTTTCAGTGGCTTTTATGTTCACTCTACTATTTTTGGTACGCCATTGCCGATAACTATTAATTACTTCAACGGTACCAAACAAAACGGCGATCATTTACTTAGCTGGAAAGTTACCTGCAACAGTTCCCCAACTGCCGGCATGATCCTTGAACGCAGCAGCGATGGAAGAACCTATGCGGCTGTTTATAATATTACCGCCTCGGCTTTGCAATGCCAGCAACCATTCCGCTATACGGATGCAAACCCGGCAGCGGGCATAAATTATTACCGGCTTAAAGTAACCGATGCAGGTGGTAAAGTAACGTACAGTTCGTTGGTAAGTTTGATAAACGGAAACAGGGGAGTTGATGTAATGAACATTTCTCCCAACCCGGTTACAGGCGGCAGGTTCAATTTAAAAGTGAGTGCTGCACAACCGGCAAACATGGAAATTGTTATTACTGACATGCAGGGCAGGATACTGCAAAAACAAACGGCATCGCTTATTGCGGGCTTTAATGAAGTACCGGTGAATGTAAGTGGCCTTGCAGGCGGGTCTTACCAGGTAGCTGTTTATACTGCCGAGGGGAGAGCCGGGATACAGCGTTTTGTGATTCAATAAAAAGATAAACGCAATAAGATTTTTGAAATCTTATTGATTTGAAAAAAAATGTAAAAAGTCTCCTGATCTTCAGGAGACTTTTTATATTATAAATTCTTTGGGGGTTAAAGAATTACCATGCAAACTTATAACTGAAGTTTTCGATCCGCAGCACATACAATCCACGGGGCAGTGCAGCTATATCCACCCGGTTTGTTATACCCGGCGAAATCGTTGTTCTTGATACTTTCATACCCTGCATGTTTATGATGATGGCTTCTGCAGCATGATCCATATTGCTGATGCGGATATTGCCGGCATTGTGGTCGGTGAATATGCTGAAGGTTTGCCCGGTGATATTGCCATTGATACTCTTGATGGCAGAAAATTTTGAACTTCCATCCTTTGAATAAATGTGCAGCCTGTAGTAATGATGCCGGTTATCGGGAAGCGGCAATTCTGCTTCGTAACTGGTATTGCTGCTGTGTAAAGGAGGCGTTTCATAAACAGCTGTCCAGCCGGTGGTGCCGGATGATTCTTCTATCACATACTTCGTCACATCTTCTTCGCCGGCGATCACCCATTTAAAATGAAGATGATTGTTGTTCTTTTTTGCGGCATCAAATGAGATCAGTTTTACCGGCAATAACTGAACGGTGTAATAAATATACACCCGGATATGATTTACAAGTGCTGTTGGCAAAGAAACCGGAGAACCTTTGATGCTTACTGAAATGATGATCCCGAAATCCGAAGCATTTACATCGGCAGGTGTAAGCGTGGTACTCCACATATCGTTGGTGGTTCCGTAAGTGAAATAAGTATCCGTTGATGGCCACTTACCCTGTAACGCCGCATTGTCACCCACAATCACTCCGCCCTTCACGAGTTTCACTTCTTCATCAATAACGTATGTGTATTGATTTGTGCCGCTGGCACTTTTTTGTATCTCGGCATATACACCACAAATGGTTGAATTGGTTGGAACGGAAAAATTGAACCCGGTTGCTTTAAGATAATTACTCGTTCCGGAAGGGTCGGTGATGGTAACGCCGGCACTGCTGCGGTTGGCATCTGATACCTGCGCAAACGAAGGATTTACAAAAGCAAAGGTGCCGGAATAAGCATCGTTGGTAAAGGTATTTGCATTGTTTGTACCGGTGCTGATACATTGTGCATGAGCGGTTATTGAACAGGCAGCGATGGCTATGCAAAGCACAGCGTTAAACAGCCTTATCCGGCAGGGATTGATGCACGGCAACAGGCCCGTTTTGCGGTTTTGGTTTATAAAGGGTTTCATTTGGCTCCTTTTATTGCTTTAGGGGAGCATGGGTTTATATACTAACGTATTTTTTACCTAACTATTTTCAATTATTGTGCAGCAGGTACTTTTTTATTTTTCACATCCCTGCCACCCCAATACTTTACATTGGTTATCAGTGTTTAAGTAAAAACTGTAGATGAATCTCTACCCTGTGTTTTTTCTCCGTTAAGTTTGTTTGAATGCACGTATGGCTGCCTATTATTTTAGTAGATTTGGGCATGTGGCAGCATATTCTGATCCGCCATTAACTGATCTGTCAAATATGAAAGCGCTGTTTCTCCTTTTAACCGGTTTTATTTTAGTGGGCAAGCCTTCCTTACAGGCGCATCCATCTTTTACTGGTTGTATAAAAACACTTCCTTCAAATCTGTCTGATTATTTCCGCTCTGTTGCAACCGGCGACTGGGGTTCTGTTTCCACCTGGGAATCTTCACCCGATAATGCTACATGGTCTGCCGCTACATTAACACCAACCAGCCTGGCAAATACCATCAGCATACGAAATGGCCATACCGTTACAGTAAGCAGCAACCAGGATATGGACCAGGTAATCATTGCAGGCGGCGGGATACTATTTCATTCTGCCAATACATTAACAGTAAATGATGGAACAGGAGATGATATTATTATTCAAAGTGGCGGAATATTTACCCTTGCTTCAAACAACAATGAACCGCAGTTTTCCGGAACAGCTACCGTAAATATTAATACAGGCGGAATACTTCGCTTGTCTGCAACAGGGCTCACAAATGCCGGCACGGGTGTTCATGCGGCAAACTATGTTTATCAAAATGCATCAGTACTTGAGTATACACTTAATCTTGCATTTTCATCCAACAATGTCATTTTTTTTCCGAATGCAGACGCTGTGACCATTCCCATTTTCCGAACAACGAGTAACCTTGGATTGATAGGAGCGAATAACCCAACTGTAATTAATGGTTTGTATGAAGCAAATGGTACTATCACATTTGATAACAGTGGTACTAAAACTTTCCGGAATGGTATAATTGGTACAGGAAATATTTCAAGTGTGGCCGGGTCAGGGAAATTTGTCATAGATGGTGCTACAGCAAATCTTGGAGGTACGGGTTCCTTAACACTCCCTACTGCCGGTATGGAGATAGGCGTATCTACAACTGTAACAATGGTCTCAGATAAAGCCATTACCGGGAATATTGCCTTGCTTTCAAATGCCCTGGTGATCTTGGGTACACATAATTTATCAATGACCGGTGATATAAGTGGTGGTTCGGCTACCTCACATGTTGTAACAAACAGTACTGGTAAACTGGTACTTAATAATATCACTGGTGTGCCGAGGATATTTCCTATTGGTGGAAATACAACGACCATTGATCCGCTCGCTATTTACAATGGCAGCAACCTGAATTACGGTGCACGGGTAGAGATCGGCATCAACCCATCAATCCGTTATCCCATTGCTGCTGTTAACCGGACCTGGGTTGTTAATCCTTCGGGGGTTCCGGCAGGAGCCGTTAATGTGAATTTCTTTTATTCCAACGGGCACGGTAATGCATTGTTCAATTATACAACTGCGGTTGAACAGGGTTTTTACACCGGGGTTTGGAATGTGATCAACACAGGGCTTGTGCAGGCAGGTTCATACCAGGTAGCAACAACGGTGAGCTCATTTGCTGCCAATACCGATGCACCCATGGTTCTTGGGAATATTCCTGCGATACTGGAAGTAAATAATTCTGTTCAGCTTGCTGCACAAAAACAAAATGATAAAGTGATGCTGAACTGGACAGCAACGCTTCTTTCAAATACTGACCGCTTTATTGCAGAACGGTCTGCCGATGGAAGAACCTTTACCAGCCTGGCCGAATTACCCGCAGGCAGTTTCAGCTTTACCGATATGCAGCTATTTCCCGGCCTTAATTATTACCGCATACAAGTGCTGGAAAAGGACGGCAGAAGAACGTACAGCAACATGGTTGTGCTGTTAAATGCGGCAAAGGGAGCTGAACTGGTAAGCATTTTGCCTAACCCGGTTACAACGGGCCATTTTAAATTGAATATAAGCGCTGCACAAAAAGTTCTTGCCGAGATCGTGATAACAGATGTACAAGGAAGGCTGATCCATAAACAAACCGCATCACTTGCAGGAGGCTACAATCAGATAACAATGCAGGAAAATAATTTTTCTCCAGGCATTTACTTTGTCTATTCGGTCATTGAAGGGGAGCGGAGTAAACTGTTGCGGTTTGTTGTGCAGTGAGGTTAACCGAAAAATTCGCAAAGAAAAACCACAAAGTGCACAAAGGGAATCCTTGGCGCTCTTTGCGAAGAACTCAGCGCCCTTTGCGGTTAAGATCAGTTTAAATATTTTTTCACCAGTACAAAACAGATCACAATAAGCACCAGCAGCAATACAATACTGAAGTAGAGCCAGGGCTCCTCTTTGATCCTGCGTTTTTCTTTCCGCTTTTTCTTTTTATCCAGTTGCTTTTTAAGGTCGTTGTTCAGTTGCTGAACATAGAGAGAAAGGTCTTTTTTATTTTTGAATTCTTCCAGTCCTTCCACGGCATCATTCACAAATTCATCCTCTGCCATCTGCTTTTCCAGTTCATGTGCTTCGGAGGCAGACAGTTTCTTATTAAGGTAATCAAGCAGTTTATCCTGCTCAATATCCTTATTCAGGTTGGATAATATGTCTTTTAATTCATCGCTCATCCGCTTCTTTACTATTTACTATTGAGAAATCTATAATCATTAATTCTTCATTTTTAATTCCCTTCATTTCTTTCCATAATTATTTTCAAATTACGTTTTCCATTCTGGATATGGCTTTTCACCTGCATCAAACTATAACTTGTTTGTTGGGCTATTTCCTGGTAACTCTTTTTCTCCAGGTAAAACAAAGTTACGCATAGTTGCTGCTCTTTGTTCAGTTGCAGTAAGGCTGCTGCCATGCTGGTTAGTGCCCTGTCTTTTTCAATGTGATCATTCTTCGCCTCGTGCCCATCATCCACCGCCATGGTGCGTTCGTCTATTTCGCCACTGAACCGGCCCTTATTCCTCAGCTGCATCAGGCAGTGATTTTTGGCGATCATATATACCCAGCTCTTGAAATACTCCACTTTATATTTATGCAGTTCGTTGATGGCCTTTAGAAAAACCTGCTGCACGGCATCTTTTGCTTCTTCTTCATTTTTCAGGTACTTCATGCTTACACCCAGCAGCAGCATGGTGTAGCGCTCCAGCAATATGCCCAGCCATTCATTATTGCCGTCGGCATAAAACCGCTTAAGCAGTTCGGCATCACTTATAGTATCATACCTGTTGCCCTTCACAAGAACGTAATAAATTTGTTTTTCTGTTAGATGTAAACATACTTTAATTTCCATAATTTAGATCACCTAATAATGCGAACATGAGTTACGCTGCCTGTTGTGTGCCTGTTGCCCCGGTAAGACTTGAGCCCGATCACCGGTCCGAGATGGTAAGCCAGTTATTGTTTGGTGAATGCTGCATCATTACCATTGTTGAAAAGAACGGGTGGGTGAAGATCGTGAACAAACTGGATGCGTATACCGGCTGGTGCCAGCAATCGCATTTCCAGGAAATAGACGATACACAGTATTACGTGGAAGAAAATGATTTCACTGCCGACTGGGTGAACCAGGTTGATTACAATGGGCACCAGATGTGGGTTCCGTTTGGCAGTTCATTAACGGCTATGAAGAATGGGAATGTTTTCTGGCGCAGGAATACGATCCATTACTCCGGGAAAGTATGGAATCCAGTAACTGCAAAACGGGATGCTAAAACGATCAAACAACTTGCTTTTAAATTTCTGAACAGTCCTTACCTCTGGGGCGGCAAATCGGTTTTTGGGGTGGATTGCAGCGGCTTTACCCAGTCTGTTTATAAAATGCTCAACATTCATTTGTTCCGGGATTCCCAACAGCAGGCCACCCAGGGAGAACTGGTTGCATTTCTTCAGCAGGCACATTGCGGCGATCTTGCTTTTTTTGATGATGAAGAGGGGAGGATCATACACGTGGGCATGTTGCTCAACTCAAATGAGATCATTCATTCTGCCGGAAAGGTACGGGTGGATAAAATAGATAACGAAGGCATTGTTCATGCCGAGACCGGGCAGCGTACGCAAAGGCTTCGCATCATACGCAGGTATATCTGATAGCCGTAGTGGTTGCTGTCCTTATCAACCACATCCTCAACCTCCTTTCCCACCACCCGTTTTATAAAGGGCATCTTTTGCAGGGCTCTGTATGTTTTGTTCCGAGCCGGTTTTTGTTTCTTCTTTTTTTGTCTTATCGAAGAAGATCATTTTTACGGCAATGATGACAAGCAGGAACGCAAATATCTTTTTGACTGTTTCCTGTGGCAGGCTGAGTGCTACTTTACTGCCGAAATAACTGCCTACCAAAAAACCCACAGCTAATATGCCTACTACCCTGAAATCAACATGTCCCTGTTTGTAATATTGCAATACACCCAGTATGCCTACGGGCAGCATGATTAAACCAAGCGATGTGCCCTGTGCAGATTTCTGGCTCATACCGATAAAATAAACCAGGGCGGGTACGATGATGATGCCGCCGCCAACACCCACAAGGCCGCCCAGCATGCCGGCAGCCACACCCACCAGGATGATGATGAGAATAGTTTGTATGTCCATTTCTTTCTTTTTAAAGGTCATTTTGGAAATCTTGTTTTATAAAATGCAATGGCTTCTTCGATCACTTTATACGCTGCCTCTTTATTTTGAAATTCTTCGATCTCCACTTTCTTATTCTCAAGAACCTTGTATTGTTCAAAATAATTCTTCAGTATGGCAATAAAATGTTTGGGCAGGTCATCTACACTGTCAATGTAATTCACTCCCGGATCTTTCGTTGCCACAGCAATGATCTTGTCATCTGCCACACCTGTATCAATCATCTGCATATTTCCGATAACCGTAGCTTCCACCAGGCAAAGCGGCTCAATGCTTTCGCTGCACATCACCAATATGTCCAGCGGATCCCCATCCAGCCCCAGCGTTTGTGGAATGAAACCGTAGTTGATGGGGTAGTGAAAGGATGAAAAGATGACCCGGTCGAGTCTCAGCAATCCTGTTTTTTTATCGATCTCGTATTTTGCACGGCTGCCTTGCGGAATTTCAATCAACCCGTTAACAACCTGCGGGGCTTTATCTCCGTAATGGGCGCCGTGCCAGGGATGAAGGACGTACATATTAAACGTTTAAAGGTTGAAGGGTTTAAGGGTTTAAAGTTCAATATTCCTAGTTCAATATTCAAACTATAATTATTTCATTTTGCCAACTGGTATCCGAAAAAAGCAGCTGCAATTCCTAAAACAATGCTTGTAAATAAATACGTGACGGCCATTCCGTATTTACCACTCTGCAGCAATCCCATATTCTCCAATGAAAATGCAGAGAAGGTGGTAAAGCCGCCGCAGATACCGGTTGCCAAAAACAACTTCCAGTTATTGGCC
Source organism: Chitinophagaceae bacterium (assembly GCA_016720775.1). Lineage (GTDB taxonomy): Bacteria > Bacteroidota > Bacteroidia > Chitinophagales > Chitinophagaceae > Ferruginibacter. Next base: position 1,552,500 of record JADKJX010000001.1, read on the forward strand.
AGCGGTTCCTGCCGGATGCTCATGGCAAAAACGATCCCAATAATCAAACTGCCAAGAATATTAACAGCCAGTGTTGCCCAGGGAAATAATTTTGAATTCATCAGCAGCGAACTGCCATAGCGCAGCACAGATCCCAGTCCACCTCCCAAACCAACAAGTAAAAAATTCTTAAGCATCGGTTATTTATAAATTTCCGGAAAAGGTATATTGAAAGTCGACCAGCCATTTGCCGTTGACCCGTACTAATTTTAAATTCTTTGCCTCCTTTGTATAACTGTTGCTGTAATTAAAGATGAAGATACTGTCAGTAACATAGCTGGTCTCATTTACAAGGATATCGGCTTTTTTGTATTTTTCAAGCACCTCTTCTTTCTTGGTACTGTAGTCTTTTTTGAACCGGCTGAATAATTCCTTGTTGGTCTCATTCTTCAGCAGGAACTGCTCTGCGTCATCAAATTTATTGTCAAGGATATCCCGGATAAAGGCCGTGGCTACTTCCATATCGGTAACCGGGACTTTTTTTGAGGGGCTGCTGCAGGAAAAAACTGCAGCAGAGATAAAACTGATCAAAACGATTTTTTTAAGCATGGTTAAAGTTAAACATCTTTCCCCAAGGCAGAAAAAAAAGCATCCGCCAGCTGGCGGATGCTTTTATATAAAGGCTGGTTTATAAATTACCTTTTCTTGCTTTCAGCGTATCGAAAAATTTATTGGCTTTTTCCATCAGCATTTTCAGCGAATCTTTATCCATGTTTTTCAGTTTCTCTATTCCTTCCTGCAGGTCGGGTTCACCGGGCCCCCTGTTTCCCTTCATGCTGTTGAACATGCCGTCGCCTGATTTGCTGAGGGCTATTTTCCAGGCGCCGTCTTCCTTCACCAGGTTAAACGCATGCGTTTCGGTCTTGCCGTTTTCAGTAACTTCTGCATCCACGGTGGCATTGTCGCCAGTAATTTTTTCGTTCTTCAGTTTATAAGAAACATTCTTTACTTTTTCCTTGAACTCTTCGGCCATTGCTTCTGTTGCTTTCCTGACGATACTGGAGTCGATGCTGTTGGCGAATTTTATTCCTTCTTCGATCATGGCAACATCATTTTTTGTGATGAATTTTTTAAAGTCATCAATGTTGCCATTCTTCATGGCGGTAAACATCCCATCGATCGTGCCGGTGGGTGAGGAACCGGATGGGCCGGCGTCTTTACTGTTGCAACTGAAAAGGCCCGTTGTAATGATCAGCGCAAAAAGAATTCTCTTCATAGATCGGTTTTTAAATTGTGAACCCAAATTTAGATTTAATCGGCACATCTGCACAAAAAAAAATCAGGCAACGCAAGGTCGCCTGATGTTATGGCAGGGGTTAGCAGCGTTCAAAGGGTCAAGAACCTTTTTTTTGCTCAGAAACCTTATCATCATCTTTATTATAGGCCTTGATGATCTGTTTTACGAGACGGTGCCTTACCACGTCTTCTTCATCGAGCTCAATATGAGCAATACCTTCGATGTTCTTAAGAATACGGGTGGCTTTAAATAAACCGCTCGACTGGTTTTTGGGCAGGTCAATCTGGGTAGGGTCGCCGGTGATGATGGCTTTGGCATTGGGGCCGATCCTGGTAAGGAACATTTTTATCTGCAGGTCATTGGTGTTTTGCGCTTCATCCAATATGATGAAGGCATTATCCAATGTTCGTCCACGCATGTAAGCCAGCGGCGCAATTTCAATGGTTCGGGTGCTCATGTAATACCCCAGTTTGTCGGCGGGTATCATGTCATCCAACGCATCGTATAATGGTCTTAAATAGGGGTCAATTTTTTCTTTCAGGTCGCCGGGGAGGAAGCCAAGGCTTTCACCGGCCTCTACAGCAGGCCTGGTTAAGATGATCTTCTTCACCAGTTTATTTTTCAATGCTCTTACCGCCAAAGCCACGGCTGTATAGGTTTTACCCGTACCGGCGGGGCCAATGGCAAACAGCACATCGTTCTTGTCGCATGCTTCCACCATCTTTTTCTGGTTGGCCGTACGTGCCCTTACGGTTTTACCGTTGGGACCAAAAACAAGTACGTCATTGGGATTCCGGTCCATGAAGTTGTCGATGACCCGTTCATCATCGCCACCCAGTATCTGTTCAAAGTAATTGGCGCTCATGTGCCCGTTCCTTTCCAGGTAGCGGAGAATGAGGTCAATTTTTTCCCTTGCTCCCTCGATCTGTTCGGGAGCCCCACTCAGTTTTATCTGTGTGCCGCGGCTGAGAATTTTTAGCAGGGGAAATTTCTTTTTTAAGATGTCCAGTTTACCGTTGTTTACTCCAAAAAATTCGATAGGGTTTACGGTTTCGAGGTTAATGATCGCTTCTGTCAATGGATTTTAGTTTTTTGCACTGTTTCTGTCATGCTGGATAACCCCGGGCATACATAGCAGCGTTCTGTTATCAAAAAAATTCAAAGGGCACTTACTAACGCATCTTCATTTCAAATGTAATGAATTGATATTAATAGATTACAAACTTACTTATACACAAAACGTATTTTTGGTGGAAAAGTTTTCTGAGAAAAATAAGTTTAACAAATAAATTTTATGAATACCTGGTTAATAAAAATCAACCGGGTGTTTTTAAATGGCCAGGCCTTCTTCCCATTCATAATGCCCGGATGCAGTGTTACTATGCCCGGCATCGCCGATGTTGATGAATTCGCTGCCCCGGTTATTTGCAAAATATTTTGCCCTTTCCAGTGAAACCCATTGATCATTTGAACTGGCAACTACAATGGTTCTGAAATTAATTTTTTCCTTAGGAAATGGAGCCAAGCCCAATGTTGCCTGCTGTACTATTTTAGTTAAAAAATCCCATAATGCGATATGCAGGCATTTTCGGAAATTTTTTTACCTCTTTTATTTATTTCAACCGTGTCCTTTAAAACAAGGATCCCATATTGTGAATCACCACTGGTTCCAATCAGATATTTAGGCTTGTCCCACTGGTATGCGAAGAAGGTGTAAGTGCTGTCAGAACCTATGCCAATATAAATACTGCTTTTAAATTTTTCAATTAATGTTTTCGGAATAATAAAATTGCCTGTTCGAGTTGGTTTTAAGTCATGCCTAATAAAAGCAGAATCGAAATAGACAGGAATTGATTCTGCACTATCATGGAAATGGATCTCGAAACTAATGTTATGTTCAGGTAAATTATTTTTTTCAAGACAACATCTGTCTTATATATTTTGCTAAAATTCATTAAGCTGTCTGATAGTTCCTGATGAAGTTCTGCGTTGCGTTGATAATAATTTATTAGTTTTTTGTCTTTGGAATTACAACTTGAAATGCAAAGTGCAAAAATGCAGGTGGTCAAAAATTGTATTGTTGTATTTCGGTTGGCCATTAATAAATTATTCTGTCTAAATTTAAAGGCTGTCGGCAAGTATAGCAGGCAACGGGCAGGGCTTGCAGCAAACCTGATGTTAGCGGTAGTTTTTGTTGATAATTATATCTCAATTGTCTTTGGTAAATGATGGGCAATGTCAATACAAAGTGCTACATCTTTAACTGTAAATTTTGCTTTAGTGTATTTTTTTGTCTTATTAATTTCGGTTAATTGTTCATGAAGAGTTTGAGCCTTTGCGTTTGCCACTTTTTTAATGGTATCTATGCCAGTCTCATAAAATATACGGCAGAAAATTGGTCCAACACCCCAAATTCTTGATAAGTCAGAAAGTTTGGTTAGTTCTTCTAATGCAGAAATTGGGACATCAATTTCCTGTGCAAATGCTATCCTTTTCTTTTTGGTGTCGCATTGCTCAAAAAGCTGAAGTGTATTTTTAATACCCTTTTTGTTGAGTTTACCAATGAGAGATTTATCAGCGTCAGGAAATTCTGAGATAGAAACTGGCTTGGGAAGTAAACGATTTACTTCTCTTCTCAAAATCGTAAGATAATCAGTAGGAATATTAGTCTCCTTTGAAAGGTGTTTGATTTTGTCAGAAGATTTTAATGCCTGAACCAACATAAGTAGATTTGTGATACCGTGTTGTATCAAATAGTCAAACCTTTCTTTTGTCTTCTCATAAAGAATTCGTCTACCAGGAAGCAATTCTGACTTTTCCAAAATCTTTCTGTATTTGGTCAAACTGAATTGCTCGATGTCTATAAAATATTTTGTTGTCATATTTGCGTGAACCTATTTTAGGACGAGAGGTTCTTTAAAATTACCGCTAACATGTAAATTTATGCTATTAGATGCGGCGTACAACAAAATCAGAAGTTGAAACTCAAGGTTTTGATATTATACTTTTTGTATTGCTGTCAGGACGATGCTCCCGATATAAACCTTAATCAAACTCATTCCGGTATCCCAGGTTCTTCACATTCTTCACGCTTTCCATTACGATATCGTCCTGGTATTCTTTAAAGGCTTCTAATTTTCCGGCAATGGAAGTGTCGTGTAAGGCGAGTATCTGTGCGGCGAGGATGCCGGCATTTTTAGCGCCATTGAGAGCAACGGTTGCCACGGGCACGCCGTAAGGCATTTGTAAAATAGAGAGCATAGAGTCCCATCCATCAATGCTGTTGGAAGACTTAACGGGTACACCAATTACGGGCAGTATGGTATTGGCGGCGATCATGCCGGGTAAATGGGCAGCGCCTCCGGCACCGGCGATGATGACCTTTACACCTCTTTCTTTTGCTTTTTGTGCATATTCACGCAGGCGTTCGGGTGTACGGTGAGCTGATACGATGGTAAGCTCAGGCTCCACTTCAAACTGGCGGAGCATTTCGGCAGCGCCGTTCATTATTTCCAGGTCGCTTTCGCTGCCCATGACAATTCCAACCAGGGGACCGTTTGCTTCTTGTTTGTTTGTAGTTTGAGGTTTGTAGTTTGTGGTTGCTTTACTCGGCATATTATCTGTTTTTAAACTTTTGTCCTTTAATGTTCGACTTGTTCAAATAACTAATGAACGAAGTTATTTGTTTTGTCAGTTCATCAGCATAGCCGTAAAAATAACTGAATTTCTCCTGGTCTAAATATTTTCTGTCCAACGCCCTGATTAATTGAGATTTGACTTCACCTGTTGAGCCTTTTGCGTAAGTAAGAAAATTGATGAACTCCAACCTGCTGCTTCTTTCAAATCCTTCGGAAATATTATCCATGATAGAGCCGCTTGCTGCATTGATCTGGTCAATAAGTTTATAATCCCTTTTAAATCCTCCTTCCCGGCTGTATTTAAATATTTCATATGAAAGAGTCCTGGCTTTCTGCCATATTTCCAAATCTTCAAACCGTGTAATCGTAGGCATTAGAAAAGAGTTATGTAGTTGCGGTAACCTCAAACTACAAACTTCAAACTTCAAACTTCCGATGGAAATCACGTATTATTTGACCAAATCCCCTTTCAGTTTCAGTAGTTCCGTCTCTGCAAGCTTTGTATTATATCTTGCTGCAATCAAACGATCATAAGCAAGCTCCAGGCTTTTTTGTGTTTCTCTTAATTCCAGGTAGGTGGAGATCCCCAGTCGTAATCTTTCCAAAGCGATGTACACATTTTCTTTTGCAAGTAAGATATTCTCTTCTTCCAGTGCCAGGGTCTTCTTTTGCAGTTCGTAATCTTTAAAGGCATTGGTGATGCCCAGGTCGATCTTTGCTTTTTGATTCTTATAGGAAATGTTGAGGTAATCAATATCAAGCTGTGCCTGCTGTATCTGGCGGCGGGTGTTAAAGCCATTCAATATGGGAACGGTAATGCCGATGCCGTAGTTGAAACCGTTGTTGCGGTTGTAGAGTGGAGTAAAAGTATTTATCACCGATTTGTTATCCGTCTTTGAATAGTTGTACGCCGAATTAAACGTAAGGGTAGGGTAGCGCTCAGCCTTTCTTTCTTTTAAAGTAAGCTTACCGATGTCGATATTCTTTTTGGTTAAAAGCAACTGCGGGTTGGTTTTTTCCACGGCACCCAACAGGTCACCAAGGATAATGTCGGTAGCAAATTCAATGGAATCAGCAACCTCGTACCGGGTATTCAGTTCCACATTCATCAACTGGTTCAGTTGTTCTTTCAGTTGTTCAATAAGTGTTTGCTGTTTAAGCCTTGCTGCTTTCTGTGCATTCAGGTCTACCTTGCCCTGCAACAGTTCGGGCTTAGCACCCAGGCCAACGCTCAATTTTTTCTCGGCCACTTTCACCCGTTCTTCATTGATGCCCATTTGTTCTTCAATGGCTTTCAGCAATTGTTTTTGCCGAACGATGTTGTAATAATTATTGATCACATCGGCAACGGTGGTCACCATCTGGTTCTTGATGTTGAGTTCGCCCAGCCGTACAAATTCAGCCAGTTTATCTTTTGTGGCAAACATTTTAAGCCCGTCGAACAAGGTCCAGTTAAGCTGAACAGACCCGGTGAGGGTGTTGGAACGAATGCCTTTGCTTTCCCTCTTTGTTCCGTCGGCCAGCTTTTGTTTCTGGTTATTGTTGTTGAATACCAGCCCACCGGTTGCATTCACCCGTGGTAAAAAAGCAGCACGTGCATAGGAATTATCCAATGCATACGAACTGGAGTCATTGCGTAATAGCTGGATGTCGAAATTATTTTCCAGTGCAGCGGAGATGGCCTGCTGCACCGTTATCCGGTAGCCATCAGATTTATTCTGTGCCGATACCTGGCGGCAATCCATCAGTATAAAAAGACACAGTATCGTTATGTTAAAGCGATTCTTCATTAAAAAACATTTTATCATCCTTGTTGGGGAGTTGATTGCGGAATATCATCCAACGCACTTCTTTTCTTTTTGGTAGAAAGATAAGAATACATGGCAGGTATTACAAACAGGGTAAGTATCAGGGAGAACATTACTCCGCCAACGATAACAATACCCAGCGGAATACGGCTGGTAGATGCATCGCCCAATGATAAGGCAAGCGGCAACGCACCGAGGCTCATGGCCAGGCTCGTCATGATGATGGGACGGAACCTTGCCACGGCGGCTTCCGTAACTGCAGGAATTTTTTTGCTGCCTTTCAGTTGTATCTTATTGGCAAATTCCACGATGAGGATACCGTTTTTGGTTACCAGTCCGATGAGCATGATCATACCGATCTGTGAAAAGATATTGAGTGTTTGATTAAATAGTGATAATGAAAGCACGGCACCCGCCAAGGCAAGCGGCACGGTGAACATGATGGTGAACGGATCAATGAAACTTTCAAACTGGGCAGCAAGTACCAGGTATATAAGTACCAACGCAAGTAAGAATGCAAACAGGGTATTACCGGAGCTTTCAGCAAAATCTCTCGACGTACCGGTGAGTGCAGTTGAGAATGATTCGTCTAATAGTTTTTTTGAGATTTCTTCCATTTCTTTTATCCCATCGCCCACTGTTTTGCCGGGTTGCAATCCTGCAGAAACAGTAGCAGACCGGTACCGGTTAAAATGGTAAATGGTTGGTGGTGTTACTTCTTCTGAATAGGTGATGAGATTTTCCAGCGCAATGGCATCGCCCCGGTTGTTGCGTACATAAATACTTTTCAGGTCGGAGGGATCATCCCTGTCTGACCTTACTACCTGTCCTAATACCTGGTATTGTTTTCCGTCCTTGGTAAAATAACCCATGCGCCGGTTACTCAGTGCAAGCTGCAGTGTTCCCGAAATATCATCGATGCTAACGCCCAATGCACTTGCCTTCATGCGGTCGATGTTGATACGCAGTTCGGGTTTATTGAATTTAAGATCGGCATCCACACCAAGCAACACCGAACTCTTATTGGCTTCGTCTAAAAATTTTGGTAATACTTTTTTTATTTTCTCCGGATCAACATTCTGCAATACAAACTGCACGGGCTGGCCGGCACGGCGGTTTACAGCGATCGTTTGTTCCTGTATTGCAAACGCCCTTCCCTGGGTAAAACGGGGCATCACTTTGTTTGCCCAGTCAACCACATCCTGCTGACTTCTTTTTCTTTCACCCGGATCACACAATACCACTCTCACAAAACCGGAGTTAGAAGAACCTGAGCCCGTGAAGCCCGGGGCAGTAAGGCTCACCATGTATCTTTTTTCCGGAATGGAGTCGAGCAGGAAGTTGGATAGTTTGTCCATGAACTTATCCATCGCATCGTAGGATGTGCCTTCGGGCGCAGTAACCGAAAGCCGGAACCCGCTTTTATCTTCCATGGGAGCCAGTTCGCTTTGCAGTTTGCTGCCTACAAAATAAATAACGCCGAAGCAGACAACCAGCAGCACGAGTGCCATCCATCTTACTTTCATAAAACCGGTCAATGCACGGCGGTACCCATTTTCAAGACTGCGGAAGAAAGGTTCGGTGACGGTATAGAACCAGGAATGTTTGTGCGACTTATTGGCAAGAAAAACGTTGAGTACCGGTGTTAAGGTAAGCGATACAAATGCGGATATGAGCACGGCGCCGGCCACCACAATGCCAAACTCCCGGAACAGCCTTCCTACAAAACCCTGTAAGAAGATGATGGGCAGGAATACAATGGCCAATGTTATTGATGTGGCTATCACCGCAAAATAAATTTCTTTGGAACCTTCTTTGGCCGCCTGCCACTTGGGCATTCCACCTTCTATCTTTTTATAAATATTTTCCGTGACAACAATACCATCATCCACCACAAGCCCGGTTGCCAATACAATGGCGAGCAGGGTAAGCACATTGATGGTGAAGCCGGATATGTACATGATGAAGAAAGCACCGATCAGTGAAACCGGGATATCGATCAGGGGGCGGATGGCGATGAGCCATTCCCTGAAGAAAAGATAGATGATGAGGACCACCAGTCCGAACGCAACCAATAATGTTTCGCCCACTTCATTGATGGACTTGCGGATGTATTGGGTCTGGTCCCAGGAAAGTTCAAACCGTATATCAGCAGGCAGGTCTTTCCGTATCTGTTCAATGCGTTTGGTGATCTCATCCGCAATGGCAATGTAATTGGTACCCGGCTGCGGAATAACGGCGATGGCGATCATGGGTACGCCGCTTTCTTTTAAAACACTTTCTTCATTCTCCGGTCCCAGTACTGCTTCGCCCACATCTTTTAAACGTACATCGGTACCGTTTACATTCTTTACTATTAAATTATTGAATTCTTCTTCGGTATTCAGCCTTCCGAAAGTGCGAATGGAAAGTTCGGTAGCATCGCCGGAAATTTTACCGGAAGGAAGTTCCACATTCTCTTTCAGCAAGGCTGTCTGCACATCAGCAGGGGTGAGGGAGAAAGCGCTGAGTTTGGATGGTGAGAACCAGATGCGCATGGCATATTTCTTTTCGCCCCATATCAACACGTTACTTACACCGGTAACCGTTTGTAAACGTTCTACGATGTTGTTGTTTGCAAATTCTGTTATCTGTAATGAGTTGCGGATATTGCTCTGCAGCAGCATGATGATCACCGGGTCGTTGCTGTTATCGGCTTTGGATACCACGGGAGGTGCATCCAGGTCGCTGGGCAATGAACGGGTGGCCTGTGATACTTTATCACGAACATCATTGGTAGCAGACTCCAGGTCGGAACCCAATACAAACTCAACGGTGATGTTGCTGCTTCCCTGTGAACTTTGTGAGGATATGTTTTTTATACCGGCAATGCCGTTGATCGCTTTTTCAAGCGGCTCGGTAATTTGTGTTTCAATGATCTCGGCATTGGCGCCGGGGTAGGAGGTTCGAACACTGATATTCGGTGGATCAAGCGCCGGGAAATCACGAACCCCCAAAAAATTAAATCCAATGGCACCAAACACAATGATGAGTATGTTGAGCACAATGGCAAAAACGGGCCTTCGTAAACTGAATTCTGAAATGTTCATGCTACAGGCTTACTTGTTTATTTTAGTTATTGAAATTTTTGCATCGGGTTTAAGGCTCATCAGCCCGGTGGTTACGATGGTATCGCCTTCATGCACGCCACTGATGATCTGTACCAATGCAGAGTCACGCAAGCCGGTAACCACGTCAACAAAACTGGCAATGCCACCCCGGTAAATGATCACTTTTTTTCCACGTGCCTGCGGTAATATCGCCTGGCTTGGAACCATCAATCCGTTTGGATCGGTATTGAAGTTAGTAGCCACTTTAGCAAAGATGCCGGGTAATAATTTCCCGTCGTTATTTGTAACCAATGCCCGGATGTTGAGGCTGCGGGTATTTTCCTGGAGCCCGGATTCGGCAGCGATCACTTTAGCCGTATATGTTTTTGGATTGCCTTCGATGGTAAAATTGACCAACTGCCCGATGGTAAAACTGGTAGTGAATTTTTCAGGTAAAGTGAAATCCAGTTTCAACTGGCTGTTCTGCCGTATGGTGGTTAATGTTGTTGCCGGACTGATATACGCACCGGCGCTGATATTTTTTAAACCAAGTGTTCCGCCGAAAGGCGCTCTTATTTCTGTACGGGTTATGCTGGTGCGAACAATTTCCATATCGGCCCTGATAGTATTAACCTGTAAAGCGCTCAGGTCATATTCCTGCTGGCTCACGCCGTCTATCTTACGCAATTCACCCATGCGGCTAACAGTTTGTTCGGCTACCGCCAGTTGCACCTGCAGTTTTTTTAATTGAGCCTGCAGGTCACCATCAAATATTTTAGCGAGCAAAGTACCCTTGCCCACATTTTTTCCTTCGTTGATATTTAAGTAAACCAGCCTGCCGGAAATTTCGGGGTGTATCTCAGTTTCTTCATTGGCGATGATGGAACCGGGCAGTTCGGCTTTATCGCTTACCTGCATGTGCTTAACGATATAGCCTTCCACTTTCATTGTTGTGGATTTGGGTGCAGCGGGCGCAGTTGCTTTTTTATCACTGCCTTTGCAGGAAGGGAGTAAAAAAACGATCACTAAAATGTTGCTGATAAGATAAATACTGCGGAAGAATATTTTCACCTGTTGTTAATTTGATTCAGGCGATAAATTTACGGCATAATCATCAGCTATACTACTTTTTTATATAGCCGGTCGTCCTATTCCAATGACTTTATAATGAGGGTGTGTTTGATGCGGTTGGCCTGGTGTATCAGTTCCTGTTTTTCCCTGCTCAAAATGGTGATATGGCCCATTTTGCGGCCCGGTTTGGTTTGCTTTTTACCGTAGATATGAACGAACACATTTTCCAGTTGTAAAATTTCATTCAGTCCTTCATAAACGGCTTCGCCTGTATATCCTTCGGCGCCGATGAGGTTGACAATGGCCGCCGGTAAAATATGATCGGGGCATCCCAATGGGTAGCCGAGCATTACCCGCCACAGCATGTCGAACTGGGAGCTGTAGTTTGCCTCGATGGTATGATGCCCGCTGTTGTGAACACGGGGAGCAGTTTCGTTCACGAAAACATTATCGTCGATGTCAACGAATAACTCCACTGCAAAAATGCCCGGGCTTTTTAAGTCCTTCACCACTTTCAATGCAACGGCTTCTACTTTCCACAAAACCTTTTGGGGAATATCGGCGGGGCTTATCTGGTAGTCGAGTAAATTAAGCCGGTTGTCAAATACCATATCAACCGCGGGATAAAGGGCTGTTTCGCCTTTATCATCCACCGCAATGATCATGGCTATCTCTTTTTTTATGCGGATGAGTTTTTCCAGTACAGCCGGTGCATCAAAACCTTTGTCCAGGTCGGCTGCTGTTTTAATAAGCTGAACGCCTTTGCCATCATAACCACCCATGGCCAGTTTGTGTGCGGCAGGTAAGAACTGGTCCTGCTTTTTTAACTCAGCCATGTCGTTTGTGATCACAAAATCGCTGCTGGGAATTTCGTTGTCTTTATAAAACTGTTTCTGCAGTATTTTATTCTTGATGGTCTTAAGCGCCGATGGTTTGGGATAGATCTTCACGCCTTCGGCTTCCAGTTTTTCCAATGCCTCTACATTCACAGATTCTATTTCGATGGTAAGGGCATCCAGGCCTTTTCCAAAATTATACACGTCATCAAAGTTGGTTATATCGCCTTTTGTAAAATGATGGCAGAGGTGGCAGCGGGGCAGGAAGGGTCATTCTCCATTACGAATGTTTCAACGGGGTAATTAGCCGCTGCCTGTAAGAGCATACGGCCCAGTTGCCCGCCTCCTAAAATGCCAATCCGGGGCTGCCCTGAGCGAAGTCGAAGGGCGGATGGTCGAGCGGAGTCGAGGCCTTTTTCCAAATCTTTATACTTATGGTGTGAAAAATTATTGCATTGCGAAAGTAATTGAAGCTTGTGAAAATTCCCTTCAGTCAATGCTTTTTTCTTTGCTTTTGACCAGCCCTTGATCTGTAATTCTCTGTTAACGGCCTCTTCTAAAAAGGGGATTATTTCATAGTACTTCAATACCAGGGGCCGCCTGCCGTATGTATAACAAGCCTCAAAAAAACCGGCTACATGCTCTTCAAACCTTCTTACCAGGTCGTTGGTGAGGCCTGTATAGTAAGATCTGTCATTACACAAGATGATATATACATAATACGTGTGCTGTTGGGCATTGCCGGTCATGCCGGGAAGCTAATTCAAGAACATTATATGGGGATGAGAAAAACAACATGGTTCTATGGGTAAGTACCTCGACTTCGCTCGGTACTTACCGTCCCCATCACTTCGACTTCGCTCAGTGCAGTTCGACTTCGCTCAGTGCAGTTCGACTTCGTTCAGTGTAAACAGCTCAGGGCGATTGAGAAGTTTTATTATCTTTGAGTTGAAATGACACCCGATTATCCACATAAACTCTTTTCTGACAAGCGTAACAACTACTCCCTGTTGATGCTTACGCTGGCCATGGATTCGGCAGATTAATTTGAATACAGCCTGGAAGCTATTTTTTATTTCAAATTAATTATAATGGAAACGACAACAATTCAGTCTTCAACAACAAACAACAGTAAAACTGATTTTCTCCCATTGCAGGGTACGGACTATGTGGAATTATATGTAGGCAATGCCAAACAGGCGGCCCATTTTTATAAAACCGCATTCGGCTTTCAGTCGCTGGCTTATGCCGGCCCAGAAACGGGTATGAGGGATAAAGTGAGTTATGTGATCCGCCAGAACAAACTCACGTTTGTTTTAACAACGCCCCTGCATGGTAATAATCCCATTGCCGATCATATTCACAAACACGGCGATGGCGTGAAAGTGCTTGCATTAAAAGTGGAGGATGCAACAAGTTCCTTTGAAGAAACGATCAAACGTGGTGCCCAGGCATATCTTGATCCAACGGTTCTGAAAGACAATGACGGCGAAGTAGTGTTGAGTGGGATACATACCTACGGCGATACGGTTCATATTTTTGTTGAGCGCAAGAATTACAAAGGAGCTTTCATGCCGGGCTTCCGGGAGTGGAAATCGAGTTATAACCCAACGGAAACCGGTTTGTTGTACGTAGATCATTGTGTGGGCAATGTGGGATGGAACCAGATGAATCCCTGGGTTAAATTCTATGAAGAGGTGATGGGCTTCCGCAATATCCTCAGCTTTGATGATAAGGATATTTCCACCGAATACTCCGCCTTGATGAGTAAAGTGATGAGCAATGGAAACGGCTATGTAAAATTCCCGATCAACGAACCGGCAGAAGGAAAGAAAAAAAGCCAGGTGGAGGAATACCTTGATTTTTATAATGGCGAAGGCGTGCAGCACGTGGCCATCGCCACCAATGATATAGTTAAGACCGTAACGGAGTTGCAAAACAGGGGAGTGGAATTTTTGAGTATCCCTGCCAGCTATTACGAAACCGTTTTGGAACGGGTTGGCAAGATCGATGAAGACCTGGAACCGTTACAAAAACTGGGTGTACTGATCGACCGGGATGAAGAAGGTTACCTGCTGCAGATATTCAGTAAGCCATTGGAAGACCGGCCTACTTTATTCTTTGAGATCATCCAACGAAAAGGGGCAAAAAGCTTTGGCAAGGGAAATTTCAAAGCACTGTTTGAAGCACTGGAAAGGGAGCAGGACGCAAGAGGTAACTTATAAAAGAATTACAGCTATATAAAGTAACTGCATGGCAACCATGCAGTTACTTTTATTTATGAGTAGTTCATCTCTAAGAATTAATCATCCGGGTGCTTTTATATTCAATTATTTTTTCTATTTTTAAAGTCGTTAATTAAACAACTCCACTTAACAGATGAACCGCTTACTTTTAAGATCATGTCTGCCGGTATTCATTGCAATTTTTGCAGTCACGCACTGCTTTTCACAAACAGCATTCAACGATAATCAAAAGAATCATTACAGGGTTGGAGGGACATTTGCCAAACTGGAAGATTCCTTAAAAAGACAATTTGAAGAAAGGAGTCTTGCATGGCCTCCGCAATCGATCTATATCCGTTCATTTAAGTACGACCGTCAATTGGAGGTTTGGGTAAAGAACGACAATAAAGAGTCATTCCGGCTTTTTAAAACCTACAAGGTTTGTATGCAGAGTGGTACCACGGGACCAAAAAGAATGGAAGGCGATTACCAGATACCCGAGGGATTTTATTATATCAACGAATTCAATCCAAACAGCAAATACCATTTATCGCTTGGACTTAATTATCCCAATGCGTCCGACAGGATATTGAGTGATTCCGTTCGTCCGGGCGGCTCTATCTATATTCACGGTAATTGTGTTTCTACCGGCTGCATTGCCATCAGCGATGCACCCATTGAAGAGTTATTCATACTTGCAACCCGTGCAAGGGCAAACGGGCAGGACTTTATTCCCGTCCATGTTTTCCCGGTGCGTTATGATGTAAAAAAATCACTTCAGTACCTGGCCGAAACAACCATCCGCAACCAGGTAGTACAGAAGTTCGCCATCAAACTTAAAGAAGCATTCGATTATTTTGAAGAAAAGAAACAACTGCCGGTTATCATGGTCAGCAAGACCGGTGAGTACGTGATCAATTAGCGCATCAGCACCTGTACTGTTTCGGGCGTACGTTGCATCAACAACACCGTTTTCCCCTTTGTAAGTTCCTCGTATTTTTCTCTTGAGTAATGCCGGATGGTAAGCAGCGTAAGATTTTTTTCGAGCTGCACATCAAATATCTCCGAAGCAGCCAGTGCAAGTTTCTCTATCTTTTCAGTTTTGTCATCGAGGCAACATAATAAACTTACGGCTCCGTTCTGCGAAAGGTTGGGGCGGATCTTGATCTGAGAAAACATTTCATGTAATTGTGCGATCGGTTTTTCCTCAACAAAAGAAAAATCTTTTGAACTTAACTCCATCAGCACCTGGTTCTTCTTCAGTACAATGATCGGCGGCAGGTTATGAACCGGTTTATTGCTGATCACTGTACCTGCGATATCCGGTTTTAAAAAACAACGTACGTGCAGGGGAATATTTTTATTTTCTAAAGGCTTGATGGTTTTTGGATGGATCACCTGGGCGCCATAATAGGCCATCTCCACCACTTCCCGGTAACTCAGTGCATCAATCACCTGTGCATCCGGAAATTCTTTCGGATCGGCATTCATCACCCCTTCCACATCTTTCCATATCGTCTGGCTCTCGGCATTTAAGATATTGGCAAAAATAGCTGCACTGAAATCACTGCCTTCCCTGCCCAGGGTTGTACTTTCGTTCTCATCGGTACTGCCGATAAAGCCCTGTGTCAATACGATATCATATTCAGCAAACAAGGGCTCCACGTCGGTCTTTATTTTTTGCTCTGTGTATTTCCAGTTGATGTATGCATCCCTGAAATTGTCATCGGTCCGCACAATATCCCGTACATCGAGCCACTTGTTTTTTATGCCGGTTTCGTTCAGGTAATCGCTCACCAGGGAAGTACTTAATAATTCGCCGCAGCAAACCACCTGGTCGTAATAATAATCGTAATCCCTCACCGGTTTATCGTGCAGCAGCCATTCCACTTCGGTAAAAAAATCCTTTAACCGGTTTTCGGCCTGCTGCCAGTTGATGCTGATGAGGTATTTAAGCAAGGTTAAGTGAGACTCTTTTACCTGTTCAAACAATTTCAAGGCATCTTCTTTCCTTCCTTCAAAAAATGCATCCACCACTTTTTCCAGCGCATTGGTTGTTTTGCCCATGGCAGAAATGATGACGAGTATTTTTCCGCCGCTGTATGACCGTAAAATATTTCCTGTGTTCTGTATCCTTTCTGCCGTATTGATACTGGCGCCGCCAAACTTAAAAACCTTCATTCGTTGTGGGTTGATTGAGTAAATTGGGTTAATTTAGCCCTGGTAAAATGATTGCAAAAATCGTTAATCTTGCCCAATAAAGGAACAATTGCTTAATCAAATAAATAATCATGATCATCAACCGCAGAATACAAACACTGGACGAATTCACGATTCAGCAAATGAGGGATTTTCCGCATGCCACCGGCGAACTGGCCGGCCTGTTACGGGATATTGGCCTGGCAGCAAAACGGGTTAATGTGGAAGTGAACAAGGCAGGGCTGGTTGATATATTGGGTGATGCCGGAAGCATCAATGTGCAGGGCGAAGAAGTGAAGAAACTGGATGTGTATGCCAATAACCAGTTTGTAGGCGTACTGCAGCATGGCATCAGTTGTGCCGGCATTGGCAGCGAAGAACTGGATGATATCCTTGTGTTTGATGACCCGGTGAGCAACAACAGCAAATATGTTTGTCTTTTCGATCCCCTGGATGGCAGCAGTAATATTGATGTGAATGTTTCCATCGGAACCATCTTCAGCGTTTTTCGCCGGGTAAGTGAACTGGGTAAGCCGGCCACCCAGGAAGATTTTCTGCAACAGGGAAATAAACAGGTGGCAGCCGGGTATGTTATCTATGGATCATCCACCATGCTGGTGTATGCAACCCGTAGGGGAGTAAATGGTTTTACATTGGATCCTTCCATTGGCGAATACACACTCAGTCATCCCAACATCACCTGTCCGGATAAAGGAAAAATGTATTCGGTCAATCACGGTAATTTTTTCCAGTATGATGAGCCGGTGAAAAAATACATCACGGCTTGCCAGAAAAAAGATAAAACGAATGGGGGTCCATATACCCAACGATATATTGGAAGCATGGTAGCCGATGTTCACCGCAACCTGATAAAGGGCGGCATCTTTATGTATCCCGGTACTACCGATAAGCCAAAAGGAAAACTCCGCTTGTTGTATGAATGCAACCCGTTTGCTTTTATTGTGGAGAGGGCAGGTGGCCTTGCCACGAATGGTAAGATACGGATACTGGATGTTCAGCCAACAGAACTTCACCAGCGTACACCTTTTTTCATCGGCAGCAAAGGGATGATGGAAGAACTGGAAAGTCACCTTACAGAAAAATAAAAGATCCCGGTAAAAAAATAAACATGCAAAAAGCGATCATCTCGGTAAAGAACCTGGTTAAGAATTACGGCAGTTTCCAGGCAGTGAAAGGAATTTCCTTTGATGTGTACGAAGGAGAGATATTTGGATTACTCGGGCCAAACGGTGCCGGTAAATCCACCACGCTGGAGATCATTGAAACGCTCCGTACCAAAACCAGCGGCGATGTAACTGTTTGCGGTCTTGACCTCGACAAACACCCCGAAGATATTAAAAAACTGATCGGCGTTCAGTTACAGACATCTGGTTTTTATCCCGGCCTTTCGCTTGTAGAACTCATCGAATTATTTGCAGGATTATATAACCAGCCTGTTGACCCGGCTGAATTATTGAAACTTGTAAATCTTGCTGATAAAGCAAAAAGTAAATACAAGGAAATGAGCGGCGGACAAAAGCAACGCTTCTCCATTGCTACTACACTTATTAATAAACCAAAGATCATTTTCCTGGATGAGCCTACTACCGGCCTCGATCCCCAGGCAAGGCGCAACCTCTGGGAACTTATAACAAATATCCGTGCACAAGGCGCAACAGTCATCCTCACCACACATTACATGGATGAAGCCGAACAATTGTGCGACCGCATCGCCATCATGGATGAAGGCAAGATCATCTCGCTCGACAGTCCGGATAAAATGATCGATGACCTTGTGCAAAGCGGTTTTGAAAGACCCAGGCAGGTTAAGGCTGCCAACCTGGAAGACGTTTTCATACATTTAACAGGCAAGGAAATGAGGGATGAATAAAATGCTGTTTATTTGCATTCCGATAGCTATCGGAACAATTTTCAACTAAAAAAAATAAATGAAAAAAGTTTTCTTAAGTATGTTCGTGTTGTGTGTTGCCGGCTTATCCGTATCGGCACAAAGCGGGGCAAAGCCGAAGGCAAAACCTGCGGCAAAATCACCTGCCCCTGTTATGAAAAATCTTTTAGACAGTTTCAGCTATGCCGCCGGTGTTAATGTGGCTACCAATATGAAAGCACAGGGTATTACCAGCCTGAATGCTGCAGCTATGCAGAAAGGCATTGACGATGTATTTAAAAATAACAAACAACTGTTAACGCCTGAAGTAAACAACAGTTGTATGCAAAGGCAACTGGATATTTTTTCTGCTGCGAAAGACGCTGTGGCAATAGAGAAAGGCAAAGCATTTTTAGCAAACAATAAAAAAGGCAAGGGTGTAATCACCTTACCTGATGGTTTGCAATACGAGATCATCAAAAGCGGGGATGTAACCGGAACCCAGCCTAAACTCGTTGACACGGTTGAAGTGAACTATTTAGTGGGAACGATAGACGGAACCGAAGTTGAGAATTCTTTTAAAAGCGGGCAGCCTGCAGCATTTCCTTTGGGTGGCGTAATTAAAGGATGGGTAGAGATATTGCAGATGATGCGGCCAGGCGATCATTGGAAGGTAGTTGTTCCAAGTGAACTGGCTTATGGTGCGGCCGGCAATGGCGCTGCCATTCCGCCAAACTCCGTATTGGTATTTGAAATCCGGTTAGAAAAAGTAAGGCCTGCTGTTGAAGCGCCGAAAAATAATTAAAACAATGGAAGATCTGCGATACCCGATCGGCAAGTATGTTGTTCAACCCTTCTCCGATAAACTGTGGCAGGAATGGCTGACCGATATAAAGAACATGCCTCAGCATTTAGAGAATGCCGTGCTTAACCTGGATGAAGCACAACTTAATACGCCGTACCGGGATGGTGGCTGGACCGTAAAGCAACTGGTTCACCATGTGGCCGACAGCCATATGAATGGGTACATACGTTTTAAGCTCGGACTTACCGAAACGAACCCGACCATAAAACCATACGATGAGGCTGCATGGGCCGAAATGGCCGATACAAAGAACCTGCCTTCAAATATTTCTTTAACGATCCTGCACGCCGTGCATATCCGCTGGTACGAAGTATTGCGGAATATGAGCCGGGAAGACCTGGACAGAACGGTGTTTCACCCGGAGCATAAAAAGGAATTTACCCTCTGGGAATTTTTGGGATTATATGCATGGCACAGCAGGCACCATGTGGCGCATGTAACGGCATTACGGGAGAGAATGAAATGGTGACGGTTAATCCGTACCAATTAACTAATTAACGCTTGTATGAACTGGAAAACACTTTCTTCAAAATACCTGAGCAGGCACATTTACTTCACCGCAAGGGAAGACCGTTGTGAAATGCCTGATGGAACAATTGTTGAGCAATACTTTGTGGTGGAGATGCCAACTTCAGTTTGTGTACTGGCATTGACCAAGGACGGAGAAGCGATCCTGGTAAAGCAATACCGCCATCCTGTTGAAGATACATTGCTGGAGTTACCGGGTGGCTTTGTCGACAAGGGCGAAACATCAGAAACAGCGATCAAAAGGGAACTGCTGGAAGAAACCGGGTATGAACTTTCTGACTGTATTTTTTTGGCAAGGGTTACTGCAAATCCCGGGGTGCTTAACAACTACACAGACCTTTACCTGGCTACCGGCGGGATAAAAAGATCAACACAGAAATTAGATTACAACGAGGAGATCGAAATTCAACTTACTCCACTGGAAGAAGTAAGGCAGATGCTGCTGAAAAATGAATTCAAACAGGCGCTTCATACCAGCTGCCTGTTTTATGCTTTCAGCAAGTTAGATTCATTAAAATAAAGAGACATCCACTTCCGCCACCAGGAACACACTTCCGCACACAACGATCATTTCATCTTTGCCGGCATTCTTTACAGCATTTTTTACGGCGGAATTTACGTCATCAAAACTTTCGCCTGCAAGCCCGAAGTTTGCGGCCATTTGTTGTAACGCTACATGCGGCATGGCTCTTGGTATGTGTGCATTGCTGAAATAATAGTTTGCATGTTTTGGCAAAAGAGACAGCACTTTGTTGATGTCTTTATCCTTTACCATGCCCAAAACAAAATGAGTTGCAGACAACCGACTACCGACGACCGACAACTGCTGCAATAGTTGTTTAATACCGTCTTCATTATGTGCCACATCCAGCACAATGGTCGGGTCATTGCTGATCACATCCCACCTGCCGTGCAAGCCGGTCAATTTTTTTACATTGCTGAGCGCTGTTTTCTCCGCTTCATTTTTTATTATAAAACCATTGGCCATCAATATGCCTTCGGCACAGAGCACCGCACATAAATTTTTTGCCTGGTACAACCCATTCAGGTCTAATTTGAATGATTCGGTTATTTTATTGGTTGTATCTGTTACATCGCAGCAAAGTGACCGGGCGGTATATTCAATATTGGAAACAGCATATTCATCCCCGGCAAAATGAATGGGTGCATTCACATCCTTTGCCTTGCTGATGAAAATATTTTTGGTTCCTGGTAAGTACTCACTGATAATAACGGGCACCCCGGGTTTGATGATGCCTGCTTTTTCGGCAGCGATCTCTTCTAAAGAATTGCCCAGTATGTTCATGTGATCGTACCCAATGTTGGTAATGATCGAAAGAACGGGTGTGATTATGTTCGTGCTGTCCAGCCTTCCCCCAAGCCCGGTTTCAATTACGGCAATGTCAACCTTTTGTTTTTCAAAATACTCAAAAGCCATTGCCACGGTAAGTTCAAAAAAAGAAGGCTCAATCTCATCCGAGATCTTTTTTGTCCGTTCCACAAAATCAACCACAAATTCTTCGCTGACCATCCTGCCATTGATCTTAATGCGCTCCCGGAAATCTTTTAGATGCGGAGAAGTGTACAGGCCTGTTTTATAGCCTGCCTGCTGCAGTATGGCAGCCAGCATGTGGCTGGTACTTCCTTTGCCGTTTGTACCGGCAATATGTATGCTTTTGAATTTTGTTTGCGGATCATCCAGTACTTTACAGAGTGCAATGGTATTGTGCAGGTCTTTTTTGTATGCAGCAGCACCAATGCGGCTGAACATGGGGAGCTGTGTATATAAATGATCAATGGTCTGCTGATAATTCATCAGCACAAATATATGGCATAAGCCAGGATGGAAATAAACAGGAAATGATTACTGCTCCCTGAAGTTGAACGGGACCGTTACGACTGATTCATGATCTGATTTATTGAATTCGATATTTGGGAGGTAACCTCTAATTGCATTGGCATATTTTGGATCAGCACTTGTTGAACCTTTATCAAAAGTTACAAATGTTCCCCTTCCTGCCGGTGAAACTTTTATGATGGCGTTGATAGTAGCCCTGGGGAGGTCACCCATGAAAATATAATTGTTTACGATCTGGCGATCGCCTTTTGAAACACGCAATCCACTACCACCTGTTTTTCCCCCGGGAGTATTTCCATAACTATCCGGTTTGCCATTCGGGCTTCCTGCATCGCCTTTACCATTGGGATTATTTCCCTGCATCTTGTAACCATTATCTTCTGTTGCGCCATTTCCCTTGCCGGTAGGTGGTCCGCCGTAACCAGCAATTTTTGGTTTTTGTGGTTTGGGTTCAGGCTTGGTAACAACCGGCGTTGGTTCTTTGACTTTTACGTTTGTCTTTACCGGTGTTTTAACCGGAGCCGATTCTTTGTCAGCAAGGTCATCTGTCTTTGTATCTTCTACAGCCGGCGTTTTTACTGCAGCGGCTTTGGGTTGTTCTGCATTTTCTTCGCCGGGAGATTTTTCACCCTTTACCAATGGCTGTACTTCACCATAGCCTTCTGCATTATTGCCGAGGTTGATCTCGATCAGTTCCTGTACAATGGAAGGAGGGGTATGCTGATGTGTCCATGAAATGAGGAAGGCCAGTAAAAGCAATGTACCACAGATGATAGCTGTGTATAAAAATGCTTTCCGGTTTTTTTCTGTTTCAAATGTTGCTGACATAATGCTGGTATACATCTCAAAGTTATTTAATTACCGGCAAACGATGCAATACCATGCCGTATTTAATGATGATTGTTAAGGTTTTAACAATTTCAAAACTTCGTTATCAACCGGTCTGAAAAAAATCTTCTTGACATTGGCAGGGATTCACCGTACTTTTCTTGAGGCTTTATAACTGCAAAGGCATTTCTTCATGCGTCACCAGGTACCCTGCCTGCTTCTTTAACTGATCATTCACCGGCCTGCTTAAATTCTTTATTATGAAACAAAACTATCTGTTGTTTGTCATTTTATTTTTTGGCGCCTTTCATTTTGCTTCTGCCCAAACAATCTCCTCGCAAAAGGGGCTCACCACAGCTGTATTTAATTTGCCTGAAGGAACCATCACTGTTTACCTGCCCGACGATATCAGGCCCGGGGATAATATCTCCGGAACCGTGCTGGCCATTGCTTCCGGTAAGAATTCAAGGCAGGTTGGCAAAAATCTTTCGGCGTTAAAAAAATATGCGGTTGAATTTGATGGACAAAAATTTCCTGTTTCAAATACTGCCAGTCATGTTCAGTATAAAATGAGTTCCGGCAAACCCCTGCAACGGTTTTTGAGTATAATAAACAGTGAGGGAGTTAATGCAGGAGAAGTGGGCATTAAGTGTCCTTATACTACCGAGACCAGGTCAATGACTGGCTGCAACATTCCCTCACATGCGTTGACTGCAGCGCCATTAAAAATAAATGGCCCGTTCGATGGGAACAGCAGTAATACTACTTGCAATATCAGCGGCAAAGAAGCAGAAGTATTGGCTGAGTCGCCCCGGCAGTGCATTATCCAATTCCCCGAAAATGCTTCCGGCAGGCAAACGATGGAACTGCAGGAAGCCAATCAGCAAAAATGTACCAGGAGCATATCGGGTGTTGACCTGCATGTGTCAACAGGAAAATTAAGTCTGCGGAGAGGCGAAAAAACGGTTATTCATGTGCAGGTTACCGGACTTCAAAATCTGCCCGATACGGCAAAACTTACGCTGACAAATATGTCTGTTGATGTTGTAGCGATGCAGCCTTCCAATAACTTTCTTGTTTTACTTGTTCCCGATAGTGTAGCTGCAGGTAATTACGAAAACAGTTTTGATGTGCAGAGTATCAAGCCCGGGGGTTTTACTATAAATGTAAATCTTGATCTGCCTCAACAAGCACCAATGTATGCAAGCGTGAATACGGGTGTTGAGCCGCCACCTATCTATGCTGATAATAAAGGCGGAGTAGAACTGCATCCGTTGAAAGTTGACGGGCTGAAGAACGGGATGTCGGATGCATTTAAAAAAGCAGTGATAGAAATAACCGGCAACCGGGCAACCAAATATCCCGAGCTGGATGGCGGCGGCAGTTGCCTTACCTGTATACAGAGTATGCTGGATGAAGGCAAAGTTGCATTGGTAGGAGAGATCGGGAAGATACTGATGGAGCATTATGTTGACCTGTTGGTAGCGGTACGGGTGGAGCATTGGCTTGGATAAAAGACAAATACGATAAACTGGATAAAGCCGGCGATATCGCTGATGCGATTGCAGATGCAGTGAAGAAAGGCGAGATACAGGTGGTGGAGTTCCCGGAAAAGATGTGTGGCTACTGCCTGGTATCGGCGATTGGTTTTTATGATGCAAAGACACAATGCATGGATGCATTCTTTTACTGCAAGGGTTCAAAAATGTGCTGCACGCATTCGCTTACGATCATTCACCTGAAATACTGTGTAGGGGATGATGGTTTCAAGAAAGCGGAAGCAGGATTGAATATAGATGTGATCAGCAGGTAAAATAATTTATCGGGAACCAAAAAGCAGGCTCCCGATCCTGACCATATTGCTGCCTTCTTCCAGTGCGATCTTGTAATCGGCGCTCATGCCCATGCTCAAAATTTTGAATTTTGAATTTTGAATTTTGAATTCAGAACCTGTTTTGTCGAAAAGGCTTTTTAAATATTTGAATTCGCTTCCTACTAAATCAATATTGTCTGAGAAAGAAGCCATTCCCATCAGGCCGGATATATGTATACCGGTTAATTCATTAATTGGATTATTTCGCAGCAATTCATCTAATTCGTTTTCATCTAATCCAAACTTGGTTTCTTCTTTAGCAATGTAAACCTGCAGCAGGCAATCGATCACCCGGTTATTCTTTGCAGCCTGTTTGTTTATTTCCTTTAAGAGGTTATAGCTATCCACGCCATGAATGAGGTGAATGAACGGTGCAATGTATTTTACCTTGTTGCTCTGAAGATGACCGATGAAATGCCAGCGGATGTCTTTGGGAAGTTGCTCCTGTTTTTGTGTAAGTTCCTGTACGTAGTTCTCGCCAAAGTCACGGTGGCCGAGGTTGTAGAGTTCAAGAATGTCTTCGGCGGGTTTTGTTTTGGAAACGGCAACCAACGTGGCTTTGCCATTCAGCTCAGTAATTATCTGCTGGTATTTTTCTTTATTGACGCTCATGGCCTCACCTCCCAACCTCCTCTCCAAAAGAGAGGAGGCGGTACATTTAACATGGTTAAACATTTGATCTTCCACATCGTCATTAATACTTTTTGCATCAATTAAGCAAAGCGTAAATCACTTTGCAAAACACAACCTTCGCAGCAATCTCCGGGATTTCCTCCCCCTTTGGGGGAGATAGAGGGGGCCTATTTTAATATCGAACGGCTGATAACGATCCGCTGCACCTCACTGGTCCCCTCATATATCTGCGTGATCTTGGCATCTCTCATCAACCGTTCAACGTGGTATTCTTTTACAAACCCGTAACCACCGTGTATCTGTACAGCTTCGGTTGCCGTCCACATGGCGGTTTCACTGGCAAAAACTTTGGCCATGCTGCTGCTTAAGGTATAATCAATTTTTTCATCTTTTTCCCAGGCAGCTTTCAGGCATAGCAATCTTGCTGCTTCAATTCTTGTTGCCATATCAGCCAGTTTGAACTGGATGATCTGGTGGTTCATGATCTCGGTGCCGAAGGCTTTGCGTTGTTTGCTGTACCCAAGTGCAAGTTCATAAGCGCCACTTGCTATGCCCAGTGCCTGCGATGCAATCCCGATCCTTCCACCTGACAATGTCTTCATGGCGAACTTAAAACCGAAACCATCTTCACCGATCCTGTTTTCTTTTGGCACTTTTACGTCGTTAAATAAAATGCTGTGCGTATCGCTTCCACGAATACCGAGTTTATTTTCTTTAGCACCTACTGCAACGCCGGGCCAGTTCTTTTCTACAATGAATGCATTGATGCCCCGGCTTCCTTTGCTTACATCTGTCTGGGCAATTACCAGGTAAACACTGGCACTGTTGCCATTGGTTATCCAGTTCTTGGTTCCATTCAGTAAATAATGATCGCCTTTGTCTTCCGCAGTAGTTCTTTGTGAAGTGGCATCACTGCCTGCTTCGGGTTCACTCAGCAAAAAGGCACCGATGTATAATTCACCGTCTTTCTTTCCCTGTGCAAGGGGAGTCAGGTATTTGATTTTTTGATCTTCACTTCCATATTCCTGCAGGCCATAACAAACCAGGCTGTTGTTCACACTCATGCAAACGCTCACGCTGGCGTCTATCTTGCTGATCTCTTCCATGGCCAGTACATAGCTTACCGTATCCATACCGCTGCCGCCATATTCGGGTTTCACCATCATGCCCATAAAACCGAGGTCGGCTAATTTTTCGATCTGTTCTTTTGGAAATTTCTGGTGTTCATCTCTCTCTATTACCCCGGGAAGGCATTCATTTACGGCAAAATCCTTCGCCGCCTGTTTGATCATTAATTGTTCTTCAGTTAGTTGAAACAGCATATGCAATGGTTTTAAATCAGGTGCAAAAATAAGGGTTTATTGCCCTGTATTTTCAGCAATTATCCGGGTAAATAATTCCCGGCTGATCATGCCGGCGCCGAGGCTTTCGAGGTGTTCGGTATATACCTGGCAGTCTATCAGCTGCAGGTCTTCTTTTTGTAAATGCTGTACGTAATTTATGAAGGCAAATTTGCTGGCATTGGTTTCCTTGCTGAACATGCTTTCGCCAAAAAAGATATTGCCAAGCCTTATTCCATACAACCCGCCCACCAATTTCCCATCCATCCATGCTTCGGCACTGTGGGCATATCCTTTTTCATGCAACAAGGTATAGGCTGTTTGTACGGCCGGGGATATCCATGTTCCATCTTGCCCTTTTCGTGTAATGGCTTTGCAATTTTGTATCACCTGCGTAAATGCCCTGTTAATGGTAAAGCGGAATTTGCCGTTGTTCAAAACAGTTCTCATGCTGCTGCTCACTCTTAATCGGGCGGGATATAAAACAAAACGGGGGTCGGGGCTCCACCAGCAGATGGGTTCATCTTCATTGTACCAGGGAAAGATCCCTTTCCGGTAGGCAAGTAATAACCGTTCTGTGCTTAAATCGCCGCCAATGGCAAGCAATCCGTCTTCATCTGCCATTTCTACGGGAGGGAATATGAGTTCATCGTTTAACAGGAACATGTTTAAAGGTAAAAGAAAAACAGGAACAGCTGCGCTGTTATCAGGTTGCCACAGAGGCGCAGAAGCAAAGAATTGTAGTCTGACAGAAACACTAGTGAATTTTTTGTGTTTCCGTGTCTCTGTGGCAATACAATTTGCCGAAGGCAAAACAATGTGGCAGAAAATTAATTGGCAATTACTTCAATGGTAGCATTGATGCCCCTTTCGGTAATGGCATCGCATTGAGGTTTCAACAGGTCGTAGCTGCCTTCTTTAACGGCGTATTTTCCTTTTGAATCGATGATGATGGCGCATTGTTCGGCCTGCTCCTGGGTATGCCCGCAGATCTTTATCAATGTTTCGATCACCCATTCAAACGTATTTACGTCATCATTCCATACGATGAGGGTACAGAAATCATCCAGTGAAGTAAGCAGATCGTTCTGCTCGTAAAGTTTTGTATTTGCGTTTGGAGACATCATAACTCAACGCAAAAATAAGGTGAAAAGACGATAAAACCGACGCCGGTAATTGCCTTTATTTCAGCTGTCAGACGAGTTTCCTGTCGGTAATTACCATTGCCCATTTTTCCAGCATATTCACCAACTCGCCCAGCTGTACGGGTTTGCTTATGTAATCATCCATGCCTGCCTGCATACAGGCCATCCGGTCGCCATGCATCACGTTGGCAGTCATAGCAATAATAGTGGGTTGTTTGTTGAGGCAAACCCGTATCATCTTTGTTGCTTCCAGTCCATCCATTCCAGGCATTTGAACATCCATTAATATGAGGTCGTATGCTGTTTTATCCACCATGTCCAGCACAATATGGCCGTCTCCGGCAATATCGGCCTCGTAGCCAAGTTTGCCTAATATCTTTATTGCCCATTTCTGGTTCACCAGGTTGTCTTCAGCAACTAATATCCTCAGCGGGTACCGCTTGGAAAAATCAGTGGATAATTTTTTTGCAGACATGTCAAGTACCTGCCCGTTCTTTTTTTGCCGCAGGTTGCTGAGGATATTATCAAACAGGGTATGTTGTTTTACCGGCTTGGTGAGTACAGTAATTTCTTTAGCGATATCTTCCTGTTCCCTATATTGATCGTCATTTAATGGGTTCAATAATATTACCGGCAGTTGTGGGAACTCATCTTTTATGCATCCTGCCAAATGATAGCCATTCATTCCCGGCATGTTCATTTCGGTAATGACCAGGCTAAAAGATCGTTCGGCTAACAGTTGCAAAGCCCCCGGGCCATTTTCTGCCAGCACAGGCAATAACTTCCATTGTTGCAGCTGATCTTTCAAAATGGCTGCAGCTGTTGTATTATTATTCACTATCAATACCGGCTTTCCTTCAAAATCCTTCAAACTGTACCCGGCGGTACCGGCAAGCATCGGAACTTTATTTAATGGTATGCTAAAGATAAAACT
This sequence comes from Chitinophagaceae bacterium, assembly GCA_016720775.1. Taxonomy (GTDB): domain Bacteria; phylum Bacteroidota; class Bacteroidia; order Chitinophagales; family Chitinophagaceae; genus Ferruginibacter. The sequence continues at coordinate 1,580,534 of JADKJX010000001.1, forward strand.
GCTGTTAACTTCACCTGTCATTCTTATCTGCCCACTCATTTCTTCTACCAGTTTTTTGCTTATAACAAGACCCAATGATTTTTCATCCTGTTCTTCTTCCGGGTTGTTGCCAGGCAATTCATTGCCTGCAAGCAGCATTGCAGCTGCTTCAGCAGAATTGGCTACCTGGTTTTCTCCTACTGCAAAGCCTAAGGTTGGAGGTACATCCATACTGTCGTGTTTTACTATATGCACAGCTATCACAACCTGTGGCGGTTTATTCTCCATTGCTTTTTCTACGAGGTTTGTCAATACCTGTTTCAGGCGGTTATTGTCGGTGAGCACCTGCATAGGAACCTCTTCATCTATTTTATATAAAAGCTCTATGGTTTTTTTAGATGCTTTTACGGCAAATGTTTCTATTACTTCTTCCACACAGTTGCGCAGGTCTGTATTTTTATGTTGTGTTGCCGTGATCGCCTGGTCAATTTTAGATTGATCGAGCGTATCATTTGCCATTACTTCATCAACTTTATTTAAAAGGATCCTTCCCGAACTGATCATGGTATCAAGGTAATCCCGTTGTTCAGGGTTCAGGTTTGTATCCTCCAGCAGTATGGCCATGCCTAAGATGCCATTCATGGGGGTACGTATTTCATGACTGAGTGAAGTGAGCAGTTTTTCCCTTGCGGCTGCAGATCGTTTTGCATCGGCCCTTGCTTTGGTCTCTTCCCGGCTGGCATAATCAAGGTGTTGCTGCATGGCATCTATCTGCTGCGCCATTGCCGTTATTTTATTATGGTAACTGTTGGCGTTTGATCTGTAAAAACCGAACAGTATAAAAGCCATTGCCACAAGTACCGAAAAAAAAATGATGGCATTAAAGGTGGATAATACAAAAAGCGGTATGTGCCCGGGTAAAAAAAAGTTTTCAGCTATTTCCATACTAGAAGTTATTTTTTCATTTTTTTAATGTTGGCCTGGCAGAATGTTACAGCTGCTCTTCGGTATAAATTACCGGTGCTTCCGTTAATTTTTTTATGGTACTGATATCTTTCAGGTGATGGTTCCAGTGAAAAAGCAAATTGTCAATAGGCTGCCACATCATCACCCAGCTGAAAATGTCGATGCCGGTAAGTATGGCCGATTCGATGCTGCCATTTTCTTTTATGATCAGCGGGATAAGTATATGTGATAATAGTATAATAGCGAGCCCGATAAAAAGTACAATGTAGTTGCGGCGTTTGAACCGCTCAAATTCACCCTGCTTGGCCAGCATTATATTTGCAAAGTGCCGCTTAATGGCATACATAAGCGGCTCGGTATATTGTTTATCACTTTCTGTTTTGCAGGTGACCTTATACTCAATAACAGTGAGCCGCCTGGCGGGTGCCTTAATGCGGTTTATGTATTCTTCAAACTCATGGCTAAGTTGTCTTTTGTAAAAAGGGGAAGGGTCATTCCTGTTAAAATGTTCTTCAATTGCCTCTGGGTTTACAACCAGGAAAATATCGATCTTTTCAGGTAGTATGGATTTCATTGGATAATATGTTGCAGCGCCTGGTGAATCTTGCTATGTTCTGCTGAATTTATCAACCGTGTTTATAGTACTCCGGGCGCATGATAGTACAACTGAAAATGATTGCAGGTATTGTACATGATGCTGTAAATTCCCACACGGTTCAGATTAATAGAAACATTTCTACAATATTTTGGTAATTATTTTTATACTAATAAGGAATAAAAGGAGTTTCTATACGATGCTCATAATATCCTTAAGAAAAAAACCAACAATGCCAATAGCTCCTGCTGCTTCCATTCGATCTGCATCTGCAACCTTTTGTAAAAACACCGCAGAAAAACTGTTGCTTCCATTTTTTGCATTACAAATTATTTTGGGTACCTGTTTTCTTATTTCTTATTCCGGGATCGGGAAGATGATCTTTAAGGGATCCTGAAATTCAATCAATGAAAAAAACACTAGCCATATCAGTATTATTAGTAACGTTTGCCTGCATATTCAGCCTGTTCTGGTACAGCGAATGGCGTTACAGTTTACCAACACCCATACCAGCGCAATACCATGCAGTTAATATGGGAGCGCATATTGATATTACCGCTGCATTCAGGTCTAAGGGCAACAAACCCGTGTTCTTGCATTTCTTCAATCCCGATTGTCCCTGCTCCCGGTTCAACATACCGCATTTTAAAGGCCTGGCAAAAACTTATGGGGAGAAAATAGATTTTGCGGTAGTGGTGATGACAAAGGATAAAAATTATACGGAGTCAACTATCCGGGAAAAATACGGACTTACGGTACCTGTTTTATTTGATACATCTCTCGCCCGGACCTGTGGTGTATATTCTACCCCCCAGGCGGTATTGCTTTCTGCCGGTAAGGAACTCTATTACCGGGGAAATTATAACCGAAGCCGGTATTGTACCGATAAAAAAAGTAACTACGCTCAAACAGCAATAGATTCTTTATTAGCCAGCAGACCGGAGCCTTTCTTTAACAAGTATGCACTTACAGCTTATGGCTGTTCACTGCCGGGCTGTAAAAAATAAAACCAATAAATCCTAAAAACCAAGAATAAAAATGGACGTTACAAAATTTGAAAAGCCGAAAGTTGCAGTTTCATTTGCGCAACAGGTGAAGGAACGATCAGATAAGCTGATGAATTATTTCCTTATTTGTTTTTTTATCTGCGGTTTAGTGCTGGCACCTTTCTATGATACCTGGCTGATTGCTTTTGGCGTAGGCGGACTTAATCTTTTTGCCTACTACTTTACTAAAATAGCCATGCCGGATTCAAATTTATACCAGTATGTTTTAAGCCTGGTATTGGGTGTTTTTATGGCCCAGGGTATTTACCAGATGCATGGTCTTTTTGAGATGCATTTTGCTGCATTTATTGCCAGTACGATACTCATCACCTACCAAAACTGGAAACTGCAGATCCCGTTGGTGCTCTTTGTGCTGATTCATCATGCCGGGTTGGCTTACCTGCAAAACTCGGGAGTAAAGGGAGTTTATTTTTCCCAGCTTGATACCATTGAACTAAGTGCTTTTATCATACATATTGTACTGGCCGGATTGATATTCTTTACCTGTGGATTATGGGCCTACCTGTTAAAAAAATACAGTAAGATACAAATAGAGCAAACCCGTGAAGTGGGCAGGCTGGAACGGGAGTCGCAAATTCATAAAGAAAGGATATTGAATGAAGAGGCGCTGAAAGTGGCCTACCAGAAAGCAGAACAGGCACGCCATGAGGCAGATGAGGCCAATAAGGCAAAAAGTGTTTTTCTTGCCACCATGAGCCACGAGATACGAACACCCATGAACGGGGTAATTGGTATGGCATCACTTTTAAACGAAACACAACTTACACCCGAACAGCGGGAATATGCAAAAACGATCACTACCTGCGGAGAGTCTTTGCTTACAGTGATCAACGATATCCTTGATTTTTCCAAGATCGAATCCGGTAATATGGAACTGGAGCAAAGAGATTTTGATCTGCGTACCTGTATAGAAGATGTGCTGGATGTATTTGCAGGCAGGGCAGGTAAACTCGGCCTTGACCTGGTTTACGAAATTGATTACAATGTACCTGCACAGATTATTGGAGACAGCTTAAGACTGCGCCAGATACTTGTGAACCTGGTGAGTAACGCCATTAAGTTTACCGAACAGGGAGAAATATTTGTTGGTGTTCATTTAAATGATGTAAAAAGAGACGGGCAGATTGAACTGCAGTTTGAAATCCGGGACACCGGTATTGGCATCCCGGCCGATAAAATCGAAAGATTGTTCAAGGCATTCTCACAGGTAGATTCGTCTACCAGCCGTAAATACGGCGGCACCGGGCTGGGCCTTATTATTTGCGAAAAACTGATCGGCCTTATGGGCGGACACATCGACGTAAAAAGTATAGAGAATGAGGGTACCACATTTACTTTTACGATGCAGTCATCTGCGAGTTCACAATCGTTGCGTACCTATGTCACCAATCACATAGCAGGTATGGAAGGAAAGCAGGTATTGGTGGTTGATGATAATTTAACCAACCGCTGTATCCTTAAAAATCAACTGGAGATGTGGAAACTGGTACCAACACTTGCCAGCAGTGGTGCAGAAGCATTGGAAATAATGAATAAAGGAATGCAGCTTGATCTGTTGCTCACCGATATGCAGATGCCCGATATGGATGGATGCCAGCTGGCACAACATGTACAAAAACTTTACCCGGAACTGCCCATCATCCTGCTTAGTTCGGTAGGCGATGAGCGGAATAAGGAATATGAAGGCCTGTTCAAATCAGTATTGACAAAGCCCATTAAACAGGAGATGCTTTGTAAACTTATCATTAATGAATTGCGGGGCAGATCAAAGCCGTTGACAGATATGATGCCTGCCAAACAAAAACTGTCAAGTGATTTCGCAAAAGAGCATCCATTAAAAATACTGGTGGCCGAAGACAACCTGGTAAATCAGAAATTGGCACTTAAAATATTAAGTAAACTGGGCTTTGAAGCTGCACTGGCAGAAAATGGAAATGTGGCTGTTGAAATGTCTAACCGGGAGCTGTACGATATCATATTGATGGATGTGCAAATGCCGGAGATAGATGGATTGGAAGCTACCCGTATCATACGCCAGGGTATGGAAATACAACCCACTATTATTGCTATGACGGCCAATGCCATGAAGGAGGACAGGGATCAATGCCTGAAAGCCGGGATGGATGATTTTTTAAGTAAACCGGTAAAGCTGGAAGAACTGGTGAACATGCTTGCCAAATGGTCGATTATTGGAAAGGATAGAAATATGAGTGGAAAACGGGCCTGATAAAATTGTATGACCCTAAAATATATACTATGCAAAATTTAAAAATGCGTTCAGCAGCTACAGCAGGTTTATATGATCTGACTATGCTGGAAGAAATGGATGATCATGAATACGTACTGGAAGTACTTGCTGCCCTGTTGCATGAAATGCCGGGTGACTTTGAAGAAATGCAGCTTGCATTACTGGCAGGCAATACTGATATTGTTTGTAAAAAGGCACACAAGCTTAAGAGCAGCGCAGGTGTAATACAGGCAGAAAAATTAACCATGCTCCTGGGCGATATTGAAGCCATTGGTAAAAAAAGAGGGATCTGTGATGAACTGATCAGCCTGGTTGAAAATGCCGCCCGGGAAAGCAACCATATTGAAAAGTCATTGAAGATCTATATGGAAGGGCTGAATAAGAAAATTGCTTAAAGTCGTGGTACTTTAAATACTAAAGGGCCTTACGAAAGTGGGGCCCTTGCCAATTGGTGAAGACAGCTAATAATAAAAAGCCTCACATTTCTGTGAGGCTTGAGTGGGAGTTGACGGGGTCGAACCGCCGACCCTCTGCTTGTAAGGCAGATGCTCTAAACCAACTGAGCTAAACTCCCTTTTTCCTTCAACAATAGATGCTCAGGATTTTCGGATGGCAAAGATAAGGGTTAAATTTTTCCGGCAAAATTTTTTACTGAAAATCAGTTCAACTGCACTGCCGGCAGGCGATAAGATTGCCCATCATACACAAATAATTCATCAATCTCCACGGTCCAGTATTTATACAGGGGCGATTTACTCAGGTAATGTTCCACCTCTTCTTTGTTCGGGGCATTGAAGACCATCCAGCTTCGCTGGGTTTCCCTACTTACGGTGTAATAATCGATGATATTCTTTTCTATGAGGCTGTTGATGTAAACACGGTGCGGCGGCACAAAACTCATGAACTCATCATCCATTTCAAACTGTACAGTTACCTGGTATTTATTCAGCTGTTGATCATTTATATTTTCCATTCTGCTATTTTGTTTTGCCATTCGGGCTTGTACGGAATTGTTATTTTAATATAATTGTCGGTATAACCTTCCATCATACCGTTCTTACTGTTCATTTCAAACAGCACTTTTCTTGTTTTACCAATGTGCTGACTGGTGAAATGCTGCATTTTCCGGTAACTCAGGTTACGCAGCATCTTATTCCGTTCATTCCTTACATGAACCGGAACAACCGGCTTCATACCTGCAGCAAGTGTATTCGTTCTTTCAGAATAAGTAAATACATGCAGGTAAGACAGATCCAGTTGATGAAGAAAGTCAAATGTTTCCATAAAGTCGGCATCTGTTTCACCCGGGAAACCAACGATCACATCGGCGCCAATGCAGCAATGCGGCATTACGGTTTTAATAAGGCCGATCCGTTCAGCATACAATTCTCTTTTATACCGCCGCCGCATCAGGCTCAATATCCTGTTACTTCCGCTTTGCAGGGGAATATGAAAATGCGGCATGAACTTCCTGCTGTTGCTTACAAATTCGATTATGTCGTTGCTTAACAGGTTGGGTTCAATAGATGAAATACGGAATCGTTCAATGCCTTCAATTTTATCAAGATCCTTAATTAAAGAATAAAAATTTTCTTTGCCATGGGCCTGCCCTGGATCCCCCCTTTGGGGGGTGGGGGGGCGGTAGTCACCCAGGTTAATTCCGGTCAACACAATTTCTTTCACACCTTGTTCAGCAATTTGCTGAACGTTGGTTATAACATTATCGATGCTGTCACTTCTGCTTTTACCTCTTGCAAGCGGAATGGTACAGAAGGAACAATTATAATCACAGCCATCCTGTACTTTTAAAAATACCCGGGTGCGGTCGTTGATAGAATGTGATGCAGTGAATTCGTTCACGTCTTCAATATCGCAACTGCAGATCTTAGTGCTGTCGCCTTTGCTGATCTCTTTCAGGTGTTGGGCAATGTTGAATTTTTCTGCAGCACCCAATACCAGGTCAACGCCGGGGATAGCGGCGATCTCTTTTGGTTTTAACTGTGCATAGCATCCCGTAATAACCACCATGGCTTCGGGTGCCTTGCGTTGAATACGACGAACCAGCATCCGGCATTCCTTATCTGCATTATCCGTTACCGAACAGGTGTTGATCACATACACATCTGCCACTTCATCAAAGCTTCTCTTCTCAAAACCATCATTCTCCAGCAACCTGCCAATGGTGGAGGTTTCGGAGAAATTAAGCTTGCAGCCCAATGTATGTAGTGCAACGGTCTTGTTCATTGGTGGCAAAATTAACGAAAATGAAATAGAAACACGGATGACACGGATGGATGGGGATTATCGCTGATCAGAACCGCTTAAATCCGTCTCATCCGTCTCATCAGCGTTTCTATCAATTAAAGTAACTTGCAGCATGCTTAAAAAATATCTTCCATATATATTATTGGTAGCCGCAGCATTGTTATTATTTTTTATCAAGAAAAAACAACGGGGGCATGAACCGGTAAAGCCAGCAACGGAACAAACCGACACCCATATAACTGTGCCGGCCGTAGTACCGGGTGAAGAAAAACAGGAAGCGATTGAGGGATTCAACCGGAATACTACCAATCTTATTTTCAGCAAACACGCCAGGTGCCGGATGGAATGCAGGAATATTGATGAGAGTGAGGTGAGGGAAATTCTCCTTAAAGGAAGGGTCAATCCCAAAAAGATACAGCGTGATAAACGGGGCATGACCTACCCGGTGGAAGGTATTACACACGATAACCAGCATGTGCGGATCGTTTTTGCTCCAAAAGATGATGGCCTGGTGGTGGTGACGGTGATTGACCTCGACACGGATTGGTCATGCGATTGTAAATAGATTCCCGTTCATAAATCTTCATTTTTCTTAACAATAAAAACCTGTAAGTTTGTTACCGAAAGGTTTGAAAGAACAGTAATGAATATTAAATCCATCCTGGCAAAGCCATTTGCCGGGTATATATATAAGCAGATAAAAAAGGGTATGGAGACGGCCGAAGCCGATCAACAATCTATTTTCAATCACCTCATAAAAGTTGGAACAAAGACGATCTTCGGAAAAGACCACGATTTTGCAAGCATAAGATCGCATGAAGATTTTATCAAAAAAGTTCCGCTGCGTGATTACGAAGCATTTAAACCGTACATAGAAAAAATAAAGCAGGGCGCACACAATGTTTTGTGGAAAGGGCAGCCCATCTACCTTTCAAAAACAAGCGGTACCACCAGCGGCGTAAAGTATATTCCGATTACAAAAGACTCCATTCCCAATCACATCAACACAGCAAGGAATGCCCTGTTGTGTTACATGGCTGAAACAGGCAATACAAAATTTGCCGATGGAAAATTAATTTTCTTAAGCGGTTCCCCCGAACTGGAACGGGTTGGGGGCATACCTACCGGAAGATTGAGCGGCATTGTCAATCACCACGTACCAAAATATTTAAGATCAAATCAACTTCCATCATTCACTACGAACTGTATTGAAGAGTGGGAAGAAAAACTGGATAAGATCGTGGAAGAGACCATCAGCCAGAACATGACACTCATCAGCGGCATACCGCCATGGATGCAGATGTATTTTGACAGGCTGGTTGAAAAAAGCGGGAAGAAAGTAGGTGAGCTGTTTCCTAATTTCAGTGTGATGGTGCAGGGCGGTGTAAACTTTGAACCATACAAAGCAAAACTATTTGAAAGTATCGGGCGGCAAATTGACTGCATTGAATTGTTTCCTGCCAGTGAAGGATTTTTTGCCTTCCAGGATTCGCAGAAAGAATCAGGCTTGTTACTGAATACCAGCAGCGGGATATTTTTTGAATTTGTTCCGGCGGGAGAGATCTTTAATGAGAACCCAACCAGGCTCACATTGAAGGATGTGAAAATAGGAGAGAACTATGCCCTTATTGTGAGCAGCAATGCCGGCCTGTGGGGATACAATATCGGTGATACGGTAAAATTTGTTTCCACCGATCCATACCGGTTAGTGGTTACCGGGCGCACCAAACATTTTATCTCAGCATTTGGTGAGCATGTGATCGGCGAAGAAGTGGAAGCCGCTTTAATGAAGGCCGCCGAAGAAGAGCATCTCCAGATCACGGAGTTTACCGTGGCTCCTAAGATATCTACCGATGCAGGCAAAAGTTACCACGAATGGTTCATTGAGTTTGAAGCTATTCCAAACAACTTATTGTCATTCGCAAAGAAAATTGATGATAACCTGCGCAGGAAGAATGTTTACTACGATGATCTGATCGGTGGTAATATTTTACAGCAATTGAAAATTTCACCAGTAAAGAAAAATGGGTTCATTGATTACATGAAGAGCATCGGTAAACTCGGTGGACAGAATAAAGTGCCCCGGCTGAGCAACGACCGTAAAATTGCGGATGAGCTTTTACAATTTGTTAATTCTTCTGAAACAGCAGGCTCACTTACCGGCGTGAAATAATTTTTAGCCGTTTTTTTTCAAAATAACATACTTTTGTGGCGCAAATAATTAATAACGCAAGTGAACCCGGTTCAAGTACATATTCCCACAACTGAATGGTCGCCTACTGCAGGCAGCATATCCCGGTTCATTTTGCGATACCGACGTGGATGCTGATAGGACGAGCAGTTAAAAGCTGCCCCTGTCAGTGAAAAAATCCCCAAAACATTTCCTACATAACTTTACAATCACCGCTTTCAATTTTACCAAATTGGAAAACAGCAACATTATCATCAGGGTTGCTATACCCGCCGATAAAAAATATGCGCCCATCATCACCGATGAGATGGCGTCTTCTGCAAAAGCACGTGGTACCGGTATTGCCAAACGCAGTCCTGGCTACATCGAACAGAAGATGGAAGAAGGAAAGGCCGTTATTGCTTTAACTGCTTCCGGTGACTGGGTTGGCTTTTGTTACATCGAAGCCTGGGAACACAACAAGTTTGTAGCCAACAGCGGCCTCATTGTTTCACCCGAATTCCGCAAGACGGGTGTTGCCAAGTCCATCAAGAAAAGAATTTTCGAACTGAGCCGGGAAAAATATCCCGATGCAAAGATCTTTGGATTGACAACCGGGCTTGCAGTAATGAAGATAAATTCTGACCTCGGCTACGAACCGGTTACATATTCTGAACTCACCAATGACGAACAGTTCTGGGCTGGCTGCAAAAGCTGTGTAAATTATGATATACTGATGAGCAAGGATCGGAAGAACTGTATGTGCACGGCCATGCTCTTCGATCCTGCTGATCATTACGAACCGGAGGAGACCAAGGAAGAATTTAAAAAGCATTCGAAACTATACGAACGTTTCATGCGCCTGAAACAAAGCAGGCTGATCCGGATCCTGCAAAAGAAACAGGGCGATGGGGTAAAACGGTCATTGCTCAGCCATTTTTTTAATTTTTAAAATCACTATAGATGAGTGCAGATAAGATAATGACTTCTGACGGCCCCCCTTTAGGGGATGGGGGCAAAGTTGTATTGGGTTTTAGTGGCGGATTAGATACGTCGTATTGTGTAAAATACCTCACCGAAGAAAAAGGATATGAAGTGCACTCTGTGATCGTGAACACAGGCGGCTTTACAGAAGCCGAGTTGAAAAAAGCAGAAGCACATGCATACAAACTGGGCGTTAAAACACATACCACGGTTAACGCTGTTAAAAGTTATTACGATAAGATCATTAAGTTTCTGGTGTTTGGAAATGTGCTGAAGAATAATACCTACCCGCTGAGCGTGAGTGCCGAACGTTTAAGCCAGGCATTATCAATTGCTGAGCACGTGCAGCACTTGCAGGCCGATATTGTTGCGCATGGCAGCACCGGCGCCGGTAACGACCAGGTGAGGTTTGATATGATCTTTAATATCATGATCCCCGGTGTGGAGATCTGTACACCGATAAGAGATCTGAAGCTAAGCAGGGAAGATGAGATCGCTTATTTGAAAAGCAAAGGAGTGGAAATGAATTTTGAGAAGTCGATGTACTCTATTAATAAAGGCCTGTGGGGAACCAGTGTTGGCGGAAAAGAAACACTGAACAGCAATGGCATGTTACCCGAAGAAGCATGGCCCACGCAATTAACTAAAAAAGGAAACGAGAGCCTGGAGTTAGGATTTATTAAAGGAGAATTATATAAAGTGAATGGCAAAACCTTTACGCATCCTGCTGAAGCAATTGAAGAACTGCAGAAAATTGCCGGGCCGTATGCAATTGGAAGAGACATTCATGTGGGCGATACCATCATTGGCATTAAAGGAAGGGTTGGCTTTGAAGCGGCGGCTCCCATGATCATTTTAAAAGCCCACCATGCATTGGAAAAACATGTGCTCACCAAATGGCAACTGAATTGGAAAGACCAGTTGGCATTATTCTATGGCAACTGGCTTCACGAAGGACAGATACTTGACCCGGTGATGAGAGACATCGAAGCATTCTTTGAAAACTCCCAGCAAAATGTGACCGGTAAAGTATTTGTGGAATTAATGCCCTACCGGTTCCAGGTTACTGGTATCGAATCTGAATACGACCTGATGAGCAATAGGTTTGGTAAATATGGTGAAATGAACAATGGCTGGACAGGACAGGATGTAAGAGGATTCTCAAAAATATTCGGCAATCAAACCATGATCTATCACGCTGTTAAACAAACTGCAGATGGCAAATAAAATAAAGATCGGAATAATAGGCGGAGCAGGGTACACCGGTGGTGAGTTGATACGGATATTATTAAACCACCCGGCTGCTGAGATCATTTTCGTTCGCAGTAAAAGCAACGCTGGCAATTATCTTCATTCTGTTCACCAGGACCTGCTGGGAGAAACGGATATGAAATTTTCGCAGGAAATGAATAGTGATATTGATTTATTGTTCCTCTGTGTGGGCCATGGTGAAGCCAAAACCTTCCTGGAAAAAAATACCATTGATGATAAAATAAAGATCATCGACCTGAGCCAGGATTTCAGGCTCGGCGAAGCTGTTCACAACAGGAAATTTGTTTACGGTCTGCCTGAACTGAATAAAGAAAAAATAAGAGCTGCAACCAATATTGCTAATCCCGGATGTTTTGCCACGGCTATCCAGTTGGGTTTATTGCCCTTGGCAAAGGCAGGGCTATTGGGAGATGTTTATACAACCGGTATTACCGGCTCCACTGGCGCTGGCCAGGGATTGAACGCTACTTCTCATTTCAGCTGGCGGGCAAATAATATCCAGGCCTATAAAACATTAACACACCAGCACCTTGCAGAGATCGGGCAGTCTTTATTACAATTGAATCCTTCAGGAGATGTGGATTTAAGTTTTATTCCCTGGCGGGGAGATTTTACCCGGGGCATTTTTATCAGCTCACAAATTAAATGCGAATTAAGCACAGAAGAGCTGACCGGGATATACAATACTTATTATGCTGATCAGCCTTTTGTATCGCTGAGTAAAGAACCCATATTCTTAAAACAGGCTGTGAATACCAATAAATGTTTTATCCAGTTGGAGAAGGTTGGCAGTAAACTGGTAGTACATTCAGCCATTGATAATTTATTAAAAGGAGCAAGCGGACAGGCAGTACAGAATATGAATTTGATGTTTGGGCTGGATGAGACGATGGGGTTAAAATTAAAAGCCTCTGCTTTTTAAATTAGTGTAATTAGTAAAAATTAGTGTAACCGAAATGAAACTATTCGACGTATATCCACTTAATGACATCACCATCGTTAAAGGACAAGGTTCTTACGTGTGGGATGATAAGGGCGATAAATATTTAGACCTCTACGGTGGCCATGCGGTGATCTCCATCGGGCATACACATCCGCATTATGTAAAACGGATAGAAGACCAGCTGCATAAGGTTGGGTTTTATTCCAACTCCATAAAAATTCCTTTACAGGTTGAACTCGCAGAAAAACTGGGAAAAATTTCCGGCAAGGAAGACTACCAGCTTTTCTTATGCAATTCCGGTGCAGAAGCCAATGAGAACGCATTAAAGCTGGCTTCATTTTATAATGGAAGAAAAAAAGTGATCGCTTTTAAAAAAGCATTTCACGGTAGAACATCACTGGCAGTAGCGGCAACAGATAACCCTAATATTGTTGCACCCGTAAATGAGACGGATAATATAATCTTCCTTCCTTTTAATGATGAAGCAGCGCTTGAAAATGCCTTTAAGCAAAACGGCATTTCATCATTGATCATCGAAGGCATACAGGGTGTGGGGGGAATTAATGTGGCATCTGAAGCTTTCCTGCAAAAAATAAGAAGCCTATGTGATCAATACAATGCAGTCTTTATTGCAGACAGCGTTCAATGTGGCTATGGCCGTAGTGGGAAATTCTATTCGCATGATTTCGCCGGGGTGAACGCAGACATATATACCATGGCGAAGGGAATGGGTAATGGGTTTCCAATTGGAGCCATTTCTATTTCACCAAAAATTCAACCCAAACATTTCATGCTGGGTACAACCTTTGGGGGAAATCACCTGGCTTGCGCCGCTGCCATGGCAGTGCTGGAAGTGATGGAGGAGGAGGATCTTATGAATAATGCAAAAGCTGTTGGCGATTACCTGGTAACAGAATTAAAAAAACTTCCAAAGATAAAAGAAGTAAGAGGCCGGGGATTGATGATCGGAATTGAATTGCCGGAAGAATTAAATATGGTAAAGAAGAACCTGTTATTTAAACACAAGATCTTTACCGGTGAGGCAAAGCCAAATGTGATACGCCTGTTACCGGCATTGAATATAACCCAAACAGAAGCGGATATTTTTTTACAGGCAATTAAAGCAGAGTTAAACCTGGTCTGACGTCGCCGTCTGACCAATGATAAACCTGGTCTGACGTCCTCGTCTGACCAATGATATAAAATGAAAATGCGAAACTTTATTTCAGTACATGATGTTGATGATGTGAACGCCCTGGTTGAAAAAGCCCTGATGTATAAGGACAATCCTTTTATCCATAAAAATCTTGGAGCAAATAAACGCATCGGGTTGCTGTTTCTGAATCCCAGCCTGCGTACCCGTTTAAGTACAAGGATCGCTGCAAACAACCTGGGCATGGAAGCCGTGGTTTTTAATATTGACAAAGAAGGCTGGGCCATTGAATTTGAAGAAGGCGCTGTTATGAACGGCACTACCGTTGAGCACATTAAAGATGCAGCCCCAACACTCGGGCTGTATTTTGATATTCTTTGTATCCGCAGCTTTCCTTCTTTGAAGAACCGGGAAGAAGATTATGCAGAAACGGTCATTAACCAGTTCATCAAATACGCCGGCGTGCCCATTGTTAGTTTGGAAAGTGCCACGTTGCATCCGCTGCAGAGTTTTACGGATCTGATTACTATTAAGGAAACATTTGCAGGAAAGACGAAACCAAAAGTTGTTCTAACCTGGGCGCCGCATGTTAAGCCGCTGCCGCAATGTGTTGCCAATTCATTTGCCCAATGGATCAATGCATGGGGAGCGGCGGACTTCGTTATTACACACCCGGAAGGTTATGAACTGGACGAAAAATTTACAACTGGTGCAACCATCATTACCAACCAGGATGAAGCATTGAAAGATGCCGACTATATATATGTAAAGAACTGGAGCAGCTACAGAGACTATGGAAAAATTCTTAGCAGTGACACGAACTGGATGCTGACGAATGAAAAATTAAAACTGGCTAATAACGCAAAGGTCATGCATTGCCTGCCTGTACGCCGGAATGTTGAACTGAGTGATGAGATACTTGATGGTGCAAACAGCCTGGTGACAAGACAGGCAGGTAACCGGGTATGGGCGGCACAGGCTGTGTTGAGCGAAATAATAGCCCCCATCCCCCTGAAGGGGAGTTATTCTAGGCGTATAAAATAATTCTAAAACTCAATGATTAATGAGTCAGGATATTAAAAATGAAAATTCAAATAGCACCCCTTCAGAGTATGGGGGCAGGCATAATATGCACTATGGGGCAAACCCAAAGCTGTTTGAACTGGCTGAAGAATTGAGGGCAAGAATGACACAAGCGGAAGAAATACTTTGGAATATTATTAAAATAAATGAGTGGCATCTGAAATTCAGGAGGCAGCATCCCATTGCGAATTACATCGCTGACTTTTATTGTCATAATGTAAAATTAGTAATTGAGCTGGATGGCAGATATCATGAAAATAAAGAAGTAAAGATTTATGATGAGACAAGAGAAAATGATTTAAAAGAATACGGTATTGCAGTTTTAAGATTTAAAAACGAGGAGATTTTACACAATATAGAAGAAGTGTTAGCCAGAATAGGAGATACCATCTCTTCAATAAAAAAAGCGGAGGAAGAAAGTGCAGGGAGTTTGAATAACTCCCCTTCAGGGGATGGGGGCAAATTATTTATAATAAAGATCGGTGGAAATGTAATTGATGACGATTCTTCATTGCGGTCGTTCTTAAAGAACTTTGCTGCGATCGATGGTAAAAAGATATTGGTTCATGGAGGAGGAAAGATCGCCACAGCAATCGGTAAACAGTTAGGCATTGAACCCAATTATGTGAATGGCCGACGGATCACCGATGAAGCAACCATCAACCTGGTGACCATGGTATATGGCGGGTTGCTTAATAAAAAGATCGTTGCACAACTGCAGTCACTTAATTGCAATGCGATCGGGTTGACCGGTGCTGATGCCAATATCATTCCTGCAACAAAAAGGCCGGTAAAGGAAATTGATTACGGTTTCGTGGGGGATATTGCCAATGAAAAATTAGAAATTAAAAATTTAGAATTATTCCTGAGCAATGACCTTACTCCGGTAATTGCACCACTAACGCATGATCAGAACGGACAGATATTAAATACGAATGCTGATACCATTGCTTCCGCTTTGGCTGTTGCGCTGTCTGAGTTGTACGATGTACGGCTGATCTATTGTTTTGAAAAGAAAGGTGTGCTTGAGAATATAGAAGACGAAACATCGGTAATAAATCTGATCAATAAAGAGAAATACCGGCAATTACTGGCCGATAGTAAGCTTGCCGACGGTATCTTACCAAAGATCGATAATGCTTTTGCAGCAATAGATTCCGGCGTGAAAGAAGTATTGATCGGCGACGCAAATGACCTGTTGCTGAATATTACAGACAATGTAAAAGGAACCTTATTCAGGTAATGAGTATTGATATACTATACAATGATGCAGTAGCGCTGTTAAAGCAATTAATAGCTACGCCTTCTTTTTCGAAAGAAGAAGATAAGACGGCAGCAATTATTGAGCAGTTTTTTAAAGCAAGAAATATTCCAGCTAACCGCTTACTGAATAATGTATGGGCTGTGAATAAATATTTTGATCAGTCAAAGCCAACCATCCTGCTTAACTCACATCACGATACGGTAAAGCCGAATCCACAGTACAGCAAAGATCCTTTTGATCCCGTTGTTGAAGAGGGAAGACTCTATGGTCTCGGCAGTACTGATGCAGGGGGATGCCTCGTAAGTTTAATAGCGACCTTCGTTCATTTCTATGAAAAGGAAGATTTAAAATATAACCTTGTTATTGCTGCAACTGCAGAGGAAGAAATAAGCGGCGCCAACGGCATTGAAAGTGTGTTACCTTCTTTACCGCCTGTTGAGTTTGCAATAGTTGGTGAGCCAACGCAGACAAATTTAGCCATTGCAGAAAAAGGTTTGTTGGTTTTGGATTGTGTTGCACAAGGCAAAGCCGGTCATGCTGCAAGGGAAGAAGGAGTGAATGCCATTTATAAAGCCATACAGGATATTGAATGGTTCAAAACTTACCGGTTCCCAAAAATATCTGAAACATTGGGGGCAATAAAAATGTCGGTAACATCCATCAATACCGAAAACAAAGCACACAATATGGTGCCGGCGCTTTGCAGCTTTGTGGTTGATATGCGGGTTACGGATGCTTATACCCACGAAGAAATTTTGGAAACAATTAAACAGCATGTTCAATCGGGCGTTATGCCGAGGAGCATGCGCTTGCGTTCATCAAAAATAGACGGGAACCATCCGCTTGTGCAGGCTGGTATCAAACTGGGAAAGAAAACCTATGGTTCGCCAACCACTTCGGATGCGGCCCTGATCAATGCACCGGTTTTAAAATGCGGCCCGGGTGACAGTGCAAGAAGTCATACGGCAGACGAATTCATTTACCTTAATGAAATAAAAAAGGGAATAGAAACTTATATCAATATACTTCAACAAATACTATAACAATGAAACTCTGGCAGAAGGATAAGATAGCGTTAAAGGAAGTGGAGGAATTTACTGTTGGCAACGATAGGGCGTTGGATATTTATCTTGCTCCCTTTGATGTACTGGGCAGCCTTGCGCATATCAAAATGCTTGAGTCAATAGGATTGCTTAACAAAGAAGAACTTGGTTTACTGGAGAAGGAACTGAAAGATATCCATAAGCAAATCGTGGAAGGGAAATTTGCATTGGGTGAAGGGGTGGAAGATGTCCATTCACAGATAGAGATGATGCTTACAGAAAAACTGGGTGATTTTGGAAAAAGGATACACAGCGCCCGCAGCAGGAACGATCAGGTGCTGGTTGACCTGAAATTGTACATGCGCAATGAAATTGAAAAAACAGTATCAGCAACAAAACAACTGTTTGACCTTTTAATAGAACAAAGCGAAAAATATAAAACTCACTTATTGCCTGGCTATACACACCTGCAATTGGCCATGCCTTCTTCATTTGGTTTGTGGTTTGGCGCTTATGCCGAAAGCCTGGCTGATGATATGATCACACTGGAGTCTGCCTACAGGATCGTAAATAAAAATCCCCTGGGCTCGGCTGCTGGTTATGGTTCCTCATTTCCCATTAACCGGAAAATGACAACCGATCTGCTCGGCTTTGATGATCTGAACTATAATGTGGTGTATGCACAAATGGGCCGTGGCAAAACAGAACGCATTGTTGCTTCGGCTTTAGCCAATATTGCAGCCACGATTTCTAAGCTAAGTATGGATGCCTGCTTATACCTGAACCAGAATTTCGGTTTTATTTCTTTTCCCGATGAACTCACCACCGGCAGCAGCATCATGCCGCATAAAAAAAATCCCGATGTATTTGAACTCATCCGTTCTCATTGCAACCGCATACAGGCATTGCCGAATGAAATTATGCTCATGACAACCAATCTTCCATCAGGCTATCACCGGGATCTGCAGTTGATAAAAGAGCATATCATTCCGGCGTTTGAAAATCTGCAGGCATGTCTTCAAATGACCGGGCTTATGCTAAGCAATATCCAGGTAAAAAAAGATATCCTGCAAGATGAAAAATATGCCTTCCTATTCAGCGTGGAAGAAGTGAACAAACTGGTGATACAGGGCATGCCTTTCCGGGATGCATATAAAAAAGTGGGGCAGGATATTGAACAGGGAAAATTCAGTCACTCTAATTCATTGCAGCACACACACCATGGCTCCATCGGCAACCTGTGCAGCGCCGAAATTCAGCGAGCCATGGATGATATTATCCAAAAATTCAATTTTACCAAAGTGAAAATTGCGTTGCAACAATTATTAAGCTAGATTTGTCGTTCTAACCGTTTTCTGGTAATGACTCAGCAGGCTGCAAAAAAACGCATTGCGATCTTTGGTTCCACAGGCTCTATTGGCACTCAGGCGCTGGATGTTATCCGGGCCAATACTACTATGTTCGAAGTTGAGATCCTCACCGCACAAACCAACGATGAACTGTTGATCACCCAGGCCATGGAATTCCGGCCCAATGCCGTTGTTATCGGCGATCACACCCGCTATGAAAAGGTGAAGAATGCCTTATCATCTACCGATATAAAAGTCTTTGCCGGCGAATCTGCCCTCGAAGAAGTGGCGGATTTCGACACCTACGATATGATGCTGGCAGGCATTGTGGGCTTCGCCGGACTTAAGCCAACATTAAAAGCAGTTGAAAAAGGCAAAGCCGTTGGGCTTGCCAATAAAGAAACCCTGGTGGTAGCCGGCGATATTGTAATGCAAACGGCCATCGATAAAAGGGTTCCCATCATCCCGGTCGACAGCGAACATTCCGCCATCTTTCAATGCCTGGTGGGCGAAACAAGAAACCCGATCGAAAAGATAATTCTTACTGCCAGCGGTGGCCCGTTCCTGGGCAAGAAACCAAATTACCTGGTGAATGTAAAACGGGAACATGCCCTGCAGCATCCGAACTGGAGCATGGGTGCAAAAATTTCTATTGACTCGGCAACATTAATGAATAAAGGACTGGAGATGATCGAAGCCAAATGGCTCTTTAACCTGCGGCCCGACCAGATACAGGTGATCGTTCATCCGCAAAGTATCATTCACAGCATGGTGCAGTTTGAAGACGGCAGCATGAAAGCACAAATGGGATTGCCCGATATGAAACTGCCCATTCAATATGCCATGGCTTTTCCCAACAGGGTCAAGAACGACCTGCCCCGTTTCAACTTCCGCAGGTATCCTTCACTCACTTTTGAAGAGCCGGATGTTAAAACTTTCAGAAACCTGGTACTGGCAACCGAAGCCCTTAATATGGGTGGTAACATGCCCTGCATCCTCAATGCGGCCAACGAAATTGCCGTATGGGCCTTTCTCCGCAACCGTATCGGCTTTTAGATATGACCGCCATGGTGGAAAAGACCATGGAAAAAGTTCCTTTCATAGAAAAACCAACGCTGCAACAATATTTTGACAGCGATGGCGAAGCCCGTAATTTTGCCGCTTCATTGATTAATCTGTAAACTTCACTATCAGAACGCAATTCTGTACTGAGCGGAGTCGAAGTACAACAGTGTTCAACATAAATACAAAACATTAAATGGAATTATTAGTAATAAACTGGAGTAGTGTGGGGCTTAAAGTGGCGCAGTTGCTTTTATCGCTGTCGATC
Source organism: Chitinophagaceae bacterium (assembly GCA_016720775.1). Classification (GTDB taxonomy): domain Bacteria; phylum Bacteroidota; class Bacteroidia; order Chitinophagales; family Chitinophagaceae; genus Ferruginibacter. Next base: position 1,600,245 of record JADKJX010000001.1, read on the forward strand.
CTTGTCATTCTCCATGAATTTGGTCATTACATTACGGCCAAGTGGTTCAAATGCCGGGTGGAGAAATTCTATCTCTTCTTCGATCCCTGGTTTTCCATCGTTAAGAAAAAGATCGGCGATACCGTTTATGGCATCGGCTGGCTTCCTTTAGGAGGCTATGTAAAAATTGCCGGTATGGTCGACGAGAGCATGGACAAAGAAGCGTTGAAACTGCCACCCCAGCCATGGGAGTTCCGAAGCAAACCAGCCTGGCAGCGGCTGATCATTATGCTGGGTGGTGTTACTGTAAATATTCTGCTGGCGTTTGTAATTTATGCCGGCATCCTGATGATGTGGGGAGAAAAGAAGGTCTACAACAATTCACTTAAATACGGGATCGCTGTTGAGGACAGCCTCATGAAAAGTTTTGGATTCAAAGACGGAGATAAGATCATTTCAGTGGGTGGTAAGGTTGTTGAAAATTTCTACAGCGTGATACCGGAACTAATCGTAAGCGACAGCGTAACAGTTGAACGGGATGGAAAGAACGAAACGATACAGTTACCAAAAAGCCTGATCGGTAAATTGGTGGAAAAGAAAAGAAGCGATGTGCCGTTGATCGGTATCCGTTACCCGTTTTGGATAGGCGGGGCAGAAAAAGGAAGTCCCGCAGAAAAATTAGGACTGCAGCGTTGGGACAAAGTTGTTATGGTAGATTCAGTTCCGGTAGCATTTGTTTCAGATGTTATAAAGGCAGTAGAAAAAAAGAAGAACAGCACGGTAAGCGTGATACTGCAACGGGGTGATCAACAAATTACAAGTTCCTGGCAGATCGATAGTGTTGGTGGTTTCCCGGTTGGCATGAAGGCCATCGGCAAACCCGAATCACTTGATACAGCCGGTGTATTGATATACAAAGTAAAAAAGTATGGTTTTTTTGAAGCTTTTCCTGCAGGAGTAATATTGGCCGGTGAAAAACTTGGCTGGTACATCGACCAGTTCAAAAAAATATTAACGCCATCAACCGGGGCGTATAAAGGCGTGGGCGGTTTTAAAGCGATGGGTTCTGTGTTCTCCGGCGATGAATGGGATTGGGAACACTTCTGGAACATCACCGCATTCTTTTCCATCATTCTTGCATTCATGAACCTGTTGCCGATACCGGCACTGGATGGTGGGCACGTTTTATTCACACTCGGCGAAATGGTCACCGGCCGCAAGCCCAGCGAAAAATTCCTGGAGTATGCACAGATTTTCGGCATGGTTGTTTTGCTGGCGTTGATGCTTTATGCAAACGGCAACGATTGGTTTGGATGGGGGAGAGGGAAGTAATCGTTTAAGGGTTTAAAACGTTTAATTCGTTGCAAACGTTTGAAATCGTGTGGCGTTTAAAATAATGAAACTCTAACCTTGAAACGATTTAAACCCTGAAACTTAAACGTTATAATTCAATCCCGATCTTCTTCATGAGTATCGATGCATTCATGCTGCTGCAGATACCTTCCTTCAACCGGTAATCAAAATAAAGTTCATCGTTATTTACCTGCACATCAAAGTGATGATTTAAAATATTCGCCGGGTATTCTTCCTTCATCTTTGCAAGTTCAACATCATGCGTGGCAATGATCCCGGATGCATTATGTTTTACCAGTTGTTTAATAAGTGCCACAGACCCGGTATGCCGGTCGAGTGAATTTGTACCCCGTAATATCTCATCCAGTAAGATGAAAATCTTTTCATTGTTATTTACCTTGTCAATGATGGCTTTTAATTTTTTCAGTTCTGCATAAAAGGTAGAAGTGCTTTCTTCCAGGTTATCGGCAATGCGCATGCTGCTGATGATCTGTACCGGCGACAAACAAAAATATGCGGCACACACAGGCGCCCCCGCCATGGCCAGGATGGTATTAATGCCAACGCTGCGCAGGTAGGTGCTTTTGCCGGCCATATTACTTCCGGTAACCAGCATCAGTTCTCCTGCCTTATCAATTTTTACTGGATTATTCACCCGCTTATCGGGTTGTATCAAAGGATGACCAACATCTTTTCCTTCCATAAAAAAATGTTGTTCTTTAAATATTGGGTAACACCATTCGGGGTGATTAAAAGCCAACGTGGCCAGGCTGGCTGTTGCTTCAAAATTTCCCAATGCCTCAAACCAGTGCATCACATTTTCTTTATTCTGCCGTTTCCAGTTTTCCAGCGCAATTGCCTGTTGCAGGTCCCACTGAAGAAGTACATCCAGTGGAATGAACACCACAAAATTAAAACGCAGGTCAAGTCTTTCGAGTATCTGCTTAAGCTGTTTGATCTTTCCCGATGCACTTTCATTCTTATTCCTGAATTGTGCTTGTAAATTTTTTAGGAGTTCAGATACAAAGCTTGTTTCTTCGATCAGCCGGATGCTGTCTTCCAGTACTTCCAGTTCGTCTGTTATTTTAGAAACCTGGTTGTGCAGGGGAGTAACTTTTTTGCTCACATAAAAAGCAAGCAGTGCTGACGCAAGCAGGAAATAATTCCGTACATAATTATTGAGAACATCGGTAATGTTCAACGCAATCACTGTTAGTATAATAACCGGCAGGAGGTACTTAAGCCACAACCATATTTTATTGGCAATAAACCGGTCTTCGGCATTGAACCAATCCTGCAAACGGGTTTGTGTTTCTGTTCGTATTTTTTTTGCTTCCCCGAATGCCTGTAGCTTTTGCCGCCATTCCGTTTGCGCCGCCAGTTCTTTCACTGCAGTTTGTCTTTCTGATATGATCTCCTTTGCTGAAGGACCTAAAAGCCATTGCGCTAATGTATTGCTGCCCATGTCGGAACAGGTGCGGTTGATATATTGATACAGCGATGCATGGCCAAAAATATCCAGGTCGGCGGCATACGCATGTTCCTTTGGCATGTATTCAATGCCATCGCTGAAGGGGTAATAATTATGCTGCAGTGCTTTTAATTCATTTTCGTTGATAATGATCAGGAAATTGATATGCCCGATCAGCGATTTGTTTTTCAGGTCTTCAAAAACCAACCGGGTGAACAGGGCAGACAAAAGCAGGCATGCCGCAGTAACATAAGGCCATGCAAGGGCAAGTAAAAAATATAGAGCCATCAGCAGTGCAATAACGGTTGCAAACCGCAGCCAGGCCAGCAATGATTTTTTCTTTTGCAGAACAATAAGATCCTGTTTCAGATCCTCCAGGCGCTCGTTATAAAAGGTTCCAGGCTGCATTGGTATGATTTGTTGACTGAAGGTATTACAAATTGAGGTCATCATTAATTAAGCCCCTTCGGATTTCTTTTCGTAAATTTGTATGTTCATTAACCCGGGGCTGACCGGTTTTGACAGCATAGATCTTTGTAAGTGTAAGCATGTAGTGCGTTGCGTAATTAGCACTTTAATATGAATACGAAAATTTTAAATGGCAATACTTCGTATGCCATGGCTGCTTAATCGATAGATTAACATCCATTAGGGCCGCCGAACAGGTCAGTTCTGTTACCATGTTCCGCCGCCGACTCAAAAACAAAACGGAATGCTGCAGTGGAATGAAGTGACTGCTGCTTAAGACCATTCTTCTACGGATACAGTTGGTTGGTTAGGTTCCTGCTGTTTCCCGACAATCAATAACTAAATAAACATGTAGAAAGCTTACGGCGAATATGTTTGGACCAGGGTTCGATTCCCTGCAGCTCCACTGATAAAGGGATGACCGAAAGGCCATCCCTTTATCTTGATAGAAAATTATTGAATAAAGGTATCATATCATTATACTATGTATTAGTATAATAGTTACATCGTAAAATTACTGTCGTAAAGTTTGTTTATTTGAAAACAAAAGCTATTTTTACTCCTGCTTCACAGGATAGATCGCTTGAAATATCTTATGGAGTTCTGAAACTAAAAGCTGATTTCCCTATCCGTGTTAAATTAAGAAGCCCTTACCAGGCTGTTGTTTTCCCCCAAAGCAAAAATGTTTTTCACAAACTTTTTAAAGTTTAAGCTGGTATCATTACCCCTGCTTAAAGTTTAAAAGATTTGAGCTGCCCTGTTATAAGACAGGACATCTGCGTTTTATTTGAATTCAGCAACAGGCTTACTGTTGCCAATACCATTGTTCAGGCATCCAATCCTCCTCTAAAAAGCTTTAAAAAAAGTATTGTCACGCAACTGTGATGAAACCCTGGTTCAACCAAACGTTTGCTTATGAACAATTTTTTTACGGGAATGATTGATCTGGTCAAGTCCTGCTTTGCGCCTGTGCAATTCAAAGGAACATTGTCATGCAATGACATGGCGCACACCAAGCAGACAGATCTTCCGGCAACGGCCACCAAGGCGCAGAGCAATACACAAACAATTGAAGATATGATGCCGGGCATCATGTCTTTTTTATTTTATAAACAACGATCAACCAAAACCATTCCGAATGCAGCAAGCCTTACTGCTGCTTCCGCAACAAACCCTAACCTAACAGCAAAAAGACCGATCATGAGAACATCCTTTAATAAGTACCGCATGCTGACCATCGCATTTGTGATGGTGAATTTATTTTTAGCAAGCGCTGCGTTTGGACAGACACCCAAATCATGGGTGCCTACAACAGGTGGCGTTTGGACAACAGCCGGTAACTGGAGCCCCAGTGGCGCACCTGCTCCTGGTGACCTTGTTACCATTCCCGCAGACCAGTCCGCCGCCATTACGGCTGTGCCGACGATCAGTTTGGGAAGTTTAACAATCAATGGAAATTGTATTCTTTCGGGTTCTGGTGGTCCTTCATTAATAACGGTAACAGGAACTTTTTCTGTAGCAACCAATAAGATGCTGACTTTGGGTGTTAATGCGAATGCGAATAGTGTAAACCTTACACTTGCCAGTAGCGGCACAGGAACCATTGATGGCACGGTAAGATTAAATACCAATTCAACCAATGAAATTTTTACCAATGCAGGTGACCTGACCATATCTGCAAACGGGTTTATCGACAATATATCAAATGTTGCTGATTTTAGTTTAAGTGCAACAGGAACTTTAAATATTAAATCAGTAGCAGGAATATCCAGTACAGCCGCAACTGGTAACATAAGGGTAACAGGTACCAGAACGTATACAGCGGGAGCCACTGTTTTTTATAATGGCTCAGCGGCACAGGCACTGGGCAATGCAGCACCGGGTACGTGTAACATAACGATCAATAATGCTGCAGGCGTTAATTTAAGCGCAGCAACAACTACTACCGGAACACTCACCATGGCGAATGGTACAATGGACCTGGCAGATTTTGCGCTTACAGTAGGTTCATTGACCGGATCCGGCAATATCACAAACACAACAGGCGGAACGACGGCAAGAACAATAACGATCGGAAGTGACAATTCAAGTCCTGCTACATACAGCGGAGCGATAAGCAATGGTACAAATACCGGGGGTGTGTCTCTTACAAAAACCGGAACGGGTACACTTACCTTATCAGGTACAAATACATACACAGGAGTAACAACAGTAAGTGCCGGCGTATTATTATTGAACAGCGCCAGTGCATTGCCCGGCGGTATCGGAGCCACCGGAGGTACGAGTAATCTTAATATTAATGGCGGTGTTGTTGGTTTGGGCGCTGGAAATTTTACCGGGGACTCGGAACAGGCGTAACACAGGTTCAGTTTACCGGTGGCGGTGGTGGTTTTGCGGCTTATGGTGCCGACCGCACTGTTAACATTGGCGGGGCTGCTGCAACATTAACATGGAACAGTACAGCTTCCTTTTTAGCAACCAGTGATGTATTTATTTTGAGCGCAACCGGTGCTACCAATACTGTCGATTTTCAAAACCCGATCGGTACGAATGCCGCATCAAGAACCATTCAGGTAGATAATGGCACGGCTTCAACAGATGCCATACTTAGTGGAGCCATTAGCGGAACGGGAGGTATTATAAAAACTGGCGCAGGATTAGTAAGTCTTACTGCTACAAATACAAACACGGGTATCACAACTATTAATGCAGGAGTTTTAAGTGTGGCAACAATTGGCAACGGTGGACCAACAGGAAGTCTTAGCCAGGCATCTAATATTGCTGGTAATTTAGTGTTGGGTGGAGGTACGCTGCAATATACCGGTGCAACCGCATCAACAGACCGCAGCTATACATTAACTAACGCCACCACTTCTTTTATTGAAATTACAACAGCAGGAACAACTCTTACGATCTCGGGGGCCAGTGCTAATAATACCGGCGGTTTAACCAAGATCGGCCCAGGAACATTAACCTTATCAGGAAATAATTTACATACAGGAACAACTACGGTATCTGCCGGTACACTCAAACTTGGTGCGGCTGACAGGATCGCAAATACCAGTGCACTTGTTGTAGATGGTACTTTTGATATGAACGGATTCAGTGAAACGGTGGCATCACTGGCCGGAGCAGGAACGGTTACCAGCAGCGCTGCTGGAACACTCACTTACTTTGGCAGGTAATGCCAGTACTTCATTACCGGTGCGATCCAGAATGGCAGTGCAACATCGGTTGGATTGACCAAACAGGGCACAGGTACTTTAACGCTCTCAGGAAATAATTCATATACCGGTACAACAACGATCAGCGCAGGAACGCTTTCTCTCGGCGCATCAAATGTGATCCCGGATAACAGTCCTGTTACGCTTAGCGGAGGTACATTAAGCACCGGATCGGGTGCAGGATTTTCTGAAACGATCGGCGCAATAACATTAAGCGCAAGTTCCACAATAGATGTTGGTACGGGTGTTCACGCTCACAATTGCTAACAGCAGCGGAGCAACATGGGGCGCATTTACTTTAACCATAACAGGATGGACCGGAATGGGTGGTGCAGTAGGAACAGCTTCCGGGTGGTAAAATAATAGTGGGTGTTGGTGGGCTGTCAGCAGCGCAACTTCTTAAAGTTAGTTTTACTGGTTATCCAACAGGCGGAGTGATAACAGCTTCGGGCGAATTGGTTCCGGCAGTTACAACTTATTATTCCAACGGTAATAATGCGCCTAACGCTCTTACCAGTTGGAAACCCAACAGGGACGGAACCGGTACAAGCCCTGCAAACTTTCTTGCGGGTAATATCTTTGTTGTACAGGGCACCGGTAATGGAGGTACAACACCTCATTCAATGACAACTTCAGCCACATGGTCTGTGTCGGGTACCAATTCAGCAGTGATCATTGAAAACGGCGCAACACTGACTGCAACCAGTGCAATTACTCATAGGTTCTACAACTACTTTTCAAATAAACGATGGAGGTTATAAACATCAAAATACTGGCTTTTGCATCTACTATTTTCAATGGAGTAGAGTCTTTGCAAATAACAGTACGGTTGAATTAAATAACTCAAGCTCAACAGGCCCTTCTAGTGTAACGTTTGGCAACCTGATCATAAACTTTACTACAGATCCAGGTGCTGTTGTCAATTCTAGCGGAGGAATAACTACAATTAATGGTAACCTTACCATTCAAAATACCAGCACACGTGAATTCAGATTAACTGGTAATACTGCAGTTACCACAACAATTGCAAAAGACCTTGTTATTTCAGGGGGTACATTCAATGTAGCCAGTGGAAGTGGTGCACCAACATTAAATGTTGGCGGAAATTTTAACCAGTCGGGTGGCACGTTAACTTCTACAGGTTCGCTTACATCAATTGTTTTCACCGGGTCTGGTAAAACATTTACCCAAAGCGCAGGAACATTAACCAGTACCAATATTAACTGGGCGGTTAATAACGGCGCTTCACTTACGCTGATTAACAACCTGCCGGTAGCCACAACAAGAACAGTGGCCATTAATGGTACACTCGATTGCAGCACGCTTGCCATCTCTGGTGCAGGTACTGTTGTTGTTAATAATGGCGGCACCATAAAGTTGGATCTACCAACGGTTCCGGGGCAATTGCTGGAAATATACCTCCAGGCGGGCTTACATTAAATACCGGTTCTACCGTTGAATATAATGGTGCCGGGGCACAGTTCGCTACAGCAAGAACTTTTTCTAATCTTACGATCAATAACTCAAATGGTATTACCCTGTTAGGTGATGTAACCGTAAATGGCATATTGAACCTGAATTCGGGAGCCATAACTACAGGAAACAATAAAGTAGTTACCAATTCAACAACACCTGCCGACCTGACCAGGACGAGCGGGTATATAAAAGGCAACCTGCAACGGGCCATCGGTTCAGGAAGTAACACGTATGATTTTGTTGTCGGTACAACTTCAGGTTATACGCCTGTCAGCATTGCCTTTACAGGTGTAAGTGCTGCCGGTAATAATGTGACCGTGTTTTCAACGGATGGCAAGAGTCCATCGAATTACCCTGTGTCGTTCAATAACTCAAATTATTTAAACCGCAGGTGGAACATTACCAATGCGGGCGCTGCTACTTTCACGGCAAGCCCGTCATTCACATTCCTGCCGGCCGACCTGGTAAATACCAGCATCGGTAATCTCCGGATGTATAAATACGATAACCCCAATACAACATTCCCGGCTGTAACCAATAATGGAAGCAATACGCTGACATTATCAGGACTTACTTCATTCAGTGAGTTTGGTGCCGGGGAGGCCAGTACCTATACACTCACCTATACGGCCGGTGCAAATGGTTCTATCAGCGGCACTACGCCGCAAACTGTTAACTACGGAGATAATGGGTCAGCAGTAACAGCAGTGCCTGATGCACACTATCATTTTGTGAACTGGAGTGATGGATCAACAGCAAATCCACGTACGGATAATAATGTTACAGCAAATATCAGTGTTACTGCAAACTTTGCCATCGATACCTATACGATTAACGCAACAACCGGCGCCAATGGTACCGTAACGCCGTTGGGCATTACCTCGGTTAATTATGATGGCAGCCAGGCATATACCATTACAGCGGATGCATGTTATCACATTGTTGACGTTTTAGTGGATGGCGTATCACAAGGGGCTGTTACTTCTTATACGTTTAATAATGTAGCAACGAATCATACGATCTCTGCCACCTTTGCGGTCAATACCTACACGATTACGGCGAGTACAGGATCGAACGG
>JADKJX010000002.1 GCA_016720775.1 Chitinophagaceae bacterium
ACAAAAACAATGGCGGCATCATTCTTAATACCGCCAACTTCAGGGCCGTTCATAAATGGAGCCGGTTTGGTTGAAGAAATTTCTGCCAATAGGCCGAAGAGGGATTCCCGGGTTTTGATCGGCTGCCAGAAAAACGCAAACCGTTTCCCCGAATATCTCTTCTCTCTCCTCCCTGAACTCGGTGGCATCAATAAATTTGGTACCATAGCGTTCCCTTATTTTCAGGAATAGTTTTTCCACCGCCTTATTCTTTATCGGCATATAGATCGCAAGAAGGAATGGCAGTAATGGATTTGGACATAAATAAGCTGCCAAAATCTCAATTAAACTGGTGTTCATGCATGAAGGCTTTGTTTTCCTTTTTCACGATATCGTTGATGATCGAAAAATCGTCCCTGCATCTTTTCGTGTCTTAGGTTTTATCACTCATCGAGATCATTTTTTATCATTTCCACAAATGTATCGGTGAGGTTAAGATACGTCCGTTTCATATCTGTTTAAAAGTTCCTCATCGGGCTTTTCCGGGAAAGTTTATTTAAGGTTCCCCATTACCACTTTTTTCTCTGCACCCAAAACATGATAGAGGAAAAAATAGACCAGGTCACTGAAAAGATAAAATGACCGCAAATGGCAGCAGGGAAAGAAGGTAGAGAAATCCGTAAATCACATAATACATGACATTGAATTTTAAGTGATGGATTAAAGGCGTGATAGCCAGTGGAAGGTAAGCCCTTAAAGTGAATACCAGCATAACTATTGTTATAATGCTGAAATAAAAATGCTGTTATTACTACAGAACAATATTCTGCACCCGTTCTGATTTTCCGGGATAGTCTGTATTGAAATGAAGGCCCCTTGTTTTCCTGCCGGAACTCTGCACATTTCACGATCAGGTGGGTTACGGTTATCATGTTACGTAATTCGTAGAGTTGCGGATATTGATGGTTTTTTGATATTGCGCCATAACAACGCGCACAACACCGTGCGTTACGCGATTCTGTTTCTTCAAAAATAAAGGTCGGCGGCGCTTTCATGGCACGGCGGGACCTTTTCATTGTTAAGGAACGATACCCACATAGTCACTTCATCAGCAGTTTCATTTTCTTTTTACACTCTGTGTTATCGGTTACTACCTTGGGTACATTGGCATCATCCGTTTTCCAATCTGGTGAATATTTTCCCTGAAATGAAATCTTATCAATTTTTTAACTGCATCCAGGTAACTGCGGCGAGCAAACACCATGGCTTCCAGCAGGCTGTTACCCGCCGGCCGGTTGGCGCCATGCAGGCCGGTACTGGCACATTCACCTCGCATACAAATGGTTGATAGAGGTGCGCCCATGCTCATCTGTTTTAATGCCGCCGCAACTATAAGAGCTGCTGGTGCAACGGGTATCATATGTTTGCTAATATCTATACCGATGCTCAAACATTTTTCATAAATTTTGGGAAATGCTCCGCGAATTTTCTTTGCTAAAATGCCTGCAGTCCAGAAAACATTTTCTTAGTACCAAATACCTTCATTTCATTGTCAATCGCCCTTGCTACAATATCCCTAGGTGCAAGATCTTTTCTTTCATCATAGACGTTCATAAATGCTTCTCCATCGTGATTTCGGAGGATGCCACCATCCCCGTACTGTTCTGTAATTAAAAATTCTGCCCCTGCAGCCGGGTTCATATAATGCTGTTGGATGGAACTGTATGAACTCCATATTTTCAATCCGTCCCTTTGCCCGGTAAACCCTGGCACGCCATCGCCTGTTGCAATGGAAGGATTAGTGGTAGACGATACACCTGCCCATTACCCTCCGTTGCAAGCAAGGGTAATTTTGGAAGATCCTGTTTCAATCTTATTGGTGTGCCAGATTTAAAACATAAACGCCAAAACATTCAATATCGGGTGTTGCCTTTGTAACCAAGACCGGAGATGATGCTGGGTAATGATATCAAGCACAAAACAATGGCTTATTAGTTAAATATTTCTTTGCTTTGCGATGGCGTCCAGCAAGGCCCTTTCCATTTCCTTACCGGTTACATCTTTGTGATGCAGGATCCTGAACTCACTGTGACCTCCTTCTTTTCCCAACTTATAATCACCATCGCTTCTTTATCAAACCTTGTCCCCATTCAATGATCTCCAATGCGGTCAACACCTTCTCTTACAACTATCTCAACTTTCTGGTTGCAAAACCATCGCCAACCAATTAATGTGTCTTCATATGTTTTTCAAAACTGTCCTGGTCAAGATCCATTACGCCTGCAATGCCGCCCTGCGCATATTTGGTATTGGTTTCATCACTTTGTGTTTTCGTAAAAATGGTTACTTTTTATCGGGGGCAATGCTGTGCTAATTTTAAATGCATAAGTTAGACCCAGCGATTCCACTGCCAATTACGAGAAAGTCTGTTTGCCCCCGTTTCCTGAAGAATTCCTCCTAAAGGGGAAAATGTTGATTTTGTTTCGATCGGTTAACTAAATGTTGTATTCATTAATAACTCACTTTAAAAAGGTCCTGCAATTAAACATACTATTGTTACCCTCTAAGATCTTACGCGCTTTAAGGACGCGAAGGGGGCCTAATCCACGCATCAGTTCCTTCAGTAAATTGATCAGTTCATCAACCGCCACTGCGCTGTCCACATTGCGCTTCACCACTTCTTTCCGCGGTACAAAGTAATCTTCCCGGGGCCACTGCCTACATAACCAAAAATCTGCGTCAGGCCATTTCACCCGGCCCATTTACAATGCAATCCATGATGGCGACTTCACTCCCTTCAAATGATTGGTTACCGGCTCTGATCCTGGCCGTTGTTTTCCTGCAGATAAATAAGGTTCTGCCACAACTGGGACAAGTGATGTGTTCTGTTTTGGATATCCTGGTACGGGTTGCCTGTAAAATAGAGAAGGCGGTATTCCGTTAGTGAATTGGTAAATGTCTTTCACTTCTAAATAAGTACGGCCGCTGGCTTTTGCATTTTTCCCAGAGTTGTGTTTTACTTGTTGCATTTCCACCAAAAAAATGCCGTCACCAAAAACCATCCAAAAAAAGCCCCCGGTTTCGGTGGCAAAATGTATGAGGTGTTCATCGGGTGTTTGCCCTGAACTGTCATCATCAGCACAACGGGGTTTTTGATCTTCCCTGTGCAGTTCTATAAACATACGGCGGACCTTTTAGGGCATTGGCGTTTTGTAATGGTACTGCTTTTAAACAGAGACGACAGTTTTGTCATTGCCAGTTCATCCAGGAAAGAAATCGTTAACAGGGTATCGTCATTAAAGCAATCCCACCATCACAAAATTGGCACGGCGCTTTTGGTTTCCGCTTCCTACATACCCTTTGTTCCAAAGATGGGTAGGTATTTTTTGTTTGTCTTTTGCCATCTCGGCCAGGCTGCAGGAAATACGACTACTTTAAAGTACCCGGTAGTTCAAAATCCAGCAATTGATTGCCTGGAATATGTAATCGCAGCGCTGTCGCCGATATTCAACTTATCAGTTCAGCATCATACGTATACCCACGCTTTGTAAAGGTTTCCGGTGTAATTTCACAATCCTACTGAGGTCTGCATCAAAACAGGAACTTGCTTGCCCCCAATATTTCCTACTTCAAAGTTTCCTTCTGCTGTATTCAAAAGGGGAGTAAGGAAGTTTATCTACTGGGGGAACTTTTAAGGCCATTGTCGTTGATCGGGGTGGTTTGGAGGCTATACCGGCTGGCCAAGTCTTTACAAACAGGTATTTCAAATTCCGGATCTTCGGTTAAACACCTTTAATTGTATCTCCAATGCCATCTTCCAGCAATGTACCAATACCTATGCTGATTTGATTCTTCCATCTTCGCCATCACCGGCTTCTTTTACGCCCAGATGCAAGGGATAACATTCACCAAATTCTTCCATCATGTGGTTAATGAGCAAGCGGTAAGCCTGAACCATCACCAATGGATTCTGCTTTTCATGCTCAGCAGAATATTGTGGTAATCCTCCATGGCGATCGTAAAATTCCATGGCACTTTCCACCATGCCATTGGCGGTATCGCCATAACGGCTCATGATGCGATCGCTCAGGCTGCCATGGTTGGTGCCGATACCTGCATGGGCGGTACCTATGTCCTTTTTGCAAATCAAAACCAGGGGTAAACCGTTCCCTGTATCCTTTCGATCTCCTTTGCATACTCTTGCATCCGGTATATTCATCTGTTCAAATTTTTCTTATCCACATAATTGCCTGGGTTCACCCTTACTTTCTCCGACTATCCTTGCAGCAATTCAGCAGCATTGGGTGTAAAATGGATATCGGCTACCAGCGGCGTATGATAACCTCTTTTTCGCAATTCGTCTTTATGTTCCGTAAATTCTCGCTTCGTTTTTTGAAGGAGCAGTAATGCGTACCAGTTCGCCCCCGCTTCAATGCAGCGGATGGTTTGTCCCACGGTTGCCAGCGTATCCATAGTATCGGTGGTGGTCATGGTCTGCACCCGGATGGGATGCCTATTGTCCAAGCAAAAGATTTCCAATTTTCCCTTTCTTGTTTTAAGGGCGCTTGTATGAGGTCAGGGTTTCACAATAAAATTGAATGCTGTAATTATGGCCTGCAAACAAGTGATAAAAAGAGGGCTTTTGTGGTTGTCAGCCGTGGGAAGTCTGACCAGGTTTACTTCATAGTCTTTTCCGGCTTGTTTACCGAGACGGCGTTCACTTGCCGCAACTTATCCTGTGGTTTTTTTCCCGCCGTAACAAGGCCTTGAGTTTTTCCTCGGCATCCTGTTTGGTCATTTTGAAGGCAGGGTTTAGGTTGCTGATCCTTTCATCCTGTCGTTTATCATGCTCCTTTGGCTTCTCGTCTCTTTGGTCTTTTTCCTGCTCTTTTATGTTTTCTGTTCCTGCTGCTTTTGCTGCTGCAAAGCTTTCTGCAAGTTTTGCCTTGGCGTCTTCTATCCTGCCGGATCTAATCTCAAGGAATTTTTGTAGGCCTGCGACATTCCGGCAACTTCTTGTTGTTCTGCAACGCTACACCTTTGTTGTAAGTTCTTCGCTTTATCAGCAGGTTTAGATGCCGTATTGACCAGGGCCTCGTCGTAGGCCTTGATGGCTTCTTCAGTCTTGCTGTTCTTATAAAGGGTTGGCTTAATCATTGGGCTACCTTGTGCGGGTTTTTTCTCCGTAGCCTGCCGGTAGTTGGTCGCAGTTCTTCAAATTCTTTTTTTAAGGCTTGCCCCTTTTTACAAGTCTTTCTTTTTGTGCAAAAGATAGAAAAGGGAACAAGGAATAAGAAATGAGAACAAAAAAACAAATACGAAACCTCCTTCGTTTTGAAGTCGGCAATTCCCGGTTTTGGGTTGCTTACTTTCAAATGATAATAATCCAATGACCAATAGAACCAATGTAGCGGCCAGAAACCAGGGAAAAACTCCTAGAAGTTCACCTGTGAATTTCGGTATTACCCTTGGTCCATAGTTTTTAATTGTCCTCCAGATTGCCTGCCACTTCATCGGTAGTGGTGAATAACTGGTAGCCCTTCCCTTCCAGCGCTATCTTTTCAATTCTGTTTCATTCAGTTTCGTTATTACAATAAGTTCCCTTGGCATTATCTTAACTCGGCTGGTTTGTCAGATCATCAATAAACGCGTTCCCTTCTGGCGAGCCTATACCAACTGTATTGATGATGACGCCTTCGTCTGCCATTAGCCCGGTTGCTTTCAAAGCACTCGTCATGATCTTCGCCATCGCTGATTATACAACCGACCTGTATTTTTTTCTTTGCCGAAAGCAGAATAACTCATCTTCAATGCATCGGCAATCACCGTCTCCGTGTGGGCACCATCAGGACTGGCAGAAGAGAGGTACATTTTTGCAGCGGCATGATCGGCGGTCAAAGGCATGCAGATATGTTCTGCCTGCAAACACTACAATGCCAATCCGGTCATGCCGATAATTTGTCAATGAGTCTTGAAATGAAAATTGCTTTGGCCGTTCCAGCCGGTTTGGCTTTGATGTCATCGGCCAGCATGCTCTTCGCTTACGCCAAGCGCACCATGACGTCGATGCCGCTGCGGTTCACTCTAATCTAAAGGGCCTGGATTTACGAAGATTTGCCAATGCAAACACCCTCAGGGTGAATGCGGCTGGTGACGAGTGTGAATTTGTAAAAATAATGAAGGGACTTCTGAATAGTCTCTGTATGAACTGCCTTACCAGGCGTTCGTCCCCAATCTTTATTGTTTTTTCTTCCAGCTGATTACAAAAAAGAATAGCAGCACTAAAGCGGAATGGCTGCAACGCAAAGCAAGATTCGGTATGGTGAAACTGAAAATGATGAAACATCTAGACGATTTGTGGCAAAGTAAAAGCAACTGCCGCAAAAAGGTAAGTCAAGGTTAATTGACTATTCTTTAAAGGATCATCATTATAACTACAGACACATTTTGTTTCCCTTGAAAAACCATACTGCGTGCAAAATACCCTTCAAAATGTTCAGTCTTATGCGTTTATGTCAGTATTTTTATCCGGAGCTTTTACAAGCAGGTAAAGAAGTAAAGATGCCTGTTTTCTTCTATCCAACCCACTACCCAGCCATATTATCACCGTTTCTCATCAAAGCCCCAGGCCGGTTTGTAGCATAAGTTTATAGGCCGCATTATTTTCCTGAGCATTACATCCCTTACAATTTTGTTGAGTACGTTTTTGCAAAGGTAACTGGTCAAAATATAATTTCTTTTAGCAAACCCAATTGTTCATCCGCAGAAATTTTTAAGTTGTTATTCAGCCAGAATCAGTCAATGGGGTCCCTGACGTCCTTACGTTGCCATAAGCAATGCTGTCGAGCCAATGCTGCATGGTATCTTTTCCTATGCGTCCGGCAACTTCCTGGTAATAGCCCAACTTACCTTAAAGGTTCTGTCATCCTATTTTCAGGTCCTTGTTCCAGTCCTCTCATTCCAGCCTTAATCCCTATCCCATTTTATTACCATTTTCTCGTCGGTAACGATCCGGCCTGTTTCCAACCCACTGTGAGTTCACTATCTTAAAGTAGATGCCGGGAAACGCATGGTGTCCAGAGACATGTTGTAAACAGTGATTTTGCCTGCAGTATTGTCGAGCATGGTAAAACAGCCGTCTACCTTGTTCTGATCAAAATATTTTTCAGGTTGTCGTCGTTTTTGCTTTGTTTACCGAACAACGAAAAAGAACCAAAAAGCAAGGAACTAAAAAGAGTAAGAAAGCAAGGAAGTTTTTTCATTGAAGGAGTTTTAGAGGCTTTGGCTTCAAGTGTTTGGCCGTGGCTTCAAGTGCTTCGTAAAATTGCGCCGAATTCTCTGATGAAGGGATTCCTTTAAGAAGACATAAACCGGCACTTTCTTTTGTTACCCAGGCAGGCAAGCGGCGCTGCAGTGGTCTTCCTGGGTCTACAGTTCACATAGATCTGATTGCTTTGTTCTGCTTTGAACGATGCGGACTGGGATAAAGGGACAACTGATCGGCTTTTTCCATGTCACACTTTGCCATCATTGTAAGCCTGTTCAATGCCGCACTTAACAATGCCATTCTCATCGTTGATACCATACACGCAAACCTTGCTTTCACGGTTGGTGTTACCCAGCCAAATTCTTTGTCATACACATACTTACCCTGGCGTTTCAATTCCATTTGCTTTCCTCATTCAGGTAAGGAAGAATGGCATCAAAACTTCCATGGATTTTATCCACCTCTTCTTTAAGAAAGGGGCACCGGCATCGCCATCCACACAACAGGCCCCTTTTTACATTTATTGAGGTCGCAAACAAACTGCTCTTCAATTATTTCATCACTTACCAGGACATTCTTTATTGCTATCATAAGGGGTAAAAGTGAAAGCCGGGCGTATGTAGACTGAAAAAGAGGGGGACGTGAACAAGGTCATTTATTTGGCCACTCGAAGGTATTGATGAGATGATCTGTCGCCTTCTGTAGAAATCCTGAACAGGCCTCAATGAATCTGCATTGAGAGTTACATCGAAGTAAAGAGCACGCGGATAAGATTTTTCGTGGTGTCGCTTGAAAAAGAACTGTTTAGCCGTTGCCGCATTGCCGCTAACCCTAAAAAACACGCCGGTGATGCCGTGCTGTGTATGAATCAAGGACTGTCTTTTATAGAAGATGAACCACGTCATTTTTGCTGGTGAGCTTGAATGCATCAGTCACCATTTTATCAAACACGTTGATGCCAGACGAGTCTTTGTAGGAGCCATTGGCCTGTTTCACTCCATAAGTCGCCCTGCCGCCGATGACTTTGTAACTTAAAAAGATTCTGCCACTGAACTGCGGAAAGTCAATATTTATCCAGTAGGGATTACAGGGTCCTGGCATCAAATGGTACTGTCCCTTACAATCCTTGCATACACAGGATATTCAAACTGGCAGGGAAACTTGCTTCCATTGAACGATTTGGCATATTACGCTCCGGAAATTCAATTTGGAAGTATCCTCTTTCTAGATGTGTATGGAGCGTTGCACGAAAATAATGAAGCGATGAAAGGAAAAGAAGCAGGTGACCAATCTTTGGCGGGGTAAAGATTTTGCATCTGAATTTTACTTTTTATCAGCAATGTTTCTCAGGCTTCCGCTTTTAGTTTGTTTGATGATGATCTTTATTTTGTCTATCCGGTTTTTGCTTATTTCCAGCGGTATAAAGATAAAATCTCCGCTTATCTCTTCTTCATTCACCTGCGGAAACTCACCGGCGATTTCGGAGCACCAAGCTCGGCCAGTGAATCACTGTCACCTCTACAAGGTATCAAAGGTATCTGTGGGCAAATTCATGGCCTTGCATACATCATTGATCATGGTTCTGCCTTCAAAAATATAATTGTGATCATCAATTTTTTATTGGCGCTTTCTTCATCATCAAATTCATCCCTTATCTCACCAATGATTTTCTTCCATCATGATCTTCCAGGGTTACAATACCCGATGTGCCGCCAAATTCATCCACCACTACCGCAAAGTGAATCCGCCTGTTGCGGAATTCCTGGAACAGGTCTTCGATCAGTTTCTGTTCATGCACAAAACGGGTTTGGCGAATGAGGGTATGCTAGTCGAGCTAACTACTTCTCGGATTTACATTGATAAAGGGCAGCCTGTCTTTTGTATGTAACATCCCCACCACTTCATCAAGATTATTTTTGTACACAGGCACAGGAGTAATGAAGCTCTTCCACCTCTTATTAACATCCCTGAAACTCTTTTTTTTTCATACCACAAACATCCAGCCGGGTACGCATCACCTGCTTTACAGTGGTATCACCAAATTTCCGGATCCCTTTTAATATTGATTTCTCTTCACTGGTTGCTTCATGTTCAGGTAAAAGATCAATGGCATAATCAAGATTACTGGAGTCCATTGCCGCAGAGGTCTCGGATGAGAACCAACTTTCAGCGGTCGCTCAGCCTCACCATACGCCTGCCGACGGTGAAAAGATGCTGCCGAATATTTCAACGACTAGAGAAGCGGTGGCTGCAAACCATATTTTATGATGTGTCGCCCATACTTTTGGTAATACTTCTCCAAACAACAATAACAAAGAGGTGACAAAGCCTACCTTGATGAGGAAGACAGGCCAGAAGGTAAGTTTGAGTCCTGATAGCCAGCTTTCGATTAAAATATTTGAGATAAGGATGATTCTGATGTTTACAAAACTATTGGCGATGAGCATAGATGCCAGCAGGGTCTTAGGCTGATCGAGCAACTTACAATGCGCCTGAAAGCGGGCTGTTTTTTGTTTTCAGTACATTAATGTCTTTGAGGTGGTTGAAAAAAAGCAATTTCTGAACCGGCCAATAAAAGGAAGCGTAAAAAAAATATCGCCAAAAATAAGTACCGTGGAGCAGCAGGGTTATTGCCAAAAAGAAAAACCCGAAAGAACTAATAAATTCATGAACCGAATGGTAATCCAAAACAACCACTTTTCGTGAAAAATGATGCTCCGTTGAAGGAAGCTGTATCAGCATACTGATTATGTTCAATTTTAAAAACGGTAACCGTTCGGTACCCTCTTCCGTATGGGGCGGCAACCTGCATCGCCACTTCGGCCTTCCATTCCTTCAAACCCATGTCCAGGTTGACTTCCGTCGCTCCTTTTATCCAGCATAATAAGATTATCTCCCACTACTTCTGTTGCAAATTTTTTGTTGCCTTCCCTTATCTTCCAGCTACGTGTCTTTAAACGACGCCTTTCAATAGGCACCAGGCTTCCCTTGTGCAAATACTTTTGTGCAAGCTCAGCCAATCCCCTCCAGAGCACAACCGTATGCCATTCTGTTTGTGAGATCAATTTTCCGCTTCGGTCTTTGTAAGTTTTTGTTGTAGCCAGTGAAAATTTGCCACGCAATATTTCCCTCCAGGAACTGCATATCCGGGTCTTTACCAAGATTGCCTATAAGCATTACCCGCTTTACTCCCTCTCACTAATGGTTGATTTATGCCGATGCTTTGTTGGCCTGTAATGCGTTTCCAACTAAATTTAAAGATACATTTTTATCTTTCAAGCGCCTTATATCCACTTTCTGTTAAATACCTCGTTATAAACCTGGGGAAGGGAAGTTGGGCCAGCTTTGAAAATGAAACCGCTTCAAACCCCTCAAGCACAGGATTTTTTTGATGCTTGTGTATAAAAATGGCCCTGGATTGTCTGGTGAGATAAATGCTGCAGGTGCAATTTTGATATGGCCTTGATCTCAGCTTTGTTCCGTAAGCTTTTTTTAAACAAGGGAGCAAGCCTGATCTTTTTCAATTGTATTCGCTTTGCCGGTTTCCAGTAAAATAAACTCATAAAGATTTTCCCAGATATGCTTTTTCCCCGCTTATGCACATAGACTTTCCCTTCATGCTCAACAATCAAATAAGTAAAACCATCTTTTTTTCTTTCAGATTGTTTTGCTTTTACGGGAAGTTCTTCAACTATGTTTTTCGATAAAAAAGCAACACACTCCTTTTTAGCGGGCAAATTTCAGTGGTTTTTGAGGCTTACAAACTGAACCGCCCCAAAATCCATGATAGCCTGGTTACAAATACCTGGTTGCTTCTGCTGCAACAATTCATTTGCAAGAGAAGTAAATATTTTTTTTCCTGCTGCTGTTGATATCGTTGCTTATTCCAAAATAGCGGGATAAGACCCTGAACACATTTCCATCTACCACAGCATGGGGCAGATCGAATGCAAAAAAAAGCGATGGCTGCAGCCGTATATGGACCAACGCTCCAAAGCCAGTATCTCTTCATGGATATCCGGGAATTTTCCATTCTTCTTTTGCAAAAAACCGGGCTGTAGCAATCAGATTTTGCAGCGGCTGTATTAACCTAATCCTTCCAAAGTTTAAATACTTTTCTTCAGGGAGCATTTGCCCATTTTTGACTGTTGGGTAGAGCCTTCGAAAGCGGTTATAATATTCCCATCCCTGTTCAACACCGGGTTTGCGTAGGATTATTTCGCTCAGCCATTTTTACAAGGATCCTTTTCAACCTTCCAGGGCATTACTCTTTTGTTCTTTTTTTTTTGTCCAAAGCAAAAGATTTCTTGTAAAAACGCTTTTTTTCCTTCTATTTCCATACCTGAATTTCAATTTACTTCTCTTCCTGATTAATATTGACGGGTGTTTATTTTTTACTTTTATAAAATTAATTATCAATTTAATATACAATTAAACTCAAGTTAACCAATGCCCAATTTATATACAAACTACTTGATAATCACCATCTTGTTTGGAAAATTCGAAATTTTTGTTGTATTTTTCTGATTGTTAATCTCATATAAAAATAATCAACATGAGAAAAGCCTACCTTATCAATCAGGTCTCAGATAAAACCGGCATCCCATAAGTAGATGTTTTGGTTACGCTTGAAACAATGTTTAAAGCGGTTAAAAGCTCATTGGCATCGGGGCGAAAACATTTATATACGTGGATTTGGCAGTTTTATCACAAAAGAGGGCCGCAAAAATTGGCCGTAATATTAAGAAAAATATAGCTGTGGAAATTCCAGAGCACTTCATTCCGGCATTCAAACCTGCCAAGGAATTCATGCTGGAAATAAAATCTTCAAAAATGTCAAAGAGACTCGATTGAAAAAGAGGAGGACAATGAAGAGTAACACTTTGCCATCCGCCCGAAAATCAGGCGGGGCAAAAATCCAGCAAGTGAAAAAAGCAATTGATACTCACCCTAAGCGGACTCGTTTTAGTAATCTTACTTTTCTTTTCGGCGGACAGTTGCTCCCAAAAATAAAGGCAGCCCTACAAAGCAGTATGGCTAAAGCATTCAGTATTACAAAATTTATAGACGAAGAGAAAAAGCGCCTTCCTCCATCGCAGATACTGGCCTTGGCTAAATTAGAGAACAGTGTAATACGTGGCGATGTTTCAGAACAGCAGATCAAGGCAAATGTGCAGCTGGCTGATTTCTGGAAAGACAGCATCCATCTTTTTGAGCCCTATATGTATTATTTATCTGAGGCCGCTAAATTGGATAAGTCAGAAAAAAACCTCACCTTTGCTGCCCAATTAATTTTAACTAACCTTCGTGCCGAACAGGATGAAGGGAAATTAAACTGGAAAGCAGAGCAGGCAATCGCTCTATTTGAAAAAGCCATTGAACTTAACCCGGCTAATGATGATCTGAAGGTAGGACTTGGCAGTTGCTATGTTTTTGGCAAAGGAAGGTTTGGAAAGCCTGAAGAGTCAATGAAGGCATTCAACTGCTTTTATCTGTCGTAAGAAAGGACTCAACCAATATGAAAGCACAAATGATGCTTGGTGTAGGTGGTTCTGTTTCAGGGCAATATGATAAAGCAATTGAGCGTTTGTTAAAAGTGGTTAAGGCGCAGCCGGATAATATTGAGCCATCGCTTATTTAGCAGATACTTATGCTGCCAAAGGAAATAAAGAGGAGGCAATAAAATGGTATCTGATAATAAAGCGACTTGCAAATGATCCGAATTACAGCAAGGAGGTAGATGAACGGATCAAATCATTACGGTAAAATACCGGTAGAGAAACCGGTTTACATATTTAAAAAAATATTTTAAACAAAAAAGACTCGGTTATGCCTTGTGGAAAAAAGAGAAAACGTCATAAAATTGCAACTCACAAGCGTAAAAAACGTTTAAGAAAGAACCGTCATAAGAAGAAGTAATCTTTTTCTTACCCGTGCTGACCATCCTCTTCCCGGCACCTGTTTACCTGCATTCATTACAACTTATGCTTAGTTGCCGGTGTGTGCTGTTTATGGTTCTCCTTCCATGATGTAATGGTCTAAAAAATTTACGCTTGACCAAGGAGCTTATTATAAATGCTGCCCCCCAGGGGGTTGAGATTGCCCTGCTTGAAGATAAAAAGCTGGTGGAACTGCACAGTGAAAAAGCTGATGCCAGTTTTGGAGTTGGCGATTTGTACCTGGGCAAGGTCAAAAAACTCATCCCAGGCCTCAATGCGGCATTTATCGACGTTGGTTTTGAAAAAGATGCCTTCCTCCACTATACAGATCTGAGCCCTTACGTGCGCTCCATTCTAAAGTTTACCAACGAGGCCATGAATGATAAGTCACAGCCCAGTCTTGATTTCACTAAATTCAAAGTGGAGCCCGAAATTGAAAAACGGGTAAAATAGCAGAAGTACTGAATGGCCGTCCCAATATTTTAGTTCAGATACTAAAAGAACCTATAGCCGCCAAAAGGCCCACGATTAAGTTGTGAGCTCTCGTTACCTGGCCGGTTTGTGGTTGTAACTCCTTTAATGATATCATTGCCATTTCACGTAAGATCCATTCTTACGAAGAAAGGAAAAGACTGCATAAGATCATTGAAGCCATCAAACCAAAGAACCTTGGCGTAATTGTAAGGACTGCAGCCGAAGGAAAACATACTGCTGAACTTCGTGAGAAGACCTGTTAAGTCTTGTTGCAACCTGGAAAACGATCCAGACCAATTTAAAGGGCAACTCCGCCGGCAAGGATCTTAAGCGAACAGGGAAAGACCACCAGCATCCTCCGTGACCTGCTGAATGAAGACTTCAACAAGATCGTTGTTAACGACAAGAATATTTTTGCCGACACCAAATCATATATCCAGCGCATTGCACCAGACAAAGTAGATATTTGTCTCTTACTACAATAACGGTTCACCTGTCTTTGACAGTTTCGGTATCACCAAGCAGGTTAAAGCCGCCTTTGGTAAAACCGTTAACCTGCCCAGCGGTGCATACCTGATCATTGAACATACCAAGCGCTGCATGTAATTGATGTGAACAGTGGTTTATAAAAGCGTGAGCAATAACCAGGAGCAAATGCCCTTGAAACAAACCTGGAAGCAGCAGAAGAAATTGCCAGACAGATGAGGTTAAGAGACCTTGGTGGAATCATTGTTGTTGACTTTATTGATATGAAACTGGCAGAGAACAAGAAGAAGCTTGCCGATGCTATGGATGGTTTTATGCGGCCAGACCGGGCTAAGCATGCCATTCTTGCCATCAGCAAATTTGGATTGATGCAGGTGACCCGCCAGCGCATGAAACCGGAGATGAATATCAATACGTCTGAATTTGCCCGAGTTGCAACGGCACCGGAAAATATCATCCACACTTATATTAGAAGATGAGATAGAAAAGAATCTCAGTTACCTTATTATGCAAAGGCATAAGGGCTTAACCGTGGAGATGCATCCATTTTACATTCTTATCTTACCAAAGGAATTTTCTTTTCCAAACTTTCTAAATGGAGGCGCAAATACAAACAGCGGATTAAGCTCAAAGCCAATTCCAATTATCATTTAACCGAGTTTCATTTTTTTGATGACAGTGATGAAGAGATAAAATTATAATTTTAAAATTACCGCTTCAGCGTTTTTGATATCTTTCCATACACTCATAGTTTCTTGTTAAATACTGCATAAGTAATTTATTTAAAAAAAGCCATCCCCTATCTGTTTTAGAAGATATTCCCACTTGCATCCAGTCTTAATATCCAGTAATCAGAGGATCCATGACTACCTGCTAAAACATCCCCATTGGTAGAAGAATTTGAGTAGCCGGCCACAATAAATAAACCATCCGTCGTATGGCGGATACAATAAGCATCGTCTTCCTTATTTCCTCCATACAATTTGTTCCACAGGATATTTCCCGTTCCGTCAATCTTCACTATCCAGTAATCTTCCAGTCCATGATTGGTGTAACTAACATCTCCATTGAGGGAAGATGTAGCCATACCCGCAATGATATATCCCCCATCCGCTGTTTGCTGAATGCTGTAGGCTACATCCGAGTTACTACCACCCAGTAGTTTATTCCAGACTATACTCCCGGTACTGTTTAATTTCACGATCCAGTAATCAAAATTATCCAGGCCGAATGCTGAAGTTCCATGATTAACAGGGGTAACATCGCCGTTGGCAGATGAACCTGAACATCCTGCCATTATATAACCACCATCCGATGTTTGCTGGATGCTTAACGCCAATTCTGACCAGTTCCCTCCCAATAATTTGTTCCACACAATATTTCCCGAACCATCTAATTTTACGATCCAGCTATCAGCAGCCCCATGAGTTGTTCCTGTAACATTGCCATTAGCAGAGGAACGTGAAGATCCGGTGAGTATATAGCCTCCATCTGATGTTTGTTGCAATCCAAAAAAAAGTTCCACGTCATTTCCTCCCAATAATTTATTCCACACAATATTCCCGGAGCCATCCAGTTTTATGATCCAGTAATCAGATGAGCCATGGTTTGTACCGGTAACGTCGCCGTTGGCGGATGAGGAAGATTGTCCGCCCACTATATATCCCCATCCGATGTTGGCTGAACACTAAATGCTTCATCATCATCATTTCCACCCAATAACCTGCTCCATTCGATATCTCCTGAACCATCCGTCTTCGGGATCCAGTAATCCTTTAGTCCGTGATTGGTAGCATATACATCGCCATTGGCTGATGAAGTGGAATAACCGGCCATGATAAACCCGCCATCTGCTGTTGGCTGAATATCACTTGCAATTTCATTCCCATTCCCACCGATCAACCTGTCATTTTCAATATTTCCATAATGATCCAGTTCAACCAGCCACAGATCAAGGCCACCATGATTGGTATTGGAAATATCCCCGTTAGCAGAAGATGTTGAACTTCCAGCAATGATATAGCCACCGGTTGATATGTTCCGGATGCTCTTTGGCTGTTCTGCCTGGTTACCTCCCAATAGCTTGTTAGAACCCGGGACCTCTGATTTTATTTTACTCCAGCCATAGGTAGTATAAATTTCAATGGACTGTGTGGTGGTATTAAAAATAATAAGCCCGGGAACAGGATTGACAATAGAATACCGTTGTGCTGTTGTCATCCGGGGAGGCAATAGTCCGCTGTTGGTACTGGTAATGTCTAATTTTGCGCTTGCATTGGGGGTGGCAGTGCCAATGCCTACGTTTTGAGAAAATACTTTCTTTGTAAGCCCAGCATTAAAATGAGCAATAAAAAATACAAAAGAGTGATCCCTTTTTCATGACTAAAAAGTTTACTTTAAAAATTTTCCGACCGGCTTAATTCAAGCCATTTGGCACCATTCCATATCAAGGTAAGTGTCTCTTCCCCCTGCATTCTGAAAGTTCCTCCTGCCAGTTTAATGTTTGCACCGCTGAACAGATCAATTCCCGAAAACCCATTATTAACATGACTTTCCAAAATCAGCAATTGCCCGGTATTTATTCCATTGCTAAGAAAAAAAACAGGAATGGAAGGAAATATGCCGCTGATAATAGAAATAAAGGAACGGTCTCCAACAACGATGGTGGAATTATTAAAAATATTTACAACAGATGAACGCAGGGAGACGCCGCCATTTACTTCAAGGGCGGTAACAGGTGCGGAAGGAAAGGTATTAATACCAACCTTACTACTGCCGCTCCCCAATGATATGTTGCCATTATTTTCAATTGTTACAGCCCGGGTAGGGGCAGCAGTAACTGTACCCCCAACGCCTGTGCCCAGCATATCAATTGCCATCGTTCCGGTAGTGTGATCAAAATGCTGAATTGCGGCATACCCTGTATTGATAAAAACACTATAGCCATTATTGTACTGGTTAAAGCCAATAGCCGGCCGGTTCCTTTGTACAGAAATACCTGCACCATCAGTTCCAAAAACAGCACTGGTATTTCCCGTGGCCCCGGCCCCATACACTTCTAACTTTGCACGGGGTGTTTCAGTGCCAATACCTACATTGCCGCCATTATCAATTGTAAGTTTCGGAAATGACTGAATGGTAAGGTGCAATTTCCCGGGTAGATTTCCGTAACCTGTCCCAAAATCTACATCTTCCGGATTACCGGCAAACGACCCCCAGTACCCCCTGAAAATATCATTTTCAAAAATGCCAATATAGGGTTGGTTGCCTCCCCAGAAATTTGCCACATTGCCACTTGTGTTTTTTACTACATCAAGCTTTGCAGCAGATACAGATGCTGATGTACCTATACTTACATGACCCAGGTTGTTATTATAAATGTCATCGCCATTGGAGTTCCAAAAATTAGTGCTGCCGCCGGTACTGATCTGGTTCCAGCCTGCTCCGTTATAATAATAAAAGCCGGGTGTATTATCTGTTTGATAAATCAGTAATCCAGTTGCCGGGGTTGCAATTAAATTTCGTTGTACTAAAGTCATTCTCGGTATCAGCAGGCCTTTTGCTGTACTGGTTATATCCAATTGCGCCGAGGCATTGGGTGTGGCGGTACCAATGCCCACGTTTTGAGAAAATGAATCGTTTAGAAGGCCCAGGATAAAGAAAAGAAATAAAAACCAGGAAAGTAATGCTGCCCTTTTCATACATTTAATTTTTTCTGTTTATTAATTGCAACAGCATTTTATTCTGCTCTTTCAGCAAATCAATTTCCTTTCTCATTTCAGTTAGCTGTTTCTGTTGCTCCTGGATAGCTTTGATCGCAATAACGCCAAAGCCGCTATAACTTAATGCATGAATATCTTCTATACCATCAGCCCTCCTGTTTTCATTTGCAAAAACAAGTTCAGGAAACAATGGTTTTACTTCCTGTGCAATAAAACCGATCGTCTTATTATTTTCAGGGTTGTTTTTTCTCATTTCATAGATGACGGGTCTCAACTGCATTACCTTATCAAGTAATGAGGGCAAGTCTTGAATATTTTTTTTCAGCCTCCGGTCGGAAAACCAAACATATTCACCAGTCATACGAAACTCACCAGCAAATCCTCCTTGATGATAAAGTCTTAAAAAGTTGCTTGTTCCTCCGGCATAAGACTCTGCCCGCAGATGCCAGTTAGTGTTGAAAACTGGTTCCTGAAGGCAAATACCTGTTCCCCCGGCTTGTTTCACATGAAGAGTATAATTAGGGCTTGACAGATTAATCCCCAATTTTCCGCCGCCGCCATCATCACCAATGGTTACAGTCCTGTCGCCCCATATGCTCATCAATAAATTAGAGGATGAAGTGCTGTTGCCACTGTAAAACCTATGTGCATCGCCGGAACCTGCAACACTATACCGCAAAGCCCCTGCTTCAATACCTAAACCAAAGAATTGATGATTGTTGTTTGCCGATTCCCATAAAACAATTTTTCTATTGCCCCCGGAGTTTGGAAATTGCAAGGGAGCATTGGGAAAAACTCCGCCGATTCCAATATTACCAGCACTACTGATCATCATGCCGTTTATTCCTGTAGTAGCAAGACTATTTGTAGTCCCATAACCATTTACATCGAAATACATTCCTCCATTAACTGCATCATGCCATATAGCTCCGCTATAACCATTCGCTATGTACCTGTTGCCTCCATTATAATAATTGTTAAAGCCTATACCCGGGTTGTTTCGTATAATTCCTATGCGGTGCTTTCTCCGCCAAAATGGCGGTTGTATAATCAACAGCTCCATTTACTTCAAGCTTTGCACGGGTAGGATTGGAAATACCAATGCCAACATTCTGGGAAATAAATCTTCCTGTAAACACTGGATGAAAAAAAATAATAAAAAATAACCAGGCTTGAATATTTCTTTCATACCACTTATTTAAAGATGAAGAACCATGATTTCCTTATTGAAATTTACCCTAAATAGAAAATCTTCCTCGCCCTGTTTCACTAACGGCGACTTTGGTTGTATTTACGGCCATACTTTTATGCATTATAGCTTTAACTTTAGCACTGCCTGATTTACCTGTTTTACAGCAGGCTGGCTTTATATGCAAAAGATTTTTCTCTTTTTATTGGCCGTTTTCATGCTGCATCTTGCAAATGCACAATATGAAGAGAAGAATTTTGTCCGCTACACTGTTAAAGATGGATTAAGTGATAACTACATCACCTGCCTGCAACAGGACGACCGGGGTTATATATGGGCCGGTACCGATGTTGGGTTGAACCGTTTTGATGGCAACTCTTTTAAAAAATTTTACCAGGGTACCGCCGCCCTGCCTTTATTATCCGGGGCTATTTCTAACCTGAAATTATTTGGCCGGCACCACTTGGGCATACTCAGCAAAGGGGGGTTTCAATTACTTACTACCAAAGATTTTTCCCTGCTCAATTATTTTATTCCCGACAGTACTGCGTTCTCAACACAGCTAAATATTCCCTGGGATGCAGTTCAATTATCGGATCAATCATTTGCACTTACTACCACTTCAGGATTTTATGTTTTTAATAAACCCGGTGAAATTATTTTCCGGCACGATGCATACAACCTGAAAGACGTGGGTAAAAAGAGAATACTTTACGGCCGGGAGATATTTTCCATTAACGATAAAGAATATCTTGTTTATACGGAAGAAACCGGCCTCGCTTATTATAATAAGGAAAAAACAGGTTCCGGGTCATTGATAAAAGTGAAAATGAATGGAAATCATTTTTGCATCCTGTAAGCACTGAAGGCGACCATTTAGTTACAAAATATCAAGTAAGCAGCCATGAATTTATATTTACTTTTCATCTCAAAGACAGCATCACTTTCTACGACCATAAGTTGAAAAGAGTTGTCACATCTCCCCTCCCCTTCCATTCATTTGTTGAGCTTAGCTGGGAAAGTAAGATTGAGGCCTTCAATGATTCCACCTTTTTTATTAATGGCGGCTCGTACGGATTTTATATACTGCACCTCAACAGGCAAACCGGCATTATTACCTGTGATGGGAAAAAAGAACTTTCGTCGTACAAAATTACCCGCCTGTTTGTTGATAGAGATAAAAGATTATGGGTTTGCAGCAGCGAAGGGCTGTTACAACAGAAACTGAATCCGTCCTTTATCAGTTCTTATCATTTTCCTCCTGCACCAGGTGATGCCCTCACAGGCGGTTTCAGGTGTGCTTACCGGTATAAAAGCAAATTATATGCTGGCAGGTATTCATTAAATAAAGGACTGGTGATACTGAACCCGGAAACAATGCAGCCGGAAAAACAAATAGATCTCTACGGAGGTAATAACGGGTGGAACGAAGTTATGACCATGGAAATGTATCATGCAGATACCTTATGGCTCGGAACGAATGCAGGCCTTTTGTGGTTTGATACAAAAACAAACCATTATGGTAAAGTGTTTGATGAAAAAAAATATCCCTGGGCCGCTGGCATGTCGGTAATACTGGCCCCGGTGAATAAAGATGGATATGCCTGGATGTGCAGTTACCTCGAAGGCCTGGTGGTACGTTATCATATTGCTTCAAGAACCTTCGTCCCTTTTAGTTCAGCCACAAAACCTGCCCTGCCATTTGACAGGGTAAAAAATATAGCTTACGACTCGTATGGGGATGTGTGGATCGGCGGACATTCCCTGGCCCGGTGGAACAGCCAAATGCAATTATTTGACACATTGATCAATGTTTACGGCGGCATAAATAAGTTTAATGATGATATACTTACGCTGAGTACAGATGATAATGGGTCGCTATGGCTGCACAACGCCTATAATGGCCTGCTGGAGTACCGGATAAAAGAAAAAAAGTTTGTGGCGTATACCATGAAGGACGGGTTGCCTTCTGATGTACTGGAAAGTTTCAGCCCGGTCATTAACAATGATCTCTGGATTGGCAGTAACAGCCACCTGTCGAAGTTTGAAATACAGAATAAAAAATTCGTTGTGTATGATCAGCAAGACGGGTTACCGGAACATAAACCGACGGGGCGCAGGATGTATTTTGACAGCGACAATAATCTTTTATACCTGTTTGCCGGCGAATACATAGCAAAAATTCCAACAGGCCAAACCAACAATTCCGGTAACAGCAGCGATCTGCTGCTGGAGGACCTGGTAATAAATAACAAGAAAATTTCTTTTCAACCCGGTAATGAGATACGCCTGAAGTATAATGAAAACAACCTGTTGATTAATTATACCATCATTGATTTTGAAAAAAGCAATTACCAGTTTGCTTATAAAATAAATAATGCCGAAACCTGGAACCTACTTGGCCCGCAACGGAACCTTAACCTGAATAACCTGCAACCCGGAAAATATTCCGTTCAGATAAAAGCCACCGGCAAATCGGGAGTCGAAAAAATAAAAGAGTTTACGGTTACCATTCAGCCCCCATTCTGGAAAACCACCTGGTTCCTGGTTACCATCGGTCTTTTACTGGCAGGATTACTTTATTACTTATACAGGAGGAGGATAAAACAGGTAAGGCAGAAAGCCAATGTAGATAAACTGCTGGCGCAAACGGAAATGAAAGCCCTGCATGCCCAGATGAACCCGCATTTTATTTTTAACAGCCTCAACAGTATCCGGGAAATGATATTGAGCAATGAGAATAAAGAAGCTTCGCACTACCTCGGCAAATTTGCTCAACTGATAAGAATAACGCTCGACCAGTCAGAGCAATCATTCATTTCACTCCGCAATACACTTGACTACCGCAGCGGTATATTGAAATGGAAAATAAGGAACAGTCATTTTACGTACAGCATAAATATTGATAAGGCATTAGACATGGATGAAACGGTGTTGCCGCCCATGCTTATACAGCCTTTTATTGAAAATGCCATCTGGCATGGCGTATCGGGTAACAAAAAAAAGATCAATGTAAATATTGATTTTAAAAAAGAGAACAACAACCTTGTTTGTATAATTAATGACGATGGGGTAGGCATTGATTATTCCCGGAAGAACAGGGAAGAAAAGGATTATTTGCATAATTCTGTCGGGATACGTAATATTAAGAACCGCATTGCTTTGTTAAATGAAAAATATAACCTGCAGAGCAGTATTACCATAACTGATAAAAAAAATATCCCGGGCGCTGCTGAAACCGGCACATTGGTTACCTTACATTTACCACTGGAGATAAACGGAGAATGAATAAAATAAGAACAATACTTGTTGATGATGAGCCCCGGGGACTTACTTCCCTCCAAAAATTATTACAAATGAATTGTGAGGAGGTTGAGGTGATCAGTTGCTGTGGCAGCGCCATGGAAGCAAATGAGAAAATTGCCCAATTACATCCGCAATTGGTTTTCTTAGACATTGCCATGCCTGAAACAAACGGGCTTGAGTTACTGCGAAATCTTCCCACAATTAATTTTGAGATCATCTTTGTAACAGCACATAATAATTTTATGACGCAGGCATTTTCATTTCAGCGCCGTAGATTATTTACTTAAACCTGTTGATGATGAACTGCTGTCAGCAGCAGTAAAAAGAACCGGAAAAAAGATCGAAGAAAAAAACGGCGGGCAACATATAGAAACATTCCTGCACAACATCAGGCACGGAAGAGGATCGCAAAAAATGAAACTCTGTATTCCTTCACTCAAAGGTTTCCAGGTAGTGGAGATACAGGAGATCATTTATTGCGAAGCCAGCAGTAATTATACAAACTTTCATTTTACCAACCGGCCCGTCATTTGTGCATCAAAACCTATTCATGAATATGAAGAGTTGCTGCAGGACTGCAATTTTATCCGCACCCATAAATCATTCCTCGTGAACCTGGAGCATATAAAAGAATATATCCGTGGCGAGGGGGGAACGGTCATTCTTTCCAACAACCATGAAGTTGAAGTGTCGAGAAGAAAAAAAGATATGTTGATGACAAGGATGAAGGAGTACTATAAGTTTTAATAGCCTTTGATAGAATACTTTTAGTTATAGCTTTATTCTTTGCAATTAAATATGATAACGATGCTAAGAAAAGCGATCGTAAAAAGAGCATTATAGTATGAGAATCCTTTTAATGGAGTTTTACAGTATCGGAATTTAAAAATTGGTTAATTAATAAAACTTCAATACCCCCATACATTCAGAAGATTATATGAAGCATCTTATCAGGTTAAATACGCATACTGTACGTAGCTTTTTTGCGTCCCATCTTTCATCAGAAATACGCCTTTCATTTGATAGCATTATTTGTAATCGTTTTTTATATATTATATTTGCAAATAGCCCATAAAACCAAAAATAGGGCGCATGGTAGTCGCTTTTCTCTGCAAAGGCATTAAGATTAAGTCAAATTTATGAACCAAAAAAAATTATTGGAAAGACAGAAAAGCGAAATCTAACTTTTTATCGGGTTATAAAAGAAAATTATTGAACTCTCGCTTTGTAAATATATTTTATCCCTTTGTTTCAGTTAGACTGGGAGATGAAAAATTTATAAAAGAAGCCTTGTCTGGCCTCACTCGAAACACTATTTTGGATATTGCATGCGGGGCTGGAAAAGATATATTGGTGTTAAACTCCAAAAACTGTGTTGGTATAGATATTGAAGGCTATCCCAAAGAAGAAGTTTACAAAAGAGGATATAAAGCCGCATTGGTTTACTCCGGGCCCGATTATTATTTTAAATTGGATGAACCAATTGATATTGTTTCCTGCATAAATTTAAATGCCCATATTCCTTTTGAATCATTAGAAAAAATATTAAATCAAGCATTTAAACAATGCAGCAAAAATGCTCATATCCTGTTAATAAATGAATACTATGGGGGTTACACCTATGAAAAGCATTTTAAGAATGACGAAAAAGAAAATGCCCTGATAAACAAAATGGAACATTTTTATTTTGAAAGCGAAGATAGCTTTTTAAATAAATTCGGCCTGGCTTTCCCTGATTTAAAAATGACCAATAGGAAACCACTTACAACAATGGTTTCTTCCATCCAATACAAATATTATTTTTTCAAAGACTTAAAACCCTACCTTTTATTTTACATTGCAGATTTTTTTATACGTCTAATTAATTTTATTATTTTAAAAAAAGAAAAGAAAAACCAAACTGCTTTTCTAATAGGTTATGTTTTTAAAATTAATTAATGCTGCAAATAATTCCTTTCTATAAGATAAAAAAAGCGGCAGTCTTTCTCAACTCCCGCTCTTAAAAAAATACAACAGCCTGTTTAATGTTGATGATTGTGCATCATGCCGGTCAGTTCTTGCGGCGTCACTATTTTTCCTTGGCCTTTACCTGTCCTTCCAGCCAGGTGAATAATTTATCGGTGATCAGGCGGCGGTAGCTGGCATCAACCTGCTTCTCGTCTTTCATCATACGGTCAATATAACTTTCTATCCAGCTGGTATCATCGCCCAGGTTCATGGTACCGAAGTAACGCATGATCTCTATCTTCATATAGTCACGCAATTCTTCATTACTTACTTCCAGTTTTTGTTCATGAACCAGTTTATCGCTGATCAATGTCCATTTTAACTGGTTGCTGAAGCCCGGAAACTCAGTCTCAGCCTGCTCTGCAGTCTTTTCTTTTTCGCCGCTTGTTTGCAGCCAGCGTTTTTAAAAACTCTGCAGGGAAATTCCATCTTGGTCTCGTCAACTGAGGTAATGATAGATCTGGTCCTGCAACTGGTTTTACTGCGCCAGCCAGTATGCTTCGATCTCTTCTTTTATGGACGCCTTCAGTGTTCTTCCGTTGTTTATTTCTTGTAGCCGGGTCGATCCTTTAAGAGCTCTTCCCATTCCGGTTCGTTTTCTACCAACCCAACTTTAACCTACTCACGAGTGAAATATTTTTACAACCTCTTCTCGTGTTTATCAAAACCAAGGTCCTGTAAAAACATAGCCAGTTTATCTTCTTCAAATGCCTTACTTGCAACTGTTGCAGTAACCATCAGACCAATTCTTACCGCAGAATTTCTTCTGTTACCGCAGCGGTAAAATATTTCAGTATCACGAATTTTCTTTTGATAGCCCCTTCATACATTACCTATCCTTATCTGTACTTCGGTAAAAAGCGGGTTAACTCATTCTCATCGTTGGTAACCGTTTCCGGTACGGTTCTGCGTATTTTCCTGCGCTTTATCTGCATGCGGCTGATCTCTTCATCCTCCAAGCTGAAGCCGGTGGCATCTACTTTATGCATGGTCAGTTTCGCTTTTGC